>CAYJPV010000017.1:0-114093 GCA_964372095.1 uncultured Vicinamibacterales bacterium | reverse complement strand
GGGGGGGGGGGGGGGGGGGGGGGGGCGGGGGGGGGGGGCGGGGGGGGGGGGGGGGTGGGGGGTGGGGACATCCTCTGTCTTTCCCCTAGCCCCTAGCCCCTAGCCCCTAGTCCCTAGTCCCTAGTCCCTAGCCCCTAGTCCCTAGTCCCTAGCCCCTGGCGTGTAACCCTCCGCCCGGCGTCCCGGTCTAACCGAGTGCTGGGGTCGTTCCCCGGCGGGAGAGGCGGACAACGGAGGCTCTGGACATGGATCGCAACACCCTCGGGACAGGAATCGGAATTGCCGCCCTTGCGGCACTCACGCTGGCACTCTCAGCCCCACTCGCGGCCGCGCAGGCCGCCGACCCGGCGCCAGAGGCCGTCCAGCAGGCGCCGGCAGCGCCCCGGCAGCCCATGCCGCCCGGCGCCAGGCCCGCCGTCGGTCAGGATCGTCCGGCGGGGTTGAACCTCACCGACGAGCAGAAGGCCAAAATCAAGGCGCTGCGCGATGAGCAGCAGGCAGCACTCAAGACGACGCGAGAGGCGTTGAAGACGGCGCGCCAGAAACTGGCGGAGACGCGCAAGGCCGAGGCGCTCGACGAGACGGCCCTGCGGGCGGCCAGTGCGGCCCTGGCAACGGCGCAAGCGGACGAAATGGTCCTGCGCGCGCGTCACCGGGCGCAGTACCTCGGCATCCTGACGCCAGAGCAGCAGGAGATCGCCCAGAGGCGGCAAGCCGCTGGCCTGCGTGCCGAACGCCAGATGCGGGTCTTTCAGGCCGGCCAGCTCCGGGCCTGGCGACAGGGCCGGCGCACCGCGGCCCGCGGGATGCGGCCGGGCTGGGGACCGATGTGGAACGGGCGCCAGGGCATGCCGGGTCAGATGGGACCGTGGGGTCCGCAGATGATGGGCCCGGGATTCCAGGGACCCGGCATGATGGCCCCCGGCATGCGCGGCTGGCGGGGGCCCGGCCAGCCGCCGCCACCGGATGCCCCGGCAGGCCAGCCGGTACCGCCGCCGAAGAAGAAACTCTGAGGCGCCGGCTGAAGCCGGCTCCCACGAGCTGACGTCGGTTCTCGATTCGCTAAGACCCGGACGGAGGCACGGTGCGACGGGGCAAGACGACCTCGAACACCGTTTCCCGTCCGGGTTCACTGCGTACGGCGATCGTTCCGCCGTGCCGTTCGACAATGGCCCTGGCAATCGAGAGACCGAGCCCGCTGCCCCGGCCGTTCGCGCCCCGTGCTTCGTCGGCCTTGTAGAACCGGTCGAAGACGCGCGACAGGTGCTCCGGCGCGATCCCCTCGCCCGTGTCGCTGACGAGCAGCGCGACGCCAGATTCCCGCGACTCAGCCCGCAGCTCGATCTGGCCGCCGGCCGGCGTGTGCCGCAGCGCATTCGCAGCCAGGTTCTGCAGCACCTGCTCCAGTCTGACGCCATCACCGACCAGTTCGGCGGCGCCGGCGCCGACATGACTCGTCAGGCGCACGCCTTTGCCGCGCGCCTCGCGTTCGTGGCGTTCCACCACGCGGGTGAACAACGCCCGCGCATCGAGCGGTCCGGTCGCCAGCGCGCCGCCGCCTGCTTCCAGCCGCGCCAGGTCGAGCAGGTCGCCGATGATGTGCTCGAGCCGCTCCGCCTCGGCGCTGACGATCCCGAGATAGCGGCGGCGGGCGTCGTCATCGAGTTGCACCTCGGCCATCTGCAGCGTCTCGAGGTACCCGCGGATGGCGGTCAGCGGCGTCATCAGTTCGTGCGACACGTCGGCGAACAACTGCCGGCGCGCGTCGGTTTCTGCCAGCAGGGCCTTGGCCCGCCGATCGAGTTCGTCCGCCATGGCGTTGAACGCCCGCGCCACGGACGTCACTTCATCGCCGCCCGCCACCGGCGCGCGGGCTTTCAACTCACCGGCACCAAGTTGCCGGGCTGCCTGCTCGAGGGCACGCAGCCGCTGCTGCGCCGGGCGAAACACGAACAGGGCGGCCAGGCTCGTCGCCAGTATCAGCAGACCGAGTGCCGTCGCGAGAGCCGTCGGAGCAAACTGCCGCAGCAGGATCGGAAACGGCTCGACCGGAGGCACGACGACAAGCCCGATCACCAATCCGTCCTTCAGCACGGACGCCATACCAATTCCGCGAGGTCTGCCACCCATCCCCTGCGGGCCTGCGCCCATCGCAGGGGGCACGCGACGGAGCGGGTCCCCAGGCCCTCCTGGAGGACCTTCGCGCGGGGCAGCCATCCCACCCGGGACGGGCGGCCGCTCGGTTTCGGCGTCGGACGACGGGCCGGCGCCTGGCGGCCGCCACCGGCCGCGCAACCGCCGCTGTGCCATCTCGACGAGAGGCACCGGCAACTGGTCGTCGGGGTGGGACGACAAGACACGTCCGTCCGTCATCACCAGCCCGACCGGACGAGACACGCCGCCGTAATGTTCGACCAGGTAGGTGGCGGGATCGGCGATCCGGCCGGCGGCAAAGGCCGCGCTGAGATCGGAGGCGACGAACGCAGCGAAGTCGGCTGGCGCGCGGCCCGCCACATCATCGGACGACCGGGCCACGAGCCAGAAGAGCAGGCCGCCCTGAACGAGCAGCACCACAGCCAGGAAGGCGACGAAGCCGACGGCCACGCGCCAGTACAGACTCCGGAACCAGACTCGTTCACGCATCGCTGAACCTGTACCCGCTGCCCCAGACCGTCAGGATGTAGGCGGGGTTCGCAGCATCCCGCTCGATCTTCTTCCGCAGGCGTTTCACCAGCGCGTCCACGCTGCGATCCGTGACAAACGTGTCGCCCTTCCACACCCGGTTCAGCAACGCGTCCCGGCTGAACACGATGCCGGGATGGGCGGCCAGCACGTGGAGCAGACTGAACTCCTGGGCCGTGAGGTCCACGTCCACGCCGGCCACCCGCACGCGCCGCCGCGCCGGGTCGATCTCGAGGTCCCTGACTTTCAGCACGCGTGCCGCCGACGGATCGCCGGGCGCGTCCGCGTCCGGCGCCGACGCGCGCACCCGCTGCACCCCTGCCCGGCGGATCAGGGCCCTGACGCGGGCGACGAGTTCGCGTACGCCGAACGGCTTCGTGAGGTAGTCGTCCGCGCCGCTCTCCAGGCCCAGCACCTTGTCCGTTTCTTCCCGCCGCGCCGTCAGCATCAGCACGGGCGTCCCGGTATTGGGCCCTTCCCGGCGCATGGCCCGGCACACCGCCAGCCCGTCCACGTGCGGAATCATGAGGTCCAGGATCACCATGTCGTACCGGGTGTCGGCCAGTTCCCGCAGCGCCTCGCGCCCGTCGACGGCCGGGGTGCAGGTGAACCCTTCCAGGCCCAGGTGCAGGCTCACCAGTTCACGAATGCTTGGTTCGTCTTCTACCACGAGCGCGCGTAGTTTCTCGCTCACGTTTTCACCTGTCACAGAAGTGTCACACCTGTG
Source organism: uncultured Vicinamibacterales bacterium (assembly GCA_964372095.1). Lineage (GTDB taxonomy): Bacteria > Acidobacteriota > Vicinamibacteria > Vicinamibacterales > JAKQTR01 > CAYJPV01. The sequence continues at coordinate 110,684 of CAYJPV010000017.1, read as the reverse complement.
CCCTGCGGGTGTCACCGCGATCCCGTCAAATCAATCAGGAACAACACAGAAGGAGACGCACATGACGCTCAAGGATAACAAGTCGATCAAGAAAGCGGTGGTTCTCGTGGCCGTCGTCGTCATCACCGGCGCCATTGGCGTCGTCCTGAGCGCGCAGATGGGACCGCGGCGCGGCCCCGACGGGCAGGGCGCGCCAGGGCCCGGCATGATGGGCGGCCCCATGCAGGGTGGCCCGGGCATGATGCGCGGGCCTCGCGGCGGCGGGTTCGGCGGCCCCATGGGCCTGGCCGGTTTCGGCGCCCGCGAACTCGGCGTGACCGACGAACAGCGCACGCAGATGCAGGGCATCTTCGAGGCGCACAAAGACGAACTGAAGGCCGCCGGCGACACGGCGATGGAAGCCCGGAAGGCCCTGCACGACGCGATGGCGTCCGAGGCGGCTGACGAAGCCAAGATTCTCGAACTCGCCAACGCGGCCGGCGCGGCCGAGAGCAAAGCCATCGTGGCGCAGTTCAAGGTCCGCAAAGAGGCCTTCCAGGTGTTGACGCCGGAGCAGCAGCTGAAAGCGAAAGAACTGCGCGGCCAGATGAACGAACGGATGAAGAACGGGCGAGAGCGCATGCAGCGGCAGCGCAACGAGCGCCTCGACCAGAAGGGCGGCGGACCCCAGGCGGTCTAACCTCCTCCTCTCCTCCCCACGGACGTCGGAGGTCTGCCAAACGGGCCCGGGCCGGCTCACGCCGGCCCGGGCTTTGTACGGCTGCCAGCCCAGAGCGAAGGCCAAGCATCGGCCGAGTCGAAGCCCGCAGGGCGGACTCTTCGACCGGTTCATGAATAGTCCGAGCTAGCTGGCCTGCCGGCGTCCCCAGCGTTCCAGCACCCACACCGCCCAGAGCAGGTAGGACTGGTCTTCGGCGCCTGACAGGTGGCGCTTGAACGCCGTCCGCACGCGGGATGTATCGAGCAACCCGGCCACGAACGACGTGCCCCCGAACACGTCGGCCATAAAACGGTCCGCGTACTCCCGGGTGATCCACTGGCCCACCGGCGCGGTGAACCCGTGTTTGGGCAACGACAGCAGTGCCGCGGGCAGCCGCCGCTCGGCCAGCCGCTTCAGCAGCGCCTTCGCCCGCAACCCGGGCATCTTGGCTGCCGTGGGAATCCGGAACCCGAATTCGACAATGCGACGGTCCAGCAGGGGGCAGCGCACCTCGAGGCTGTGCTGCATGCTCATCCGATCCACCTTTACGAGCACATCGTTCGGCAGATAGATCTTGAGGTCTGCGTACTGAGCCCGCTGCACCGCGCTCGGCGACGGACAGCGCCGGTACGGCGCCGTCACAGCTTCGTAGACATCCGACCAGCGATCATCTTCGCGGGCGCGCCGGCCGAGCAGCTGCCGCGTCCGTGACGGTTTCAGGAAACACAGGTCGTAGTAGTACGCGGTGGCCGCGTCGACCGACAGGTTGTCGAAGATCGTCGCAAGCCGGAGCGGGCGTGGCAACCGGCGCGATCGGGGCCACCAGTGGCGCAACACCCCTGCGAGGTGGCGAAGGGGCGTGCCGAGTTTCCCGTTCCGGATGCGGTCTTCCACGGCGTGGGGAACGTAGCGGAAGTCGTACCCGCCAAACACCTCGTCGCCGCCATCGCCACTGAGCGCCACAGTGACGTGACGCCGGGCCATGGCCGACACGTAGTAGGTCGGAATAGCCGACGAATCCGCGAACGGCTGGTCGAAGGCGTCCACAATCGGATCGAGTACGTCTTCCAGGCGCGGCTCCGACACTTCGGCGTGGTGGCGCGTACCGCAGTGTTTCGCCGTCACGGCTGCCGCGTCCAGTTCGTTGTGGTCCAGGTGGCCGAACCCGACAGAGGTCGTCTCCACCGGATCGCCCATCAACTCCGCCATGTACGACACGATCAGGCCCGAGTCGATGCCGCCCGACAGGAACGCGCCGAGCGGCACCTCGCTTTCGAGGCGCTCCGCCACGCGATCCCGGAGCAGGGCCTGCAGGTCGGTGTCGAGGGCCCCGGCGTCACGCCGATCCGTGTCGAACTCCGTGACGTCCCAGTACGCTCGCGTGTCGATCGCGCCATCGCGGGCCTCGAGCAGGTGCGCCGGTTCCAGCAGGCTGACGTGGCGGTAGATCGTGCGGGGCGCGATGAAGTACCCCAGCGACAGATAGCTCTCGAGGGCGTTCTGGTCGATGGCCGGGTCCCACAGCGGGCTTGCGGCTATCGCCTTGATCTCGCTGGCGAAATGCAGCACGCCGCCGAACTCCGCGTAGTACAGGGGTTTTTTGCCCAGCCGATCGCGGGCCATGAACAACGAGGCGTGACGTTGATCGTAAATCGCGAAGGCAAACATGCCTTCGAGGTGGTCCACGCAAGACGCCCCGTAGGCCTGGAACGCCGCGAGCACGACTTCGGTGTCGGAGTGGGTGCGGAACCGGAACCCCCGCGACTCGAGGCCCGGCCGCAGGTCCCGGTGGTTGTAGACCTCGCCGTTGAACACGATCTGGCACGAGCCGTCGGCACTGGCCATCGGCTGCGCGCCGCGGCTGACGTCGATGATCGACAGCCGGCGGTGCCCCAGGACCGCCCGGGCGTCCGCATACACGCCCCGGGCGTCCGGTCCCCGGTGCGCCAGGGTATCGGTCATCGCGTTTCCCGCCTCACGCACCTGAGGCGGCAGGGGGCCTGACAGGCCGAATACACCAGCGATTCCGCACACGTCAACGTCTCCTTGGGCCGACGTTCATCCTAACCCGCATTTAGTCCGGGCTAACGCCCCCCACGCAGGCACGCCAGGAATTGCGCATGATGCGCTGTTCTTTTCGGCCGAACTGCCGAAAGTACTGAGGGGCCGTCCGGGCGACCGCGCCGGCGTGTCGGTCCCCTTCTGTACACATGGAGATGAGCAGCATGTACTCGGCCCGCGCACTCGACCTTGACGTTCCCGCAGAAATCGAGCGGATTGCCGCCTCGATTCGCCAGACCGTGCTGGAGCGTCTGCGAAGGCGGGGCGTCGTCCTGGGCCTCTCTGGCGGCATCGACAGTTCGGTGGTCGCCGCCCTGGCCGTCCGGGCCCTTGGCCCCGAGCGGGTGATGGGCCTGCTGATGCCGGACGTGGCCTCCGCAGACGAGTCGCTCCAGCTCGGGCAGACGATGGCTGACGCCATCGGGATCCGGACGATCGTCGAGGAGATCGCCCCGACACTCAGAGCCGTCGGCTGTTACGCCCGGCAGACCGAGGCCATACGCATGGTGATGCCGGACTACGCGGAGGGCGATGCGTTCAAGATCGTCCTCCCGTCGATTCTTGCGGCCGACCGCCTCAACGTCGCGCGCCTCACGGTGCGCGACAGAAGCGGCGCCGAACGCACCGTCCGGCTCAGCGCCGAGGCCAACCTGCAACTCGTCGCGGCGACGAATTTCAAGCAGCGGGTCCGGAAGATGCTGGAGTACTACCATGCGGACCGTCTGCACTATGCCGTCGCCGGGACGCCGAACCGCCTGGAATACGACCAGGGTTTCTTCGTGAAGCAAGGCGACGGCGCGGCCGATCTCAAACCGATCGCGCACCTCTACAAGTCCCAGGTGTACGCCCTGGCCGCGCAACTCGGCGTGCCGGCCGAGATCCGGAGGCGGCCGCCAACGACGGACACGTTCCCCATGCCCCAGACCCAGGAGGAGTTCTACTTCTCGCTGCCCTACGAGAAGATGGACCTCTGCCTGTTCGGGTACACCCACGAGGTGCCGGCCGCCGAGGTCGCGCCGGTGGTCGGGCTGACGGCCGACCAGGTTGAACGGGTCTTCAGGGACATCGCCCAGAAACGCCGCGCCACGCGGTACCTCCACGCGTACCCCGTGCTCGCCGAACCGATCGAGGAGATCCAGCACTAATGTGCGGTATCGGAGGCATCGTCTCGCTGCGGCCGGGATTGCCGCCACCAGGACTCGACCAGGTGTCGCGCATGATCGCCGCCCTGCGCCATCGCGGCCCTGACGAGTTCGGGGCGTTTCGCGATGCCAGCGCAGCGCTGGGACACGCACGCCTGTCGATCATCGACCTGGCCACCGGGCAGCAGCCCTTGTGCAACGAAGACGGCACGCTCTGGATTACGTTCAACGGCGAGATCTTCAACTACGTCGAACTGCGCGACGAACTGCTGTCACTGGGGCACGTGTTCCGCACCCACAGCGATACCGAGGTCATCGTCCACGCGTACGAGAGCTGGGGGGAAGCCGCGTTCGAGCGCTTCAACGGTCAGTGGGCCGTCGGGCTGTGGGACCGGCGGCGGCGGCGCCTCGTTCTCGCGCGCGATCCGGTGGGCGTCAGGCCGCTGCACTGGTGCCTGCACGAGGGCCGGCTGTTCTTCGCGAGCGAAGTGAAAGCCATCTTCGCGGCCGATGCGACGATTCCACGGGCGATCGACCCCGTCGGCCTCGCGCAGACGTTTACGTTCTGGTCCATCGTTCCGCCCCAGGGCATCTTCCGGGGCGTGTCGGAACTCGAACCCGGGCACGTGCGGACGTACGACGGCGAACGTGTCACCGGGTCGCGCGCGTGGCTGCCCCGCTATCCGCTCGATGGCGACGGCGGCTTCCCGGGCACCGTCGCAGAAGCGGCACAGGCCACCCGGGCGGTCCTTGAAGACGCCACGCGGCTCCGGATGCTGAGAGCCGACGTGCCGGTGGGCAGCTACCTGTCAGGCGGGCTCGACAGCTCGCTGGTAGCCGCGCTGGGCCTCCGGGCGAAAGGCGACCGGTTCCAGACGTTCTCGCTCAGGTTCCAGGACGCGGAGTACGATGAGACCGAATACCAGCGCCTCATGGCGGCACGCCTCGGCAGTGAACACCACGAAGTCGTCGTGTCCCGCAGCGATATCGCCCGCGTGTTTCCCGACGTCATCCGGCACACCGAGCGGCCCGTCCTGCGGACGGCTCCCGCCCCGCTGTTCCTGCTGTCGAAGCTTGTCCGCGACGCCGGGATCAAGGTCGTGCTGACCGGCGAAGGCGCCGACGAGATGTTCGGCGGCTACGACCTGTTCCGGGAAGGCAAGGTCCGGCGTTTCTGGGCTCGCCAGCCCGCCTCGGCCTGGCGCCCGGCGCTGCTCGGCCGGCTCTACCCGTACCTGGCCCGATCCCCGGTGTCGCAGCAGGCCATGGCACGCCAGTTCTTCGGGCGCAACCTCGCCCAGTGGCGGTCGCCCGGCTTCGCCCACGACACGCGGTGGCAGACCACGGGGGCCCTGGCGCGGCTGTTCTCGCCTGCCGTGAAGGACGAACTCGCAGACCGCGATTTCGTTGCGGAGTTTCTGGGCACGCTGCCCCCGGAGTTCGGCCGCTGGTCCTTCCTCGCGCAGGACCAGTACATCGAGGTCCGCACGCTGCTGTCGGGATACCTCCTGTCGTCGCAGGGTGACCGGATGCTGATGGCCCACTCGGTCGAAGGACGGTTCCCCTTCCTCGATCGCCACGTCATGGATTTCGCAAACCTGCTGCCCGCGTCGTACAAGCTGCGGGGACTCGACGAGAAACACGTTCTGAAACGCGCGAGCGCCGACGTCGTCCCCGCGGAGATCCTCCGCCGGAAGAAGCAGCCGTACCGCGCCCCCGACGCGCTGTCGTTCGTCGGCCCGGATGCGCCGCCGTACCTCGCCGAGGTCATGGACGATCGGGCGGTTGCGGATGCCGGCGTCTTCGATCCCAGGGTCGTGGCCCAGTTGTGGTCCAAGTGCCGCACGCGTGGCGACGCGGCCCAGTTCTCCAACGCCGACAACATGGCCCTCGTTGGCGTCCTGTCCACACAATTGCTGCACGCGCAGTTCGTGCGTCCCGGCACGTTCGGCGCCGAGCCGCCCGTGGCGGTCCGGATTGTCGACGCCCTCGCTCCGGAGTATCGACCGTGACTCTGCCCCATTCCGTCCAGCGTCTTCCAGGCGCCGTGCCGCAACTGCACGACTTCCTCGAACAGTCAGCCGCCAGGCTGCCCGGGAAGACCGCGCTGGTCTACCAGGACCAGCGCCTGTCGTACGCCGATATCGATGCCCGCGCCAACCGGTTCGCGCACGGGCTCGTGCGCCTCGGCGTCCGGCGCGGCGACCGCGTGGTCGTCTTCGGCGACAACACGCCCGAGACCGTCGTGGCCTTCTGGGGCGTCCTCAAAGCGTCGGCCATCGTGTCTGTTGTCAGTCCGCTGACCAAGGCCGACAAACTGGCACACATGCTCGCGGACTGCGGTGCCGCCGTGCTGGTGACCGAGGCGCACCTGGCCAGGACCTTCATGGAAGCGGCCGGCCACGCCCCCGACCTGCGCGCCGTCATCGTGTCCGGGTCTGTCGAGAAGGTGGACACCGCGGCGTTGCCCGGCTTCACGTCGTGGGACGCCGTGCTCGGCGGCACACACCCGGACGGCCCGCCCGCGCGCCGGTCGCTGGACATCGACCTCGCAGCCATCATCTACACGTCCGGAAGTACCGGTGATCCCAAGGGCATCATGCTCACCCACCGGAACATGCTGACGGCCGCCGCGTCGATCACGGCGTACCTCGGCAACGTCGAAGACGACGTCATCCTGAACGCGCTGCCGCTGTCGTTCGACTACGGCCTGTACCAGATGATCATGGCGTTCCGGATGGGGGCCCGCCTGGTGCTCGAGCGCTCGTTCGCCTATCCCGCGCAGGTACTGAACACCGTCGTCCGGGAAGGCGTGACCGGGTTCCCGGGCGTCCCGACCGTCTTCGCGATGATGGCGGAGATGAAGAATCTCGCCGACTACGACTTCTCCGGGGTGCGGTATGTCACCAACACGGCCGCCGCGCTCTCCGTCAGGCACATCGACTTCGTCAGAAAGACATTCTCGTGGGCGCGCGTGTTCTCGATGTACGGCCTGACCGAATGCAAGCGCTGCACGTACCTGCCGCCCGAGGACATCGATCGGAAGCCGCTGTCGGTGGGCATCGCGATTCCGAACACGGAACTCTGGCTCGTGGACGAACAGGACCGCCGGCTGGGCCCGAATCAGGTGGGACAACTCGTCATCCGCGGCGCGACCGTGATGCGGGGGTACTGGGGGAAACCCGAGGCGACGGCACGCCGGCTGCGGCCCGGCCCGCTGCCCGGGGAGATGGTGCTGTACACCGGCGACTACTGCCGGCTGGACGACGACGGGTACCTGTATTTCGTCGGGCGCATGGACGAAGTCATCAAGTCCCGCGGCGAGAAGGTCCCGCCCGAAGAGGTGGAACGCGCCCTGATGAAGATCCCGGGCGTGCGCGAAGCGGGCGTCATCGGCGTGCCGGACGACCTGCTCGGCCAGGCCGTCAAAGCCTTCGTCATCCTGGAGTCGGGTGCGGACCTCACCGAGCAGGCCATCAAGATTGCCTGCCAGGGCCGCCTCGAGAACTTCATGGTGCCGAAACACGTGGTCTTCGTCGAGACGTTGCCACGAACCACGACGGGCAAGATTGCCCGTTCGGAACTGTCCTAGGCGCTTCGGCTGCCTGGGACGACATCGGCGCGCCCTGGCGGCACGCCCGGAGTACACCGCGATGGGAATTGCAGAGACCTTCCGCTCGTTCATCACCACGAACTTCTACGTCGCCGACCCGGCCGCGCTATCCGACGACGATTCGCTGCTCGACGCGGGAATCATCGACTCGACCGGCGTGCTGGACCTGATCGGGTTCATCGAGCAGCAGTTCGGGATCACGGTGGCGGACGAAGAACTGGTGCCTGAGAACCTGGACACCGTCAACCGGTTGGTGCAGTTCGTGGAGCGGAAACGGGCCGCGGGGACCACGGCCTAAGCGTCGGGACCCGAATGTCCGGATGCGAGCGACGTGGCAGGAAGGCGACATGAACAGTGACGCCCGTGACACACTGAAGGCGGCAGCCTTCTGGTTGGCATCGCTGCTGGTGATGCCGCCGTTGCTGTCATTCGCGCTGCGGGCGGCGATCGTCGGGCGCGACCGGGCCCTGGAGGGGTCCAGCCAGGCGCTGTCGCTGGTTCCTGGACTCCTGGGGCAGTACCTCCGCCGCGCGTTCTACGCCAGAGTGCTGGCAGGCTGCCACCCGTCCGTCACCATCGAGTTCGGGGTGCTCCTGTCGAAAGCCGGTGCGCGGCTGGACGAGAACGTCTACGTCGGGCCACGCGCGCATCTGGGCCTGGTCCATCTCGAGCGCGACGTGCTGATCGGGCCCGCGGTGCAAATCCCGAGCGGACGCCAGACCCATGGGACGGGGGATCCGTCTCAGGCCATTCGTGATCAGCCGGGTCGTCGCGCGCAGGTCCGCGTCGGAGCTGGGTCCTGGATCGGGGCCGCCGCCGTCGTGATGGCGGATGTCGGCTGCAACTGCGTCATCGGTGCAGGGTCTGTCGTGACCCGCCCGATCCCGGACGGCGTCATGGCGGCGGGCGTGCCGGCCGTCACGGTACGGGTACGCAAGCCGGCGGCGGGAACCCCCGATGACTGACGACAATCGTGGTCCTGGCGACGTGTCGACGAGGCACCGGGCGAACGGTCAGCTCCAGGGGCCTGACCCGCTGCCCGGTAGCCATTCTCTGGCTCGCAACGTCCTGTCCAACTGGGTCGCTATGGCACTCTCCGTGGCAGCGACCTTTGTGACCACCCCCATCGTGGTCGGCGCCCTGCAGAAGGAGCGGTACGGAGTCTGGTCATTCCTGAACGGACTTCTGGTGTACTCGGACCTGCTCTACCTCGGTCTCGGCGCGGCGGTTATCAAAGGCGTGGCCGCATTCAGGGCCCGGTCCGATCAGCAGGGCCTGAACCGCGTGTCGTCCGTCGTCGTGTCGATCTACACCGTCCTGGGCCTGTTGTGCCTCGGGACGCTCATCGGCGTGAGCGTCGTCCTGCCTCGCCTGTTCGCCACGCCGTTGAGCGCCGACACGCAGGCGTCCGCGCGGTACGCGTGTGTGCTGCTTGGCGGGCAACTGCTGTTCAGTTTCGTCGGGAGCGGGTTCTCCGGGATCCTGTACGGACTCGATCGGTTCGATCTCGTCAATGCCATTCGTCTGTTCTCGATCACCGGTCGCACGGTCGCCATCGTGACGCTTGTCGGGAACGGGAATCCTCTGGTCATGCTGGCGTGCATCGCCAGCGCGACCGCAGCCTTCGAGATGGCCGGCGCGATGGTCCTGGCGTTCCGAACCGACCGCGCGCTCGTGATTCGACCCGTTGTGCCGCAGAGGAACGAACTCGCCGCACTCTACTCCTTCGGCCTGCAGTCGTTCGCATTGATCTTCGCCACCACGCTGATCGGCTACACAGACACGACGGTCATCGGCGTGATGCTGGGAGCCGCCAGCGTGGCCGTCTACGCCCTGCCCATGCAACTGGTGGAGTATGTCCGAGTGGCCGCGAGCGGAGCGAGTGGCGTCCTGCTGCCTCGACTGACGGTCGCCGCTGAGCGGGGCGACATCGATCGCTTGCGGAATGCCTACGTCAGAACCGTGCGCAGTGTCGCGTTCTTGTCGGTCTTTCTGGCTACGCACGTGATCGCGCTGGGCCCGGCGTTTCTGACGCTCTGGGTCGGCGCCGACTTCGGCAACAACGCATACTGGGTGATTGCGTGCCTGTCGTTGGCCGTGATCTTCCATATTGTCGCCGTCATCATCCCGTCGGGGTTCTATCAGGCCATGGGTCTGCTGCGGGTCCCGGCGCTGGTGCTCCTCGCGGAAGCGGTCGCCAACCTGGTGTTGAGCGTGCTGTTCGCGCGGCAGTTCGGCATCGTCGGGGTCGCGCTCGGTACCCTCGTGCCCGCGCTCGTCGTGAGCTGCTTCGTCCTGCCGCCCCATTTGTGGCGCCATCTGCGCCTTCCGGTCACCACCGCCATGCGGGCACTGCTGCCCGCTGCTGTGCTCCTGTTCGTCCTGCTCGGCACCCAGGCGCTCCTGCGGCTGGGTGTGGGTGAATCGTCGTACGTCCTGCTCGCAGTCAGGGTGGCCTTGGCGGTGCCTTCTTCAGTTGTCGTGTTTGCGCTCCTGTTTCCAGCGGATGATCGGCGGTGGATGTATGGCTTTGCGCGCAGCCTTCGTGTCTAACGCCTCCACCATCGGTGGCGGCGAGCGCTGTCTCGAAGACCTGTTCCGAGGGATGGGCGATCGTCTCGCGCCGCTGGCCTTCTGTCCGGGTGATGGGGCGTTTCCCGATCTCCTGAGGCCGATGGGCGTTATGGTGGAAACCCGTGTCCTGCGCCAGCCAGCCTGGCACGCCACCCCCGGGGTGATCGCGGACACGCTCTGGCTGCGCCAGCGGCTTCGACAGCACCGTGCGGCCCTGGTGCACGCAAACAGCCCGTTGTGGGCCCGCCCCGCGGCCCTTGCCACGTGGTCGCTCGGGCTTCCTCTCGTCTGCCACGTCCACTATCCGCTGGACGAAGGGTTCGTCCGCTGGGCGTTCCGATCGCTGCCCGCGCCGGCTGCGTTCGTGTTCGTGTGCGACGACCTGCAGCGCCAGATGGGGACCATGATCGAGCGGTCCTGCCCCCGGTCACGGCAATACGTGGTCTACAACGGAATCGACGTCGACGCGTTCGTGCCCGACGCGTTCCCCGAAGGCCGGGAGCGGCACATCGGCATCGTCGCCAACTTGCAGCCGGTGAAAGGCCATGAGGACTTCCTCAAGATGGCCGTGATGCTTCGCGCACGGCATCCGCAGGTGCGGTTTCACGTTGTCGGTGACGACGTGCAGCAGTTGGGCCGACGGCCGGTCATTGAGGCCCTGGTGCGCGATCTCGGGCTCAGCGACGTGCTCAGGTTCTGGGGTTTCATCCCCGACGTACGCGTGGCCTATCGCGCGTTTGAGATTCTGGTGTGCCCGTCCTACGAGGAAGCCGCGCCCCGGTGTCTCGTGGAAGCCATGGCCATGGGCCGGCCGATCGTTGCCACGCGCGTCAACGGCATCCCCGACATGATCGAGCACGGCGTGAACGGGCTGCTCGTGCCACCGGGCAGGCCTGACGCCCTGGCGGATGCCGTCGGCCGCGTCTTGACCGAGCCCGACCTTTCCCATGCGCTCGCGGCGGAGGGCCGGACACGGGCGCGGGATCGGTACAGCCTGGCGGCCTACTCGGAGGGCGTCCGCCGGGTATACGCCGCATGCGGGGTCGAGGAGGACCGCCCCTGAGCGGTCAGTGCCAGAAGTCGTCCGCCGCGAGGAAGTGCCACTGGCCAGGGGTGGTGAACAGGCTGTTCCGCGCCGAATCGGCCAGCGGCGAGACCATGATGGTCAGGGCGTGATCGTCCGCGCGCTCGAAGAATCCGCAGCGGCGCAAGGCGATGCCGAGCGTGCCGGCCGCAGCGCATTTCACGGTCACAGACATAGCCCCGCGCGCCCGTGCCCATCCTGACACGCAGGCCAGCATTGCCTGCAGCGACGCGCCGGTATCCTCCGCCAGAATGTCCACGATCGAGACGACACCGCTCTCCTCGCTGCAGGTCGCGTACCCCCTCAATCGCCGCTCACCCGGGCGGATCATGCCTAGTGTCGTGAACGAGATGTCCACCGGGTTCTCCCGGAACCGCCAGGCAAGAAATCGAGCGGTGCGTTCAGTCGTGACGCCGTAGTGGGGCGCCGCTCGTACCCAGAGATCGTCGAATCGCTCGTCGAACGCCTCGATCTCGGTGACCGCGAACCGCCGCCAGACCGGTACCGTCGCCATCCGCAAGGCGGCGGTTGCCACGCTCGCGAGCGCGCGAACGGGCCAGCGTGTTCCCAGCCGACGCGCCAGCGCCGGTCGTGCGTCCAGCAGGCGTACGTGCCGGGTGAGTGTCAGCAGTTCCCGATAGCCGGCACGGGCGGTGACCTGAACAAGGCTCCCGGGTGACGAGGTATAGACCGCAGCGAGTCCCTCGTGTCCACGTTCATCGATCACCGCACGCTGCAGCATGAGCGCCGGGCCCAACGACCGATGTTCCGGCTCGATGGCAAGGCCCCCCAGCCGCCCCACGAGCACGACCGTGTCTCCCACCTTGAGCCGCCTCAGCACGATGCCGGCGACGCCCACGATCCGGCCGTCCGCGATGAGTCTCCAGATGCGGCCGCTGGAGAACGGGTTGTCGACATAGCCCCAGCCGAGGTTACGCTCGGGATGGCGCAAGTGCGGCAGGTGACGCCTCCACAGCGCGAGAATGTCGTCGCGATCCCTGTCCGGGTCTGCTCTCTCTACACGGTAGGTCATGGACATCTGCTGGTCGCAATAATGGGCCGGCCCCCGACGATACGGCGGCGGAACGCCGGCCTGTGTCACTCTCGGCGCGGCTCCCCACGGTAGGCGGCCAGATACTGCCGCGCCATCACGTCGAACGAAAAATGACTGACGACGCGTGTGCGGGCGGCCACCCCGATCGCGCGCTGAGCCGTCGGGTCGCGCAGCAGGGCGGCCACTGCGCCAGCCGCCGCGCGGCTGTCGCCCGGCGGCACCAGCACGCCGGTGTGCGGCGTGAGGACCTCGGGGGTGCCGCCGACCCGGGTGGCCATCACCGGCCTGGACGCGGCCATGGCTTCGAGGATGGTCAACGACACGCCCTCGGAATCGGACGTATTCGCGAACACGTCGAAGGCCGGCAGCAATGCACGGGCATCGTGCCTGGCTCCTGTCAGCGTCACGCCGCCGCGGAGACCACGTTCGTCGATGAGGCTCTCGAGACGCTGCCGCTCGGGCCCGTCACCGACGATCACCAGGTGCGCAGACGGCTGTTCATAGCGGACGAGGGCCAGGGCATCCACGAGGACGTCGAGCCGCTTGACCGCGTCGAGACGCGCGACTGTCCCGATCACCGGCGTATGGAGCGCAAGGCCGAGCAGTCCCCGTGCGTGTGCGCGCCCGTCGGGCGAGACTTCCGGTCCGGGGTCGATGCCGTTGTGGATCACTTCGACACGCTCCGCGGGGAATCCCTCCTGCAACATGAACCGGCGGAGTTCATCCGACACCGCGACAATCCGTTCGGAACGCCAGCCGAGCACCCTATTGGCCACCGCACGTCTGGCCGACGGCACGGCGCCTGCCAGCCTCCCATGCTCGGTGAACACCAGGCGGAGACCGGGGTTTCGCAGACCGGCGAGGCTTCCGTACACGAATGGCGTGTATTGGTGGCAGTGCAGCACACCCGCACCCTGACGACGGGCCTCCGCCGCGAGACGCAGGCCAAGGGTCGGGTGAAATCCCGGCTGCCGGCCCAGCACCGTCACCGGAATGCCAGCGGCCGACACGTCCGTCGCCCAGGCGCCAGGCTCATCCAGGCAGCACACGCACGCCGGCATGTCGCGGTCGAGCCGCGTGCTCAACTCGACGACCAGGCGCTCGGCGCCACCCGGCGACAAGCTCAGCACGACGTGCATGACGCGAAGCGGCGGCGTCATCTCCCCTCCTCGCCGTCCGGCTGTACCGTCGCGGGACGCGCCGTCGTGTCGCGCACTTCGCTGCGGTACCCCCCGGTGAAGCGGGGCTTCTCGTCCGCGGGCACTGCCGGCCCGGCGAGCGGTGTCAGCACGAGGGGTACGTCTTCCGGCGTGACGGCAGCCACATCCCTGGCCGACAGCCGGTCCAACGCAGCAACCAGAGCGAAGGTCAGCCACGTGAGGTCGTTGAGGGCGAGGGCGATGAACGCGCCTCCGACGATGAACCCCACCATGGAAGCGATCAGGGCGTTGGCCATCGTCTCGTAGAAGTGCCGCTCGGGATCCCCGAGGCCCACATGCCTCGCCCGCATCCGGATCCGCAGGCACGACAGGAACGCGTAGAGGAAGAGCCCGGCCCAGATCGCAAACCCCGCGAAGCCGTTTTCGGCCAGCACTTGGAAATGGCTGCTGTGGACGGACCGGCCGTTGCCGAACCGGCCGCCCGAAAAGTCGTACCGGTCGTACGCGGTATCGTAGTTCCGCAGCCCGATCCCTCCCGGGCGGTCGCGGACCATGTCGACAGCGACCTTCCAGAAATGCAGTCGGCTCAGCGCAGACTCCTCGCCGATCTGTTCGTAGGTCTGAATTGTCTCGAGGCGGTCCAGGTATCCCTTGGGGATGGGCACCACCAGATACGCCAGCAACGCGACAGCGGCCAGCGTCGAGAGCGCGGCCACGCGCCGACGCTGGAGCGCGGCAAATACGAGCACCACCGTGGCCGCCGCCAGGAATCCCGCTCGGGAGAAGGTACTCACGATCGTGTAGAGGCTCGGCGCCACGGCTGCCAGGAATGCCCATCGCAGCCACTTGTGTTTCGTGTTCTGCCCGACCGCCACCAGGAAGGGCAGGATCATGACGATGGCCATGGCGTAGCCGTTGTTGTCGCCAAAAGCCCCGCCGAGGCCCTGTTCGTAACGTACGCCGCCGACGAGCAGGGACGTGATGCCGGCCTTGGTCGAGTGGAACCCGAACGACGCCGTCATCACCATCAGCACGGCCAGGAACCGCTCGCGCGTGTTGATCAGGCTGACGGCCACCATGCTCACCAGGAACACGCGCCAGAGATAGTCGAGCCACAGCCATCCGACGGCAGGGTCCACCGCGCCCACCTGCGCAACCAGGGCCGTGCCGTAGAACAGCGCCATTCCGATCGTGAGCGGGTGCGTGAGGTTGGGCCACGCTTCACGCGCCAGGCGCTGCTTCATCGTGAGGGAGTGGGTCGAATCCGAGAACAGCCAGCCGCGCGGGATGACGACGAGCAGGCTCAGGAGGAACGACAGCCGCAGGGAGGTGATATCGACCCACAGCCAGTCCTGCGGCCGGAAGAGCGAGAACCACAGGTAGACGAGCAGGGCCGCAAACCGGCTGGCGAGGGCAGCCGCCAGGCCGGGAACCAGGATGATCAGAACGAAGATCGTACGCAGCATGCGGATCCTGCCCTCTCGCCAGCCTCAGCCGTCCGCCACGATCGTGTCGTGGATGCGGGCCACCTGCGCGGCCGCGTGATCCCAGGTGAAGCCGCGGAGCACGCGCTCGCGTCCCGCCGAGCCCAGGGCCTGTCGTGCCGCCGGGTCGCGGGTCAGGCGATCGATCGCCCGCGCCAGTTCCTGCACGTCGGTGCCGTCCACCAGCAGTCCGGTCCTGCCGTGATCGATGGCCTCGGGGACCCCACCGCTGTTGCCCCCGATGACTGGCTTCCCGCAAGCCGCCGCCTCGAGGAACACAATACCGAATCCTTCGATATCGGCGCCATCGCGGCGGTTCGGCAAGACGAACACGTCCGACGCGGCGAAGTAGCCTGGCAGTGTGTCTTCGGGCACGGCACCGGCAAACACGACACGATCCCGGACGCCGGCCTGCGCCGCGAGGGATTCGAGGCGCGGCCGCTCTTCGCCGTCACCGACAATCGCGTACCGCAGTCCCGGCAGCACGTCCTTCAGGGCCGCCACGGCCTCGATGACCCGGTCGTGGCCCTTGCGGCGCTGCAACCGCCCCACCGAGAGCAGCAGCGTGTCCCCATCTCCCAGGAGGGCCTCCCGGAAACCCCGGCCGTCGACATCCGGGTGAAACCGATCGGGATTGACGCCGGGGTAGACCACGTGGACCCGCGTATCCGGCAGCCCGAGTGCCAGCACCGAATCACGGGTGTTGCGGCTGTTGGCAATCACAGCGGCCGCGGATCGGAACACCCGCGTCATCACCCAGGTCAGTTCCCGTGACGTCAGAGCCACCGACACGTCCTCGCCATGGCTCCAACAAATGTAGCGGGGACCACCCATTGTGTGGCTCACCCAGGCGGCAACCCCCTCAGGAAGGGCCCGGGCGCAATGCACGACGGTGCGCTCGCGGTCACCGGTCCGGCGGATACGCCGCGCCACGGTCAGGTGGTGAGCATCACCGGATGGCGACATCACGCCCCAGTGCCTGGTGGCCAGCGCGACACGCTCGACGCGCATAGTCGGCGAGACCTGAATGTCCCCATTCGTGCCCGCAGAATGGTCCGCAAACACCGTCACGACACGAGGCTCGAAACGATGGTACACCTCGCGCAGCAGCAGGCCCGAGCCCCCGACCGCCGGCGGAAACACCTCGCTGACGACGAGCACGTCGGGCACCGCCGGGCTGTCTGGCAGACCAGGGCGGTGGTCCGGCGCCTCGTTCCGGCGGGTGGCGGCAGGGCGTCCAGGCATGAGCCTGAATCTTGCATCAAGTATGCCCGTCGGTGCTATCTTCCCGTGCCGACGCCGTGCACGGAGTTCGTCTGGACAGGATTGCGACCATGAGACCCCTTGTTTTCTTCGGCGCCGTCGTCCTTGCCGTGAGCGCCTCGGCGCTCATGCCCGAGAGCCAGCCCGAGGCCGCCCCCACGGGTTCCCAATCCGTTCTCCCGATTCGCCCCGGGCCGGCGGCCGCCCTCCAGATCATCCCGCCGGAGCGGGAACGTGTCGCGCCTCAGGACCTGCCGCGCCTTCAGGCCAGTGACATGACCTACGAGGGCGCGTTCGCCTTGCCGCCGGGATATTTCGGCGGATCGTCGTTCGACTACGGCGGGCACGCCCTGGCCCCGTATTTCGACGAGTCCACCGGCACCCAGACCCTGTTCATGGAAGGCCATGCCCAGCGGGGCGGCTTCGTGGCGCAGGTCCGCGTCCCCAGGCGCCTCGTGAAGAGCCGGGACTGGGAAGCGCTGCCTGTGGCGACGGTCGTCCAGGAGTTCCGGGACATCACCGACGGCAAGCTCGATCAGATCGATCCCTCGAACCCGAATCCGAAGTTCGTGTATGGACTGCTGCCCTACAACGGCAAGCTCATTGTCGGCGCCACGAACGTCTATTCGGGCAGCCAGGGAGTGTCCCACGGCGTGTCGGGCATGACGCTCGCCGAGACGAACGACTTCCGGGGCTGGTATGCCTTCAACCGTCGCGTCGCGGCGCCGCCGCGGGCGCTGGGTGGCCCGATGACGCTCATTCCACGGGAGTGGCAGGCCTCGTTCGGCGGGCCCGCACTGACGGGCCTCTTCGGGATCTCGGTTGTGAGCGCGACGTCGTCGGGTCCCAGCGCCACGGTGTTCGATCCGGACGCCATCGGCGTGACGAACCCGGTCCCCGGCCAGACTGTCCTGTACTACCCCCTTGAACACCCCGCGTGCGGAACCGTGAACTGCGAAACCGTTCAGCACAACGAGTACAACCTGACGACGTCGTTTGGCGGCATGGCCTTCCCGCCTGGAACCCGCAGCGTCCTCTTCATCGAGTCCCACGGCACCGGCTGCTACTGGTACGGCCTCTGGGACCGGCCGACGGACGGCTGCACCAGCCCCGACCCGTACCAGCAGGACGTCAAGGGCCCTCACGCGCCGCCGTACCGCTACCAGATTGCGGCCTACGACGCGAACGACCTGGTGGCCGTCAAGAACGGGACGAAGCGGACGTGGGATCCCAAGCCATACGCGGTCTGGGCGCTGACGGATCTGCCCGCCAACGAAGCGATCGTGAAAGGCGCCGCGTACGATGCGGCAACGGGCCACCTGTACATCACGAGAGACTACGGCAGCCAGGCGCGGATTGAGGTGTACCGGATCACGGTCCCGACGCGGGCAGGCAGCGGAGAGGACAGGCCGGACAACCCCACTCGACGGGATTGATTACCGGAGCGCATCTTCGTAGATCCGCTTCATCGTTCGGTTACGTTCCTCGAACGAGAACCGGCTTCGCGCCAGGGCGATGCCTCGCGTGCCCATCTGCCTGCGCAGCGCGGGCGATTCAACGAGCCGCACGAGGTAGCCGTACAGCGCGTCCGTCACGGTCGTGCGGAAGTCATCCGGGATCCGGTTGACCACGTAGCCCCGGAACAGCTCGGTGCAATTGAAACCGCTCGTGTCGATCAGGAAGCCGCTCCCGCCATCCTCGATGAGTTCCGGAATCGCCATGATGTTGGTGGCGATCACCGGAATCCCGAAGGCCATGGCCTCGAGAATCGCGAACCCGAACGCCTCCTGGTACGTCGGCAGCAGGTAGATATCGGTTTCGGGCAGGACGCTGCCGATCATCTCCGCCCGCGTGATCCGGCCGAACGTGATCTTCCGGTGCGACTGGATCTTGCCCAGATACTCGGCCCGGAGACGAGTGTCGCCCGTGTTGAAGTCGATGCGCTCGTCGGAGCAGATCCTCAGCGTCACGTCAGGATGGGTCGCCGACAATCGCTCGAACGCGTCGACGACGTTGACGCCGCCTTTCCTGAAGAAGTCCCCGCTGAACAGGATGTTCACGCGGTCCTCGTTGAACCGCACCAGGTGATCCTCCACGCGCCTGACGGCGGGATAGACCACTTCCGCCTTCTCGCGGATGCGTGCATCGTTGAGCACGGGATACGCGTCCAGCGACTGCCGGCCGGCCTGGCTCCAGAAGAGGAACCTGCGGAAATTGTGTCGCGTGAATAGCCACCTCAGGTAGAGGCTGCGCACGGTGCGCGGCAGCGGAACGTGCAGGAGATTGAAGGCCAGCGCCTCCTCGATGCACGCCAGGGAGTACACCCAGGGGATGTCGGTGTGCACAGGGCTGATCAAGGACTCGATGATGTCGCAGCCGGTCGTGTCGAACCGGCTCATGAATCCCTTGATCGGGCTCTTCACGAGTGGGGACCCGACGCGCGCCACCGTGAGGAACCGGTATTCGATCCCGTCAGCGGGGAACTCCGCAGCTTCGGCCGCCATGCCGTGTTCCTCGGTCAGACCGACTCGAATGCGGGGATCAGCCATACCTGGGAATTCTATCGCGACGGCGCGGAACCGCACCGGAAGGAATCGGAGGACAAGGCGCCCGTCAGGACGGGCGCGGCTCGACGGTGAAGCCCACGGTGTGCTCGGGGCCCGGGAACCCGGCCTCGGTCATGACGCGGGCCTTCAGCACATGCGGGCCGGCCGAGAGCGGCACTCGCACGTCGCTGCCTGACACGGCCACCCACGCACCTCCGTCGAGGGCCGTCTCGAACTGCCGGAACGACGGGCTGTACGCCGCCAGGCCGATGCGCAGGGTCGGCGTCTGACCCGGCGCGCGCTCGACGTCCAGGGCGTGCATGCTCACCGCGTTGACGGGCCAGTCGAAACGCTCGGGCCGGTCTTCCCGGACTTTCGCGGTGATCAGCGGGCCCAGCGAAGGCCTGGCCGTCCACCAGGTATTGCGGTCGCCGCCTTCGGGGCTGCCAATCCCCAGAAACCGCGAGTTCCAGTCGTTGCGCAGATCCACGTGCACGTACTCGTAGTACGGAACCAGGTCGACCGTGGGCAGGCTGCGTTTGGGCGGAGCGATCGCCCGCACCCGCAGCCGCTTCTCCTGCTGCAGCGCCGGGCCGCGGCGGTTGAGTTCGAACGCCGACAGAGGGACCCCGTCGGATTCGTACACCACGTTGAAGTCCGCATCGATCACGAACCACTTGCGGTGCTGGTTCGACCACAACTCCGCGACAGCGTGATCCCAGCTGTAACCGGTCTTCGACCCGGTCACCAGCCGCGCCTGCCACCCGACGGCCGTCGCCGCGTGCACCGTCAGGCGCGCCGCCACCTCGCACCAGAACTTCTTGCCCTGCACGCCGAGCCGGATGACGTCGACGGGCGCGATGTGGGCCTGCTGCCGGCCAAGTTCGTCGGCGCCGTGGTCGAACAGGCCGCCGACCCAGGCACCCAGGCGCAGCATGGCGTCGTACTCGTCCGCGGCCCCTGCAATGACGTGCCTCAGGTCGTGCGCCTCGACGAGTTCCCGCAGGTATGGTGCCGCTGCCGACTCATAGATGAACGGCAGGTCGGCCGGCAGCGCCCGGGCCCCGCTCGGGTCGATCATGCGGAATCCAGGCTCCGCGTGCTCGATCCGGCGCCAACTCTCCACACCGTCCCTCCGCAGCAGCGGGCCGGGACCGGTCCAATAACTCGAACGCCGACGCTCGGCGTCGCGCGAGTCGTGGTCCTGGAAATATCCGAGAACCGGCGTGGCCGCCAGCTTGGTCACCGCCAGCGGGGCATCCCGCAACGGCACGCGGTAGTGGACCGACACGGACCCCAGCACGACGGCGAACAGGAGAACGCCGGCCAGGAACCACCGCGACGTGCCCATGTACTTCAGCGCCATACCGTCTCGATCATGCGACGTCACCACAGCAGGAGCCCCGCCACCGCACTCAGCACCACCGCCGCTCCCATCACCCACCGCGCGCGCGCGATCGCCCGCACACGCTGCGGGACGAACGGCACGGCATCCCCGACAGATCCCGGTTCGCCAGCTGGGTCCTGCCCGCGGGCATCCGGATGCGCTGTGAACCACGCGAGACCCGTTCCGTTCGTGAGCAGGATGACCACCGGCCGCACCAGCGTCCGTGTCGGTAACAGCCTGAGGCTCCGCACCGACGTTTCGAAGAAGTACGCCGCGCGGGTCCTGAACCGGGCACGTTCGCCCTCGTCTGCCGCGTGCAGGGACGCCTGCAGCAGAACTTCGCACTTGCGCATGTCCTGCGCCGCCCAGGTTTCGGTTGGATACTCGAGACCCTCGGGCGCGTCGAGGTACGGGCGCTCGTGATCCGCCATCCACCGTGCGTACGCCAGCAGGCTCTGCCTGGCCCAGACGTACGTGGCGCTTCGCCGGTCGCGTTCGGCGCTCTCGCGCAGATAACGGCCGAGCACCTGCAGAAACACCGTATAGGACCAGCGCCGTTCCGCGTCGAGTAGTCCGCGTGCGCCGATGTCGTCTGCCGGGTGGATACAACGGCGGATCAGCTGCTCGGCTTTGTCCAGATACCGGTCGTGGTGCGTGAGCCGGTAGCCGTCGAGCAGGGTGGCAATCGCGTGAGCGGCTCCACGCCCGGGACCGTGGTACCACGGATCGCGCGTGGCGCTGGCCAGCCCCGTGTCCCCGCGATCCAGGAGCCGGAACGGCGACAGCCGGCCGTCATCGATGCGCAGGATCCAGTCGGCCAGCTGGATCACCGCGTCGCGCGCACGCACGTCGCCGGTCAGGAAGTAATGCAGCACGAGGCCGCCGCTGTACGTGTGCTCGTTGCCCGGACCGCCGCCCGGCACGCCGGCCACACGTGGGTAGCCCCGGTGCGTCGATCGGCCGGCATCGACATAGTGACAGGTGTGCCAGAACGGCCCGCCGCTGTACGCCGCCTTGTCGCCCGCCGCGTGATACAGGTCAATGTCGACGACGTGGGCGGCCAGGTCGGCCATCAGCTCCCACCACCGCGGATCCCCGGTGCGGAAGAACTGCACGGCGAACCCGGCGATGGCGTCGTACTGGTTGTTGTAGTGCGACACGAGCGGTTGCCCAGGCGGAGCGAAGACCGCTTCGTGGTCGGCGTAGAGTTCGCCGAAGTTCCGCCAGCCGTATTCGTCGATCCGTTCCCGTTTCAGCGTGAACCGATCGGGACCGTCGATCGCGGCCCGGACCAGCTCGCAGTACTCGCGTGAGGGCTCGGCCGATTCCGGCACCAGGTGCGCGACGGCCCCGCTGGCACAGTACCACTCCGGATCCGCGCGCACGAGCAGCGGCTCCCGAATCCAGTCGAGAGGGATGGCGGTGACGTCATCCGCGCCGAAGGCCAGCACGACCTCGTGGGTCTTCTGTTCACCTCCCTGAAGCTCGTGCACGTCCGGAAACTGCCCGGGCCACAGGCCCACGCGCACCGTACGCGCATCGACTTCAATGGCGCGCGGGAAGTTCTGCCAGAACCCGGGCGCCGCCACGGCCAGCCGGGCAGCACCGGTGTCGGCCACGACCACGGGCTGGGCTCGCCGGCCTTCTGTCGTCCCGGATCCGCACGTCAGGCGGTACCCGGCCAGGGTCATCACGACCCGCCCGTGACGGTTGACGTGCACGGGGCTGTCCCATTGCGGCCCGCCGCTCGACTCCTGATACAACTCGAAGGGCGTGGCGCAGCCGGCCATCGGCGCGCCAGCCTCGATCGAACAGCGGACGGCGGCTGGCTCGCGCCCCGCAAGCGTCACCACGAGAGCGGCCTCGCGAATCAAGGCCGACGCGGGATCGCCAAGCTCCCAGTAATTGCCCGGGTGACGGGCGGGCGCGGGGTTGCGCACCGTCATCGCCAGCCGCACCGTGGGCAACCCGGCGAAGAACTGGGCGCGTGCGTCGAGCTCGAGCCACGTGGCCGCCGACGGGCGGACGACGCGGCCACGCCACCGCACGATGGCCCGCAGCGGGCCGTTCTCTTCGACCTCGATGCGATCGATGTCGATGCCGCACGGGCGGCCGTCTTCGTCGAGGATCCGCAACCCGCTCTCGCCAGCGTCGATGACATCAGCCCCGGACGCGTCGAGGACTCGCGTGAAGGGAAACCCCTGTCCCGCCCCGCACGTAAACCGCGCCGGGCCGGCGTTGACGACGACGCGGGCGCCCTGCCGCACGACCGTCACGTGTTCCGCGCTGTCGACCGGATTGGCATTGATGGCCAGGTGGCCCGCCGCGCCGGGTCCGGACGCCGACACCCGGCCGTGGAACAGGCCCCATCGGACGCTGCCGTCCGCCCAGCGCTCCCGCACGTCGGCCTGCACGAGCCGGGGGGTGCCGTCCGCCGCGATCCACGCGCACGTGTCGAGCGACGTGACCGCACCTCGCGGGAACGGCAGCCCGAAGGTCACGGGTTCGCCGCGGCGCGCGGAAGGGCTTCCGGGTGTCTGGGCGACGGTGGAGAGCGGGATCATGGGCATCGAGCGACGCTGGTCCGGGCCCGGACCGTCAGGGCAGGAACCGGACGATGGCCGGTCCGACACGATTGGCGATGGAGAGCGGCAGGCGTTTCCAGACCGCAATCGCCTGCTGGAATCGCACGCTTTTCGGATTCCTGTCCGGGAGCGCGCGGCGCGACAGGAGGACGTACTCCCAGGTCAGCGGCCCGGGTGTGGCCCCCCATTGCTCCTTGAACCTGAACGTCCCTTCACCGGGTGTGGACCGTCCGAAGTCGAGCACACGCATCCCTCCCGCGATGGCGTGCTGCATGATGCGCCAGTACAAGAGCATGTTCGCCGACATCGGGCGGTAGGCGCGGAGCGAGCCCGCCGAAGGCACTTCCAGGCTCGAGCGGTACGCGAGCGTCAGGGCACCGGCAACGGGCCTGTGACCGTCCCGTACGAGCACGATCGCGGCCTGCCCGGAGAGCCGGCTGAGAATCTGGGCGAACCAGCTTTCGGGGTACACGGGCGTGCCGAGGTCACGCATGTTCTCGGCAAAGACCCCGTAGAACTCCGGCACGAGTTCGAGGCCGCCCACTTCACTCGTCAGCCCGCCTTTCTCGGCCTTGCGGACCTGGTTGCGAACCTTGCGATCCAGGGTTTCCCACGCGCGCTCCGCCGAGGGCTGGAGGGCCAGCGTCATGGAGACTTTGTGCGTCAGGCGGGGGCACTCGGGAATCTGCGGCGTCGTGTGGCGCAGCTCGACGTGCCTCAGCCCGTAGTGCCGCGCCCGTCGTTCCGCTTCCCCGGCGAGGGCACGCACGGCCGCGTCGTGGTCGGCGAGCACGCCGCCGTAGTTGACGAACGGCAACGACACCATGAACCGGCCGCCCAGCCAGTGCTCGAAGACGACGAGGGGCAGCACGCCGACGACCTGGCCACGTGCGTCGCGCGCGGCCAGGTACTCCGTCCGGTGCCTGAACGCGCCTTCGAACACCTGCCGCCACGCCCACCGGTGGTACACGCTGGCGTCCGGGTGGGCCTCGACGTAGGCGTCCCACTCCTCGCTGGACACGTCGGCCGATACGGCTGCGACAGTCGCCTCCTGCGGGATACGCACGGCACACGCCTGGGTTGGCATCACGTCCGCACCTGTGTTGGCGTCGGCGTGAACGTGCCCAGGTCCGGGGCCACGGCTCGCCCGGGGGCCAGCGCCGCCACCTGAGGCTGCGTGGCGTGCAAGATGACGGACGACATCGGCCCGAAGGCGAACTGGTTCACGAGACGGCGCAGCCGCGCTTCGGTCTGCCCGATGTTGACGTAGTGGCGGAACCGGTTCAACACACTCCCGCGCTGCCGCGGCTGGGACGGATCGATCTCCCACGGGTGGAGGTACACGACCGCGGGGCGGTGGTCCCGGTTGTTGAGGCGGTCGATAGCTCGCCGCGTCACGCCGAACGGATACAGCCGGAAGTAGCCGCCGCCGCCGACCGGCAGGGTCACGCCGGCGAGACGCACGGTCGAAGGCGGTACCTCCACGAGCCGGCCCGACGGACGGACGATGGCGTGGGCGAAACGCGGAGCTCCTGGCAGGCCGTAGCGGTCCCGGTAGATGGGATAGATGCTCGAGTCGAACACATATCCCTCTTCGATCAGCACGTCGACCGCCCACAACGAACGGCTGGTGATCGAGAAACTCGGTGCCCGGTATCCGCGCACTTCCACGCCCGAGGCCGCCGCAATGGCATCTTTCGCCCGCCGCAGGTCGTTCCGGAACGATTCCGGCGTCATGTCGTAGACGAGCCGGTGCCCGAATCCGTGCGAGGCCAGTTCGTGCCCGGCGGCCGCGATTCGCCGGACCAGGTCGGGGTGCCGCTCGGCCACCCAGCCGAGGACGAAGAACGTGGCACGCACCGACGCGTCCGCGAACACCTGGAGGAGGCGATCGGTATTGCGGCCGACCCGGCTCTCGAAATCGGGCCAGTGTTCCCGTTTGCCTGGCTCGTCGAAGGCGCTCACCTGGAAGTAGTCTTCCACGTCGACAGTCAGCGCGTTGACCACGGGAGCGGGACGGTGCGCGGGGTATTCAATCGTCGTCATCGTGATCCCTGCTTGCGCAGCACGGTCTTGATGGTCGAGAAGAGGATGAAGGCGTCGAGGGACGCCGACATGTTCTTGATGTAGAAGAGGTCGTACTGCAGCTTCTCCATCGCGTCTTCGACGCTGGCGCCGTACGTGTACCGGACCTGCGCCCACCCGGTCAGTCCCGGCTTCACGGCGTGCCGCTGGCCGTAGAACGGGATCTGGCGGGTGAGGGCCTCGACGAACTCGGGACGCTCCGGCCGCGGACCCACGAGGCTCATCTCGCCGCGCAGGATGTTCCACAACTGCGGCAGTTCGTCGAGCCGGGTCCGGCGCAGGAAGTTCCCGATGGGCGTCACGCGGGGATCCTGTTCCGACGCCCAGACCGGCCCGGTTGCGGCTTCCGCATCGGTCCGCATCGTGCGGAACTTGTGCACCGTGAACGGCCGCCCGCCCTGCCCGGTCCTGGTCTGGTGATAGAAGACCGGTCCGGGCGACGACAGCCTGACCAGGGCGGCAACGACCGCCATGAGCGGAGATACCAGGACCAGGCCCAGCGCGGCCGCGCAGGCGTCGCCGGCCCGTTTCCGCCAGGCCTGCCCCGGGGGCTTCCGGAAGCCTTCCGAGAAGATCAGCCAGCTGGGCCGCAGGTTCTCGACCGCGATGCGGCCCGTGTACTCCTCGTAGACGGTGGCCAGGTGGTCGAACCGTACGCCCTGCAGCTTCATCTCGAGCAGGTCGTTCATCGGCAGCTTGCCGCGGGCGTCTTCGAGGCTGACCACCACCCGGTCGACCTTGTGCTGCTCCACGATCGCCGGGATGTCACCGACGCGCCCCAGCAGGCCCGGCGACGGCAGGAACGTCCGCACCCGTGTCGACTCGGCTTCGACGAACCCGACGACCTTGACCCCCAGCTCGCGCTGCCGCTCGGTCAGTTCACGAGCCAGTCCCACAGCCGCGGGCTTGGTCCCGAGGATGAGAATCCGTTCGCTGGGCGCCAGCCGGTTCAGGGCGAAGTCGAAACCGGCCCGCCAGACCGGCACCAGCGCCAGGATCATCCCGACCGACAGGGCAAACACGCCGCGCCCGAGGATCATCGACGGCTGAATCGCATACACCAGCGCCAGCACCAGCGCCGTCACGCCGAGCGACTGCATCAGGCGAATCAGCAGTTCACGGGAGTTGCCGTTCGAGCGCGCGTCGTACAGGTCGGCGTAATACAGGCACAGGTGACACACGACCGCCAGGATGCCGACCCGGGCCGCGAACCACGCCAGCCCGGCCGCCCCCTCGAGGGGAGGGCCGACCAGCGCCAGCGTGCTGACCACCACGGATGACAACACCAGGGCGCCGTCCACGAAGACCGGCGCGGCGAACCGCCACGTGACGCGCTGATGAAGGACTGTAGCCATGACTACTCGTTTCGTGGACCGTAGCCGTAACCGTAGTGGCCAAAGGATGCTTCGTCCGCGCCGTTCAGGACCGTGCCCAGGATACGTTCCCGGCCGAGTGTCATGACGGCCCGCGACACCGCTTCGTACTGCGTCGAGCCCGCAGAGATCACCAGGACGGCGGCATCGACCAGCGGAGCCAGGAGGCCGGCGTCGGGAATCAGCGTCACCGGCGGCGTATCGACGAGCACGATGTCGAACGCCTCCGCGGCGTCGGCAAACAACTGCTTGAGCCGGTTCGACGTCAGCCCCCCCATGGGGTCGGACGTCGGCCTGCCGGCGGGCAGCAGGGTCAGCCCGGGGAACAGTTCGACGGTGGCGGCGGGCGTACCGTCGAAACTCCGCACGTGCTCGGTCAGGCCGCGTGTGTTATCGACGTGAAAGATCTTGTGCTGCGAGGGGTCGCGCTGATCGGCGTCGATGATGAGCGTCCGGCGCTGGTACGACCGCGCCAGGGTCACCGCGAGATTCGACGTCGTCAGGCTCTTGCCCTCGCCGGCCACCGCCGAGGTGATCATGACCACCTTGACCCCGTGTTCCGCCTGCGCGCGGATCAGCGCGCCGGCAAGACGCCGGTACTGCTCGACGGCAACACCATGCGCGGACGCCGCCACGGGT
Organism: uncultured Vicinamibacterales bacterium; assembly: GCA_964372095.1. Lineage (GTDB taxonomy): Bacteria > Acidobacteriota > Vicinamibacteria > Vicinamibacterales > JAKQTR01 > CAYJPV01. The sequence continues at coordinate 83,934 of CAYJPV010000017.1, read as the reverse complement.
GCCCAGGACGCCGACTGTGCTGTCGCGAACGGCTGTCGCTCGGGCGCCGGCACGGCTGCATGTTCGCCGTCCCGTCTCACGATCTCCAGGCGATGGCCCGTCTCGCCCGCGCCCCGGGGCGACACCGGGGGAAGGCCCAGCGCGGCGCGTTTGCGTTCGTCTTCGGCGAACCGCCGGCCAATACGCTCGGCAGCGGCCGTACTCGTGGCGTACGTGCTCATCTCGACCTTCCGGGTGCGGTCCGATTCAGGACCGGGATTGTGGCCAACACGGGCAGCCGCAGGCTGCTGATGATGTCGTCTTCGGTGCGCAGGCTGCTGTCGCGGTATTCGACCACCGCGGCGAGGCAGACACTGAACAGCAGGGCCGCCAGCAGTCCCGCGGCGAAGTAGTTGCGCCGGCTGGGGCTGAACGGCTTCTCCGGCAGCCGGGCCGGTTCAATCACGCGGAACCGGTCTCCAAGGTCCTTCCGCTCGAGATCGAGCGCCATCGTGGCTTCCTGCTGCCGCTGGTTCAGGCTGGAGTAGAGACGCCTGGTGTCTTCGTAGTCGCGGCTCAGCGCCGCCAGCTCCGACTCACGCATGGGCGTCGCGTCGATCCGGCGCGCGTAATCCGCGATCTTCGCGCGCAGGTCGCGTTCTTCACCCTGACGGCTCACGATCTGCCGATCGACCAGTTCGATCTGGCCTTGAATCTCCCGCACGCGCGCCGACACCCGCCGCCCGCCCGAGCCTGCCGCGGACTGACCGGCGGCCACGTCCGCCGACGCGCGCTCCTGCAGGATCGCCACCTGCCGCCGAGCTCGCTCAACATCCGGGTGTTCCGGCGTCAGCCGCAGTTCGAGCGCCCGCAGATTCGCCATCGCCCGGGCAAGATCGGTCGTCCCGCCCACCGCGTCGGATCCCTCGCCGGACGCGCCCCGCATCCCGGCCGCCGGACCGGCAGCCGCCAGCGCCTCATCCGCCGACTGCGCCTGCTCGAGTTGCCGCTGGAGGAACAACTTCTGGTCGCGGTCCCGGGCGATCGTGTCGAGCAGTGAACGCAGCCGCAGTTGCGTATTGTTCAGTTCCTGGGTGTTCGCTTCGAGCTGCGACGGCAACTGGCCGGCATTCTGGAGCCGGAATGCCTCCACACGTTTTTCCTGCTCCTCGAGCTTCTTTCGCGCGTCTTCCAGCTGCGTCGCCAGGAAGTCCATGGCGGCTTCCGCCCGCTGCCCGCGGTTGCGCGCGTTTTCCTCGAGGAACAAGGCCGTCAGGCGCTCGGCGACCGTCAGCGCCGTCTGGGGATCCTTGGCCGTGTAGCCCACGATGAAGACGTCACGGTCGGTCATCTGGAACGCGATGTCGCTGCGCATCCGGTTGATCACGTTCTCCATGACCGTCGACTGCCGCATCGTCGGGTAGAGGTCCAGTTCCTGGATGATGTTCTCCAGACGCGTCCGCGTCAGCGTCTCCTGGCCGATGCTGGACAGGCGGTCGCCCACCGTCGGCTGGACCGTCGCCCGGACGAGGTTGTTGGCGGCCGGCTCCGGCAGCACCTGGACCGTCGCGACGGACCGGTAGTTGTGGGTCAGGGACATCACGAACGCCAGGTTGGCCAGCGCCAACACGACGAACGGGATGGCGATCCACAGGCGCCGCCGGTTGACGGCCCGCAGGATGTCTTTCGGTGTGTACGCTTTTCCGGGAATCACAACGATGTCCTTCCTTATCGAGACAACGGCAGCCACACCATGACGTTGCAGCGCACCGACCAGCGGTTCATGCTGGGCGGAAGCGTCTCCGGCACGACAATGCCCGCATCGAACGTGTGCCGGTTCGTGAGTCCTTCCACGTCCACGGCCAGGAAGCGGGCCAGTGCCAGCCTCAGCCGCGCGGCACCCTGGATGGCGCGATACCGGCCGTTGCTGAACCCCACCTCGCCTCGTGAATAACCGCCGCTCGTCAGCACTTCCACCCGCCGGCCGACAAATCCGCCGAGGCTGGCCGTCACGGTGTTCTCGAAGAACGGGCTGGCAAACCCCTCGACGATACGGGCGTTGCGCGCAAACTCACCCTGCATGAACCAGCCCTGGTCGAACTCGTGTCTGAGGCTCGCCGCGCCCACCACGTCCCAGCGGGCCTCCGGTTGGGCCATCCGTGACGACCCCGTCGAGAATCCAATGGTCGTCCGGCGCAGCCGCGGCAACGGCCGCCGGTAGTCCAGGGAGATGTCGATGTCGTGCGCCTCGAGGCGCTGGTCGGTGTTGGCCCCGAACTCACCGAGGCGGTAGGCGTAGCCCAGGCGCAGCGCGGCGTAACGCGAGAACCGACGCCCGAGGCGCGCGCCGGCATGGATCGCGCGGACGTCGTACAGCTCGTTCTCCGACTTGGTGTAGCGGAAGTCCTCGAACACGCCGATGGTCCAGCGGGACGACACCTGCCGGTCCACGCTGAATGACTGACCGAAGACCGCGCGCCGGTTCGCGTACTGAATGTCGTCGCGACTCGTCGGCAGAATGGCGGTGCCGCCGGTCACCGGGGCCTGCCCGCCAAACAGCGGCAGCACGTAGTACGGTTCGTAGTCAAACGACCCGTCCAGGTGCCAGTTCGTGTCCCGGCCGCGGCTCTCGGTCCCGTCCACGGCCGCGATGACGCGGACACGGGGCGAGGTCGTCTCCCGGGTTTCCTGGTAGTACCGAAGCGAGGCTTCCGAGCGGAGGCCGAATCGCGCCCGCTGGCCCGCGCGCTCGAGCGACAAGGTGCCCCGTGCGCCCGTGAACCAGCCCGTTCCCAACTCGATCACGCCAGCCGGCGTGTCTTCGTCGGCCGTATTCCCGTACTCCTGATACACCGACAGGCTCAGATCCAGCGTATGTCCGCCGGGCCGCGCCGGGCTTCCGGCGCCGAAAAGCCCGCGATAGGGCTGCTGCGGTTGCTGCGCCTGATTGCCCTGCTGCACCGCGGGGCGCGAGGCGGACGGCGTCTGCGACGACTGCGCCTGCACCGTGCCCGGCACGGTGCCCGTCGCGACGGCCGCCAGCAGACTGCCCGCAAGAGCCCGAACGAATGACCCCTGTCTGGACACAGTCACGTCAGGGCACCACAACCGTATCGCCAGCCTTGAGGATGAGGTTCTGGCTCAAATCCCGGCGTTTCACGACATCGTCGTAGTTGAAGGTGAAGGCGCGCTGGGCGCTGCCTTCAACCCGGGTAATCAGCACGTGTTTCTTGTCGGCGAACTCGGTGAACCCGCCAGCCATCGCAATCAGCTGCAGCACCGTCGTCGGACCCGACAGGACGTAGGGGCCAGGGTTCGATACCTGCCCCGTGATGAACGCCCGGTTGTTGTTCACCTGACGCACGACCACGGTGACCACAGGATTCTGGACGTAACGCTTGGCCGCGTCCGCGAGGCGCCGGCGCAGTTGTTCGGGCGTCTGCCCGGCTGCCACGACGTCGTTGAGCAGCGGCAGCGAGATCTTGCCGTCGGGCCTCACGGTCACGTCGGTCGAGAGGTCGCGGTCGCCCCAGAACACGACCGACAGCACGTCGGTGGGACCGATCACGTAGTCGGGAGACACTTCGATCGTGGCGGCCGCCGCCGATCCAACGGGAGGGGCCACCGGGTTGTTGCGCGCGGACTGGCTCTGGGCGTTCCCGGTCCGGCCCGTCGCGGCGACCGAGGCCGCCAGGACCAGCGCGGCAGCTCCCAGTCGAATCGCCCGCCATCGCGCCAGCCGAAGTGTAGGTTCGTGAGCCATTGTCGGCACCTGCTGATTGGAGTCTCGGGTCGCGTACACGTGGGGCGAGCCGCTACGGACACAGCCCCACTCCTGCCACCACCCTCGTTGCAAACGCACGGCCACCAGAGTGGCCATCCGGAACCCGCGCGTATCTGTCTGATTTCTGGGCACTTCTGGGCAATCCTGTGATCGGCACACCTCGCGGGAAAGGTGTGCATCCCACAAACTTTGTGCGCCCTTCGCACGGGTCGCATCACAGTGCGTAGCTTCGGGGGTGGGGTGTCACCCCCCGAACGCGACGGTGCGTGCGCGTCGTCAGGACGCCATAAGCGTTGAGGAGGCAAGCGCTTGGAGGCAGGTGGGGCGGAGGAGAACGTGGGCTGCTCGTTCCGTGTCCGTCATGGGGAACCGGTCTTGCAGAGTGGTTCAGCGTCAGAGGTGTCCAGACCTATATGCAGAACCTACTTTCGACTCACGTCATGCGGGTCGCATCACGAGGCCGTCTCTCGGTCTGGCTGCGCCGTTCCGTCCTGATTGGCGCCGTCGTGCTGAGCCTGGCCATGGTGGGCAACCCCGCCGCCGCTCGAGGCGACGGGGCCACTCCGACCGACACGTCCTCGAACGTCATCGAGGATTCCGGCCGCGCCGGAATGATGCTTGCGCTGAGCGGGGTCAGCGCCCTGCACCGCTCGGTGGCGTCGTGGTCCGACGGCACCGCTGAATCGGTCTTCCTGCTGTTCCTCGGGGCCGGACTGATCGGCACGGGCCGGTGGCTGGGCCGCGAGCGGCAGCAGAACAACAGCCGTCCGATGCCAGCAACGGCAACGACGCCTCGAGAAGCCGCGGTCCTGCGGCCCGAGGAAAATCGGGTCACGCCGTTCGCCCAGCGCGCGGCGCGCTGACGCCATGCCCGAAGGGCCGTTGATCTCGTTCGTGATTCCGGTGCGGAATGACGCACGTCACCTGCGCGGGTGCCTGGCCAGCATCGGGGCCGACGTACCGCCCGGGGTGTCGTACGAGATTCTCGTCGCCGACAACGGCTCGACCGACGATTCCGCCGACACCGCCCGTGCCGCTGGCGCGCGCGTGCTCCCGCTGCCGGGCCTGTCCGTGGCGGAGCTGAGGAATCGGGCGGCCGGCGAGGCCAGCGGCCGTTACCTGGCGTTCGTCGACGCGGACCACGAAATCGCGCCGGGCTGGACCCGGTGCGCCATCGAGACACTGAGCATGCCCGGGACTGCCGGCGCCGGCGCCCCCTACCATCCCCCGATCGGTGGCACGTGGGTGCAGCGCATGTACGATGCGTTCCGGGATCACGGCCACGAAGTGACCGACGTCGAGTGGCTCGGCAGCGGCAATCTGGCCGTGGTGCGTGAGACGTTCCTGGCCGTCGGCGGGTTCGACACCGGCCTCGTGACGTGCGAAGACGTCGACCTGTGCCAGCGCCTTCGTGCGGGAGGGGGTCGCCTGGTGTGTGCACCGCGGATGCGGTCGACGCACCATGGCGACCCCGCCACGCTGAAGGCGCTGTTTTTCGGCGAGCTGTGGCGCGGCAAAGACAACCTGCGCACCAGCTTCAGAACGCCGCCCAGCGTGCGCGGCCTGCCCAGCATCATCATCCCCGTTGCCGACCTGTTGCTTGTCGGCGTCGCCGCTCTCGGTGTCGCCACGGCGTTGGACGGCGGGGGGTGGCTGGCGGCTGCGGCCGCAGCTGGCATCCTGTCGCTGGCGGCGCTGCGCGCCGCCGTCATGATCCGCCGGCTTCAAACAGCGTCTCCGCTGGAGGCTGTCCAGGCTGTCGCGGTGGCCTTGACGTACGACCTGGCCCGGGCCCTGGCGCCCGTGTGGTCAGGCCCGCATGCGGCCCGCCGGCGCGCGGAGGCGCGCGGAGGTGTCTGAGCGTATCCACGTGCTCGAACTGCGCAGCGTCCGCGGCACCGGCGGCGGCCCCGAGAAGACCATCCTGCTGGGTGCCGCGCTGACGGACGCGTCCCGGTTCCAGGTCACGGTGGCCTATCTCAGGGACGAACGTGACGCGGTCTTCGGCATCGACGCGTGGGCGCAGCGGCTCGACATCGACTACGTGGAGGTCCGCGAACGTCACTCGTTCGACCCCGGCATCTGGCAGCGTCTCCGGGCACTGGTCCGTGAACGCCGGATCGACATCGTCCACGCCCACGATTACAAGACCAATGCCCTGGCGCTTCTGCTGGCGCGGTACGAGGGCATCATCCCGCTGGCAACCGAACACGGGTGGACCGGCCATTCCTGGCGCGAACGCGGGCTGTACTATCCTGCGGACAAGTGGCTTGCACGGTTCTTCCCGCAGGTGCTCGCGGTGTCCAGCGACATCCGGCAGGAGCTGGTCCGCCGCGGGGCGCCGCCGGAGAGAGTGACCACCATTCTGAACGGCATCGACCCCCGGCCTTATCGCAGGAATGCCGCGCGCCGGTCCGCGGTCCGGGCATCGATGGGTCTGGCCGAGACCGACGTCGTGCTGGGGTCCGTCGGCCGCCTCGAGCCCCAGAAGCGATTCGACCTGCTCATCCAGGCGGTGGCGGGCCTCCGCGCTGAACTCCCGAACCTGAGACTGCTGATCGCCGGCGACGGCAGCGAACGGCCGCGACTCGAATCGTTGTCGCGGCACTTCGGACTCGGCGACCGGTGTACCTGCCTCGGGCACCGCACGGACGTCGCTGACATTCATCACGCGCTCGACGTGTACGTGCAGTCGTCTGACTACGAGGGCACGCCGAACACCGTCCTCGAGGCCATGGCCATGGAAACCCCCGTCGTGGCGACCGACGCGGGCGGGACGCGGGAACTGGCGGCCCACGACGTCCACGCGCTGATCGTGCCTCCCGGTGACGTGCCAGCCCTCCAGGCCGCCATCCGCCGCGCTGTCGCCGAACCCGATGCCACCGCCGCGCGCACCCGTGCCGCCCGGCAGCGTATCGAGACCGAGCTCTCCTTCCAGACCAGGACCCGCCGGCTGGAGGACGTCTATGCGATCCTCCACGCGTCCCGGGGACCGAAGAAGCCGGCCGCGGCCGTGCAGGCTGCTTAGGGAATCCGGTGCGAGTCCTGTTTCTGACGCATCGTCTGCCCTATGCGCCCAACCGCGGCGATCGGCTCCGCGCGTACCACATGCTGCGCGCCATGCGGGCCAACGCCGACGTGGATCTGGTGTCGCTGGTCCACGACCGCGACGAAGCCTCGCACGCGCCGGACCTTCGCGAGTGGGCCTCCAGTGTGACGACCCTGCCGCTGTCGTGGCCGCATCGAGCCGTGCGCAGCATTCGCGCGCTGGCGGGATCGCAGCCCCTGACGCACGCGCTGCTCGACGCGCCCGGCGCCGCGAAGACGCTGGCCTCCCTGGTGGCCAGCCGGCCTCCGGACGTCGTCCTCGCGTTCTGCTCGAGCATGGCGCGTTTCGGTCTCGAGCCCCCGCTGGCCGGATTGCCCCTCGTCGTCGACCTCGTGGACGTCGACTCGTCGAAGTGGCACGCGCTGTCGGCTACTGCCCGCTGGCCCCTGTCGGCGGTGTACCGGAGGGAAGCGGCGTGCCTGGCGTCATTCGAGGCCCTCATCGCCCGTTCGGCGGCGGCCACGCTCGTGGTCAACGACCGTGAACGGCAGGCCTTGCGCGCCATTGTTCCCGACGCGGATCCGGTCGTACTCCAGAACGGCGTGGACGTGGAACACTTCAGGCCGCCGACCGCCCCGTCTTCGCGGGAAGCCGTCGTGTTCACGGGAGTCATGAACTACGCACCCAACGCACAGGCCGCGGTCTGGCTGGCCGAGAACGTCTGGCCCCTGGTCCGACAGCGCAGGCCGGGCGCTTGCCTCGATATCGTCGGGGCCTCTCCGACCGGCGACGTCAAGCGACTGGCTCACCGGTATGCCGACGTCACCGTGACCGGCAGCGTGCCCAGCGTGCGCGAGTATCTCTGGAATGCCGCGATCGCCGTTGCGCCGTTGCGCGTGGCCCGGGGCGTGCAGAACAAGGTCGTGGAAGCCGTCGCCGCTGGCCTGCCCTGCGTGGTAACACCAGCCGTCTTCGAGGGCGTTCCGGAGGAGATCCGGCCCGCCTGCCACGTGCGCGACGATGCCCGGGCCTTTGCTGAGGCCATCCTCGACTTGCTGGGGCGATCGCCGAGCGAGCGACGGGCCCTCGCATCCCGGGGTGACGTGTCGGCCATCGACTGGCCGTCGCGCATGCACCCGTTGCTGCCACTTTTGCGGGAGGCGTCGCTGCGGCACGCCCCTCTGTCAGGTACACGATGACCTTGTTTCGCGACTTGGTGGTTCGGCTGGAGAGTACGATCGAGATTCCGGAGGACAAGCCGGAAGAAGATGCCCGGAGTACCGTGGCGGCCCTCTGGTGGACGGCGGCCGGCGCACCGCGCTCCGCGGCCCTCGCAACCCGGGGCGCGCTTCCGGAACTGGACGACTCCGCGACGGAACACCTGCACGCCCTCGTGGAACAGCGCCTCTCGGGCACGCCACTCTCGTATCTGACCCGGCGGCAGCATTTCCTCGGGCTCGAGATGTACGCGGCGCCGGGCGCTTTGATTCCCAGGCGCGAGACGGAAATCCTGGGCCGCGCCGCGTTGGGACTCATCAAAGACACCGTGGCACGCCGGGGTATCGCGACGGTGATCGACGTGTGCACCGGCAGCGGAAACCTGGCGCTCGCCTACGCCGCCCACGAACCGCGGGCGCAGGTCCTCGCGGCGGACCTGTCGGCTGACGCCATCGAGGTGGCGCGCGAAAACGCCCGCCAGATGGGGATGCCCGACCGCGTGGACTTCCGCAGCGGTGACCTCCTGGAGCCCTTTGCCGACGACTGGAACGGCCGCATCGACATCGTGAGCTGCAATCCGCCGTACATTTCAACAGCCAAGGTCGGCGCGATGCACGCCGAGATCGCCGGCCACGAACCGAGCCTGGCGTTCGACGGCGGCCCGTTCGGCATCCGGATCCTCACCCGGTTCATCAAGGAAGCCGTGCGGCTCGTCCGGCCTGGAGGCTGGATCTGTTTCGAGGTGGGCCTTGGACAGGGCCCGGCCATGGCGGCGCGCCTCACCGCGCTGGGTGTGTATGACGATGTCCGGCCGTTCCAGGACGACGCCGGAGCGGTGCGCGCGCTGGCCGCCAGACTCAAGGAGCAGTCGTGAGTATGCGGACGGGTGTCATGGTCGGAGCCGTGGCCGTTGCGGTCACACTGGGGGTCTTGCTGATGATGCCGGTGGGTGGCGATCTCTCCAACGAAGTGGGCCGCGCACGCGACGACAGCGGGGAGCCATTCCGCCCGGCTGCGGACGCGCCCGCGGCGCCCGTTGATCTGGCATTCCTCCACCACTCGGTCGGCACGCAGTTGCTTGCGTCGCCAGGCCCGGAGAACAGCCAGATCGGAGGCGTCCCGACGCACCCAAATGGCGGCGGCCTTGCCGCGCTGCTGGCCGCCAACAACTATCGCCTGCACGAAGCGACCTACGGCAGCAGCCTCGGTGAACACACCGACCTGTTCGACTGGTTGCCGAAGTTCCGGGCGCACATGCCCGACATCCTGGCGATCCGCCACCAGGACGAACGGCTGCCGGAGGGCCAGCGCAATCGAGTCGTGATGTTCAAGTCGTGTTACCCGAACAACCAGTTCGTCGGGCCAGGCTCCGGGTCCGGCTCCCCGGCGGGACCGGAGCTGACCGAAGCCAATGCCCGAGCCACCATGGCGGCGTTGCTGGAGGAGATGGCGAAGTACCCCGACACGCTGTTCGTCTACGTGACGGCCCCGCCCGTGGCGCCGCACACCTGGAGCGAGCCGCGCTGGAAGCAGCTCGCCAAGCAGGTACTCGGCCGGCCCACGCACGAACAGGAGTTCCGGGAATCGGGTACGATGGCCCGGCGTTTCAACGAGTGGGTCACGAGCCCCGACGGCTGGCTCCGCGGCTACGCCGGACGCAATGTCGCGGTATTCGACCTGTACGGGGAACTGACGGACGGAAGTCCAGCGGGCTTCTCGCGCTATCCGAGCGGCGACGGCACCGACAGTCACCCGTCGAGCGCGGGGAACGCCCGCGTGGCTCCGAAGCTGGTAGCGTTCCTGAACGCGGCCGTCAGGCAGTTCGAGGCCGCGACCGCCCCTTCCGGGCCACCCACGCAATGATCAGCACGACAAGCGCCAGGGCAATCACGCCGCTGACGGCAAACAGCTTCAACGTCGAGTAGAGAATCGACTGCTGATCCATCCGTGCTTCGATCTCGAGGGGAGAGCCCGTCTGCCTCGCGGCAAAGGCCTGTTCCCAGACCAGGATGTTGCCGCGCTTGAGATTGTCCTTGCCCGCGTTGTGGTAACGGATCCGGGCCGGCAGGTGCAGCCGGACGGCCACCAGTTCGTGACCCTTCCAGCCGACCTGGCCGACATCCCGGCCGGCCGCAGCGCCCATCACCTGTCGGTAGACGGTAAGCCCGTCGCGTTCCGAGAGTTCGTAGGTGGACCAGGCCAGGGGCGCGACCGTCGCCAGTTTGCGGATGTCGTGGACCTTCAGCCGTACGTGGGCGAACCGGCGGCCGAATCGCCTCCAACTGGTGACCCGCAGCACGTCCGTCACCGGGGACGAGTACGCGTCGCGCAGCGTGTTCTTGTCGAAGCGGGCGTTGGGGCGCGTGTCGAGGTCCAGGCCGCGCAGGTTGACGAAGGCGGCCAGAGACGCGTTGATATACACCGTGGCCGTGCCGTCCAGGGCAAGGTAGATCTCCTCTTCGTACTCGTACTGTCTCAGTAACGAGACCCCGCCGCCGGTCCCGGCGCCCTGGCAGGCGACCGCCGTCACCGTCGCAGCAATGAGCATGAGGAGAAGCCAGACCCGAGTCACAGCGCCCATGAGTCCCCTATCATAGCCGGGCACTGCATTTCTGGTTTCTGGTTTCTCAGGCCACAGGCTACAGGCTCCAGGCTACAGGCTTGCGGCCTGCCTTTCCCCAATCCCTAATCCCTAACCCCCAATCCCCAGTAATCTGTACCCACCATGCCCACCAGGCCTACGCTGTTTCTGATCGACGGCAACAACCAGATGTACCGGGCCTACCATGCCATTCGGGGGCTGACCGGTCCGGACGGGCGTTCCACGAATGCCGTCTACGGATTCGTCACGATGCTTCGCAAGCTGCTGGCGGATCACGCCCCCACGCATGTCGCCGCGTCGTTCGACACGGCGGGGCCGACGTTCCGTGACGCCCTCGTCGACGACTACAAGGCGAACCGGGCCCCGATGCCGCCGGACCTCGTCGAGCAGGTGGCCTGGGTCCACCAGGCCTGCGCGGCCATGGGCGTGCCGGTGGTCAACCACGAAGGCGTGGAAGCCGACGATGTGATTGGGACCCTGGCGAAGAAGGCGGCGGACGCCGGATTCGACGTCGCGATTGTCACGGGTGACAAAGACTTCTTCCAGCTGGTGGGCGGCCCGATCCGGGTGTTCAACCCGAGGGACGAAGGCGCCTGGTTCGACGCGGCGGGTGTCGTCGAGAAGTTCGGTGTGCGGCCCGAGCGCGTGATCGACGTGCTGTCCCTGACCGGCGACACGGTCGATAACGTCAAGGGCGTGCCAGGCATCGGCGAAAAGGGGGCGCGCGATCTGATCAACGAGTTCGGCTCGCTGGACGGCCTCCTGGAAGGCGCTGAGCGGGTCGCCCAGAAGCGGTATCGCGAGGCGTTGCTGGCCCACGCCGACGACGCCTTGCGCAGCCGTGAACTGGTCACAATCAAGACCGACGTGCCGGTGAACACCGACTTCGCGGCGTTCGCCTACGCGGGTCCGCATCGCGAGCAGTGTTACGAGCTGTTCGGGTCGCTCGGATTCCGGTCGCTGACCAACGACTACGCGCCAACCGCTGCGACCGTCACCAAGGACTACGCCATCATCGAGTCGCTCGACGAACTCGAGGCCGTGCTGCGCGACGTCAGGGCCTCCGGCCGACTGGCGTTGTTCCCGGTGGCCGACGCCCCGTCGCCCATGCAGGCGCGCCTGGTGGGCCTCGCCATCGCCACGGCCAGCCGCCGTGCCAGGTATCTGCCCCTCGGCCACCAGACCCTGGATGCCACGGCGAACCTCGCCGCGCGCGACGTCGTCGCGCGTCTGGCGCCCGTGCTGGCCGACCCTGCCGTTGAACTGGCGTGCCATGACGTGAAGTTCGCGGCCATGGTGTGCACCCGGTACGACATGCCGCCCGGCGGTGCGGTGTTCGATCCCATGCTGGCCAGCTACCTGATCGACGCCACGCGGGCACCGCACGCCATCGAAGACCTCGCGATGACGTACCTGGGCTACAAAGCCGCCGGGATCGACGACATGCTCGGGAAAGGCGCGAAAGCCGTCTCGGCCGCCGACATCCCCGCATCGGCCGTCCTCGACGTGGCGTGTGAACGGGCTGACCTGGCGTGGCAGTTGACCGATACGCTGCGCGCGACGCTCGACGAGCAGGGCCTGGCCGAGTTGTATCGGGAGATGGAACTGCCGCTCGTCCCGGTTCTGATGGCCATCGAGCAGGCGGGCGTTCGGGTGGATACCGGCGCACTCGGCACGCTGTCGGCGCGACTCGAACGTGAAATGGGCATATTGACGGCCCGGATCCACGAACTGGCGGGTGAGGTCTTCAACATCAACTCGCCGAAGCAGCTTGGCGATGTCCTGTTCGAGAAGCTGAAGCTGCCGGCGGGCAAGAAGACCGGCAAGACCAAGACCGCCTCCACGGCTGTCGGGGTGCTCGAGGAACTGGCTGAGTCGCACGAACTGCCCCGCCTCGTGCTGGACTGGCGCGCGATGCAGAAGCTGAAGGGGACGTACGTCGATGCATTGCCGACGCTGGTGAACCCGCGCACGGGCCGCGTGCACACCAGTTTCAACCAGGCGGTGGCGGCAACGGGCCGGTTGAGCAGCAGCGATCCCAATCTGCAGAACATCCCTGTCCGGACCGAGTTGGGCCGGGAAATCCGCAAGGCGTTCGTGGCCGATCCCGGGTGCCTGCTGATTTCCGCTGATTACTCCCAGATCGAGCTGCGCGTGCTGGCCCACCTGGCCCAGGATGCGGCGCTGATCGACGCGTTCAAGCGGGGCGAGGACATTCACGACCGTACGGCCCTGGCGATCTTCGGCGCCGACAGCGGGCGCGATCGCAAGGAGATGCGCACGACCGCGAAAATGGTGAACTACGCCCTGCTGTACGGGAAGACGGCGTTTACGCTGTCGAAGGACATCGGCGTGACGCAGCAGGCCGCGCAGGCCTTCATCGACGCGTATTTTTCCGGGTTCCCCGGCGTCAGGACGTTCATCGATCGGACGCTCGACGAAGCCCGGGTGTGCGGGATGGTCAAGACCCTGTTCGGGCGCCAGCGGCCCGTTCCTGAACTGACGAGCAAGAACGGGCAGGTCCGGCAGGCCGCCGAGCGGGTGGCCGTGAACATGCCTATCCAGGGCACCGCCGCCGACATCCTGAAGCGCGCCATGATCGACGTGCAGCGGGCCCTCGACGCCAGGCCGGCGGCGACGTCCGGCGTGAAGGCCCGAATGATCCTGACCGTCCATGACGAACTGCTGTTCGAAGTCGCCCGCGAAGACGCCGACGAGGTGGCGGCGCTGGTCAGGCAGCACATGGAGGGCGCCGCCGCACTCGCCGTGCCGCTCACGGTGGACGTCGGAATCGGGGAGAACTGGAACGAGGCGAAACACTAGGGGCCAGGGGCTCGGGGCCCGGCGCGTCCCCCGCCTTCCCCAATCCCCAACCCCCAATCCCCAATCCCCATAGTAAGATCCCCAGGATGCTTCCTGTAGTTGTCCCGCGCGCGGAACACGGGCTTTCGCGCCGGGATGTCGACCCCGATGCGCTGAAAGTTCTCTATCGCCTCAAAGAGGGCGGTTTTAAGGCGTATCTGGTGGGCGGCGGAGTTCGGGACCTGCTGTTGGGCCGGCGTCCCAAAGACTTCGACATCGGCACCGACGCCCATCCGCACCAGATCAAGCGCCTGTTCCGGAACGCGTGGATCATCGGACGCCGGTTCCGCCTCGTCCACGTGAAGTTCGGCGAGAAGGTCATCGAGGTTGCGACGTTCCGCCGGCAGGTGCCGCCCGACGAAGTGGCGGGGGACCGCGAACACACGGCGCAGGCCACGAACCCCGAGGCCGCGAATCCCACCGGGGCGGACCGGGGCCACGACGACCACCAGGAGACAGCCGTCCACGAGCGGTCGGACCGCCACGGACCTCGCGACGGCCACGTGCACCCGGTCCATCGCGACAACTCGTTCGGCACGGATGAAGAAGACGCGTTCCGCCGCGACTTCACGATTAACGCCCTCTTTTACGACATCTCCACCTACTCGATCATCGATTACGTGGGGGGCCTCGACGACCTGCGGGCGGGTGTCATTCGGAGCATAGGCGACCCGGAGGTGCGGTTCCACGAAGACCCGGTCCGCATGCAGCGGGCTGTGGCGTTCGCCGCGCGGCTGGGGTTCACGCTCGACCCGCCCGTGGCCCGCGCCATCAAGAAGTGCGGGGCGCTGCTCGGCACGGCGGCTCCGGCGCGGCTGATGGACGAGTACTACAAGATCCTCAGGACCGGCATGTCGGGCCGCATCTTCGAAACCTTGCGCGAGACCGGACTGCTCAAGGCCTTGGCGCCGGCCCTGCACGCCGCCGCGGGCAAGGCTGATTTCCAGGCATCACTGGCGCGCCTGGATTCGTACCGGGACTCGTTCGACGAGGTTCCGGCGCCGTTGACCAATCCGATCCTGCTCGGCAGCCTGATCGTGCCCCTCGGGTTCAGCCAGGGGACGTGGCCGTCCTGGATGGAACAGGACGGCACACCCGGCCTGAATCTGGGAGTGGTCCCGCTGTCCCGTCGCGACGTGGAACGCCTGCATCAGGTCCTGATGCTGCAGCGGCGCCTGCGCGAACCCAGCCGCTCCAGCCACGCACGCCAGATGCTGATGCAGCGTTCGGCCTTCGAAGACGCCCTGACGTGGCTTGAAATCCACGGAGACGCGCCGGACACGCTGGCGTACTGGTTCGAGCAGATGAAGACCGTGGAACCTGCCGCCGAAGAAGCGCCGGCCGTCAGGCGGCGTCGCCGGTCTGGCCGCCGGCGGCGGCGCGGCTCCGCTCCGCAGGCCTGAGCCTGCGCTGCCATTCTGTGGCCCGTGCGGGGTGGTCTCGACCGCCCCAGCCGGAGTAGAATAGGGCTTCTGGCGATCCTCGCCGGAGCGCTCTCGCCTCGCTGCCCCCTCGCGGCCTGTTCCTTGAGACGAGACGGCTTGTCGGCCCGACATGCTGGCTACCGTTACAACCGAATCATGTAACCGACTTTCGAGGAGACTCCGATGCGCGGCAAGGACTTCCTGACCATCAAGGACTTCACCACCGACGAGCTCACCCACCTGCTCGACCTGGCGCGGGACATCAAGGCGAACCCGCACCACTTCGCCGACTCGCTCAAGGGCAAGACGCTGGCCCTCATCTTCGAGAAACCGTCACTGCGGACACGCGTGACGTTCGACGTCGGCATCCAGCAGCTCGGCGGCTTCTCCATCTATCTGTCACCCGCCGAAATCAACCTCGGCAAGCGTGAATCCGTGTACGACGTCGCCAAGAACCTCGAGCGGATGGTTCAAGGCATCATGATCCGCACCTTCGGCCACGACATCGTCGAGCGGATGGCCGAGTACGCCGGCATCCCGATCATCAACGGGCTCACCGACTTCAGCCACCCCTGCCAGGCGATGGCCGACTACCTGACGCTGCGCGAGTACAAAGAAACCCTGAAGGGCCGCAAACTCGCGTACGTCGGCGACGGCAATAACGTCTCGAACTCGCTGATGTTCGCCGGCGCCCGGCTGGGCGTGCATGTGGCCGTGGCGACGCCGCCCGGATACGAGCCGCATGCCGACGTCACGGCCTGGGCTACGCGCGAGAGCCACAAGACCGGTGCGACGTGTCTGGTGACCAACGACCCCGTGGAGGCCGTGCAAGGCGCCGACGCGGTCTACACCGACGTCTGGGCCAGCATGGGCCAGGAAGGCGAAGCCGAAGCACGCAAGAAGGTGTTCCGGCCGTACCAGGTCAACGAAGCCCTCATGAAACACGCGCACGCCGAAGCCATCTTCATGCACTGCCTGCCCGCCCACCGCGGCGACGAAGTCACCGACGGCGTGATCGACGCGCCGTACTCCGTGGTGTTCCCGCAGGCCGAGAACCGCCTGCACGCGCAGAAGGCGATCATGCTGGCGCTCATGAAGTAGGTGACCGTGTCGCAGACCGCTCTGATCGCCGTCGGCGGCAATTCGCTGATCCGCGCGGGTGAGAAGGGCACGATTACCGAACAGCTGGCCAACACCCGCCGGACGGCCGAAGCCGTCGTTTCCATCATCCGGGCCGGTTTCCGTGTCGTGATTACGCACGGAAACGGCCCCCAGGTCGGCGCGGCCCTGCTCCGCTCGGAGCGGGCTGCCGACCAGGTCTACACCCATCCGCTCGACGTGTGCGACGCCGCCACGCAGGGCGAAATCGGGTACATGCTGCAGCAGTCCCTCGTGACGACGCTGGCGGAACAGGGCATGCGGACGCCTGTCGCCACGCTGCTGACCCAGGTCGTCGTCGCCCCCGACGACCCGGCCATGCGCAAGCCGTCGAAACCCATCGGACCGTTCTACTCGCAGAAAGAAGCCGAACAGCGCCGTGCGCAATTCGGGTGGACGGTGGTGGAAGACGCCGCCAGGGGCTGGCGGCGCGTCGTGCCGTCACCCGAGCCCCTCGAGATCGTCGAAGAAGTCTCGATTCGGGCGCTGATCGACACAGGAGCCCTTGTCATCGCGGTGGGCGGCGGCGGCATCCCGGTCGTGCGGGCCGGGCGCGGTTTCAGGGGCGTCGAAGCGGTGATCGACAAGGACCGCGCGTCGGCGCTGCTGGCCGCCAGGCTCGGCGTCGATCTGTTCATCATCTCGACCGACGCCGATCGGGTGTACGTGAACTACAAGAAGCCCGACCAGCGGCCGCTGGACCGCGTCTCCGCAGCGGAGATGGCCCAGCACTACGCGGACGGGCAGTTCCCCCCGGGCAACATGGGGCCCAAGATCGAGTCCGCTCTGCGTTTTCTGCGCGACGGCGGCCGGGAAGTCATCATCACGTCCTACGAGCGGCTCTTCGACGCCGTGCGCGGCGATGCGGGCACGCACATTACTAGGGGCTAGGGGCTAGAGGCTAGAGGCTAGGACAGCAGCAAGCAGCCACTGCTGCTGACTACTTCCTACTCCCTACTGACTACTGACTACTGACTACTGAACAGGAACCACCATGAAACTTCAGCACGTCATCGAATCTCAGCAGTTTACGGTTCCGCTGCTGATGCAGTTGTTCGACCGCGCGCACCTGATGGAACGCGTCGTGGCCCGGGGCGGGACCCGCGACTACGCCAGCAAGATCATGGCCACGCTCTTCTACGAGCCGTCCACGCGGACACGGTTCTCGTTCGAGGCGGCCATGCACCGCCTCGGCGGGCAGGTGCTGTCCACCGAACACGGCCGCGTGTTCTCGTCCGAAGTCGACGGCGAACAGCTCGAAGACACGATCCGCATCATCGCCGGATACAGCGACGCGATCGTGCTGCGACACACCGAGGCCGGCGGGGCGCGCCGGGCCGCGCGGGTGTCGAGTGTGCCGATCGTCAACGCCGGCGACGGCGGGAACGGCCAGCATCCGACCCAGGCCTTGCTGGATCTCTACACGATCTATCGCGAACGACGCAGCCTCGAAGGCCTGACGATCGCCATCGTGGGCGAACTGGACCGGGGCCGGACGGCGCGGTCCCTCGCGTACCTGCTCAGCAAGTTCGAGCGGGTCAAGATTCACTTCGTGAGTCCGCCGGAAGTCCGGATGGGCGAAGACATCCTTGCCCACCTCGACGAACACGACATCTGGTACGACGTGCTCAACGACGTTGAACCGGTGGCCTCCGAGGTGGACGTGATCTACCAGACCCGCATTCGCCCGGACCGGGTTGCGGACAGCAAGACGCTTGCCCGGTACACCATCAACGCACGGCTGCTGCGGCAGATGAAACCCGGCGCCATGATCCTCCACCCGCTGCCGCGGACCGTCGAGATCGACAAGGCCGTCGACGATGACCCGCGGGCGATGTACTTCAAGCAGGCCCGTAACGGCCTGTTTGTCCGGATGGCGCTGCTGACCCTGCTCTGGGATCAGGACTGAGGCGTCCCCATGCTTGGCCCACGCGATCAGAGACCCGAAGACTTGTAGCCGCCCGGACGACCGCCAGCCGGATCTTCGTGTATTCGTGCGCAGGAACTCAGAACCACAAGGTGACATATGTTGGAACAGGCTTCGACGACCCGGTCATTCATCGACATGGAAGAGAAGTACGGCGCCCACAACTACCACCCGCTCGACGTCGTGATCGAGCGCGCGCAGGGCGTGTGGGTGTACGACGTGGAAGGCAAGCGGTACCTGGACTGCCTCGCCTCCTACTCGGCGGTCAACCAGGGCCATTGCCACCCGGCGATCATGGCGGCGATGCAGGAACAGATGGGGCGGGTCACGCTGACGTCGCGGGCGTTCCGCAACGATCAACTCCCCCGGCTCTACAAGATGCTTCACGACCTCACCGGCTACGAGATGTCGCTGCCGATGAATTCGGGCGCCGAGGCCGTCGAGACGGCCGTCAAGGCCGCCCGCAAGTGGGGCTACAAGGTCAAGGGGATCCCCGCAGACCGCGCCGAGATCATTGCGTGCGCCGACAACTTCCACGGGCGGACCACGACCATCGTCAGTTTCTCCACGGACGAGCAATACCGTGACGGGTTCGGCCCGCTCACACCCGGGTTCCCGATCGTGCCGTACGGGGACGCTGATGCCCTGCAGCGCGCGATCACCCCCAACACCGCGGCGTTCCTCGTCGAGCCGATTCAGGGTGAAGCCGGCATCATCATCCCGCCCGCCGGGTACCTGAAACGCGTCGAGGCCATCTGCAAGGCCAACAACGTGCTCTTCATCGCCGACGAGATCCAGTCGGGCCTCGGCCGCACGGGCAAGATGTTCGCCCACGAGTGGGAAGGTGTCCGGCCCGATATGATCACGGTGGCCAAGGCCCTGTCGGGCGGCTACTACCCCATCTCCGTCGTGCTGGGCCGCGCCGACGTGCTGGGTGTCTTCAAGCCGGGCGACCACGGCAGCACGTTCGGCGGAAACCCGCTCGCGTGCGCGGTGGCCCGGGCTGCCCTGCAGGTGCTGATCGACGAGAAACTCGTCGAGCGCTCTGCCGAGCTGGGCGAATACTTCCTGGCCAGGCTCCGGACGCTGAAGAGCCCGGCGATCAAGGAGGTCCGCGGCCGGGGCCTGTGGATTGGGCTCGAACTGCACGGCGCGGCCCGCCCGTACTGCGAGCGCCTGAAGGAAGAGGGGGTACTCGCCAAAGAAACCCACGACCACGTGATCAGGCTGGCGCCGCCCCTGGTGATCACGCGCGAAGAAATCGACTGGGCGTTCGATCGGATCAGGAAGGTTATCGAGGGCTAGGGACTAGGGACTAGGGGCTAGGGGCTAGGGGCCGAAGCAGTGTCGGGGGGCTTCCCAACCCCCAATCCCCAACCCCCAATCCCCACATTGAGGTGCATCGAATGAAACGTATCCGTACCGTCATCATGGGCGCCGCAGGGCGCGACTTCCACAACTTCAACGTCGTCTACCGCGACAATTCACGTTACGACGTCATCGCATTCACGGCCACGCAGATCCCGAACATCGACGGCCGCAAGTACCCGGCCTCGCTGGCCGGCAAGCTGTACCCCAAAGGTATCCCGATCCTGGCCGAGAGCGACCTCGAGCAGATTGTCCGCCGGGAGAAGATCGATGAAGTCGTGTTCGCCTATTCGGACGTGCCCTACAACTACGTCCTCGACCGAGGCTCGATCGTCAACGCCGCCGGTGCCGACTTCAAGCTGCTGGGCGCCGCGTCCACGATGCTGAAGAGCACCAAGCCCGTCATCGCCGTCTGCGCCGTCCGGACGGGTTCGGGCAAGAGCCAGACGACCAGAGCCATCTCCCAGCTCCTCCGCGATCACGGCCTGAAGGTCGCGGCCATCCGTCACCCGATGCCGTACGGCAACCTCGAGAAGCAGCGCGTGCAGCGGTTCGGCAGCATCGCCGATCTCAAGAAGCACAATTGCACCATCGAGGAGATCGAAGAGTACGAACCGCACATCGTCAGCGGCACGATCATCTACGCCGGCGTCGACTACGGCGACATTCTGGCGCAGGCCCAGGCCGAGGCCGACGTCATCCTCTGGGACGGCGGTAACAACGATACGCCCTTCTACCGCCCGGACCTTCACATCGTCGTCGCCGATCCGCTCCGCGTGGGCAACGAGCTGACCTACTACCCCGGTGAAACCAACCTGCGGATGGCCGACGTCGTCGTCATCAACAAGGTGGACACCGCGGACATCGCCAACATCAACAAGCTGCGCGCCAACATCCGGCGCGTCAATACGACGGCCGCCATCATCGAGGCCGCCTCGCCGATCATCGTGGACTACCCGGAACGCATCACCGGCAAACGTGTCCTAGTGGTCGAAGACGGCCCGACGCTGACACACGGCGAGATGAAGTTCGGCGCCGGCGTGGTGGCCGCCGGCAAGTTCAACGCGGCCGAGATGATCGACCCGCGGCCCTACACGGTGGGCACGATCACCGAGACCTTCAAGAAGTACCCCGATATCGGCGTGCTGCTGCCCGCCATGGGCTACGGCGACAAGCAGGTGAAAGACCTCGAGACGACCATCAACCGGACGCCGTGCGACACGGTGATCATCGGTACGCCGATCGATCTGAACCGGCTCATCAAGATCAAGAAGCCGACCGTCCGGGTCGGGTACGAACTGCAGGAGATCGGACGTCCGGACCTGATGGACGTGCTGACGCCCTTCCTGAAGAAGAGCAAGAGGCGGTAGGCGCTCCGTCCCGGCCCCGGGGGGCCACCCTCGGGGCCGGGAGCCGCGCCGTCGGCCGGCGCGTCAGTGTTCCAGCACCTCGCGGATCTTCGTGCCGAGCTGGACGGGCGTGAACGGCTTCTGGATGTAGGCCGTGGGCGCTCCGGGATTGGTCACGCCGCGCAGGATGTTGTGCGCATACCCCGACATGAAGAGCACCTTGATGTGCGGCCGGAGGTCACGGCAACGGTCGGCCACGACCGGGCCGGTCATGCCCGGCATGACGACGTCCGTGAGCAGCAGATCGATGTCGCCCGCATGGTCCCGGCAGATCGTCAGGGCCGCGTCGCCATCCGCGGCGTCGAGGACCGTGTAACCACTGCGCGCCAGCGCGTCTCTCACCAGCCGCCGCACGTCATCCTGGTCTTCGACGACCAGCACCGTCTCGGTGCCTCGCGGCACCACGTCCAGCCTGGAACGATCAGCCGCTTCGGCCGCCTCCGCGACGGCCGGCAGGTCGATCTCGAAGCTCGTGCCGGTGCCGGACGTGCTCCGCACACGTATGTGGCCGCCGCTCTGCTTCACGATGCCGTACACCGTCGACAAGCCAAGCCCTGTGCCCTTGCCGCGCTCTTTCGTGGTGAAGAACGGCTCGAACACGCGCATCCGGTGTTCGGCCGTCATGCCCTCGCCGGTGTCCGTGACGGTGAGCCGGCAATACGCCCCGGGCACGACGCCGGGCTCCGGCAGGGCATCCTCGGTGATGGCAACGGTCGTCGTGGCGATCGTCAGGTGGCCCCCGTCAGGCATGGCATCGCGGGCGTTGGCGGCCAGGTTCATGATGACCTGCTGGATCTGGTCCTGGTCGGCGCGCACGCTGGCGAGATCCGGCGAGAGGTCGATCACCAGGGCAATGTCCTCACCAATCACGCGCTGCACCAGGTTCCGCAGTTCGGCCACCACGAGGTTCAGATTGATCACCGTGGGCTGGAGGTGCTGCCGCCGGCTGAAGGCCAGGAGTTGCCGGGTGAGCGACTCCGCGTGCTGCCCGGCTTTCCGGACGTGCTGAAGCATCGCGTGGTTGGGATCCGCCGGGTCCAGGCTCGACAGGATCAGTTCGGTATACCCGTTGATGGCGGTGAGCGTGTTGTTGAAGTCGTGGGCGACGCCGCCCGCCAGGCGGCCGATGCTCTCGAGTTTCTGCGCCTGGCGGTACTGGTCCTCCAGTTCGCGCTGCCTCGTGACGTCGACGACCGTTCCTTCAATGCCGCCATCTTCCCCGTTGACGCCGTCGACGATCGACGCGTTCTCGATCAGGATGACCTGGCCCCCGTCCACACGCCGGAGCGTGAGTTCGTGGTTGGCCAGGGTCCCCTGACGTGTGATCAACTCGAGCACCCTATCGCGACTGGCCCGGTCGGAGTAGAAGTCCCAGGCCTGCCGGCCCAGGAGATCCTCGCGCGAGGCGCAGCCCAGCATGCGCGCGAACGCATCGTTGCAGTCGACGATCCGACCCTCCGTGGTCGAACGAAAGACACCGGCGAGGTTTCGTTCAAAGAGCCGCCGGTACCGCTCCTGTTCGTGCGCGTAGGCCTCGGCCAACCGCTGTGACTGGCGGCTCCGTGCGGTAATCCAGAGCGCGCCCACCAGCGCGACGGCCAGCAACGCGGCACCGGCTATTGACACCTGGTTGCGGAGCCGGACAGCCTGGAGTGTGTGAACCAGGCGAACTTCGTCGGCCGTCGTGATGGACCAGCGCGCGTGGATCGCCGCAAGTTCGCCATCCTCGGCCATCCGGCCGATTTCCCGCCGCAGGCGCTCGGCAACCGCGGCCGACTCGAATGTCGAGCCGACGCCGTACGCCACGGTCGCCTTGTCAACCCGCATGAACTCCAGAGCCACGCCGTCGCAGCCAGCCGGCCGCTTCAGCAGCAGCGCCTGCCCTTCGCGCCCCTCCACGAAGGCGGCCGCCGCCAGGCCACGGCACACGCGCTGCAGCTTGTCGTCCGACGAACCGATGTAATACGGAATGCTGCCCGGGATCGCCTGCGCCACCAGCTCGTCTTCAAACCGGTCACGGAACAGTGTCACCACCCGGCCGACGGCGTCCGACGCCCGCCTGAGGGGGATTCCCCGCGGGAACACGAGGAAATAGGAACCTTCGAGCCATGGGTCCGTGACGGAGAACGGCCCCGTCTGGCTCGTCCGTATCATCGTCGGCCACAGATCGATGCGGTGATCCCGCAAGGCGTCTTGGGATGAGCCATCCAGCTTCACCCACGACAGCGTCCCGCCGGACCGCCGTGCCGCCGCGTTCAGGACATCGACCGCCAGCCCCTGCGGGTGGCCGTCGGCCGCCGCATAGTAGAACGGCGGTGAGTCGCGGAACCCGGCACGAAGCTCGCCGCCGTCCAGGCTCGGCTCGCGTACGAACCATGCCCACACAGCCATCCCGACGCCTGCCGCCACCAGGACGGCGACCGTCCAGGCCACGGCGCGGCGGCGATGGAGCGGTGCGGCCACTGCTGTCATTGGGATCCCATCGACGGTGACGTTTCACCTCTCATGACTCTACCTGACCGCCTCGGCCTCCACGCGAGCAACCTGGCCACGAGACACCGCCGGCCACGGGCGGGCGCGACCTAAGCGTGACGGGGCAGGTGCTCGGATGTCTCCGTCCAGAACTGAATCACGGGCGGGCCGGCGAAATACGTGCCGGCGCGGGCGATGAATGCCTGCAGATGGGGCGTCTGGAAGTGGGGGCCGAGATACGCCTCGCGGCTGGTCCACAGTTCGTACAGCAGGATACGGGCGGGATCGGCCGGGTCCTGCAGAAGCCGGATGCCGGAGCAGTCGGCCTCCGTCGCAACCACGGTGGCGATGAGGCGGTCGAGTTCAGCGATCGCGCTGGCAACCTGATCTGGCTGTGCGCGGTATTCGATGAGGACGGTCACGGTCGGAGGGGTCATGGTCGTGTGCTCCACGGGGACGACAGGTCCCCCGGCTGGCCGGGTGCCGTGTGCGCGCCACCGGTGTTCCATTCTCGCCTCGGACGGCGGCAGGAGCAAGTGCGAGGAGGCCTTGAGCCCAGAACGGAAAACGGGGGCTCCAGACCAGGTCCGGAGCCCCCGTACGCCCTGCCCGCCAGGCAGCGTCAGCCGTTCTTGCGCTCGAACTCCTGCATGAACTGCACGAGCGCGTCCACGCCCGCTTCGGGGAACGCGTTGTAGATCGACGCGCGCATACCGCCGACCGACCGGTGTCCCTTGAGGCCGTCGAGGCCGGCCGCCTTGGCTTCTTTCGCGAACTTGGCTTCCAGCTCTTCGCTTGGCAGCCGGAACGTCACGTTCATCAGCGAGCGGCAGTCTTTCTGCGCGTGCCCCTTGTAGTAGCCGCTGCGGTCAATCTCGGCGTACAGTTTCGCCGCCTTCCGCTGGTTGATGGCGTGAATCCCCTCGAGGCCGCCGATGCCCAGCAACCACTTCATCACGAGACCGACGATGTAGATCGCGAAACACGGCGGCGTGTTGTACATCGACGTGTTGTCCGCGTGAATCGCGTAGTTGAGCATCGAAGGCAGCTTCGGATCGTCGACACGCTTCTTCAGGAACTCGTCCTTGACGATCACGAGCACGACGCCGGCCGGACCGATGTTCTTCTGGGCTCCGGCGTAGATCAGCGCATGTTTCGCGATGTCTATCGGGCGGCTGAACATGTCCGAGGAGGTATCGCACACGAGGGGAACCTGTCCCGTCTCGGGCACGTACTTGAACTCGACGCCGTGAATCGTCTCGTTCGACGTGAACGACACGAAAGCCGCGCCGGGATCGAGCGTTAGGCTGCCCTGCGCCGGCACGCTGTTGAAGTTGGTGGCTTCGCCGTTCCACGCGATCTTGACGCCACCGACCTTCTTCGCCTCCTTGACGGCCTTCTGCGACCAGGCACCGGTGACGAGGTAGTCGGCCGAGCCGTCGCGGGGCAGGAAGTTCAGCGGCACCATGGAGAACTGCAGGCTGGCGCCGCCGGGCAGGAACAGGATCTTGTAGTCGTCGGGCACGCCTGCCAGTGTGCGGATGTCGGCTTCGGTCTGCGCCAGCACGCCTTCGAAGAATTTGCCGCGGTGGCTCATTTCCAGGATGGACATGCCGACGCCGGGCATGCTGACCAGGTCGCGCTGCGCCTCGTCGAGCACCGGCAGGGGAAGCACGGCCGGGCCGGCCGCGAAGTTGAAGACGCGAGGTGTTGCAGTCATCGGATTCATCTCCTCACCAATGGGCCGGGCCTCAGGCCGACGGCTGGGACATCGCCACGAGGTGGACGTCGAGCACGAACTCGTTGCCGGACTTGATCGCCGCCACGACATCGGCCGATGGCGCGCCTTCGAGATTGACGCGGGCGACGGCGGCTTCGGCGTCGGCGAAGATGATGTTCTCGGTCTCCTGGACGTTGATGCCGGCCTCGCGCAGCCGATCGAAGACGTGCGCCAGCACGCCGGGTTTGTCCTGATGCCGCACGACGAGCACGTGCGTCGCCGGCGTCTTGCGCGCCAGGTTGATGACGTTCGGGACGCGTCCCGTTTTGCTGTACGTCTCGACGATCCGCACCGTCTCGGCCGCGATGGCTTCCTGCGCCTGGTCGGTCGACGCCCCGATGTGGTGGGTGCCGTAGACGTTCGGCAGGCCGATCAGCGGGTCGGTGAAGTCACCGCTCGGCGTCGCGGGCTCTTTGGCGTACACGTCCACGGCCGCGCGGATGTTCTTCTCGCGGACCACGGTTTCGAGCGCCTTGTAGTCCACCACCTCGCCGCGGGCCGTGTTGACGAAGTACGACCCCGGCTTGAGGCTGTTCAGCACCTCGGCATTGACCAGGCCTCGGGTCTTGTCGTTGAGCGCGACGTGCACGCTGAGGATGTCGCAGTTCGCCGCGACCTCGGCAGGCGTGCTGAACACGCGTACGTTCGGCTCGATCGGGTAGCCCGACGACGGCCGCAGACGAACCAGCAGCGGCAGGTCAATGGGCAGGCCGTCGCGCCCGACCTCGACGCCGATCTCGCTCCAGACGGCGATATTCATGCCGAACGCCTGCGCGCGCTTGGCCATCTCCTGGCCGATGCTGCCGAACCCCAGCAGGCCCAGGGTGCGGCCGTGCAGGCCGCGGGATTTCGAATATTCCTTCTTGTTCCACTTTCCGGCTCGAAGTTCGGCGACGTTGTCCGGAATGCGGCGATCGAGCGAGAGAATCAGCCCGAACGCCAGCTCCGCGACCGCAATCGAGTTCTTGCCAGGGCAGTTGGACACGTAGATACCGCGTTTGGACGCGGCTTTGACGTCGATGGTGTCGTAGCCGGCACCCGCCCGGACGACCAGCGCGAGCTGGCTGGCCGCGAGGATGGCCTCGGATACCTTCGT
Source organism: uncultured Vicinamibacterales bacterium (assembly GCA_964372095.1). Lineage (GTDB taxonomy): Bacteria > Acidobacteriota > Vicinamibacteria > Vicinamibacterales > JAKQTR01 > CAYJPV01. Next base: position 57,806 of record CAYJPV010000017.1, on the reverse strand, counting down.
GGACCGTACAACGAGGACCTCGGCCTTGGACGACGCCAGGGCCTCGGCGAGGCTCGCATCTTTCAGGTCCGGCTGGTACAGCACGTCGCACCCGCCGGCCTGCAGCGCATCGATCCCGCTCTGTTCGAACTTGTCAGCAATCAGTACTTTCATAAAGACTCCGTCGCCATCCGGCGTTCGACCTTCGGCCCACGGCCATTCCCCGGCAACGCCGCGCGGAACAGGCCGGAAGCCGAAAGCCGTAGGCCGCAGGCCTAGATGGTGTGAATCAACAACGCGTCTCTCAGCTTCGGTTCAAACCACGTCGACTTCGGGGGCATGATCTCGCCGGCATCGGCAATCCCCATCAGATCGGCGACACTCACGGGATACAGGGAAAACGCCACGGCGGCCCTGCCGCCATCGACCAGCCGCTCCAGCTCCGCCGTGCCGCGGATGCCGCCGACAAAGTCGATCCGCTTGTCCGTGCGGACGTCGGCGATCTTCAGGACCGGGTCCAGCAGGTGGTCCTGCAGGACGCTCACGTCGAGCTGGCCGATGACGTCCGTCCCGGCCTTGCCGGCGATATCGAGCGTGTACCACGCCCCGGCCAGGTACATGGCCACGTCGCCCTTCTTCGCCGGAGTGGCGGGACCGCCCTTCCGCACCGGAAACACGGCCGCAATCGCCGCCAGGAATGACTCCGCCGAGTGCCCGGCCAGGTCCTTGACCGTGCGGTTGTAGGGAAGAACCTGCGTCTGGTTGTCCGGGAAGGCCACCGCCAGGAACCAGTCGGCCTCGACGACCCCGTCCTGGCCAACGACCGGAGCCAGCGACTTCCGGGCGCGTGCCGCGCTGGCGGCTCGGTGGTGACCGTCGGCGATGTAGAGGGCGGGCAGCGCGCCGAACCCGGTGAGAACCTGCTGAAGTTCGGCGCCCGTGACCTTCCAGATGGTGTGGGCCACGCCATCGGGCGCAACCAGGTCGTAGAGCGGCGCGGTGGCCGCCACCCGCGCCGCGACCGCATCGACGGTGGCTGACGCCTTGTAGACAAGGAACACTGGCCCCGTCTGCGCGCGCAACTCGGTGATGTGGCGCGTGCGGTCGTCTTCTTTGTCCCGGCGTGTCTTCTCGTGTTTCTTCACGAGATCGGCGTCGTACTCGTCCACGGAATAGCAGGCGGCCAGGCCGGTCTGTTCGTGGGAACCCATCCGCAGCCTGTAGAAGTACACGGCCGGTTCGCCTTCTTCGACGAAGTGCGGGCGCATGGCCCCGAAGCGGGCCTTGGCCGCCTGATAGACCACGTCGGCGTACGGGTTGGTGTCGGCGGGCAGGTCGATCTCGGCCCGCGACACGTGCAGGAAGCTCAGATCGTTGCCCGCAGCCAGCGCCCGGGCTTCTTCGGTGTTGACGACGTCGTAGGGGACTGAGGCGATCTTCGAGACAGCCGAAGGCTCTGGCCTCAAGGCACGGAAGGGTCGGATCTTCGCCATGTGCGCACTCGCTTCTGTGGCAACGCGTCCCCACTCTGGGCGCGAAGCCACCTGAGGAAAGGTGGAGGGGCCATCACGTATGCCCCGGCCGATGGTGAGCGGTCCGCAACCGTCCGCTCGTCGCGCCGGGACCCAACACGAGGAACGGGACGAGTCGAAGACGTCGTCCCGAGACCCTACTATAGCAAAACTCCCCAGTCCCGCCGAAGTGCCTGCCCGGAATCCGGGCGCCCCCCGATTCAGACGGAGATTCTTGACGGTTTGACCGCCTTGATGATGAAGAGAAACCCGTTCTCGTCTTCGGTGTGCATGACCGTCTCGAAGTCCGCCGTGAAGACGAAGCGGAAGTCGGACATGGCCGTCTTGCCGATCTGCTCCGTGTACTGGCGCTGGTTGAGGAAGACGAGGTGTTCCTTCTGCAGCACGCGCGTGTGAGACGGGTCGCCCCAGGCCCACGGTGAGAAACGCGAAGGACAGGTCACCAGCATGTGCCCGCCCGGCTTGAGCAGCCGCCAGAACTCACTGAACTGCGCAAAGAACGTGCGCCAGTCACCCTGCGTGCCCACGTGCTCGAGCACTTCGTACGCGTGGATCTCGTCGAAGGAGTCGGCATCAAAGGGGAGGGGAAGGTTGAGCAGATCCCAGACCACGTCGGGCCGGTGGTCCGCGTTGTAGTCGAGGGTTGTGAGGTGGCTCCAGGTGTTCGTGCCGTCACAGGTCATGAGCTTCTTCCGGCTCGACCCACAGCCGATCAGCAGTTCTGTCTTCACGACCGCCCCCCTCCTTTCACGGGCGCGCCCTCGTGAGAGAGCCCCGCCCCCCGAAAAGGGGCCTGCCCCCTTTTCCGCCTCCGGCGCCACTCGCGCCACCCCTCCTCGCCCCTATCTCCTGAATCCGCAACAGTTTATGCCACAGTCGAAAAATTAGGTCATATGCAAAAGGGGCCTGGCCCCTTTTTCAGCGAGGCCAGGAACCGGCGGTCACCGGGAGCGTCAGCGTGGTGGTATGAAACACACGCTGAGTGGCTCTTCGGAAATCCTGCGCCCGCGCCTTCGGGATCTCCATGAACTGCTGCGGGTTCCGGTCCACCAGGGGGAACCAGGAACTCTGGATCTGCACCATCACCCGGTGACCACGGCGGAAGACGTGATACACGTCCGGCAACTCGAAGGCGATCGCCGTCCGCTCGCCGGGGACCATCGGCACCGGCTTCTCGAACCCCCGGCGGAATTTCGCACGGAACGGCTCGCCCCTGACGAGTTGCTGGTAGCCCCCCATCCGCACATAGTTCGCAGGCCGAGGCACGGAGGGCTGCCCCAGCGCGGCAGCAGGCCATTCGGGCTGGGGGTAGTCACCCGGGTACACGTCGATCAACTTCACGACGAAATCGCTGTCCGTGCCGGACGTCGACACAGACAGGCTCACGGGCACCGGACCCGCGATCGTGAGATCGTCCTCGAGCACCGGAGAGACATACACGACGACGTCCGGCCGCCTCGCGGCAAACCGCTGGTCTTCGGTCATGTAGTCCGACGTGAACCCTCCCGCGGTGTACCCGACGAAGGGCACGGGCCGCCCCGGATCACTGACGTATTCATCGAACGACGGCCGACCGGAGGCGCCGGGCGCGCCCGGCACCAGACGGCCGCCGGAAGCCAGCGACACCGTCTGCGGCTTGGCATCGGGCGGGGGCCACGCGTCATGCCGGCGGAACTCGTTGACGCCGGTGGCAAACATGAACGCCTTCGGGAATCCCGCAGGCAGCGGCGCATCCTTCAGGTAGTGCATGAAGAAGGCAAACTGGATGTCTTCCCGAAACACGTCCCCGGTCTTCATCCCGAGGTGCAGGTTGCCGAGGCGGTCGCCCGGCCCTCTGCCCCATCCCCCGTGGGACCACGGGCCCATCACCAGCCGGTTGTCGGTGGCCGGGCTCATGCGCTCGATGGCCCGGTACATGTGGAGCGGGCCCATCGGATCTTCGGCGTCGAACCAGCCGCCGACGTTGAGGATCGCCGGCGTGATGTTCCGGGCGTGTTTCCAGACGGAGCGAATCTGCCAGAATTCGTCGTAGTTGGGGTGATCGACGATCTCCTGCCAGTAACCCGCCTTGCCGCCGAACAGCCGGGCGTTCACGTCCGTCAACGGCGGCAACCGCAGGAGGAAGTCGTACGCGTCCGGCGTTCCCATGTCGAAACGCGGTTCCTGCGCCGGCAGGCCGGGCCCGCCTTCGCGAGGCCGGAAGCTCGAGTAGAACCCGAAGTTCGCGCCCAGCATGAACGCCCCGTTGTGGTACACGTCATCGCCGAGGTAGTAGTCGGCCGTCGGCGCCTGCGGCGATGCGGCCTTCAGCGCGGGGTGGGCGTCGATGATGCTGGCGGCCACGTGGAACCCCGGCTGGGAGACCCCGACCATCCCGGCACGGCCGTTGTGGTGCGGGATGTTCTCGAGCAGCCACGCAACGGTGTCGTACATGTCGCTGCTCTCGTCCACGTCCTGGGGCCCGCGTTTGTTCGGCACGTGCGGGCGCACCTGCTTGAACTCGCCCTCCGACAGGTAGCGGCCGCGCGCGTCCTGGTAGACGAAGATGAACCCCTCCCGCTCGAAGTGCTCCGAGGGCCCGAGCGCACTACGGTAGTTGTCCACGCCGTACGGACCCACACTGTATGGCGTGCGCGTCACCAGGATTGGATAGGTCGGGTCGGTCGTAACGGCTGCGCCTCCCGGACGGGGCCGTGACCCGGTCCCCGACACAGCCGCAAAGGTATCCTTGGGCACGTACACGGACGTGAACAGACGGACACCGTCACGCATCGGCACCCGGAACTCGTACTTCGTGTAGCGTTCGCGCACCCGCGCCGCACCCGACAGTTGCGTCTGAGGCGGCTGGGCCGACAAGGGCAACCAGAGGACCACGAACGCCAGCGCGACAACGACCCGGACAACTCGACGCATCAGCGGTATCTCCTGTGTGGAGCGTCGATTGTAGCGTGTATGCCTCCCGTTGCCGAAGCGCTTCTGAGCCGGGCTGAGCCGGGCGCCCGCCCCGGAATCGTGTGCTACAGTTCCGCCACTGTCGCCTTTCGACACGCCTGGAGGCCTGCTGTGACGCGTATCCGATCGAACGTCCTGCCCCTTACCCTCGCCGTGCTCTCCTTCGTCGCCGGGACCCAGGCCGTCGCGGCGCAGACGCCCGATCTGGCCCGGCTCGACGCCGCCATCGAGCAGGCCCGCAAGGACTGGAACGTGCCCGGCGTAGCCGTCGCCATCGTGTCGGACGGCAAGGTCGTACTGGCCAGAGGCTACGGCGTTCGCGAGATGGGGAAACCCGATGCCGTCGACGCCGACACGCTGTTTGCCATCGCGTCGAATACGAAGGCGTTCACGGCCACCGCGCTCTCCATGCTGGCCGACGAGGGCAAGCTGTCTCTCGACGATCGCGTCGTCACGCACCTGCCGACCTTCCAGCTGTACGACCCCTACGTGACGCACGACATCCGCATCCGCGACCTCCTGTCGCATCGCAGCGGCCTGGGCACCTTCAGCGGCGATCTGCTCTGGTACGGCACGCCCTACTCGCGGCAGGAAGTCGTCAGGCGCGCGCAGCACCTGCCGCAGGCGGGGCCGTTCCGCAGCCGCTACGGCTACCAGAACATCATGTTCGTCGCGGCAGGGGAGATCGTGGCCGCGGCATCCGGCCGCACCTGGGACCGCTTCATCAAGGAACGCCTCTTCGATCCGCTCGGCATGACCCGCACCATCTCGACGTTCGCGGACGTGCAACGCGCCACGAACATCGCCACGCCGCACGCGGGCACGTACTCGCCGCTCCGCCCCTATCCGTGGTACTCGTGGGACGCCTGCGGCCCGGCCGCCAGCATCGTTTCCAGCGCCAACGACATGGCCAGGTGGATCGCCGCGCATCTCGCGGGTGGCATGGCGGGAGACACGCGCCTCTTCTCGGACGCCGCCCAGCGGACGATGTGGACGCCGCACGTGGCGTTTGCGACCGACCCGAACCCGGCTGTCCCGGCGGCGAACGTGGCGAGTTCGCTCCGTATGCCTGTGCACTTCCGCGGGTACGGACTGGGTTTCTCGGTGTCCGACTACCGGGGCCGTCTCGTGGCGGAACACGGCGGCGCGGCTGACGGCATGTTCTCGCACCTCACGCTCGTGCCCGAAGCCAGACTCGGCTTCGTGATTCTCACCAACTCGGATACGGGGCTCTCGAGCGCGCTGTCGTACGTCATCCTCGATACGTATCTGGGCGGCGACGGCCGCGACTGGAGCCGGTTGTTCCTGGAGCGCGCGAAGCGGGGGCTGGCGCAGAAGCAGCAGGAGCGGGAGCGCGTCGAGAAAGCGCGCTTGCCGGGCACCTCGCCTTCGCTCCCGCTCAACCAGTACGCCGGGAAATACGTGAGCACCCTCTACGGCGACGCCGTGGTCTCGGCACTGGGCGGCGGACTGGTCCTGTACCTGCTGCCGAACCCGGACATGGTGGCCGACCTCACGCACTGGCACCTGGATACGTTCGAACTCAAGTGGCGCCGGCCGTTCCCCTGGTTCGGCAACGGCCGGGCCCAGTTCGTGCTCGACCACAACGCGCAGGTCACGGAGTTGAAACTCGACGTGCCGAATGACGACTTCTGGTTCGCGGAACTGGAGTTGAAACGAGCGAAGTAACGCGTGCCGCCGGCTACCGTCCGCCGGCGCCCTGTGGCGCGCCCGCCGTGGCTGAGCCGGAGGCCGGTGCCGGCAGCAGGACAAGCACCGTGTCCCTCCGGTCGGCAAACGCCGCCAGCAGGGCCGCAGGTATCGGATCGCCGGGCGGCATCCGACGATGCTCCTTCAGCGGGTCGACGTAGGTACCGTTCTTGCGGAGCCGGTAGTCCAGATGCGGCCCGGTGGACAGCCCCGACGATCCCACACGTCCGATCACGTCGCCCTGACTGACGCGCTGCCCGACCTTCACACCGATCGATGACAGGTGCAGGTACATGCTCTCGTAGCCGCTCGAATGGCGGAGGGCCACCAGCCGGCCGGCCTGGCCCGCAAAGCCGGCCCGGGTCACCACACCGTGCGACACGGCCACGACGGGCGCGCCAACCGGCGCCGCATAATCGACGCCGAGGTGCGCCCGCCGGATGTTCAGCACGGGGTGTTTCCGGCTGTAGGAGAACCTCGACGTGATACGCGGCTCGAACTTGAGGGGCGACTTCAGGAAGAACCGCTTGAGCGAGCGCCCGTTCTCGTCGTAGTAGCCGGCCTTGCCGTCGGGCGTGACGAACCGGATCGCCTTCAGCAGGCGACCGTCGTTGAAGAACTCGGCCGCGTGAATCGTTCCGTACGCCACCGTGCCGTTCTCGCGGCTGATCTTGTCGAACGCCAGCCGGTAATGGTCGCCGGGCTGCAGTTCACTGTTGAAGTCGATCTCGCCCGAGAAGATCGCCGCCAGTTCGACCGCCAGGTCCGCCGACGCACCGGCCTTGTCGAGCGACTCGAACAGGGACGGCGTGGCTGCGTCGATCGAGCCGGCCAGTCCTTCCTGGGACTCCGTCCGCGCGTACACGATCACCGCGGCGTGCAGCGCGGCCGGGTCGGCTGGCGACACCGGCGCCACGCGCAAGTACGTGTCATTGTCGATCTCGTAGCGGAACGCCCGCAGCGTGCCGGCCAGTGTCCGCGTGAGCACGAACGGCTGGTGCGCCCGGAGTCTCCGGGGGTCGAACGCCGCCGCAATGATCCTCGTCGCCGATTCGGCAGACGCCGGCACGAGGTGCGCACTCAGCAGGCTGGCGAGATTCGAGTTGGGCGGCACCACGCCGGTGACCTCTTCGGTGTCCGGCGTGAGGTGCCGATCGCCGCTGGCCGGCTGCCCGGCTGGCGGCGCAGCCTCGGGCCCGCAGGCCGGAGCCAGCATCGCCAGAACGATGGCGACCGCCGCTGCCGTGGTGGTGCGATAGCCGCGCTTCCGTGTTCTGCCAGACGCCATGCCCACTCCTGTCGCTCGTCGTGCCTCGGAGACACTGCCTGCGCAGCCGACTCCTCATTGGACGCCAGCGACCGCCTGCCGGACGGGTTTCCGCCGCCAGCTCCCGCTGAAACGATGGTGAGAACCCGAATCGTACCACACGGTCTGCGCCTTGACCTCGGCCGCGTGGCGCCGGTATGGTAATCATTCCAGTCAACAATTCCGGGAGGATCAGGATGAAGGCACCCCGCCGTGCGCGCGTGCTGGCCATCGCTGCAGTTGTGGCGATCGCCGCTGCGTACCCCGTTGCGCAGTCTGCCGAACGAGTCGATTACGACGCGATCTACAGAATCAAGGAAGAAGGCCTGCAGCGCTCCAGGGTGATGGACATCACCGGGTATCTGACCGACGTGTACGGCGGCCGGCTGACCAATTCGCCCAGCCATCGCGAGGCCGCCGAGTACGCCAAGAAGCTGATGACCGAGTGGGGACTGGTCAACGTGAAGTCCGAGCCGTTCCCCTTTGGCCAGGGCTGGAGCAACGAGCGCACGACCGTGCACGCAGTGGCTCCGGCCAGGTGGCCGATCATCGCCTACCCGAAAGCGTGGACCCCGGGGACAAACGGCCCGGTGACGGCGGACGTCGTGGTCGCATCGATTGAGACGCCGGCCGACTTCGACAAGTACAGAGGTACGCTCAAGGGCAAGATCGTCTTCACTGCCCCCGTCCGGGAGGTCCAGGCCCAGTTCCAGCCGCTCGCGACGCGATTCACCGAGCAGGAACTGGCCGACATGCGCGCACAGCCCGTCGGACCATCCGGCACGCGGCGCTTCGGGGCTGGAGACCCGGAGGTCGCCCGCCGGCGCACGGAGTTCTTCCGCACGGAAGGCGTGGTCATGCTCGTCGAACCGAGCCGCATCGGGCAAGGCGGCACGGTGTTCGTCAGCGGCGGCGGCCCTCGCGATCCGAAGCAGCCGCCAGCGTTGCCGCAGCTCGTCATGGCCGTCGAGCACTACAACCGCATCGTCCGCACGATCGAGAAGAAGGTGCCCGTCTCTCTCGAGGTCGACGTCAAGAACACCTTTCACACCGACGACCTGGACTCCTTCAACATCGTCGGAGAGATCCCCGGGAGTGACCCCACGCTCGCGGCCGAACTGGTCATGCTGGGCGGCCACTTCGACGGCTGGCATGCCGGCACGGGCGCGACGGACAACGCGGCCGGTTCGGCCGTCATGCTCGAAGCCCTGCGCATTCTGAAGACCACCGGTCTGAAGATGAAGCGCACCGTGCGGATTGGCCTGTGGGCCGGTGAGGAACAGGGTCTGCTCGGGTCCCGCGCCTATGCCACCGAGCACTTCGCGGACCGCGCGACGATGGCCCTGAAGCCCGAACACGGCAAGCTGTCGGCCTACTACAACGTCGACAACGGCACCGGAGCGATTCGCGGCGTCTACCTGCAGGGCAACGAAGCGGTCGCACCCATCTTCGCGGCGTGGATGGAGCCGTTCCACAGCCTCGGGATGAACACGCTGACGATCAGGAATACCGGCGGCACGGACCATCTCGCCTTCGACGCGGTGGGTCTGCCCGGGTTCCAGTTCATCCAGGACGAGATCGAATACGACACCGTGACGCACCACTCGAACATGGACACCCTCGAGCGTGTGCAGGCCGCTGACATGATGAAGAACGCGGTCATCGTCGCATCGTTCGTCTATCACACGGCGAATCGCGATCAGAAGCTGCCGCGCAAGCCGCTGCCCAAACCGATGGCGCCAGGGCAGGGGAGGTTCTAACTGGGGATTAGGGATTGGGGATTGGGGATTGGGGATTGGGGATTGGGGATTGGGGGTTGGGGAAGGCAGGGGATGGAGCCCCGGGGCTTCGGACCCGGGGTCTTCTGCTTCCTGCTTCTTGCTTCCTGCTTCTTCCCTACCTCCCGTACTGCCGCACCCATCGTGCCACGGTGGACTGGCGTTCCCGGGCGTGCGGGTCGCCGGCGAGGTCCTCCAGCGCCCAGGGCAGCTTCCACGTCCAGTTCCTGTCATCGACGACAGCCGGCACGTTGACGCGATCGGTCCAGCCGAACAGATCCTGGATGGGCACGATGACGAGACTGGAACCCGCACCGATCAGCAACTCGAGCAACAGGTCCCGGATGCCTGGCACGAAGGGACTGTCGGGCGACAACTGCCCGCCCCGTACAAGCCCGGCGGCGGATGGCATCGCCAGTACGCGCGCCCGTTCGACGGCCCCGCACTCGTCCCACCACTGCGCCAACGTCTCGGTGTCGTGCGTCCCGGACGTCGCGAGCGACACCGCCGGAAACTGGCTCGGGTCGTCGAAGGGCTGGCCAGGCTCGTGCCAGCGCCGCTCCCACCGCAACACTTTGTAGCCGGGAATCCCCAACGTCTGAAGCGTCTGGCGCACGACATCGGGAATGGTGCCCAGGTCTTCGGCAATGACGAACGCCCCGGCCCGCTGGATCACCTGCAGGACGTCGTGGCCCTGGGCGTTTTGTGTCGGTTCGTCCGGCGGTGTGAAATGCGGGTCGCCGCCGTCGCGCGGGAACACCCAGGTCCGGAACAGCCCGACGACATGGTCCACGCGGAACCCGTCAAAGAGGTCGGCCATGCGCCGCGCCCGCCCCAGGAACCAATCGTAGCCGCGCGCCCGAAGCGCGTCCCAGCGATACACGGGCAGGCCCCAGTTCTGTCCGTCCAGGCTGAACGCGTCTGGCGGTGCTCCCACGGTGCCGTCGAACGAGAACAGGTGCTGGTGTGCCCACGCGTCAGCGCTGTCGGCGGCGACCATGAACGGAAAGTCCCCGAACAGACGCACGCCTGATGCAGCCCGGCGTGCGGCCTGCCACTGGTCGTCGGCGATCCACTGCAGGTACGTCCGGTACAACACCTCCTGCTGATGTTCGCGCCGGACCTGTGCCACCGCTCCTGCGGCGTGCGCCGCGAGATCGTCAGGCCACGTCTGCCAGTCCTTCCCATCGGTGGCGTGCAGCGCCGCGCGGTACACGGCGTAATCGTCGAGCCACCAGGCCTGCCGCGCACCGAACGCCTTCAGCGCTGCCGCCCGGTCGGTGTCTCGCACCCACTCCTGCTCGAGGAAGTGTCTGAACGCCTGGCGCAGGGCGCGGTCCTTGATCGTGCGAACGGCCCAGTAGTCTACGCCCGGTTTCGCGCGCACGTGCGCCAGCATCCCGCGGGCGGCGGTATCGAGGGCCGCCTCTCCGCCGATCGCCTGGAAGTCCGCCACATCCGGCACACGAATGAACACCGGATCGAGCGCCATGGAACTGATGGCCGAGTACGGAGAGGTCTGCCCCGGGGCCATCTCGTTCAGCGGCAGCAACTGCAGCACGCGAAGTTCCCCGCCGCGCATCCAGGCCGCAAGCGACGGGATATCGGCGAACTCACCGATGCCCCAGCCCGCACGGGAGTGGCACGCGAACAGGGGCACGAGCAAGCCCGCAACACGTGTCAGCGAATGCGTGAGGGGCATCACCGCGCCACCTCGACGCGTGCGAGCGTGCGCGCCATCGCCCGGTCAAACACCTCCGGCTGCGGCAGGAGACTGACGACGAGGAACGCTTCGCGGGGAAAGTCGAAGAAGTATCCCGGATGGACGAGCACGTGTTCCTGCTCCAGCAGTTGAAGCACGAGCGACTCTTCGCTCTGCATGGCGGCGACCTGTATCACGGCGTACCACCCGCCTTCCGACGCCAGCACGCTGATCGAGGGGAACCGCCCGGCCAGTTCGCGCAGTGCGCGGTAGTTGCGGGTCGTCCGTTCACGGATCATCGTCCGCACGACGGCGCCGTGGGTGAGCAAGGACGGCAGGGCCTCCTGGACCGGCGTGGCGACGGACAGGTACGTGTCACAGATGAGTTCCAGGCGGTCGAGCGCCTGGCGGACGAGATCGTCGGGGCCTCCGACGGCCATCCAGCCGAGCTTGAGTTGCGGCAGGCCGAGCGACTTCGAGAGGCCGCCCATGGAGAAGGCCAGGACGCGGCGCTGGGCAAGCACCGAACACGTCCGGGGCAGGTCGGCATCGAGCACGTATTCGGCAAAGACCTCATCCCCGATGATCACCATGTCGTGCGCCGCGCAGTGCGCCGCAATGGCATCGAGTTCGTGCCGCTTCACGTACGAGCCTGTCGGGTTGTTCGGGTTGACGAGGACCACCGCCCGCGTGCGCGGTGTCGTCGCACGGCGCATCGCCTCGAGATCGACGGCCCACGCGCCGTGGTACTCGAGGCGGAAGGGCCGGATGGTGACCGAGTCGAGGTTCGCCAGGAACTCGAAGAGCGGGTAGCTGGGCACCGGCACCAGCACCTCATCACCCGGGTCGCACAGCAGCTTGAACAGGAGTGAATACGCTTCGCTGGTGCTCGCCGTCATCACCGTGCGTTCGGCCGGCGTGGGCAACCCGCGGCGGCGCAGGTCCGCCGCGACAGCCTGGCGCGCCGATTTCATGCCCAGGGGCTGGGGATCGTACCGGAGCCCGCCGGGCGCGCTCAAGGCGTCGAGCAACCGCGGCGGATACGACAGGCCCACGCGCGTGGGATTCGATTCCGTCAGGTCGTCGTACGGGGTCCCCGCGGCCTTCAACGCATCGAGCGCGGCCGACAGACGGTTGGTGGGAGCATCGAACGTGAGGCGGCTGGAGAACACAGGTCAGGATACAATGTGGCACCTTTCTCGCGCATCCATTCTTCTGGAGGTTCTTCCATGAAGGTCGTCCCTGTTCAGACTCACTCCCGGCCGGGCTGGCTCGCCGGTGCCGTGATCCTCGCCGTGACCGCCATGCTGCCTGCCGCCGCTGCGGCCCAGGCGTCGGCTCAACTCGAGGCGGGCTACCAGGTGCCCCCCAAGGTCATCGTCGACATTCTCGATGCGCCGCCGCCGCCCACGGGCATCGTCAGCCCCACGCGTACGGTGATGGCGCTGCTCGAACGGACGAGCATGCCACGTATCGCGGACATGGCCGAACCCATGCTTCGACTGGCCGGCGCGCGCGTCAACCCGCGGACGAACGGGCCCTACGGCGCCCAGACGACGTACGGCATCACGCTGAAGACCGTCGGTGACGGGAAAGAAACCAAGGTGGCCCTCCCGGCTGAATCGCGTGTCTCAGCCGCGGCCTTTTCACCCGACGGTAAGTGGCTGTCGTTCTTCATGACCCGGTCCGCCGGTATCGAACTCTGGGCCGTCAACGTCGCAACGGCCCAGGCGAAGGCCCTGACGGGCGCGAACATCAACGGCCTCACAGGCTGCAACTGGCTCCACGACAGCGCGTCGCTGTTGTGCGGCTTCGTCCGGGACGGCCGCGGTCCCGTCCCGGCCCCGCCGGCCGTGCCGACAGGCCCGCGCATTCAGGAGACCGCGGGCCGGGCGGCTCCGTCGCCGACCTTTCAGGATCTGCTCACCTCCGCGTACGACGAGACCCTCTTCGAGTACTACTTCACGGCACAGCTTGCGTTCGTGACCACGGCCGGTGTCAAGACACCGGTCGGCACGCCCGCCATCTTCGGCACCATGGCGGTGTCACCGGACGGGTCGCACCTCCTGGTCTCGAAGACCAAGCGCCCGTTCTCGCGGCTGATTACCGCCGGCGGATTCCCGCGCGCGTTCGAGGTCTGGAACCGGAGCGGCAAGGTCGTCCGCGCGCTGGCGGACCTGCCCTCGAGCGAAGGGACGCCCATCGGCGGCATCGCACCCGGCCCGCGGGGATTTCGCTGGGTCCCGACAGACCCCGCCACGCTGGTCTGGATGGACACGCTCGACGGGGGCGATCCCCGGACGACGGTGCCATTCCGCGATCAGGTGCAGATGCTGAAGGCGCCCTTCACCGGCAATCCCGCGGAGTTCATCAAGACCCAGTGGCGCGCCGGCGCCATGGCCTGGACCGAGCAGGGCGTGGTGTTCCTCACCGAGTCGGACCGCGCGACGCGCATGACGCGCACGTGGATCATCGACGCGCCCGGCGCGGCACCGCGCAAGTGGCAGGAACGCCGGTCGGCCGACCGGTACGCCGACCCGGGCTCCCCGGTCAGCCGCACGGGTGCGGGCGCCGGCGGCCGCGGCGGTGGCTCGGGTGACAGCACCATCATGCAGGTCGGCGACTCGGTGTTCCTTTCAGGGAACGGCGCATCGAAAGACGGCGACCGGCCGTTTCTCGATCGCATGAACGTGAAGACCCTCGTGAAAGAACGGGTGTTCCAGTGCGACGACAAGAGTTATGAAACGGTCAGCGCCATCCTGAGTGACGATGGCAAGAGACTGCTGACGAGGTGGGAGACGAAGACGGACTACCCGAACTACTTCCTGCGCGATCTGGCCGCAGGCACGAAGGCCGCCCTCACGGCGTTCAGGGATCCCGCCCCGCAACTGACCGGCATCCAGAAGCAGTTCGTGACGTATGACCGTCCGGACGGCGTGAAGCTGTCGGCCACGGTGTATCTGCCGCCAGGCTATCAGGCGGGCACCCGGCTGCCGTTCGTGCTGTGGGCGTATCCGGCCGAGTTCGCGGATGCCGACACGGCCAGCCAGGTCAGCGGTTCGCCGAACCGCTTCACGACGATTGGCGGAGCGTCGCACCTCCTGTTCCTGACGCAGGGATACGGTGTCATGGACAATCCCACGATGCCCATTGTCGGATCCGGCGAGACCGCCAACGACACCTACGTGGAACAGCTCGTGGCCAGCGCCGAAGCGGCCGTCAACAAGATCGTCCAGATGGGGGTGGCGGATCGTGATCGGATTGGCGTGTCGGGCCACAGCTACGGCGCCTTCATGACCGCCAACCTGCTGGCGCACTCGGATCTCTTCCGTGCGGGTGTCGCCCGCAGCGGCGCCTACAACAGGACGCTGACGCCCTTCGGCTTCCAGAACGAGCAGCGGACGTTCTGGGAGGTGCCGCAGGTGTATTCCCGGATGTCGCCGTTCAACTACGCGCACAAGGTGAACGAGCCGATCCTGCTCATCCACGGCGAGGCGGACAACAACTCGGGGACGTTCCCGATCCAGTCGGAACGGTACTACATGGCACTGAAGGGCCACGGGGCCACGGTTCGTTACGTCACCCTGCCCCTCGAGTCACACGGCTACGCCTCGCGCGAATCCAACCTGCACGTGATGTACGAGTGGGTGGCGTGGTTCGACAAGTACGTCAAGGGAGCCAAGGCGCGGTAGGGACGATCGGCTTTCGGCTTTCGGCCATCGGCTGAGACAGGACGGGCCGCCCGGTGACACACCGGGCGGCCCTGCTTCTTGCTTCTTGCTTCTTGCTTCTACTGTCTACTGTCTACTGCCTACTTCCCTCGTCTCTCCACCGTACTGATCCCCAACCCCACCACCACGACCGTGCCGGCCCCGACCACGTTGTGCCACAGGAAGGCGATGGGGGTCGTGAAGGCGACGACGGCGACGACGGCAATGCCGGAGAGCAGGCCCCAGAAGGCGCCGCGGCTCGTGGCCCGGGAGGTGCCGATCGCCAGGATGAACACGCCGAGCAGCGATCCGTAGAAGAACGATCCGAACCGGTTCACCACATCGATCAGCGGCCCCAGCGACGTCGCGAAGAGCGCGGCGACGCAGGCGACGAGGCCCCACCACCCGGTCACCAGCTTGGACACCGTCAGATAGTGGCGGTCGCTGCCGTCCTTCTTCAGGAACCTGCGGTAGACGTCGATGATCGTCGCCGTCGAGAGGGAATTCAGCTCGGCGGCAATCGTGGACATGGCTGCCGCGAAGATCGCCGCGATGATCAGCCCGACCAGCCCAATGGGCATGTGCTCCGTGACGAACGTGGGAAACACGTAGTTCACGTCGCCCCACTGCGTGTCCCCCGAGACGTCACGCACGAGGCCCGTCGCTTTCGTCCGGACCGCCGCCATGGCCGCGTCCGCACGGCTGAAGGTGTCTTCGGCAGCAGCGGTGGCAGCCTCGTCGCCCGTGCGTTGCGCCGCCGCGACGGCCACGCCCGCCGCGCGTCTGACCTCGAACGCCGCCTGGAACTCCCGTTCGTAAGCCACGTACTCTGCTCCGCGCGCGCTGGCGCGCACGGCCCGGTCGTGCTGCCCGCTGAAGAGCATGGGCGGCTGGTGAAAGACGAAGAACACGAAAATCAGCACGCCGATCAGGGGAATGAGGAACTGCAGCGGAATCTTCCAGTAGCCGCTCATCAGCAGGGACTGGCGGCCTTCACCGACCGACTTGGCGGTGAGATATCGCTGCACCTGACTCTGGTCGCAGCCGAAGTACGACAGCATCAGGAAGAGCCCGCCGATCATCCCCGACCAGAACGTATAGGTCTTGGTCGGGTCCCACTGGAAGTCGAGCGCCTGCAGCCGTCCGGTGGACCCGGCCAGGTGCAGAGCGCCGGCGAACGAGACCTCGTCGGGTAACTGGAGCAGCAGCAGGACCACCGCCGAACCGACAGCGAGCAGGATGACGCCCATCTGCTTCACGTCGGTCCACGTCACGGCCTGGACGCCGCCGACCATCGTATACAGGACGGCCGGGATCCCGATGCCCAACGTGGTCAGCGTGATGTTCCATCCGAGCACGACGGACAGGATGACGGCCGGCGCGGCGATGACGACGCCGCACGACAGGCTGCGTGACACCTGGAAGAGCACGCTGGCCAGCGTGCGGGTACGGGCGTCGAACCGGCGCTCGAGGTATTCGTACGCCGTGAACACGCCGGCCCGGTAGAAGAAGGGCACGACGGTCACCGACAGGATGACCATGGCGAGGGGCAGGCCCAGGTAGAGCTGCAGCACGCTCATGCCCTCGGCGTACCCCCGCCCCGTCGTGCCGACGAGCGTGATCGCCGACAATTGCGTGGCCATGACCGAGAGCCCCACGGCCCACCACGGCAACGACCGGTTGGCGAGGAAGTACCCTTCGATCTCGTGAGTGGCCTTGGATCGCCTGAGGCCGTCCCAGACGATCCAGACGAAGTAGACGAGCACGACGGCCCAATCGATGGGATGCATGTCAGCGCCCGAACCAGGATTGGAAGAACCACACGGCGGCCAGCACCGCGACTTCAAACAGGATGACGCGCACGCCGGTCCCCTTCAGGAACCGCCGGGCCTCGTCATCCAGCACCACGGGACGGGGCACGTTCGTCATAGGCTCCTCGTTCGCGCCGCTCGTTCGTCCGATGCCGCCTGCAGCGCGTCCCGGCGGGACGCCAGCCACGCCCGGTCGGCCTCGAGCGCCTCGCGCGCCTCGCGCAACGCGGGCCCGGTGACCGCAGGCGCCGGGCCACCGAGTGTCGTCCGCACGGCGACGAAATGCCGGGGGCTGAGCACGTCCGCCAGTTGCTCGTCGGTATACTCAATCGTCACACCAGCCAGGTCGCGGGCTGCCGCCGCGACCACGCCGCCCAGACCCGCCTGCGGGTCGGCCGTCCGCGCGGCCACCACCCGGCGCGCGATGCCGTGGGCCACATCGAAGGCCAGGCCGTGTTCCCGCACGAGCGTGTCGGCCAGTTCGGTGATCGTCACCCAGGCTTCGCCTGCGCGCCGTTCCAGACACGCCGTGTCGAACGTCGCGCTGCGCAGGGCCGCGCCGACGAGCGTCACGGCGCGCGCGGCGTCGTGGAACATCCTGTCCACGAGGGGTTGCAGATCGTCTTCGGTGTCGACGATGTCTCCGAAGGGCGTATTGTGGACGGCCAAGACGATCGCCGTCGCTTGCCCGAGGGCCTTGCTGCCAATCGCCCGCGCATGTTCCAGCGCCACGGGGTTGCGTTTCTGCGGCATGATGCTGCTGCCCTGGACAAAGCCATCGCCGAGCCGCAGGTACCCGAACTCGACCGTCGACCAGAGCAGCATGTCCTGCACGAATCGCCCCAGCCCGGCGATGAGCACCGCGGTGCTGGTCACATTCTCCAGCAGGAAGTCGGCTGTCGCGATGCTCCCGTACGTGTTGCCGGTCGGCCCGTCGAATCCGAGCAGGCGACTGGTCAGGTGCCGGTCGATGTTGAACCCCGTGCCCGTGATCGCGCACGCGCCCAGCGGGTTACGGTTGGTGGTCGCGAACGCGGCCTTGAGGCGGGTCGCGTCCCGTTCGAGTTGCTCGATCATCGCCAGCATGTAGTGGGCGACGGTGGACGGCTGGGCCGGCTGTGTGTGCGTGTGCAGGGCGAGGACGGTATCCCGGTTGCGGTCGGCGAGATCGATGAGCGCTTCGCGCAGACCCAGGCAGGCCTGGGTGACTGCCAGCAGGTACTGCCGGTGCCGCATCCGGTACAGCGTCATGTCGATGTCGTTGCGGCTTCGGGCGGTGTGCAGGCGGCCGGCCACGTCCTTGCCGCAGGCGGCGACCAGCTGCTCCTCGAGATAGAAGAACAGGTCCTCGTAGGTGCCGTCGTAGACGGTTTCTCGGACCGCAGCCAGATCGATGCCATCGAGGGCGCGGCGGATGGCGCGGGCGTCCGGGGCCGACACGATGTCCTGCTCGACGAGCATGACGAGGTGCGCGTAATGGAGGGCCATCAACGGCTCGAGGAACAGCGCTTTCGCATCCTCAAAGTTCTCGTTGAGCACGAGCGACACGTATTCAGGAGCGAATGTCATAAAGTGTCCAGTAATTCTAGCAGCTACTTCGGGAATCCCGCCTGAGGCAGCCCCGGGGCAACCCGAAGCGCGTTCTTGTAATAGACCTTCTTCAGCACGTCATCCGGCAGGTCCATGCCGTAGAGCTTCCAGAACGCGTGGTAATCGCGGTAGTAGTCGAAGTACTCGTCCTTCGTCTCGAACACCCGCCAGTAGTACGGAAACTCGTTCGCCGCGTACGAGTCCTTGCCGAACAACACGCGGTCCTGATACTTGATGAAGAACTCACGAGCGGCCCGGGGCTGACGCCCGAAGTCGTACAGCACGGCCGACACTTCGAGGACGACGTTCGGCTGTCTGTCGAGCAGGGCGGCGGCGGTCTTGAGGTCGTTGCCGTAGTAGGCGAAGTGGGCGCCGATGTATCGGGTCTTCGGGTTCGCGGCAAACATCCGGTCGCGCTCACCCTGCAATTCCCTGAACGTCGGCGACCCCGGCATGTAGTTCCGCCGATCGGCAAAGAGGGCGAGCTCCAGCCAGCGCTCGTTGTGGTAGTCGAGCGGCGAGAAGAACTCCTGGGGCTCGGCGGTGTGGATCAGCACCGGAACATTCAAGCGTGCGCACAGGTCCCAGATGGGCTTCAGCACGGGGTCGTCGACTTTCAGCCGCGTGCCGTCCGCCTTCTTGGCCTGCAGGCCCAGGTTTTTCGCGATCTTGAGGCCGATGGCGCCGTTCTTGATGGAGGCTTCGAGGTCGGCCACGGCCTTCTCGGTCCAGCCCGGCCCGCCGGCCCCGTTCCAGATGACGTTCGCGAATACCCTGAAGCGGTCCGGGTACTTGCTCGCCTTGATGTAGTCCACCTTCTGCTTGACCACCGCCGGGTCGGCACCCGGAGTCAGGTTCACGAGCACCTGCAGCCCCATGGCATCCATCTCGCCGATCAGGCGCTCGATCGTCTCGGGAGTCGGGCCTGTGTGGCTGTGGATGTCGATGACCGGGTACTTCGCCTTGGGTACGAGGTGCTCTTCGGTCACCAGGGTGTTTCTCGGCCGGTAGTCCAGAATTGACGGCGCCGGGAACTCAGGCGCCGTGCAGCGTCCCGGCCGCGTCTCGGTCATGCCCGGAGGGCATTCCTGCCCGTGCTGGATTGTCGCCGTCGGCAGCGAGGGCCCGCGCCGCCCGGCGGGTGGACCCGCCTGCCCGGGCGCCTGATTGGTCCCGGTACCCTGGCCCGTGAGCGTGGCCACACCCAGGCCTAACGCAATGACCGCGCCGACGCCAACGACCACTCCCGGCCATGTCCTGGTACGCATATCCCCTCCGTGTTGGTCTCTGCAGGCCTCGGGTGAGCCTGCCCCTTATTGTCATTGTCCCGCCGTGCCCGGCCGCGACGCCGAGAACCGCACGGAGCGCGATTCGTCCTCACGGGAGACGGCGACTCGCGCTGAGGCGGACGGGACGATCGCCAGCGTGGGAATCGTCGCCACCGAGAAGGCCGGCACGACGTTCACTTCTATCTGCTTCTCGCCCGTGAACATGTCCTGTTGGCGGCGGTGCGCGGAAGGTACGTCATGGTCACGTCCGGCGAATGGCAATTGGCAAGTGTATCCCAGAATGTCACTACGAACTTGACGCAACAGTGGATAGCGCATAAAATAATGTACAAGTTAGTTAGAAGTCTTTATTAAGTCGGCGTTTTAAGTACACTCTCATGGCCGACGACAACGCCCCGCTCGACTTCGAACACGACCACTCCTCCACCATCCGGAAGATCGACCCGACGGCCATGCGCCGCCTTAACGCCATCCGCATCCTGGATGCCGTGCGGCGCACCGGTCCGATTTCCCGGGCAAGCCTCGCCAAACGGACGCATCTGAGTCCGCCGGCGGTGTCGGCCCTCGTCGACAGCCTCATCACCCGCGGGCTGCTACGCGAGGTCGGCCAGGACGTGTCGACCGGCGGCCGGCGGGCCACGCTCGTCAGCTTCGTCGCCGATTACGGCTGCGTGGTCGGCATCGATCTGGGTTCGACGACGGTGCGGTACGCGCTGGCGGATCTCGGTGGCCAGGTGCTCGCCCGCCGCACGGAACCCACGGGCAACCCGGCTCCCGCCCGGGTGATGCACCAGATCTGCACCGGCATCCGCACGCTCTTCAACGGCCAGGCCAGCCGGCCGCCTCTCGTCGCCATCGGAGTCGGCGCGCCTGGCATGACCGACGTGCGCCGGGGCATCGTCATCGAGGCCGCCAACCTGCGCGGCTGGAAGGACGTGGCGCTCAAGGACGTGCTGACCCGGGAGTTTGCGGTGCCCGTGGCAGTCGACAACGACGTCAACATGGCCGCGCTCGGCGAGTACTGGCTCGGCTGCGCCCGCGGAGAGCCCAACTTCGTCTTCATCGCCCTGGGGCGCGGCGTCGGCGCGGGCATCATGATCGATGGACGTATTCACCGGGGCAGCCAGTGGTATGCAGGTGAAATCAGCCACCTCCTGCTGGAGCACACGCGGTGGCGGCGGGACTTCGGGTCGCAGGGCTACCTGGAGCATCACGTCGGTGCCGCCGCCATCGCCCGCGCCTGGCGCCGCCAGGCGCAGGCCGACGGCGACGGCGACATCACCGCCCTGTTCGCGGCGGCCCGTCAGGGCAACCTGGCAGCCTCCCGGCTCGTGACGAATGTCGCCACGATCCTTGGCGTCGCCGTCGCCAACATCGTGACCACGCTGGACCCGGCCCTGGTCGTCGTTGGTGGCGGCATTGGTCAGGTCGGCGAACAACTCCTGGAGCCCCTGCGCCAGGTCGTTGAGCACGTCGTCCCCAATCAGCCGCTGATTCGGGCCACGGCGCTGGGCGGCGACGCCCAGCTTTTCGGCAGCGTCCTCTCGGCCCTGCGGCTCGCGAATCGCGCCTTGTCCGACGCGATCCTGCGCGTGGACGGCCGGCGCCAGGTCGTTCAGGCCGGGCGGCTCCCTGCTCACACGCTCCGGTCACGCCGGCAGAAGCCTACCACTGCGGGGCCGGTATGAGGAGGCACGCCAGACCGGTCGGCCCGCACTCCGGCACCCCATTCGGACAGGCCCACCTCGGCTGGATGCCGGTGGCGCGATCCTCCTCCTCGCGCCTCCGCCTTCATCCAGCCGGGGCGGGTCCTTCTCTTTCGCAACAACCGTCAACTTCCCTGCCTACACCTGGAGAATCCCCGAGATGCGTTATCTAATCCGCAGCACAGTACTCGCCTTGCTGTGCCTGGGAATCGCCCCCTTGGCGTTTGCCCAGTCGCAGTCCATCAACGGCACCATCGAAGGCACGGTCCGTGACAACTCCGGCGGCGTGCTGCCCGGCGTGTCCGTCACGGTGACCAACACCGATACCGGCACGACCCGGACGGTCGTCACCAACGAGAGCGGGCTGTACCGGGCCCCGCTGCTGCCCCTGGGTACGTATCGTGTGGCAGCCGAGCTCGCGGGGTTCAAGACCTCCGAGCGGCTGGGCATCGGGCTGAGCGCCGGTCAGTCGGCGGTCATCGACATCGTGCTCGGCGTCGGCGAGGTCAGCGAGGTGGTGTCGGTCACGGCCGACGCGCCCCTGGTCGACATGGGGCGCATCGATCAGGGCCGTACGCTGAACGAACGGGAAATCAAGGAACTGCCCCTGACGTCGCGCAATCCCTACAACTTCGCCCTGCTGCAGCCGGGCGTGGTCGGGTTCGAGACGCAGGAGTTCGGCGTGCCGCGCCTGACGGCCAACGGGGCCCTGCTCCGCGTCAACTACCAGATCGACGGGAACGACAACACGCAAAAAGATCGCGCCGGCCTGCGGCAGATGCCGATGTCGGAAGTGATGATCCGGGAGGTCAAGATCATCACGACGGGGTACGCGCCCGAGTTCGGTCAGACCATGGGACTGATTTACAACGCGATTACCCCGTCTGGCACGAACCGGGTGAAAGGCCAGGCCAGCTACCGGTTCCAGGAGGACGCCTTCGCCGAGAAGCCGTTCTTCTCGACGGCCGCGACCAAACCGCCGGTCGATGTCAATCTGTTCACCGTGGATCTGGGCGGACCGGTCGTCAAGGACAAGACTCATTTCTTCGCGGGGTTCGAGCGCACGAAACGGGATCTCTCGGGCAGCCGCGTGATCACGATTTCCCAGGCGAACCAGGCCGCGCTGGGCCTCACCGAACCGGGCTACATGCCGGCCGTCGGGGATACGAAGTTCTTCATCGGCAAGATCGACCATCAGATCAACGCGTCCAACCGCGCGACGATCCGGTACATCTACTTCGACAACTTCATTACCAACAACGTCGGCGGCGGGCTGACGTCCACCCAGCGGGGCACGGACTTCACCGACCGGCAACATTCCGTGGCGGCGCAGCTGGTGAGCACCTTCGGATCGAACGTGCTCAACGAACTGCGCGTGCAGTACGCCACGCGCGACCAGAGCCGGGCACCCGGGTCCGCCGCCGGCACCGGGCCCGCCATCAACATCTCAGGCGCCGCGAACTTCGGCGGGCCCATCGCCTCGGCCTCGGACGCCGGGTTCGGGTTCACCCAGGGCATCACCCAGCTGATTGACAACTTCACGTATATTCGCGGCAATCACTCCTTCAAGGCCGGATTCAGCTTCCAGTACGTCGAAGACACCCGGACCGTGCCCCAGTACCAGCTCTACACGTTCTCGTCGGTGGCCAACTACCTGGCCGCCCGGAACGGCGTCAATCCGTTCGCGTACTCCGGCTTCACGCAGTACTTCGGCGCGCCCGGCCTCGAGTACTCCACGAACATGCTCGCCCTGTTCGCGCAGGACGACTGGCGCCTGAAACCGAACGTCAAGCTGCTGTACGGCGTGCGCTATGACCTGGCTTCGCCGCCCGAGGCCAACGGGTCCGCGCCCCTCGTGTCGTCGCGCAGCTTCACGAAGGACAAGGACAACATCCAGCCGCGCGTGGGCGTGGTGTGGACCGTGACCCATGACCAGCGGCTGGTCGTGCGCGCCAACAGCGGTCTGATGTACGACCAGCCGCTCAACGCGATCTACGAACAGGCCCTGCAGAACGACGGCACCAACGCCCGGGCGTCGGCCACCTTCTCGCCGACCACCCTCGGCGCCCCGGCGTTCCCGGCGGTCCTGTCCGCCGGCAGCGGCGCCCAGCCCAACGCCGCCGCCACGGTGGACCCGGACTTCCGCACCGCCCGCAGCTGGCAGAACAACGTGCAGATCGAAAAAGCCGTCGGTTCGGGGTACGCGATCGGCATCGGCGCGTCGTACGTGAAGTTCTGGAACCTGCCGATCATCACCAACATCAACCCGATCAATCCGACGGGAACGTTGTCCGACGGGCGGCCCATCTTCAGCACGGCCGTCAGCGCCGCCACGCGCCTGGATCCGCGCTACAACGTCATCAACATGGTGCAGGCGATCGGCGACGGCGACCACAAAGCGATGACGCTGCAGGTGACGCGGCGTTTCTCCAAGGGGTTCCAGTTCGACCTGGCCTACACCCTCGGCCAGAGCCGGGACAATGCGCCGGTCACGAGCACGCTCTCGGTCCAGGGCGACGTGGGCGGCCGCACCAACCTCCTGGACCTTGAATTCGACCGCGGGCCCAATATCCTCGACCAGCGCCACACGTTCTCCGGAAGCATCGTCGCCCAGCCGACCTTCAATGTGGACGGCGTCCTCGGCGCCATTCTGAACCACAACCAGTTCGGCATCGCTCTCCAATTTGCCAGCGGCATTCCGGTGAACGTCCGGAGCAACCGCGAACTCACCAACGACAACACGTCCGGCGATCGCCCCGTGGGTGTGACCCGCAACTCGCTCAGTCTGCCCGCCCGCAAGAACGTCGACCTGCGGTATTCGCGCAAGTTCCCGGTGTGGAACACAGTGGAAATGCAGTTCACCGCCGAGGTCAAGAACCTGTTCAACACGGTACAGTGGGCCGGCGTGAACAGCGTCGTGACCACCGACACCCTGGGCGTCCCGCTGTCGGCGATTCCGTCGTCCGGGGACGGGTTCCCCGCCACCAGCGGCTACGAGCAGCGCCAGTTGCAGCTCGGGGTCAAGGTGATCTTCTAACGGCTTGCGGCGTGCGGCCAGGGGCCAGGTACTAGGGACAAGGGAAAGGCAGGAATTCTGTGCCCCTTGCCCCTTGCCCCTTGTCCCTACCCATGCCCATGCCCCATGTGACAATCCGCCCCCCAACCTCAAGCTCCATCAGGGACCACCAATGAAACGCACAGCGACCCTCGTTCCACTCCTGGTGCTCCTGGTCCTCACCGTGGCCAGCGGACCTCCGCAGGCACAGACCAGGCACGTGCCGCTGATCTCTCCGGACAACGGGCACGTCGCGCTGGGCCTGGCCATCCGCCGGCTCAACGTCAGCGGCACGTTCCTCGAGACCGCCGCCCATCCCGACGACGAACACAATGCGCTGTTCGCCATGTACACGCACGGGCGGGGACTCCGCTCGGTCGACATTCACACGACCAGAGGCGCCGGCGGCCAGAACGAGATCGGCCCCGAGCTGTTTCAGGATATCGCCGTGCTCCGCACGTCCGAACTGATGGCCGCCCATCGGCTCGACGGCGCCGAGCAGTGGTTCACCCGCGCCATCGACTACGGCTACTCCTTCAGCCCGCCCGAGATCATCGAGAAGTGGAATCGCAAGGAACTGGTCGGCGACTACGTGCGGTTCATCCGCACGTTCCGGCCCGACGTCGTGCTCACCATGAACCTGCAGGGCAACCGGGGCGGAGACCGGGCCCACCAGGCACAGACCATCCTCACCAGGGAGGCCTTCCTCGCGGCCGCAGACCCGGCCCAGTACCCGGAGCAGATCAAGGCCGGGCTGCGGCCCTGGCAGGCCAAGAAGCTGTACTTTACGGGTGGGATGGGCGCCATTGGTGTGCCTGGCGCAGCGCCCGGCGCACCCCCGCCGGCACCCCCTCCCGGCGTCAGGACAACGGTGGATGCGGGGATCTATGACCCGCTGCTCGGCCGCACGTACGCCGAAGTCGGCGCGGACGCGCGCAGCAATCACAAGTGCCAGGGTATGGGCCAGTTGATGCCACTCCCGGGAGGGCTGGGCGGCGGCCGGGGGGGTGGCCCATCGCGCTACGAACTGGTGGAGACGACGATCCCCGGCCAGAAGGACAAGGACGAAACGTGCCTGTTCGACGGCGTCGACACGCGCCTCGTCGCGCTGGCACAGTATGCGGGCCCCAACCCGCCGGCCGCGCTGACCTCCGGCCTCGCGGCCATCTCGGACGCCGCCCAGCGGGCACAGAAGGCCTTCGACACCGCAGGTGACGCGGCCACGGCGGAACCCATCGTGGCGGGCCTGACCGCCCTCCGGTCGTTGCGTGCGCAACTGGGCTCCATGGGGCTGAGCGACGGGGCGCGATTCGAACTCGACTACCGTCTCGGCGTCAAGGAGCAGGACTACCAGAACGCGGTCTTTGCGGCATACCACCTCGTCTTCGAGGCTATCGCTGACGACGGCCTCGTCGTCGCCGGCCAGCCCGTCAAACTGTCCCTCGCGGCCGTGAACCGGGGCGCGTCGGAGGTGGATGTGACGGCCGTGTCGATCGCCGGCTTCGACGGCTCGTCGACATGCACCCCGGGAGTCGTGAAGACGGACGGCGTCTATACCTGCGTGGCCGACCTGAAGATACCGGCCAACGCCGGGCTCACGACGCGGTACTGGACCGACGAGTACTGGAACCGCCCGGACCCGAAGGACGCCCTCGACATCTTCCCGGATGACGTGCCGTTCGGAGCCCCGTTCCGGCCGACGCCGTTCCGGGTCACCTTCCGGTTGAAGGCGGGCGGCGTGGACATCACGCGCGAACTGCCCGTGCAGTTCCGTTACGTCAAGGACATCCTCCTCGGCGAAAAGCGGATGGAACTGAACGTGGTGCCTGCCTTCTCGGTCAGAACGACGCCGGAGAGGGCGGTCGTGCCCGGAGGATCGGCCAGGCCGGTCGACCGCGAGATCCAGGTCTCGGTCACCAGCGGGATGAAGACCGCGACACGGGCCAGCCTGGCCATCGAGGCGCCCGTCGGCTGGAGCGTCGTCCCCGCAACGGCACCGCTCGAGTTCGCCGCCGAGGATGAGTCCCTCACGGTCCGTTTCACCGTCACGGTGCCCGCCACGGCGAAACACGGCGACTACAGACTGCGCGCGGTGGCCACCTCAACCGCCACGGGCGGCGAGCAGTTCACCAGCGGCTACCAGGAGATCGACTACCCGCACATCCAGCGCCGTCAGGTCATCAAGCCGGCCGAAACGGCTCTCAAAGTCATGGACGTCAAGGTGACGCCCAACATCCGCCTTGGCTATATCATCGGTGCCGGCGACCAGGTGCCGCCCGCCCTCGAACAATTGGGCGCGAACGTCGACTTCCTCGGGCCGGCCGAACTGGCGTGGGGCGACCTGTCCAGGTACGACGTCATCATGACCGGAGTCCGGGCGTACGAACGGCGCCAGGACCTGCGAGCCTACAACCGCCGCCTGCTCGACTTCGCCGAACGGGGCGGGACGGTGATCATTCAGTACAACAAGATGGAGTTCAATCGGGCGCAGTACGGCCCGTATCCGGCGCAGGTGGGACGGGGACGCGTCACCGACGAGCACGCTCCAGTCAAGGTACTCGTGCCGGATCACCCGGTGTTTACCTACCCCAACACGATCGGCGAGTCCGCATGGAAGGGCTGGGCGCAGGAACGGGGCCTCTACTTCCTGGGTGAGAAGGATCCGAAGTACGTGGATCTCATCCAGATGGAAGACCCGTTCGTGGACAACGCGGGAGTCAAGCTCGGCTCGCTCGTCGAGGCGCGCGTGGGCAAGGGCCGCTGGGTCTACCTCGGTCTCGCCCTCTGGAGGCAGGCCCCGGCGGGGACCGAAGGCGCGTATCAGCTCTTCGCGAACTTGATCAGCCTCGGCAAGGCGCCGGTCACCAAGAAGTAGGCACGACACCGGCAGAGACAGACGAGGGATGGGGCGCGCACGTCGCGCCTCATCCCTCTCGTGTTGTACACGGGTACCGCATCGGTCATGCCACTAGGGCATGATGAAGTCGTGTTGCGCGTCGCGGACCGTGAGCACCGGGCACGGGGACTTGCGCACGACTTTTTCCGCCACGCTGCCCATCAGCATGTGCGCGATTGGTCCCCGGCCGTGTGTGCCCATGACGATGAGATCGACGGCGTTGGCTTTGGCGTACCGGACGATCTCGAGGAACGGGTTGCCCGCCACGATGACGGTCATGGCCCTGAACCGGGTCCGGTCGTCATCGGTCAGCATCGCGGCCAGGCGCTCCTGGGCTTCTTTCTCGATCTCCTCGCGGAGATTCGGCATCGATGCCACGTAGACCTCGGCGGACCAGGCGTGCGCCAGCAGATCCTCCATCACGTGGACGACATGGACAGTCGACCCGAAGGCCGCGGCCAGCCCCTTTGCGTACTCGAGGGCGGACTGCGACGCTTCGCTGAAGTCGGTCGGTACGAGGATGGTCTTGAGCGTCAACATGGGACATCCTCCTCTCGCCACCAGGGGGCTCAGGAGGATTATAGCCCTAGCCTCTAGCCTCTAGCCTCTAGCCTCTAGAAGTTGAGCCAGTACGAGAACTTCACCAGGAACACGTTCGAAGCCGGAAGGCCGAAGACGTCGCTGACGTCGCGGCTGAAATCGAAACGCCGCTGCTCATGCACCGTCTCCCGGCCCTGCTGCCAGACCACGTAGAGCGCCGAACCGGGCTTGTACTCCCAGCGCAGGACGTTGGTCATGCGCAGCGACTGGTAGTTGAAGTCCGGATTGCCGCCGTAAGCATAGGGCGCGAACTGGCTCGCGTAGGGCTGCGCGTGGGGCCTGACCAGTTCCTTGAACTCGTTGTATTCGCCGGCCGACACGAAGGGCTGCGCGTAGATTTGCACGGTCAGATTCGGGGTAATCGTGTAGTTGACCCGCGTCGTCAGGGCCACGGTGGTCTGCCGGATCCGGCCGAACACGTAGTGCGTCGATGACGCGCCGTCGATGTTGTCGACCCACTGGGTGTCGTCGTTGGATTTCGAGTAGTGTACGCCGCCGCTGAGGCTGAGGAACGACGTCGGCCGCCACGTGACTTCCGGGTCGAACCCGTATTCCACCGACCCCTGCTCGTCCCGAAAGTAGTACCCCATCCAGCCGCCGTTGAGGGCCTTCCGTTCATCCGTGTTGAGGTAGTACCAGACGTTGCCGCCGCGCGTCGACCGGAAAGACGGCCCGCCGCGGGTTGAACGGTCGTCGACGACGGCGTCATTGAAGTTCGTGCCGGCGCCAGCCGACCAGTTGGACTTGAGCACGATGTGGGCGTTCACGTTGAAGCCGGCGGATCGCCGGTCGCCGTCGAAGTTCCAGCCGGCCCACTGATTGAGGTTCAGTCGGAAGGTCCGGAACGCCCGCGTTGGCGTGTCCCAGCGGAACTGGACCCAACCGGACTGCTGGATGGTGTCGGCACGCCGGACGTACCCGACATCATTGACATCGAATCCAGGTGACTTGTAGTTGCCCACCAGGCTGAACCGTACTTTTTTCCCGCCGATCTTCTGGAACCCCAGCATGCCCGCGTGGCCGTTCATCACTGTCCGTGCAGGGTCGTACTCGACGTGCGCGGCATCCGGGCGCTGGTAGTTGTGGACGGCGCTGGTCTGCAGCGCATCAATGGCCTCGGCGCTGCCGCGGACGCTGCTGCCCGCCCAGTACCCCGTCAGGGAGTACCGCCTGTCCTTGAGGCGCCAGTCCCAGTTCACCCCGCCCGTCGTGGCGCCGGACGGCAGGAACGACACGTCGTCATTCAGCCTCCTGGCGGTGTTGGTGAACATGAAACCCAGCGACGACTGGTTCGAGAACTCGCGCTTGGCCTGGGCGAGCGTGTAATTGGTCAGGGGTTCGACGGTGTAGGCGGTCTGCTGGAGGCCGAAGGCGACATCCGCGCGCTCTTCCGCCGTCAGCGCTGTCAGTCCGCCCACCGAGAATGCCCCCGCGCGGCCCGTCACCTTGGCGGCGCCGAAGATCGTGGTCTGCTGCGGCACCGACGCGTACCCGCCGTCGGGCACGTCAGGATACCCGCGAGGCTGCCGGCCGATACGGCGCGAGTAGAACAGGCCCGTGCACGAGCCGTCGTTGCAGTCGAGGTCGAACCGCAGGTTGCCCGAGCCTTCCACGAAAAACGGCCGGCGCTCCTGGTAGAACGTCTCGAAGCTCGTCAGGTTGACGACGGCCGGGTCCGCTTCGACCTGGCCGAAATCGGGATTGGCGGTGCCGGTCAGGGTGAGGCCAGGCGTCAGCGCGTACTTCACGTCGGCCCCGAGGGATCCCGACCCATCCGGCGACTTGAGGAAAGGACTCCCGTCCCCCGTCGGCATCGTCTGTGCCTGTCCCACGACGTACGGCGTCAGTTCAAGCCGCTTCGCCGCCCCGGTGAGCCGCAGGCCGCCCAGTTCACCGAACTGCGAGACGAAACCCGAACGGCTCTTGGCGAGCACGGGCCACGTCGCGATCTCGTTGACGCGCGGTATCTCGCGCCAGACGGCAAACCCGAACGTGTCCCGCTTGCCCGGCTCGAATCGCAGCTGTGAGAAGGGAATGCGGAACTCGGCCTTCCAGCCTTCCGCGTCCGTCGTCACCTCGACATCCCACACCGCGTCCCAGCTGTCGTCCTGGTTTCCGTCGTTGAAGAAGTAGGCATCCTTCTTCACGCCTGCCGCGTTGACCCCGAACATGTACCCCGTCCGGCGGTCGTGGTAACTGTCGACAAACACGCCGAGGTAGTCCGAGGGAGAGTTGGCGTCGCGTCGCGTCCGGATGCCGACGATCTTCTGCGGTTCGGAGTCGAAGGCCCTGACGGCGACATACAGGTACGCCTTGTCGTAGAGCACGCGCACTTCGGTCCGGCTGGACGGGGCCGCGCCCTCCTGGGGCTCGCGCTGCAGGAATGCGTCGATGGGCGTGGCGAGATCCCACGCCGTCTCCGACAATTCGCCGTCCAGCTTCACGGCCAACGCCCCGGTCAGCTCCGCGGCCTCGATGCGCGCACCCGCATCACGAGCGGCGCGTCCGGCGGCCGCCGGCAGACGATGCGTGTCGGCACGCGCCGGTCCTGCCGCCGCGCCACTCAACATCAGGACGACGCTCACACACATCAGGCGCTTGGTCACTGGACGTTCTCCCCGCTGAGTAGACGGGCGGGCGGGCCGATTGGTTTGCTTGGACCTTGCGCCAGGAACGGCGGGGGAGAACAATGAACATCCAGGGCGCAGGCTACGTCTTTATGAGGTTGCCTTGACGTTCGATACCCTTCCCCGGCACGACTGGTACACCCTTCCGCCCGCGGACATCGTCGCGCGCCTGCACAGCGATGCCGGGTCGGGCCTCGATACGGTGGCAGCCGCGCGGCGCCTCGACGAGTACGGCCCCAACGAACTCGCCGATCGGGACCAGAAGAGCCTGTGGCGCATGCTGTGGGAGCAGGTGTCCGACACGCTGGTCGTCATGCTCATCGTGGCCGCCGTCGCGTCGGCCTTCCTCCGTGACTTCAAAGACGCCGTCGCCATCGTCGCGATCGTCGTGCTGAACTCGGCGCTGGGCCTGTTTCACGAACGCCGCGCGGAACGTGCGATGGCGATGCTGAGGCGGCTGGCGGTGCCGGTCGTGCGCGTCCGCCGGGACGGGCGCCTCGCGGAAATCCCGTGGCGGGAGGTGGTCCCCGGCGACATGGTGGTGCTCGAAGCGGGCAACATGGTGCCGGCCGACTGCCGGCTGATCGAGTGCGTCAACCTGCGGACCCAGGAAGCGTCGCTCACCGGAGAGTCGGAGCCCGTCGACAAGACATCCGAAACACTGACGGAGCCCGATCTTCCTGTTGCCGATCAGCGCAACCTCGCGTTCATGGGCACCCTGGTGACGTACGGCCGCGGAGTGGCGGTGGTCCTGGCCACGGGCATGCGCACGGAACTCGGACGTATCGCCGATCTCATCCAGAGCGTCGAACGGGAATCCACGCCACTGCAGAAACGGCTGGACCAGCTGGGCAAGGCGCTGGCCGCTATTGCGCTGGTGCTTGTCGGCGTCATCTTCGGCTCGGGGCTGCTGCGGGGCGAAGACCTGACGCTGATGTTCCTGACGGCCGTGAGCATGGCCGTGGCCGCCGTCCCGGAAGGCCTGCCGGCGGTCGTCACCATCGCACTGGCGCTGGGCGCCCAGCGCATGCTCACGCGCAACGTGCTCATCCGGAAACTGCCCGCCGTCGAAACCCTCGGGTCCGTGACCGTGATCTGCTCGGACAAGACCGGCACGCTCACCGAGAACCGGATGACCGTGTCCATCCTCGACGTGGCCGGCCGGAGACTGGACATCAGCGAACCCCTGCACCAGGCCGCACCTGCGGTGGACCTCGAGCCCGGCCTGGCGACCGTGCCCGGCGGCGATTCGGCTCTGACGATCCTGCTGGTCGGCAGCGCGTTGTGCAACGACGCCGTGCTGGCGGCGCAGCCCGATCAGCCGCGGCATTTCCACGCCATCGGCGACCCGACCGAAGGGGCGCTCGTCGTGGCCGCCGCCCGCTTCAACCTGCGCAAACCGGACCTGGAGATCGTGTTCCCCAGAACGAACGAAGTGCCCTTCGATTCGGAACGCAAGCGCATGACGACCGTGCACGAGATGCCCGCGATGCCCGTCGCGGCCCCGCGGGGACTGGAACCGCTGTGGTCCCTGGAACCCCTTCTGGCCGCCCGCAAGTACGTCGCATTCACCAAGGGCGCGGTGGAACCCCTGCTGACGATCTCGCCGGCGGTCTGGGTCGGCGGCCGGCCCCAGCCCATGGACGACGACCTGCGCAGACGTATCCAGCGTGCGCACGACGCGCTGGCCCGCGACGGCAAGCGGGTGCTGGGGCTGTCGGTTCGTATCCTCGACGCGCCGGCCGGCAACGACGACACCCTCGAACGGGAGGGCGTGTTCGTGGGCCTCGTGGGCATGAGCGACCCGCCTCGGCCCGAGGTGAAAGAAGCCGTGGCCACGTGCCGGCAGGCCGGCATCCGCCCGGTGATGATCACCGGCGACCACCCGCTGACCGCGCGATTCGTGGCCGCGCAACTGGGAATCGGCGATGCGGAGACGCCGGTGGTCACGGGGCAGGCCCTCGAAGGACTGGACGACCGCGCCCTCGGCGACGTGTGCGGGCGCACGTCGGTGTTCGCCCGGGTGTCGCCGGAGCACAAGCTCCGCATCGTGCAGTCGCTCCAGTCCCAGCGCCACGTCGTGGCCATGACGGGCGATGGCGTCAACGACGCCCCTGCCCTGCGGCGCGCCGACATCGGCGTGGCGATGGGCATCAGCGGCACCGAGGTCTCCAAGGAAGCCGCCGACATGGTGCTGCGCGACGACAACTTCGCGAGCATCGTGTCCGCCGTCGAAGAAGGCCGGGTGATCTACGACAACATCCGGAAGTTCATCAAGTACCTCCTGACGAGCAACTCGGGCGAACTGTGGCTCGTGCTGCTCGCGCCCTTTTTCGGCATGCCGCTGCCGCTGCTGCCGCTTCAGATTCTGTGGATCAACCTCGTGACGGACGGGCTTCCCGCCCTCGCCCTCAGTGTCGAACCTGCCGAGCGCAACACCATGACACGCCCGCCCGTCCCGCCGACCGAGAGCATCCTGGGCCGCGGCCTGCTGTCACAAGTGATCTGGGGCGGGCTGGTCCTGGGGATGGCCCCCCTGGCGATGGGTTACTACTACCACGCGGCCGGCGATCCCGGCTGGCAGACCATGGTCTTCACGACGCTGACGTTGTCCCAACTGGCGCTGGTGCTGTCAATCCGATCGGAGCGCGACTCGTTTTTCAGCATCGGCGCGTTCACCAACGTGCCGCTGCTCTTCGTCGTGTTCCTGACGTTCCTGCTCCAGATGATGGCGACCTACACGCCCTTCTGGCAGGACCTCCTGAAGACACGGGCGCTCACGGGGCGGGAACTGCTCGTCAGTCTGGCCGTCGCCCTCGTGCCGTTCGTGATGGATGAAGCCCGCAAGACCGTCGTCCGGCGGCGGCGGCTGGTCCTGGCCCCGGTCAGGTGATCGCGGCCCGCTTCCCGAGCCCTTCCCGGGCTCCCGGGCCGGCCTGCGGACGCGACTCACCGGTGGTGTGGTCGAAGAAACCGGCAGGGTTCCTGTCAAGGGCCGTCTACCGTCCCCTCGCCAGCGGATATCCGGCGTTCACCCACGCCCCGATCCCGCCCAGCAGTGCCTTGACCCCGGGGACTCCGGCTTTCGCGAGTTCCAGCGCCGCACGGGCGCTCGTCTGTTCGGCCGGTCAAGCACAATACGCCACAATCGTCTTCTTGGACGCCTTCAACTGCGCCGCAAGCCGGCCGAGATCGGCAGGCGTATAGAGGACCGCGCCGGGAATCCGGCCGTTGGCAAACGACATCGGATCACGCACGTCGACCACGAGGATGGTCCCCGCGTCGACACCCTTCTTCGTGTCGAGCAGGGAGATCCTCGGAACCTGGGCCGTTTCGTTCTGGGCGGCGGCCGGGACCGCCGGGAGCAGTGCACACACGACCGCCGCAGCGGCCAGCCATCTCTTCATCGGGGACTCCAAGCCGCATCGGTGGCGGCACACGACGCCCGCCGCCGACAGGCAGCGCGGCTCGTGGTAACGTTATCGGGATGCGTACAGAATATCATCATTGGTACTCCGGCCGGGTGTCCCGCGAGATGGGGGTAGTGGTCTACGGCCACTGGGGACCGCCGCTGCTGGTGTTCCCGACGAGCGGCGGCGACGAGTGGGAGATGGACCGCCAGGGCATGATTGCCGCCCTCGCGGACCTCGTCGACGCGGGTCGCGCCAAGATATTCTCGATCAACGCGAACAGCAGCGACTCGTTCTACAACAAGGGCGCGCACCCTTTCCACCGCAGCTATATGCAGGCGCAGTACGACGCCTACGTGCGCCACGAGGTGGTGCCCTTCATCCACCACCACTGCCACTCCGAGCATTTGGCGATCTCGACGTTCGGCGCCTCGCTGGGCGCGTTTCATGCCGCGAACGTGTTGTTCAAGCACCCTGACGTGTTCAAGCGGTGTTATGCCCTGTCGGGCGTCTACGACATGAAACGGTTCATGGACGGCATGTACGACGACAACTTCTACTTCAACAACCCCGTCGACTACATGGCGAACCTGCACGACCCGTGGACGCGCGAACAGCTCGAGTCCTGCGACATCCACCTCTCGACAGGCCACGGCCCGTGGGAAGACAAGGGCCCGACGTATCGGATGTCGGCCATCCTCGGCGGCAAAGGCATCGCGCATGCGCTGGACGACTGGGGCTCGATGGGCGGCCACGACTGGCCGTACTGGAAGCACCAGATGCGGCAGTATCTGGGGCAGTGGTAGGGACTGGGGGTTGGGGATTGGGGAACAGCCGGTGCCCGCCCCGGTTCCCGGTTCCCCATCCAATACCCCAATACCAGTGAGTCCCTCGCTGGCTACCGGCGACGGAAGTCAGTCAGCATGGAGTTGGGATCCGGGGGGACATCCCCTGTCTTTCCCCAACCCCCAATCCCCAACCCCCAACCCCCAGTCAGTCCACCCGATAATGGCAGCCACGGCTCTCGCGGGCTTCCAGGGCAGCCAGCAGGACGACCAGGGCGGTCTGAATGCCGTTGCGCAAGCTGACAAGACTGTCGTTGAGCGCGGTCTGCGCGTAAAAACGCCCGATCTCCAGGTGTAACTCGCGCAGGATCTGGTGCGCGCGGTCGAGCCGGCGGCGGCTCCTCACCAGACCCACGTAGTTCCACATGGTCTGCCGGATCGTGAGCCAGTCCTGGGCGACGAGTGCCGGGTCCATGGGTTCGGCTTCGTATTCCCACGGCGCAATCTCGGGCAGCAGGTACTCGTCGGTGCACACCTGTGCGGCGGCCCGTTCGCCCGCCCGCGTACCCCAGACGAGGCATTCGAGCAGGGACGTGCTCGCCAGCCGGTTCGCGCCGTGCAGGCCGGTGCAGGACACTTCACCGGCAGCCCAGAGGCGGCGCAGACTCGAACGGCCCCAGAGATCGACGGCGATGCCGCCGCACGAATAATGCGCCGCGGGCACGACCGGTATCGGCTGTGTGGCCAGGTCGAGTCCCATCTCCCGGCAGCGCGCCGCAATACCGGGGAACCGGTGGCGAACCCAGTCCGCGGGTTTGTGGCTGATGTCGAGGTACGCGCAGGGCGCTCCCGTCTCGTGCATCATCTGGTGGATGCCCCGGGCCACGATGTCGCGGGGAGCCAGGGACCCGTCGGGATGGTAGTCGGTCATGAACTCCCGGCCCGCCGCGTCGACCAGTCTCGCGCCTTCGCCTCGCAACGACTCCGACAGCAGGAAACGTTCGCTCCCCAGGAACAACGTGGTCGGGTGGAACTGCACGAACTGCATATTGAGGCAGCGTGCGCCGGCGCGGTACGCCATGGCGACGCCGTCTCCGCAGGCCCCTGGCGGATTGGACGTATGGAGGAAGATCCGTCCCAGCCCGCCGGTGGCGAGAATCGTCTCGCGCGCCATGCAGGTCTCGACAAGGGCCGTCGCCTGGTTGAACACGTAGGCGCCCACGCAGGTCGGTTCGGCATAGACGTGCATCGGATCGCGCGAATGGTGCGAGAGCGTCAGGAGGTCGATGGCCGTCCGGCCGGTGAGAATGGTGACGTTGGGCTCACGGCTCAGCGCGGCCAGCATCGACAGTTCGATGGAGCGCCCGGTCGTGTCGGCGCTGTGGACGATCCGCGGCTGCGAGTGCGCGGCCTCCGCGGTCAGGTCCAGCTCCTCCGACCCGTCACGGGCCCGGTCGAAGGGGACGCCGGCATGCCGGATGAGCACGTCTTCGACGAGGCGCGGGCCTTCCCGGGCCAGCAGTTCGACAGCGGCAGGCTCGCACAGTCCGGCGCCCGCCTCGTGGATGTCGGCGGCCAGACGTTCGGGCGAGTCGGTCTTGCCTTTGAAGATGATGCCGCCCTGGGCCCAGACGGTATTGCTGTCCTCCGGTGAACTGCCCTTGGTCACCACCGTGACGTGTGCCCCGCCACGGGCGGCCGCCAGGGCGGCGGCACAGCCGGCAAGTCCGCTCCCGATCACGAGGATGTCGGTCGTATACCTGGACATCGGGCTCCTTATTGACCAAGGTGTTCAAAATCGAGGGCGAGGTCGACCGACGGAGCGGAGTGGGTCAGGGCGCCAACGGAGATGGTATCAACGCCGGCTTCCGCGTACGCCCTGACGTTCGCGAGCGTAATCCCGCCGGATGCTTCAATCCAGCACGAGGCGCCCCGCGGTGACTGTCGCACCAGCCGTATTGCCTCCGCCACCTCGTCCGGTGTCATGTTGTCGAGCAGCACGGCCTGGATGCCGAGCTGGAGCGCCAGGGTCAGCTGATCGAGCGAGTCGACTTCCAGCTGGACCGGCACGGCCGCGGCGCGAGCCTGTGCCGCCGCGAGCGCCGGCGCCACTCCTCCGGCCGCCACGAGGTGGTTGTCCTTGATCAGCGCGGCATCGAACAGGCCGATCCGGTGGTTCCGGCCGCCGCCGATCCGCACGGCGTACTTCTCGAACAGCCTGAGTCCGGGTGTGGTCTTGCGCGTATCCGACACCGAGGCGCCGGTGCCCGCGACGGCGTCGGCGTACCGCCGCGTGATGGTCGCAATACCGGACAGGCGCTGCATGATGTTGAGGGCCGTTCGTTCGCCGGTCAGGATAGGCGCCGCCGCCCCCTCGAGACCGGCCAGGCCCGTTCCTGCCTCGACCCGGTCACCGTCCCGCACGAGGGGCCGGAACACCACCGTACCATCGAGCTGGCGAAACACTTCGCGCGCCACCTCGAGACCCGCCACGACGCAGGCGGCGCGCGCCACGAGCCGCGCCGATGCGCGCGTGCCGGCGGGCACGGTGAGCGCGCTCGTCACGTCACCGGCGCCCACGTCTTCGGCCAGGAAACGGGCCACCTCGTCACGCACGAAGCCGGCCTCGAGACCGACCGGATCACGAAGGCCAAGCGGGTCCGGCACGGCCATCACACACATCCTCGCAGCTCGATGACACCCGGGTTCAGAACCCGTCCCTGCGGGCGACAACAGGCCGCGCACGCAGGTTCTGACACCGTCTCCAGTCTCATGCGCTCATCGCCAGCATCCGCTCAAGCGGCAGGAGGGCCCGGCGCCGAAGGTCTTCCGGCAGGTCGATAACCGGCCGCCGATCGCGCATGCACAGGTACACGCGCTCGAGCGTGTTCAGCCGCATGTACGGGCATTCGTTGCAGGCACAGCCATTCTCGGGGGGCGCGGGGATGAACACCTTGTCCGGACACGCTTTCGTCATCTGGTGCAGGATGCCCGACTCGGTGGCCACGATAAACGTCCGTGCCGGACTGGCGATGGCGTGGGTCAGGATCGACGTCGTGGATCCGATGTGATCGGCGAGCCTGAGGATGCCGTCCAGACACTCCGGGTGCGCCAGCACCACCGCGTCCGGGTGCTCGGCTTTGAGCCGGATGAGCATCCGTTCGGAGAACGTCACGTGCACGGAGCAGGCCCCGGGCCAGAGCACCATCTGGCGCCCTGTCTGCCGCTCGATGTAGCGGCCGAGCTGCATGTCCGGCGCGAACAGAATCGGCTCGTTCGCCGGCAACTGCCGGATGATCCGCTCCGCGTTGCTGGACGTGCAGATGATGTCGCTGAGCGCCTTCACGGCCGCGCTGCAGTTGATGTAGCTGATGACCGTGTGACCCGGGTGCCGGGCCACGAACGCCCCGAAGGCGTCGGCCGGACAGCTGTCGGCCAGCGAGCAGCCCGCGTTCAGATCCGGCAGCAGCACCAGTTTCCCGGGATTGAGGATCTTGGCGGTTTCCGCCATGAAGTGTACGCCGCAGAACACGATCACGTCGGCGTTCGTCCGGGCCGCCTGCTGAGCCAGTTGCAGGCTGTCGCCAATCACGTCGGCGATGTCCTGGATGTCGGGCTCCTGGTAGTAGTGCGCCAGGATCACGGCGTTGAGCTCGCGTTTGAGGCGCGCGATGGCGTCGAAGAGGTCGAGCCCCGGATCAAGGGCAGGGGGCGGCGCAAGGGCGACGGGCAGCGTGGCGGATTCGGTCATAAGTCGGGAAGGACCGCGAAAAGCGGTCCCTGGGGCCATTCTACGCCCGTGGCGGCTGGAAGCTGTAGGCGATCGACAACATGGCTTCGTCCACCGCCAGCGGGACACCCAGTCCTTCGGCGCGAAGCCGGGCCAGCCGGTAGAGGTGGTAGCGGAGCGGGCCCATGAACGTGTAACTCGACGTCAGGTGCAGCAGGCGATCGCCCCACTCGTCGGCAACGGGTTCGGTGAGCGTCTTCCGCCGTTCGTCATACCACTCCGGGGTCACGTCGCCCCGCGCGAACTTCCGGTCGAGCATGACCAGCAGCCGCGGCCGGTTGACGATCTCCGGATGGTGGTTCACGCCGAGGATTCGGGGCATGGCGCCACCGGCGTCGCGTGCCACCTCGACCATGGTCAGGGCATCGCCCTGGCCTGTTGCGTGGGCTTCGAAAGCCAGGGCCGCTGCGGCGGCCCCGTCGAATGACGCCCGGGGAACCAGGTCGTACAACCGGTTGTCGAGCACGCGGAATCGCCGCCGATCGGGGAGGCTGTCGGCAAAACGCGCGAACCACGGGTGCGCCAGCGCGGCATCCGTCAGGACGTTGTCGACGATCCCGGAACTCTTGCCGCCCTTGTCCGGACCGCGCAGAACGGCATCGGCGATGCCCAGCCAGCGGCACATCACGCCAAACGTGTGGCACACACCCAGCAGCACGCCGTCTCCGGAGTGCCTGATCGCATCAAACAGGCCGAACAGCGGACGTTCCCACGACGGGTCCTCGAGGATGCCCTGCGCGCCGTCGGCGACACCGTCGTTCATCCGCGGATCGAGATGCCCGGGCCCGCCCGTGCCCACGTACAGCACGTGCCGCCCACCGGGCGGCTCGGGAAGAGCCAGCCCGTGCCGCACGTCGTACGACAGGACCCTGAACCGGATGCCGCACCGGCCCAGGGGGGCCGCCAGATCGCAGATAGCGTTCTGCATCGCGTGCACGATGGCGTCGTGGCCGAGATTCGGCCACCCGTGGTGCATGTCGAGCACGGCGACATCGATCGAACGCGGGTCGGGCGGCGGGACGTCGCCCGGCCGGGGGACGGTGACCACCGAGAACACGGACGTCGCCGGGCAAGCCGCACGGCACGCGTCCTGGCCGAACTGCTGGCGGTGACGGCAGTCGAACGGCACGTCAGCGCGCCTTCACGAGAAACGACGGCACCTGTCCGCCGCCGGAGGTCACGTTGGCCAGCCCGCTCGCGCTGAGCCTGGTGAGGAAGCCGGCAAGTTTCCCGCGAAACAGGTACGGCGCCATGTCCACCAGCATGTCTGTCAGGGCCGCATCCTGGCCGCCGCGGAAGTACGGGAAGACCTCCCGGCGCACGGCAATCTTCTCCTGGACAATCCATGTCCCGGGCGGCGCGGCCAGGGCCTCGGTCAGACGTTCGTCCCAGGCCTGTTCGGTGGTCTCCCAGCCGAGCGTCACGCCCGCGCCGCCGTACTCGTCGTTGGGCTTCATGACGAGATGCTGGCGATTGGCCCGCACGTGCGCCGTCAGGTCCACTCGCTGGCCATCGCGGGTGGCGTAGCCGTCTCGCAGGACGCGCGTCCAGGGCACGCCGCCGCGGATGGTCTCGCGCTCGCCTGACGACAACAGGCGGCTGAACCGATCATCGGTCAGGATGGCGAAAAACGCCTTCTTGTGGGGAATCTTGCAGCGGAACGTATTCGCCACACAGACGGCCTTTGCCGCGTAGGCCCGCACCAGCGCATCGTTCTCCGCCGGCTTGTCGAGGATGTCGTTCATCAGGACGCGGCGGTACACGAGGTCGATCGGCCGACCGCCCGCCGACAGCCGCCGGCCATCGAACTCGAGCTGCTCGGGCGTGCAGACCAGCGTCGGCGCGCCAAGCGCGGTAAACCGCTCCTGGAGAATCTCGAACTCGCTCCACGTCGGCACGCCGCGCCAGTCGACAATCGC
The DNA here is from genome assembly GCA_964372095.1 of uncultured Vicinamibacterales bacterium. Classification (GTDB taxonomy): domain Bacteria; phylum Acidobacteriota; class Vicinamibacteria; order Vicinamibacterales; family JAKQTR01; genus CAYJPV01. The sequence goes on along the minus strand of CAYJPV010000017.1, from coordinate 17,659 downwards.
GATCCGGGGGGACATCTCGCGGCCGCCCCACTCCCGGTAACTCGCGATCAGTGCCTCGAGCATCCTGGCCATCAGGGAGTACGCCTGCACGTCGTAGTGCTGACGGAACCGCTCCATCACGGGCAACTCAGAGAACACGCGGGCCAGGACCTCGGTATAGGCAAGCCCTGCCGGGGACTCGGCGTTGTACTCGGCCGCCTGCAGCGATCCGGGGAGCAGAAAGGCGTCGAGCCGCGATGCCGTGCTGGCCGTTGCGTAGCCCGGGTCGATGGCCACCAGGCGCTTTTCGTCGTCGCGCAGCCCGAGTTCATCAAGCAGCGACGGCTCGTCGAGCGCGGCGGCAACCACGCGCTCGCCAAGCACGGCGATGGTTTCGGCAAACGCCCGGATGCGGGCTTCGTCGTGCGCGGTGATGAACAACGGCCGCAGAAACGGGCAGTGCACGCGGTCGCCAAAGGTCAGCCGCGCCGAGCGCATCTGGTGCGAGAAGCCCTCGAAGAACGCGGCGGACAGATCTCCGGGATCGAGCAGTCCGTGCCAGGTGTCGATGGGGTTCATGGTGGGTTGAGGCCAGTCAGTAGACAGTAGGTAGTAGTGAGTAGGGGCAAGGGGCAAGGCGCAAGTAACATGGGGACATCCTCTGTCTTTCCCTAGTCCCTAGCCCCTAGCCCCTAGTCCCTAGTCCCTAAACATGCCCGGCCACTGTGGCCAGGAGTTGGCTCTGTCGCCCGTGAGGGCACGGTCGATGACCAGGTTGGCCATCTTCTCGACCACCATGTCGAAGTAGAACGGGGTGATGCGGTCGCGTTCGAAATCCGGCGCGGGGTTGAGGAAGTCGATCGCGTAGGGCACGCCGTCTTTCACCGCGAATTCGATGGTGTTCATCTCGTACCCGAGCGCCTGATTGATGAGCTGCGCATCCCGCACGACGCGCGCGCCCAGTTCGGCGGACAGGTAGTCGTGGATCACCAGGTAGCGGCGTTCGCGCGGGTCATACGCCACCGGCACGATATCGTTCTTGCCGAAGGTGAAACACCGCACGTAGTGATCGAAGTCAATGAACTCCTGCAGGGTCATGCAATACGGCGACGTGCCGTCGTAGGCCGCCCACAGCTCTTCCTTGCTGTTGACCTTGTAGACGTGTTTCCAGCCGCCGCCCGAAAACGGCTTCAGGATGGCCGGCAGGCCGATATGGTCGAGGATGGCATCCCAGTCCAGCGGGTACTCCATGTTCCGCAGCGACTCCGCCGTGATGTCGACGTCCCAGGGGTACCCTTTCTGCGGCAGCAGCACGGTCTTCGGAATGGCCACGCCCAGCCGGGCCATGACCGAATAATTGAAGAACTTGTCATCCGCCGTCCACCAGAACGGGTTGTTGATGACATAGGTACCCTGCAGCATGGCGTGCTTCAGGAACCCGCGGTAGTACTCCACCTCATGGGAGATGCGGTCCACGATCACCGCGTACCGGGCGGCCTCGCCCATATAGGTGCCGCCGAGTTTCACGAACTCGCCGACGATGTCGTGGGGCTTGCCCAGGTCGTTGACCCTCTCGATGAACGCCGGAGGGAATGAATACTCGCGCCCGCACATCAGTCCGATACGTTTCATGTCTGGCCCCCTAGCCCCTAGCCTCTAGCCTCTAGCCTCTAGCCCCTCGCCTTTGGTCTCTCGAACAAGATGCGCCACCACCGCCTTGATGTCGTGAGTCTCTTCGTACACACGCAACTGCCGGTCGGCGCTCGTGCCGTCCCGCACGATGTCCAGAATGCCCGACACCTGCCGCCGGCTGCCCAGTTCATCCACCACATCGTCCACGAACGCCAGCAGTTCGAGCGTCAGTTGGCGCATCGGCACCTCGGTCTTCTTGCCGAAATCGATCAGGTTGCCGTCGAGGCCGTACCGCGCGGCACGCCACTTGTTCTCCTGGATGAGGAGCGGACGGTAGAGCCGGAAGCCCAGGTTCTGGCTGCGGAGTTTGTACAGTTTGTAGACAAGCGCCTGGACGAGCGAGGCGATGGCGACCGTATCGGCCGGGCGCGTGGGTACGTCGCAGACCCGGAACTCGAGCGTGCCGAATTGCGGATGGGGGCGCACGTCCCACCAGATCTTCTTGCCGTTGTCGATGCAGTTGAGGTCCACCAGCGTCTGAATGTAAGTTTCGAACTCGCCCCACGATTCGAACTGTTCCGGCACGCCGGTCCTCGGGAAACGCCTGAACACCGAGGTGCGGAACGACTTCAGGCCCGTCTTGCGGCCCATCCAGAACGGCGAACTGCACGACAGCGCGAGCAGGTGCGGCAGGAAGTACCGCGCCATGTTCATGATGTCGATGGTCGTCTGTTTGTCGGGCATGCCCACGTGGACGTGGAGCCCGAAGATGAGCAGCGACCGCGCCAGCATCTGCAGTTCTTCGATGATCGTGTCGTACCGTTCGCCCGGCGAGATGACCTGGTCAATCCAGTGCGAGAACGGGTGCGTCCCGGCGGCAGCAATGGCCAGGCCCTTGCTCTCTGCGGCCGCGATGAGTTCGCGGCGCATCCGGAAGATCTCGTGCTCCAGTTCGTTGGCGTCCGCGCAAATCGGCGTGCCGACCTCGACGATCGACTGGTGCAGTTCGCGTTTGACCTGATCGCCCAGGGTGGTTGCCCCTGGACTGATGAACTCCGCGACGTGCGACTTCAGCTCCCAGCTGTGCGGGTCGACAATCTGGAACTCCTCCTCTACGCCGAGCGTGAAGCGATGCGGCATGCCGGGCACCTCCGGGTCACGGAATCGTTCGGGCGGCGGAACGATCCATGATACCCGATGGGGATTGGGGGTTGGGGGTTGGGGATTGGGTAGGAAGTAGTCAGTAGTCAGTAGTCAGTAGACAGGCCGCAGGCCGCAGGCCGCAGGCCGCAGGCCGCAGGCCGCAGGCCGACAAGTCCTACTTCCTACTGACTACTGTCTACCCGTGCTTCTTGCTTCCTGCTTCCTGCTTCTTACTAGCCCATGTCGATCCCCATCCGCCGCACGAGGTTCTCGACCTCGCTGCGGAGGAACGCGAACGAGGGGATGACGAACAGCCGCTCCTGCATCCTGGTCCAGTCGTAGTCGGTCTCGATGACCTCGGCGGTCACGAACGGGCGGCGTTCAACGTTGGGCGACAGTGAGAACGGAATTTCCCCGATCGACGAGAGGATGCCGGCGCCGAAGACCCGCGTGTCCCCCGCTTCTTCGATCAGGCCGAACTCGATCGAGAACCAGCTGAGGCGTTTCAGCGCGAGCACGTGGTCGCCCGACGCGGCGCGCACAGCCGCCTGTCCGATCATCCGCAACAGCGCGGCGTAGTCGTGGTTCAACAGCGGCGGCACGTGCCCGAGGCAGTCGTGGATCATGTCGGGCTCCGGCGTGTACTCCGGATTCGATCCGTAGCGCATGAATTGCGTGCACGGGAACCCGCCGTCCGCGATATAGGCGTAGAAGATGCGGTACGCAATCGGGCCTTCCGCAGGCACCAGGTGCATGCCCGTGCGCGTCTTCAGGTGTTCGCCGAGGTGGCGCAACTGGGGAATCTCGACTTCGCTGATCCCGAGTTCACGCTTGCAGTCGAGGTAGATGCGGCTGGCGTGGCGGATGTGCAGTTCGTCGAGTTTCGGTGAGACCTCGCGCCAGATACGCTGCTCTTCGGCCGAGTAGTCGATGAGCGGCGGCCCCAGGCTTCCCAGGCGGTACCGGCGGCACAACGCGAACAGTTCGTGGCGTCTCGCCACGTAGGCGGCGTCATTGATGCCCGGGTGGACCGGCTCGAGTTCGAGGACGTCCGGATCCGGCGGGTTGGCGTAGATGTCGTTCGCATCGGTCGTCCCGGCCGGTGTGGTCACCTGCTCCATCGGGGGCCTCCCTGGTTGGCGCACGGAGTGCGCCGTATTGTTGTGCGGAGTCACTTCGAGGATAGGCCAAGGCCTTGGACGGTGACAAGCGCTTCCGGTTCGGATCTCCCTGGGGCCTCCCCCGCCCCCCACGGCGGCCGTCGGTGCGACATAATGGCGGCGTCCCCGAGGAGCCGCCATGCCGCCTGCGTTCCTGATCGGCACTGCCGTCCACCTGCGCGCCCTGGATCGCGCGGATGCGCCCACGATTCTTCCGTGGGTGAACGACCAGCAGGTCATCCAGCACCTGCTGATCCACAAACCCATGAACCTCGCGGCCGAAGAGGCCTTCATCGACGCCGTCACTCGCAGCGAACACGACGCGGTGTTCGGGATCTGCGATCCGGCCACGGGCCGCCTGGCGGGCGTGGCCGGCCTGCACCGGGTCGACCACAAGAACCGGCAGGCGATGTTCGGCATCTTCATCGGGCAGGCCCGCGACCGGGGCAAAGGCATGGGCACCGACGCCACGAGCCTTGTGGTGCGGTACGCATTCGACACCCTGAACCTCAATCGGGTCTGGCTGCACGTCTACGAAGACAACAAGCGGGCCATCAGGGTCTACGAGAAGCTCGGGTTCGTGCGCGAAGGCCTGCTGCGGCAGGACAGTTTCCGGCGTGGGCGGTACTGGAACACCGTCGTGATGGGATTGCTGCACAGCGAGTTCACGCGCCGCACGCGCAAGGTGTCCCCGCGGCGCCGCTGACCGGCGTGGCGGGGACGTGGCTGTCGTGTCTGCCCGACGGGTGACGCGCGGACCCACCGGTGCCGGATTGATACACCGCGTCCATTCGGGCCATACTGTGCCCTTCATTTGACGAGCGGAGCTGACAGCGGAGCCCCGTGGTCCAGAACGGCGAGTCCCTCTTCACATCGCACGCGAGCGCCATCGACCGCGCCGTGGCATTTGTCTGCCGCCGCCAGCGATTGTCGCCCGACGTGGCCGACGAATTCGGGGCCGTGGTCCGCCTGAAGCTCGTGGAGCGCGATTACGCGATCCTGCGGGCCTTCGAGGGACGCAGCACCCTCCAGACCTACCTCGCGGTCGTGGTCCAGCGCCTGTTCCTGGACTTCCGCATCAGCCAGTGGGGCAAGTGGCGCCCCTCAGCGGAGGCGCGGCGCCTGGGCCCGGTCGCCGTGTTGTTCGAACGGCTCACGGTGCGCGACGGACTGGGGGCCAGCGAAGCCCGGCAGGTGATGCGCGCCAACCATCGCGTGATGGAAACCGACGCGGAACTTGACGCCATCGAGGCGCGGCTGCCCGCGCGGACACGCAGACGTGTCGTGAGCGACGAGGAGTTGGTGACGGTGGCGGGCAGCAGTCGTGACGGGGAGATCCGCGTCCTGGAAGCCGAGGCCGGTGCCGACCAGGCGCGGAGTTACGCGGCGCTCCAACGGGCGCTGACGGCCCTGGCGCCGCAGGATCGGCTCATCCTGATGTACCGGTTCGAGCACGGGCTCCAGATCGCCGAGATCGCCCGGCTGATGTGTCTCGAGCAGAAACCGCTCTACCGGCGAATCGAGGCGGTGCTTCGAGACCTGCGGGCGCGACTCGAAGCCGACGGCATTGGCGCCGACGGCGTCAGGGCGATGTTCGCGGACGACACGGCCCGCGCCGGTTCGACGTGGCCGCTGGCCGGAAACCGCGAGGAGCGTCCGTCCCTATGAATGACGAGCAAGGCACGATCGGGAACGCAGGTCAGGAGGGCCCGGTGAAACGCCAGATTCGCGGAATGGGCGAGCCGGGCTGCGTGGGGCCCGAGACGCTGGCGGCCTATGTGGACGGCCTCCTCGATGCGGCCGGACACAACGGCGTGGAGGCACATCTGGCCGCGTGCGAGGCCTGCCGCGAAACCGTTGCCGAAGCCGCGATGGCGCGAGAGGCTGCCGGACCCGCCGCGGCCGATCGGCCGCCGTCTGTCCCGTTCCTGAAACTGGCGTCGCGGGGACGACGACTCTGGCCGGTCGCGGGTGCCCTGGCTGCCGCTGCGGCGATCGCGCTGGCCATCACCATCCCCCGTCTCATGCGGCCGGCGCCCCCCGGCGCGCGCCCGGAACTCGCCGACCTGGTCGCCGCGGTAGGCGACCATCGCCCGTTCGAACCGCGCCTCACGGGCGGATTCAAGTACGGACCCCTGGCGCCGGTGTACCGGTCTGGGGACAGCGGTGACGCGGCGGTGCGGCCGGAGGTGGCGGCCGCCGCCGCGAGGCTGGAACTCGCGGCCGTGTCCGGTAACCACGCCGCGACCCTCGCGGCCAAAGCGGCCGGGTTGCTGATGCTGGACAGGCCGGGCGATGCCATCCAGGCGCTGGAACAGGCCGTGGTCCTCGAACCTGAGCGGGCGGCGTATTGGAGCGACCTGTCGGCCGCGTATCTCGTGCGCGCACAGCGGTCCGGTTCTGATCCGGATGCCGGCCGGGCCCTGTCGGCTGCGGACCGTGCGTTGTCGCTGGCCCCGTCGTTGGGCGAAGCGTATTTCAACCGCGCACTCGCCCTGGCGGCACTCGGGCGCGGAGCGGACGCAGCGACGGCCTGGAGCGCCTATCTTGGCCTCGACGCCACCTCACCCTGGGCTGCCGCCGCCCGCAACTACCTCCGCGCCGGGCCTGCCCGATGACCAGGGTCACGCGCGCGTGGACGCCGGGGCGTCAGGGCCGAGGTCGCATCTACTCCTGGCGCAGCACCGCCAGCGGATCGACACGCCCGGCACGGCGCGCCGGGAGGTAGATCGCCAGCACCGCAATACCCACGAGAATCCCGGTGGCACCGGCGAACGCCAGAGGGTCGGTGGAGCTGACCCCCACCAGCACGCCCGCGATCACGTGCGCGAGCGCCAGCGCCACTACGCCGCCAATGCCGAGGCCGACCGCCACCACAACCAGTCCCTGGGACATCACGTGGCGGACCACGTCCTGCGACTGCGCCCCGATCGCGAAGCGGATGCCGAATTCGCGCGTACGCAAGCTCACCAGGAAGGCGATCACCCCGTAGAGACCGATCGCCGCAATCAGCACCGCCAGCCCTGCGGCTGGTCCGGCCAGCGCCGTCATCGCCTGCGGCAGAAACAGCACCTTGGCCATCTGCTGGTCCATTGTCTTCACGTCGAGAAGCGGCATGTCCGGGTCCAGCGCGCGCACCTCGCGCCGAATCGCGGCGAGGGCACTCGCGTGATCGCGCGTCGCCCGAGCAACGAGCGTCAGATCCTCGGCTGGCGCCTGCGCCAGCGGATAGAGCAGGTACGGCTGTGGCGCCTCCGTGAGCAGGCGGTACTTGCCGTCCGGGACAACGCCCACAACGGTCAACCACGGCGCGTCGGCGCCCTCGCCGCGCAGCTGCTGTCCAACCGGGTTGCGGCCCGGCCAGGCGCGGCGTGCGAGCGTCTCGTTCACGAGGACCACCGGGAGGGTGGCGCTCGTATCCTGTTCGGTGAACGGGCGGCCCTGCCTCAGGGGAACACCAAGCGCATCGAGGAGCCCCGGCGTGACGACGTTCACCCAGGAACGCATCGTGTCGTGACCGGGGCGTTCTTCGGCACCGCGCGCAGTAAACCCGCGTTCGCGGGCCTGGAAGCCCAACGGCACCCAGCCCGTCAGGCCGGCGCTCTCGATGTCAGGCGACGTGCGCACCCGTGACACAAGCGCCTGGTAGAAGGCGGCGCTGCGCGCCGCGTCGTAGCGAAGGAGCGACGGGCTGAACGACACCAGCAGGCCCCGTTCCAGGCGCATCCCCGGATCAGTGCCCCTGGTGCCGGCGATGCTGCGCCAGAAGAGCGCGGCCACGACAAGCAGGACCAGGGAGAACGCCACCTGCGAGACGACGAGCACATTGGTCAGGGTCAATCGACGTCGTCGCGTCGGCATCAGCACGGCGCTGCCCTTGAGCGCGGGCACGAGGTCCGGTCGCGAGGCGCGCAGCGCCGGCAGCAGTCCGAAGGCCACGCCCGCGACGAGCGAGACCGCCACCGTGAACCACAGGACCCGGGGATCCAGCGTGACGTGGAGCTCGAACGGCAGATCCGTGGGCAGTCTGAAACTCGAGACGGCCCTCGACGCCGCGTGGGCGGCGAGCAGGCCGGCGCCGCCGGCCACGAGCGACAGCACGACGGATTCGGTCACGAGTTGCTGGACGAGCTGGCCGCGGCGGGCGCCGAGCGCCAGCCGCAGCGCGATCTCCTTGCGCCTCGCGCCGGCCCGGGCGAGCAGCAGGTTGGCCAGGTTCGCGCACGCCACGATGAGCACGAGGCCGGCGAGACCGAGAAACAGGACCGCAATCAGGCTCACGGCCTGCGAGTTGTAAACCTCCGGACGTGTATCGCGATCCCGGAAGACGCGCGCGGTCATCCCCGTGTTCGACTGCGGGTGGCTGCGTGCCAGCCGGTCGGCGATCGTGGCCAGGGCCGCCTGCGCCTGCGCGAGATCGACGCCCTCCTCCAGGCTCCCCAGCAGACTGAGTGACCGGTTTGCGCGATCGTTCAGGACAGACTGGCCATCGGTCTGGACCAGCGGCAGGGTGCCGAGAGGCAGCCAGACTTCCAGCGCGACGGCCGACATGGCGTACGTGCCGGTGAACGAAGGCGGGGTGATTCCGACGATGGTGTAGGCGACGCCGCTCAGCCAGATCGTTCTTCCGATGACATCCGGTGCCGCGTGGAGCCGCCGTTCCCAGAACCGGTGGCTCAGAACCACCTCCGGCGCGGTGTTGAGCCCGCCGCCGGGGCCCGGGGCCAGCACCCGCCCGCGGCTGGCGCGAACGCCGAGTATCTCGAAGTAGTTGTCGCTGACGGCCTCGCCGAACACACGAATGGCCTCGTTGCCTCCATCCCGGAACCCGAGCTGGACCCCGGCGGTCGCCGCAAGCCCCGACAGCACACGGTTGCCGTCTCGATAGTCCACGAACTCCGGATACGAAAATCCACGGTACAGGCGGCCCGGGTCGCTGCCCTGAGGCCTGGCGAACACACGAACCAGCCGATCGGGATGCTCAACCGGGAGCGGCTTCCACAGCAGGCTGTCGAGAATGCCAAACAGCGTCGTGTTCGCGCCGATGGCCAGCCCGAGACAGAGGACGGCGGTGAGGGTGAAGGTCGGGCTCTTCCAGAGCAGACGAACCGCGAGGTGCAGGTTGCGCGCGAACGTGTCCATGAGGCCTCCCCCCGGCAGCGCACCAGTGCACCTGGCAACAGGTACGCTCCTCGGCTCGGGCTCGTTCCGGTGACGCCGGACGGAAACCACGATCAGCAGGGGCGTGAGACTCGCTGACTATGACGGGAGAAGCCCGGCAGGGGTTCGCCAGGGAGGGGCGGGAACGATCCGGAGGCGCGGTCCGCGCTACGCCGCCGTTTCGGCGAGGCGGGCCACGTCGCGCTGGTCGGCACCGGAGATGTGGTCTGTGAGCCAGCCGGCCAGGAAGTCCAACACCGTGACGGACAGCCCGGCCTGTCCGCGGGCGTACGACGCTCTGAACTCACCGAGCGTGCGCACGAAGACCCGCTGCTTGAGCGTGCGTTCGTGCGCGTTGGAGTATCCCTGACGCGCCAGCAGTTCGTCTTCGAAGTCGAAGTGACACGTGCTGCAGGCGCTCAACGCCGCGAGCGCCCAGGACACCGATTCCCGATCCCGGCCGTCGGTGAGCGCCGCACCCAGGTCGTTCACGATCGCCAGCAGTTCCTGGTGCTGCCGGTCGATCTCGTCGGCGTGCAAGGAGAGGTTGTCGGTCCATTCGAGCAGGGCCATGAATTGTGCCTCCCGGCGCGCCCTTACGGGGCGACCTTCGCCGCCAGATGCGGCCCAATCAACTGGTCGCTGCCCATGATGTGGTCGACCAGCCAGTCGCTCAGGAACGTCATCACGGTAATCGACAGGGCGATCTGCCGCTGGGCATACGCGGCCCGAAGCTCGATCAGTCTCTTCACGAATTCGACGTGCTGGACGTGGTGCCGGGCGGACCCCGGGTATGCGTGTGCCTCCATCAGTTGCTCTTCGGCGCCAAAGTGATAGGTCGTGTAGTCGACCAGGCGGTCGAGGATGTCGCCGACGACCCGTTTTCCTCGCCCCTGTCCCATTGCGTCGTGCAGCTCGTTGATGATCGCGATCAGCTTCATGTGCTGACGGTCGAGTTCCTCGACATGCAGACTGAGCGTGTCGTTCCACTGAATCAGGCTCATGGCATACCCCGACGGGACTGCTGGCCCGTACGCCACACGAGACGCACGCGGGACCGCGTCAGCACGAGTAATCGGCCGCAAGCGGGGAGACTTGATGGGGCCCGGGCTACAGCAGCGGGCCGACAACCCGCTCGACTTCATCGAGGATCTCGCCCGACTTCACGAGGGCCTGCATGGCGTTGTGATCGTTGAAGAGCGGCCGATCGACCCCGAGGTGAGCCACGTGCCGGCGGATCACGCCCCGCGCCGCGTGCGTGCCGGCGCCGGGCGCGAACGTCCGGAAGTCCAGCGCCTGCGCGGCGGCCATGAATTCGATCCCCAGCACGCCGTACGCGTTGTCCAGGATCTGCCCGTTCTTGAGGGCCGTGTTCATGCCCATCGACACAAAGTCTTCCTGGTCAGCCGCGGCCGGAATGGACTGGATGGACGCCGGCGCCGACAGGATGCGCTGCTCGACGATGAGATGGTCGGCCGTGTACTGGCTGAGCATGAGCCCTGAGTAGAAACCCGGTTCGTGGGCCAGGAAGTCCGGCAAACCCTGCGACAACGCCGGATTCGTCAGCCGGTTGAGCCGCCGCTCCGAGAGCACGCAGACCATCGTGATCGCCGCGCCCGCCATGTCCATGGGCAACGACACGGGCGACCCCTGGAAGTTGGCGCCGGTCAGCGTCAGCTTCTTCTCGGGCACGAAGATGGGGTTGTCCCCGACGCCGTTCAGTTCGATTTCAACCTGGCTCCTCGCGTATGCGACCGCGTCGCGGGCGGCCCCGATTACCTGCGGGGTCGAGCGCATGGAATAGGCGTCCTGGACCTTCGTCTTCATCTTGCCGGTAGCCAGGTCAGAGCCGTCGAGCACCCGCATGATGTTCGATGCCGAGGCGATCGCGCCGGCAAAGCCCCGCAGTTCGTGCAGCGTCGCGTGGTACGGCTTCAGATTCCCGAGCAGCGCTTCGATGGACATCGCCGCCGCGATCTCGGCCTGCCGCAGCCAGCGTGTCATGTCATGCAGGTGCAGGGCCGACATGGCGGTCAGCAGGTTCGATCCGTTGATGGCCGCCAGGCCATCGCGCGCCTGCAGGCCGGGCACGGCGATCCCCGCGCGGCGCATCGCCTCTGCACCCGGCAACCGTGCGCCCTCGTAGAACGCCTCCCCTTCGCCCAGGAGCAGCAGCGCGGCCTGGGCCATCGGCGCCAGATCGCCGCAGGCCCCCACGCTTCCCTTCTGGCACACCACCGGCGTGACGCCCCTGTTCAGCATCTCGACCAGTGTCAGCGTGATCTCGGGCCGGCAGCCCGAGTTCCCGTGGGCGTGCACGTTGATGCGCCCCGCAAGGGCCCCTCGGACGTGCTCCACGGGCGCAGGCTCACCGATGCCGGCCGCATGGTTGTAGACGAGGTAGCGCTGGAACTCCTTCACCTGGTCATCGTTGAGGATCTTCTCGGAGAACTCGCCGATACCGGTGTTGGTCCCGTACATGATCTCCCGGGCCGCCAGCTTGTCTTCCAGCATGGCGCGGCAGATCCGGATCCGCTCCAGGGCCGCTGGCGCCAGTGCAACGGGTTCATGAACGCGGGCAATCCGGACGAGCGCATCAATGGTGAGATTCGAACCGTCGAGGATGATGGCCACACGGCATGCTACGCCGCTGCGGCGGCCCCGTAAAGCCCCGTGACGGTGCTTCGTGTGCCTGTGATGCCTGGTGTCAGTCCAGCGGGTACACGGCCGCAATGGCCTGGAGGTAACGGCGGGTTTCGTCAAACAGGGCCCGCTCGCCCCGCAACACCTGGCTGGCATGTGTCGGGCCCGCGTTGTACGCGATGAGCGCATGCCGGACACTGCCGAAGGTGCGAAGCAGGTCGGACAGATAGGCGATCCCGCCGCGCACGTTGTCGACGGGGTCCTGCGGATTGACCTTGAGCATCGCCGCCGTGGCCGGCATCAGTTGCATCAGGCCGATGGCGCCCTTGGGCGAAATGCTGCTGGCGTCCCAGTTCGACTCGTGACGGATCATCGCGTAGACCAGACGATGGTCCACCTGGTAGGCGCGGGCGTAGTAGCGAATGTAGCTGTCCAGTGTGTCCGGGTCCGCCGGGCTGACGCCGGCAGGAGTGTTGGTCGCCATGGGCCGCACACGCGTCGTGGACCGCTCGGGGGGCGCGTGCCGGACCGGCACCGGGACCGGCGTCGGGGCCGGATCCCCTGACGTCGCCACGGCAGACGCCGGCGGCACGGCGGGGTATCCGGCCATGCGGCGGGTGTACTCGCTGTCGATCCGGGCCCGGCTCGCCTCCCGGTAGAACATCCGCGCGATGTCCGCGGCGGAGTAGCCCACCATCGCCAGTTTGTATACGACACGATCGCGCGCAACCGCTGCAGCGGAGCACGGCACCTCTCCGGGCACGTCGCGTTCGAGTGCTTCGATGAAGGCGCGGCGTGCCAGCAGGTCGCTGTCCTCGCCGCCGTCCTGCCCGTCGCCGCCCAGGATCGCAGCCACCACGCGTTCGAACGCCACCCAGCGTTCGACGCCCTCCGGTCGGGCACCGGCGAGATCGCGCTCGCTGGCCGGCACGCGTGCCAGCAGGACGCGGGCGCCGCCAAACGTGGTGGCCGGGCACGTGCCCGCATGGGCCATCCCGCCCATCGACAACGATGCTGCCAGCGCGACACACGCCAATCCCGTCTTCAGAGAGGACCTCCAGCGGGGACGAACGTCCCCCTACCCCGGCGGCAGCATGAATTGTGCCGATCGCGCGCCTCCGGCTCTCGCCAGAGAAATCAACAGGTTGCGTGGATTCTGGAAGCCTGGGACCGCACCCGGGTACGCACCCGGCGGCCGGCCGGACTGCGACTGGCCGACACGCCGACACCTCGAATCGGGCGACCCGGCTGCGGCGGCGCCCCGCCAGCCCTGAGCGAAGGCCGAGAATCGGCCGAGTCGAAGCCCGCAGGGCGGACTATTCGACCGATTCGTGAATAGTCCGGGCTAGAACTTGAAGAGGTCGTCGAATGCGCTGCGTGCGGACGTCTGCTTGACCGACCCGGTTTCGCGTTCGACCGTGGTCCGTGCCTCGAACAGCGCGCAGGTGTTGAAGGTGTCTTTCGGCGTGATGCGCGCGGGAATCTCCAGCATGCACTCGAATCGGGACGCCGGGTTGAACGAGACGCACTGCGCGCACGCGTGAAGGGCCGCGCCGCACTTGACGCAGGTGGAGGTGGCCAGGACGACCGTCTGAACGATGGTGCCGCACCGATGGCAGCGGACGACATCGTGAAACCCCATCATCTTCGGCGACCGCGGGCCTTCGGGCCGCTCTCGCGGCCCGGCAGGCGCCTTCGGTCCCTGCGGGGCCTGATTGCGGTCACGGTCTCGCGCGCCGTCATCCTGATAACCACGTTGTCGGTACTTACGTTCGCTCATGGGCAGCCTCGTACAGACGCGCATCTGTCGGAATCGGATTGCAGGCCGGGCGGATGCCGCGCGTCGGGAACGCGCGCCGGAAACAGATGCCAACCGGGACGGACACCGTCGAGGGCGGGTCGGTCAACGGGGGGAACTGTATCACAGGGTTCAGGGATTCAGGCCTGCGGCCTGCGACTTGCGACTTGCGGCCAGGAAGGCAGATGCAGCGCCGGGGCGAACAGTCGTTCGTCCTGGCTGAACAACTGTTCATCGGCACGGGCATTTTGGCCGTCGATCTCCGCACAGCAGTTGTAGTAACCTAACGGGCTGGGCTCAGTCCAAAACAACTCTGCAGAACACGCAGAACAATACGAACGCTGCTGACGAGCGATGTCGCAGATATTTCCTTCGAGCGCGAATGCTATCGCCCGAGGTACGCTGACGATCGCGGCCGTGCTGGTCGCTGTCTCGGGGTACCTCGTCTACGAACTCGGCCGGTCACCGTATGTGACGAGGGCGTTCGAGGCGCGACAGCAGCCAATCCAGTTCAGCCACGATCGGCACGTGGCCGGCAACGGGCTGGATTGCCGCTACTGCCACACCTCCGTTGAGCAGTCTGCCGTCGCGGGGATTCCCCCGACCAAGACGTGCATGAACTGCCACAGCCAGATCTTGTCGAACAGCCCGTACCTGGAGCCCGTTCGGACGAGTTTCGCCACGGACCGGTCGATTGAGTGGATCAAGGTTCACGACCTGCCGGACTTCGTGTATTTCGATCACAGCATCCACGTGAACAAAGGCGTGGGGTGTACAACCTGTCACGGGCCGGTCGACCAGATGCCGCTCATGTGGACCGTCAATACGCTCCAGATGGAGTGGTGCCTCGAGTGCCACCGGAACCCTGAACAGTACGTGCGGCCGCGCGAGGCGGTGTTCCGGACCGATTATCAGGCTCCGGCAAACCAGCTGGAGTTGGGCCGCCGGCTTGTGGCTGAGTACCAGATCCAGAGACTGACCAGTTGCTCCACGTGCCATCGCTGACGCCGCGTTTGGGCGCTCGGCGGGGCCCGAACGCCCGGCTGGCGGTGGGACATTCTTGTCGTTACGTTCGGATTCACGCATGAGTGAACATCATCCGCTCGATCTCCCGGCGCTCCAGGCCTCCCTGGCGGCGTCGACGGGTCCCGAATACTGGCGCAGCCTCGAGGAACTGTCGAACACCGAACAGTTCCAGGAGTTCCTGCACCGCGAGTTCCCGGACCAGGCCTCCGAACTGACCGACCCGGTCGGACGCCGGCAGTTCCTGCGACTGATGGGCGCGTCACTCGCCCTGGCGGGCGTGAGCGCCTGTACGAAGCAGCCGGCCGAGACCATCGTGCCCTACGTGCGGGCCCCCGAGGAGATCATCCCCGGCAAGGCGTTGCACTTCGCCACAGCCTTTACCATGGGCGGCTCCGCGACGGGCCTGCTCGTGGAAAGCCACATGGGCCGCCCGACGAAGATCGAGGGCAATCCCGAGCACCCAGGCAGCCTCGGGGCGACTGACCTGTTCGCCCAGGCCGCGATTCTCGGCCTGTACGATCCCGACCGCTCCCAGACGCTGACCCACTCGGGCGACATCCGGACGTTCAGCGCCTTCCTGGATGCCATCAGGAAGGCCGTCGAAGCGCGGAAGGCTGCCCAGGGCCGAGGGATGCGGGTACTGACCGGCAGCGTGGTGTCGCCCACGCTGGCCCGGCAGATGACCGCACTCCTGCAGGCGTTCCCGGCAGCAAAGTGGCACCAGTACGACGCGGCCGGGCGCGACAGCGTTCGGGCGGGTGCGAAACTGGCGTTTGGCGAGCACGTTGAGACCCGCTACGCCTTCGACAAGGCGCGCGTCATCCTGTCGCTCGACGCCGACTTCCTGGGAACGATGCCGGGGGCCGTCCGCTACATCCGTGATTTTGCGCAGACGCGGCGTGTGCGTGGCACCGACGGTGACATGAGCCGGTTCTACGCCGCGGAGTGTTCCGCCACGACGACCGGCTCCAAGGCCGATCACCGCCTGCCGCTGCGTCCCGGCGACGTCGAGGCGTTCGCCCGCGGGCTGGCGGCCCTCGTGGGCGTACCCGGAGCGGCCACGCCCCACGCAGTCCCGGCGTGGCAACCGTACCTGACGGCGGCCGCCCGTGACCTGGTGACGCACCCAGGCGCCTCGCTCGTGGTGGCCGGCGATCAGCAGCCCGCCGCGGTCCACGCCCTTGCCCACGCGATGAACCTGGCGCTCGGCAACGTGGGTGCAACCGTGCTGTACACGGCACCCGTCGAGTTCGGCCCGGTCGACCAGTTGCAGTCCGTCCGTGAACTGGCCGCCGACATGGCCAGCGGCGCCGTGGACGTCCTCCTGATTCTCGGCGGCAACCCGGTCTACGACGCGCCGGCGGACGTGGACTTCGGGAAGGCCCTCTCGAAAGTGCCGTTCTCTGTCCACCTCAGCCTGTATGCCGACGAAACGTCGGCCCGGTGTCAGTGGCACGTCCCGGAAGCGCACTTCCTCGAGGCCTGGAGCGATGCCCGGGCGTTCGACGGCACGGCCTCGATTGTCCAGCCCCTGATCGCCCCCCTCTACGGGGGCAAGTCGGCCCACGAACTGCTGACCGTCGTGGCGGGCGCGGGCAGCCGATCGGGCTACGACCTCGTGCGTGAGACCTGGCAGGGTTTCGCGGCACAGGCCGGCGCGGCGGAGTTCGAGGCGTTCTGGCGCACGGCCGTTCACGACGGGACGATTCCAGGCACGGCTCTCCCGGCGGTTTCGCCGACGGCTGTCGACATCATGGCCGCCATCGGGGCCGGCTCGCCTCCTGCGGCAACCGGCCTCGACGTGGCAATCCGCGTGGATCCCACGGTCTACGACGGCCGGTTCGCCAACAACGGCTGGTTGCAGGAAACACCAAAGCCCTTCACGAAACTCGTCTGGGACAACAGCGTGCACGCGAGCCCTGCGACCGCGGCCTCACTGGGCGTGGCGAATGACGACATCGTGGAGGTCAGCGCTGGCGGACGAACGATCCGCGGACCGGTGTTCGTGGTCCCGGGACACCCGGACGGCACGCTCACCGTCTTCCTCGGCCACGGGCGCACACGGGCGGGCCGGGTCGCCAATCGTGTCGGATTCGACGTGACGCCGATCCGGACGACTGGGGCGTTCTGGCACGTGCCGGGCGCCAGCGTCGCGAAGACGGGCGCGCGCCACAGCCTGACGGCCACGGTCCTCCACCACAGCATGGAAGGCCGCGCCATTGTCCGGTCCGCCTCGCTCGAGGCGTTCAAGCAGAACCCCGGGATGATCCGCGGGCAGGAATTCGACCCACCCAAGACCCTGACGATGTATCAGCCGCACGAGTACAAGGGGTACGCGTGGGGCATGGCGGTGGACATCAATTCGTGTGTCGGGTGCAACGCCTGCATGGTGGCGTGTCAGTCCGAAAACAACGTGCCGGTGGTCGGCAAGGAGCAGGTGGCCCGCGGGCGCGAGATGCACTGGCTGCGGATCGACACGTACTACGCCGGTGAGCCCGCCAACCCCGAGGCGTTCCACCAGCCGGTGATGTGCCAGCACTGCGAAAACGCTCCGTGCGAGGTCGTCTGCCCGGTCGCGGCCACGGTGCACAGCGACGAAGGCCTGAACGACATGGTCTACAACCGTTGCGTGGGCACGCGGTATTGCGCCAACAACTGCCCGTACAAGGTGCGCCGGTTCAACTTCCTGCTGTACCAGGACTGGGAGACCAAGAGCCTCAAGATGAGCCGCAACCCTGACGTCACCGTCCGGAGCCGCGGCGTCATGGAGAAGTGCACGTACTGCGTGCAGCGGATCAACGAGGCCAAGATCGACGCCGAGAAGCAGGACCGCAAGGTGCGCGACGGCGAGATCGTCACCGCGTGCCAGCAGGTCTGCCCGGCAGAAGCCATCCAGTTCGGCGACATCAACGATCCGAACAGCCGGGTGGCGAAATTGCGGGAAGAGGCCTTGAACTACTCGTTGCTGGGCGAACTGAACACCCGGCCGCGGACCACGTACCTGGCGGCATTGAAGAATCCCAACCCGGCGCTCGCCGGCGGGGCAGGGACTGGCGATTCGCACTAGGGGCTAGGGGCTAGGGGCTAGGGGCTAGGGGCTAGGGGCTAGGGGCTAGGG
>CAYJPV010000016.1:4583-114731 GCA_964372095.1 uncultured Vicinamibacterales bacterium | reverse complement strand
AGTTTCGGCCAAGGCAGGAAACTGGCAATTCAAGGTCTGACCCCGGCGTCTCACCAGTTTCGGCCAAGGCAGGAAACTGGCAATTCAAGGTCTGACCCCGGCGTCTCACCCCCGCCCGCCGAGGATCGAATCCAGGCGGTTCTCGACGACGTCATCGAGGGAGAATCCGAAGATCTGCAGATAGTGCTGGGCCGACTCGAGCAGCGCCCGCTGGGGCACGAGTCCGACCATCTCGACCCGGCTCACGCCCGCCCCGAACCGCCGCAATTCCGTCTTGACGGCTTCGAGAATGCGATAGAGCGGCGTCGCCTGGAAATTGCCGACCGTGATGTTGAGCAGCGCCTCGTTGCGCGTCCGGTCGAGCGCCGGATAAAAGTGCACACCGGGCATCCCCTGGGTCGGGCTCGACAGGATTTCGGCGACCCACTCGGCCGCTTCTTCGTTCGGCGTCGTCAGGTAGGCTTTGAAGTTCACGATCGGCAGGCGTGCGCCGATGATCGTGGCGCCCTTGTCCGGCGGGAAGACGTCCGGACCGAAGTCCGGCTTCCACGCCGGGTCGGCGATCTTCGCGGCAAACCCTTCGTATTCGCCTTCGCGGATGTTCTCGATGTCGCGGCGCGCCTTCGTGCGGGCCGACTCGGCAAACAGGTAGACAGGCAACTGGAAACGTTCGGCGACGTTCTCGGCAAACTGCACGGACCACTCGACGGCGGTCGCGATGGGCACATCGCGGAGCGCGACGAAGGGAAACACGTCGACGGCGCCGACGCGCGGGTACTCCCCCTGATGCTGACGCATGTCGATATGCCCCAGGGCCGCCTCGTAGAGGAGGAATCCCCCCTCGAACACGGCTTCCTTGCGCCCGGTGAACGAGAAGTTCGTCCGGTTGCGCACCTGATCCATGGAGACGTCGAGCACCACCAGTCCGGGTACCCGTTCGAGCTTGCCCTGCAGCGATTCGATGAAGGCCTGGTCGCGGCCCTCGCAAACGTTCGGGACGACGGAGATAATCTGGGACATCGTGTGCTCCTAGAAGAGACCGAGGAAAACGCCGGCGGCAATCGCGGACCCAATCACGCCCGCCACGTTGGGTCCCATCGCATGCTGCAGCAGGAAGTTGCCCGGGTCGGCCGCCTGTCCGACGGTATGCACCACCCGGGCCGAGTCGGGCACCGCCGACACGCCGGCGGCACCAATGAGCGGATTCACCTTGTCGGTGATGAAGACGTTCATGAGTTTGGCGAATAACACGCCGCCGGCCGTCGCCGTGCCGAACGCCACGCAACCCAGCACGAAGATCATGACGGACTGCTTGGTCAGGAACACGTTGGCCGACGTCGATGCGCCAACAGCGAACCCGAGGAGGATGGTGCAGATGTCGAGCATGGCGCTCGACGCCGTCTTGGCCAGTCGCCCGGTCACGCCCGATTCTTTCAGCAGGTTGCCAAAGAACAACGTTCCGAGGAGGGGCAGGCCGCCCGGCGCCAGCAGCGTCGTCACCATGAGCCCCATGATCGGAAACGCGATCTTCTCGAACTGGGACACCTTGCGCCCCGGCTTCATCCGAATCAGCCGCTCCTCCCGCGACGTCAGCAGCTTCATGATCGGCGGCTGGATGATCGGCACCATGGCCATGTAGCTGTACGCCGAGATCGCGATGGGCCCAATCAGCGAGGGCGCCAGCCGGCTCGCGGTGAAGATCGCCGTCGGACCGTCGGCGCCGCCGATGATCCCAATCGCCGCGGCGCTCTGCGGCGAGAACCCGAGCCACAACGCGCCGATGAACGTGGCAAAGATGCCAATCTGCGCGGCCGCCCCCAGCAGCAGGCTCTTCGGGTTCGACAGCAACGCTGAGAAGTCCGTCAGCGCGCCAATGCCGAGGAAGATGAGCGGCGGGAACACCCCGGCCCGCACGCCATAGTAGATGATCCCCAGGACACTGTTCCCGCCGGTATTGAACACGTACTCGTGGGAGACCGGGTCGATCATGTACAGCGACACGCTGTTGAAGATCGACAGGGGCATCGGGATGTTGCCGACCAAGATGCCGAACCCGATCGGCACCAGCAGCAGCGGTTCGTAGTCCTTCGAAATGGCCAGGTACAGGAAGATCAGGCCGATCAGCACCATGACCATGTTGCCCCAGGTCAGGTTGGCAATCCCGCTGCTCTGGATGATCTGGTCCACGTAGCCGGTGATGTCCCCCGACCGGAGATCCTTGGCGAAGAACCCCTGCTCGAACTGCGTGACGAACCCGAGGCTTTCGGACTTCCCGACGGTCACCACAGTGTAGATGGCACCGACGGTACCCTGCTCGGTGAACAGGCGCCCCTTGGCCGCCCGCTTCAGGACGTTCGCGGCGAGGTGGTCGTGTCCCTTGTCGATCCGGAAGTAGCTGGACGATGTCTCTTCCTTGAACGGGAGGTACGTGATCTTCAGGGCAGGAATCGACACGTGATCCACGTCGCTGAGCGACTTGCCCTCGGCGAACGCGGTGATGACGATGACTGCCTCGAAGTCATCGGCGTGCGCCGTGACGAAGGTCCCGATCTCGCGATCCCGCACGTCGTGCAGCAGGCCCGTGGTCGGCCCGGGCCCCTTGTAGTCGTTCTTCAGCCCGTCCTGCGTGCCCTTGTGGATGCGCAGGTACTGGGCCGTGGCATCGAAGGTCACGCCGAAGGTCGGCCGGCCGGCGGCCGCGGCCGCCGTGGCACAGGCCAGCAGAATGGCGAACGTGACCAGACACAGTCGTTTCACGGTCGCCTCCTACAACGTCGTCATCTTGGGACGCGCCACTTCGACGAGCAGGTCCCCTTCCCCGATGGAGTCGCCTTCCCGCACGTAGATCTTGGACACGGTGCCCGCGTACGGCGTGGTGATCGCGTTCTCCATCTTCATCGCTTCCATGACCATCAGGGCCTGGCCGGCGGCGACGGTGTCACCTTCCTTGGTCTTGATGGCCAGGATCAAGCCCGGCATAGGCGCGACGATGCCGCCTTCGCCCTTGGTCGGCTGGGCGTGTTTGTGGCCGGCGGGGGCTGGCCCGGACACGGGCGCCGCGGGCCTCGCAGACGCCGGCGCCGGAGCCGAGGGCGCCGGGCTCGCGGCGCGCACGGCTTCGGCACTCAGCTTCCGCCGGCCCAGCTGCACCAGGTCGATTTCGTACTCTTTGCCGTCCACCACCACCGTCGCGCGAACGGGCGTGAGTTCCTTGACCTCGGCCTGGTACTCCCGGCCGCCAATGCGCAAGACATGCTGACTCATAGCTTCCTCTCTCTTCCCGGGCTCAGTATTGCGGAGCCTGCCGCCGGATAGTCAGGCGCGAGCCTGGCTTGCTCAGGTAGAGCTTGCTCTCGACCTCGAGCACGGCGGCGATGACGGCCAGCACGTCGGCAGGCACAGGTTCGGACGGCGGCAGATCGGGGCTGGGTTCGGCCGCCGGGGCGGGCACCGGGGCCCCGTGCGAGCCGTGGCCTTCTGCGCCCCATGTGATCCTTCGGGCGATCCGGTTGAACAACTGAATGAACGCGATACACAGGACCAGGCCGATGAAGACGACCACCATTCCCAGTCCGGTGACGGTCCAGGCTTCAAGCTGCGACATGGGTCACCTCAGAGCGGAATATTGGTATGGCGCTTGGCCGGGTTGCTGTCCTGTTTGTCGGCCAGCATCTCGAGCGCCCGGATAATCCGGAAACGGGTCGTCGTCGGCTTGATGACGTCGTCGATGTACCCTCTCTTGGCGGCCGCATACGGCGTCGCAAACAGGGTCGAGTACCGCTCCTTGAGTTCCGCGGCCTTCGCCTTGACGTCTTCGGCCGCGTCGAGTTCTTTCTTGTAGATGATCTCCACGGCGCCGTCGGGCCCCATCACGGCGATTTCCGCCGTCGGCCAGGCGTAGTTGATGTCGCCGCGCAGGTGCTTGGAACTCATGACGCAGTACGCGCCGCCGTACGCCTTGCGCAGGATGACCGTCACCTTGGGGACCGTCGCTTCGGCAAAGGCGAACAGCAGCTTGGCGCCGTTGCGAATGATGCCGCCGTATTCCTGCGTGGTCCCGGGCATGAACCCGGGTACGTCCTCCAGGGTCACGAGCGGGATGTTGAAGGCATCGCAGAACCGCACGAACCGCGAGCCCTTGATCGACGACGCGTTGTCGAGCACGCCGGCCAGCACCTTCGGCTGATTGGCCACGATGCCGACCGCACGACCGTTGAAACGCGCGAATCCCACCACCAGGTTCGCCGCGTACGCGGCGTGTACTTCCAGGAAGTCGCCGTCGTCCACGATCGAGTGGATGACATCCTTCACGTCGTACGGCTGGTTCGGATTGTCCGGCAACACGCTGTTGAGTTCGGGAGTCGCCCGGTCGATCGGGTCCTCGCACGGCACGAGCGGAGTCTTCTGCTGATAGTTCTGCGGGAAGAACCCCAGCATCCGGCGCACCAGCGCCAGCGCCTCGTCTTCGGAATCCGCCACGAAGTGCGTCACGCCGCTCTTCGAGGCGTGGACGTCGGCGCCGCCGAGCTGCTCGGTCGTCACGTCTTCGCGGGTGACCTGCTTCACGACCTTCGGCCCGGTGAGGAACATGTAGCTGGTGCCGCGCGTCATCGCCACGAAGTCGGTGATCGCCGGACTGTAGACGGCGCCCCCCGCGCACGGCCCGAGGATGAGGCTGATCTGCGGCACCACGCCCGAGGCCAGCACGTTGCGCAGGAAGATGTCGGTGTAACCGGCCAGGGCGTCCACACCTTCCTGGATACGCGCGCCGCCCGAATCGTTCAGCCCGATCACCGGAGCGCCCACCTTGACGGCGAGGTCCATGATCTTGCAGATCTTCTCCGCGAACGCCTTGGACAGGCTCCCGCCGAAAATCGTGAAGTCCTGGCTGAAGACGAATACCAGCCGGCCGTTGATCGTGCCGTGGCCGGTGATGACGCCGTCGGTCAGCGGCTGGTCCTTCTCCATCCCGAAGTCGGTGCACCGGTGCGTAACGAACGTATCGAACTCTTCGAAGCTGCCTTCGTCGAGCAGCTTCTCGATCCGTTCACGCGCCGTGTACTTGCCCTGATCGTGCTGTTTCTGAATACGCTTCTCGCCGCCGGCCAGGTATGCCCGGTCGCGCAGGTGTGCGAGTTCAAGGATCTTGTGTTCAATGCTCATGGAAAGACTCCAGGTGGGGGGGGCTGATCGGCGGCTCCGACCGACCGGGGGGGCTGGCAGTCCAGTATCGTACCACGGGTGCCCGACGGGAAGTCAAACCGGCGTCCGGATCTGATCGTCAAAGAAGGAAACAAACCCAGCAGGCGCAGCGTAAGCTTAGGTACCCCTATGCGCATCAGACACCGGCTGTCCCTCGCGTTTTTCCTGATCTCCGTGCTGCCGCTGGCCGTGGTCACGGCCTACTCGTACTATTCGTCCGCCGCCGCGCTCCGGAGGGCGGCGGCCGAACAGGCGGATCAGATGGCGATGGAGATGGGCGAACGGATGACGTTCGTGCTGGCGGATCTCGGCGACCGCGTCCAGCGCATCTGGCAGACCCGTTCGGCACGTTCCGCCGCCGACGCGTCTCGCGCGGTCCCGCCCCGGACCGCGGCCGCACCGGTGAAACCGGCCGAAGGCGAACCGGACGCGCGCGAGAACACCCGGTTGCTCGCCCAATTGCAGACCCAGGTCAACGAGGCGCTCGCCGAGGCGGCGCCCATGGTCGAGTGGCTGGAGTTCAAGCCCTCTGCGCCGCCACCTCCGGCGGCACCGGAGCCCGACGCCCAGCCCCGGACCGGCCTTCAGGGGCCGGGGCGCGGGGCACCCGCGTTGCCCCGTCCTTCGCGGAGACCGCCCACGGAGAGCTGGTTCCCTCCTGGGGACCCCGCTGGTGCGTCCCGGGTCGTCGTGGACGTCAGGCCGTCCAAGCCGCGCCCGCCAGGGGCTGCGCCCGGCACGGTGCCGGGCGCCGGCTCTCGGACCCGGATGGACGTCGTGCCGTTTGCCACTCCCAGCCGCGAGAACATCGAAGCCTGGCGCCGCGCCGTGCAGCAGCAGATGGAAGCCGATCGCCTGCGGCGAGGTGCGGCCACCGGAAACGGAAGCCCGATGGCGGGCCCCGATCCGGCCCGGGAGGCCGCGCGCATGAAACGTCGCGCCGAGCAGCAGCAGCGGCTTAAGGCACTGGCCGCCGGCGAGGCCGTCAAGTTCTCGGTCCAGATGGACGGCGCCGTCGTGGGCGAGGTCAACGCTCAGGTCAACCGGCACCGGATGATCGAGACCGTACTCAGCCTCGCCAGGCGCGAACGCGGCGAAGTGCCCTTCGTCCTGGACATCGACGACGAGATCCACGCGATGGGCGCGGAAGACGCGAAACTGGTTGAAGGATTCGGCCTGGACCGCCGGCAACTGGCGTCGCTGCCCGGCCAGACATCCAGGACGGTGCGCGACTGGGTGGTCGTCACGCGCCACGACGAGTCGGGGATCGTCTTCGGAATTGCGCGCCCGCTCGCCGCGTCGTTGCGCGACATGCGGCGCTCGGCGCTGAGCAACCTCGGGATTGGCCTCCTGCTGATTGTCGCGTCCTTCGCCGTGATCCTGCCCCTGGCGGGCAGCCTCACCCGCCATATCACGACGCTGACGGATGGCGTGCAGCGGCTGGCGCGCGGCGAACGCGGCACGCGCGTGCCGGTCACGTCCCGCGACGAGGTGGGCGAACTCACGCACGCGTTCAATCAGATGGCCGGCGAACTCGAAGCCCACGAGAAGGTCGTCGTGGAACGGGAGCGCCTGCGCCGGGAACTGGAGTTGTGCCGCCAGATTCAGGTGGACATGCTGCCGCGCGAACCGCTGCGGATGGGACTCGCCGAGGTCACTGGCGTGTCCATTCCCGCGCGCGAGGTCGGCGGCGACTTTTTCAACTACTTCGGCCTGCCAGGCGGATCGATTGCGTTGCTGGTGGGCGACGTGTCCGGCAAGGGAGTTGGCGCGGCGCTGCTCATGGCGAACGTCCAGGCCACGCTGCGCGCACGGCTTCCGCTCGAACTCGACTTGCCGGCGCTCGTCGATGCCCTCGATCGCGACGTGGCCGAGAACACGCCGAGCGAGGTGTACCTGACGTTGTTCATCGCCATCCTCGATCCCGTGCGCGGGCTGCTGCGCTACGTGAACGCCGGCCACAACCCGCAGTACCTGCTGCACGCGAAGGGCGACGCCATGGAGGCGATGGGGGCCACGGGCTTGCCGGTCGGCATGCTGGCAGGCCATGGCTACGAGCAACGCACCACGCGCGTGCACCCAGGCGACCTGCTCTTCCTCTACACCGACGGTGCGACCGAAGCGGAGGACGCGTCGGGCGACATGTTCGGCCACGATCGCCTGCAGCAGGCGCTGGCGGCCGCGCCGGCCGCGGCGGGGGCGGCGGAGGTGCTGGCGTCGGTGGAGACGGTCATCCGGGAGTTCCGCGGCGCCATCGAGCCGTTCGACGACGCAACGATGATGGCCGTGCGGGTGGGCGGGGGTCCGCCAGCGTAAGGGGTCGGGACGCTTTTAGTGCGGC
This sequence comes from uncultured Vicinamibacterales bacterium, assembly GCA_964372095.1. Taxonomy (GTDB): domain Bacteria; phylum Acidobacteriota; class Vicinamibacteria; order Vicinamibacterales; family JAKQTR01; genus CAYJPV01. Next base: position 107,188 of record CAYJPV010000016.1, on the reverse strand, counting down.
TGGGCCTTCCAGTAACGATTCTGTAAGTGCAAGCGCTGGAACGCCCCAAGTGGTATGGCAGTTTCCTCATACTCCCGGCATCGCTCCACAACTCAGAATCTGCCACCCCCCCCCTCTGGTGGCGGAGTACTTCACGAAAGGCAGAAACCGCCCCTGGTCGCCGCTCGGCACCATAGCTGCATTCCCCTGCTGAGTATCCCCCAGTTCGGGAGTCGGCTATGCCCAGACGTCCTCGCCTGAAGACAAGCCAACTGGTGTTTCACGTGCTCAACCGCGCGGTCCAGGGGCTCACCCTGTTTGAGTCGCCCGACGAGTACCGACACTTCATGCGTGTCCTTGGCGGCAGTCTGACGCAGGAACCTGTCCGGCTCCTGGCGTTCGCTGTCATGCCGAATCACTGGCACCTCGTGCTCTGGCCAAGTACCGACGGAGTCCTCGCGTCGTTCATGCAGCGGCTGACAGCGACGCACGCCCAGGAATGGCGCCTGCACCGGGGCACCTCCGGGCGCGGAGCAGTGTACCAGGGACGCTACAAGGCGATCGTCGTGCAACACGACCGGCACCTGCTGCAACTGATGCGGTACGTCGAGCGCAACCCGCTTCGCGCAAAGCTGGTTGGGCAGGCGGAAGACTGGCCATGGTCCAGTGCGTCAACACGCCAGGGGGCCGAGTGGCCCCCCCTGACGCCGTCACCAGTGCCACGACCGCCTGACTGGACGAGGGTCCTGAACCAACCACAACCCCCTGCCACGCTCGACCGAGTTCGGGATTCGGTCCGATACGGCCGGCATTTCGGAGCGCCCTCCTGGCAAGCGCGGATGACGCGGCGGTTGAAATGGCGTCAGGGGCTGCGGGGACGCGGCCGAACCCGCATCGACCTCCCGCCCAACGAGCCAGTATGGTTCGCGCGGACTGAATGACAGAAATGTGATCCAGGAAGCCAGCCGCACCAAAAGCGTCCCGACCCCGATCGGCTGCGACCCCGATCGGTTCGGCCACGATCGCCTGCAGCAGGCGCTGGCGGCCGCGCCGGCCGCGGCGGGGGCGGCGGAGGTGCTGGCGTCGGTGGAGACGGTCATCCGGGAGTTCCGCGGCGCCATCGAGCCGTTCGACGACGCGACGATGATGGCCGTGCGGGTGGGCGGGGGGGCGACGGCGTAAGGCAGGGGGTCCTGAGCCTGGAGGCGGTCAGCCCCGGTGCCCACCCGGCGGGAATGTTATGATCGCCCCGTGGACCGAGACGACATCCTCGCGTACGCCCGTCGCGACCGGTCCCTCGTCGCGGAGGCCAAGGACGACTTCTGGATCACTCGCAAGCGGGCCTTGACGGCAGCTGAAGTCCTCGCGGTGGGCGACGAGCTCCGCCGCCATGCCAGTGCGCTTCGTCCAGACTGGCCAACGCCTGCCGATCGCGAGGCCGACCTCGCCGTGCATCTGCATGTGACGGAGGCCCTCCGTGCCGTCTCCAGCCGGCCCGTCTAGGCTCCTGGCCGACCTCGCCCGCGGGTTCGCCCGCCTGTCGGTGGATTGGTACGTGTTTGGCGCGCAGGCCGCGCTGCTCTGGGGCCGACCACGCATGACCACTGACGTTGATGTGACGGCGCGTCTCACCTCGGTCGAAACGACCGGCCTGGTCGCCGCTCTCCGACAGGAGGGTTTCTCACTCCGCGTCAGTGCCACGCCCGCCTTCGTCACGCAGACCCGCGTGCTCCCGATGGTTCACGAACCCACCGGATTCGCTGTCGACATTGTGCTGGCTGGGCCCGGGCTCGAGGATGAGTTCCTGGCCAGAGCCGTCGCCGTCGATATCGGCGGCGTCAGCGTACCCGTCATCAGCCCCGAGGATCTCATCGTCACCAAGGTGCTCGCGGGCCGCGCCAAAGACACTGAGGACATCCGGGGCGTGCTCTCCGAACGCGGGTCACGTCTGGATCTGGCGCGCGTCCGAGGGGTACTCCAGAGGCTGGAAGACGCACTCGGCCAGCGCGACCTGCTGCCGCTGTTCGAATCCGAGGTACAGCGCTGGCGGCGGACCGTCCCGGGGCGCACCGAGGACTAACCCCGGGGCTCTCCGGGGCTCACGTCAGTTGGGCGTTCTCACGGCCTCACGCGGGCTCCATTCCGGCGCGTCATTCGCACACGTAAACGCCGGTGTAGGCCTGTGGTATTCTTCGCCCGAATTGACCCCACTCGACTCCCCGGCCTCGCCCGCTTCCCATGACCGCCTCGACGGATGGAAGGAGATCTCCGCCCACATCGGCCGCGGCATCCGCACGGCTCAGCGCTGGGAGCGGGACCTCGGCATGCCCGTTCATCGTCTCAGCACGGGTGCCGGCGAGGCCGTCTACGCCAGGCGTGCTGAACTCGACGCCTGGATCGTCCGCCAGTCCCGATCAAGCCTGGCGCCGATGGCCGGCGACGGCGACACGCCGGACGGCAACAACGGAAGTCATCACGCAGCCTCCACCCCCACAGCCACACCCGTCGTCACCCATGCCGCGCCCAGCCGGCCGAGGGGCACGTCGTGGAGGCGTGCCGGCCTCGGGATGAGTCTGGTGCTGGTGCTCGTGATGGTGGCAGCGTGGCTCGGGTTTGGTCCGGCGCCAGAACCGGCTTCCGTCGAGTTCTCCGGCAAGACGATGACCGGGTACGACGCGAAGCGTGCACGGTTGTGGGACGTACCCTTTGACGTGCCGCTGCAGGAATTCCCCCCGAACGTGGACGTCGGGCACGCCGTGGCCATCGGAGACATCGATCGAGACGGCCGCAACGACGTGGTCATCGCCCGCCAAGACCCCGCCGATGCCCGCGTGTATGCGTGGAATCACAAGGGCGAACAACGCTTCGCGCACACGTTCGATCGGCTCGTCCGGTTCGGAGACTACGCGTGCCCGCCGGTGTACCCCACGCACGTCATGATCGAGACACGCCCACCGTTCGCCGGCACCCTGTGGGCCTGGGGGCAACACCCCATGTGGTTCCCGGCGGTTCTCCAGCGCCTCGACGCAGGCGGCAACGTCCAGAGCGAGTACTGGAGCAATGGTTACATCGGTGCGGTACGGAGCCTGGTGCTGGCCGGTCGGCCGATGACACTGATCGGCGCTGCCAACAACGACCTGTTGGGGGCCAGCCTCGCGGTCTTCTTCGGAGACCCGAACGGCTCGGCACCATCGGCCGCTCCAAAGTACCGCTGTGAAGGGTGCCCGCCGGGCGTCCCAGACGTGTTCCTCGTCTTCCCGCGGTCGCGGTTGCAGGCGGCCATCAACGTGAACTCGATGATCCCAGCCGTGGACCTCGTCGGCCACGACCGGCTGGTCGTTCAGGTCGAAGTCGCCGGAAGTATGGCCGACGTCCACCGGCGGGTGGTCGCCTACTACACGCTCGACGCCGAGTTGCGCGTGACGGCGGTCGAACTGGGCAGTTCGGCCGACGCCGTGCATCGCAAGTACGAAGCCGAGCACCTTACGACGGCTGCCACCCGGTTCCAGGACACGGACCTGTTCCCGGTGCTCCGCTGGAACGGTACCGGCTGGGACACCATCCCGGGCCCCGAGACGGCCACTGGGTCGAAGCCGGAGTCCACGAAACCACCCTCCGGCTGAAGCCGGAGGCCACGAAGCCGGCCTCCGGTATAGACTATCCGCTGCCCCCCCCGTTGTTTCTTCCCCGGAGTCTTCCATGCACACGTCACGCCTCACCCGCGTTTGCACCGCGCTGCTGGTCACCCTGGTGTCCATCACGATGCCGGCTGCGGCCTCGGCCGCCACGCCAGCCCGCTTCATCCAGTACCCCGACATCCATCGGAACACGATCGTCTTCACCTGGGACCGTGACCTGTGGTCGGTGCCCGCCACGGGCGGCATCGCCACTCGCTTGACGTCGCACCCCGGCATGGAGAATTTCGCCCGCCTGTCGCCCGATGGCAAGAGGGTCGCCTTCACCGGCCAGTACGACGGGGCCGACGTCTATGTGATGGATGTCACCGGCGGCACGCCGACTCGCGTGACGTTCTACGCCTCGGGCACGCGTCCCGTGGCATGGACGCCGGACGGCTCCAGAATCATCTTCCGCTCCGGCCACGAGAACACGTTCCGTCCAATCGTCAAACTGTTCGCCACGACGCCGGATGGCGCGCTGCCGGAGCAGCTGCCGATGGACCGCGGCATCCTGGCGTCGTACTCGCCGGACGGCTCGAAGATCGCGTACAACCGCCGTGGCAACGAGGAGTACTACTGGAAGCGGTACAAAGGCGGACAGTACACCGACATCTGGCTCTACGACTCCGCCGCGAAGTCGTTCACGCCGCTGACGGACTACGTGGGCAAGAACGCCTATCCCATGTGGGTGGGCAGCCGGCTGTACTTCGTGTCGGACCGGGGCGCGAACGGGATTGCGAACCTGTTCACCTATGACTTCGCCACGAAGAAGGTCGCGCAGGTGACGGACTTCGCGGACTTCGACGTACAGATGCCCGAAACCGACGGCACGTCCATCGTGTTCGTACAGGCTGGACAGCTGTACGTCTTCGATACGGCCACGAACAAGGCACGCGCGGTGGACGTGCAGGTGCCGAGCGATCGGTGGCAACTGGCCGAGCGCACCATCAATCCGGGCGACTACATCCAGGCTATGGCCGTCTCGAACGACGGCCAGGCGGCGGTGTTCGAAGCCCGCGGCGACATCTTCCTCGTCAGCACGGACGACGGACAGGCGCCGCGGAACCTGACGAACACGCCTGGCACTCGCGAACGCATGCCCCGCCTGTCGCCCGACGGGTCCCGCGTCGCGTTCTATTCGGACAAGAGCGGCGAGTACCAAATCTATGCGCTCGAGATCGAGGGCGCCAAGCCCTGGGAAACCTTGACCACCACGCTGGACCGCACGGCGTATCACCTCGAGTGGTCTCCCGACGGAACGAAGATCCTCTTCGGCAACAAGGACTTCTCGCTCTTCTGGCTCGACGTCGCCACAAAGAGGCTCACGAAGTTCGCCACCTCGAACCAGATGAAGAACGACGAGTTCTTCTGGGAAGTCAGCGACTACACGTGGTCGCCCGACAGCAAGTGGATCACGTATTCATTCGTCGAGTTCAACCGCAACAACCGGGTCTTCCTGTACAACCTGGAGCAGAACCGGACCGTTCCGGTGACGGATGGTTTCTACGACAGCCTGAACCCGTCCTTCGACGCCAATGGCGAGTACCTGTATTTTCTCTCCTACCGGAACTTCCGCACGCGCATCGACATCTTCGAAGACAACCACGTCATTGCCGACCCGGTGCAGGTGATGGCCGTGCAGCTGAAGGCCGGGCAGAAGCCGCCGTTCGCGAAACCCGTGGGCCCGACGCCCGCTCGGGGCGACGCGGGCTTCCGGATCGACCTGCCCGGAATCGAGCAGCGCGTCTACCCGCTGCCCGTGCCGTCCGGCAATTATTTCTTCCTGAAGGCGGGAAAAGGGTCTGTCACCTGGGCGTCCAGCGATTTCTTCGGCGAAGCCGAAATCGAAACGGTCTTCAAACCGTCGGGCGAGGACAAGTGGACGCTGCACTATTTCGACATGACCCGCCAGAAACACACCACGGTTGAAGGGACGTTGAGCGACTGGGCCGTGTCCCCCAACCGCGAGGCGTTTGTCGCCAGGAAGGGGAACGTCTACAGCGTGGGCCAGGTGGAAACGCTCGCGGGCGGCAAGGGCCTCGGATCGAAGCTGACTCTGGACCGGATGACGTACCGCGTGGTGCCGCTCGCCGAATGGAGCCAGATTTTCAACGACGCGTGGCGCTGGTATCGCGATTTCTTCTATGACACGGGTTTCCACGGCAACGACTGGAAGCAGATCGGCGACAAGTTCCGGGCGCTGCTGCCCCACCTGAACAACCGCGCCGAGCTGAATACCCTGCTGTCCGAGATGGTGGGCGAACTGAACGTCTCGCACACCTACGTCAGCGGCGGCGACATGGTACCGGCGCAACTGCCTCCCAACCCGCGCTTCACGGGGTTGCTCGGCGCCGATGTCAAGCCCGACCCGTCAGGCTACCCGCGGCTGGCGCGGCTCCTCGGGCCGACGGTCTACAACCGCGACCTCGCGTCGCCCCTGGTCCGGCCGGACATCGACGTCAAGGACGGCGACTTCCTGATCGCCGTCGACGGCCGGGACCTCAAGGGCGAGAATCCAGCCCGCCATCTCCAGGTGATCCGCGGCCAGCGGGTGAAGGTCACGATCAATAGCACGCCAACGGCGGCCGGCGCACGGACGTACGAGGTGGAACCGATCCGCTCGGAGGGTGACCTGCGCTACAACCGCTGGATTGCCGACAACATCGCGGCCGTCCTGAAAGCCTCCAACGGCGAGATCGGCTACGCGCACGTCACGGCGATGAGCACGGACAACATCGGGCAGTTCGACAAGTACTGGCGCGCGTTCCGCGACAAGAAGGGGTTCATCATCGACGTGCGCGGGAACGGCGGCGGGTGGACCGAGTACTTCATCATCGACAAGTTCGAGCGGAAGATGGTCGCGCACAACGTCCTGCGCGGGATGACGCCGTTCCGCTACCCCGGCTCCGTCACCACCGGCCCCATCGTCGCCCTGACCAACGAGTACAACGGGTCGGACGGCGAAGCTTTCCTGGAACACTTCAAGGCCCGGAAGATCGGCACGGTGATCGGCGTCCCGTCGTGGGGCGGCCTGGTGGGCATCCTCAACGGGCAGCCGACCATCGACGGCGGCACCGTGCAGCAGTCCAACAACGCGTTCTACAACGACAAGGGTCAGTGGCTCGTCGAAGGCCACGGCGCGGATCCGGACATCCTGCTGGACAACGACCCGGCCTCGGCGTCGGCGGGGAGGGACCTGCAGCTCGAGAAGGCCGTCGAAGTCATCCTCAAGCAGATCCAGGAGCGACCATTTTCCTGGCCGCCCGTCCCGGCCTATCCGAAACGGTAGGCCCGCAGCGGGGTCAGACCTTGAATCGTGAACGGGTCGGCCGTTCACGATTCAAGGTCTGACCCCGCGTCACCAGCCCCCGGGAAGCCACGATGACATCTGGTCCCGCACCGGACGCGTTCCGCCTCGCCTCATTCACCGTCGGCGACTGGCTCGTCCATCCCAAGACCTGCAGGCTGTCCCGCGGCGACACCGTCGTCAAGCTGCGGCCGCAGCTCGTCGACCTGCTGGTCTGCCTCGCCAGGCGGGCCGGGGAAGTCGTGCTCAGGGACGAGATCCTCGCCGAGGTGTGGTCAGAACAGTACATCGCCGAATCAGGACTCTCGCGGTGCGTGGCCGAGTTGCGCCAGGACCTCGGGGACGATCCCCAGCACCCGCGTTTCATCGAGACATTCCCCAAACGTGGGTACCGGCTCATCGCACCCGTGGTCTGGCTGCCGCCCGCTGCGGCGTCAGATCCGGCCGTCTCCTGCGTGGGTCCGACGTCAGACGCGGCCGGCTCCGAAGCCGCCGATGGCCGCGCCCCGATCGAGCAGGCGGCTCGGGCGCAGGAGAACGCGCCACGCGCGGAGCCCCGGGCCGCCGGGTGGCGGCGGGGAGTGCGGGCGGCTGGGCTCGTCGGCCTCCTGACCATCGTGATCAGTGTGGCGTCGATGCTGGTGCGTTCCCCGGCCAGCGTGCTGACCGAACGGGATGCGGTCCTGCTCGGGGACGTGCACAACGTGACGGGCGATCGTGCCTTCGACGACACGTTGCGGCTGGCGCTTGCCGTGCACCTGGAGCAAGCGCCGTTCCTGCGCATTCTGCCGCAGGACGTGGTTCGGGCCGCGGTGGTCCGCGCGGGCCGCCCGCCCGACGAACGGGTCGTCGGATCGCTGGCGCTGGATATCTGCCGGCGCGAAGGAGCCGCCGTGCTGCTGACCGGCTCGATCGGTCTCCTCGGGTCGCGTTATGCGGTCGGCGTGGAAGCGCTCACGTGCGGAACCGGCGAGGTCGTGAGCCGTGCGCTCGAGGAAGCCGACGACAAGGCGCACGTGCTGGAGGCGCTCGAACGGGCGGCCACGCACATTCGTCGAGATCTCGGAGAATCGCGGGCATCCCTGAGCCAGCACAACGTCCCGCTGGCCCAAGCCACCACGCCGTCGTTCGATGCCCTGCAGGCCCTGACGCTGGGGGACCACGCCCGGGACCACGCGCGGCCGGACGAGGCCGTCGCGTTCTACCGGCAAGCGACGGAACTCGATCCCGTCTTCGCCGTCGCCTGGGCACGACGCGGTGCCGCGGCGATGTATCTCGGGTTGACGGGCGAAGCGGTGCCGGCTTTCCGTCGGGCGTACGAACTCCGCGATCGCGTGAGTGCCCAGGAGCGCTTCTACATCATCGCGCACTACTATCGCATCGTGACCGCGGATCCGGAGCGGGCCATCGAAACCTACCGGGCGTGGAAACAGATGTACCCTGGTTCGGCTGTCGCCGCGACCAATCTGGCGTCCATCCTGTCCAGCTGGATGGGGCAGTACGACGAGGCGCTACCAGAGGCCCGCGAGGCGGTGCGTCTCGCGCCGAACAGCGCGGTTGCCTCTTCGAATCTCGTCATCGCCTGCCTGGGCTCGGGCCGCGCGGACGAGGCGGCCGCCGTGCTGGCCGACGCAGCACGCGGAGGCCAGGGCGATCGACTCTCACATGAACTCCGATTGATGCACGCGCTGTACGACGACAACCGGGAGAACCTCGACCGTGAAGTCCGCTGGGCGGCCGGGGATCCGGTGGCGGCAACGACCACACTGTGCCTGCGAGCCTCGGCCGCCATGGCCGGCGGGCGCCTGCGTGAGGGACGGGCGCTGTGGTCGGAGGCGGTCACCAAAGCCGAGCAGGTCGGCCCCGCCGGACGCGTAGCCGAGGTACACCTCCTCCAGGCCGAAGCAGAGGCGCTCGTGGGCGACGCACGCGCGGCGCGCACGGCCCTGGCCGCGGGCCTGGCCGCGGACACGGGAGCGGCCACCGTAATCTCGGCGGCCCTCGTGTACGCCCTTGTCGGTGACCTCGTTCGTTCTCGGACTGCGCTCGACGACGCGCGGCAGACCGTGCAGGACGGCGCCCGGCGGCGCGTGTGGCTGCCCGTGTCCGAGGCACTCAGTGCCTCCATGTCCGGTCGCGCGGACGAGGCCCGGACGCTGCTGCAGCCCGTCATCCGGTTCGAGCGGGGCTACGCCTTCGGCCTCGTCCCGCTGGGCGTGCGCGCGATCACCGAGGAGCGGGCACTCCGGTTCGCGGAGGCGGCCGACGCATTCGAACAGCTCGCCAGCCTGCGCGCCCTCGTGCCCGCCTCACCGTGGGTGCCGTACGCGCGGCTTGGCCTCGCGAGAGCACTGCGCGAATCAGGTGAGACGACCCGTAGCGTTGCCGCTTACGATGCGTTCCTCGAGTCATGGAAGGGCGCCGACCCCGACGCACGGCTCCTGGCCGCAGCGCGGCGGGAGCGTGCGGCCCTCTCGCCGCGCTGACGGTTCCAGGGAACAGACCGGCGCTCACTTGTGCGGGGACGCGCCGGAATGGAGCCCCGGGGGTAGTGCCGCGGAACTGTCGGATTGTTCGGGCTCAAAGCGAAGTTTCCCGTAATAACTCCTGATTGGCACCAGCGTCTCACCTGTTATCGCAGGAGGACGCGGCCATGCGCATCGCGCTCGCCATGGTGCTGGTCACGATCACCGCCGTTCGGCTGGCCGTCGCTGATCCGGCCCCCTCGGGGTCCACGTGGTCGCATATCCGGGCGCGCACATCCGGTGCGGCGCAGCTCGTCCTGGACGCCGCCGCGTACTCCCCGGCCGTGCGCACCCTGCTGGATGCGGTGGAACAGACAGACGTCGTGGTGTACGTCTCGGACTCGAGGTGTGGGCCGATCGATACCCCGCCGGCGTACCTGCGATTCGTGACGCGGGCGGCCGGGCTGCGTTATGTCGAGGTGTACGTCGATCGTTTCCGCCTGTCCCCGGTCGAGCGCATCGCCGCCTTCGCCCATGAACTCCAGCATGCTCTCGAGATCGGTGCCGCGCCTGACGTCCAGGATGCCGCCGGGCTGAAGCGGCTCTACCGCCGCATCGGGTGGGAGTGCGGACCGAACCAGTTCGAGACCGACGCGGCGCGCGCCGTGACCAGGCTTGTGACCGACGAACTGGCCGGATTCGGAAAATAGTCGCGACGGCGCCGCGTCACTCGCAACGGTGTAGGAAATTCCGAGGCGTCACGTAGGGACCCTGAGAACCGCCCGGCTGTCTAACTGGTCGATGACGGCGCGAGCAGCCGTCACCTCCGAAACACCCGGCACCCAGGAGTCCGCCATGCCCGCCGAACAGCCGCCACACCTCGACTTCGCCGCTGACTTCCGCGTTGGCGACTGGATGGTGGAGCCCAGCCTCGACCGCCTGTCGCGCGAGGGGACCACGCTGCGACTCAGGCCTCAACTGATGGACCTGCTCGTCCTGCTGGCTCAGTATGCCGGCAAGACGGTGTCCAAGGACACCATCCTGGAGAAGGTGTGGCAGGGTCAGCACGTGGCCGAGTCGGGTATGACGCGGTGCATCGCCGAACTGCGCCAAGCACTCGACGACGACGCGCGCGACCCCCGGATGCTCCAGACGATTCCCAAGCGGGGCTATCGCCTGGTGGCCCCGGTGGCGTACGTTGCCACGCCGGCATGCCTCGACGCCGGCCCGCTGCCGGAACGCCTGGAGTCCGGCGCCGCGGCGGCACAGCCCCTGCCGCGGCGATCGTCGTGGCGTGCCGGCTGGGCGATGGGATCGGTCCTCAGCGTGACACTGCTCCTGGCCGTGGCTTGGGGCGTCACGGGTTGGACCAAGGCACCGGTCCTCGCGGAACGCGACACCGTGCTGCTGGCCGGGTTCACCAACACGACTGGCGACAGTGCCTTCGACAGTACGTTGAGACTGGCTCTGGCCGTGAATCTCGGCCAGGCTCCGTTCCTGCATATCCTGCCCGACGATCACGTGCGCACCGCGCTGACGCTGTCGGGCCGGCCCGTCAGCCAGCCGGTCGTCGGCGCTGTGGCGCTGGACCTCTGCCGCCGTGAAGGGGCTGCCGTCCTGCTGGCGGGATCCATCTCCCGCCTGGGGACTCACTATGCGATCGGCATCGAGGCGACGGCCTGCCGCACTGCCGAATCCATAGGCCGCGAACTGGTGGAGGTCGAACGCAAGGAGGCGGTGCTGGCGGCACTCGAAGCCGCGGCCCTGCGCCTGCGCCGGCGGCTGGGCGAGTCGCGGGCCTCGCTGCGCCAGTACGGCGTGCCCATCGTCCGGGCCACGACCTCGTCGCTGGACGCCCTTCAGGCCGTCACCGCCGGCGACGTCAACCGCGACCATGCGCGTGGTGAAGAAGCCCTGCAGGACTACCGGCGCGCCACGGACCTCGATCCGCAATTCGCGTTGGCGTGGGCCCGCCGCGGGGCCGCCGCCAAGTCGCTCGGCCTGACTGACGAAGCGGTCCCGGCGTTCCGGAAAGCCTACGAACTGCGCCACCGGGCCAGTGAGCCCGAGCGGTTCTATATCCTCGGCCACTATTTCCGCTCCGTCGCCGACGAACCCGACACGGCCGTAGACACCTATCGAACGTGGCAGCGCGTGTACCCCGGCTCGGCCGTACCGGCCACGAACCTGGCGTCCATCTTCGTCAACACGTTCGGGCGCTATGAGGAGGCTCTGCCAGACGCCCGGGAAGCCGTCCGGCTCGCCCCGTACAGTTCGGTGGCCGCGAGGATGCTCGTGCTGGCATACCTCGGCTCCAATCACGCCGCCGAGGCGCGACAGGCCCTGCAGGAGGCGACATCACGCGGAGTCGGCGACGCGGCATGGCACGAACTGGCATTCCAGTGCGCGTACCTCGACGGCAACGAAGCGGCCATGCGCGAGCACGTGCGGTGGGCTGCGGAACACCCGGCAGCCGAAGCGGCCATGACGAGGAACCTCGCGCTCGCGGCGGCATCCGCCGGGCGCCTGAACGAGTCGCGTCGACTGTGGGCCGCCGCTTCGACCGCCGCCGCCCGGGCCATGCCGCCGATCCGTCAGGCGGAAGTCCGGTTGTGGGAGGCTGAAACGGAGGCGCTGCTGGGAGACCCGCAGCGCGCCCGCCTGGCAGCCGACGCCGCCGTGGCGCTCCACCCGCAGCCGGCCACGATGCTCGACGCCGCCGGGTCGCTGGCTCTGGCAGGGGACACCGGCCGCGCCGCGGGTCTGATCGACGACGCGAATCGTCGGATCGAACCCGGCATCTGTTCGAGACCTGTGTGGCTGTTTGTCAGCCGGGCCCTCGTCGATGCCGGCGCGAGGCGGTTCGACCGTGCGACGGTGAGGCTGGCGGACGCCGCGCCCTTCGAACGCGGGCGCGAATACGCGATGGCGCCTCTCGGTGCGCGGGCACTGATCACGTCGGCAGCGGGTCGTCACAGCGAGGCCGCGGTGGCGTACCGTCAGGTGCTCGAACTGCGCGCCGTGCACCCTCTCGCGCCGTGGGTGAACGTTGCCCGCCTCGGACTGGCCCGCGCCCTGCGGGACTCGGGGGACATCGCCGCCAGCCGCGCGGCCTACGGCGCCATCCTGGACTCACTGCGAAGCGCCGACGCGGATGCGCCGGTCCTGACGGCCGCACAGCGCGAACTCGCAGCCCTTCGGATTCGCTGACGCCCGCCGGCCGGCCGACGCCGTCACTTTCGAGGCCTCCGGTAGGGCAATGAGAGGGCCGGCGTAAAGACTTCCGGCCGGCGCCGTCCTACCTTGCTCACAGGGCTGGAACTCATCTGTCAGAACCCGGTCTGCCTTTCCATCTGCCAGCCCGCAAGCGGGTTCTTGCTCAGGAGGAGAACGATATGCGCAGGATAGTGCTCATCATGATGCTGGCCGCGATGTGCGCATGGCCGGCAGCGGCGCAGGAGACGCGCGGCGCGCTCCAGGGCGTCGTGAGGGACTCCCAGGGTGGTGTGCTGCCCGGGGCCACGGTCGAACTCAGAGGCGCCACTGGGACTCAGGTCACGACCACAGATGACCAGGGTGTGTACAGGTTTCCGGCGCTGGAGCCGGGGGTCTACGAGATCACCGCATCCCTTGAGGGCTTCACGTCTGCCAGGAACCCGGGAGTCTCGCTGGCCGTAGGCGTGCTGCTCAAGATCGACCTGAAACTGGCGCTCGGAGGCGTCAGCGAAACCGTCGACGTCTCCGCCCACGCGGCAACGATTGACGTGAAGCAGACAACGGCGGCCACGAACCTCCTGTCGGACGCGATCGACCGTCTGCCGAAGGGCCGTGACTTCCAGTCTGTGGTCACGCTCGCGCCCGGGGCCAACCAGGAAAGCCGCAGCGGTGGCTTGTCCGTTGACGGTGCGTCAGCGGCTGAGAACAAGTACTACCTCGACGGCATCGACACGACGAATCTCCGCTCGGGGGTGTCGGCCACGCCGTTCCTGACAGACTTCATCCAGGAAGTCCAGGTGAAGTCGTCGGGGCACGCCGCGGAGTTCGGCGGTGCCACCGGTGGCGTCGTCAGCGTCATTTCGAAAAGCGGGACGAACCTGGTCCGGGGCGAAGTGGGCGCCTACGTCAACACCAGCGCGATGAACGGCGACCTGGCGCTGAACAGCTCCGATCTGCTGGCACGTGACCGGTCGACGAACGCGGTCCGGGCCCTGCGCCTCGTCCTAACCGGCGCGAATGCCGCGGAGACCGTGGAGTACAACAAGGACACGTTTTCCCGCTGGGATCCTCACGGCCAGCTGGGCGGGCCGATTCTGAGGGAAAAGCTGTGGTTCTGGGTCGGCTACACACCGCAGATCGAGAACACCAAGCGCACGGTCACGTTCCGCAGCACGGGCCAGCCCGGCTCCTATACCTCGAAAGAAACGACTCAGAACCTCGTCGGCAATCTGACGTGGCAGGTCACACCGGCGATCCGCGCGAAGGTGTCGGGCCAGAACCAGCCGTACACGCAGGATGGTCGCCTGCCCGCCGTCGACGGAACCAGCAATCCCCGGACGGCCTTTGCGAGCCTCGGCCTGGAACAGACAAATCTGGCGGGCACGGGCTCGCTGGACTGGGTGGCGTCGAACCGGCTGTTCTTCAACGCCAAGATGAACTACCTCACGTACGACACCAAGGACATCGGCATTCCTGATGACATCTGGTACACGTTCAACGGCTCCAACCTGGGCATCGAGACCCGGCCGGACATGGTGCAGTCGCACAACTACAACAGCGTGCTGACGAACCGCGCGCGTACCCGGGACAAGTACTGGCGCGTTGGCGGAACGGCCGACGCCACCATGTACATCACCGCCGGCGGCCAGCACACCATCAAGGCCGGGGCCCAGTTCGAGCGCATCGGCAACGATGTGGCGGACATCGAGCAGCAGCCCCACGTCACCGTGGCCTGGAACCAGGCCCGCACAACCCTGGCGGGGCCGCAGGTGCGCGGGCAATACGGCTACTGGTCGTGGCGGCAGTTCGGTACCCTGGGAAAAGTCACCGTGGATAACCTCGGACTGTTCCTCCAGGATGCCTGGACGGTCAACAACAAGCTGACGCTGAATCTCGGCATCCGGACCGAGAAAGAAGATGTGCCGTCATACCGCGCGAACCTGGAGGGCTTCAAATTCAGCTTCGCGGACAAGCTAGCTCCGCGGGCAGGGTTCGCCTACGACCTCAGGGGTGACGGCAAGTGGAAAGTCTACGGGTCGTGGGGCGTCTTCTACGACGTCATGAAACTCGAACTGCCGCGGGGCGCGTTCGGCGGAGACGTCTGGATCGAGGACTACTACACGCTCGACACCCTCGACTGGAATACGCTGATGGTGAACGCCAACAAACCGGGCCAGTTCATCGAGAGCGTCGACTACCGCATCCCGTCCAACGACCCGACGTGTCCGGAATGCGGGGCCATCGATCCCGATCTGAAACCGTTTCGCCAGCAGGAGCTGGTCTTCGGCGTCGAACACGAGTTGACGCCGCGGATGGCCATCTCGGCCCGGTACGTCCACAAGCAGGTGGATCGGGCCATCGAAGACGTCGGCCACACCGAGCCGGGTATCGGCGAGGTGTACGTCATCGCCAACCCGGGTGAAGGCCTAGCCACGACCATCGAGGCGGCCACCTGCCCGACCTGCCCGGCCATGCCGAAGGTCAAGCGTGACTACGACGCACTGGAACTCAAGTTCACGCGGCGTTTCGCCGACAGTTGGATGCTGAACGCCAGCTACACGCTGAGCCGTCTGTACGGTAATTATCCGGGCCTGGCCAGCTCGGACGAGATCGCGCGCGTCGCGCCGAACGTCACGCGGCTCTTCGACGGTCTCGTGATGGCGTTCGACGAGAACGGCGAGGTCGTGAACGGCCGCCTGAACACGGACCGGCCGCACCAGATCAAACTGTCGGGCGCGTACCAGTTGCCCACCAAGACCCTGATCGCCGGTGTGTGGCGCACGGCCAGCGGGATCCCGATTTCCCGCACCGCCAACATGATCAGTTCGTTCCCCGTCTTCTACCAGGGCCGCATGAGTGACGGCCGTACGCCCTGGCTGTCGGTCTTCGATCTGAACCTGAACCAGGACATTCCGCTCGGCAACCGGTTCCACGGGCAGATCGGGGTCAACATCCTGAACGTCTTCGACCAGAAAGGCGTCACCGACGTCTACCGCCCCGCCACCCGGCAGAACCTGCCGGTTCCGCTCAGCACGTTCTTCGCGGGATTCGACGCCGAGGCCCGGATCACCGCGCTGAACATCCTGCGCGATCCGCGGTTCCTCCAGCCCAATGCCTGGCAGGCCGCGCGCGACATCCGCGTCAGCTTCAAGATGACGTTCTGAGGGTCCCACCGGCGGCTGGGGACACCGGGATCCCCGGCTGCCGGTGCCGGAAGCCAGGGGTGACGTGGGGTCAGACCTTGAATCGCCAGAATACTCACGATTCAAGGTCTGACCCCACTAGCCCCTGGCCCCGTTTACCGGCCCGTGTAGGCAACGCCGCTCGTGATCCAGTCGGCCGCCGGCTCACCCTTCAGGTAGTGATCGAAGTACTGCTTCATCCGGATCGAGTAGTCCAGCTTGTTCGGGTACTTCTGCGGATGGTGCGGCTCACCGCGGTATTGGAGGAAGATGCAGTCCTTGCCGAACCGGCGCATCGCCAGGTACATCTCGATGGACTGGTACCACGGTACCGCGCCGTCCTCATCGCCGTGCATGAGGAGCAGCGGCGTCTGGATGCGGTCCGCGAAGAACAACGGCGAGTTCTCGATGAACCGCTCGGGATATTCCCACAGACTGCCGCCGATCCGGCTCTGCGTCTTCTCGTACTGGAACTGGCGCGCGACGCCCGACTCCCAGCGGATCCCGCCGTAGGCGCTGGTCATGTTGGCCACCGGCGCGCCGGCCACGGCCGCGGCGAAGATATTCGTCTGCGTGATGACGAAGGCCGTCTCGTACCCGCTCCACGAGTGCCCGTGCAGGCCGATGGCCTTCGGGTCGGCAATGCCCATGTCGATGAGCTTCTGCACGCCGGGCACGAGGCACTTGGTGGCTGAATACCCGGGCCGCCCGATGTCGAACACCACATCGGGGAGGAACACCGCGTATCCCGCCGAGGCATAGACGCCGAACGACGGCCGGTGATTCACCACGGGTTCGTTGAACTCGAACAGCCGGTCGGCCATCCGTTCGTAGAAATAGACGATCGTCGGATACCGCGTACCGGGCTTGTAGTTGGCCGGCTTGATCAGGACGCCCTGAAGCGGCAGGCCGTCCAGGCTGCGCCACTCCACCAGTTCAGGACTGCCCCAGGCAAACTCGCCCACCTGCGGGTTGGCGTTCGTGACCTTCCGGGGCTGGCGGAACGCCAGGTCAGCGGCCCAGAGGTCGGGAAACTCGCTGGCCTGCTCGCGCGTGTACATCACCGTGTCTGCCTTCTCGGCTTTCGCCACGAACCGCAGCCGCCGCGGTTCGTCCAGGCGTGCCACGACACCGCTCCGCCCCACGGTTGCGCTGTAGAACCCGTCGTTCTTCTCGCGCTCGTGGTTGGCCGAGAGCAGCAGCGCTTCGTTCGCCGCGAAGCCTGGCGCGTCGGCATCCAGCCCGACGATCCGGAACCTGATGCGCTGCCGGAGGCCTTCCCCGCCGGTCACGTTCAGCGCCGTGCCGGCCTTGACCGGCAGCTGCCAGATGTCGAACCGGTCGTACACCAGCAGCGCCGAGCCGTCGGCGAGCCAGCCACCCAGTCCATAGGCCGGCGCCGTGTCCGGCGTGTCGTGCTGTTCATCGTCGAGACGCACACCCAGTGCGCTCGTCACATCCCGCGTCGATGCGGACGCGGCGTCGTAGAGATGCCACTGCCCCTGCCGGAAGTACACGACGCTGCGGCCGTCGGGCGCCAGCGACGCGTTCCCGATCAGGCCCGACGTCACGCGCGTCCGCGCCCCGTCAGCCAGGCTGACGAGATAGACGTCGCGCTGCCGCTCGCCCCAGGTGGTCTGCGTCCGATACGGCACGTCCGAGAAACACAGCGCAACGCGCGCGTTCTCGGGCACCTCGACGTCAGGCACGTCGAGGTCGGCCAGCCGGACGACGCGCCCGTCGCCCATGTGGACGACGGCCCTGTACGTCCGGTCCTTTTCGCGCGCCCACGATTTCTTCTGTTGCGAGTTGATCCGCGGATCGTTCCAGTGCCACACGTCGACTTCGGCCTTCGCAAGGATCGCGCCCGTGTCGAATGGATCCGCCGGCCCCTCCTTCTTCGGCGGCACGGCAGGCTTCGGCGACGCCGGCCTGAACCCGAAGAACAACCGCTGGCCGTCACGGGACCAGGCCAGTTCATTCTTCAACGGCACGACCCACCCGGCCGGGGCCTGCGCGGGGACGACCACCTGGCGCGCCGCACGCGACGACCCGTCCCAGGTCCACACCGTCCCAGGCCCGTCGTCATCCGCGGCCGCCACGAACGCCAGCAGACTGCCGGTGCGCGTCCAGGTCAGCTGATCGTACCGCGCCCGGTCCGCCTGGTTCACGACGACGGGCGGCGCAGCCGGGTTGGCCAGGTCCTTGATGAACAGGCCGTTGCCCGTTCCCCCATCCGCCGCCACCACGTAGGCGAGGAACTTCGCGGCCCGATCGAAAACGAACGACATGACGTCCGGAAGCTCTGTTTCGCTGCCCGACTCGAGCTGCCGCAGTTTCAGGGGCGTTCCGCGCACCGCCTTCTTCGTGTCGTTTCCGCCCTCGGCGGATTTCGACGGATCAGCCTTGTCGGCGGCTGCGGCCGACAGCGCATACGCCAGCCACGTCGAATCGCTCGAGAAGGCAAACCGCTCGACGCGTGCTACGGACGTGACCGCACCGGTGCGGGTGTCGAGCAGGGCCATCCCGGGCTTCGGCGGCGTCTTGCCGGCGCGCTCCGTTTCATCGAACGACGGCTTCACCACCATCGCCACGAAGCGGCCGCTGTCGGCAATCACCGGCGCGCTCCCGCGCGGGATCCTGAATACCTCGCCGTCCGCCAGGCGGTGCACGACGCCTTCGCCATCGCCCCGATCCGGCTGGGCGCCGTACGCAATCAGCGACCCGTCGTCGGCCATCACCGGACGCTGGATGGCGTTGAACTTCATCAGATCCTGGAACGTCAGCGCCCTGGTGGCCTGGCCCGAGGCGGTCGGCGCCAGGATCCCCAGGCAGACGATGCCGATAACGATCCACTGGAGTTTCGAAGCGACGGAGAAGGTTCTGCGCGACACTGATGACCTCCGGTGTGGTAGGACGCACATCCGGGCCCTGCCTGGGGGGACGCACGTCGGGCGGCCATGATAACACCGGCGGCCCGATTGGCGGGCTCGACGCAGAACGGGGCCGCCCGGTCACGTTGACCAGGCGGCCCCGTCACATCTCGCAGCAGAACCCAGCTGCCTACTGACTACTGCCTACTGACTACTCTGTTAGAACGTCACCCGCAGTTCGGCGACGAGCGAACGTTTGATCACGTCGCCGAAGACGTGCTGCTGGACTTCCTGGTTCCCGAGGTTGTTACCCTTGATTTGCAGCAGCGCCTGGTTGTTGGCCACCCTCATCCCGATGCTGGCGTTCACCAGCGTGAACGAGTCGGTCCATCCGGCATACGACGCATCCAGCACATCCTGCCAGAACGCCTCGCTCTGGTAGTTGACGTCCACCGAACCGACGAAGCGGCCCCTGCTGACATTGATGCCGGCGTTGAACCGGTGCGTCGGCGCCTTGTTGAGTTCCGACGCCGGAATCGCCGAGTCGGGATCGCCCTGCCACGAGTAGTTCGCATAGAGGTTGGCGGCGTTGCTCAGCACCGCGTCGAACCCGGCCTCGATGCCCTGGGTTTTCACGCGGCCGAGATTCCGGTACGAATAGTCCGACGGCAACCCCAGTCCCGGGGCACCGCCCGCACCGTTCTGGATCAGCGCGTCCAGGATGAACGGCGGCAGCGGCCACCCTGGCGGCATCTTCGATGACGAGTACGACCCCACCTGCGTGAAGTAGATGTCGTCCTTCATGTCGTTGTAGTACCAGGCCAGACTGACCGAGACACGATCGTTGACCACGCCGGAGTACCCGATCTCGTACGCGTCCAGCGATTGTTCCGTGAGTGACTCGTACCCCTTCGCCAGCAGTGGATAGGGAAACGAACGGCCGGCCAGCAGCGGGTTGATCGCGCCGAGATTGAGCTGGTTGACCACGGTCACGTCGAGGTAGTTGTTGATCAACGATGGCGCCCGGTACGCCCGGTTATACGACGCCCGGAGCGTGTGGGCCGCCGCGGGCTTGAACAGGAACGTCGTGCGCGGCGAGATCACCGGCTTGTCGAGCACGTCGAAATGGTCGAGGCGCGCCCCCACCAGCCAGCGGAACTTGTCGCTCAGGAACATCTCGTCCTGCAGGTACACGCCCTGTTCGTTGCGCGTATCGCCGCCCGGCGCGATCGAGAGATCGAACGTGTTGCGCCGGATGTTGCCGCCGTAGCTGAGCACGTGACGGGCGCCGATGGTCGAAATGTTCGAGACGTCCAGATCGAACGTCTTCGTGTTGAAGAAGAACTCGATTGGCTTGCCGTCGATGCCGATCGCCAGCAGGGCCGGCGCATCGCCGTCGAGGATGTTCGTGAAGACCTTGGCCTTGAACGCCCCGCGCGAGTAGTCCGCCTTGGCGTACTTCAGGTTCGAGCCCTTCTCCATCCGGAACGGCCCAATCCCCGTATGGACGATGCCGGTGGTCCCCGCGTAGCCGCCGGCCACCGTCAGGCGGGACCGGCCGTCTGCGAAGTCGTAGTCGAGACGCCCGTCGAACTTCGGCTGGTCGGAGCCCGCGTTCGAGAACGAAGGGTACATGGTCTTCACGGGCCGGTCCGGGTTGTTGATCTCACCCGCGGGGCGCGCGAACGCGTCGGTGGCGAAGAAGCCCCCGGACAGTTTGTACGACCAGCGGTCGTTCAGCGCCTGCGCGTGGTAGCCGTTTACGTACCACAGGCCGCCCAGGTCGGCGCCGTTGCCGGCCACCTCCCGATCGAACGAGCCAAATCCCATGGCCACGCTCGTGCCGTTCAACTCGCGCGGCGTCTTCGTAATGATGTTCACGACGCCACTCATCGCGTTGGCGCCCCACACGGCCGACGCCGGACCGCGGATGATCTCGATCTGCTTCACTTCATTGAAATTCACCGGCAGGAAGTCCCACGCGATGAACCCGAAGAAGTCCAGATACATGCTCCGCCCGTCGATCAGCGCCAGTTGCGACGTCGACAACGTGCTCGTGGCGCCCCGGCTTGTGATGTTGACCTCGCGGGCCGACGTCTGACTGACGTTGACGCCCGGGATCGTCCGGAACAACGTGGCGTAGTCGGCCGCCGACCGGCTCGACAACGTCTCCTGGCTGATCACGCTGACCGTCGCCGGCGCGTTGATCAGCTGCTGCTCCACCTTGGACGCCGTCACCACCACCTGTTCTTCGTACTTGGGCGGCTGCCCGTCTTTCTTCTCCTGGTCGGCGGGCTTCGCCGCCGGCGGGGTCTGCGCCGATTGCGGCCCCGAGGCCGCCTGCACCGACGATGGGTCCTGCGACGGCTGGCCCTGCCCGCCGTAGGCGGGAGCAGCCGCCAGGGTCATGCCGAGCAACACGGCGATTGTGCGAGACGCCATTCAATCCTCCTGGGGGTGGTCAAAACCTTCCTGGCGCCGGACACAGGGGGCACCACGCCGGACGCCTGGCAGGCTTCCGGCCGACACGGTCGCGGTCTTCGTGTGGAAGCTGTCGCCTACCCCGGCGACAGTAACGCGGGATTATACCCCGGTTTCAGTTGGTTTCGGCCACTCAGGAAGCGACATGGCCATTCAACCGCCGAAAATGCCCGTTCACCGTCTCATGTGAAGGTCTTGACAAGCGCAATCAGGATGGTGACGGTAATCGGGCTCAGAGCGGTGGTCGCGACCACGACGGCCGTCACGAAGGTTGGCGCCACGTCGAACTCCAGGGCCAGGATCGTCGTGATGACCGCGCTGGGCATCCCCGACTGGACGATGACGGCCTGGCGCGCCGGTCCGTCGAGCCCCATCACCCACGCCAGGCCGAACCCCAGCGCGGGCGCCACCACCAGCGCCAGGGCGGTGGCCGCCGCCACGACCATCGGCCGCTCGGGCCGCCGGCCGCGCTCCAGTTGCATCCCCAGCACCAGGAGCATGCACGGGATGGCCGCATCCGACAGCAGCTCGACGGGCCGCATCAGCCCCGGTGGCAACGTCGTTCCGGTCCCCGTCACGACGGCCGCAGCCAGGACGCCGTACAGGGCCGGCACCCGAAGCACGCCTCGAGCGGCCGGGCCGAAACCCTGTCGTCCGCTCGACGCCACCACGACGCCCACGGTGAACATCAGGAGCGCACTGGTCACGAAATACAGCGCGGCCCTGGCGAGGTGCTCCTCCCCGAACGCGAACAGCACCACGGACATGCCGTAGTTCCCCGCGTTCGAGAACATCACGACGATGAGGAAGGCGGCGAGGCCGGGGCCGCTGAGCTTCAGCGGCACGGCAGCGAGCCTGGCGACGAAGCCGATCCCTGCAACGAACAGCACGGTGTACAGCACCACCTGGCCGGCTTCCGCCGCCCCGACCGAACTGGTGATGAGCAGGTGGAAGATCAGGAACGGGCCGAGGGCGTTGAACGTGACCCGGGACAGTGGCGTCACGTCCACGTGCCAGCGCCGGGCCAGCCCCCAACCGACGGTCGCCACCACGAAGATGGGCAGGAGGTCGTCGAGCAGGATCGAGCGCAGCAGCGCCCAGATGTCAGTCATGGACCTCCCCGCTCACCTCACTGGCACCGCGACGGCCGCATCGGGAAGTCCACCACGGAGGCCCGGCCGTTTCTCACGCCTTCGATGCGCCCGAGGAGTGTCCCGTCGTCGCGGCGCTCGTAGATGACCCGCTGCGGGAAGTCATGGGCGGGGTTTTCGAATACCGCTCGCGACCCGGTCACGGTCAGGGCCTTGAAACGCGCTTCGGCCTGGCCCGACGGCTTCGCCACGAAGTACGTGCCGTCGGCTTCGTCACGAATCTGCATGAACTCCCAGGCGACGGTCTTGCCGGCCTTGACGGTACGGCTCACCCCGAACACCGTGCCGCCCGCGGGAACGGTCCACATTTCGCCGCTGCCCGGCTCGGCTCCCGGACTGGCCCAGCACCCGGCCAGCCACCCGACGGCGGCCGCGTGCTGCCCGAGCACGGTCGAGGGCCACAGCACAGCCGCGAGCATCGCCAGCGCGATCAGGGTCGGCCGCATCGTTCGTCGTCTCACCTCTGCACCTCCGCGCCTGGATCCTTGAACCGGTACTGGAGCGCTCCCGACGGACACTGCCGGACGGCGTAGGCCACGTCGGCAGCCTCCGCCTGCTCCAGACGGATCCAGCGCGGCCGGGACACATCGAACACGTCAGGCAACGCCCGCAGGCACACCGCCGAATGAATACACACGTTCGGGTCGAAGGTCACGACGATGGCGTCTGTCTCGTACGTCTGCAGGGGCTTGCCCACGGCGTTTCTCCTGAAGGTTCGCCGATTGTAGCCGTCCGGCGCACGCGCCCGCAACGTGACCGCGCCCGGCAGGGCCAGCCAGCACACTTGCCAACCGGGCCACGATCGTGGTCAGATGCCGGTCCTCAGGAGGCCCGCACGTGGAGTTCTTGAACTTCGTCCTCATGTTCGCCGCGGCGTATCTCGTCTGGCGCAAACCCCAGCGCGAAGGGCTGGCCTACGGCCTGCTCGTGGCCTGCGCCCTACTCATGGTGGCGAGTTACCTATTTGCCACCCGGAGTGCCGTGCTGCCCGGCCTCAATTACTGAGACGAGGAACACCGCTCATGAACCGCCATCCTGTCCATACTGCGGTCGCGTTGGCCGTCCTGTTCCTCGCCGCCGTGCCGGTCGGCATTGCCGTCTTCGTCCTCGGGTTCGTCTACGGCGACTCGCCCTGTGTCATGTGCTGGGAACAGCGCATCGGGATGGCGATCATTGCCCTGACGGGCCTGTTCATCCTCCGCTACGGCCCGCGGCCCCGGTACGTCGGCCTCGCGATCCTGACCGGCGCCTGGGGCATCCACATGGGCATCAGGCACTCGGCCCTGCACGTCGCCCGGGACATCGGCCAGGGATTCAGTCTCGAGATCCTCGGCGCCCACACCTACACCTGGTCGGTCTTCATCTTCTGGGTGTGTGTCGTCACGATGGGCGGCCTGTTGCTGTGGCTCAGGGATGACGAGTCGACCAGAAAGCCGGGCACGTTCCGGTTGCTCGAATCGCTCGCGATGGTCGTCTTCCTGACGGTGACGGCGGCGAACGCGGTGCAGGCATTCATCAGCACCGGCCCGCCGCCGTACATGGGCCAGAGCGACCCGGTGCGGTTCTCGTTCAATCCCAAGCACTGGGTCTGGTCGCTGGAAGAGTGGAACCCCAGGATTCCAGTCAGCTGGCGTGGCCGATGGGCGGCCGGGAAACCCTCCCTCGATTCTCTGCCGGCCGACCCTGCATCCGGCCCGCTGGACGGCGCCCAGGCCGCCACGAGCGTGGATCGTCGGACGCTCTCGTTGCCGCTGCGCGGCACGATTGCCGACCTCGCGTACGACGGGGCCACCGACCGATTCCTGGTGACAACGCAGCACGGCGTGTATCTCACCGACGGCACGCTCTCACGGATCCTGCGGCACACGGTCGTCGATCCGGGATTCGCGGTGGACCTCAGCCAGTTCGTCGCCGGCGCGTTCCTCGACAGCCAGACTGTGATCGCCGTGGCCGACAACAAGAGCTACGTGGTCCTGAAGGAGGCCGGTCAGGCAGACCCGGTCGCGAACTTCCGCTATTTCCTGGAGGCGCCCGAGCAATTCGATAACGTCTCGCGCTCACGGCTGACGACGGTCCGCGCACGCCTGATGTACATCATGTCGGCTGCGTACGATGCGGGTTCGGATTCGCTGTACACCATCACGGTGCCCAACGCGAAGAACCGACGTCTGGTCGTCTCGCGGTTCGATCGGAACGACCTGACGCTGTCGGAGGAGTTCGTGCCGGCGCTGGCCCCTGACTCGGGGCTGGCCCTGCGGGCCAAACGATCGCTCGACGAGTACTACGTGACCGGCGCGGCAGTGGCGGACGGGGTCCTGCACGCCCTCAGCGCCGCCCACGGCACGGTGCTGTCCATCGACCTGCGCACCCATCGCATCATCGGCGCGCACGTCATCCCCGGGCTGGATCGCCCCACCGGCCTCGCGATCAAGGACCGCCAGTTCTATGCGGTCAACGGCAACGGCGCGCTGGTCATCGCACCGATGCTTCACTGAACACGTCGGCCTGGAACGTCTGGAACCTGGCGTTCCTGTCGCGCCAGGCCGACGGCGCCAGGCCGGCCTTCAGCGCGAGGTTCTCCAGCAGTGCCGCGCGCGACCAGCCTTCCTCCCGGGCGACCTGCGGCAGGAACACGGCGCCCTTGTCCCCGAGGCGGAACACGACCCCGTCCCGCCCGGGCTGGATGTCGTCCACCTTTCCCACCACGCGCGGAGGCGTCAGCACCGACACCTCGATTTCGATTCCGCGCAATTCGCCCGGACGGACGGGGCCGAACCGTGGGTCGGCGATCGCTGCCTGGAGCGCCATTGCGCTTACCAGGCGGATGAGCGGCCCTTCCGGCAAGACGCGCCCGATACACCCCCGCAGTGCACCATGGGCCCGCAACGTCACGAAGGCCCCCGCCTCCCGCAGGAGCCTGGGGCTGCCGCCCCGCGGCAGCGGCAAGGTGTCGCTGGCGAGGCCGCGCGCAATGGTCTCGCGCGCCACGCGCAGCAGGTGCTGCTTGTCTTCTCGATCCAGCGGCGTGTCCGCGTCAACCCGCGGCCGGCTCATCGCAGCAGTATCCGCCGTGGGCGGGCCCTCAGTGAACGAAACCGCCGCGTACCCGACCACGCGGTCGGGAGTACCCGGAACGGTATCGGCAGAATTGGCGTAGGACAGGACGGCCGCGGCATGCGCGCCCAGTTCGCGGGCCGCCTCACGGGCTACCAGCAGGGGCCCCAGGCCGCACGCCCTCGTCACCAGTCCGGCAACCGGGATGGACTCGGGCGCCCGCACCGCCACTTCGGCAGCGACGAGTCGCGATGCCGCCGAATCCGACACCAGGGCCTCGAGCAGTTCGTGGTCGAGGCGGCGGGCGTCAGCCGCCTCGGGATAGTGTGACAGGTCCGACGACGCGACGATCAGGATCGGGCGCGTGGCCGCCAGGCGCGCGAGTTCGCGGCCCAGGCGGCGGCAGAGACCGGGGTCCGGCGTGCCGATGACGATCGGCACGATGGCCGCGCGCGGATGCAGCACCTGGATGAACGGCACGTGGACTTCGATCGAATGTTCGCGCGCGTGCACCTCCGTATCGAACACCGCACCCACCTTCGCGTCTACGATCGCCTGCGCCACGGTCCGATCGACCGCGACACGGCCGAGGGGTGTCTCCCAGCTGGGCCCGTCGTACACCGACGCGCGATCGAAGCCGGCCGTCGTGTGGTTCGCGCCGAGGATGACGACGGTCTCGACCACCTGGCCAACGGTCTGGCGGAAGGCGTCGGCCGCGATCTGCCCGGAGAAGACGAGGCCGGCGTGGGGCACGACGATCACGCGAGGACGCTCGGGACGGGCCGGGACGGGGTCGCGCATGTAGCCGTCAATCGCGGCCCTGAGCTTCCGGGCCTCGGCCGGGTAGAACGAGCCCGCCACGGCGGCTGGACGCGCCGGAGCAGCCACCTGGCGGGCTCCGCCAGCCATCACGATCGGCCGGCTGCTGGCGGCCACGCCCAGGCAGACGCTCACCGCCACCACCAGCGCCGCCGGAGTCATCGTTCGAGTCTGCGGCACGCGTCAGCCCTCCACGCGGGTCGGGAGCTTGCCCCCCGCCGCCTCGCACCGATCCTACTCCCTTCCCCCCGAGGACCGAACTTCGGTAAGCTTGAACGAGTGCGTCCCTGCGGCGCGCTGTTCTCCACGCCCTCCATTTCCCTCGAGGCCATCATGTCGCACGACACCACGCATCTCGGGTTCGACAGCAAACTCATTCACGCCGGCGCATTCAAAGACCCCTACGGCAGCGCGACCGTGCCGATCTACCAGACGTCGACCTTCGCGTTCGATTGCGCGCAGACCGGCGCGGACCGCTTTGCCGGCACGGCCGAGGGGTACATCTACACACGCCTCGGGAACCCCACCATCAACGCCCTGGAGCGCTGCGTGGCGGAACTCGAGAACGGATCGACCGGCATCGCGACGAGTTCGGGCATGGGTGCGGTGTCGACGGTCTACATGGCCTTCCTCGGCCAGGGCGCCCACGTCGTCGGTACGGCGTCGGTCTACGGGCCATCCCGGGTGCTCCTCGAGAAACACTTCACCCGCTTCGGCGTCGAGTCGACCTGGGTCGACACGACCAACCTCGAGAACCTGAAGGCGGCCCTGCGTCCCAATACGCGCATGGTCTACATCGAGAGCCCGGCCAACCCGACGATGCAGGTGACCGACATTGCGGGGGCGGCCGCGATCGCCCATGCGCACGGAGCGATGCTGGTGGTGGACAATACGTTTGCCAGCCCGTACCTGCAGAAGCCGCTCAATCTCGGCGCGGACGTCGTCCTGCACTCTGTCACCAAGTTCCTCAACGGCCACGCCGACATCGTCGGCGGCATCATCGTGGCGAAGGGCGAAACGCACGGCAAGGCCCTGCACGGGATGATGGCGGCGATGGGCTGCAACATGGATCCGCACCAGGCGTTCATGGTGCTGCGCGGAATCAAGACGCTCGGAGTCCGGGTGGAGCGGGCCCAGGAGAACGCGATGAAAATCGCGAAGTGGCTCGAGGCGCACCCGAAGCTGAACTGGGTCCGGTACGTCGGCCTGCCGTCTCATCCGCAGCACGAACTGGTGAAGCGGCAGATGAGCGGGTTCGGCGCGATGATCGCGTTCGAGCTGAAGGGCGGACTCGAGGCCGGGCGCACCGTCATGGATAACGTGAAACTGGCAACGCTCGCGGTGTCGCTCGGAGGCGTCGAGACGCTGATCGAGCACCCGGCGTCGATGACCCACGCAGGCATGTCGAAGGAACACCGCGAAGAAGCCGGCATCAGCGACGGACTCGTGCGGTACGCCGTAGGTATCGAAGATCCGAACGACCTGATTGCCGATCTGGCGCAGGCGTTCGACAAGATCTGACGGCTTCCGGCTCGCGGCCACCGGCTCACGGCAATGAAGGCGGGGCCGCTGGGTACAGACCCGGCGGCCCCGTTCTGCTGCGTCCTTACTTCCTACTGTCTACTTCCTACTGTCTACATTCCTACTGCAGATCCGCCTTGTAGAAGACGGCGGTCTTGGCTGCGAGGTCGTGAATGGCCTGCTTGGCGGCGCCCAGCACCATGAAGCAGCCGACCAGAATCACGAACCCGGCCAGGGTCCCGAGGGTCCCGATGAACCCCAGTCCCGTGATCAGGCCGATGGTGCTCAGGATCGCCGAGCTGTTCTTGACGGCCCATCGGGTCAGATACGTCGCCGTCGGCGCAGTCCGGCCGTCGTCGGTCCCGATCTTCAGCTTGAGGATCATCTTGCCGGGCGATGCGCCGGTGAAGGCCTCGATGAGCCCGTAGAGGATCATGACGAGCATCGTGCCGGCCATCATCCCCCCCACGAATCCGACCGCGGCCGCGGCGGCCGCAGCGCCCGCTTCATCCGTGGCGGCGCCGGTCAGGGCGCCCGCCCCCAGGCCGAGGGCGCCGCCGATGATCCCGCCGAAGACGAAACCCACCACCATCACGATCACGAAGTCAATCAGCGCTGCGCCGAGGCGCGGCCCGAACCCCACCCGCTTGTCGTCCATCTGCTCCTCCTTGTCAGACACCCACCTGTTCCGTGTGGGCTCCATTATGCACACCTTCAGCCGAACGGTGGCAGCCCGCACACCCTGCCCCTGTTCGCCGGCGCCGCCGGCTGGTACGATACAGCGGTTGCGCGGTGACCGTACCGCTCCGGCAGATCTCCTCACCACGCGCACGGACTGGGCCGGTGTCCCGGGTGCGCTGACTGGACTCCGTCTCATGTCCGACCGCCGATCTCCCACATGTCAGGACCCCGAGCTCGCCGCCGTGCACGCCGCACTCGAGGCGGACAGCACCCTCGCCGCGGGAACGGCCTTTGCCGCCCTGGTCGCCGACTACGTCGCCGCCACGGCGGCACGCGCCGAACCGGTCTTCACGCCTCATACTCCGGCAGCCCTGGCGGCACGGTTCGACGAACCCTTGCCGCAGGGAGCGCGGCCGCTCGCGGACGTCCTCGCGCAGGTGGCTCGCGACGTGCTGCCGGACTGTAATCGCCTTCTGGATCCCCGCTACATGGGCCACCAGGTCTCGGCGCCGCTCCCCGCGGCCATCTGGGCCGAAGCGCTGACGGGCGCACTCAACCAGTCCGGCGCGGTCTGGGAAATGTCACCAGTCGGCACGGTCATCGAGACACAGGTCATCCGGTGGATGTCCGACCTGGCCGGCCTCGGTCCTGACGCCGGCGGCACGTTCACGTCCGGCGGCACGGAGGCCACCTTCGCCGGGTTGCTGGCGGCGCGGCACGCCGTGTGTCCGGACGCCTGGCGGCGCGGCGTGGGCGATGAGCCGCCGGTGGTCGTCTGCGGGGAACACGCACACTACGGTGTCGCCCGGGCCGTGGGAGAACTCGGAATCGGCACCGACAACATCGTGTCGATTCCGTCCGGCCCGCTCGCCATGAACGTGGATGCCCTGGAACGGGAACTCGTCGCCCTCGGCTCGGCAGGACGCCGCGTCATGGCGGTGGTGGCCACCGCCGGCTCGACGGCCACCGGGACGTTCGACGACCTGGCCGCCATCGGCCGGCTCTGCGACCAGCGCGGGCTCTGGCTGCACGTGGACGGAGCACATGGCGCGTCAGCCCTGTTGTCGGCGCGCCACCGGCACCGCCTCGACGGGATCCACCGTGCACGCTCCATCGCGTGGGATCCCCACAAGATGATGCTCATGCCGCTCTCGGCCAGCGTCGTGCTGGTTCGGCACGAACAGGATCTCGAGGGGGCCTTCAGCCAGCGTGCGCCGTATCTCTTCCAGGCCAAGGACGACAGCCGGAACTGGGATCAGGGCCTGCGGACGTTTCAGTGTTCGCGGCGCATCGATGCCTTCAAGGTGTGGATCGCGCTGCAGCGGTACGGCGCGGCGGCCATCGGGACGCTGTACGACCAGCTCTGCGACACGGCCGCGGCGCTGCACGGCCTGCTGAGCGCGCGGACGGACTTCGAAACATTCCACGCGCCGGAGTCGAACATCCTGTGTTTCCGGTATATCGGGACGGGATCCTGGCCGGCTGCCGAGCTCGACGCCAGGAACCTCGACATCCGCTCGGCCTACAACCGGAGCGGCCAGGGCTGGATTACCACGACGGTCCTGGGCGGCCGCCGCGTGCTGCGCGTGACGCTGATGAATCCCCGCACGACGGCCGCCGACCTGGAGGCCCTGATCGACGGGCTCGCCGCGCTGGGACGCCGCCAGCCCTGAGCGAAGGCCGAGAATCGGCCGAGTCGAAGCCCGCAGGGCGGACTGTTCGACCGGTTCATGAATGGTCCGGGCTAGGCGTGGCGGTGTCCTCCGCAGCGTTTTGCGACACTCCGCGGCCGCGTTTGCGATACGATCGAGCGACATCCTGGAGATACCTGTGAAGCGAGAAGGTCGCATTCAAGTGGCGGTTCTGGCGCTTGTCCTGCTGGTGGCCGTGGTCTGGCCGTCTGCCGCCGCGTTCTATACCGACTGGCTCTGGTTCGGTGAACTCGGCTATTCGCAGGTGTTCGCCGTCAGCCTGACGACGAAGCTGGGCCTCGGATTCATCGCGGGCGTGCTGACGGCCCTCTGGCTGTTCGTCAATTTCCGGCTCGCCCTGCGTTCGTTCGCCGATCCGTATCTGGTCCTGGGCGTCTCGCCGGCCGACGGTTCGCCGATTGTCGTCCAGCGCAAGGGTGTGTTGTGGCTGGTGTCCGTCCTGCCGGTGGTCATTGCCATCGGCGTCGGCATGGTGGCGTCGAGCCACTGGATGGAGTGGCTGCAGTTCCAGCATGCGACCCCGTTCGGCGACCGCGACCCGATCTTCGGTCACGACGTGTCGTTCTACGTCTTCCGTTACCCGTGGCTCGCGCTGCTGCGCAATACGGTCATGGCCGTCGTGCTCCTCAGCCTCCTGGGCTCGGTCGCCATCTACCTGCTCCCCGGCCGCGAACCCGGACCGCGCCGTGCCGGGCCGTTCGCCTCACCGGGACTCGCGCGGCCGCACCTGTCGGTGCTGGCGGCCATCGTGCTGCTGCTGCTCGCGGCCGGCGCGTACCTGGACAAGGTGTCGCTCACCGTGTCGCCGGAGGGTCTGATTCAGGGTGCGACGTACGCCGACGTGACCATCAAGCTGCCGGCGCTGACGCTGCTGACGGTGGTCTCGGTCATCGGTGCCGTGCTGGCCGTCGCGCACGCGTTCATCCGCCGCACCTGGCTGCTCGCCGGCGCGTTCGTCCTGTACGGCCTCGTGTGGATGGGCGGCGAAGTGGCGACCACGGCTGTTCAGCGCCTCCTCGTGACGCCGAACGAGCAGGTCAAAGAAACGCCGTACATCTCGTACAACATCGACGCCACGCGGAAGGCGTTCGCCATCGACGGCGTCGAAGAACGCAGCTTGTCCGGCGACGCGACCCTGACGAGAGCCAGCATCGAAGCCAACGCCGCGACGATCGAGAACGTCCGGCTGTGGGACCAGCAGCCGCTGCTCGATACGTTCGGGCAGATCCAGGAAATCCGCACGTACTACGACTTCACCTCGGTCGACAACGACCGGTACATGATCGGCGGCAAGTACCGGCAGGTGATGCTGTCGGCCCGCGAACTGAACTCCGAGAGCCTGCCGGCGAAGTCGTGGATCAACGAGAGGCTGACCTTCACGCACGGGTACGGCGTGACGCTGGGGCCGGTCAACGAGGTGGCGCCGGAAGGGCTGCCGGTGCTGTTCGTCAAGAACATCCCGCCCGAGTCGAATATCGATCTCGAGATCAAAGAACCGTCGATCTACTTCGGCGAACTGTCCAGCGATCACGTCTTCGTCGGCACGAAAGCCCGGGAGTTCCACTACCCGAAAGGCGACGACAACGTCTACCGGGCCTATGACGGCAAGGGCGGCGTCGGGGTGGGGTCGTTCTTCCGCAAGCTGATGTTCGCCAGCCGGTTCCGGTCGTTCAAGGTCGTGCTCAGCGAGGATCTCACACCCGACAGCCGGGTCCTGTTTCACCGCAACATCGTGGACCGCGTCTCCACGATTGCCCCGTTCCTGTCGTTCGATCGGGACCCGTATCTGGTGATCGCAGACGGCCGGCTGTACTGGATCCTCGATGCCTACACCTGGACCGGGCAGTATCCGTACTCGACGCGCACGGCCGGCGGCGTGAACTACATCCGCAACTCCGTCAAGGCCGTCATCGATGCGTACCACGGCACGACGACGTTCTACCTGGCGGATACGACCGACCCGATCATCGCCACGTTCGGCAAGATCTTCCCCGGGATGTTCGTGCCTCTGGCCCGCATGCCAGACTCGCTGCGCAGTCACGTACGCTACCCGGAGGGTATCTTCGGCATCCAGAGCGCGATGTACTCCACCTACCACATGACGAATCCCGCGGTGTTCTACAACAAGGAAGACCAGTGGGAGGTT
Organism: uncultured Vicinamibacterales bacterium; assembly: GCA_964372095.1. Lineage (GTDB taxonomy): Bacteria > Acidobacteriota > Vicinamibacteria > Vicinamibacterales > JAKQTR01 > CAYJPV01. The sequence goes on along the minus strand of CAYJPV010000016.1, from coordinate 74,924 downwards.
CCGGCCATCGACGTGGCTGGCGCGGCCCGTCCGATGGAGCCGTACTACACCATCATGCGGCTGCCCGGCGCGCCCGAGCCGGAGTTCATCCAGATGCTGCCGTTCACGCCCCGCCGGAAGGACAATCTGGCCGCCTGGATGGTCGCCCGCAGTGACGGTGACCACTACGGCCGCCTGCTCGTGTTCCAGTTCCCGAAGCAGAAAGTCGTCTTCGGCCCGCGGCAGATTGTCGCCCGCATCAACCAGGACCAGGTGATCTCGCCGCAGATCACGCTGTGGAACCAGCAGGGATCCGAAGTGATCCAGGGCACCTTGCTGGTGATCCCGATCGAAGAATCCCTGCTGTACGTCCGGCCCCTCTACCTGCGGGCGGCCGGCGGGAAGATCCCCGAACTGAAGCGCGTCATCGTCGCCTACCAGAACCAGATCGCGATGGAGAACTCGCTCGAAGAAGCGATCGCCAAGATCTTCTCGACGGGAGCGGCGCTCAAGTTCGACACCGCGTCCACGAAGGCCGGAACGCCCACGGCGGCCATGGAGGACGCCGAGTCCATGGAGGCGCTGGCCGCGCTGGCCCGACAGCACTTCGAGGCCGCCGTGAAGGCCCAGCGGGACGGTAACTGGGCCGCCTACGGCGAAGAACTGAATCGGGTCAGCGCCATCCTGGAGCGCATGACGAAGAAGCAGGCCCCGAAGTCGTAGGGCGGCCTCAGGTCAGAATTCGCACCACGACCCGCCGGTTCTGCGCCCGTCCGGCGCGCGTGTTGTTCGGCGCCACCGGTTTGTCGGGACCGTAGCTGATCACGTTCATCCGGTGCAGCGGAATCTGGTGTACGTCGTACAGATACCGCTTCACCGCCTCGGCGCGGTCCAGCCCCAGTTGTTCGTTGAACGCCTTGTCGCCGACGGCGTCCGTGTGTCCCTCGATTTCGACGAACGCGCCCTGCGGATCGGCCTTCAGCCGGGTCACGAGTGCGTCCAGGCGCGAGCGCGCGTCGTCCGGCAACGTCGCTTTGCCGAACGGGAGATTTCCTTCGTCTTCGCTGAGCACGACCGTGTACATCAACCGCTTCGACGCGGCGTCGAGCGTCGCGGCATGCCTGGCCGCCGCATCGGCCCGTACCCCGGCGCTGTCGGCCGACGTTTGAGCCCGCTGCGCGGCCGTCTGCGCCGACTGCGCCGTCCGGTCCACTTCCGTGAGCCGCCCGTCCATCACCCTGGTCTGTTCGCGGTGTTCGTCAACGGAGCGCGAGACCGAAGCCACCTGCGTATTCACGTCCGCGACGCTGCTGCGGACGAACGATTTCGTGGCGCATGCCGGCGCACCCGCGACAGCGGCCACGACCACGACCACGACGCCTATCGTCCTGTTCATGTGAGTCCTCCTTCTATGTGCCTCGACTCGTGTCGGAACCGGGTCGAGTTACCTGTCTCTGATACAAACGCGCTGCCAACCCACGCAAGGCGGAAACGCCGCGGTTCCGGGCAGCGATCGGGGCCAGGAGTCCCTCGCCGCCGCGGCAGAATCTGCGTGGCCGCCATGACCGGCGTGTAAGAACTGCTCGGCGGGACCCCGGGGCTACGTACTCACGCGCGTTTGCGCCTGGAACGTCTCGTGCGTACAGTGAAACGACTGGACGTGAACATGACACACCGCATCACACGAACGTGGGTACTGGTGCTGGCCCTGGTCCTGTCGATGACCGCCATGGGGGAGGCAGCGCCTGATCAGGTGGCTCGCGCCCGCCTGCTGTACAACCAGCGCCAGTACGACGCGGCTATCGCCGTGGCGCGAGACGCGCTTCGACGGCCGCAGTCAGCGCCCGCGGCGGCCCTGATCCTGGCCCGCGCTCACCTGGAACGTTCCCGCCGTGCCACGGACGCCACGGACCTGCCGGCCGCCCGCGACGCGCTGACGAGCATCGATGCGTCGCGCGTCCAGCCGGCGGACCGAACGGAGCTGATTGTCGCCTGGGCGGAACTCTTCTTCCTCGACGGCAAGCCGGACGTCGCGGCTGAACTCTTCGAGGCCGCGCTGGCCCGGAGTGACACCAGCCAGGCCGTCGCACGGGATCGGATGCTCGACTGGTGGGCCCAGTCGCTGGACCGGATGGCCATGAGCCACGCGGGGGAATCACGCACACGCGTCCATACGCGGATCCTGTCGAGGATGGAGCGCGAGATGGAGCGGGTTCCCGACTCGGCCACCGTGATCTACTGGCTGGCCGCCGCGGCTCGCGGTGCCGGCGATCTCGATCGGGCCTGGCAGGCGGCCCGCGCGGGGTGGATTCGGTCAAAGGTGTCGTGGGGCGGCGGCGCGCAGGTCCGCGTCGATCTGGACCGCCTCGTCACCAACGCCATCATCCCGGAGCGGGCCGGGCTGCAGCCCGCAACGGGCGACGGGCGCAGGATCTCCGCCGAGGAGATGTTGGCCGAATGGGACACGCTCAAGCGGCTCTGGTAGCCGCCCCGGTCATCGCCCTTTGAGTCCCGCGGCGAGCCCGGCGGCTTTGTCTGCCAGCTGTTCCGCGAACCGCACGTTCCTGGCCTTCAGCGCATCTTCCGCCTGGGCCACGAACCGGCGCGCAGCGTCGTACTGGGTCTTCCCTGCCTGAGACAGCGCACGGTAGTCGAGCTGGGCCAGGTCGCGCACGGCCCTGGCCAGCAGATCCCGGACGCGGCGTTCGGCCGCGTCCACGTCCGGGGTGGTCTGCAGCAAGGAACCGGCAGCCGGCTCGACGGGCTTCGCGGGCACGGGCTCCACAGGGGCCACGGCGGGCTGCGGTTCGGCCCTGTCAGCCACCTTCGGTTGAAGCGGCCTGGGAGCCCGCCCCGCCGCCTGGCCCGCAGGGACGATCACGGGCGTCGGCCCGGCTTCGACAGGCACGGCCGGCAGAATGACCACTTCGCGAGGCGGCGGCTCCGGCGTCTCGAGCGGCGCCCTGGCGCGGCCGGTGTCGCCTCGCAGCAGGGCGCAGGCCGGCAGAAGGGCCACCAGCACTGCGACGATTCCCAACCGCTGGACTCGCTTCACCGGTATCAACTCCTCGCCTCGCCGTCACGCCTGCGGAAGCAGCACCTGAAACGTCGTGCCCTGCCCCGGCGACGACTGCACTTCAATCTCGCCGTCGTGCAGCTGCACGGCCCGGTACACCATCGACAGCCCGATCCCGCTGCCGCCTGCCTTCGTCGTGAAGTACAGGTTGAACACCTTGTCCAGGTGCTCCGGAACAATCCCCACGCCGGTGTCTTCGAACCGCACGCGCACGTAGCGTCCGGGCGCCGCGTCGGCGCTGATCCGCAGTCGCCCGCCCGCCGGCATCGCCTGGCAGGCGTTGAGCGAGAGATTCAGGAATGCCTGTTCCATCATAGCCGCGTCGGCACGGATAGCCGGGAGATCGGGCGGACACGCGATCTCGACGGCGATGCCCCTGGAACCGGCCTCCGCTTCGACGATAGGACGGACCTGCTGGAGCAGTGTGTCCAGCGCCGTCGGCTGCAACTGGATCTCGTCAGGCCGCGTGAACCTGAGGAACACCTGCACGACTTCGTCCAGGCGGCGCAACGACGCGGCGATCATCTGGACGTGCTCGAGAGCCGCCGGGACATCCACGCCCCTCCCGCCATTGGCGTCAGGCTCCAGTTGCTGCCGGATCAGCTCGAGATGGATCCCCATCGCGTTGAGCGGGTTCTTGAGTTCGTGCGCGACGCCAGAGGTCAGTCGTCCCAGGGCCATCACGCGTTGCGAAGTATTGGCGAGCAGTTCGGGGGTGGCTTTCTGACCGGCCAGCGCCGTGCGTTCGGCGGAGACCTGCGCACTGACGGCGTTGAAGAACGCCCCGAGTTCGCCGAATTCATCCTGTTGCGGCAGGTCCAGGACCACGCCGAACTCGCCGCGCCCCAGCCGGCTGAGCCCGCTCCGAATCAGATGCACCGGCCTGAGCAGCGAGTGTGCCAGCACACTGGCCACGAGGGCGGCCACCGCCAGGGCGGCCAGCGCCGTGTACGCCGCTGGCTCGAGCGCGCGCGCCAGATCGTCGCGGGCCAACAGCATCGACACGCCGATCCGGATGGTCCCGAATCCGCGCCCGTCAATCAGCAGCGGCGTCCGCACCTCGAACATTCCGGCGTCGCGGTAGAGCGCGCGCCACTGTTCGAGCGGGCCACGCGCCAGGAGATGCCTCAGCTCAGGCTGCGCCGCCATCGTCTGCCCCACGGCCACCGGGTCGGTATGGGCCACGGCCACCGACGCCTCGTCTGCGATCGCCGCGTACGTGACGTTGGGGGAGTACACGGCCGACTCGAGGATGGCCCGCACGCCGCCGTCGGACGCCAGCGAGACCCGGGGATCGCCCCCCGCCGCCACCACCTGGTGCGCACGCTGGTAGACGGCATTCGCAAGCAGCTCACCGCGCGCCTGGTTCTCGCCCAGCGTCACCCGCATCAGCGCCGAGAGGTGCAGGGCGCTGAGCACCACCACCACCGCTCCGACGAGCGTGGTGACGCCGGCGACCTGTTTGGCGCGCACACTGATGCGCATGCGCTTACGCTCCTTCGGCGCGTTCCTGCGCGCGGAAGCGGTTCAGCTTGTTGTGCAGCGTCTTCAGGCTGATGCCCAGCATCTCGGCGGCGCGCGTCTTGTTGCCGTGCGTGTGCTCCAGCGTCAGCACGATCAGCTGCCGTTCTGCCTCGTCGACCGTGATGCCGGCGGCCAGCCCCGGCGCAGCCTGCGTGCCGGGGGCCTCCTGCCGCAGGGCAGGCGGCAGGTCGCCGACCTCGATCACCGGCCCGGATGCCACGATCGCCGACCGTTCCAGGACATTGTGCAACTCGCGGACGTTGCCCGGCCACGCATGCCCGTCGAAGACCTTCCGCACGGCCTCGTCCACGCCGACCAGCGACTTGCCGAGGTGCGTGTTGAACTCCTGAATCATCGCCTGGGTCAGCAGCGGCAGGTCGGACTTGCGCGACCGCAGCGGCGGCAGCTTGATGGCAAAGACGTTCAGCCGGTAGAACAGGTCCTCCCGCAGCTGGCCACGACGGACGGCGTCCGCGGGATCCTGGTTCGTCGCCGCCACGACCCGGATGTCGACCACCTGCTCCGAACGCCCGCCGAGCCGCCGGAAGCTGCGTTCCTGCAGCACGCGCAGCAGTTTGACCTGCGTCGTGGGCGTCATTTCGGCGATTTCGTCGAGGAACAGCGTGCCGCGGTGCGCGAGTTCGAAACAGCCGATCCGCCGCTCGATCGCACCGGTAAAGGCCCCCCGTTCGTGACCAAACAGTTCGCTTTCGAGCAGCGTATCGGGAATGGCCGCGCAGTTGATGGGGACGAACGGTCCGGCGGCGCGCGGGCTCAGCCGGTGGATCGTCTGGGCCACGAGCTCCTTGCCGGTTCCCGACTCGCCGCTGATCAGCACCGACGCGCCGGTGGGCGCGGCATGTTCGATGGTCCGGTAGACCTCGCGCATCTCGGCGCTGTTGCCCACCAGACGGCCAAACGTCCCATGCGCCTTGAGCTGCTGCCGGAGCGCCCGCACCTCACACAAGGTGGCACGACGCTCCACGATCTGATCGAGCAGAATGCGGAGCCGCTGCAGATCGACGGGTTTCGTGAGGTAGTCGTACGCGCCCTGTTTGATAGCCGACACGGCCGTCTCGACCGTGCCCTGCGCGGTGAGAATGACGGTCGTAACGTCCTCGCCGTCCGCCTGCAACGTCTGGAGCAACGCCAGCCCGTCCATGACGGGCATCACCAAATCCGTCAGGACAATGCCAGGATGGAACTCGGGAATCCTGGCGAGCGCCTCGCGCCCATCGGCAGCCACCTCGACGGCATAGCCCCAGCCCTTGACGAGCTGCTGCAACCCGACGCGCGTCGCCGCGTCGTCCTCCACGACGAGCACGCGTTCCCGTTCACCGCCGGATGCCAACGCCATCGTGTTCCAGTCTCCGCGTGTAGATATGCACGATCCTGGCCGAGCATTTCTTACGGCGGGAGAATGGCCTTCACGGTCACCCGCGCGTAATCCGGAGCGATTTCGCACAATCGCCACTGGCACATCGCTTGCTCCACCAGGAGTTAGGCGCGCCTGTCCATGATAGTGGAACCGGAGGTATGCACAAATGACACGGGAAATCGTGGCCGCCATCAACTGGGCCTGGCGAGACTCGCACCTGCTGCTCTGCTGCGCGCTGGACGGAGTGCTGGCCGAGCACGGCGAACACATCGGCCACGTACGGATGCCTGCGTCCCGCCGGGCGTTACTGGCGTCCCTGGCCTCCCTGCACTCGGCCAGCGTGTGCGTCTCGAGCGGACGCCGCCTCGCACAGGTGCAGGCGCTGATTGGGAGGGACCGACGGATCCACTACGTCGGCCTGCGCGGGATCGAGATCGAGGGGCCGCGGCTGTCATTCTTCCATCTGGGCGCCGCGCGGACCGCGGACGTCCTGACCCCCCTGGCCGCGGCGCTCCACACCGTCGCGCGGCAGACACCGGGGCTCGTGGTGGAATACCGGAACCTCTACCTGGCGGTCCGCCTCGGCTGGGTGACCGATGCCGCCCGGCGCGACGATATCGCGGACCGCGTCCGTGAACTGGCGGCCCCCTTCGCTCGCACACACCGGCTCCGGCTGGTGACCTGCGGGTCGGACATCGAGATCCTGCCTGATGTGAAGTGGACCACCGCCGACGCTATCCGGGAGATTCGCCTGTCAGCCGAGCGCCATTACGGCCGGTGCGCCACCGTCGTCATCGGGAACGCCCAGGGTGAAGACGATGTGTTCGACGCCGTGCGAGACTCGGGCCTGGCCGTGCACGTCGGCCCCGTCACGGGGCCAGCCGCCTTCCGGGCCGCAGACGGCGACGAGGTGGAGGCGGTGCTGCTCGGGTTGCTGAAGATCGGGCACGGGAAACTCGGTCCCGACGCCAGGGTCGCGCTCTGAAAACGCTGAGGACGGGCGGCCAGGATGGCGCAGTTCCTGTCAGGGTCCTAGCGCAGTACGGAGGCTCGCCATCGCCGCTTCGTCCAGTTCCCCGTGGTACAGCCATCGCACCCGGCCCGACTGGTCGAGCAGCGCGAGGTACGCGGCGTTCTCAGCCTGTTTCGAGAAGCCCATGGCCGTCTTCCAGCGATTCACGCCGCCGTACACCGTAATGACATTCTCGTGCAACTCGCGCGGCGTCCCCTTGCGCATGCCGGAGTCGATGAACCACTTCGCCATGCGACCCATCCCGCCGATGACGGGCACTTCGTAGAACGTCACGTCGGCCCGGGAGCCGAAGGCGGACTTGAACGCCTCGGCCCATCGCTCCACGGCAAACCTCGAGTCGTAGGTGAACCCCATCATCACGAGCGCCATCCTGCCCTGGGCGGCGTCGGGGAGCACGGCTTTCCGGCCGGTCAGGTACTCAGCCTTCAACTGGGGGAACGGGTCCCCCACGGACAACGGCGCCACGGGCTGTTCGGCGGCGTGGGCGTGAGCCACCACGGCGAGGAGCGGGACGAGAGCAAGGAGTGCTGCGGGTCTGACCATGTCGTCTATATGACGCCATGACGACGCGAACGGTTTCGCCTCGGGGCAGGTTCCGGGCTCCACTGCAGGTAGTCAGGTAGTCAGTAGTCAGTAGGCAGTAGGGGGTCCCCCGGTGCCACGTGGCGACGGCCGATGGTCGACAGTCGATGGCCGATCGCCGATAGCCGATCTACAACACCCACGCGTATCCGAGCTTCACGAAGAACGTGCGGTTCTGCCGCTGGAGATCGATGGGCTGACGGACGTCGCCCACCCCGCTGCTGTTGTCCGAGTACCCGGCAAACAACACGGTCTGCGGATTCAGCTTGTACGAGAACAGGAACTGCGAGAACAGGCGCCGAGTGCGGGCGTCGGTCGGGAACCGGTACAACGCGGGGTCGCGCGTGATGTCCGTGTACTGCAGGATGGCCCGGACGAACGTGCGCACGTTGATGTGGTAGATGGCCTTCACCTGGGTCAGATGCGCCCGGTAGAGGCGTCCGCCGTCCACGGACAACTGATCGAGGTTGTAGCTCAACCGCAGGCTGACACGCGAGAGGGGGCGGTACTCGATGGCAGGCGCGAGCTGGATGGCCTGCGTCGCCGCCTGGCCGTTCGAGTAATCCACGCCGCCTCCAACGCGGCCGAAGACCTCGAGATTCAGATCCCCGGACGGCTTAACGCCGAGGAAGATGTTCGGCCGCCAGTACTCGTACCGCTGCCCGGCAAAGACGATGATGTCCCGGGGCCAGTTGAGCGACGCCTGCGTCTGCAGCGGCCCCATGTAGTTGATGAACCCGGCCACGGTCTGTTCGCGCAGGTCCCAGTCAGCGGTCGTGCCACGCCAGCCCCGTATGCCGATGTCGAGGCCATTGAACCAGGAGCCGCTCGGCCGCCGGAACCGCCGCTGGCCCTGTCCGTTGAACATCCGGAGGTCGACCTGGGGCACATACCCGGAATCGCTGCGAAATCCGGGGCTGTAGGCATCGAACGATCCGAAGGCGATCCAGTTCCGGGCGAAGTGTTCCACCTGGACGGACGCGGCGTTGCCGCCAAATGTCCCTTGTTCCTGGCCGAAGTCCGTCGCGACGGCGTCCGGATACCGCGTCTCACTTCGCAGGATCTGGACGCGGATGGCGTCCGACGGCGTGAGGCGGACGAACGCATCGCCGCCGAACTGCCGGTTGAAGTAACCCGTACCCTCGCGGCCGGAGTACAGTCCGCCGATCGTCGAGCCCCTTCCCAGGTCAACGCGGTACCGCCCGACGATGCCGGTGACGTCGTCGTCGAGCGTGGTGGAGTCCGACCCTTCGTTCGCGGGGAACAGCAGGTTGTTGAGGCGATCCCGGGTGACGAACACGCCGGCAAGGTGGCGGCCCTGCTTACCTGTCACCTTGGCGCCGACGTACGGGTCGGCGACCGTGCGCGTGAACACCGCCTGGATGGGCGTGGTAAACGCGTCAACGCCTTCCAGGAAGAATGGACGTTTTTCGGGGTAATACAGGGCGAAGCGCGTGTTCACGTCGAGCTGCGCCACGTCCGCTTCGATCTGCGAGAAGTCGGGATTGACCGTGCCGTTCAGTGTGAAGCTCGGGGTGATGCTCCAGCGCCCCGTCAGCCCCGCCGCGCTGTCGAGACTCCCGGACGTGAGGCCCGCACTCGCCGGCGTCTCGCGCGTGTCGGTGCGGTTGAACGTCGCCGTCGGATCCAGTTCGATGTTGCGGCCGGGTTCGAGCCCCTCGAATCCGTCGATCTTGTTTTCCTGGCAGAGAATGCAGCCCTTGTTGCGGTCGGTCGGCCTCGACGTCAGGCGGTGCCGGACGTTGCGTGGCCACGAGCGGAACGCCTCGAACCCCCAGGTCTGCACCGCACCGCCGCCGGGGAACCGCAGCTGCTTGAGCGGCAACGCGGTCTCGACGACATAACCATCACCGGTGATTCGGCCGGAGGCCGCCCACAGCATGTCCCACGAGAAGTCTTCGACGCCGTCCTGCTCGCTGAAGATCGCGTCCGCCTGCACACCGAGCGGGTTCACGCGGAACTGGAAGGCGCGCCGTTCGTCGTTGAACGTGTCGATCATGAACCCGATGTGGTCGTCCTGGATGAGCGTATCCGTGTCGTCGCGATCCATGAGGTGCGCCCGAATCGCGCCCGGATTGGGATCGTGGGCCCGGAACGCGATGTACAGGTTGTCGCGGTCGTACGTCACGAGGCACTCGGTTGGAACCGGCGGCGGGGCATTATCGCCGGGCGCCCACTCGTAGGGCAGGGGTACCACCGTCGCGGTCTTCCAGGCGTCTTCGTCGAGCACACCATCAACCTTCACGGGCGCCGAAGCCCGGACGGCCGTGAATCGCGCCGCGGCCGCCGGGCCCGCGGGGGCGACCGGCGCCTGGGCCACGGCCGGAACCGACGAGGCACAGAACAGGATGAGCGCCCAGAACCACACGAAGGAACGCATGGGAATCCCCTGACCAGATCGGGTGGAGACCGTGCTGCGACTCTTCGTATAGACGAATGCTGGCCCAAAAAGTTGGCAGGCTGGGAACCTACTCGGCCAGCAGACGCGCGATCAGCGCCGACAGCCTGGCTTCGTTGGCATCGTTCTCGGAACTCCCCCAGCTGGCGGACGACCTGTCCGCACCCACGGGCCTGTCCGGCCCGGTCTCGTGTAGCATACATCCATGCGCACGCTGTCCCTGACGTTCACCGCCCTGTTGTTCGCCTTGGCCATCCCGGCGGCCTCCCCGCACGAACTGGCGCCGCAGCAGGGCCCGCCCCAGCCGGTCCGCTGGTCCCTGGCCCTCGAGCCTGCCTCGGGCACCATCGCGGCCGGCGGCACACTGAAAGCCCTCGTCACCGCGGCCATCGACGAAGGCTGGCATGTCTATGCCCCGGACGAAGCCAACAGTGGTCCACGTCCGGTGACGATCACCGTGACCAAGGGCGGTGCCTTCGAGGCCGCCGGAAAGCTCGATGCCCCCGAACCCGAACGGGAGATGGACGAGGCGTTCGGTCAGATCACGGCGTCGTATGCGGGCGAGACCACGTTCCGTCTCCCGGTGACGCCCCTGGCCAACACGCCTGCGGGATCGTATCCCCTCAAGATAGAGATTACGTTCCAGGCTTGTGACGGCAAGATGTGTCTGCCGGCGAACATCGTGCGGCTTGAAGCGCCCGTGGCGGTCACGGGGGGACCACTGGGGACTTGGGATTAGGGATTAGGGATTAGGGATTAGGGAAAGGCAGGGCTGCGGACAACGGGCGACGGGCCACAGGCTCCAGGCCACATCTACTGTCTACTGTCTACTGTCTACTGTCTACTGTCTACTGGCCACGGACTGCTCTATGATTCGCCCTCGAGGTACTACCCCATGACCGACACGAAGATCACGCTGCCCGAATCCGACATCCCCACGCACTTCTACAACATCGCGCCCGATCTGCCGACGCCGCTGCCGCCGCCGCTCCACCCGGTGACGCGGGAGCCTATCGGTCCGGACGCGCTGGCGCCGATCTTCCCCATGTCGCTCATCATGCAGGAGGTGTCGCAGGAACCGATGATCGCGATCCCCGATGAGGTGCGCGACATCTACCGCCTGTACCGGCCGAGCCCCGTGTACCGCGCACGGGCATTCGAAGAATTTCTGCAGACGCCCGCCAGGATCTACTACAAGTCGGAACACGTGAGCCCGGTGGGCAGCCACAAGCTGAACACCGCGATCATGCAGGCGTGGGCCAACAAGCAGGAGGGGGTCAAGCGCCTGGCGACGGAAACCGGGGCAGGCCAGTGGGGCAGCGCGCTGTCCTGCGCGTGCCGGCTGATGGGTCTCGAGTGCATGGTGTACATGGTCCGCAACAGCTACGACCTCAAGCCGTACCGCCGGATCATGATGAAGACGTACGGCGCGCAGATCGTGGCGAGTCCGTCGACGCTGACCGCATCCGGCCGCGCCGTGCTGGACGACGATCCGAATTCGCCCGGCAGCCTGGGCATCGCGATCTCGGAGGCCGTCGAAGACGCCGCCGGGCGCGACGATACGAAGTACGCCCTGGGCAGCGTGCTCAACCACGTGCTGCTGCACCAGACGATCATCGGCCAGGAAGCCAAGAAGCAGATGGAGCTGGCGGGCGACTACCCCGACATCCTCATCGCGTGCCACGGCGGCGGCAGCAATTTCGCGGGCCTCGCGTTCCCGTTCGTGCGCGACAAGATCAAGGGCGAGCGGCCGGCGCTGCGCGTGATCGCCGCCGAGCCCCAGTCGTGCCCGAGCCTCACGAAAGGGGCGCACGAGTACGACTTCGGGGACATCGCCGAACTGACGCCGCTCATGATGATGCACACCATGGGGCACCGTTTCGTGCCGCCGCCGGCCCACGCGGGCGGCCTGCGGTATCACGGCTCGGCGCCGCTCGTCAGCCACCTGCTGCACGCCGGGCTCATCGAGGCCGAAGCCTATGGCCAGCGGGAGGTGTTCGAGAGCGCCGTGGCGTTCGCGCGGACGGAGGGCACGATCCCGGCACCCGAGTCGGCGCACGCCATCCACAGTTGCGTGCAGCACGCCATCGCCGCGCGCGAATCGGGCGAGAAGAAGACGATTCTGTTCAACCTGTCCGGGCACGGCATTTTCGACATGGCCGCGTACGAAGCGTACCTGGGCGGGCAGATGAAGGACTGACGGCGGCGATCGGCCTTCGGCTGTCGGCTGTCGGCTGTCGGCTGTCGGCTGTCGGCTCGGGGCCCGGGGCGTGGGGCTTGGGGGCGTGGTGGCGTCCGGCTTCAGCCGGACGTCAGCCCACACGTCATCCGGACGTGACCGCACGGGGCGCTTCAGTCATAATGGGGATTCGGCGGGTCGCCAGATCCGTCGCTGGTCGGGGCGTAGCGCAGCCTGGTAGCGCACCTGCCTTGGGCGCAGGGGGTCGCTGGTTCGAATCCAGTCGCCCCGACCAACTTTTCACACGGGGCCACCCTGAGCGTCGTCGAAGGGTCGCCCCGACCAATTCCATCGCATCCGCTCCGGCCTTGGTCGGGGCGACGGATTCAGGGCACTCTCCGGACTTTTCGTCTTGCCACGAAATACTTGAACACGCACATCTTGTGCGTGATTGCGCACTCAGCGTTCAAGAACGCGGCCGGGACAGGGGCCGGCGCTACGTGCGGGATCGCCCCCCCCGGGACCTGACCCGACCACGTTCTTTGAACTCCGTCGCGGCCACGCCGTAGCGCTTCGCGCGAAGGCGGGAGGTCCGGGGCTACGTAACGAGGGGGCTACGGAGCCAGCAGCGCGTGGAGTTTCTGCACCGTCGCCCAGTTGCGCGTGGTGATGCCGGCGCCACCCATCCCCAGCAGCACCACGGCTGCCTGGCTCTCGAGGATGCCGTTCGGGCACGAGAGATACGCAGCATGGGTGCCGACGGCAAACTGCTCGGGTGACCGCACCAGTGTCGCCACACCCGCCAATCCCTGCACGACCGCCGGATCCTGTGCGAACGCCACGAGCAGGCGCGAGGCGTCCTGGCACGCGCCTGCGAGCACGTTGCCCTCGACGACCGCGGTGAACTCGGCCGCTGACTTCACAATCACCGGAACGTCGAGGCCGAGGCTCGAGTGCAGCTCCGCCCGGATCGTACGCGCCAGTGCACCGGATGATCGCGCCGGGCCGGCGAAGACGGCGTTGCCGCTGTTCAACACCGTCTTCACGGCGCTGAAGCCCAGCGATTCCAGGAGCGCGCGAAACCCGGCCATTGGCACCCGGTTTCCCCGGCCGACGTTCACGCCGCGGAGCAGCACGACAAAGTGGGACACGTCCGATTCCACCCCTCTGGCTCGGCCTACCGGACCTGCGCCGCCATCCGGCGCCAGGCCCAGACCGCCGAACCGATCAGCAGCACACCCTGGGCCCCGAGCACCCACCGAACGCCGTGATAACCGAGGGCCTGGGCCACTTCGCCAGCCAGGAGGTTCCCGAGCGGCGTCGTCCCCAGGATCGCCATCAGGTAAATGGCGGTGATGCGCCCGCGCATGGCATCCGGGGCCCTGTGCTGCACCGCCACCGACAGCAGGTTTCCGAACACAGCATGGGCGCCGCCGAGGCCGGCCGCCACGACCAGCGTCACCACGTCGTGGGGCCACGCCCCGACGAGCACCAGCCCGCCGCCATACGCCGCCAGCCCCATCCGCAGCCGTCGCCACGGCGAACCGCCGGTATCGCGCGACAGCAGCAACGACCCGGTGATCGCCCCCGCGCCGTACGCCGCCAGGAGCCCGGCGGCACCGTGGGCCTGCGCGCCCAGGTACCGCACCGCATAGACGGTGACGAACGTGTGGTACGACCACGCGAAAGTGCCCACGACGAGCGCCAGAACGAGGGCCACCCGCAGTTCGCGGTCCTCTCGGCAGTGACGCCAGGCTTCGGCGTACGACCCCCGTCCAGCCCCGGCCCGTTCCGGAACGGGTGCGGGCAGGCGAAACGACACGACGATGAGGCCCAGGAATGACAACGCATTCAGGAAGAAATTGCCGGACGCGCCCCACCACGACAAGACGGCCGCCGACAAGGTCGGCCCGACGACGCGGCTCACGTTGAACTGGGCGGACATCAGGCCGGAGGCGGCCGTCAGTTCGTCGCGCGTCACGACACCTGGCAGCAGGCTGTTGAGCATCGGCACCATCAGCGCCATGCCCACGCCCGTGGCCGCCGCGAACGCCACCAGGCGCCCGAGCGTGAGGCCGCCCGGCGTCCAGGCCAGCGTGCCCATCATGACGGCAATGCAGGCCAGCCAGACCTGGCTCACGGCAAGCAGCCGCCGCCGGTCGAAACGGTCTCCGAGGGCACCAGCAAACGGAATGAGCAGCAGCATGGCGAAGCCGCTGGCGAACCCCTGGCGGCCGGCCCAGCGCGGCGCTTCGGCGCCGGCCATCTGGACCACCAGCCATTGCTCCGAGAACCCCTGCATCCAGCTGCCGACATTCGACACCAGCGCCGTCATCAACAACGAGACGAACACCGGCTGCCGCAGCAGCGGAGTCGCACGCGTCCGCTCGGCCGCGCCACGCTCTGTCGTCATCCTCCATCCAATCCGGATACTCACCGTGCGAACGCGCACGCCACGCCACAGGGGCGCAAGTACTCTAGTCCCCTGGAACCGTGATTCCTCACATAATTTCCGGGCGGGGCATCCCGGCTGGCGGCGTTGCTCTTCCCTCAGATAGGCCCACTATCCTCGGTCATCGCGCCTGGCCAGCCGGGCGCCGCGCTCCGGGACTTATCCAAGGAATCACGGATCCAGGGGACTAGACCGGCAGCCGCCAAACCCCAAGCGCCAGGGCGAAACCGCCTCGGTGTGCGGAAGGTGGACCGGGGGTATGATCGGGGCCACCGTGCGACACGCGTCGCCGGACCTGGATTCTCCCCTTCACAGGAGTGCCTCGATGCGCGCACGCCGATTCGCGATTGTCCTCTTTGCGCTCGTTCTGGCGGGTGGCGTGGTTCGCCCCGCCGTTGCTCAGGATCGCCAGGGCGCCGTCACGGCCGCCGACTATGCCAGAGCCGAGAAGTTCCTGGCGCCGGCCGTGAACCCGCTCGTGACTGGCGGCACGGTGATGCCCACCTGGCTGCCCGACGAACGTTTCACCTACCGCAGCTCGCTGGCCGACGGCGGCGCGGAGTTCATGCTGGTCGATCCGCTCAAGGCCACGCGCGTACGGGCCTTCGACCACGACACACTCGCGGCCGCCCTGGCCACGGCGAGCGGCACGAAGGTCGAACCGTTGAAGCTCCCCTTCCAGGCCGTGGAACTGTCGGCCGACGGCAAGTCCGTCGCGTTCGACATGGAGGGCAAGCGATGGTCGTGCGACGTACAGGGTGCCGCCTGCGCCTCAACCGGAGCGGCGCGGGCGCCGCAGGCCGTCGGGCGCGGCGCGGGGCGCCCCGCTGGTAGCGCGCCCCCGGCGACTCCATCCCCCGACGGCACGCGCGAAGTCTTCATCCGCAACTGGAACCTCTGGGTGCGTGACATCGCGACGAAACAGGAAACGCAGCTGACGAAGGACGGCGAGAAGGACTTCGGCTACGCCACCGACAACGCGGGCTGGACGTCGAGTGACCGGGCGATCGTGCTCTGGTCACCCGACTCGAAGAAGCTGGCCACCTACCAGCAGGACGAACGCAAGGTCGGTGACATGTACCTGGTCACCACGACGACGGGTCATCCGGAGTTGAAGGCCTGGAAGTACCCGCTGCCCGGTGACGAACATGTCGCCATGATGCACCGCGTCATCATCGACGCCAGCACGGGGGCGACGGTCCGTTTCCAGATGCCGCCCGACTTCCATCGGGCCATGCTCGGCGACCACTTCAGCCTGAACGACATGACGTGGAGCCCGGACGCCCGCCAGCTCGCCTTCGTGTCCACCTCGCGCGATCACAAGTCCGCCGTCGTGCGCGTCGCTGACGCCGCCACGGGCAGCGTGCGCACGGTCTTCGAAGAGACCGCCGCCACCCACTTCGAATCGCAAGCGGGCTGGCGGGTGCTGTGGGCCACCAACGAAATCGTCTGGTACTCGCAGCGCGACGACTGGGGCCACCTGTACCTCTACGACCTCCAGACCGGCACGCTGAAGCATCAGATCACGTCGGGCGACGGCCCGGTCATGCAGATCGTCCGCGTCGACGAAAAGGCCCGCACCCTCTTCTTCATCGCGCAGGGCCGCGAGAAAGGCCGCGACCCGTATTTCCGTCACCTCTACCGGATCGGGCTCGACGGCAAGGGCTACACGCTGCTCACCCCGGACGATGGCGATCACACGGTGCAGGTGTCGCCGCGGGGGACGTTGGTCGTCGACACGGTGTCCACGTGCGAACGAGCGCCGGTGGTGACCGTGCGCGACGCGACGGGCAAAGCGCTGATGACGGTCGAGAAGGCCGACATCTCGAAACTGGTCGCCGCCGGCTGGAAGCCGCCGATGCCGTTCAGCGTCAAGGGCCGTGACGGCAAGACGGACATCCACGGGATGCTGTTCCGCCCCACCACCTTCGACCCGTCGAAGAAGTACCCCATTATCAACAACGCGTACCCCGGGCCGCAGTCCGGCAGCGTCGGCAGCCGCTCCTTCGCTGCGGCCCGCGGCGACAAGCAGGCGCTCGCCGAGCTCGGCTTCATCGTCGTCTCGATCGACGGGATGGGGAACCCGGGCCGATCAAAGTCGTTCCACGATACGTATTACGGGGCCATGGGCCGCGACAACACGTTGCCCGACCAGGTTGCGGGCATGAAAGAACTGGCCCGGCGTTATCCGTGGATCGACATCGACCGCGCGGCCATGTGGGGCCATTCGGGCGGCGGGTTCATCGCGGCTGACGCGATGTTCCGTTATCCCGACTTCTTCAAGGTGGGCATTTCCGAGTCGGGCAACCACGACCAGCGTGCCTACGAGGACGACTGGGGCGAACGGTACCAGGGCCTGCTGGTGAAGAACCCCGACGGCACGGACAACTACGAGGTGGAAGCCAACCAGACGGTGGCGAAGAACCTCAAGGGCAAGCTCCTGCTCGCCCACGGCATGATGGACAACAACGTCCCGCCGTACAACACGCTGCTCGTCGTGGACGCGCTCATCAAGGCCAACAAGGACTTCGACCTGCTGCTCTTCCCGCACCAGGCCCACGGGTTCGGCGCAGACTCGTCGTACATGATGCGGCGGCGCTGGGACTATTTCGTGAAGTGGCTGCTCAACACCGATCCGCCGAAGGAGTACCAGATGGCGCCGCCGGCGCCGCGGTAGGGGCTAGAGGCTAGAGGCTAGAGGCTAGGGGCTGTCTTTCCCTAGCCTCTAGCCCCTAGTACCTAGCCTCTAGTACCTAGCCCCTGGCGCCGTAGTCCTCCGTTCCGATGTAACTGTTGAAGGTCCGGAACAGCGTCAGTAACCCGGTCAGCGGCGTGTAGCCGCCGAACACGTCTCGCACGCGGGGGTCGAGGGACAGCGTTCCTCGTGCCTCCGCGTCGAGCGCCTGCTCCATCGCCCGCTTCACGTACTCGCCGAGGTAGAACGCCAGCACGTCCTGGTCGAGGTTCGCCGCCATCTCTCCCAGCGGGAGCCCGAGGGCCCGGGCAATCACGGTGCGCAGGCTTCCGACCCCCAACACCACCGATCGCGCGAAGAACCCGTCGTTCGTGGCCTTGCCCATCGGGTAGATGGAACCGAGGTCGCACGCCCCGCCGTCCAGGCACGCGTTGTTGGGTTCGAAGATGTCGCCCAGCCGCCAGCTCAGTGGCGTGGACGGGAAATACCCGAGCCACAACAGGCGGGCGGCCATGCGGGTCCACCCCGGCACCATGACCTCTGCGACAACCCGCGGATCGATCCGCGCGTCCTGTCCCGGCAGCATGGACAGCGGACGGCCGGCGGCATGGACACGAATGGGCGGGCCCGGATAGTAGTACGCGAACACGCCAATCCCGCGCGCCAGACGAGGTTCGACGCGTTCGAACGCCGGGTCGGACAGGCGGTGTCGCAACTGCTCGATCACACGATGCTGGTCGGCCTCCCGCAATCGACAGACGAGCAACGGCACGGGCACCCGCAGTAACTCGCCGTAGTGCTGCAGATGGGCGCGCTGCACCTCGAGCGCCACACCGGCTTCCCCGAGTGCCTCGTCGAGAAACAGGGTGCCAGGCGCCTTCCCCTCGAACAGCGGGAAGTGCTCCATGATGGGCCGCGGCCAGTTCCCGAACTGCCGGGACCGCATCCAGTCGAGATACGCCGTGAAATCCGGCAGGAACGGCTCCGATCCTTTGATGACGATGACGTCGGACGTGAGCAGGTCGGGCCCCAGCGCCAGGCACACCGATCGGTTGTGCCACCTGAGCCGATACAGCGGGCCCTGCAGGCCTGGAGCGGCCGAAGACATCACCGGCAGCCCGGCGGCGACCCGGGCCAGCGTGGCCGGCAGGTGTGGTGCCGCCGCCCTGACGGCCGCGAACACCTCCGGTGCCGCCCGCTCGAGGTCGAACACGACGTCGGCCTCCGCTGATTCCAGTCCCGCTCCCCAGCGCTCGATCATGGCCATCCCTCCGTGTGCAGGCTCCAGCCTAGCCCCGGAACCCGCGCCTGTCGAGGAGGGCCGTACCGGGACCGCGCGTGAGGTTTCGGTCGGATTCGTGGTATTCCTGTCTGAGCGCCCCCAGGAGACGATCCGTGTATCAACGTACCCGTCACGACCTTGCACGCGAACTCAACTCGATCCGCTTGTCCGGACTCTACAAGGACGAGCGAGTCATTCTGTCGGATCAGAAGGCGAACATCACAGTCAGCTACCCGCCGGACGCACCGCCCCGCGAAGTGCTGAACTTCTGCTCGAACAACTATCTCGGGCTGGCGAACCACCCGGACATCATTCAGGCGGCCCACGCGGGCCTCGACTCGCACGGGTTCGGCCTGTCGTCGGTGCGGTTCATCTGCGGCACGCAGGACCTGCACAAGGCGCTCGAGCGGACGATCGCCGAGTTCTATCAGCTCGACGATGCCATCCTGTATTCGTCGTGTTTCGACGCGAACGGCGGCCTCTTCGAGAGCATTCTCACCGCCGATGACGTCATCATCACCGACGCGCTGAACCACGCGAGCATCATCGACGGCATCCGCCTGAGCAAGGCGAAGCGGCTGATCTACGAGCACGCGAACATGACCGACCTCGAGCAAAAGCTCGTGCGGGCCCGTGAGGGTGCGGACGTGTGGGATCACACCGGACTGGGCCAGGAACCCGTGCCGGCGCGCAACATCCTGATTGCCACCGACGGCGTCTTCTCGATGGACGGCGACGTGGCCAGGCTGCGCGAGATCGTGGATCTGGCGAACCGGTACGACGCGATGGTGATGGTGGACGAATCGCACGCCACGGGCTTCCTCGGCGCCACCGGCCGCGGCGCGGTCGAACACTGCGGCGTCCTGGGTGACGTCGACATCATCACGTCCACGCTGGGCAAGGCGATGGGCGGAGCACTGGGTGGCTTCACGACGGCCCGCAAAGAAATCGTCGAGATGCTGCGGCAACGGTCGCGGCCGTACCTGTTCTCGAACTCGCTGGCCCCCTCAATCGTGTCGGCCGCGATCGCCGCCTTCGAACTCGTGAAGCGGGGCGAAGACCTGCGCGCCCGCCTGATGCGCAACACGCAGCGGTTCCGCACGGCCATGACCGCTCTCGGGTTCGACGTGGTGGACAGCGTGCACCCCATCGTGCCGGTCCTGTTCCGGAAGTTCGACAACGACGCGCATCTGGCCGTGTCGATCTCACGGGCGCTGTTCGAAGAAGGGATCTACGTGGTCGGGTTCTCGTACCCCGTCGTGCCCAAGGGCCAGGCCCGCATTCGCGTGCAGCTCTCCGCCGCCCATGCGCCGGAGCACGTCGAAACGTGCCTGGCCGCGTTCGAGAAGGTGGGCCGCGCCCACGGGGTCATCGCGTAGCGCCGCACACGGGGGCCGGTCAGGGCCGGTCCCCGCGTGCGGCGGGGATCCGCACGTCAGCTGGCGACGCGATTGCGGCCCGACAGCTTGGCCTTGATGACCGCCGCGTCGGCGCGGGCCACCAGCGGTTCCCATTCCGTTTCTTCGGGCTGCAGTTCGCCGACCCCCACGCTGACGGTCACCTGCAACTCGGGCGTGCCGCCCATCTCGCCGCCGAACCCCAGGTTCTCGCGCTCGACCTCCTCGCGAAGGCGTTCGGCCAGGGCCACGGCCTGGTCCATGGTGGTGGCCGGCGCGATTACCATGATCTCCTCCCCGCCGTACCGGGCGACGACGTCCGACTCGCGCACGCCGCCCAGGAGCAGGTGTCCGAGGTAGTTGAGCACCCGGTCGCCGACCACGCGCCCCCACTTCTCGTTGACGCGGCGGAAATGATCGATGTCGAACAGGAGAACCGAGAGCGGTACCGCGTGACGCCGGGCGCGCGCGACCTCCTCCGACAGGCGATGTTCGAGATACCGGCGGTTGTACACCCCCACGAGCGCGTCCGTGATGCCCTCGCGCTCCAACTTCGCGGCCGGCTTCACCAGGGCCGCGGTGGTGTCGAGAGCCAGCTTCACGACCGCGAGGGTGAGCAAGGCCGCCAGCAGGAGCGCGAGAGGCGCGAACAGGTCTTCCCAGCGGTCGTGCCGATCCCAGAAGATCACGAGGTACGCCGCGTATCCCACCAGGAACACCAGGATCCGCCACTGGACCATGCGCCATCGCTGGCGGAGGGTATCATCCGTCAGCTTGGCCACCAGGGCCCGGGCAGGCACCAGCGCCATGACGAGCACGAAGGCGCCCATCACGACACAGACTTCGGCCAGGAGTCTCGGCATCATCCACCTCATCGCGGGCGCAGCCCCATCGGCACACCCCGATACTAACGTAATCGGCACCATCCCGAACCGCACGACTGCACACGAACCGCGCCCCCGGTTCCGGCGGCTTGACCCGCCGCGGCGCCCCGGCTAGTCTGCATGACATGTCTCAACTCGTCGAATGCGTGCCGAATTTCTCCGAGGGGCGTGATCGGGCCGTCATTGACGCCATCGCCCAGGCCATCGCCGGAGTCAGCGGGGTCAAACTGCTCGACGTCGATCCCGGGGCCGACACCAACCGGACGGTCTATACGTTCGTCGGCCCCCCGGACGCCGTGGCCGACGCCGCGGTCAGGGCCGCGCGTACGGGGTCCGGCCTGATCGACATGGCCGCACACAAAGGCGCGCACCCGCGCATGGGCGCGCTCGACGTCTGTCCGTTCATCCCGGTCTCCGGGATCACGATGGACGAGTGTGCCGCCCTGGCGCAGCGTGTGGGCCGGCGTCTCGGCGACGAACTGGGCATCCCGGTGTACTTCTACGAACACGCCGCCACGCGGGACGAACGCCGGAGCCTCGCCAACATCCGCGCAGGAGAATACGAAGGGCTCGCCGGCAAGCTCGACGATCCGGCCTGGCAGCCCGACGCCGGCCCGGCCCGCTTCAACCCGCGGTCCGGTGCCACGGTGGTGGGCGCCCGCGAGTTCCTGCTGGCGTACAACGTGAACCTGAACACGCTGGATCGCAAACTCGCAAACGAGATTGCCTTGAACATCCGCGAAGGCGGACGCGCGCAACGGGACGCCGACGGCAACATCGTCCGCCACATCGACGGCACGAGCGTGAAAGTACCCGGCCGGCTGAAGGCCGTCCGCGCGATCGGCTGGTACATCGAGCAGTACCGCCAGGCCCAGGTGTCGATCAACCTGCTCGACTACAAGACGACGCCGCTTCATGTCGTTTTCGAGAC
The DNA here is from genome assembly GCA_964372095.1 of uncultured Vicinamibacterales bacterium. Lineage (GTDB taxonomy): Bacteria > Acidobacteriota > Vicinamibacteria > Vicinamibacterales > JAKQTR01 > CAYJPV01. The sequence goes on along the minus strand of CAYJPV010000016.1, from coordinate 53,113 downwards.
GGTCCGCGACGAAGCCGAGAAACTCGGCCTCATCGTGACCGGCTCGGAACTCGTCGGCCTGACCCCGCTCGCGCCGATGCTGGAAGCCGGACGGTACTTCCTGCGCAAGCAGGGGAAGTCGGCCGGTGTCCCGGAACGCGAACTCGTGGAGAACGCCATTCGTTCCCTGGGCCTCGATCAGCTCGGGCCGTTCGACGCGGACAAGAAGATCATCGAGTACCACGTCAGGCCGGCGGCGCCCCTGATGGGCCTGACAGCAGCCCGTTTCGTGGACGAGGTGTCGACCGAATCACCGGCCCCCGGAGGCGGGTCGGTGGCGGCCTTGATGGGCAGCCTGGCGGCCGCGCTGGCCACGATGGTGGCCAACCTGACGATTGGCAAGAAGGGCTACGAGCAGGCGTGGAACGACATGCGGGACGCCGCCGAACGCGGGCAGGTGCTCAAGGACCGCCTCGCCCGGGCCGTCGACCTGGACACGGACGCGTTCAATCGCGTGATGGAGGCCATGCGCCTGCCGAAGGGCACGCCTGACGAAGCGGCGGCCCGCGACCGGGCGATCGAAGGCGCCAACAAGGAGGCGGCTGCGGTGCCGCTGGAAACGGCCCGCCTGTGCGTGGATGCCCTGCGGCTGGCCGCTGAGGCGGCGCGCCTCGGCAACCGCAACTCAACGTCCGATGCTGGCGTGGCGGCCCTGGCGGCCCGGGCCGGCGCCGAAGGCGCGGCCCTCAACGTCCTCATCAACCTGGGCACGATCCAGGATGCCACGTTCCGGCAGGACTGCGTCGCAGAGACCGCCGCCCTCGTGGCCGACGCCCGGCGGTTGTGCGACGCGGTTCAGGAACAGGTGAAAACGACGTTCAGCGTGGCGCCCGGATTCTGACGACGCCCCGCGTCAGCCCATCACGTCGCTCTTTGCGACAAACCCGTGTTTGTCCGGGTCGACCTGCAGGCGCGGCGGTTCGATGTCCATCAGGTACGCGAACTCGTCGCGGAACTGCTGCAACGATCGGCCGCAGGTCGCGGCGAACTTGGCGAGTTCCCGCGGGTCGGTGAAGTCTTCCCGTTTCAGCCGCAGCATGTAGCTGCGCGCAATCGCGTACCGCTCGGCGTAGATGTCGACGGCCCGGATGCGGGCGCGCCCCGTCTGGGGGTCCAGCATCTCGCCGAACGGGATCGGGACGAAGTGGCCACCCTGCATGGAGATCATCGCGGCGTTCCCGCCTCCCAGGATGTACTTCGCGGCACAGTACCCGAGGTCCCGCGTGTACTCCATGTCGAGGGGAATCGGATCCGCGCAGCGCAGTTCGTACCCGATGTTCTTCGCGACCAGCGTCGGCTTCATGGCGAATTCCTTGAGCCGCTTCGCCACCTCGGCCTTGAGAATCTCGCCGAGATTGACTTCCGCGATCCGCACGTTGCCGTGGGCGTCACGTTCCACATCTTCGAGCAGCGCCAGATCCGCGGGGTCGAGGACGGGCACCAGCCCTTCGGCGATAATCGCCACGCCGTCGCGACGGCCATAGGCCGCCCGCTTGATGATGGCTCCCGCCAGCGTGTCCACGATCGTCTTGAGCCGCACGGTCTCGCCGGCGAATTCTTCGCGGATGACGGTCAGCGATGCCCCGGCCGACTTGCCGATCCCAAGCGCCAGGTGCCCCGCCGTCCGCCCCATCGTCACGACGAAATACCAGCGGTTCGACGTGCGCGCGTCCACCATCAGGTTTTTCACGATCTCCACGCCGATGTGGCGGGCGGTCTGGAACCCGAAGGTATCCACGAACCCCGGCAGCGGGAGGTCGTTGTCGATCGTCTTGGGCACGTGGACGACACGGATGCGGCCGTCGGCCTTCTCGACCAGCTTCATCGCCGAATAGGCGGTGTCGTCGCCGCCGATCGTAATCAGCATCGAGACGTCGAGGCGCAGCAGCGCCAGCACGGCGTTTTCCAGGTGCGCGGGGTTCTTGGTGGGATTGGCCCGCGAGATGCCGATGTGCGATCCGCCCCGGAAGTGGATGCGGCTGACTTCGTCAATCGTCAGGGGGTGGATGTGCTCGATGTCCCCCTGCATGAGCCACTCGAACCCGTCGCGGATGCCGATGACGTCCACGCCTTCGAGCGCGCACCGGATGGTCGCCGCGCTGATCACGCTGTTGATGCCGGGGGCGGGCCCGCCGCCGACGAGGATGGCTGCTTTCTCACGATGATGCACGGTATACGTCCTCCTGCGCGCCGCCCGGACAGCGGGCGATCACGGGATCTTATTCTACGATCACTGCCGGATGGAAACCGGCCGCCCCGTGCGCGCGGACTCGTACAGCGCCACGAGGGCCGCCGCGTTCCCGCGGCTGTCGGCCAGGGTCATGCCCGGCGCCGCGCCCTCCAGCACCGCACGCGCGAGATCTTCGACTTCTCCGCTGTAGAGCTCCTGCCCCTCGGCCAACACGGCGCGTGTCTGCCCGTCGGCATCGGTCACGTCGATGACGGGATCCAGGCCCGGTTTGAACGGCGTGCGCAGGCGCAGCGTGGCCGCGGTGCCGACGACGTCGAACTCGGCCGCAAAGGGCGCATGGAAACTGCAGTCAAACACCGCGCACACGCCGCCGGGAAAGACCAGCTGTCCGGCAAACGTTTCGTCCACGCCGCCCGCCGTGCTCCGCTGCCAGCCGACCGCCTCGACCGGTTCGCACCCGGCGACGTAGCGGGCAAAGCTGACGGGATAACAGCCGACATCCCAGAGACTGCCACCGCCCATGTCGGGCGCCCATCGCGTGTCGTCCGGGCGCGTGAGGGGGAACCGGAAGGCGCCGCGCAACAGGCGCAACTCCCCGACGGTCCCGTCCGTGGCCAGGCGTTTGACGAATGCCGTCTGGGGATGGTGACGGTACATGAAGGCTTCGGCCACGACGCGGCGGTGGACGGACGCCGCCGCGATAATCGCGTCCACGTCGGCGACGTGCGTGGCCAGCGGCTTCTCGCACAGGACGTGCTTGCCCGCCTGCACGGCCTTCACGGTCCACTCGGCGTGCAGGTGGTTGGGCAACGAGATGTAGACGACATCGATGGCCGGATCGCCCAGCAGGTCGTCGTACGATCCCCAGGTCCGTTCGATGCCCCATTCAGCGGCGTAGGCGCGGGCCCGCTCCGCGGATCGACTGGCCACGCCCACCAGGCGGTTGCGCACCGACGCGCGGAGCGGCGGAATCACGGCGCGGTTGATGCGGGCCGTGCCCATCAGCCCCCAGCTGAGGACGCGCGGCGCGGTCATCGGTTCACGCGCGTCTCGACGCGCATGCGGCCATCGGTAGCCGTCTGGAAGAACGGTTCCCAGGCGCGACGGAACCGGTCGATCTTGGCAATGGTCGCCGGATCGGCCGACGATCCGTTGCCGACGACATAGATGAACGCCTGTCGGTGCAGCTTCGGCGAGGCCGAGGCGTCGGGACTGCGCGGCCCCAGCACGTCGACGACATCCTGAATCAGCACGGACCGCCGGGTTCCGCTGAACGTCACCCCCCCCGCGGGTTCGAGTCTTCCGTCCGGTTCCCGGTGACGTTAACCGGGTTCTCGACGTAGAACACCGGCGGTACCTCCGCGGTGGTCCGCAGCCCCATCGCGTACTGGTCCAGGGCACTGTAGCGTTCGACAGCCGCTGCCGTGCGGAACGAACCGCCGCCGAGATCTTCGATGTCGTTGCCCTCCACGAACGACGCATCCGAATCCATGAAGAAACTCCAGTGCACGTTGTCACGCCCGAGCCAGGCGCCAGACCCGGTGCCCGTCGAGTCCAGGAACTTCAGCGACACCAGCCAGCGGTGCCCGGACTCGTGGCCCAGGAGGCCCAGCGTGCTGTTCTCGCCCGCGAACTTCACGGCCGGATCGTCCGGATACTTGGCGATGTCGTCCATGAACACGACACTCCCGAGCGCCCCGCCGCTCCCGAACTCGCGCGAGACGTCGAACGTCCCGACGCCAAGGCCGGTGATCCGGTTCGAGACCGTAGTCTCGTAGGCGAACGCGTCGGTCACGAGTCTTCGGTCGCTCCAGATCACCAACTGATCGAACAGGTCGCCGTGCGTCCTGTAGAACTTCTGCCCCAGGGCCGCCAGGTCGATATCCGCCGCCTCGGCAAACCGCTCGCCGACGGCGCCCGCGCCGCCTGCAAGCGTCCCCGACGCACTGCGCGCCAGGTCGACCGCCGCAAAGACGTTCGTCGCCCCGGGCGAGAGGCCCACCACCGCGTCAATGAGCGTCGTCGTGTCGGCGAACTTGAAGTCCACCTGGCCGTCGCGCTGCACCACGAGCTGCGCGGTCAGTTTCCGGCTGTCGTCGAACCCCGGGACGTTGCACCAGGTCACCGTGAAGAAGTCAGCCTGCGTATTGACGAAGATGCCGCCGCCGGCCGACGGATCCAGGTCCGCAAAATACAGGGACACGCGCGGCGGCCCCGTCAGGAATCTCGTCACGGACCGCTCGGTGCTTTCCGCGTCGGCCGCCTGGAACGTGACGTTGCCGTCGGAGTTCACGAACGCCGACGTGTAGGCGGCCCCGAAGAAGGTTGCACTGAACGGAATCGTGAACGACGCGCTCTGGTCGTCGCCGAGGGACACCCGCTGCCCGAGCGTCGGCTTGAACGTGGCGTCGCCCGACCGGGCGTCGTACCCGCCGGACGTATTGCGCACGAACGTCAGGCCCGCGGCTTTGAGGTCAAAGGCGTTGGCCGGAATCATGATGTCGCCGTCATCCTGGATCACGGCGATCTCGCCGACGTCTGCCAGCACGGTGCTGCGCGCCGCCACCCCGGACGTGCTCCGCGGCCTGGGCGCCCGGTGTTTCCACACTTCGCCGAGCACGTTGAGCGGTTCGTGCAGACAGATGCGCGGCTCGCGTTTGGCGAGTTCCGCCGGCGTGGCGTCCCGCAGGACGCCCGCGGGTGCCTCCAGGGTGACCCCGGCGCACGGGTTCGTCGAGGGCGGCGCGGGCGCCGGGACCGACGACCCGCCGGTGCCTCCCCCGCCCGAGCACGATATCAGCACGAGCGCCAGCCCGCCGGCTGCCGTTGCGCTCCAGAATGTTCGCGTGGCGATTGTCATGACCGTGTCCCTGCCTGTCTCAGTCTACCCGTGGACGCGTTGCCGCTGCCACGGCGTACCCGACACCGCATCGGCATCGGCTGCCGCGCGGGCACACACATACATCGCGATGGCTGCCGCGGTGGCGACGTTCAGCGAATCGACACCGCCTGCCATGCCCATCCGCACGCGCCGATCAGCCCGCACCGTCGCGTCCGCCGTCAATCCCTCCCCTTCGTGCCCCACCAGCAGGGCCACCCGCCGCGGCCGCGTGGCGGCAAACGCGATGAGTTCTTCCGTCACGCCGTGCGGCGTGAGGGCCACGAGTTCGAAACCCGCCGCGCGGACGGCCTCCAGCCCGGCCGGCCAGTCGCCCATCTCCGCAAACGGCATCCGCAAGCTGGCGCCGATCGACACGCGGATGGCCTTTCGGTACAGCGGATCGCAGCAGCCGGGGCTGAGCAGCACGCACCCGGCCCCGAATGCCCGGGCGTTCCGGAAGATCGCTCCGACGTTGTCGGCGTTGCCCACCTGTTCGAGGACGACAATCAGGGACGCCTCGGACGCCGCACGCAGCGTGTCGGCGACCGATACGGGCACCGGACGCCGGCCCACGGCCAGGCAACCCCGGTGCACGTTGAAGCCCGTCACCCCGGCCAGCACGTCCAGGTTCGCGACGAACACCCGCAGTTCGGGGCGGCCCGCGATGAGATCGCCCAGCGCCTCCAGCGCCTGGGGCGTCACGAGCAAGGACTCGGCGGCATATCGCGATCCCGTCAGCAGCGTGTGCACGACCAGCCGCCCTTCGGCCACGAACACCCCACGCTCCCGCAGCAGCACCGGGTCGGGAACGCCACGATAGTCGGCGATTCGGGGGTCGTCTGGCTGGTGGACGTATTCGATGGGCACCACGCGCCTCTTCCGGAACCTTGGAGTAAGCTTACGTTATCATCGCCTCTCCGTTACGGTGCCCATCATGTACCTCACGCCGCTCCGCATTGCCGTCACCGCCGCCGTTGTCGTGGTGTCCTTGTCCGCCGCTCCCCAGTTCCAGGCGCCTGCGGCGGTCCCCGGCGCTCAGGAGGCGCTGGCACCGGTCAAGGCCCGTTACGCCCCGGACAAACGGCTGGCCGTCTTCGACGTGTCGGTGCAACGCACCGACACGGGCATCACCGTCGCGGGCGAGGTGGAACACGCTGAGGCACGCGACGCCGTCGCCCGCGCGCTCGAAGCTGCGGGCCTGGGCCCCGTCACCAACACCGTGACCGTCCTCCCGGATCCCGCCCTCGGCGCCACGCGGTCTGGCATCGTCCGGGTGAGCGTTGCGAACGTGCGGGGACGCGCCGCGCACTCGGCCGAGATGGTGACGCAGACCGTCATGGGCTGGACGGCCCGCATCCTGAAGCGGCAGGCGGGGTGGTACTTCGTCCACACGGAACCCGACGGGTATCTCGGATGGATCGAAGAACTGCAACTCACCGTCGTGGACGACGCGACGGCGGCCGCGTGGAACGCCGGTGTCCGGGTGATCGTCACCGCGCCTTACACGGTGGTCGCGGAGCAACCCCAGACGGGCGCGTTTCCGGTCACGGACGTGGTCGCAGGATCCATCCTGCGCGCGGCCGGGCGCACGGGCGACTGGACGGCCGTCTCGCTCGCCGACGGACGGCGAGGATTCGTGGCGTCGGCGCATGTCGAGGACATCGACACCTGGAAAACCAGCCGCCGCCCGACGCCCGACAATATCGAGCGCACCGCCCGGGCCTTCCTGGGTGTTCCGTATCTCTGGGGCGGGACATCCAGCAAGGGCCTCGACTGTTCGGGATACACCAAGACGGTCTTCCGCCTCAACGGCATCGAACTGCCCCGCGATACGGATCAGCAGGCCACGCAGGGCACCGAGGTCCCGACCGATGCGGGGATGACGCAGTGGCGCAAGGGAGACCTGATGTTCTTCGGCACGGCCGCCACTGCCGAGCGCCCGGAGCGCATCTCCCACGTCGCCATCTACCTGGGCGACGGCGAGTTCCTCCACGCGTCGGGGCTGGTGCGGCGCAACAGCCTGGTTGCCGTGTCGCCGATCTTCAGCGAGAGCCTCCGCGCCCGGCTGCTGCACGTCAGACGGGTGCTGCCGTAGGGCGCCGCGAGTCGTCGTGGCATCCCGCTTCAGCCGGATGTCGTGGCTGGATGTCGTGGCCTCCGGCTTCAGCCGGATGATGCCACGGGGCCGTACCGCATCGCCGTCCCCACCAGGCACTGGGCGAGGTCGGTCACGGATTTCGCGTCGGCCCACTCTTCCCGCGCGTGCGCTCCGGCGCCGGCGCCTCCCAGGATCAGCGTCTCGATGCCGGCCGCGCTCAACAACGCCGCGTCCATCCACGGCGTCTGACCGATCAGCGCCGGCTCATACCCGCGCACATCGCGCACCGCCTCGGCCGCCGCACGGACGATGGCGGCTTCGGGCGCCACCTCGAACGGCTCGCGCACCAGCACCACCTGCAAGTCGGCTTCGAAGGACGGATCGCGGCCCGTCTGCCGATGGAGGATGTCTTCGATTTCTTCGATCACCTTCTCAGTCTTCTCGCCGGGCACGGTCCGGCGTTCGATCTGCAACGTACACGACGCCGCGTACGTGGACAGGCCCGTCCCGCCGGAGATCATGGCCGCGTGCAGCGACGGCGGCCCGACGAGCGGATGGGGTTCGCGGCTGCGCAGTGCCTGCTCCAGCACGTCGAGTTCACCCAGCACCCGTCCCATCTTCATGTTCGCGTCGATACCGAGATCGAAACGGCTGCCGTGCGCGGCCCGGCCATGCGTCGTCACCGTGATCCAGAGGAACCCCTTGTGCGCGACGCACAGGTCGAGCGCGGTGGGCTCCGTGACGATCGCGCCGTCGGGGGCGTACTTGCCGACAATGTCCGCGGTGCCGAGGCTCGCGTACTCCTCGTCGGCCACAGCGGCAAGGAGGATATCTCCGTTCTGCGGACACCCCGCATCGGCGAGCGCCTTGACGGCGCCGAGCATCGCGGCAAGCCCCCCCTTCATATCGAACGCACCCCGACCGTACACGCGCCCCTCGCGCAGGTCGCCGGACCACGGCTGTTCCATCTCGTCGACAGCCACCGTATCCACGTGGGCGTTGAGCATGAGCGTCCGCCCGGGCTGCCGCCCGCGCAACCGCCCGACGACAGACACGCGGCCCGGCTCGGGTTCGTGCCGGTCGACATCCATGCCGAGGCCGGTCATCACGCCCGTCACGTAGTCCGCAATCGCTCCCTCGCCAGGAGATCCGGGAACGAGTACCGGATTCACGGAGTTGATCCGCACCAGTTCCTGCAGGGTCCGGATGGTGAACGCTTCGTCAATCAGTGGCATGGTGGTCCTCACACGGGGCATAGTACTAGGGGCTAGAGGCTAGAGGCTAGAGGCTAGAGGCTAGGGGCTAGGGGCAGGAAGCAAGTAGCAAGTAGCAAGTAGTCAGTAGGCCGATAGCCGATGGCCGATAGCCGAAAGCCGTCAGGAGGAACAATGCAGTCCATCACACACGTACTCGGTCGATCGATCACGGCGCTGGCGTTGTGCATGGCGGTAGCGGCCAACGCGGCCGCCCAGCCGGCCGACGGTCCGCGCGGCCCGCTGGCACACACCTTCTCGATCGTCGCCCGCGACGCAGCCACGGGCGAGATGGGCGTGGCGGTCCAGTCACACTGGTTCTCCGTCGGCTCCATCGTGACGTGGGCCGAAGCCGGCGTCGGCGCCGTCGCCACGCAGTCGTTCGTGGACCCGTCATACGGGTTCAAGGGCCTGCAGTTGATGAGAGACGGGGTATCCGCCCCGGACGCGCTGAAGCAACTCGTCGAGGCCGACGCCCAGCGGGACGGCCGGCAGGTGGCGTTCGTGGACGCGCAGGGCCGTGTCGGTGCGTTTACGGGAGCCAACGCCATCGCCGCAGCCGGCCACTCCATGGGCGCGCAATACTCGGTGCAGGCAAACATGATGGCCAACGAACGTGTGTGGCCGGCGATGGCGCAGGCGTTCGAAACGACCCGCGGCGATCTCGCCACCCGCCTGCTCGCCGCGCTCGACGCCGCGCAGGCTGCCGGTGGTGACATTCGCGGCAAGCAGTCGGCGGCCCTGCTCATCGTCAAGCCGGTCTCGACGGGCAAGCCGTGGGCCGGCGCAGACCGGGTGTTCGACCTGCGCGTCGAGGACCACCCCGATCCCATCACCGAGTTGAAGCGGCTCGTGAGACTCTCGCGGGCGTACGCTCACGCCAACCGGGGGGACGAACTGTTCACCGAGCAGAAGGTGGAGGCCGCGCTGAAAGAGTACGCCGCCGCGACGTCCTACGCGCCGGAAGTCCTGGAACTCCCCTTCTGGCAGGCGATCACACTGGCGTCAGTCGGGAGATTCGCCGAGGCTGAACCGATCTTCCGGCAGGTCTTCGCGAAGGAGCCCCACTGGGCCGATCTCGTTCCGCGATTGCCCGCCGCCGGCCTGCTGCCGAAGGAGGCGGGGTTGGTGGAGAAGATTGTGGGGCTTCGGAAGAAGTAGGAAGTAGGAAGTAGGAAGTAGGAAGTAGGAAGTAGGAAGTAGGAAACGACGATGTCGGCGTCTGAGCGGATTGGGGACTGGGGTGCCTTGCCCAACCCCCAATCCCCAACCCCCAATCCCTAGTTAGGATCCGCCTCGACGACCACCTTGGTCATGTGGTCCTTCCCGTTCACCGCCAGCTTCACGTGGTAGGTGCCGGGCTCGAGCACGGGACCGCCTCCCTGAAGTCCACCCCGTCCTCCACCGGCCTGTGGGGCGTTGGCCGCCCGGACGGGGGGATTTCCCCGGAGGTTCCAGAGCACGCGGTTCAGACCGGCGTCTTTCGTTCCAGCGATCTCGCGAACGACCTTGCCCGAGTAGTCCGAGATGGTGATCTTCACGTCACCACTCGCGGCATTCTTGAGGTAGTAGCTGATCCACGTTCCGGCCTGCGGGTTCTCCCCCCGGAAGTGTTTGCTCCCGCCCACCGTCACCGAGGCGGTGATGTCGGTCCGCCACAGCACGCCAGGCCTCGGGCCGAACAACGTGACGTCCGCATTCATGACCGTGTCTGTGAGCTGCTGGAGCGGCGTGATGTCGTCCAGGATCCAGATGCTGCGTCCGTGCGTGCCGATGATCAGGTCCCCGTCTCGAGGATGCACGAGGATGTCGTTGATCGGCACGATCGGCAGCCCCGTCATGAACGGTTTCCAGTCCTTGCCGCCGTTGAGGGACACCTGCAGCCCGTACTCGTTTCCGACGAACAGCAGGTTCCGGTTCTTGGGATCCTCACGAACCACGCTCACGTGGCCATCCGGCAGGTTCGCGACGACCGAGGCCCAGGTCGTGCCGTAGTCCTTCGTGACGAAGACATAGGGTTTGTGGTCGTTTGTCCGGTGCGCGTCGATCGCCACGTAACACGTACCCGCGTCAAAGTGGGACGGCTCAACGCGACTCACGTGCGCCCCCGCCGGCACCCCCTTGATATTGTCGTAGACGTTGGTGAACGTGACGCCACCATCCCGGCTCACCTGCAGGTTGCCGTCATTGGTGCCCGCCCACACGATGCCGGGTACGACCGGTGACTCGGCCACGGTCGTGATGACGCTCGTCGTGCCGACGCCGTCATGCTTCGAGGCCATGGGCACGTCACCGGGCACGCCCATGATCGGCGCCGTGAACCGGCTCAGGTTCTTGGTCAGGTCCGCGGACATCGTCCAGGTGTCGCCGCGATTCAGGGACTTGAACAGGCGATTGCCGCCGACCCAGACGATGCTGGGATTGTGCGGCGAGAGCACGGTGGGCGTGTTCCAGAAGAACCGGAACTGCTCGCCGGCGGGTGGCTCCGGAACGATGTTCGATGCCGACACCGGCGCGGTCATCCCGAACTGCGCGGCCATCTGGGCCAGCTGTTGCGGACTCGGTCCGGCCTGTCCGGCCGGCCTGGGCGCGCGCGGGCGAATCGACACAGTCCGGCCCGTCTTCAGGTCGATGCGGTTCACGTTGCCGTCCTGCGACTCGGCGAAGACAATCGTCCAGTCGTTGGGATCCTGCTGCGTGTAGAACCCGTCGCCGCCGCCGACCCGGAACCAGTCGTGATTCAGGATGCCGACGGTGTTGCGCACCGCGCTGGGCCCGCACCACGATCCGTTGTCCTGCAGACCGCCGCACACGAAGTACGGCCGCCGCATGTCGGCGCTGATGGCGTAGAACTGGCCGACAGCTTTGGTATTGATGAAGTCCCACGTCTCGCCCTGGTCGTAGCTGACGTTCAGGCCGCCGTCGTTCCCGTACATGACGTGGTTGCCGTTCTTCGAGTCGATCCAGATGGCGTGGTGGTCGCTGTGGGCCAGATTCTGCAACGTCTTGAAGTTCTTGCCGCCGTCCACCGACTTGTAGGCCGGCGCGCCGCCCAGGTAGACGATGTCCGCATTGCTCGGGTCGACCTTGATCTTGCTGTAGTACATGGGCCTGTTGTTGGTGTTGCTCACCACCCGCCAGGTTTTCCCGGCATCGTCAGAACGCCAGACTCCGCTGGCCTTCGGGTCGGGAGGCGGAGGCGCCTGGCCGGGCTGGGCCTGGCCGCCGCGGCCCGCACCGCCGAACCCCGCGCTCGGCTGGGCCTGCTTGCCGTCCGGCCCGACGTTCGCGCCCGTGCCCGGGCTGGCCCCCACCTCGATCTGCGCGTACATCACCGACGGCTTCGTCCGGCAGATGTCGAGGCCGATGCGGCCGAGAATCCCCCCGCCGTCAGGCAGGCCATTGCCGGACAGCTTCGTCCAGGTCTTGCCGCCATTGGCCGTCTTCCAGATCGCGCTGTGAGGCCCGCCGCCGTTGAATCCGTGCGGGGTGCGGCGGCGCTGGTACGATGCCGCGAAGATGATGTCCGGGTTCTTCGGATCCATGACCGCATCCGTGAACCCGGTGTCCTCGTTGATGAAGTTGGTATTGGTCCAGGTCTTCCCGCCGTCGGTGGTCTTGTACAGGCCGCGTTCCTTGTTCGGCCCGAACAGGTGCCCCACGGCCGCCACGTACACGATGTTGGGATTGGTCGGATGCACGATCACCCGGGAGATCGACTGCGTCTCGCGCAACCCCACGTTCACGAACGTCTTGCCGGCATCGGTCGACTTGAACACGCCGTCGCCAAACGACGAACTCTGGCGGTTGTTGGGTTCGCCCGTCCCGACGTAGATGATGTTGGGGTCGGACGGCGCGATGGCAATGTCGCCGATCGAATGCGTCGAGTACGTGTCGAAGATCGGGGTGAACGTGGTGCCGTTGTTGACCGTCTTCCAGATGCCGCCGGTCGCGTATCCGACGTAGAACACCGACGGGTTGCTCTCGAGCACGGCCAGATCGTCGATGCGCCCTGCCATGTTGGCCGGGCCGATCGAACGCCACGTGAACGTCTTGAGCGCGGGGTCCGCGGACGCGTTGATAGGCGGCGGCGCAGCGGTGTCCTGGGCGGCCGGCGCCTGGGCCGACAGGCCCGCGAGCGTCAACGCCGTCAGGCCCAGGGCGACGGCTGTCAGAGCCGTGAGACGCAGGGCTTTCGTCATGTCAGTCTGTCCTCCCCAATCGAAAGTGGTGCGGTGGTGCGAACGAGCGGACCCGGTCGTGGTGCACTACGACCGCCGGCCGGCTGGCGTTTCAGCACCCACACCCCGGGCGGTCCGGGTCTCCGGGATGATAGACTGACGCCCGGCCGCCGTAAACCGGTAGATTGAGCGCGTCTGCACCCTCTCCTGCCATGTCTGTCGCCAAAGAGCCCCTGTTCACGCCGCGCTTCTTCCTGATGTGCGGATTCACCTTCACGGTCTTCGTGTCGGCGTTCCAGTTGTTCCCGACCGCACCATTCCACATCAAGGACCTGGGCGGCAGCACGTTCGCGTCGGGCCTCTTTCTGGCCTTCCTGACGTATGCGTCCGCACTGTCAGCGCCCCTGACAGGCTCACTCGCCGACCGGTTTGGCTTGCGCCGGACGCTGATCACGTCAGGCCTGGCCTTGACCCTGTTCTCGGTCGGCTATGCGGTTGTCCCGGACTTCCGCCTGATGCTCGCGCTCGTCGCGCTGCACGGCATCTCTTGGTCGGGCCTGCTGACGGCGTCATCGGCCTACACCACGTCGTTCTTGCCGGCTTCGCGGCGTGCCGAGGGCATCGGGTACTGGGGATTCGCCTCGGTGGGCGCCATTGCCATCGCACCGACCCTCGGCTTCTGGCTGTACAGGCACGGATGGACCGCGCTCGCGCTGGTCACGGGCGCGTTGAACCTGGTCATGACCGTTATTGCGTGGCGGCTGCCGGAGGAACATGTCACCCGGCGGGACCGCCACCACGAGCCCCGCGGGCCGCTGATCGAATGGCGGGTGCTCGTGCTGTCGATGACGCTGTTCCTGTATTCGTTCGCGTACGGCGGAATTACCAGCTTCGCTGCCATGTACGCCGAGGCCAACCAGGTGACGCCACGGGCGATCTACCTGACCGTCCTGGCCCTGGCCATCCTCGTCACGCGCCCGTTGTCAGGATCGCTGGCCGACCGCATCGGCTACGTGCGCGTCCTGGTGCCGTGCCTGGCGTTGATCTCAATCGGGCTGTCGTTCCTCGCGGTTGGCGGCAGCCGCACCTGGCAGATTCTGTCGGCATCGGTGTTCGGCGTCGGGTTCGGATCGGCCTACCCCATCTACGCCGCCTACATGCTCGACCGGATCGACGAACGACGCCGGGCCGCCGCGTTCGGCGCGATCCTGATGGCGTTCGACACGGGGATCGGCACAGGCTCGCTCGCCACGGGCTGGCTGATCCAGCGTTATGGTTTCGCAGCCGCCTTCGGGATCGGCGCCGCGATCTCGGCGCTGGCGATCCCCTACTTCTTTGCCGTGCGGCACGTCCTGCCGGAACGCCAGCCGGTCTGACCCACGGACATCCGCGCGGGGCGCTGTCGTTACCGCACCGGACGGGCCTGCCGTGGGGCCAGCGCCTCCACCAGCACCTCACCGTCCGGGCGCGACATCGTGACGCCAGCCAGGAATGCCAGCGTGGGCGCGATGTCCGCAGGCGTGGCGGGACGGAAGTACTCACCGGGCTTGATGCCAGCGCCGAACAGCACCACCGGCACGTGCTGGTCATACCCGTAGGGTGTTCCGTGCGACGTCCCACCCGCGCCGGGTGCGCCATAGAACCAGTGAGGCCGCGGCAGCACGATGAAGTGTCCGCTGCGCCCCGGCCGGTGGCTGAGCAACGCCGCCCGGGCGTCCCGGTCCCCTGCCGCAGCCGCGGTGGCCAGACTGTCGGCGAAGTAGGCCGCGGCGACCCCTGGCACGTCCCGCACCGACTGGACCACCTGTCCGACCGCCTGGGGACTGGCCCTGAGCCGCTCGAGCACGGCCGGCTCGACGTACAGGTCGGTTCCCTGCAGGCGGACCTTGTACTCGGCGGCACCCAGGACACGCTGCAGCGCGTTCTGCGCCGCCTTCACCACGGTGGCCCCGGGCAGGCGCCCGGCGTCGAGTCCGGACGCGGTCGTGCCCTCCGGAATCAGGGCCACGCCGTGGTCGGCAGTCAGGGCCACGACGTAGTTCGCCGGACCGACCGTGCGGTCGAGATGGTCCAGCATCAGGCCGATGGTCTCGTCGAGACGGACCATGAGGTCCTGGACCTCGTGGCTCTCGGGCCCGAAGTCATGGCCGACCAGATCCAGCGCCGAGAAACTCACGCCAAGGAAATCGGTGCCTGCACCCTGCCCCAGCTTCAGCGCGTCGACCGCGGCCATGGCCAGGCGGCCCAGGTATCGGTCGGAGTGGGGACTGCTCTCCCAGGCTGCCCAGGCGTCCTTGTCGGACACCTCACCCTTGACCGGATGCGGGAATGTGGGCTTCCAGTACGACGGCGGCTCCTCGCCAGGCCCATCGTCCCGGAACCGGTAGCGCTCCGCCGGCAGGGCGCGTGTCCAGGGCACGTCGAAATCGGCCTCAATCGGATGCGCGCGCGTAAACGCCGTCACAAACGGCACCGGCTCTTTCGTGTAGAACGACGACGTCACCAGGCCTCGCGCGTCAGGGCTGTACCACGTCACGGACTCAGCGCGCCGCCCCGCCAGCATCACCGCCGTTCGTGCCTTCACGGACATCGTGACGACACGCGTCGGCCCCAGGCTGTTGGCCCGCAACTCGTCCGTCAACGTGGGGATCAGCAGCCGATCGGGGCCATTACCCGCCGCCACCGGCACGCCATAGCTGACGCCGGCTGCGGTGGTCTGGTCGGAGCAGGCCACGCTCTTCCACGCCGCCGCGTCGAACCAGGAGTTGCCGACGATGCCATGGCTGGCGGGAAACGCTCCTGTGGAGATGGTCGCGTGCCCGGCGCACGTCACGGTGTTGGCGTAGGGATACGCCGCCCGGCTGAACCAGGCTCCCTGCGAGACCAGGCGATGCAGGCCTCTGGTCCACTGGTCCCCGTAGCGGGTAACGTAGTCACCACGCATCTGATCGACCACCAGCACGACGACGAGCTTTGGGGCCCGTCCGGGCGCCGTGGCAGGGCCGGCCGCCAGGCCGTTCCCCGACACCATCATCACGCCCGCCAACACGGCGGCCACACCTCGCACAACCGTCTTCATGATGTCCATTCTCGACCGGGGCTCCGGGCTGTCCACGGGGCAATGCTGTCACCAGCATAGCAGGGCAGGCTCCCGGATCCAGACGTCGGGCCTGGGGCCTGGAGTCTGTGGTCTGGAGCCTGGAGTCTATAGCCTGGAGCCTGCTTGCTTCCTGCTTCCTGCTTCTGTCACAGTCCCCTCATGCCTCGTTTCATGCTCACCGTCGAGTACGCCGGGACACGGTACAGCGGCTGGCAGATCCAGAAGAACGCGCGCACCGTGCAGGGCGACCTCGAGCGGGCCATCCACCTGGCGACCGGACGCGCCGAGTTCGAACTCTACGGAGCCGGACGGACGGACGCAGGCGTGCACGCGCTCGCCCAGGTGGCGCACCTGCAGGTCGACACCCGCCTCGACCCCGACACGCTGCTCTGGCGCATCAACGATGAGCTCCCGGCCGACATCAATGTGCTGCAGGTGGCGCGGGCCCCGCAGGGCTTTCACGCACGCCACGATGCCGTGGCCCGGAGCTACGTCTACCAGATCAGCCGGCGCCGCAGTGCCTTTGCGAAGCCCTTCGTGTGGTGGGTGCGCGAAGACCTGAAGTTGCCGCTGATGCGCGACACCGCCTCCCTGTTCGTCGGGCTGAACGACTTCCAGTCCTTCACGGCGGACGACCGGGACGAAACGTCGACGCGCGTCCAGATCGATCGCGTCGACCTGTTCGATCGGGCGCCGTTCCTCCTGATCCGGGTACGCGGATCGCACTTCCTGTGGCGAATGGTGCGCCGTCTCGTCGGCGTCATGGTCGCCGTCGGTCGGCGCGAGATCCGGGTCGAGGAGGTGGCACGCATGCTGACGGCCAGAAGCGACGTGCCGGCCGCGCTCACCGCGCCTGCGTCGGGGCTGTTTCTGGAGCGTGTGTACTATCCCGGCGACACGATCGACGACGGCGAACCAGCGGGCCTGCCGGTGACGCCCGCGCGTTGAGGCCAGCCTGCGCCGGGATGATGGTCAGACCACTTGCCGCCGCCAAAGGCCGCCCTCACTGGCGTTCGGCGATCCGAGTGGTAGACTAGGGCCATCCCGTCAGCCACTGCACGTCGGCTGACACCCGCCGGACCTGCCCCACAGCCCGGAATGCCGGGAGGCCATCATGCAAACACTTTGGACCGAGCGATTCGCGCAGCGCACGCAGCGCATGAAGAGTTCGGCCGTGCGAGAGCTGCTGAAACTGACGGAGTTGCCCGAGATCATCTCGTTCGCCGGCGGCCTGCCGGCGCCGGAGGTGTTCCCGGTCGAACGGTTCGCCGAAGCCTACCAGTCGGTCATGAGCCGCCTGGGCCCGAAAGCGCTCCAGTACAGCACCACCGAAGGGTACAGCCCGCTGCGCGAGCTCATCGCGCAGCATTCGACGCGCTACGGCATCAAGATCGAATCCGACAACGTCCTCATCACGAACGGATCCCAGCAGGCACTCGACCTGATCGGCAAGGTCTTCATCAATCCGGGGGATCACATCCTCGTCGAACGGCCGACCTACCTGGGTGCCCTGCAGGCCTGGAACGCCTACCAGGCCGAGTACATCGCCGCCGACACCGACCTTGACGGGTACGTCATCGACTCGGTCCAGCGGCAGATGCGCAGCGGGCCGAAATTCATCTACGCGCTGCCGAACTTCCAGAACCCGAGCGGCGTGACGTTGTCGCTGCCGCGCCGGCAGGCCCTGATCGAAGTCGCCGACCACTACGGCGTCCCCATCCTCGAGGATGACCCGTACGGCCAGCTGCGCTACGAAGAAGAACACCTGCCCTCGCTGGTGACGCTGGATTCCCAGTTCCGGTCGACGAACGGCGCACAGTACAGCGGCAACGTCATCTATCTCAGCACGTTCTCGAAGACCCTGGCCCCTGGCATCAGGCTCGGGTGGATCATTGCGCCGGTGGAAGTCATCCAGCGGCTCGTGCAGGCCAAGCAAGGCGCAGACCTCCACAGCGGCACCCTGAATCAGATGCTGGCGTACGAAGTCGCGTCCCACGGATTCCTGGACCAGCACGTCCGCCACATCCGGGCCGTCTACCGCGAGCGGCGCGACACGATGCTGGCCGCCCTGGATCAGCACTTCCCGTCTGATGTCACATGGACTCGGCCGAAAGGCGGCCTGTTCCTGTGGCTGACCTTCCCCGACCACATGGACGCGGCCGACGTCCTGAAGGCTGCCGTGGAGCAGAAGGTCGCCTTCGTCCCTGGCCAGTCGTTCCACGCCGACGGCGGCGGCCGGAACACCGCCCGGCTGAATTTCTCGAACGCCACACCCGAGCTGATTGAAGAAGGCGTCAAGCGCCTCGCCCGCTGCCTGAAGACGCTGCTGGTTCGCACCTGACACGCGGCATCCGCGCCCCGCGGTCCCCTGACGGGCCGTGGGGCGCGGGATTACGCCGTCCCCGGTGTCTGGACGCCCGCGACCCGGGTCCGCACCGTCCGCTCCACCGCCCACAGCAACCACGGCAGGGCCATCGACCATGCGACGGCCACCGCGACCATGGCGATGGGGACGGTCGGTCCGAGAACCGCCGCCCCTAACTGAGCCCCTGAGACATACGCCAGCGGGCCGCCGATCGCTCCCACGGCCGCTCCCAGGACGAATCGGCCCCGCAGCCACCCCAACGACGAGTCCAGCGTCAGGGCGAGGTTGACCCAGAGCGCGACCATCCAGAGTGTGGACGGTCCCCCCAGCCGTGCGTGTTCCGGGAAGACCAGGACCCCTGCCAGGACGAGTACCGAGTCGACGACGTAGCCTGTTCCGGCCGCCACGAGCAGGAAGGCGACACGTCCCGACCGGGGTCCGGGGCGCAGGGCAGAGGCCGCGGCCAGCCCCGCCACCACCACGGGACCGGCCCACGGCATCCCGTGAGCGGCCCCGACCAGACATGCCCACCAGCCGGCGTAGGCTCCGACCGCGTTGAGAATTCGCCCCATGTTGTTTCGATGTACCGAAGCCCGAGAGGGTTCCCAGCCCGGATTACAAATTGAGGAATTTCAGGATTCTGCCGATTGGCTGTGTCGGTAATGGTGCGCGAAAGCAGGTGACGTTTGAGCGCAGACTTCGACCGCGCGGGCACGCTGGCAGACGTGGCACGCCCCCTGGCAACCTGGCCGGGGTGGGCGTCCACGCTGGTGCGCTCGGCCCGCACTGCGATGGAGTCGGAACGCCTGCAGCTGATCCTGATCCTGGGCGCTGAGTGGATTGCGATCGCCACCGTCATTCGGGCGGCCACAGCGTGGACCTGGCTGACGACATTCGAGGCTGCGACCCTCGCTGTCCTGGGCCTGTGGCTCCCGCTCCGTCTGCTCGTCGTGAAGCCGCTCGAGAGCCGCGCCCGGGTTGCGGACGCCCGGGTGCAGGCGCACGAAGCCTCGCGGGCGGAACGCGACATGATGTTGGGCATCGTGGAAGAATCCGAAGCCCGGCTGCGTGCCATCTTCAACAACTCACCGAACGGCGTGGTCGTGCTCGACGGGACGTCAGCATGCCCGATCGATTTCAACGACACCATGCCCAAGCTCCTGGGATACTCGCGCGCCGAGTTCTCGACCCTGCCCCTCTATCGGTACGTCATCGACGACGGCGGAGAGATCGTCAGGGCACGGATCGACCGCGCCCTGCGGGGTTCCTCGGAACTGTTCTCGTGCCGGTGCCGGACACGAACGGGCGGCACGTTCGACGCATCGTTCTCGGCCGAGGCGGTTTCCGTCGGCGGACACCCCGCGGTGTCGTGCATCGTCAGAGACATCAGCCGGGAACGGGAAGCCGAGCAGGCGCTGCGCCTCACGCACGACAGGATGCAGGCGATGATCTCCGAACTCGAGCGCCGCAACCTCGAGCGGACCATCCTGACCGAGATGGGGAGTGTCCTGCAGGCGTGCGTCAGTCTCGATGAGGCCTACGCGGCCATCTCGCGGTTTGGGCCGCGCCTCTTTCCGACGGCGGGCGGCGCCCTGTATGTCTACAGCAACTCCCGCAGCGACCTCGAACTGGCCGCGTGGTGGACACCACCGATCGGCGGCTTCCACGAGATGATGGCACCGACCGAGTGCTGGGGCCTGCGCCAGGGACACCCGTACGACCGCACCGACGGTTCGAACCTGGCATGTGCCCATGTCGGCGAAGACTCGGAAGTACCGTACCTCTGCGTGCCGTTGACGGCCCAGGGTGAGACGCTGGGCGTCGTGCACCTGCGGGCCGCCCTCGTGTCCCGCGGCGCTGATACGGCGCACAACGGACTGACGGTGAACCGTCCGCTGGTGGCCACGGTCTGCGACCAGATCACGCTCGGACTCGCCAACCTCCGGCTGCGCGAGACGCTGCGGCAGCAGTCCATCCTCGATCCGCTCACGGGCCTCTACAACCGGCGGTACATGGAGGAGTCGCTGCGGAGGGAGATCGCCCGGGCCATCCGGAGCGGGCGGCCGCTCGCGGTGATCATGGCGGACCTCGACCACTTCAAGACCTTCAACGACACGTTCGGCCACGAAGCCGGTGACATCGCCCTGACGGAGGTCGGCCTGGTCCTGAAGCAGGGTGTGCGGGCCAGTGACATCGCGTGCCGGTACGGGGGCGAGGAGTTCGCCCTCGTGCTGCCGGACACGACGCCGGACGGGACACGCACGCGCGCCGAGGCGATCCGCGCACGCATCGCAGACCTGCGCGTGCAACAGCGCGGACGGAACCTGGGCGGGCTGACCGTGTCGCTGGGCATCGCCCTCCTGCCGGAGCACGGGTCCACGCCTGAAGACCTCCTGCACGCCGCGGATGTGGCCTTGTACCGCGCCAAACAGGCTGGACGCAACCAGGCGATCCTGGCCGTTCCCGACGCCGCCGTCGCCGAGGTGTGATCGCCGTGCGAGGCGGTTTCGGTTGATTGCCGGCTGGTGGCGCGTTAGGCTCATTGAATGTCTACACGCCTGCGCCGCCCCCTCCTGTCGCTGCTGGCCATTGTTGCGTGCCTCGCAGCCGCCGCACCGGCATGCGCCCAGAGACCGGGTGACCTGGCCACGCTGAAGAAGGATATCGAGACCCTCAAGGCCGGGCAGGCCGAACTCAGGAAAGAACTCGATGAGATCAAGGCGCTCCTCAAGCCCGCGCAGCCGCAGGCCATCATGGAGGCGCCCCCCGGCATGACGGCGCCCGTGGACGGCGCGCCGGCGCGCGGCGCCGCGTCCGCCCCCGTGGTCGTGCTCGAATTCTCGGACTACGAATGCCAGTTCTGCGGGCGGTTCGTCCGCGACACGTATCCCGCCCTGGATCGTGAGTTCATCGCCACCGGCAAGGTGCGCCACGTCTTCAAGGCGTTCCCCCTGGAGTCCATCCACAAGAACGCCTTCAAAGCCCACGAAGCCGCCCTCTGCGCGGGCGAGCAGGGCAAGTACTGGGAGATGCACGAGCGGCTGTTTGCCAATCAGAAGGCGCTGGGACCCGGCGACCTCGCCGCGCACGGGCAGGCCGCCCGACTCGACATGACAACGTTCAACGCGTGCCTGTCATCCGGCAAGATGGCCGGCCGCGTCCGCCAGGACATCGAAGCCGGCACCAGGATGGGCATCCAGGGCACGCCGCTGTTCCTGATCGGGAAGCCGGGCCCGAACGGAGACCTGATCGTGCTGAAGGGTATCAGCGGAGCCCAGCCATTCAGCGTCTTCAAACAGGCCATCGAGGACGTGATCGCGGGCAAGTAGCGACGTCCGGGCGGCGGGCGGCCTGCTGGCTCGCGTGTACCTGGAACACACTCAGGACTTCAGCAGCCAGGCCGCGACGAGCGCCGCGAACACCAGCACGGTCGTCGAGACGAAGAACCAGTCGCGCAGCCGGAGATACGCAACGAACGACACGACGACGCGCGCGAGCGGCGTCAGCATCAGGACGATCAGCCCCGAGGTCAGCAGCAGGTTCGCCAGAGGCCCGTCTCCCCGCACAAACCAGAGCGCGAGGCCGATGGCGAGACAGACGGCCGCCAGCCACACGCCCGCCTGCAGCAGACGTCCCACCCGGATCTCGAGCCGCTCGATGGCCGCCTGGCTGTCGGACTCCATCACAGGAGGGCCTTCTTGAAATAGAGGATCGACACCGCCGCCAGCACGATCGCCATCAGGAGCTTGAGCCACTTCACGCGCGCGCTGGCGCCGAACAGATAGCTGGCGCGCGACCCGATCAGCACGCCAATAACGGCGGCGGCGGCGATCGGCGGGTTCACCTGGTCCCTGAGGAAATACTGTGGCGCGGACGCCGCTGCCGTCACGCCGATCATCAGCGCGCGCGTCGCCGCGGCGAGCGCATCGGCACGCCGCACCAGGCGTTGAGCACGGGCACCTTCAGGATGCCGCCGCCGATGCCGAGCGTCCCCGAGACGTAGCCGGCGAGGAACGACGCCGACATCCCGAGCGGCAGCCGCGTGACGCGATACACGACGTCGCGCCCCGTATCGTCGTCGTGGAAGCAGCCGCCGAGCGCGCCGCGCGATTCGGACGGCTCCAGCACGTTGCGGCGATCGAGGCGCGTGATCATCAGGATCGCGATCGCCGCGGTGACGACCGCAAAGGTCAGGGCGAGCGTCCGGTTCGACAGTGACGCCACGGTGAACGCGGCGAGCAGGCCGCCCGCCGTCGTCGCCACTTCGAGGAGCATGCCGAGGCGCATGTTGATCAGATTCCGGCCCGCGCGTCCGGCCGACACCGCGCTGGAAGTCGCAATCACCGTCATCAGGCCGGTGGCCGCGGCGACTTTGAAATCGAGGCCAAGACCGGCGTTCAGGAATGGGACGAGAAACACGCCGCCGCCGATCCCGAGCAGCGTTCCGAGCGCGCCAGCCACGGAGCCGGCAACCACGACAGCGACAATCGTCAGCAGGCTCATCGACACTCGTATCGGGCAGGCGCAGCGGTATATGATTCCGCCGAACTTCGAGAGTTTATCGTATGCTCCAGCGCTTCTCCAACGAAGGCTCTACACTCGTTGTTCGAGATCGCGCAGCCCGGAAGACGGCGAGGCCCAGAACGTGCCCCACGATCACATCGCTGACGTACACGCACCGGACGACACTCGAAAATGGTGGGTCATGGCGGCGGTGGCCATGGGCGTGTTTCTGGCGACCATCGACGGCAGCATCGTCAACGTGGCATTGCCGACACTGGCCAGAGAGTTACGTGCGCCGTTCGCGGCAGTTCAGTGGGTCGTGCTCGGCTACCTGCTCACCCTCGTCACCCTGATGATGGTGGCGGGCAGGCTCGCCGACCTGCATGGCAGAAAGCCACTCTACGCGGCCGGCTTCGTGATCTTCACGTTCGGGTCATTGCTGTGCGGCCTGTCGCCACACGTCGTCTGGCTGGTTGCGGCGCGCGTGGTGCAAGGCGTCGGGGCTTCGTTACTGATGGCGCTGGGTGCCGCGGTCGTGACCGATGTGTTTCCGCCCCAGGAGCGCGGCAAGGCCATGGGCCTGATCGGGCTGATGGTGTCGGTGGGACTCGTCTCGGGACCGACCTTGGGTGGCCTGATCCTCGGCTTGTTCTCCTGGCACGCCATCTTCTTCGTCAACCTGCCGCTCGGCGTCGTGGGAACGCTGGTCGTGCTCAAGGCCGTACCGGCCCAGGCCCAGCACTCACGCCAGGGCTTCGACCTGCGCGGCGCAACACTGTTGCTGGTGGCACTCCTGGCATTCCTGCTGGCTATCACGCTCGGGCCGCGGGCCTCGTTCCTGTCCCCGTTGATCGTGACGCTGCTTGCCGCCGCACTGCTCGGATTCGTCGCCTTCGTGCGCGTGGAACTGTCCGTCAAGGATCCCCTGGTGGATCTCCGGCTGTTTCGCAGCGCCCCGTTCGCGACCAACCTGGTCACGGGCATTCTCGTATTCGTGGCGAGCGCGGGCCTGGTGTTCCTGCTGCCGTTCTTTCTTCAATCGATGCAAGGGCGCAGTCCCCGGGAAACCGGCCTGCTGCTGGCGATGAGCCCCGTGATGATGGGCTTGACTGCCCCGGCCTCGGGTTGGCTCTCTGACCGGGTCGGCACGCGACCGCTCACCATACTCGGTCTCGGAATCCTCGTGCTCGCCTATGTGTTCGTCGGCACGCTGGAAATCAGCACGGACACCGTTGGTTACATCGCGAGGGCCGCCCTGATTGGTCTCGGCATGGGCATCTTCCAGTCGCCGAACAACAGTGCCATCATGGGCGCCGTGCCGCGCGAAAGGCTGGGCGTTGCCTCGGGGTTGATGTCGCTGTCGCGCACGCTCGGACAGACGACCGGAGTCGCGCTCATTGGTGCGCTGTGGGCTGCCGTCGTCCACGTGTTCGATCCGTCCGGGGTCACAGACGCCATGGCCGCGCCAGTCACGGCGCAGCTCGATGCCCTTCGCTGGGTCGCGCGCGGCATCGCGCTGCTGCTCTGCCTTGCGCTTGGCCTCGCGGTGGCGAACTGGAAGCGCCGGCGGACGGAGTGAGCAGGCCCTGCACGATACCGCGGCCCGAACGGAGGGCAGAGTCCTGGAGCGATCCGGGGCTACAACTCCCTCAGCGCCGAGATGATGGGCAGGCGGGCGGCACGCGTGGCTGGCAGTAGACCGCCCAGGAACCCCATGACCAGCGCATAGACGATTCCCGAGGTCACCAGCGCCGGCGTCACGGCAAACGCAAATCCGACCTGGCTGAAGGTCTGCCAGTTCATCGTCGCCGTCTCGAAGCCGTTGAACGCCGCATAGGCAATCGCCCCTCCCAGCCCGCCGCCGACCACCGCCAGCGACATCGACTCCACCAGCACGGACACCACGACCGGGAACGCACCGAATCCGAGCGCCCGCAGCGTGGCGATCTCCCGCGTCCTCGCCGCCACGGCAGAGTACATCGTGTTGACGGCTCCAAACACGGCGCCCACGCCCATCAGACCGGCAATCAGGGTACCCAGGGTCGTAATCAGCGTATAGAGCACCTGCGACTGCTCGGCGTAGTAGTCGGTCTCCCGCATCACCTTCAGGTTGAGCCGTGGATCAGTGGTGAGTGCGTCTTTGAAGGACGCGAAGGCGTCAGCGGATTCCAGCCTGGCGTACGCGGTCTGGTAGGTCGACCCGCGCTGGTACGCCGGGGCCAGCACGGCGGCATCGCACCACAACTCCGAATCGGACACGGTTCCGCCGGTGTCGAAAATGCCGACGACGGTCCACACGTTCTGCCCGAACTTCAGCGTCCGGCCCACCGCCACGCCGCCGAACTGCGCGGCGGCCGAGCGGCCGGCGATCAGTTCGTTCCGCCCGGTCAGGAACATGCGGCCTGACGTCAGCGTGACCTTCTTGCGCACGTCGAACGCAGTGGCGCTGACGCCTCGCAGCGGCACGTTGGCGGTCGTGTTCGTCGACCGCTTCGGCAAATCCACGATGACGAACAGTTCACCGGACACCATCGGCCCGGAGACGTTCCGCCGGACACCCGGCGCGTCGCCGATGATGCGCACATCGTCCCGAGACAGAATGCTGACCATCTCGCTGTCGGCACCGGATCGCATGACCACGGCCGTATCCGGCGACCCGGTCGTCGCCATCGTCTGGCGGAATCCTTCGGCCATCGACAGGACGGCGACGAATACGGCCACGACACCCGCGATTCCGACGATGGCCACGAGGGACGAGGAGAGGCGCTGGCGGAGCGTCCGCAGGTTGAGCGCCGAGACGACAACGATCTGGGATATCCAGTTCAGGAACGCGCTCACGGTCAGGCCCTCCTCAACGCGTCGACAATCCGCAGCCGCATGGCCTGAACCGCCGGGAGGATCCCGGCCACCAGACCCAGCCCCGCCGCGAACAGCACACCGCGAACCAGGTCGGCGTTCGACATGAAAAACGCCGGGAACAGACCGTTGGTCGGGTCGCCGGCCTGGGTCAGGGCGTAGGACAGTCCGAGTCCGATGCCGCCCCCCACCAGAGCAATCACGCTGGATTCGATCAGGACGAGCGCCAGGATGAGCCCGTCGCCGAACCCCAGCGTCTTCAGGACCGCCAGGTCGCTCGTCCGTTCGCGCACAGACTGTGCCATGGTGTTGGCGGCGACCAGCAGGATCGTGAAGAACACGGCGGTGACGATCGCGCGGATGATCGCCCCGATGTCCCCGACCTGCTGCGCGAACGCCTGGATGAACGCTTTCTCGGTCGCGGTCTTGGTCTCAGCGAACGAGTTGGCGAAGGTCTCATCGACGCGCTTCGCGATCTCCGGCGCTTTGGCGGGATCGTCAATCCGGATCACGTACCAGCCCACCTGCCCCTGCCCGAACTGCCGGGCTTCGTCGAAGTACTTGTAGTTGAAGAACAACTGGGTCGTGTCGACACCCTGCTTCTCGCCGTCATAAATGCCGCAGACGTCGAACTCCCACGCGCTGCTGCCGTCCCGCTTGCGCCAGATCGTCGCCTGGATCGGAATCCGGTCCCCGACCTTGAACCCGAATCGCGTGGCAGTCTGGCGTCCCACGATCGCGCAAGTGCGCTCTTCGAGCCAGCGTTTCCGCTGATCGGGGGGCAGCCGGTACTCCGGGTACAGCCTCAGCAGGCGTTCGGGGTCGACCGGACACTGCATGAAGAAGTTGCGCGGCTCCTTGTAAATGCCTCCGAACCAGGTCTGGTGGAGCACGTCGACAACGCCGGGCGTCGCCTCGAGCCGCGCCATGTAGCTCTCGGGCAGCAGCTGGATGATCGACACCTTGTGCGTGATGACCAGCCGGTCGTTGCCGGCCAGTTCGGCGCCGGCGCTGAACGCCGTGTTCAGCGCGGCCAGCAGGCCGAAGAGCACGAACGCCACGATGATCGACAACACCGTGAACAACGTCCGCGTCTTGCGGCGCAGGAGGTTGCGCCAGACGAGCGGCAGGTACTTCATACGACCGGCTCCTTCGCGAGGACGCCCTTGTCGAGGTACAGGACACGCCGCGCCCGGGCTGCCGCGTGCGGGTCGTGGGTCACCATGATGATGGTCTTGCCGTGCTCGCGATTGAGCGCCTGGAGCAGGTTGAGGACTTCGTCCCCGGACTTGCGGTCGAGGTCACCCGTGGGCTCGTCGCACAGCAGCAACGTCGGGTCAGTGACAATTGCCCGGGCGATGCCCACCCGCTGCTCCTGACCGCCCGACAGCTGACGCGGGTAGTGGCGGGCCCGGTCCGTCAGTCCCACCATCGCCAGCGCGGTCGCCACATGCTGCTTGCGCTGCCCCCGGGACAGGCCGGTCAACAGCAGCGGCAATTCGACGTTGCGCTCGGCCGTCAGCACGGGCAGCAGGTTGTAGAGCTGGAAGACGAATCCGACGTGCCGCGCCCGCCAGGCCGCCAGCTTGCCACCCGACAGCTGATCGATCCGCTGACCGGCAACGTCGATGCTGCCCTGCGTCGGCCGGTCCAGGCCGCCAAGCAGGTTGAGCAGCGTCGACTTGCCCGACCCGGACGGGCCCATCAGGGCCAGGAAGTCGCCCTTCGGGATGTCCAGGTCGAGCCCCTGGAGCACGTCGATCCGTTCGCCGCCCCGATGGAACACCTTGTGCAAACCGCGCACGCTCACCTGGGCCTGCTGCATCATGGCTACCGCATCCATACGTCTCTCCTCGCTGCGCCCGTCGCCCGGCTACCGAATCTCAACAGGCCGCCTGTCCGTCAGGTCGGCGGGACCGTCCACCACCACGCGCTCGCCGACCGCCAGGCCGGTCACGACCTCGACGCTGTCGCCCTGCGCTCCGCCGACACGCACGGCCCGCCGCTCCGCCACCCCGTTCGTCACGACGAAGACGATGTCCTGGCCGCCGTCTTTCCGCAGGGCTGTCCGCGGGATGGTGAGCCGCGGGCCCGCGGAGGGCACGGCAGCCGCCTCCGCGCCCAGGAACGCCACCTTCACGCCCATGTCGGGCAGCACACGCGGGTCGAGCGCTTCAAACCCGATGCGTACGAGGACCGTCGCCTTCTGGCGGTCGGCCGTCGGCACCGCCGTGATGACGTGGGCGGGAATCCGCCAGTCAGGATAGGCGTCAAGCACGGCCTCGACACGCTGCCCGGTGGCGACGCGGTTGATGAAGCTCTCGTTGACGTCGACTTCGATCTCGAGCGACGACATGTCCACAATCGTGCAGATCCCCGTGCGTGTGAAGCCGCCGCCCGCCGACACCGGCGAGATCATCTCCCCGGGCTGGGCATCCTTCGAGATCGCGACGCCGGAGAACGGCGCACGGATGACCATGTCGTCGATCTCCGTCCGGCGCAAGGCCACCTGGGCCTCCGACACGCGCACATGTTCCCGCGACAAATCGAGGCGCGCCTGCAGCGCGTCCACCTCCGCCTCGGCGCGATCGAGATCCGCCTGCCCGACGATGCCATCCTTCACGAGCGACCGGGTCCGGCCGAGCGTGAGCCCGGCCTCGCGCAGCCGCACGTCCGTTTCCGCGGCGTTGCGGCGGGCCGCGCCGAGTTCGGCTTCGGCCAGTTCCAGGTATCGGCGGCTCACCGTATCGTCGAGGCGCGCCAGCACCTGGCCCGCTTTCACCGCCATCCCCTCTTCCACGAACACGCCGATCACCTTGCCCGTGATCTTCGACGACACGGTCGCGCGGCGCCGGGCGGTGACGTATCCGGACGCGTTCAGGACGGCAGACGGACCGCCGAGCCCGGCGCCACTGGCCTCGGTCACCTCCGCGACGGTCACCGCGGCAGGCTGGGGCCGCCGCAGTCCGTACCACGCGCCGGCCAGCACGGCAACGATGACGAGACCGATCACGAGCGGCAGCAGGATGCGCGAGAACCCGGTGGACCTGGCCTGTTCGTCGATGCGCAGATCACTCAGCTTCGGTGTGTCAGAAGACATACGGTATCCCGAGTCGTGGACCGGCAGCGGCACATCCGCAGCGCCGCGCCGGCCGGAAGTCGTGTGGACGCTGGGAGCGAATCGCAGGAATCTTACACCGGCCATCCGGTCGTGCCGACCGGCGCCCCTCGTCCGTCTCCCCGAGTGTGACGGAGGACCGGGGCGTTGCCGTCGTGCAATCCGGCGAGTGGTGCCCGCCGCCCGGTGAGTTGCGCGGCGGACGCCGTGTGTCAGCAGAGCGGCAGGTCCGGGGATTCGGACGGTGTCCCGGGCATGGTCCACGTGGACGGGTGGACGGACACGAGCACGTACTTCCGCCGCAGCGCGACCACGCGGCCGAAGTACTCGGACTGCGGAAACCGCCGCTGGCGCAGCTGGTCGCGGAGCGCACGGAGTTCGTACCGATAGAGGTCGTTCAGGTAGCCGAAGACGACGGCCGGGCGGGTTGCCGGACCCGGGCGAATGCCATGCAGCAGGAGCTGGCCGAGGACCTCGGGCCGATAGGAGTACACCATGAAGTCCCGTCATTCTACCTGCCTCGTGCCCGGCCGGATGCCGGGACCTGGACAACATGATTTCTAAGTGATATCATATTGCAAGCAATTGGAGGAATCCATGTCGTCCCGACGCGTCTTCGTGCTGGTCCTGCTGTTCGCGGTCGTACTGCTGAGTCCGGCCGGCGCGTTCGCCGCCAAGGACTACCGTGCGGAATCGTTCGATGTGACGCTCGTGGTGGAACCTGGCGGAGGCATGGTCGTCACCGAACGTATCCGGTTCGTCTTCGGCGACGACGGGTTCACCTACGTGTACCGGGGCCTGCCGTCGCGGCGGACTGATGGTGTCGCCGTGCTCGACGTTGCGATGGACGGGCGCTCCTTCGGACCGGGCGACGACCCGTGGCAGTTCGAGCTCGAACGCAAGGATGGCCAGCGCCGCGTGGTGTGGCACTTCCCGGAGGTTCGCGGCGCGACTCACACCTTCGAACTGACGTATCGCGTATCGGGTGTCGTGCGCTTCGAGGCGGCCGAAGACGTCCTCGAGTGGTACGCGTTGCCGACCTCCCACGTCTACGGCATCGACTGCGCGTCGGTCGAGGTGCGCGTGCCCGCCGGCGTCGCGCTTCTGGAGCCACTCCTCCTCGATCCGCCGGCCCAATCCGTCTCCGGAGAACGTCCGCTGCGTGTCACGCGTTGCGGTTTCGGCAGGGACGACAGCTGGCTGCTGCGCGCCCGTTTCGCCCCGCGCTCACTGGTGGCAGCGCCGATGGACTGGCAACGCCGCGCGGCAACCGCGTCGCGCTACGCGCCGGTGTTCCTCGGGCTGGGCGGCATGATTCTGCTGGCCGGCGTCGGCGGGTTCCTGGTGTTTGCCCTCAACCATCGCTCGCCGGTTCGTCACGATCGCCACCAGCGCAGGGCGGAACCGCCTGATGCCCTGCCGGCCAGCCTCGGCGCCGCGCTGACACAGTCGGGCACGGCGGGGTGGCCCTCGGCCCTGGCGACGCTCTTCCATCTGGCAGGCCGCGACATCGTTCGAATCGAGGAGGTTCCGGGCGGCAGTGTCTTCCGCAAGCGGGACTTCGTCGTCACACCGGGCAACCCCTCGGCGTTGGTGCGGCCTTCCGAACGTGCCCTCTACGACCTGCTGTTTGTCGGCAAGTCCGGGCCACGGACGTCGCTCAAGTTCTCGGACCTCTCGCGCATCATGGCATCGGGCAGACGCTGGAAGACCTTCACGTCGGCGGTCACTGACGAACTCACGCAACAGGGGTTCTTCGATGCGGCACGTCAACGAACCCGGAACGTCACGACGGCGGCCGGGGCGTTCACGGCGTTCGCGGGGCTGGGCCTGCTGATCGCGGCGGTGCCGTTCCTCGACGTATACGGTCACGCAGCGATATTCATCGGCATCGCCACGGGCATCGCCGGCCTGGTCGGTCTCGGCGTCGGGCAGAGCCTGACGCCCCTGACCGACGAGGCACTCCGCCGCAAGGGCCAATGGGAGGCGTACGGGCGCCATCTGAAGGATCAGGCCAAGTCACCTGCCGCCGGTGCCCACGCCACGGGCGAGACCTTCGCGGCGGTCCTGCCGGCTGCGGTGGCCTTCGGCGCGGCTGAGGGCTGGGCCAAGGCCCTGGAAAAGGCGGGCATCACCGCGGGACCGGCGTGGCTGAAGACGCTGCCCGACCGCGGCCACCCGATGGCTGCAACCGTGGCCATGATCTCGGCGGGACAGACAGCCGGCGGCCAGGCCGGCCACGGCGGCGCCGGCGCCGCGGGTGCGGCTGGCGGCGGCAGCAGCGGGGCGGGGTGACGGCTAGGGGCTAGGGGCTAGGGGCTAGGGAAAAGGCAAGAATCCACGTCATACGTTCTTGCCCCTTGTCCCTTGTCCCCTAGACCCTACCCCGTCTGCTTCTACTCTCTACTGACTACGACTTACTACCTCCCCCGGTGCCCCCCCCCCGCCTCCTCTGTGAACGTGTGCCGCAGTTCAACGGGCTTGCTGCGGGCGCGGATGCGCAGGTTGAGCATCTCGACAAACACCGAAAACGCCATCGCAAAGTAGATGTAGCCCTTCGGAATGTGCTGGTGGAACCCGTCCACGAGCAGCGAGAAGCCAATCAGCAGCAGGAAACTCAACGCGAGCATCTTCACGGTCGGGTGACGATCGACGAACGTACTGATCCCGTCGGCGGCCAGCATCATGACCCCAACGGCCACGACGACGGCGGTCACCATCACCGCCAGGTCGTTCGCCATCCCGACGGCCGTGATCACCGAGTCGAGCGAGAACACGATATCGAGCAGCATGACCTGCACGATCACCGAGGCGAACGACGCGGCCACTCGCGCCGACGCGTGGCCATCGTCCCCCTCCAGCTTGTCGTGAATCTCGTGCGTGCTCTTCGCAATGAGGAAGAGACCGCCAACGGCCAGAATCAGGTCACGCCCCGACAAGCCGATCCCGAACACCGTCAGCCACGGCGAGGTCAGCCGCATCATCCACGTCAGCGAGAACAGCAGGGCGATGCGCATGAACATCGCCAGGAAGAGTCCCAGTCGCCTGGCGCGGGACCGCTGGTCAGGCGGCAGCTTGCCCGCCAGGATGGAGATGAAGATGACGTTGTCCACCCCCAGCACGATCTCGAGGGACGTCAGGGTGATCAGCGCAATCCAGGTGGATGGGTTCAGGAGCCAGTCGATCATGACTATTCAGACTACACAAAATCCAGGTGACTGAGGACGAGTTCTAACTGGCTTGGGGCTTGGGGCTTGGGGCTTGGGGCTTGCTTCCTGCTTCCTGCTTCTTGCTTCTTCCTACGGTCTACTGTCTACTGTCTACTGTCTACTGTCTACCGTCTGCTCTGTGCGCGTCCGCCCCCTGACAGGTTGCTGCCCGTGCCCAACGTCCGCGTCTTCGCGCCCGCCACCGTCTCGAACGTCGGCCCTGGTTTCGACGTCATGGGGTTCGCCCTGCACCGGCCCGGAGACACCGTGGACGTGTCGCCGTCCGACACCGACGGCGTCACCATGCTGGACGTCACGGGCGACGGAGGTGTCCTCCCGCGCACGGCCACCGCCAACGCTGCGGGCGCCGCCGCCGACAGCGTGCTCCAGGCCGCACGGGCACTCGCCCGGAGCAGCGGACTGCCGCCCGGCATCCGCCTGTCGCTCCACAAGGGCCTGCCGCTCCAGAGCGGGCTGGGCAGCTCGGGAGCCTCCGCTGCCGCAGGCGCGGTTGCCGCCAATGAACTGCTGGGCCGGCCGTTTGCCGCCGCGCAGCTCGTCGAGCACGCGATGGCCGGCGAGCGTGCGTCCTGCGGGTCGGCGCACGCCGACAACGTCGCGCCGGCGATTCTCGGCGGTCTCGTACTGGTGCGCAGCTACACACCGCTCGAGATCCTGAGCCTCCCGGTGCCGGACGGCTTGTTCGTCGCCGTCGTACACCCGCACTGCCGGATCTCGACGCGGCAGGCCCGGGCCCTGCTGGAAGGGCGCACGTTCCCCCTGTCAGACGTCGTCGCCAACATGGGGAACGCCGCGGCGCTGGTCGCTGCCTTGTATCAGGGCAACCTGCCGCTGATCGGGCGATGCCTCGAAGATCGGATCGTGGAGCCGATCCGGGCGGCGCTCATCCCCGGATACGACGCCGTCCGGTCCAGCGCACTGAAGGCCGGAGCCCTCGGCTGCTGCATCTCGGGGTCGGGGCCCACGCTCTTCGCCCTGGCGGACAGCGAGAGCACGGCCGCCCGCGTCGCGAGCGCCATGCGGTCGGCGTTCCGTGATGCCGCACACCTGGCCTCGGAAGTCTGGACCGGACCGATCAGCACCCAGGGTGCCCGGGTGGTGGCGTGATGGAACTGTTCAGCACGAACCACCGCGCACCGGCGGTCTCGTTTCGCGAAGCCGTACTCCGTGGACTCGCTCCTGACGGCGGGCTGTACCTCCCGTCGCACGTCCCGGTCTTCGACCAGGCCGAGGTCCGGCGGCTGCGCGGCATGCCGTTCCCGGACCTGGCCGTCGAACTGGCCGCGCGCTGGCTCGAAGGCGAATACGATCGGCCGGTCCTCGACGCCCTGGTTCGGGAGGCGCTCGACATCCCGCTTCCCATCGTGCCTGTGGCCCCCGGCCTGAGCGTGCTCGAGTTGTTCCACGGCCCGACGCTGGCCTTCAAGGACTTCGGCGCCCGCTTCCTGGCGCGGTTCTTCGGCCACGAGCTGCGCACGCGGGGGGCACACGCGACCGTGCTGGTGGCGACATCGGGCGATACCGGCAGCGCCGTTGCGCAGGGTTTTCACGGCGTGCCGGGCGTCCGCGTGATCGTGCTGTATCCTGCCGGGCGGGTGTCGGCGTTCCAGGAATCCCAGATGGCGACGATCGGTGGCAACATCTCGGCCGTGCGAGTACCTGGCACGTTCGACGACTGTCAGCGCCTGGTCAAAGGGGCCTTCCTCGATCCGGCGCTGGCTGCCCTGCACCTGTCGTCCGCGAATTCGATCAGCATCGGCCGCCTGCTGCCGCAGAGTTTCTACTACGCCTACGCGTGCCTGGCGGACGGCTCCCCGGGCACCGTGTTCTCGGTCCCCTCGGGTAACCTGGGCAACCTGACAGCCGGCGTCCTGGCCGCCCGGATGGGGCTGCCCATCCGGCACTTCATCGCCGCCACGAACGTCAACGACGTGTTTCCGGCCTTCCTTGGCGACGGCGTGTTCACGCCGCGGGCGGCCGTGGCCACGCTGTCAAACGCCATGGACGTGGGCGACCCCAGCAACTTCGCGCGCCTCTGGTCGCTGCACGACGGCCAGTGGGCAGCCATGTGCGCGCACATCGACGGCCAGGCGGTCACCGAGGCGGACACACGTGAGGAGATCCGGCAGACCTACGCGGCCGCCGGGTACGTGCTGGACCCGCATGGAGCGGTCGCCTGCCGGGCCGCCCGGCGCTGGCAGCAGGCCCGGGGCGAAGACGCCCCGGTGATCGCGCTGGCCACCGCCCACCCCGCCAAGTTCGGCGGCACGATTGCCTCGGAACTGGGATTTGAACCGGAACTGCCCGTTCACGAACGGGGCTGGCGCGAACGCGCCCTGCTGGCCGTCGACTTGCCCGGCACCTCGGCGGGGTGTTTCCGTTCGTTCCTGCTCGACATGTCCACCGGCGCGGGGTAACGTCCGGAGCCCGGACCGGTCTAACTACGGCAGGAGACCTCTGATGGCCATTCTGCGCGTGTTGGCAGGTCAGCATCTGCCGTGTGGCTGCCTGGTGGGCATCTACGAACGGTACGACGGCACGATTGTCGGCGTCCTCGACGCGCGCAGCGATGTCTGCGCGGAGGCGCGTCATTCGCCGGGCTCCGTCGTCCCGGTCCGTTACCCGGCGTCGCCGGAGCCTTTCCGGACAGCCGCGGCGGCAACGACCCCGCTCAGCCCGACGAGCCCGACGAGGTTCGGAAAGACCTGAAGCCCGTTGAGCAGGTCGCCCCACGCCCACACCGTCTCGACGCTCAACGTGGCGCCCAGGGGAATCAGCAGGCAGTACGCCCACCGGTAGGGGGTGGCGATGCGCCGGCCGAACAGGTACTCGAAGAACTGCTCGCCGTAGTACGCCCAGCCGATCAACGTCGTGTAACCGAACAGGAAGGCGCAGAACGCCACCACCCAGCCGCCCGCCACGGGGATCGAGGCGTTGAAGGCCTGGGCGACGACGGCCGTACTCGTCAGCCCTTCCTGCCACACCCCCGTGACGAGGATGGTCAGCGCACTGATCGTCGACGTCACGAACGAGACGACGAACACTTCGATGACCGCGTTCAGGCCCTGCTGGGTGGAATTGACGCTGCGCGCACTCCCGTAGGCCACGGCCGCAGTACCGTATCCGGCTTCGTTGGCGTACACGCCCCTCGCCAGGCCGTACCGCATCGCGATCATGATGCCGATCCCCGCGCTGCTGCCCGCCGCAGCCTTGAACGAGAACGCCTCGCGCACCACGGTGGCGAGGACACCGGGCAGCGCATCAATGTGCATCACGATGACCACGAGGCCGCCCACGAGGTACAGGCCGACCTTCAGCGGCGACAGCTTCTCCGCAGCCTTGCCGATCGACTTGACGCCCCCGATGATCACCAGCCAGGCCAGGACCGCAATGCCCACGCCGGACAGCCAGGTCGGAATATCAAACTGGCTCTTCAGGACAATGGCCATCGAGTTGGGCTGGGTGAATGGCGTCGTGAACAGGGCGGCCACCGCCGCGATCAGCGCGTAGGCCGCCGCCAGTTTCGGCATCTTCAGGCCGTCGCGCAGGTAGTACATCGGGCCCGACGAACTCCCCTTGGCGTCAGCCACGCGAAACGTCACGCCGAGCACGGCTTCGGCGAACTTGATGGCCATCGCCACCGCGCCGTACACCCAGATCCAGAACAACGCGCCCGGCCCGCCCGACACAATCGCCGTGGCCACGCCGGCGATGTTCCCGGTGCCGATCGATGCCGCCAGCGCGGTCATGAAGGCCTGAAACGGTGACAGCGAACCTTTGGCACCGGCAACCTGCTTGGGCACGATCGTTCCTGCCGCCTCGCGGAAACGGCGGAACTGCACGGCGCGCGTCCGGATCGTCAGGAAAATCCCGGTGGCGAACAACAGCACCATCAAGGGTCCCGGCATCGGGCCAATCGGTGTCTGCCACGGACCCCAGACAAGATCGCTGGTCCAGATGATCGCAAGCCGCAGCCAGTCGAACATGCACGTCCTTCGTCAGTGAGGGGACGGATCGAATCGGGTGTTCCGATAGCGTAGTCCGAATTGCGGCGATCGGCTATCGGCTTTCGGCTTTCGGCTTTCGGCTTTCGGCTTTCGGCTTTCGGCTTTCGGTTACTGCCTACTTCCTACTTCCTACTTCCTGCTTCCTGCTTCCTGCCCCTGGCCTCTAGCCTCTAGCCCCTAGCCTCTAGCCTCTGGCCCCTAGTAACATAGCCTCTTCATGTCCCCAGTTCCCCCGCGCACCAGGACCTTCGACCGGTCCATCGTCGACGGTTCTCTGCCCGGCGCCGTCTGGAGACTCGCCTGGCCCACGATGCTGCAGAACGTCGTGGCCGGTCTGCAGGGCATTATCGACCACACGATGGTCGGCCACTTCGTGGGTTACACGGGGAACGCGGCCATCGGGGTGAGTCTGCAGATCTTCCTCGTCGTCATCGTCTTCGTTGCCTCGCTGTACGCCGGGATGGGTGTGCTGGTGGCCCGATTCACGGGCGCCGGAGACCCGGACAAGGTGAACCGGGTCGTGCACCAGGCGTTTCTGACGTCCATCGGGCTGTCGGCCATCCTCGCGGTCGCCGGATACGTCCTGGCCCCGGTGCTGCTGGACGTTGTCCGGGCCGCCCCTGCCGTGAAGGTGGCCGCCCTGCCCTATCTGCGGACGATGTTCGTCGGGAATGTCGGGATGCTGGTGTTCTTCATGATCGGCGGCGCGTTGCGCGCCGCCGGTGACGCGCGGACACCACTGCGGCTGGGCCTGGCCGCCGCGGCATTGAACGCGGTGTTCAACCTCATCCTGATCCCCGGATTGGGCCCCATCCCGGCGCTTGGCCCTTTCGGCGCGGCGCTCGGCACGATTGCCGCGAACCTCATCGTGGCCGTCGCCGGCAACATCTGGATTCTGTCCGGCACGCTGGCCGTGCGAATCCCCCGCCCGCTGTCGCTGCGGCCGGACTGGCCGATCATCCGGTCGATTTTCAAATTCGGCCTGCCCACAGGCCTGCAGGGCATCGCCATGAACGTCGCGGGTGTCCTGCTGCTGCGGTTCATGGGAGGTCTCGAGCACAGCGCCGAAGCCCAGGCGGCCTACACCATCGGCTACACGCAACTGTTCTCGATGATTACCTGGACGTCGGTCGGACTGATGGGGGCCACGGCCACTGTCTCGGGACAGAACCTGGGTGCCGGCAAACCGGACCGTGCGATCGCTGGCGCGTGGGTCGCGGCGCGGATCGGGCTCGGCGTAGCGGGGGTGGTCGGCCTGGCCTTCGTCACGATCCCCCGGATGCTGCTGGGCGTGTTCGGCGTGCGTGATCCCCTCGTCATCGAGATCGGCACCCTGCTGCTGCGTTATCTAGCGGCCTCGGGCTTCTTCATCACGGTCGCGCTGACGTATACCGGGGCGCTCCAGGGCACCGGCGATACGAAGAGCCCGTTCTACATCTCCCTCGCCAGCCAGATCGGCATCCCGATCGGCCTGCTGCTGGCGATCCAGTCCGCCCGGCCGCTGGCGTATTCGGACATCTGGCTGGCCATCATCCTGGGACACTTCACCCGGTGCGCGCTGAGCGCCCTCAGGTTCCGGCAGGAACGCTGGCGGCAGATTACGGTGGACATCGGCCCGGCGCGGGCCCGTTGACGGGTTCTTACCGCGCCCGGCGCAGTACCCGCAGCACCCGCGTCAGGTCGTCGGGAACCGGGGCGCTGAAGCTCACCTCGTGACCGCTCACCGGGTGCGTGAACCCCAGCCGCCATGCGTGCAGCGCCTGGCGTTCCAGGCGCGGGAGCCCGGGCGGCTCCGGCGGGGCGTCAAAGCGGTACTGACGTTCGCCCAGCAACGGCAGGCCGCGCAGGGCGGCCTGCACACGGATCTGGTTGCGTTTCCCCGTCACCAGTGACACCTCGAGCAGCGTGGCCAGGGCGAACCGCTCCAGGACCCGCACATGCGCCACGGCCTCTTTGCCACCCGCGTCCCGGCCGTGCGCCCTCCGCTGCCGAAGAGCCGCCTTGTCCCACGCCAGCATGTCGCGCCACACCGCCGTCTCCGGCGCCATCACACCCACGGCCACGGCCTGATACACCCGGTCCGGCGTCCGTGCTTCGAACTGGTCCTTGAGGTGATCGCGGGCCGCAGGCGTCCGCGCAAACAGCACCAGCCCGCTCGTATCCCGATCGATCCGGTGCACCACGAACACCCGCGCACGAGGCAGGTGGCGATAATGATCCGTGAGCAGGTCGAGCACCGTCGGCTCGTGTTCGGCGCCGTCAGGGAGCGGTTCGACGATCAGCCCGACCGGTTTGTCGATGACGACGATCGCCTCGTCCTCGTGGAGGATGTCGAGGTGCGTCCGGGCATCCGCCACAGCCCGGTCGACGGGTCTGGCGGATCCGGGCCGATCGACCCAGATGCCGATCCGGTCGCCCTCGGCCACGCGCGCGGCCGCATCCTCGAGCCCCGTCTCGCGCCCGTTGACGAAGACCTTGCCCCGTTCGAGCCACGCCGTGGCTTTGCTGCGCGAGGCCGCGCCTCCGCGGAGCACGAGCCACTGGTCGAGGCGCACGCCGGCGTCGCCCGGGGTGACGGTTCGTTCCTGCATGACGTACAGTCTGGCACGGGACCGCTCTAGAATCATCTCTCAAGGAGATCGCACGCCGCATGCCTGCCACCGCCGAGCCCCGCGTCCTGCCGCCGCCACTTGCCGGGTGGGCCGTCCACGCCTTCACGGCCAGCGGCGCGCTGATCGGGATGCTGTCGCTGGTGGCCGCGGTTCGCGGCGACTTTCGCGCGTGCGTCCTGTGGTGGTGCGCCGCCACCGCCGTCGACGCGGTCGACGGCTGGTTCGCCCGGGCGGCGCGCGTGAAAGACACGGTGCCCTCGGTCGATGGCGGCCGGCTGGACGACATCGTCGACTACGTGACCTACGTCTTCGTGCCGGCGTTCGTCGTGTGGCGGGCGGACCTGGTCCCCGATCGCGCCACGTGGGCGGTCATCGCCGCAATGCTCCTGTCGAGCGCGTACGGGTTCAGTCGTGTCGACGCCAAGACGCAAGACCACTTCTTCACCGGGTTCCCGTCCTACTGGAACATCGTCGTGTTCTACCTGCTGGCGGGCGGGCTGCCAGGCGCGTGGAACGGCGCCATTCTCCTGTGGCTGGCCGTGATGGTGTTCGTGCCCGTGGGCTACGTCTATCCGTCGCGCACGGCCGTGCTGCAACGGTGGACGGTCGCCCTCGGCACGGTGTGGGCCGCAACCGTCCTGCTCATGGCCTGGAGATGGCCGGACGTGAACCGACCGTGGCTCGCGGCATCCCTGCTCTACCCGGCCTACTACTTCGGCTTGTCGCTGGTCCTGCACGCGCGCCGGCGTCAGCTGATACGCTAAGGGCGGTTTCGAAACCCGTTCTCGCGGTCACACACCGGCCGCTCACACAGGTCTTGAAACCGGCCCTGAGAATCCCACGTGTCGCGCAAGGAGCATCGGATGGCACAGAATATCCCGCAGAACTTCGAGAATCACGCGCGCCTGGTCCCGGCGTACCACTTCGTGGCATTCCCGCTCCTGGCGATCAACTTCTTCTACGCCCTGTATCAGGCGGTCACGGGCTTCTCATGGGACCGTCTCGTGGCGCTCGGCGTGGCCGTCGCGCTCATCCTGGTGTTCTTCGTCGCCCGGGTGATGGCGCTCACCGTGCAGGATCGCGTGATTCGCCTGGAAGAACGGCTGCGCATGCGCGAACTGTTGCCGGCTGACCTGCAGCCGCGCATCCTCGAGTTCACGCCGAAGCAGCTGGTGGCCTTGCGGTTTGCCAGTGACGGCGAGTTGCCGGGGCTGGCGCGAACGGTGCTGGACGAGCGGATCGACGACCAGAAAGCGATCAAGAAGATGATCACCAGCTGGCGCGCCGACCACCTTCGGGCCTGATCCTCCGGCTGTCCTGCTGCTGCGCTACTGCCGGCGGCTCAGTTCGGCGACGATGTCGTCCCAACCGCGCGCCCAGTGGTCTAGGTCGAGACGGCGGGCGTCGTCTTCGGTGTAGGCGAAGTAGTTGAATCCGCGCGGGCTCTGGCGATCGGGCTGCCGGGCAAAGTGCGCCTCCTCGACGCGCACCCAGCCTTTGCCACCGGCGAACTGCACGTAGAACTGGCCGCCGCCACCGAGGGCGGCGGCATCGGTGGCGAGGCAGCCGATGTCGTCGTACACGCGCGTCGTGCCGTCGACATGCACCACCTGCGCGGCAGCATCCAGGGATCGGATCACCTGCCGGCAGGCAACGCAGGTGTCCTGGCCGAGGGCAATCGCCTCCGGCGCGGGGACGGACGACGACCAGCAGGCCGCCATCAACAACATCGTCATCCCCAGCAGCATCCCCTGCCCGATTCGCCGGACCCGAGCCGGGCCCGCCACGCCTGTTGCACCGTTCACGGTCACGTCCTCCGCCGCCCCATGATACCCGCGGCAGCGCCGCATGTCCTCCCCGGGGGGCATGAAGTAGGAAGTAGGAAGTAGGAAGTAGGAAGCAGGAAGAAACGAGCAGGAAGCAACGAGCAGGGAGCAGGGCCGCCGGGGGCCAGTCCCGGCGGCGGCGGCGTGTTACTGTAGGTCCCAGGAGACCAGCATCAGCCTGGCTGCAGGAGCCTGTCATGATCAACGTGCGCACGGTAACGTACGGAGGGGACCCCGGGGCCCCGATCGACCGCGCCCGCATGGCTGACGCCGGGCGAGTCGCCGCAGCGGTGAAGCGGGCCGTGGAGGATGCGGGCTACGCCGTCCAGACCACGCGGTTCGCCTCACGTCCCTTCGGAGATCTCGTGCGGCCGGACGGCGTGGTGGGGTTTGCCCGGGAGTTGCAGAACCGGGGCCTTGCCGAAGGGTTCGATTTCGTCACCATCGGCCCGGCACGCCCTTCCGATCCATCCGATCTGTTCCGCACGATTCCGGACGCCCTGGCGGCGACGAGTGCGGCGTTTGCCTCGGCGATCGTGGCCTCCCCGTCGACCGGGATCGACGTCACGGCCGTGCAGGAAGCGGCCAGCATCATCCACCGCTGTGCGTGCCTCGGGACGGATGGCTTCGGCAATCTCCGATTCGCCGCACTCGCCAACGTTCCGCCTGGCGTCCCCTTCCTGCCGGCGGCGTATCACGACGGCGGACGTCCGACGATTGGGCTGGGCATCGAGGGCGCGTCGGCGGCCGTGCATGCCTGCACGGTCGCCCCGACGCTGGACGAAGCCCGGGATGTGCTGATCGCGCTGGTCGAAATCGACGCGCGCCGGCTCGAACATGCCGTCAAGGCGGCCCTGGACGGCACCGCTGTCCACTTTGCGGGGATCGACTATTCCCTCGCGCCGTACCCCGAAGCGGCACGATCGCTGGGCACGGCCATCGAACAGTTGACAGGTGTCCGAACAGGCGAGTCCGGGACACTGACGGCTGCC
This sequence comes from uncultured Vicinamibacterales bacterium, assembly GCA_964372095.1. Lineage (GTDB taxonomy): Bacteria > Acidobacteriota > Vicinamibacteria > Vicinamibacterales > JAKQTR01 > CAYJPV01. Next base: position 11,861 of record CAYJPV010000016.1, on the reverse strand, counting down.
GCGTGGCTGGCGTCCACGCTGGACCAGGCCGTCTTTCCTCGCGTCGGCTTCTCGGGGCTGTTCCTGCCCGTGTTCGAAGATGCCGTGCTCGCGGCGCGGGCCGGAGAAGGGGTACTGACCACGGCGGACCTGCTGCTGTACTCGGCCGTCTGCGGGACCGGTCTCGACACCGTCCCGCTGCCCGGCGACATCCCGGCCAGTGAGATTGCGCCGATCCTGATGGACGTGGCGGCTCTGGCCCTGCGGTTGAACAAACCGCTAACGGCGCGCCTGATGCCGATCCCCGGCCGGCACGCGGGCGACCACGTCGCCTTCGACTTTCCCTACTTTGCGCCGTCGAGGGTGGTTGCGCCGCGGTCGGCGACGCTGGGCGGGCTGCTGGGCGGAGCCCCCCGCATCGCCATCCCGCCGCGCGAGCGGGCGTGACAGTAGCCCCGTCGCGCCGGGTGCGATAGGCTTGTTACTTTCAGGGCATCAACGATGGCAATCGATTTCGAACAACTGGAACGGGACGCGCTGGCCGCGCTGGCCCACGTGAACGACTCCGGAACCCTGGCCCAGTGGCGCCTGGTGCATCTGGGCAAGACCGCACCGGTCATGGCGGCGATGGGCACGCTCGGCGCGTTGCCCAAAGACGAACGGAAGGCGTTCGGGCAGCGGGCCAACCAGGCGCGCCAGACCATCGAGCAGGCCTACGAGGCCGCCGCCGAGCGGTTGCGCCAGACCGAACTGGAGCAGGCGATCCGCGCCGGGACGCTGGACGTGACCCTGCCCGGCCGGACCCGGCCGCACGGGCGCCTGCACCCGGCCACGCAGGGACTGCGCCGCATCTACGCCATCTTCGCGGAGATGGGGTTCCAGATCTATCGTTCGCGGGACGTTGAAACCGACGACTTCAACTTCGGGCTGCTCAATATCCCGCCGCACCACCCGGCGCGCGACATGTGGGACACGTTCTACACGACGGCGCCGAACGTGATTCTGCGGACCCACACCTCGCCGGGACAGATCCACGTCATGCGGGAGCGGTGCCCGGAACCGATCCGCGTGATTCTGCCGGGCATGTGTTATCGGTACGAACAGATCACGGCGCGCAGCGAGATTCAGTTTTACCAGGTCGAAGGCCTGGCGATCGGGCGCCACATCACGATGGCCGATCTCAAGGGCACGCTGACGGGCTTCGCCCAGGCGCTGTTCGGCGCACAGGTGCGCACCCGCTTCCGCGCGGACCACTTCCCCTTCACCGAGCCGTCGGCCGAAATGGACGTGGAGTGTTTCGTCTGCGGCGGGCGCGGCTGCCCGGTGTGCAAACACAGCGGCTGGCTCGAGATCCTGGGCTGCGGCATGGTGCACCCCACCGTGCTCCAGAACGGCGGCTACGACCCGCGAACGTTCTCGGGCTTCGCGTTCGGCCTCGGCCCGCAGCGCATCACCATGCTGCTGCACAAGATTGAAGACATCCGCGGGTTCTTCGCGAACGACCTGCGGTTCCTCGAGCAGTTCTGATGCAAAGGCGATCGGCGATCGGCTTTCGGCTTTCGGCCTTCGGCTACTGACTACTGACTACTGACTACTGACTACTTGCTTCTTGCTTCTTGCTTCTGACTGAGTACTCCCATGCGCGTTCCACTGACCTGGCTCCGTGACTTCGTCGAGATTACCGACACGCCCGAGACGCTGGCTTCGCGGCTGACCTTCGCCGGCCTCGAAGTGGAAGACCTCGAATTCGTCGGGCTGGCGCCGACCGAGGCCCCGATTGCGGGCCTGCCTGCGGCGGGACGCCGCGGCCAGCCGGCCAAGGGCCTGGCGTGGGATCCGGCGAAAATCGTCATCGCGCAGATCCTCGAGGTGCTGCCTCACCCGAATGCCGACCGCCTGACGCTGCTGCGCCTCGACGACGGTTCCGGGGAGGAGCAGACGGTACTCACCGGCGCACCGAACATCTTCCACCTCAAGGGCACGGGCCCGCTGGCGCAGCCGCTGAAGGTGGTCTACGCCCGCGAGGGGTCCGTCATCTACGACGGGCACAAACCCGGTCGCGAATTGACGACGCTGAAGAAAGCCAAGATCCGCGGTGTCGAATCGAAGTCGATGGTGTGCTCGGAAAAGGAACTGGGCATCTCGGACGAACACGACGGCATCATCCTGCTCGACGACGAGGCCCCCGTGGGCACGGCCGCGGCCGCGCACATGGGCGACGTGGTCTTCGAGGTGAAGATCAACCCGAACATGGCGCGCAACGCCAACGTGCTCGGCGTGGCCCGTGAGATCGCGGCCATCACCGGGCGCCCCTTGCGCCAGCCGGACCTGTCCGTACGCGCCGAGGGTCCGGCCATCGACGGCCGCGTCGGCATCGACATCCGCAACCCGCGCCTCAACCCGCGATTCGTGCTGGGTCTCATCGAAGGGGTCACGATCGGCCCGAGCCCATACCAGGTGCAGCGACGCCTTCGCCTGATGGGCACGAGACCGATCAACAACCTGGTGGACGCGACGAACTACGCCATGTTCGAGCTTGGCGAACCCCTGCACGCCTTCGACTGGGACGTCATCCAGCGCCGGGCCGGAGGGGAACGCCCCACGATCATCACGCGGCTGCCCGAGCCCGGTGAGACACTGCGGACGCTCGACGGCGTTCAACGCACGCTGGAGGCGGAAACCGTGCTCGTGTGCGACGACCAGGGCGCGCTGTCGCTGGCGGGTGTCATGGGCGGCGCCGAGTCCGAGATCACCGACGGCACCACGAATGTCCTGCTGGAAGGGGCGGCCTGGGATTTCATCAACATCCGGCGCACCGCCAAGGCCCAGAGCCTGCCCTCCGAAGCGTCGTACCGGTTCTCCCGCGGCGTCCACCCATCGCTGGCCGACAAGGGCGTGCGACGTGGGCTCGAACTCATGAGGCGCTGGGGCGGCGGCACGGTGGCGCAGGGACTCGTGGACAACTACCCGGCTCCGCCCCCGCCGTCCACCGTCGACATCACGCCGGCATTCGTGGAGCGGCAACTCGGCGTCCGGCTGTCGCTCGACGAGATCGCACGCATTCTGGAATCCCTCGAATTCCAGTGCGAACGGATCTGGTCCGAAACGAGCGGTGAGCAGATCATCCGCGCGACGGCACCCGACTTCCGCCTGGACATCGGCACGGACGTGATCGGAGAAGCGGACGTCCTGGAAGAGATCGCCCGCATCTACGGCTACGAACGGATCCCCGGGACGATGCTCGGCGAGGTGATTCCCGCGCCGCACGTCAATCGCGCCCTGGTCCTCGAAGAACGTCTGCGCGACCTGCTCGTGAACCTGGGCCTGCAGGAGGTTGTCACCTACTCGCTCACCTCGCCGGAACGCGAAGCACGCCTGCGCGTGGAGGAGACCGGCGGCGAGGCCCCGCCGTACATCACGCTCGCCAACCCCATCGTGGTCGACCGAGTGGTGATGCGCCGCGATCTGCTGCCGGGCATGCTGGAGATCGCGGCCGCCAACGCCCGGAACGTGGATCGGCTGGCCCTGTTCGAGCTCGGCCCGGTGTACCTGCCCCGCCCAGGCGAACCGCTGCCTGACGAGCCGGTCAGGGTCTCCCTCCTGATGGCGGGTCCGCGCAACCCGCAAGGATGGCAGCCGGCGGACCGCGAGCCCGCGGACTTCTTCGACCTCAAGGGCGTGATCGAGGCCGCATCGCAGGCGCTGCACGCGCCGGACCTGGCCTGGGAACCCGGCACCCATCCGGCGTTGACGCCTGGGCGTTCGGCGCAGGTCCTGGTGGACGGGCGCACGGCTGGCTGGCTCGGCGAACTGCACCCGGCCGTCGCCGCGCGCTTCGGCCTGGCCGGCCGCTGCCTGGTTGCCGAACTGGACGTGGCGGTGCTGACCGCGGCGGTGCCGGAACGCCACGCCGTGGCGCCGATCCCGGCGTACCCGGCTGTCAAGGAAGACCTGGCGGTCATCGTGGACGACACGGTGCCGGCCTCCCGGGTGTTCGAGGTCGTACGCCAGGCCGGCGGACCGATGCTCGGGACTGTGTCCCTCTTCGACGTCTTCCGCGGGGGACAGATCCCGGCCGGCAAGAAGAGCCTGGCCTTCAGCGTGGCCTATCAGGCACCCGATCGGACGCTCACCGATGTCGAGGCCGGGAAACTCCGCGAGAAGCTCGTCCGGGCCCTGGCGGAACACGTCGGCGCGGTACTGCGCGGTTAGGACGGGCTTCGCTCGCCTCTGTCGCTCGACACGGACACCCGCCCGGGTGTATGGTGCCGGGAATTCGTTTGTTCCCGTCCTGATTCTGCACACCCATGCTCACACGCCTGGCACGAACATACCACGGAGGCCCCGTGACACCGAACGCACGACTTCACTCACGTCGCACGGCGACACGCCTGACGTTCGTCATCCTCGCCGCGTTGCTCCTGACGCTGCCGCGGACGTCCCTCGCGGCCCAGGCGCCCGGCCAGGCCGCGCCGCCGGTGACCGCCACACCGGCCGACGCGCCGGCAACGCCGAAGAGCTGGGCTGACGGGATCCTGTCCCAGGAAACCTATGCCGCGCCCCCGTCCGAACTGGCCACGGCCGTCCTCGCGCCGCGGTACCTCAACGACACCCTCGCCAACGCGAGCCGGGACAAGGCGTGGTTCCTCGACGAGATCGGCGACGGGCCGGTGCCTATGAAGGTATTCTCGAAGCCGTTCCATGAACTCGGCGGGGTGTTCATCGACTTCAAGGCGAACCGGGCCCGAGCCCTGACCATTCGCAGCAACACCGGCATCCAGATCATCGCCGCCGCCGGCGGGACCAGGAAGGTCATCCAGGTTCCCCCGAATGCCCGCGTCTCCAACGCCACCTGGTCGCCGGACGGCAAGCACATCGCCTACTTCGTCCACACCGAGGACGCGACCCACATCTGGCTGACCGACATGGCCACCAACCAGCCCCGGCAGATCACACGCTCGCCGGTGCTGGCCACGCTCGTGTCCACGTTCGAGTTCACCGAAGACAGCAAGGCGATCGCAACCATCGTCGTCCCGGAGAGCCGGCCCCCGGCGCCAGCCGCCCCGACGTCCCCGGCCGGCCCCTCGGTCAAACTCAGCGAAGACACCGACAAGAACCGGCTGCGGACGTTCCCAAGCCTGATGTCCACGCCGTACGAGTTCCAGTTGCTCGAGTGGCACGCCACGGGGCAGCTCGTGCTCATCGACATCAGCGCACCGCCAGCGAAGACCGGAAAAGCCCGGGCTGCCGCCGCAGGCGTCACGAAGGTTGGCCAGCCCGCGATGTTCCGCGCCATCGACCTCTCGCCGGACGGGGCGTTCGTCCGGGTCACCCGGCTGACCAAACCGTTCTCGTACATCGTGCCTGTCAGCAACTTCGGGTCAGTGGACGAGATCTGGGACGCTCAGGGAAAGATGCTCGCGAAAGTCAGCGAGCGGCCTCTCAATCTCGGCGTGCAGGACGACACGGCCCCGCCGCCAGACCCGCAGGCGGCGGCCGACGGCCGCGGCGGCGCCGCGCAGCAGGGCAAACGTGAACTGGCGTGGCGGCAGGATGGCCAGGGTATCACCTACCTCGAGCAGGAACCGGCTCCGCCCGCAGCGGCGGCGGATGCCGGCGTGGCTGGACGGGGCGCCGCGCCCCGCGGCGCCGGCCGTGCGGGCGGCGACCAGACGGGCAGCGGCCGGGGACAGGGTCCGGTTCGCAAGGACCGCCTCTACCAGTGGCTCCCCCCCTTCGGCGACACGAACGCGAAGGTGCTGTTCGAAAGCAACGCGCGTATGTCGAACCACCGGTGCTCGCCCGATCACCAGACGGTGTTCTTCAGCGAACGTGCCGGTCAGGACACGGTCGAGTATGCGGTGGCGCTGGGCGAACCGACGAAGCGGTACACGCTGGCGCGTTACCGTGCCGACGATGTCTACACGAATCCCGGGTCGGTCGTGTTGACGCGGGGCGGAGGCGGCGGGGCGCGAGCCGGCGGACCCGGTGCCCGAGGCGGCGGAGCCGGGGGTGGCGCGACGGTCCAGTTGTCGGCCGACGGGCAGAGCGTGTTTTTCCAGGGCACCGTCTATGACAAGAACCCTCAGCAGACCGGCCCCAAGGCGTTCATCGACAGAGTCGTCATCAAGACCGGCGAGAAGAAACGCCTGTTCGAGAGCGACAACCGCGACGTCTTCGAGCGGCCCACCACCATCATCGACGCCGAAGCCGGGCGTTTCATCCTGGCGCGTGAGAGCCCGACAGACGTCCCACAGTACTTCCTGGCCGATGGCAGTGCGAGAACCCAACTGACGCAGAACGAAGACGTCACACCGGACATCACGAAGGCACCCAGGGAACGATTTACGGTCGAGCGGGCGGACGGTTTCCGCTTCCGCGTCACGGTGACGCTGCCGCCCGGGTACCAGAAAGGCACGAGGCTGCCGGCTATCTTCTGGTTCTATCCCCGGGAATTCTCGACTCAGGAAGACTACGACCGCCCGGATCGGATGTTCAACAAGAACACGTTCCCGACCTTCGGCGTGCGGTCCATGCACTACTTCATCCGGCTCGGCTATGCCGTCGTCGAACCCGACGCGCCCATCGTCGGGCCGACCGGCCAGATGAACAACAACTACGAGCACGACCTGCGGAACAACCTGGCCGCGACCATCGACGAGCTGGATCGGCGGGCGCTGGTGGACCGGACGCGGCTGGCGATCGGCGGCCACAGCTACGGAGCGTTCTCGGCCGTGAACGCCATGGTGCACACGCCGTTCTTCAAGGCGGGCATCGCGGGCGACGGCGCGTATAACCGGACGCTGACGCCCATCGGGTTCCAGAGCGAACGCCGCGATCTCTGGGAAGCACGCGACGTCTACCTGTCGATGTCGCCATTCCTCTATGCCAACAACCTCACGGGTGCGCTGCTCATGTATCACGGGCTGGCGGACCAGAACGTCGGCACCGATCCGACCAATTCGATCCGGCTCTACCACGCGCTGAACGGCCTGGGGAAGACGAGCGCGCTGTATCTGTACCCGCTGGAGGACCACGGCCCGGCCGCCAGGGAAACGCTGCTGGACCTGTGGGCACGCTGGGCGGCCTGGCTCGACAAGTACGTGAAGAACCCGCAGAACGTCGACAAGAAGGCCACGGCCCCGGCAACACCCGGGCGCGGCTGACCGCCAGGACCGTCGCACCACTCGGCTCGGGGGGGGGGGGGCGCGCGCCCCCCCCGCCGCCCCCCCCCCGCCCCCCCGGGGGGGGGCGGCGCGTCCGCGCCACTCGCTCATCGCCGGCTGCGCGCGCTCGTCG
>CAYJPV010000016.1:0-4573 GCA_964372095.1 uncultured Vicinamibacterales bacterium | reverse complement strand
CCCCCGCCCCCGGCGCCCGCCGCCCCCCCCCCCCCCCCGCACGCGCTACACGGTTCGCGGATTGAATCCGGCAGCAGCCTTCGGCAACTCCGTCTTCGGCGGATCCGGCGTGAAGTCTTCGCCCGGGTTGATGAACTGATCGCGCTCGAACCGGTACTGCTTGTCGTAGAGCTGCCGATAGCGGCCGTTCATGGCCAGCAGCTGGTCATGCGTGCCCCGCTCCACGATTTCGCCCCCCTCCAGCACCAGGATCTGATCCGCACTCTGGATGGTGGAGAGCCGATGGGCAATGACAAACGTCGTGCGGCCCGCCCGCAGCTTCCGGAGCCCGTCCTGAATCATGGCCTCGCTTTCGCTGTCGAGGCTGGATGTCGCTTCGTCGAGAATCAGGATGCGCGGGTTTGCGAGGAGCGCCCGCGCGATGGCGACACGCTGACGCTGCCCGCCCGACAGCCGCACGCCGCGTTCACCCACCACGGTGTCGTACTGTTCAGGGAACCCGGACACGAACTCGTCGCAGTGCGCCAGCCGGCTGACTGCCAGAATCTCGTCGCGCGCGGCCTCCGGGCGTGCGTAGGCGATGTTCTCTGCCACGGTGCCGTCGAACAGGAAGTTGTCCTGCAGCACGATGCCCAGGTGGCTGCGGTAGTCCCGCAGGCGCACGGCGGTGAGGTCGTGGCCGTCCACAACGACCCTGCCCGACTTCGGACGGTTGAAGGTCATGATGAGCGAGATCAGCGTACTCTTGCCTGACCCGCTGGATCCGACCAGCGCCGTGGTTGTCCCGGCGGGCGCGACGAACGACACGTCCTTGAGTACCGCCACCCCGTCGGTGTACTCGAAGTACACGGCGTCGAACTGCACATCCCCATTCAGCGATGCCATCGGCATACGCTGCTCGTCTTCGTCGTCTTCGGTCGCCATGCGCCGAATCTCCCGGATACGGTCCAGGCCGGCGAACGCTTCGGTCAACTGGGTGCCGATCGACGCCATCTGGACCAGCGGCGCAGCCGTCAGCCCGGTGAAGAAGAGGTACATCACGAAGTCGCCGAGGGTCATTTCGCCGGCTAGGATCGAGCGCCCGCCCATGGCGAGCATCACCACGCCGATCACGCCGACGATGACCGTGGAGCCGGCCGTGACAGCCGAGATGCCAGTGATGGACTTCGCGATGTTGTCGAACAGGCGGTACACGCCGTCGGAGAACTGCCGCTCTTCCCGCTCCTCCGCCACGTAAGCCTTGACGACCCGGACGCCTCCGAGCGACTGGTTGAGTCGCCCGGTGACTTCAGCCTGGATCTGGCCGCGCTCCCGGAACAGCGGGCGCAGCCGCTTGAATGCGTACGCCATGCCTCCGGCAAACACCAGCAGCACGAGCAAGGTCACGGTGGTGAGGCGCCAATTGAGCCAGAACAGGACGCTCAGTGCCAGGGCGGCTTCCACGATGCCGCCGGTGAACTGCACGAGCCCCGTCCCGATGAGGTTCCGGATGCCCTCCGCGTCGTTCATGATGCGCGAGATGAGCTGGCCCGTCTGCGTCGTGTCGAAATAGCGCACCGGCAGGCGCATCACGTGGGCGTTGACGCTCTTGCGCATTTCCGCAATCGCCCGCTGGGCCGCCACGCTGAGCAACTGGGACAGCGAGAACGAGGTCGCCGCCTGCACCACCGTGGCTGCGGCCGCGGCCAGGGCCAGCGTCGGAAGCAGATCCACCCGCTGCTTCCCGATGACGTCGTCGACCAGGAACTTCGAGGTCGCCGGCAGGACGAGCCCGACCAGGCGATTCACGAGCATCAGGGTCAGCCCGAGCGCGAGACGCCACCGGTGCAGCCAGACCAGCCCGCGCGCTTCTTCCCACACGTCGGACCAGCGGAACTTCTTGGACTTGGCCATCGGACTACGGTATCAGACTCGGGGCTCGGGGTCGGGGCTCGGGTATGGACAAGGGGCAAGGGACAGAAGCAGGAAGCAGGAAGCAAGAAGCAGGAAGTAGGAAGTAGTCAGTAGTTAGTAGTAAGTAGTGGGGACCGATCGCCGATAGCCGATAGCCGATCGTCGATAGCCGATCGCCGAACTATTCGCTTTTTGTTCGCTACGCGGTATGATGCGAGTACCCGTGTCGATCCGCCGCATCATCCACGTCGACATGGACGCCTTCTATGCGTCCATCGAACAGCGCGACCAGCCTGAGTTGCGCGGCAGGCCTGTCGTGGTCGGCGGGCGCCCGGACCAGCGCGGCGTGGTGGCGGCATCCAGCTATGAAGCCCGGTCGTTCGGCGTGCGGTCCGCCATGCCAATGGCCCGCGCGGTCAAACGTTGCCCACACCTGATCATCGTGCGCCCCGACTTCGTCAAGTACCGGAGTGTATCCGCCCAGATCTTCGAGATCTTCCGCTCCGTCACGCCGCTGGTCGAGGGGCTGTCGCTCGATGAAGCCTACCTCGACGTGACGGACAACGCCTGGGGCGAGCCGCTGGCCGTGACTGTCGCGAAGCGCATCAAGGCCGCCATCTTCGACGCCACGGCGCTGACGGCATCCGCCGGCGTGGCCCCCAACAAGTTCCTGGCGAAGATCGGATCCGGCTGGAAGAAACCCGATGGACTCACGGTGGTGGCCCCCGAACGAGTCGAATCGTTCCTGAAGGGGCTCACGGTCGATGCGCTCTGGGGCGTGGGCCCCGTGACAGCGGCTCGCCTGCGTTCGCTCGGCCTTCAGCGCCTCGTTGATCTCAGAGGTGCGGACCCCGCCGCCCTGCGCCACGCCATCGGCAGCCACGCGGACTGGCTCGTATCGCTGGCGCATGGCATCGACAACCGGCCGGTCGAGCCCGACCGGCCGCGCAAGTCCGTCGGCACCGAAAACACGTTCGCGCAGGACCTGACCGATTTCGCCCGAGTCCGCCAGGAGGTGGACGACATGGCACGCGACGACGCTAGGTGGCTCGAACGGACGTCGCTCTTTGCGCGCACCGTCACCCTCAAAGTCCGCTACAGCGATTTCACCACGGTGACGCGCAGCGACACCCGCCTGCCCGCCACACGGGACGCGGAGGCCCTGGCCGCCCGCGCCGTCACGCTTCTGCATCGGACCGACGCCGCAACACGCCCGGTCCGCCTGCTTGGCGTGACACTGCATGGCCTCGTCGAGACCGCGGAGCCCGCGACGGTCCCCTGTCCACCGCTGCCGTTTGACTAGCGGGCACCCGCACGCCCAGCGCCTGCGGCCTGACGGTAACGACCAGCCTGTCGGTGAACCCCGCCGGCTCTCCGTCGAGGTGCAGCGGCCACGTCTCCTCCGCGACCAGAAGCACGGAGGCCCGTGTTGCCGCGGGGCTGGGCCGGAGGATGCGTTATAGTCCGGCCATGGCCATCTTCCTCCCCGGCGCCGAGCACCTGGCCTGGGACGCGCCAGTTGTCGCCGCCCGGGCGTTCTCGCGGGCGGCACGGCTGTCGATTGCGGGACTCCTGCTTCCGTCGATCGCCCTGATGCTGATGTCGGCGGCCGGCAGGGCTGTGCCGGGAGGCATCCGCACCATGCTGGACTGGGTGCCGGTACTGGCATTCTCGGGAAGCGGGTGGCTGGCGGCGACATCACTCGGCATCCGCCGTCGCGGGGCGGGCTGGTTCATCGGCGGGTTCACGGCAGCCGGGCTGGCCGTCGTCCCGGCCTATGGCAGCCTGCAGGGCCTGACGGGCCGCGAGTCGGTCCCCGTCGTCATCGGGTTTGTGGGCGGCCTGTTCATCACGGGGTTCGCCGTGGCGGCGATCGCAGGCGCGCGGTCGCTCGAAGGGGGTCCCGGCAGCCTCAAGCGGTTCGCGGTTGCCGGCTGTGTGGCCGGCGCCGCCGGCGCCGCGTTCGTTCTCCTGCCCTTCGTGGCTGCCGTCACCGTACCAGGGGCAGCAGGCGGGTACCTGCGAATGCCCCTGGCAGTGACCTCGACGTTCGGTTGCCTCATCGTGCCCTACCGAATGCTCGGGTCGGCGTTCGGCGAGGCCGCCGCGCCTCTGCAACCTACTTGATCGAAGCGGTCGGCTTGCCGTTCCGGTAGTACAGCGTGATCTGCTCAGCCTTGCAGAGGTTGATATCCTCCCAGATAATGTCGTCATCGTCTTCGTCGACGATCTTCAGGTCCCAGATGCACTCGGTTTCCTTGCGGGAGAAGGTGATCTCCACCTCTTCGTTATTGGCCAGCACGTCCTTGCCGAGCACGTCCTCTCCCCACTCGTTGTCGTTCGAGGGAGACACGTAGAGTTCGTCAATCGTCAAGCCTGTCTTGTTGACCAGCACGAAGTCCTGATCCCCGGCGTACGCCCCCGCCGATGCCGCCACCACCACTGCCAGACACAGAGCCATCACCATTCGCTTCATCGCCATTCCTCCACAGACTGTGACCAACGCCCCACCACCGACGAGCCCGAGCACAGCAGCACCTCCCGGCACGGGGTGCCGCACGGCGCATCGAGTGATGTAGCAGGGACGAATATCGTAACACGATTCCCCCGGTCTCGGGGGGGGGGGGGGGGCCGCGCGCCCGGCCCGGGCCGGGGGCGCCGACGCCCCGGGCGGCCGGCC
>CAYJPV010000015.1:94194-117391 GCA_964372095.1 uncultured Vicinamibacterales bacterium | reverse complement strand
GTAGTCAGTAGGAAGTAGTCAGTAGGAAGTAGTCAGTAGGAAGTAGTCAGTAGGAAGTAGTCAGTAGGAGGTAGTCAGAGGAGGTAGCAGTCCCTACTCTCTACTGACTACTGACTACTGACACTACTGACCACTGACTACCTGCCATTAGACGCTTCGTGCTTCCCCACCGTCACGAACTTCCCGGCCTGCCACCGTTTGAGCGGCAGCAGTTCTTGCGCGGCATCCTGGGGAATCGCGCCGATCGGTGCGATCGTGCCGTCCCGGACATACTGGGCGTACACGGAGTCGTATCCGTCCGCGAAGTCGACGCTCAGGGGCCGCAGGCCCGCGTCGAACCGGAAGACCGCTGTTGCAGCGATACCATTTGGCGAAACGGCGTAGGCAACCACGGCTGTGACGGGCGTGGTTGCGCTCCCGGTATCCGAGCGAAACACCGCTCCCGCGCCCGGACTCATCTCGAAGCGTCGCGGCTTGGGAAAGACGATGAAGGCCTCAGGATCGATCGGTGAACACGTGACGCATCGGTACTTGTCCTGTTCGGCCGGCGCCCGGCCGTGCAGCCGGTTCGCCTTGAGCACGGCGAGGCTGGGCCCCTTCTGGTCGTTGCTGACGCCGCCGGCAAGCAAGAGCGGGCCGCTCGGGCTTCGCCACAAGGACAGCGTGTTGATCCAGCCGTTGCTCCAGTAATCGCCCGTGGGTTGTCCCGTCACAACATCGAGGCGCTGGAGCAGCGATGGGAACTCCGCCGGATCGCGGCTGACGACCCATAACGCCTGCTGTTCCGGTTCGTCCGGATGCTCCGTGACAAACACGCGGTGGACCACCCAGGGGCCGCCCATCGTCTGGGTTCCGAACGTGACGATGCCGCGGTGCTGGTACGACCAGCGCAGCGACCCGTCGTCATTGAAGATGTAGAGCCTGGCGTGGTCCCAGGCGCCATTGGTGGGACTGGCGACGAACAGGATGTCACGTCTGCCGTCCTTGTCCAGGTCCGCAACCCCGCCCATTGCGCCTCTTGGCTGGGATTCGTAGAACGTCTGGTCGAGCGCCACGTCAAACCGCTTCGTCCAGACCGTCTGCCCCTCGGCATCAATCACGACCAGGGCACCGGCCTCGACCCGCCAGGCCGCGGGCGGGCCCGTCTGGGGAGTCCTGATGGCGGACGACTCGCGCCACACCCCGACGGCGCCCAGCACCACCACTGCAGCCGCGAGCAGCCAGAGCCAGCGCTGCTGACGGCGGTGGTCCGGGTGCATGAGGCCTGGATGGGGCGCCGGGTCTGGTGCCTGTTCTTCGGCAGGTTGTTCGTTCGCGGAGTTGCTCTCGCGGCCGCTGTCGTCCACCTGCCGGCCCTGGGCCCTTGCGGCGCTGTTGGACTCGATCCACTGGTCGATCTCTGCCGTGAACGCGAAGACCGACTCGGCCCCTTCGCGGCCGATCCGGCGGACAGGCAGACCGAAGTCACGCTCCCAGCGCTGGGCTGTTCGCACACCTCGGTCCAGGTAGGCCGCGATGTCTTTCCAACCCGTCAGGCGTGACCCGAGGGACGGCTGGTTGGGCTGAGCCGGGTCCTCGCGCATCAATTCCGTCATGCGTGCTGCTGACCTGGGGGCCAGTTCCGGACTCCAGCCTAACCCCCGGTCTGCAACTGTGCAATAGTGTGCAACAGGCGCAAATTCTCTGTGCAACCCGGCTTGACAAGCCAGAATTCCGTGCTAGGGGTCGGGACGGTTAAAGTACCCGACCCCCGACGGATTAATTACAGAGATGTAATCTCCGCCGGTGGCCTCACAGATCCGTCGCTGCCGCTTCTGCTTGGCGGGCGGCCGCCTGGCCGGCGGCCACGTCCACACGAGACAGCAGGTAGGCGCCAACGGCGAAGAACACGATGAGGGACAGAATGGCTGGACGGCTCGTCCGGGTCCGCTCGGCCACCAGGCCGAAGACCAGGGGGCCAAGGACGCCGGCGAACTTCTCGAAGATGCCAAAGAACGAGAAGAACTCCGACGACTTGTGCCTGGGCACCATCGTCGAGAACATCGAGCGGCTGAGGGCCTGGCTGCCGCCCTGCACCATGGCGACGGCGAACGCCATCACGTAGAAGTGCCACAGGGCGCTGATGAAATAGCCGAAGACGCTGATGGCGGCATAGACAGCCAACGACAGGAGCACCGCGCGTTTGGCGGTGATGTGCACGGCCAGGCGCCCGAACATGAACGAGAACGGGACGCCGGCAAACTGGACGATCAGGAAGACCGGCAGCAACGACTCCATGGAGATGCCGATTTCGGCGCCGTACACGCCGGCCATCCGGATGATGGTGTTGATGCCGTCGTTGTAGATGGCAAACGCCACCAGCAGCAGGAACGCCTGCTTGAAGGTGCGCAGCTCGCGAAACGTCGTGCCCAGGCGCGCGAAGGCGACGACAAGCAGGGGCTGGCCCGCGGCCTGGCCGTGGCGCTGGGCGGGCGGTTCGGCGACTTTCAGGAACAGCGGCACCGAGAAGACGGCCCACCACACCGCCACGCTGACAAACGACAGGCGCGCGCCGGTACCCGCGTCGGGAATCCCGAACCACTCGGGCTTGGCAATCCAGGCCAGGTTGACCGCAAGCAGCAGGCCGCCGCCGAGGTACCCGATGGCGTACGCGCTCGACGAGACGCGATCGACTTCGTCAATGGAGGCGATGTGCGGCAACAACGAGTCGTAGAACGTCATGTTGGCGGCTGCGCCAACGTTCCCGATGACGAAGAGGACGAGCCCGAGCACCCAGTCGCCGCGCTGGACGAACCAGAGTGCGCCGGTGGCGGCGACGCTCACCGTGAGGAAGCCGGCGAGCAGACGTTTCTTCATGGCCGCGTAGTCGGCCATCGCGCCCAGAATCGGAGACACCACCGCCACGATCCCAATCGCCAGGGCCGACGCGAGGGCCAGGCGGCTGGTGGCCATGGCCGGTTCCATGTCGGCCGCGGCGGTTTTCGAGAAGTAGATGGGGAACACCGCCGCAATCACGGTGGTCCAGAAGGCGGAATTGGCCCAGTCGTACATGGCCCAGGCCCGCAGTTCCGGCCGGTTCAGGCCAAGCCGATCCAGCCAGGATTCGCGCACGGAGGGGGTTGGCATGGGGCACAGGGTAACACACTGGGGATTGGGGAGAACGCGGCCGCAAGCCGAGGGCCGCAAGCCGCAGGCCTACGGGCAACCTTGGTGCCCCAGGCAACCAATCGGGGCCGATCTTCCGTCTACTCCCTGTGAACGACGGAGGAACCATGCACCGAATCCTGACCGCTACGATTGCCGTTGCCCTTGTCGCCCTCTGCCTGGCGCCTGCCGCGTCGGCCGAGCAGAAAGAAACCGAACATGTCAGCAAGGTCGTGCCGATCAGCCAGGATGGCATGCTCAGGGTGAAGAACTTCTCGGGGCGTGTCACGATCACGGCTGCCGACCGGAACGACATCGCCATTGAAGCCGTGCGCCGGGCGACCCGCGAACGCCTCGATCACATCAAGCTCGACATCCAGGCGACCGGCAAGACCGTGGAGATCGAAGCCAACCGCCGCGATGAAAACTGGTCGGAGAAGAACAACAACGTGGTCGAAACGGATTTCGACATCCAGGTGCCGCGCGAGCTCGATCTCAAGATCCACGTGTTCTCGAGTCCCGTCGATATCACGGGCGTCCAGGGTGACCTGGATGTTGAGTCGTTCTCCGGCAGACTGGTGTTGACGGATACCAAGGGCCGCCTCGAGCTCAAGACCTTCAGCGGGAACATCCGGGTGGGGGCAGGCGATGCCGGAGACTCACCGGCTATCGAGGCTGAGACGTTCAGTGGTGACATCGAAGCAGCCGTGGCGCCCACGGCCAGCGCTGACGTGGACTTCTCGACCTTCAGCGGGGACATCAACAGCGACCTGCCGCTGACGCTGAAGAGCAAGTCGAAACGTTCCCTGCGCGCCACGCTGAATCACGGCGCCGCCAATGCCCTCCGGTTCACGACGTTCTCGGGGGATGTACGGCTGGTGGAAAGTAAGTAACCAGTAGGGACTAGGGACTAGGGGCTAGGGGCTAGGGAAAGACACAGTTGCCTGGGGACCCCCGGGGCTGACCCGACTACGTTCTTCGAACTTCGTCGAGGCCTCGCCGGAGCGCCTGGCGCGTAGGCGGGAGCCCTGGGGCTACGTACTCCCATCCTCTATCTTCTCCCACGCCCCACGCCCCATCGTGAAGACGCGCGAGCGCCCTTGTCCCTTGTCCCTTGCCCCTTGCCCCTACAGAGTACTTCAGTCCCCCCCCGGCGTGAGCGGCAACGTGCCGGTGTAGACGGCCATGCCCACCACAGCGTCGATGCCCATCGACTCCAGGGCGTTGATCTCGTCCCACGATGTGATGCCGCCGGCCGCGGCGATGCGGTGGGCCGTGGCGTCACGCACGGCCTTCACGGCCTCCATGTCGATCCCGCGCATCATGCCCTCAGTATCGACGTGGGTGTAGAGGAACCCCTCGCACCACGGTTCGAGCATCCTGACGGCATCGGTCGGGCTCAGTGCCAGCGCCCGGCGCCACCCGTGCACGACCACCTGGCCGTGGCGGGCATCCACGGCCGCAATCACGCGTTTCGCGCTGCACGCGCTCGCCACCGACGCCGCGAAGGCGTCGTCAATCCCGTCCCGCGTAAACAGGGCTGAGCCGAGTATGACCTCCCGCGCGCCGGCCTCCAGCGCCCGCGCCGCGGCGTCCGCGGTCCGCAGCCCGCCGCCGACACGGCACGGCAGGACGCGGCAGATCTGGCCGACGAGTTCGGTGTTGTGACCGCGTCCGATCGCGGCGTCCAGGTCGATCAACTGCACGCGCGGGAACGCCTTGAACTGCTCCACCCACGCGAACACGTCGTCATACGCCAGCGCTTCGCGCCGGCCCTGGACGAGCTGGACCACCCGGCCGCCACGAAGATCGATCGAAGGAATCAGCATGGTCGACTCCTCGTGCCCTGGACCTCGACGGTCCGGGTCACTCCATTCGAACCGGGATACCCCGCTCGCGAAGCCGTTGCTTGATCGATGCGACGGCGCAGGAGCGTCCATGGAGAATCGAAGCCGCCAGGGCCGCGTCCGCGTGACCCCCCGAGAATACCTCAGCGAAGTGCTCCGGCGCACCTGCCCCGCCGGACGCGATGACCGGGATGCTCACGGCATCCGACACGGCGGCCGTCAGCGGGCAGTCGAATCCCTGAAGCGTGCCATCGGCGTCGATGGACGTGAGCAGAATCTCTCCCGCGCCCCGCCGTTCGGCCTCGACGGCCCACGCCACGGCTTCCCGTCCCGACGGCGAACGCCCGGCATGGCTCCGCACCCCAAACGTGCCACCCGTGCGGATGGCGTCAATCGCGACCACAACGGCCTGAGTGCCGAACCGATCGGCAATCTCGGTGATCAATGCCGGACGGTCGAGAGCCGCCGTATTCACGCCGACCTTGTCGGCGCCAGCCTCGATCACCCGCGCGGCATCGTCGAGCGAGCGGATACCCCCGCCCACGGTCAGCGGAATAAAGATCCGTGCCGCCACCGCCTCCACCGTTCTGGCCATCGTCCGGCGGCCTTCGACCGTCGCCGTCACATCAAGCATGACGAGTTCGTCGATGCCCTCGGCGTCGTACCGCGCAGCCAGTTCGGCAGGGTCGCCGGCGTCGCGCAGGCCCTCGAAATTGACGCCCTTCACAACACGCCCGTCACGGACGTCCAGACACGCGATGATGCGCTTGGCTAACGTACTCATTGTGATGCCAACTCCACGAACGCTTTCAGGAGCGTGAGCCCCGTCTGGCCAGATTTCTCCGGGTGGAACTGCACACCCCACAGGTGTCCGCGTGCTGTGGCGGCGGCGAATGGCGCGCCGTGTGTCGTGATGCCCACACAATCGTCCGTCACCGGCGCGGCATACGCGTGTGTGAAGTACGCGTACCGGCCGTGCAGGGCGTCGAAAGCCGGATGCAGGGTCCGGCTGGAGCAGGACTCGTCCCGGCGCCCAATGACGTTCCAGCCGACGTGGGGAATCTTGACGCGTTCGTGGCGTCCGGCTTCCTTCGACAACGCTCGGGACGAGTCAGCCGGACGTGACGCAGGGTCGGCTAAAGCCGACCCCCACGAGGTCAGTCGCGTGACGCGCCCGGCGAAGTAGCCCAGCCCCGCAAGCCCGGGTTCTTCGTCGCTGCCCTCGAACAGCCACTGCATGCCGAGGCAGATGCCGAGCAGGGGTGTTCCGGCGTCGATCGCGTCGGCGATGGCACGGCGCCAAGCCGCGTCGAGTGACGCCGTAGCGGCGAAATGCCCGACGCCGGGAATGACGATGGCGGAGGCCGTGTGAAGGGATGACGGATCGGGCGCCGTGTAGACGTCGGCGCCGGAGGCAAGCAGGGCCTTACGCACGGACGTCTGATTGCCGGCGCCGTAGTCGACCAGGGCAATCACAGCAACTCCTTCGTGCTGGGCAGCACACGAGCCAGGCGGCGATCGCGCGCGCACGCCACGCGCAGGGCGCGGCCGAACGCCTTGAAGCACGCCTCGATGCGGTGGTGGCTGGACCGGCCGTAGAGTACCTTGAGGTGGACGTTGGCCCTGGCGCCCTGCGCGAATCCTTCGAAGAAGTCCGTGACGAGCTCACTCTGAAGATCACCCACGAGCCTGGTGCGCACGCCCGTCTGGACGACGGCGTGCGGGCGGCCGCCCAGATCGATCGCCGCGACGGCCAGGGTTTCGTCCATGGGCATGACGAAGTAGCCTGCGCGATTGATGCCGCGTCGGGAGCCGACTGCGACCGCCACCGCTTCGCCCAGCGCGATGCCGACGTCTTCCACGGTGTGGTGCTGGTCGACGTCCAGATCGCCGGCCGCGGTGAGATCCAGATCGAAGGCGCCATGCCTGGCCACGAGTTCCAGCATGTGGTCGAGAAACCGGATGCCCGTCGTTACCGTGTACCGGCCGCGGCCCTCGAGGACGAGACGCACGTCGATCCGGGTTTCGCGCGTGTGGCGTTTCAGCGTGGTGCGGCGCACAGTACCTCCTCGAGCGCGGCCACGCACGCGCGTGCGTCGTCGGCCAGGCCTGCCGTGATACGAATACAGCCTTCGCAGCCCGGGGCCGACGACCGGTCCCTGACGTGGATGCCCCGGTTGGCCAGTTCCTGGCGGACCAGCGGCGCGTCACCGACGCGCACGAGCACGAAATTGGCGTGACTCCGCCAAAAGGGCAGTCCGAGGCGCTCGAAGGCCGCGTACAACACGTCTTTCGAGGCGCAGACCTGGTTGAGGTACCACGCGAAGTGGCCGCGTTCGGCCAGCGCGGCGCTCAGGGCGGTGGCGGCGAACACGTTGACGCTGAACGGCGCAATCGCGCCGCGCAGCCGTCTGATAATCGCCGGCGCCGCCAGCAGGCAGCCGATGCGCATGCCGGCAAGACCCCAGGCTTTGGCGAACGTGCGGCCCACGACGAGGTTCGGTGTCGACGCCAGCGCGGGGACAACGGTCGTGCCCGCGAAGTCGGCATACGCCTCGTCGACGAACAGGATCACGCCGGGACCGACACTCAAGGCCAGTTCGACAAGGGACGCGGCCGACACGAGATGCCCGGCCGGGTTGTTGGGATTGCTCATCATGATGAGCCGGGTATCGGGCGCGATGGCGCCCAGGACGTTGCCGGCATCGAACGACAGATCTGCTTTCGGCAACGCGGGCCTGACCGTCGCGCCGGCGAGGGCGGCGGCCGGGCCGTACAGTCCGTACGCCGGTTCCACGACGACCGCGCTAGACGGCCCGGCCTGACGGGGAAGCAGCGCGAGGGCGAGGGTCAGAATGCCCTCGTCGAGGCCGTTGCTGAGCAGCACCTGATCCGCCGGCACACCAAAGACGTCGGCGACGGCCTGCGTCGCCTCCTGGTACGCGGGGTACCAGGCCACATCCTGCCGCGTCAGTCTTCGGATGGCGCGCAGCACGGCCGGCGAGCACCCATCGGTGTTCTCGTTCAGGTGCAGACGCACACCATCCGGCGCATCGGGAAGCGGTTCGTAGAGGTAACCCGTGCTCATGACAACCTCGAATCGATGGAGGCGGCGTGTGCCGTCAGTCCTTCGACCCGGGCGAGGGTGGTGGCGGCGGTGGCGATGCGTGCCAGTCCAGCCCGGGTAATACGCTGCACCGCGACCGAACGCACGAAGTCGGCGGCCGACAGTCCGCCGCGCATCCGTGCGGTGCCGGCGGTTGGCAGGACGTGGTTTGAGCCGGTGGCATAGTCGCCCGCAGCCGGCGCGGCGAAGCCGCCAAAGAAGACCGTGCCCGCCCGTGGGGTGCCCGACAGCGCGGCCTTGTCGTCCGTGGCCAGGTGTTCGGGCGCGATCCGATCCACCAGGGCCCGGGCTTCCGTGCGGTTCCGGGCGATCAGGATGGCGCCGTTGCGCCGGAGCGCCGCAGCCGCCGGGCCGGTCGAAGGCACGGACGCGGCCACGGCCTTGGCGATGGCGTTGGCGAGTGCCTTCGATGTCGTGACGACCAGGGCCCGGGCGTCGGGGTCGTGTTCCGCCTGGGCGATCAGGTCGAGGGCCACCCAGTCCGGGCGCGCCGTGTCGGTGAGCCACACCAGTTCCGTGGGGCCCGCTTCGAAATCGATACCGCAATCTCGCGACACGAGGCTCTTGGCCGCCGCGACGAATCGGTTGCCAGGCCCCACGATCTTGTCGACGCGCGGCACGGTCTCGGTGCCGTAGGCCAGGGCCGCCACCGCCTGCGCGCCGCCGATGCGGAACACGCGGGTGGCGCCCGCCTCGAGCGCGGCCGCCAGCACCACCGCATCAGGTTGCGGACACGCCACCACGATCTCGCGCACGCCGGCGACCTCAGCGGGGATGGCCGTCATCAGCAGCGACGACGGCAGCGGATACCGGCCGCCGGGCACGTAACAGCCCACACGATCGAACGGCACCACTCGCTGCTCGATGACCACGCCGGGCGCCACGACCACACGTGAGGACCGCATACGCTGGGTACGGGCCACCGTGCGAATGTTGCGCGCGCACGCGGCAATCGCGCGGCGTGTGGCTGCCGGCACCGACCTCGCCGCGCGGTGCCACGTCTCTTTCGGAATTTCGTACGGACCGCCGAATCCGTCGTAGCGCCGGGCGAAACGTCCCAGCGCCTCGTCGCCGCCGGTCCGCACGGCGTTGACAATGGCTCGGACGCGGCGGGCCAGCGCCGCGTCCGCGGTCACCCGCCAGTCCAGGATCGTCGAGGCGGCGGGGTCGTCGGTCGAGAGAATCGGGATCATGACAACCTCCTACAGGACAATCTTGTTGAGCGGGTATTCGACGATGCCTTGTCCGCCGGCGGATTTGAGCCGGGGGATCAGGTCGCGCGCGAGGCGTTCTTCGAGCACGGTGTTGACCGCAATCCAGTTCGAGTCGGCCAGCGGCGAGACCGTCGGCCGCTGCAGCGCCGGCAGCAGCGCGAGGATGGCGTCCAGATTCGACCGCTCGACGTTGAGCATCAGGCCCACGCGGCCGTGCGCGTCGATGGCTGCCTGCAGCAGCAGGGCAAGGTTCGCCAGTTTCGTGCGTTTCCACTCGTCCTCGAGCGCCGCCGGGTTGGCGATGAGTTGCGTATTCGACTCCATCACCGTATCGATGATGCGCAGCCGGTTCGCGCGCAGCGTCGATCCCGTCTCGGTGGCTTCGACGATGGCGTCGGCCAGCATGGGGGGCTTGACCTCGGTGGCGCCCCAGGAGAACTCGACGTTGACGTTCACGTTGCGGTCGGCGAACCAGGCCTGCGTCACGCGCACCAGTTCGGTGGCGATGGTGGCGCCTTCGAGATCGGCGGCCGTCTGGTACGGCGAGTCCTGCGGCACCGCAAGGACCCAGCGCACCTTGCCGAAACTCTGTTTGGCGTAGACCAGGTCGGCGAGCGGCACCACCGGCCCGCGGTGGTTGGCGGCCGTCTGTTCGGCAATCCAGTCCTGCCCCGTCAGCCCGGCGTCGAGCACGCGGTCGGCGACGTAGCGCGCCATCTCCTGGGCGCGAATCAGCATGCACTCGATCTGCGGATCGTCGATCGTCGGAAAGTACGACCGCGGATTCACATAGATGTTGAATCCCGCCCGTGCGAACAACTGGACGGTCGAGTCCTGCAGCGAACCTTTGGGAATGCCCAGTTTGAGTGTCATGCGGCACCTCCCGGCTCGGAGTGACGAGTAGGGGCAAGGGGCAGGGGGCAAGGGTCAAGGGGCAAGGGGCAAGGGACGCAGGGTCCGGGGTCGCCGAAGGCTGGCGCGAGGGTGAGTTCGCGCGTGAAGCAGCTGCGCGTGCCCGTGTGGCAGACGTTGCCGTCGCCCTGCCGTACGACGCGAAGGACCACCGAGTCGTCGTCGCAGTCGGCGAGCACCTGGCGCACCGCCAGCCGGTTGCCCGACGTCTCGCCTTTCAGCCACAACGTCTGGCGGCTGCGGCTGTAGAAGGTGGCGAATCCCGTGTCCAGGGTTCGCTGAAGGGCTTCGTCGTTCATGAAGCCCAGCATCAGTACTTCACCCGTTTCGTCGTCTTGCGCGACGGCGGGTATCAGGCCGTTCAGTTTCGTGAAATCCATCGGGTCATCCTGTCGCATGGGGCATGGGGCATCCACCGTCGCCCTTCGGGCTATGGCGGACAGGTGGGGCATGGGGCATGGGCGCCCTCTGCCTACTGCCTACTGCCTACTGACTACTCGTGGATACCGCGCGGATACCGAGGAGCAACGCGACGAGCCGAAGCACCTGTCTTGATTCGGTATCAACTGGTACAAAGAAAAAGCCGGATGGCCCGGCTGGATGGTGTGGGGTGCGTTGAGGAGAGTTGCTAGTTCGTGTTCAACGCGCGCAGCATCGCCGGACCGCTGGTATGGCGGTGATGATGGTGATGGCGGGCGTGGAAGCAGGCGAACATCAGAATCTCAGACTAGCGGAGGGAGGAGGGCGGTGTCAATACGGCCTACGGCTTGCGGCTTGCGGCCTACGGCTGGAGCCACAAGCGGCCGCAGGCCACAGGTCATAAGCCGCAGGCCCGGAAGTAGTGTCTAATACCCCCGTGGGAGGCGTTATGCGATACGTGCTGGCAGTCGTGTGTGTGGCCGTCGTGATGGGGCAGGCCGGGTATGCGCAGCAGGGCGCGGGAGTGGCGGCCGATGTGCCGGCCGTTGCCGCGGCTGATGCGGACCGCCTGCCTGTGAAGCGCGTCGTGCTCTACAAGAACGGCGTCGGGTTCTTCGAGCATCTCGGGCGCGTGCGCGGCACGCAGCAGGTGACCATCGACTTCACGAGCGGGCAGTTGAACGATGTGCTGAAGTCGCTGACGACGGTGGACCTGGGCAACGGCAAGGTGACCGGCATCAGCTTCAACACCGACGACCCGGCCAACCGGCGTCTGGGTGCGTTATCGCTGCCGCTGGAGGAAGAAACGACCGTGATGGCGTTTCTGAGTGCCATGCGGGGCGCACGTGTCGAGGTGCAGTCGGGCGGGGCGACCGTTGTGGGGCGCATCCTGAGCGTGGAGTCGAGGACGAGGGACGACGCCGGCAAACCGGTCGAGTCGCGGGAACTGGCCCTGATCACGGATGCCGGCGAGTTGCGGACCGTCGAGGTGACGCCGCGGGTGTCGGTGCGCGTACTCGAAAGCGAGCTGCGCGGCGACGTCAGGCGGTACCTGGACATCGTGGCGTCCACGCGCCAGCGCGACCTGCGGCGGATGAACATCGCGACGGCGGGCAGCGGCGATCGGCAGTTGTACGTGAGTTACATCAGCGAGGTGCCGGTCTGGAAGAGTACGTACCGCCTCGTGTTGCCGTCAAAGGCCGGTGACAAACCGTTGTTGCAGGGCTGGGCGATTGTGGACAACACCATTGGCGAAGACTGGACGCAGGTCGAGCTGTCGCTGGTGGCCGGTTCGCCGCAGTCGTTCATCCAGCAGTTGTCGCAGCCGTTGTATGCCCGGCGGCCGGTGATTCCGCTGCCATCGGCGATGCAGCTCACGCCCCAGACCCACGAAGCGACCCTCGCGACCGGCGCCGAGGACACGGTGGCCGAGAGTGTGGCCACGGAGCGCGCGTATGCGAGGGTGCCTCCCGGTGTGGTTGGTGGCATGGTGGGCGGGCTGCCCGAAGCCCCGCCGCCGCCTGCGCCTGCGCCCGCGCCGATGCGCGAGATGGCTGCCGTGGCGATGGCCAAGGTCGAAGCGGCTGCCGAAGGGCGCGAACTCGGAGACCTGTTCGAATACCGGCTGAAAGAACCCGTGACCATCCGCAAGAACCAGTCGGCGCTGGTGCCGATTCTGAACGGCAGCGTGGAAGCCGAACGCGTGTCCGTGTGGAACGCGTCCACCGGATCGCGGCCGCGAACGGCCGTGTGGATCACCAACTCGACGCCATTCACCCTCGATGGCGGCAGCATCTCGGTCCTCGAAGACGCGACGTTCACGGGCGAAGGGCTCCTGGACGCCGTCAAGCCGGGCGAGAAGCGGATCCTGTCGTACGCGTCCGACCTGGCGCTGCTCGTGGACGTGAAAAGCGAAACGTCGACGCCCGAGCGTGTCACCCGTGTGCGGGTCGCGCGTGGCCTGCTGATCACGCAGCGCGAATACCGCGACAAACGGACCTACACGGTTCGTAACGAAGACAACAAAGCCCGGACGCTGGTCATCGAGCATCCCCACCGCGGGGGATGGCAACTGCTGAGTGCCACGAAACCCGACGAGACCGCGCCGAACGTCTACCGGTTCAAGGTGGCCGTGGCGCCGAAGTCCACCGCGTCCTTGACCGTGGACGAGATGCGGGCAGCCGAGACCACGTACCGGGTGTCGAGCCTGGACGACGATCAGCTGGCGTTGCTGGTGCGCCAGCAGGCACTCACGCCAGAAGCCGAGTTGGCGTTGAGGGGCGTGCTGGCCAAGAAGAACGAGATCGCCGTCGTCGCTGGCGAGATTGACGCGCGGAATGCCGAAGTGCGGCAGATCTTCGAGGATCAGGGCCGGCTGCGCGAGAACCTCAAGGCACTGGGCGGGCGGACCGAAGAGAAGACCCTGGTCGCCCGGTACACGCGAGAGCTGGACGAGCAGGAGAATCGCCTGGCCGCGTTGAAGCGTGAAATTGCCGAACGCGAAGTGCGGCGCCAGAAACTGCAGTCCGAACTCGACGCCCTCGTGCAGGGGCTCGCGTTCGGGGGGTAGCGGGCCGTAGCTTGAAGGGGCAAGGGACATGGGACATGGGGCGTGGGGCAGGGGACATCCCCTGTCTTTCCCTAGCCCCTAGCCCCTAGCCTCTAGCGTCTAGCCTCTAGCCTCTAGCCTCTCGAGATAGCCCTACGCCCCGGGCGCCGCCGGCGCGGCGCCCGCGCTGAACGACTGCAAGGCCAGGTAGTTCGGACCGAACCGCTTGATGTTGTCGAGTTGTTTGTCGAACTCGGCGAAGTGCCGCTCTTCGTCGCCGACCAGCGCCTCGAACATCTGTTTCGACATCGAGTCGGCGTTCTGGCCGCACTGGATGGCGTAGTTGTTGTAGATCCCGATCGCCTCGTATTCCATCTCGGCGGCACGTTTCACGATCGCCTCGGGTTCCGTCACCCGTTCCACCGGGCCGGCCGCGACCATCTCGACATCGCCCTTCAGGAACAGGATGCGCTCAGCCAGTTTCTCGATGTGCATCATCTCTTCGATGGCGATCCGCCTGAACATCGTGCTCAGGGGGCCAAAGCCCTGATCGTCGAGATGGAAATGCCAGTACATGTACTGGTGAACCGCCTGCAGTTCGTCCGCCACGCTCCTGTTGAGGAGTTCGATGCTCTTGTTCTTGTCCATGTGATGACGCCTCCTGTGCCGCTGAACAGTGTACCTTCGGCGCTAATCGTAGGCCAGTCGTGTCGCCTGCGTGGTCATGGTGGGCGCCAGGCGCGCCGGCCATTCCGGCCCGGCCCACGTCTCGCAGGCGGTGTGTGTCTTCAGGTACTTCTCGGGTATCGGGTGTGTCCCGATGACGACCGGAATGCCGTACTTCTCGGGAATGAACTTCACGAAATGATCGATATGGGGGCAGGGCGGGTAGCCGACCACCAGGCCGGTGGCCAGGTGGATGACCGTTGCGCCGTTCTTCTTCATCTCCTCGGGTGCGTATTCGATGTTGCCCCCCGGGCAGCCGCCGCAGGTCGTGAACCCGACCAGTTCGGCATCCTGGCCCTTGTACGCCTCGAACGCGCCTTCCCGCGCGCGAAGAGACCGGAGACACTTACCGCCCGCACAGGTGCTGTATCGATCGCAGATGATGATGCCGACGCGTACTGGTTCGCTCACGATGGTCCCTCCTTCAGATCACGTGCGTTCGTCTTCATGCTCATGAGCCAGCGGCTGTTCGCCCGTCCCCGGCTCCGGGTGGCGTCCGATGAACGTTCCCGACGCCCGTGCCACCACATGGCCGTCCTGCCGCACCTCGCCGTTCAGGTACCGGACGTCCCGCGCGGTCCGTTCGAGCCTGGCGGTGATCTCGCATGGCTGGTACCAGCGGGCGGGGCTGAGATAGCGGACGTTGAGCCGCGCCGTCACGGCCGTAATGCCCCGCGAGAACAGGCAGTTGGTCATGGCGGCGTCGAGCAGTGTCGCCAGGAGCCCGCCGTGCAGCGCATCGGGGTACCCCTGGTACGCGGCGCCGCCGCGGAACGTCGCGTGGACCGAGCGGTCCGGCTGGACCGAGAACTTGAGCTGCAGGCCGTGCGGATTGTCGGTGCCACACACGATGCAGTGCGGGTGGACCGTCCGGCAGGTGTCGTGCAGCGTATCCTGGCCCAAGGCGTGATTGTGTCGCGTGAAGACGGCGATGTCGTGCAGCTGGCGTGTAAACCGGACCACGGTGCCGAACCCCCACTGCTGCAGCAGCGCCGCCGCATCGTCAATCGTGAGGCCGCTCTCGGGGTGGACCCGGCCTTCTTCCTGGTGCACGCGGGTGACCATGTCGAACCCTTCGCGCGAGAAGTCGGCCAGCAGCAGTTCTCCGTGCGGGTTGAGCACGCGAACCACCTCTTTGAGGACCGGTTCGAGCTCCGTGAGGTGGTGCAGGACGTCCATCGATGCGGCCGCGCTGAAATGGCCGTCTGGGAACGGCAGCAAGGCGGCACTGCCTGTGATGATCTGCATATGCGCGTCGACGCCGGCCTCGCGGGCCAGCAAGGCCGCCAGTTCCTGGTCGGCGGCATCCGGATCCACCGTGACCACCGACGGGCCGCGGGCGGCCAGCGCCACCGCCAGGAGGCCCTTGCCCGTGCCGATGTCCAGCACCTGTCCGTCTCGCGAGGGATCAAGAACCGACGCCACGAACCGCGCCGCTTCGACGCGGTCGTACCCGTGTTCGACGTAACACCGTGTCCGCGTGTCGAAGTGTTGTCGCCGTTCCTGCAGTGTCGATCGAGGCTCCATCGTGGTCTCTTCTCCGGGCGTCAGGTGTCAGTGGCCGTGGGAGGCCGCTATCGATCCGATCAGCACGACGCCGGCCGTCATGAGGGCCAGGTCAATCACTGTCTCCTGCATCGACGTCCGGCCGCGTTGGGAGGGTATCAGGTCTGCCAGCGCCACGTACAGAAATCCGCCGGCGGCGATGGCGAGAAAGTAGCCGCCCGCCTGGCGCACCGTCGAGAAATACATGTACCCGATGACCGCCCCCAGCACCGTGGTCAGGCTGGTCAGCGAGTTCAATGCCAGGGCGCGTCGGCGTGAATATCCCTGCTTCAGGTAGACGACGAACTCGCCGAGTTCCTGCGGCACCTCGTGAGCGATGGTGGACAGCGCCGTGGCGATCCCGAGCGGCACCGACGTCAGGAACGCGCCGGCAATCACGAGTCCGTCCACGAAGTTGTGGAACGCGTCGCCCAGGAGCAGCAGAGGACCCGAGATGGCGTGTACGTCGCAATCCTGCTTGTGGCAGTGGCGCCAGATGAGGAGCTTCTCGAGGATGTAGAACCCGCCGACGGCGAACAGCAGCGTGCGGAACAGCACCGGTCCCGCGAGACTGCGCGACGCGTGGGGCAGCATGCCGAGCAGCGCCGACCCGAGGAGCGTGCCGGTCGAAAACGCGATCAGGCGCGGCAACGCGCGTTCCAGCCACTGGCGGTTCAGCGTCAGGACCGTCGCCGCCAGCAGGACGGCAATGATGCCGCCTGCCAGCGACGACACGAGAACGTAAATCAGCGTCGTGGACATGAGCGTTCTCTATCAGCGCAGGTTCCGGGCGAAGCCCGGGGAACCGGTTTCAGAACCCGTTCTCGCGGTGTGCATTACAGGCCGCCCACGCAGGTTCTGAAACCGTCCCCATTAGTGGCTGTGGCCGTGAGCATGGCCGCCGCACGCCGATGCGGGCGTCATGGTGGGCAGCGTGCCTGCGGCGAAGGCGGCCAGCGTCTGTTCGACCGTCGGGTGCTGGGCCTGGTACACCGTCAGGCCGGCCATCATCAGCTTGTTGAGGGCGCCCATGCCGATGCCGCCCACGACGATGGCGTCGAGGCGTTCGCCCTGGAGGGCCGCCAGCGGCTGGCACATGCCGTGGGCGTGATGCTGGTTGCGGTTTTCGATGGCGCGGCACGCGCCCGTGTCGGTCTCGACCATCAGGAAGTACGGAGCGGAGCCGAAGTGCGCGCACACCGGGCTGGCGAGGCCCTGGTTGTCGGTGACGGGAATACAGATCGTCATGATGTCGTGTCCTTTGATGGGATGGATGAAGGCCTGTGGAGTGGTTGCCGGCCGCGCGAGCCCCGCGCCTGGTCGTGTATCCCGCAGCATCGCCTGGGGCCCGCGTCGACCTCGACCGGGCCGCCTTCGATTCTGAGTGCCTTGCCGTGGACGATCGCGTCCGCGATCTTGGCGTGGGCCGATTCAACGATGCGCGAGAAGGTGGGGCGCGACACGCCCATCTGTTCGGCGGCGCGTTCCTGGTAGAGCTTGCCGAGATCGGCGAGCCGGACGGCCTCGAACTCGTCCAGCGTCATCACCACTTCGTCCAGGTCGGTCATCGGAATGCCGACAGGCTTGAAGATGGAGGCGGCGGGCTGGCCGGCGATGCGGCGGTGGCAGAACGGACGGGGCATGGAACACGCTCCATGTCCATTATGAGCATATGTCCATTAATGTCAAGGCTCGACCAATGACGGCTGCAGGGCGAGCATGCGGCTGAACCACCCCGGCGCGGACGCGAGTTCCGCGTACGTGCCGCGTTGCACAACCCGCCCTTCGTGCAGCACGACAATCTCGTCGGCGTTCACGAGCCCGCCAAGGCGATGCGTGGTGAGCAGGATGCCTCGTTGTGCGCGTTCACCCTCCAGCACGGCGAGCATCTCGCGTTCGCTGCGGGCATCGAGATGCGCCGTCGGTTCGTCCAGGATCATGAACGGCGCGTCGCGCAGGAGCGCCCGCGCCAGGGCCAACCGCTGTTGTTCGCCGCCAGACAGGTCCGCGCCCTGTTCCCCCATCCAGGTGTCGAGCCGGTCTGGAAGCCGGCGCACGGTGGGACCAAGGCCAATGGCATCGAGCACGCGCCAGAGGGCGTCATCCGGCAGCGCACGTCCGGCTGAATCCGGCCCTGACAGAATCAGATTCTCACGCAGTGTGCCGGTCAGAATCCCGACTGGCTGAGCGGCGACCGACAGCAGACCGCGCGTGTCCCTGACGGCCCGGTCGCGCACATCGTGCCCGTCGATCGTGACCGTTCCCGGCGTCACCTCCCAGTGGCGCGACAGCAGGCTCACGATCGTCGACTTCCCCGAACCGCTGCCTCCGACGACGGCCACAACGCGGCCGCGCTCGAGGGTCACGTCCACATTCACGAGAGCGGGAACCCGCTCGCCTGGATACGTGAACGTCAGGTTCCGGACATCGAGGCGAAGCCCGGCAGTCGCCGGCGCTGGCTGCGCCGGGTCGGTGACCGCGGGCCGGGCGTCCATCAACTCCCGGATTCGCGCGGCGGCCGCCCGATGGCCGCCCAGGCCCTGGAATGCCGCGGCCAGTGTCTGCGCGGTCTCGAAAGACGCCATGACGACAAGGACCACGACGGCCACGACCACACGATCGAACTGGCCTTGCGACGCGGCGAACGCCGCGACAGCCAGCGCGCCTGCCGCGGTCACGTCGATCGTCAGCGCGGACAACGCCGTCCCGGCGGCGGTGGCAGCCGCGGTTGTGACCTGTGTCTGCGCGCTCCGCCGGTTCAGCCGCAGCGCCCGACGAACGTGATGGTGTGCCCGATCGAACACAGCGAGATCGGCGAGTCCCTGCAGGATGTCGGCAACCCGACCGGTCAACGCCGCCCGCTCCGCCGCCGCGCGTACGCCGATTTGCCTGCCCGCGAGGCCGAACACAAGCGGCAGTAGGACGCCGACCAACGCGAGGCCCGACCCCAGCACAATCGCCAGGGGCCACCAGTACCACGTCATCAGTCCAAGCACCGCGACCGTCACGAACATCGCCGCTGCCGCGGGCACGCCCACGCGCACGAACAGCCCCTCCAGCGATTCCACGTCGGCCACCAGGCGTGTCAGCACGTCTCCGCGGCCGCGGCCGTGCAGCCACGCGGGCCCCAGCGGCACGAGGCGGCTGAACACCCGGGCCCGGATCCCGGCCAGCAGATCCAGCGTCACGCGATGCGTCGCCAGGCGTTCGATGTAGCGGCTCACGCCCCGTGCCAGGCCGAAGAAGCGGACGCCGACAATGGCCACGGCGAGCACGGCGACGGAAGGACGTCCGGCGGCGGTGGCGATCAGCCAGGCAGACGTCCCGAGCAGGGCGACGCCGAACAGCCCCGTCATCGCCTGCAACAGGGCCGCCCGTGCCAGCGCCGGCTCTTCGCCACCGACGAGGCGCGTCCACCAGAGGCGGGTCATGCCACCCCCACCATGTGCGCGTATGCCTCACATGACGCGAGCAGGTCGCGGTGCGAGCCTTGTGCGACGACGGACCCGTTCTGAAGGAGGACAATAGCGTCGGCAGTCACGACGGTCGAAAGTCGGTGTGCGATCAGCAGGACCGTCCTTCCGGCGCGCAAGTCGGCCAGCGCCGTCGAGATCTCGGCCTCGGTGTCGGGATCGAGGAACGCCGTCGGTTCGTCCAGCACGACCATCGGCGCGTCCTTCAGGAACGCGCGTGCGATGGCGATGCGCTGCGCCTGGCCGCTGGACAGCCGTTCACCGCGGTCGCCAAGCGCGGTGTCGAGGCCCTGCGGCAACCCCTGCACGAAGACATCGGCTCTCGCCCGTTCCAGCGCCTCCCGCACTTCCTCATCGGTGGCGTCTGGCCTGGCGATGAGCAGGTTGTCGCGCACGCTGCCCTCGAACAGATGCGGCTGCTGCGGGACCCATGCCATCCGCCGCCGCCAGGCCGCACGGGATGCCGGGCCCAGCGCCTGCCCATCCACCTCGACCGTTCCAGCCTGCGCCTCGAGGAATCCCAATACCAGTCTGGCAACGGTGCTCTTGCCCGACCCCGTCGGACCCACGAGCGCCAGGGTCGATCCAGCCGGGATGCCGAGCGATACGCCGCGAAGCGCCGGCGGCGTGTCCGCCCGATACGTAAACGACACGCCGTTCAGGCGAACGGCGGGGGCGCCCGTCGTTTCTCCGG
The DNA here is from genome assembly GCA_964372095.1 of uncultured Vicinamibacterales bacterium. Lineage (GTDB taxonomy): Bacteria > Acidobacteriota > Vicinamibacteria > Vicinamibacterales > JAKQTR01 > CAYJPV01. The sequence goes on along the minus strand of CAYJPV010000015.1, from coordinate 97,741 downwards.
CCCGCCTTCGCCAGAGGCTTCGGCGGGGCAGGCCATGTCGAGTCCGAGCGTAGGACGAGGCCGCGTCCCGCGCCGACGCCGGACCCGGGGACTCGCCCACGGATGTTTCGGCGCCCAGTTCCACGACCCGCGCCAGCGCCTCTCGCCCCGCAAGTCCGGCATGGAACGCGGCGCCGAGCGCGCGCAGCGGCCGGTAGAACTCGGGTGCGAGCAGCAGCACCACGAATGCGTCGCGAAACGCGATGTGCCCGTACAGCAGCCGCAGCCCGACCTCCACCGACACGATGGCGACGCCGATCGTTCCCAGCAACTCCAGCACCAGCGCCGACAAGAACGCCACGCGCAACACGGCCATCGTCACGTCGCGGAACTGAGCGCCTCGTGAAGCGAGTACGTCCGCCTCGGTGTCGGCCGCGCCGAAGACGGTCAGCGTGGCGAGCGAGCGGATCGCGTCGAGAAACCGCGCGCTGAGGCGGGCCATCGTCTTCCACTGCTGGCGGGCCCGCATCCGCGCGGTGCTGCCGATGAGCCACATGAAGAGCGGCATCAGCGGGCCCGTCACAGCCAGCACGACCGCCGACAGCGGGTCGAGCCACGCGACGGTCACCAGGACGAGAGCGGGAATGACCAGGCTGAGGGCCGCCTGCGGCAGGAACTGCGCGACATACGGATCGAGTTGATCCAGCCCGCTGGTCAGGGCGTGGAGCACATCGCCGGCACGCTCCGATCGCAGGGCGGCAGGGCCGCCGCGAACGGTGGCGATCAGCGCCTGCTGGCGCAGGCGTGTTTTCGCGGCGGCGGCGGCGCGGCCGGCGAGGGTGTCGCCCGACCACGTGAGCAGGGCGCGCGCGGCGGCGACGGCGAGCAGCCACCCGATGGCGGGATAGAGCGCGGACACGCCCGCGCCGCCGACGAGCACGTCGTCAACGGCGCGGCCCAGGAGGACGCACTGGAAGATCAGGAGCACGCCCGCCCCGCTGCCCGCCGCCACGGCGGCGAACAGCGTGCGGAGCACCGTGCCCGTCAGGAGGGACGACTCAGTACTCGAGCTTGGTCTCGGCACTGATGCGGTGGCGGAAGACCCAGTAGGTCCAGCCCTGGTACACGAGCACGAGCGGCACGAAGATGAGCGCGATGATGCTCATCACCTTCAGCGTGTACGGCGTCGACGAGGCGTTGTAGATCGTCAGGCTCCAGTCCGCGTTCAGGCTCGACACCATGACGCGGGGGTAGAGCGACATGAAGATCGTGATCGTGGCGAAGGCGATGGCCACGCATGTCATGGTAAACGCCCACCCCATGCGCTCGCTGCGGACGAACGCGCCAGCCGCGAGCATGGAGACGATGGCGAAGATCGGCACGAAGCCGGGATTCACGCCCAGGCGCGCGAACGCGTCGGTCCACGCGTACGTGGCGACGACGAACATCGCAACCAGGACCGTGGCTACCGGGCCAAAGCGCCTAATCACCCACATCGCCCGTTCCTTGATCGGGTCCGTGCTTTTCAGGTGCAGGAAGATCGCGCCGTGCGTGATGAAAGCGGCCAGTGTGGTCAGGCCGGCGATGAGCGCGTACGGGTTCAGCAGGTTGAAGAACCCGCCCACGTAGGTCTTGTTCGCATCGATCGGCACGCCCGTAAGGATGTTGCCCAGGGCGACGCCCCAGAGCAGCGCCGGCACGGCCGAGCCGATGAAGATCATCCAGTCCCAGGTGGCCCGCCACCGCGGGTTGCCGTCTTTGCTGCGGAACTCGAACGCCACGCCCCGGACGATGAGCGCCGCGAGCATGAGGAAGAGGGCCAGGTAGAAGCCGCTGAAGAGCGTGGCGTACCAGTGCGGGAATGCCGCAAACATGGCGCCGCCCGCCGTCAGCACCCACACTTCGTTGCCGTCCCAGACCGGGCCGATCGTGTTGATCACGCGCCGGCGTTCGCTGTCGGATTTCGCCACGAACGGCAGCAGGATGCCGACGCCGTAATCGAAACCTTCGAGGATGAGAAAGCCCACGAAGAGGACGCCGATCAGGATGAACCAGAGTGTATTGAGATCCATGATGTGCCTCCCCTTACCCGCGTGCCGGTTCGGCCAGGGCTTCGCCGCCGTGCAGAGCCACGTTCGTCACGCCCCCGCGGGCGTACTTCGCCAGCAGGTACACGTCGGCGACCATCAACGCGCCGTAGAGCAGGGTGAAGCCCACCAGCGTGAGCCACAGTTCGCCGGCGGAGACAGCCGGCGAGACCCCGTCGGTGATCTTCTGGAGGCCGTAGACGATCCAGGGTGATCGGCCGATCTCCGTGAAGATCCAGCCCGTGCTGTGGGCGATGTAGGGCAGCGACATCGCGGGCAGGAGCAGCGTCAGCAGCAGGCCTCGGGGCACCGGCGCGGAGCGGCGGCTTGCGAAGACGGCCCAGGCGCCGAGCAGCAGCATGAGCGTCCCGGCGCCGACCATGGCGCGGAAGGTCCAGTACGTCCACTTGACCGGCGGGACGTAGTTACCTGGACCATACCGCTGCTCCGCCTCGGCCTGCAGTTCGCGGATGCCTTTCACCTCGCCCGTGAACCGGTTGTAGGCGAGGAAACTCAGCAGGCCCGGCGCCTTGATGGCCCAGACGTCCCGCCGCTCGGGTTCGTTGCCCCAGGTGAAAAGAGACAGCGGCGCCGGATCGGCGTTCTCCCAGAGGGCCTCGGCCGCCGCCATCTTCATCGGCTGCGCCTTGATCATGTACTGCGCCTGCGAATGGCCGACCAGCGCAACGGCGAGGCTGGCCACCAGGGCGTAGACCGCGCCAATCCGGAACGAGCGCGTAAACGCGTCGCGGTTCGCGTCATCGGTGGCCCGGCGCAGGTGCCAGGCGCTGATGCCGAGGACGAAAAAACCGGCCATGGCCATCGCGCCCGTGATCACGTGGGGGAACTGGACGAACACGTGGGGATTGAATACCAGCGCCGCGAAGTCGTTCATCTCGGCGCGGCCGTTGGCGAGCACGTATCCCACCGGCTGCTGCATGAACGAGTTGGCGATGAGGATCCAGAGCGCCGAGAGGTTCGATCCGAAGGCGACGACCCAGATACACGCGAGGTGCACCTTCTTCGGCAGCTTGTCCCACCCGAAGATCCAGAGCCCGAGGAACGTCGATTCGAGGAAAAACGCCAGCAGGGCTTCGATGGCGAGAGGCGCGCCAAAGATATCACCCACGAACCGGGAGTACTCGGACCAGTTCATGCCGAACTGGAACTCCATGACGATGCCCGTCACGAGGCCCATGGCGAAGTTGATCAGGAAGAGCTTGCCCCAGAAACGGGTGAGCTTCAGCCAGACGTCTTTGCCGGTGATGTGCCACGCGGTGTGCAGGCCCGCGACGACCCAGACCAGGCCGAGCGTCAGCGGGACGAAGAAGAAGTGGTAGACGCACGTGATGGCGAACTGCCACCGGGCGAGAAGAACGATGTCATCCATAGGGCGGGACTCCCGGGGGCAACAGGCTACGAGGGGGTGCGACCCTTTATTTTGCGGGGGGGGGGGATGGGGGGGGCGGGGGAATGAAGGG
>CAYJPV010000015.1:12547-94184 GCA_964372095.1 uncultured Vicinamibacterales bacterium | reverse complement strand
GTCAGACCTTGAATTGACAGGTCGGACGGAAGGGGGCGACCTGTCAATTCAAGGTCTGACCCCCAGGGTCACCAGATGTACTTCCCGAACCACTCGAGGTTGTGCTCCATCGCCGCGCGATGTGCCTTGGGCTTGGTGAGGCCGTGGCCGAAGCCCTTGTAGACGATGAGCTTCGCGGGCACGCCGACGTCCTGCAGGCCCTGGTAGAGTTCGTAGGCGTTCGGGATCGGCACGCGCCGGTCCAGTTCGCCGTGCTGGATGAGCGTGGGCGCTTTCGCCTGCTTGATATAGGTCATGGGCGACGTGTCGGCGTAGATCTTCGGGTCGTCCCACGGCGTCGCCTTGAGGTACTGGCGCGTGAACGGATGAATGTCGGTGTTGACGTAATACGTCATCCAGTTCGAGATGCCCGCGCCCACCGACACCGCCTTGAACCGCGCGCTGTCGTGGGTCGTCAGGAACGCCGAGATGTAGCCCCCCTGGCTCCAGCCCATCGTGCCCACCTTGTCGTTGTCCACCAGGCCCTGGGCCACGAGGTGGTCGATGCCCGAGATGACGTCCCAGGCGTCGCCGATGCCGAGGTTGCGCACGTTGAGCGAGCGGAAGGCTTCGCCGTACCCCGCGCTGCCGCGGTAGTTCGGTTCGAGCACCAGCGCGCCGTTGTTGAGCCAGATGTCGATGGGGTAGACGCTGGTGGAGCCGAACGGCACCGGGCGCGAGATGCCCGTCGGGCCGCCGTGGATCACGATCAGCAGCGGGTACTTCTTGCCCGCCTGGAAGTTCGCAGGCTTGTGAAGGACGCCTTCGATGGACGCGCCGTCCTTGCTCTTCCAGGTGATGACTTCCTGGGACGGCTGCGGCCAGGACGCCGTCTGGGCGGCCATGTCGGTCAGCTTCTTCAGCGTGCCATTGGCCACGGAGAGCGACCAGACTTCGGGAAACTCGCCCGGCCCGCTGCGGATGAAGGCCATCGCACCCGAGCCGTCGGCAGCAAAACTGGCCGAGGCATAAACCCGCTTGTCGTCGGGCGTGACGCGTGTCACGGCCAACGTTGCAGGATTCAGAACGAACACGCCGGCGGCTGTCTTCTGCGAGGCGCTGAACAGGATGCCGCCCTTCCGCCAGGCGATCAGTCCCGGGTTCTCGTCGAAGGTCTTCGTGAGAACCGAGATGGTGCCGCCGGACGCGGGGATGGAAGCCAGTCTTGTGTTCTTGAAGTAGAAGAAAGGTTCGGCCATGGACGACGAGAAGACAATCGTCCGGCCGTCGTGTGACCAGCGAGGGCGGTTGTCGACCCCGTCCTGCTTCACGAGCGGCCGGATCTTCGCGTCGGCCACCGACACCACCGAAATGTCGATCGTGTGGGAGTTGGACGGGTCGCTGTTGACGGAGTGATCGAAGGCGATCGACGCGTTGTCCGGCGACCAGTCGAAGCTGCCCACGGTGAAGGCGCCGGACGTCAGGCGTTTCGGCGTCTTGGTGGCCAGGTCGATGACCCACAGGTGCGACAGGCGGTGGTCGGCGTCGACGATCTCGAAATCGCCGTATTTCTTGTCGCGCGCTTTCCAGTCATCTGGCTTGGCGTCGGTGATCGTGTAGGCGATGTGCTTGCCGTCGGGCGACCACGCGAAATTGCCGCCCACGCCGTCTTCGGCGCTCGTGACCGGCTCGGCTTCGCCGCCGTCCATCCTGATGACGTAGATCTGCTGCTTGTCGGACCGGTCCGATGTGAACGCGATGGTCTTTCCGTCGGGCGACCAGTCGGGCGACGAACTCGACTTCTTCGCGTTGGTCAGCTGCCGGGTGGCGCCCGTGGCGACCTCCGCCAGCCAGATCTCTGTCTCGTAGCGGTCGTCGTCCCAGTTCGGCTCGCGGACCGTGTAGGCGACGAAGCGGCCGTCGGGCGAGATCGCCGGCGACCCCGCGCGTTTCAGCGAGATGAGCTGATCGACGGTCGGCCCCGACTGGGCCAGGGCGGTCGTGGCAGCCAGAACGACGCACGCGAAGAGGAGAAGGTGTCGCTTCATGGGGTCATCGTAACCCATCTGCCGCCTCCAGGCCCGCCGCCCGACGCCTGAATGGTGGGGACATCCCCTGCCTTACCCCAATCCCCAACCCCCAATCCCCAATCCCCAGTTGACAGTCCCCACTGTCCTAGTATACATAGTACACCATCGTGCTTCCGTTCACGGTCATCATCCGCCCCGGGCTGTCGGTTCACGAGCAGGTCGTCTTCGCCGTGAAGAAGGCCGTCGTCTCGGCCCGGCTGCGGCCGGGTGACGAGTTTCCGTCGGTGCGGGTGCTCAGCCGCGAGTTGCGCATCAATCCGAACACCGCCCACAAGGTTGTCGGCACACTGATTGCCGACGGCCTGCTCGAGGTGCGGCCCGGCATCGGCACGTTCGTGGCCGAGCGCACGCCGTCCGACGCGCGTGACCGGCGCGCGTTGCTGCGCGAAGACGTGGAGCGCCTCGTCGTGGACGCCCGTCACCTCAACCTCGATGTTCAGGATGTGCTCGACGCAGTCACCGAGCACTGGAGCCGTCTCGACCGGGGACCCCGGTAGGGCGGAGGCGCCATGCAGTACGCAATCGAGACCGAGCACCTGTCGCGCAAGTACGGCCGCACCGAAGCCGTTCACGATCTGACCATGCGCGTGCCCACGGGCAGCGTGTTTGCCCTGGTCGGGCCGAACGGCGCGGGCAAGACCACCACGATCAAAGTGCTGATGAACCTGCTCGAGCCGTCCGGCGGCAAAGCCACCGTGCTCGGCACGGATTCGCGGCGCATGAGCCCGCCGCTGCTGGCCCGGATTGGCTACGTCTCGGAGAACCAGGAGCTGCCCGACTGGCTGACCGTCCAGGGCCTGCTGGACTATTGCGCGCCGTTCTATCCGTCATGGGATGCGGCGTACGCCCGCAGCCTGGCGGCGCAGCTCGACCTGGCGCTCGACAAGAAGCTGAAAGCGTGTTCGCGAGGCATGCGGATGAAAGCCGCGTTGCTGGTGTCGCTGGCGTACCGCCCCGAACTGCTGATTATGGACGAGCCCTTCGCCGGCCTCGATGCCCTCGTGCGCGAGGAGTTTTCGCAGGGCATCCTCGAGGTGGCCGGCGGCGAACGGCCCTGGACCGTGTTCGTGTCGTCCCACGACATCGACGAAGTGGAGCGCCTGGCCGACTGGATTGGCATCATCAACCACGGCCGCCTCGAACTGGCCGAACCCGTGTCGTCGATGCTCGCGCGGTTCAGGCAGGTGGACGTGTCGTTCCCGGCCGATGCCGCCGTGCCGCCGGGCGCGCCGCCGACGTGGTTGCTGCCGCAGGCTGCGGGACCGGTGCTGCGGTTCGTACACAGCGCGTTCTCGGAAACCGGGTCGGCGGCCGAGATCCGATCGGCCCTGCCCGACGCGCGGGACATCCAGGTGACGCCGCTGCCCTTGCGCCAGATCTTCATCGCTCTGGCGCGCGCATATCGGGTGACAGAGTGACGGGGCCGGCTGAAGCCGGCCCCCCCCGGGGGGAGCCGCGCCGCATGACGCCGCCGAAGGCCGAAGGCCGAGGGCCGATCGCCGATCGCCGATGGCCGATCGCCGCTGTCTTCCACCTTCTCCGCCACGACCTGACGTCACTCAAGCCGTTTCTCGCCGCGTGGGTGGCGGTGCTGGCCACACAGGCGCTGGTGTTGTGGATGGGCCCTCCCGTGCCGGACGGCACGGCCGCCCCGGCGATGAGCCTCGACGTGGCGGTGCTGGTCATGCGCCTCGCGCTGACGGTGGTGTTCGTGTCAGCGCTGGTGCTGCGTCATCCGGTCGTGGGAACCACGGCATTCTGGATGACGCGGCCCATCCAGCGCGCCGACCTCTTTGCCAGCGCCATCGTCTCGATCGGCCTTGTGGCCGTCGTATTGCCGTTCGTCGCGTGTTTCCTGACGTTCTGGGGCCTGGGCTTCGATCCGGCTCACGCTGGCACCGCCGCCCTTCGGGTGGCGATCGAGCAGACTGCGGCGGCCGTGCTGGCGTTGTTGCTGGCGGCCCTCACCAAACACCTGGCACAGGCCATCGTCATGGCGCTTGCCGCCATGGTGATTGGCACGGCCGGCCTGGTGGCCGTGATGTTCCTGCCGCGCGTGACGCTGCCGTTCGGTCTCGTCGTGCGCCAGCCCGAGTGGGCGTACGCCTGGGCCATGGCCGTGCCGGCGCTCGTTGTCCTTGCGATCGCGGCGCACCAGTATCTGACGCTCCGCACGCGGCGTTCGTATGTCCTGGCAGCCCTGACGCTCGTGGTGTTCCTGCTGGCGGTCCGGTATCCGCTTATCCAGTGGGGCGCGGCACCAGTCATACCGCCCGCGGACCTGTCGCTGGAGACGCCGGACATCCAGTTCGACCGGGCATCGGTCCGCACGAGCACGGTCTCGAGGACCACGGACGCGGGCACCACCAGGCGGGTCGGCCAGACTGCGCTGTTCGAAGACGAAGGCCCACCGAACGCCATCATCCTGCGGCCGCTGGCCGTGCAGTCACGCCTGCGGTTCCCGGACGGTGTCATCGAGAACTTCGATTCGACCCAGTTGACGTCGTGGTCGGTGGGCGGGCAAGAACCACGGCCCGGGCGCCAGCCGTGGGCCAGTCTGGCGATCGCGCTGGGCGGCGTCGAGTTGTTCGAGCCGCGCAACAGTGCAGAGGAACGGTTCCGCTTCGCGATTCTCGAGGTGAGTCCCGACCTTCATGCCGCGCGCGGAACTCAGCCAGCCGTGCTGGCCATGAACATCACCTATGAGGCGTCGCGGTACGAGGTGTTCGTGCGCGTGCCGCTGGCGCTCGGAACGCGTGCGCGCGGCCCCGGATACGTCGTCGAGTTCGAAGGCATGGCGCCCGAAGATCGGGCGATCTGGGTATTGGTGCGCGAGTTCGCAATGCCCGAACTGCGTGCGCCGCGGCCGGCGGCGTACGTACTGGTGAATGCGCGCCGCAAGCAGGCTGTCGTTGCGAGCGACACCCTCTCCGAACGCTTTCGGACGTTGCTCACGTCCTATGGCACGCCGTTCGTCACGCGGCAGCAGTTGAAATTCGAGACCGATCCCGCGCGTCTGGTCATGGATGCCGACTGGCTGAAAGACGCTGAGCTGGTAGTTCTGCGGGCCCGTTCGCTGGGGCGCGTCATTCGCGGCGTGCACCTGCCGGATTACACCCTGGCCCCCCCGCACAGGTCTGGAGCCCAGGGCCTGGAGCCTGGAGCCTGATCCCGTGACGCAGATCCTCCACCTCGTCGCCCACGACCTTCGCTCCCAGCGCCTTGTCCTGCTGGCGTTCTGCCTGTTCGTCCTGGTGGACGCCTGGCTGGTCAGCGTCCCGGTGCCGTCGCCCCTCTTGTCAGCCCGCCTGGCGCTCGTGCTGAACGGCCTTCGTATCCTCATGCTCGTCCTTGCGACCGGCGTGATCGTCCAGCAGGACGCGCTCGTGGGCTCCACCGCCTTCTGGCGCTCGCGTCCCATTTCGCGGGCGACTTTACTGGCCAGCAAGTCGCTCACGCTGTTGACCGCGCTGGTAGCGTTTCCAGGCTTCGTCACGTGGCTCGTGTGGGTATGGATGGGGCTCTACGCCGGCGACGCCGCCCTCGTGGCGGCCTCCGTCATGCTGGAGCATGCCGTCGTCATTCTCCTCACCGCCATGGCCGCTGTGGTCACTCCCTCCCTCACCTACCTCATCGTCGCGGGAGTGGCAGGCGGGACGATGGTGAGCGTGATCAATGGCGTGTTGCTGCCTGCGCTGCTGACCTCGTGGCCGTTTGTGGGGCAGTCGCTGCAGGGGTACCGGCCGGCGTTGTACCTGGGGACGCTGTTCGCGCTTGGTGTGCCGGCTGTCGCGTATCAGTACCTGCGGATGAAAGAATGGCACACGGCGGCGTTCGTGGCCGTCGCGCTGCTGGCGGCCACCGTCGTCACGCGGTTCTGGCCCGCTGCGGCGCCCGTGTCGTTTCCTCCCGTCGATCCGCGTGTGGTGAACCCGCAGGCCGTCAGCCTGACGGCACTGCCGGGCCCTGTGAACCGTTCAGTGCAGTTTTCCAGGTCGGACAGCGTGACCCGGCAGGATGTCGTGTACGGGATCGGACTGGTGGCCGACGGACAACCGCCGGGCGTCCTGCTGTGGCGTGACAGTGTCGAATCGCGGCTGCTGTTGCGCGACCGGACCGTGCCGTGGACCACAACCGAGCACCAATTACTGGTCCCCCCGGCCGTGACACCGGCGACTCATCCCCTGTTTCTGGCGCTGAATGCAGCCCTGTGGCCCGCGCGGCTTCCGGACCCTGATCCTCGGAGCCCGTTTGGCCCGCGGACGTTCACGACGCTTGTGACCCTGCCGTTGGGCGTCGATGAGGTGTATGCCGGGCAGCGCGCGTTGCTGACAGCCGACGTGAACATCCTGGCGACGCGGAGCCGGGTGAGCGGCACCGCGCCAGCGGTTGCCGGGGCGCGGGTCCGCCGTCCGGGTTCCGTGGTCGAGGTCCTGTCGGCCTCCACCGACGGGCGGTCGATCTCGATGCGGGTGCGCACCGCGCGTCTCGAACGTCCTTTCGCTGGGCAGGACTACCGTGTGTGGCGAGGTGTCGCCGGGCGGTTCCTGCTGCGCAACCTGAAGCGGAGACAGGCGTTCGACATGTCCGAACGCGTGGCCAGAGTCGCATCGGGGCCCAAGCGCGGGTTTGGCATTGGCGGCATGCAGGCGGGCCTGTTTTTGATGGACATGGAGTTCAGGGCTCCCGAAGGAGAAGACTCTGTGGCCCTCGACGCCGCGTGGCTGGCCGACGCCGAACTCGTGACCGTCGATGACGTAGCGCTCGGCACGTTCACCCGCCCCATCCAACTGGAGCTGGTGCTCGGCGAGAAATTGGGTCCTGGGGAGTCGTCTGAGCGGAGTCCGGCTCTCGGCCAGTCGCGCAATGCGGCTCAGAATCTCCTCGTGCGCAGGGGTGTCGTGTCTCGAATGTGAAACACTTTCTTTGTGCAGGCGCCCCTGGGTCCCCTTGCCCGAGCCCCCCATTAGAGGCATCCTATCGGGTGCGCCAAGTGCCCTCGTGCGGCGCACGATCCGACTGCCGTCTACTGACTACTGCCTACTGACTACTGTCCACTGACTCTGATGCCCACCGAGCAGAAGTCAGCGAAAGGTGAATTCCCGTGACCGACCTGCTCAACCGCATCCGTTCCCGTCAGGCGCTGATTGGCATCATTGGCCAGGGGTATGTGGGCCTGCCGCTCGCCCTGGTGTTTGCCGAGGCCGGTTTCCCCGTGATTGGCCTCGACCTGGACGATGTGAAGGTGTCGGCCCTGAACCGGGGCGAGTCGTACATCAAGCACATCGGCGCCGACCGGGTGGCTGCCGCGATTGCCAGCGGCCGGTTCCGCGCGAGCACGGATTTCGACGAACTGAAGGCGTGCGACGCCGTGCTGATCTGCGTGCCGACGCCGCTGGGCCGGCACCGCGAACCCGACCTGTCGTTCGTGCTCGACAGCTCCAAGGCCGTCGCGAAGCGCCTGCGTCGCGGGCAACTGGTGGTCCTCGAGTCGACGACCTACCCGGGCACGACGGATGAGGACGTGTTGCCGGTGCTCGAGGCGACCGGGCTGAAGACGCCCGACGACTTCCTGCTGGCGTTCTCGCCCGAGCGCGAAGACCCGGGCAACCCCAGCTTCCACACGAAGATCATCCCCAAAGTTGTTGGCGGCGTGAACGACCCGTCTACGGATGCCGCCGTCGCGCTCTACGAACTCGCCATCGACAAGGTCATCCGCGTGTCGTCGGCGCGTGTGGCGGAATCGTCGAAGCTGCTCGAGAACATCTTCCGGTCCGTCAACATCGCCCTCGTCAACGAGCTGAAGATGACCTTCGACAAGATGGGCATCAACGTGTGGGAGGTCATCGAGGCGGCCAAGACGAAGCCCTTCGGGTTCACGCCGTTCTACCCCGGCCCTGGCCTCGGCGGGCACTGCATCCCGCTGGATCCGTTCTACCTGTCGTGGAAAGCCGCCGAATACGGCGTGTGGACCCGGTTCATCGAACTGGCGGGTGAAATCAACACCCACATGCCTCATTTCGTCGTGGACAAGACCGTCAAGGCGCTCAACGAAGCCGGCCGGAGCATCCGCGCCGCGAAGGTGCTGGTGCTGGGCCTCTCCTACAAGGAGAACATCGACGACGACCGCGAGTCTCCGTCGTACGAGATCATCGAGTTGTTGTCCGAAGCCGGGGCTGAGGTCGCCTACTGCGACCCGTTCTTCCCCGTCGCCCGGCCAGGGCGGAAACACGACCTGCAGTTGTCGTCCGTACCGTGCACGGCCGAGTCGTTCGCCGGGTACGACGCCGTGCTGCTGTCCACGGGACACGCGCAATTCCGGAACCCCGCGCTCTACGACAAGGTGCGGATCCTCATCGACACGCGCAATGCCGTCCACCTGCCGGCTGGCAGCCAGACGATGCTCGTGCGCGCATAGGGGTCGGGACGCTTTTAGTATCCTGGCGTCTTGTCCCGACCCCTGATGGCGTAACACCGCACCTCGAGCCTCGAGAAGGGGGCGGTGCGCGTCAGCGGCAGGTGTCTGTCCAGCCACGCTTCGCTCGGTGATGTCGGAGGCGCGCCTCCGAACCGTTCGGCGATCAGGCACACCTCGCGCACGCCTGCCCCCGCGGCCAGCAGCATGTCCAGGTTGTCGACGGGACCGGTGACAAACAGGTCTACCGGCCGGTAGTGCCGATAGGCCATGTGATTCCACGCCGGGTCCATCACCGCCACCGCACGCGGGCCGGCATCGGCTGCCACATAGGCCGCGGCGCCACGCCAGTCTGCCCTGGGCGTGAAGCCCATCACGACAAGGCCGCACAGCGAGACGGCCATCGTTGCCCACACGGTCCGCGAGAACGGCTTGAGCGGTTCCACCGCCGCCGCGGATCGTCGGCCGGCGTCCACCGCGGCCCACGCGGCCACGAGCGTCACCAGCGGCCAGACGCTGACGAGAATTTGCTTCACGCCGTAGAACCGCGGCACGGCCGCGAAGAGCGTTCCCCCCACAAAGCCGGCGATGGTCAGCCCCTGAATCCAGCGCCGGCCAGACGGAGACCGGGACACGCGCCCATAGAGCCACGCCCCGCCCGCGATTGCTGCGGTGCAGGCGAGCAGGGCCACAGGGAACGGGACCACGGTGAGGCTGGGCAGATGCAGCACCTGCCGCGCGTTGCGAAAGACGGCGACACCGTCAAGCGCTTCGTAGACAGCGGCGGCCTCGGCGACTCTCGGCCGGCAGAGCACCCACGCCGCGCCCATCACCCCGGCCACGCGCAGCAGCGGGACCCGAGGGAACCCGTCGCGTGACCACGCGGCGGCCCAGGCGCCGAGCAGCAGCACCACGATCAGCCACATCGTGTGGTCGACGGTCAGGCCCCCGGCCACGCCGGCAAGCAGCAGGAGTGTGGCTCCGCGAGATTTCGTGAACAACCCGATGGCCGCGAGACATCCCAGGGCCGCCACGAGGCTGTACATGCGAGCTTCCTGGGCGTACCAGACATCGAGAGGAGCAAGCGCCAGCAGCGCGGCCGCCACGCGGCCGACGGCGGTTCCGGGCCAGCACACGCGCCCGAGCCAGTACACCAGGCCGATGGCGGCGATCGAACTCAGCGCAGACAGTACGCGGGCGCTGACCTCACTGACACCGGCGATGGCCAGAACCGCGTGCAGCAGCAGGTAGTAACCCGGAGGATGGAGCGGGTCGATGCCTGCCGACCAGATCTCGCCGGGCGTGTGCGCCGTGGCCAGCCAGACCGAATACGCCTCATCCAGCCAGAGGCTCTGGTGGCCGAGCGTCGCCAGCCGCAGGACCACGCCCGCGCTCACCAGCACGAGCGCCACACGCCGGGACAGCAACGCCATACGCAGCGCGATCATATCCGATAGAATTGCAGGCAGTTCCAGAACCCGTCCGTGGGGAGCGAGTCCGCTGCGGCGTGCAGGAGGCGTGATTGTGTTGATGGTCCGGAACAGCTGCCGAAAGCTGGCGCGGGTTGCCGTGCTGGCGGGCGTCGCGTTCGTGGCGTTCCAGGGCATCGCGTCCGCGCAGGTGCAGCCGCTGAAGATTGGCCTGTTCGCCATCGACGCGCGGCGCGTGATCGCCCGCTACGGGCCCACCGAAGAGCAGGCCGCGGCCATCGGCTACGAAATCACCGACGTGCCCACGCGCGGCTGGGGCTTCGACGTCGGCGCCCACGTCTACCCACTACGTTGGCGCGGCGTGACGTTCGGGATTGGCGGCAACGTGGTGACGTCCTCCAGGCAAAGCCAGCCCGAAAACGCCAAAGGCGAGCCGACCGGCCGCGAGGCCGTGACCCGCTTCCGCTCGATCGCGTCCCAGGTGTCCGTGAACTTCGGGAACCGGGAAGGCTGGAGTTACCTGAGCGCCGGGTTCGGGTACTCGACCTTCTCGCTGTCGAACGAAGCGTATCCCGAGCCCGACAGCCTGCCGAACCGCAAGACGATCAACTTCGGCGCCGGCGCACGATGGACGGTGCGGAGCCGCGTGGCGTTCTCCCTCGACCTGCGTTTCTACAAGATGTCTCCGCCGTCGAATTCGACCGGCGCGCCGATCGAACTCGGCACCACGCGCATGGTGTTCGGCGCGGGGCTGTCGATCAAATAGGGTTCCCCGGGGCTGAAGCCCCGGGGCTACGTACTTCGTCTTCGCCCAGCCTCTAGCCTCTAGCCTCTAGACGTACCCTTTCCACTTGTAGACCAGAATGGCGCCGGCTTCGCGCAGCGTTGTCAGCAGGGTATTGAGCCCCCACCTGATCCGGTTGATCGGGTCGTCGTACTGTTTTCCGCTCGCACGGAACTCGGCGAAGATCGACGTGCGCCGTTCCCTGACGCGCTGGTCCGGGCTGGCCGCCACGAAACGCGTAATCGTGCGGAAGTTGGTGAAGCCGGCTTTCCGGAAGCACAACGCCACGCGTTTCGAATGCAGCGGTGAGGTCACGACGAGCAGGGGCGTCGTCCGCGTCAGGCCGAGTTCGGGTTTCCGCAGCAGATTGGTGGCGTGTTCGTTGGTGCTGGCGGGGCCGGGATCGTACTGCGAGGCTTCTTCCGGCAGGCCTATCCACCGCGCGATTTCCGCGTAGACCTCGGCTTCACTGATTTCGCCGGTGCCGCCCCCGCTGAACAACACCACGGGCGCGTACTTGTCCAAGTGGAGCTGGACGGCCGTATAAATCCGCTGCAGGCCATCGTCTGGCGGCAGGTTGTGCCACGTGAGCCCGCCGGTCACACAGATGATGGCCTGGGCGGGCATCGGCTCGTCGTCTTCGGTCACCAGCCGGTCCACCAGGACCGGCCAGCCGGCGGCCAGCCACGCCAGCACGACGAACGTGACGACGCCGAGCGTCAGGGCACCCGCGCGCAGCACCCGCCCGATCCGCCTGACAGCGCCGGGTAAGCTGCGCGGTTCCATTCAGGGTGCGCGAATTCCCGGGTTACCTGCCTGCCCTGGCCACGGCACGTTTCCGCATGGCGTCGTGAATCAGGCATCCGATCGGCACGACGATCATCGACCCCAGCAGGACAAACCAGAAGAGCAGCCACACGATGCGCGACGACAGCGAGTTCTCGGTGTGCTGGGCGAACGGCCGCGTCACGGTGTAGAGGCGCGACGCCGGGCCCAGGTTCTGCGCCGACAGCTCTTCGTAGAACGCGGACAGCTGATCCGTGGATTTCGCGATCAGGTCGTACGCTTTGTCCGTCCGGGCCTTGATGAGGTTGATCAGCTCGGGTGTGCCCGTTGAGCGGCTGCCGATCCCCTTCACGGCTTTCGCCAGCTCTTCGTAGTAGGCGAGGTCCCGGTCGAAGGTCGTCGCCCGCCGGGTCTCGTCGATCAGCTGGTCGGTCAGCTTCCGGCGGTACTCCAGCTCTTCTTTGCCCGCCGTGGCGAACATTTCCTGCAGCCGGTCCACGAACGTCTCGCTGAGCTGCGGCACGACCGACGGTGCGTTCCGGCCGGCGCTGTCCGAGGCCTGCTGCGAGCCCGGGCGGGCCAGGTATGCGTTGAGGCCGGCCCGCAGCGCCGCGGCGCGCCCTTCAATCTCCTGCTTGTCGAGGCGGATCTGGAACGCCATGTTGGACGCGTACAGGGACAGTTGCAGGGCGTTCTTCGTGACCCCTTCGGATCGGATGATGCCGAGCAGCGGCTCGAGGTCGAACCGGATCGAGTCTTCGAGGTTCGCGCGGATCTCGGACAACGACATGCGGTCCGACTTGGTCCGCAACGTCAGCGCGCCGGGCAGTTTCTCGAACTCGTCGATCGTGCGGACGATACGCACCGCACGGGCGCGGAGCAGGTCGACGGAGACGAGGTAATCGTCGTTCGCGATGTTTTCGCGCGACAGGATCTTGCTCGACAGGACGGGCACCTGGTACCGCAGCGCGCCCTTTCGCGTGTCGGCCTGCTCGGCCCACGTCGTGAGGACGTCGGTGAGGACTTTCTGCACCAGTCCGGCCGGCAGTTCGGTGAAGCGCTCGCTGCGGCGCAGGCTGAGCAGGAACACCGGGTCGACCATCGCCTTGCGCTTGTTCTTGTATTCCTCTTCAATCCGGGCGCGTTCAACCGGGCTGATCCGGTTGTCGGCGAGTTTGGCCTGGTACTCCGACGCGAGGTTGTACAGCTCCGGGCTGGCCTGCTGCACGTACAACGCCTGCTTGAAGTACTCGTACGGCCCGAAACGCTGCAAGTCGTTGCCCTTGAACACTTCGGTCACCACCGGGGCGCCGACGATGTCGGTGGGGCTGAAGGGGATGCCGTTGGGGTACTGGTCCTGCGCGGCGCCTTCGAACATCAGGCGGAACTGGACGGAGGCCACCTTTTCTTCGGGGAATCTCAGCTTGAAGGCGAACACGGCCAGGGCGTACAACGCGCACACCAGCACGAGTGCGACGCCAATGACCTGGCGGTAACGCCAGATCGTCTCGAAATAGGCCCGCAGGGAAATCTCGCCGTCCTGATCCAGACTGTTACGTTCGTCACTCATGACCGCGCCTTGCCTTGTGTAAGAGGTTGACGGCACAAGCATATGACGGACCAGAATTGGAAGTCCACCTGCCGCAGGCGGCCGGGACGCGCCGCCGGACCCGTGTGCCGGTCACCAGAAAAGCATTCGAGTTCATAGTAGAATGGCGGGATGGCGAGGGCCCGTCGGCGGCCTGTTTAGTGGGGGTTACGCCGGCGGTTGCGCTTGGGTGCGCCCGTCCGTCCAGGGATTTGGTGTGACTGCCCTGGTGGGACCGGGCCTCGCTGTGTTTGTACTGTAAGTCACGGGGCGAAGCTACGCCCTCAGGGCCCGCGCAGGCCGGAAACCCACGCGCATCGGCCCACCAACCATGAAGAACCGGTACCTCCTGCTGGCCGACCTGGCGCTCTTTGCGCTGGCCGCCCTTGGTGCGTTCATCGCGCGCTTCGACTGGGAATTTTTCGAACGCAGGCCCGAGTTCGGCATCTACGTCCTCGCGGCCCTCGTCATCAAACCGGTCGTCTTCTACCTGCTGGGCATGTACCGCCGGTACTGGCGCTACGCCAGCATCCAGGACCTTGGCGTCGTCGTCATCGCCGTCTCGGCCTCGTCGCTCGCCATGGCCGTCTTCGTGGCCCTGGCCCACGGGCCGTTGATCACGGTCTTCTCGCGCGTGGTCATCTTCAACGACTGGCTCATGACGCTGGTGACCGCAGGCGGCTTGCGGATCGCGGTCCGCATCTTCCATGACGCCAACGCGCGGACACGCGGCGGCACGGCCGCCGGCACGGCGCGGCGGATCCTGATCGTCGGTGCCGGCGCGGCAGGCACCATGGTCGCCCGCGAGATGCGCCGCAACCCGCAGCTTGGCATGACGCCCGTCGGGTTCCTCGACGACGACCCGGGCAAGGTCGGCAAACACGTTCTGAGCCTGCCGGTGCTGGGCACCACCGAACTGCTGCCGGACACCGTGCTCGACAGCCGCATCGACCTCGTCATCATTGCGATGCCGTCCGCGCGGGGCGCAGCGGTCCGCAGGGTGCTCGACCTGTGCACGGACGCCGGGGTGAAGTCGCAGGCCATCCCGGGCGTCTACGAACTGCTCGACGGCGTGGCGACCGTCAATCGCCTGCGCAATGTCGACATCGCCGACCTGTTGCGGCGAAGTCAGATCGACAGCAAGTCCAAGGTCGCGGCGTACGCCGAAGGGCAGGTGGTGCTCATTACCGGCGGCGGCGGCTCGATCGGCTGCGAACTGGCCCGGCAGATTGCCGCGGCGTCGCCATCCCACCTCGTCGTGCTCGGTCACGGCGAGAACAGCATCTTCGAGGCCGCCGCCCGGCTGCGCGCGGCGTTCCCGGACGTCCGGCTCAGCACGGTCATCGCCGATGTCCGCGACAACGACCGGCTGGCGATGGTCTTCGATCGTGTGAAGCCGACCATCGTGTTCCACGCGGCCGCCCACAAACACGTGCCCCTCATGGAAGAGAATCCAGAGGAGGCGGTGACCAACAACATCATCGGGACCCGCAACGTCGTGCGTCAGGCGATCAGGACCGGGGTTCAGCGGTTCGTCCTGATCTCCACCGACAAAGCCGTGGCTCCCACCAGCATGATGGGCGCCACGAAGCGTATCGCCGAGACCATCGTCGGCCAGGCTGCTCGAGAGACCGGGCGGCCGTTTGTGGCCGTGCGTTTCGGCAACGTGCTCGGCAGCCGCGGGTCGGTGGTGCATACGTTCAAGCAGCAGATCGAACGCGGCGGCCCCGTGACCGTCACGCATCCGGACATGACACGTTTCTTCATGACCATCCCGGAAGCGGTCCATCTGGTGCTGCAGGCCAGCGGCGAAGGCAAAGGCGGCGACCTGTTCATGCTGGACATGGGTGAGCCGGTCAAGATCGTGCAGCTGGCCAAAGACCTCATCCGGCTGTCCGGCCTCGACGAGCACGACATTCCGATTGTGTTCTCCGGCATCCGGACCGGCGAAAAGCTGCACGAAGTGCTGTTCGACGAGGGGATGCAGACGCAGCCGACGTCGCACCCGGAGGTCTTCCGGGTGGTGGGGCCGGATCCGTGCCTGGCCGTCGACCTTGGGGAACTGATTCCGGAACTGGACGCAGCCGCGCGGCAGGGTGATCGGGCGGCGATTGCCAGGCTGCTCGAGCGGACGATTCCCGGCTTCGCGCCCGACGGCGGGCCTGCCGAATCCCGCACCGCATGACGCACCACCGAGTCCTCGTGCTGATCACGGCCCGCGGCGGGTCGAAAGGGCTGCCGGGGAAAAACCTCGCGCTGGTGGGCGGGATTCCCCTGGTCGGGCGGGCGGCGCGCGTCGGGCGGCAGGCCGTCGTGGCGTTCGGCCCGGGCAGCCGGGTGGTGTGTTCGACCGATGACCAGGACATCGCGGAGGCCGCGCGCGCCTGGGGCGCCGAGGTGCCGTTCATGCGGCCTGCGGCGCTTGCTTCAGACGGCGCCCGGAGTCTCGACGTGGTTCTCCACGCGGTCGATGCGCTTGGCGGCGCCTTTGACGCGGTGGCCCTGCTGCAGCCGACCAGCCCGCTGACGGAGGTCGAAGACGTCATCGGCGCGATGGCGATGTTCGCCGAACGCCGTGCACCCGTCGTGTCCGTCTGCCGGGCTGAGCACCCCGTGGAGTGGCTCTATACCGTCGACGACGAGTGGCGCGTGAGCCGCGTGTTGTCGGCCGGTGAACGTCCCACGCAGCGGCAGAAGGCCCAGGTCACCTACCGGCCGAACGGCGCGATTTTCGTCACGGCGCCCGCGATGCTGCGGGAACACGAGTCGTTCTTCGAGCCTGGCGGGCGGGCGTTCGTGATGCCCGCCGAGCGGTCCGTGGACATCGACACCGCGCTCGATCTCGAGGTGACGCGGGCGATCGTGGCCGCACGGCCCGTACGGCCCGTGTCGATCGGCAGCCGCGCCGCGGGCCCCGGGTTTCCGTGTTTCGTGATTGCCGAAGCCGGCGTGAACCACAACGGCAGCGTCGAGACGGCAAAGGCGCTGGTCGACGCCGCAGCGGGGGCCGGGGCGGACGCGGTGAAGTTCCAGACGTTCGCCGCCGATCGGATCGTCACGCCGGACGCACCCAAGGCCGAGTACCAGGTCCGCACGACGGGCACCGGCGAATCACAGCACGCCATGCTGAAGCGGCTCGAACTCGACGAAGCCGCGCATCGGGAGATCATCGAGCACTGCCGCCGGCGCGGCATCCTGTTCCTGTCGACGCCCTTCGATGAAGTGAGCTGCGACCTGCTCGATGCCTGCGGCGTGCCGGCGTTCAAGCTTCCGTCCGGCGAGTTGACCAACCTGCCGTTCCTCCGCCACGCGGCCCGGACAGGCAAGCCCCTCATTGTCTCCACAGGGATGGCCACGCTGCGCGAGGTGGCGGCCGCCGTCGACACGATCCGGGCCGAAGGGTGCGGCGACTTCGTCCTGCTCCATTGCGTCAGCAACTACCCGGCGAACCCGGCTCACGCGAACGTGCGGGCGATCGCCACGCTGCGCGACGCGTTCGGCGTGCCGGCCGGGTATTCCGACCACACCGACGGTGACGCCGTGGCCCTGGCCGCCGTGGCGCTCGGGGCCTGTGTGGTCGAAAAACACTTCACCCTCGACCGCACGCAGCCCGGGCCTGACCATCAGGCGTCGATCGAACCGGCCGACCTGGCGGCCATGATCCGGCGTATCCGCGAGGTCGAAGCGTGCCTCGGTGATGGGCGCAAAGAACCGGTGGCCAGCGAAGCCGGCGTCGCCAGCGTGGCACGCAAGAGCCTGGTGGCGGCGCGGACCATTACCGCCGGGACGGTGCTGCAGGCGGACATGATTGCCGTCCGGAGGCCGGGGACCGGCCTGCCGCCCGAACAGGCGGGGACCCTGGTTGGCCGCACCGCCGCCGTCACGATTCCCGAGGGGACGTTGCTGGAGCCGGGGATGTTCGCGTGAGGACCATTGCCGTCGTGACGACGTCGATGGCCGATTATGGCGTGTACCTGCCGGTCCTGCGGCGGATTCAGTCCGACGAGGCGCTCCGGCTCGCACTGATCGTGTCGGGCAGTCATCTGATGCCGTCATTCGGCCTGTCCGTCACCACGATTGAAGCCGACGGATTCGACGTGGCCGAGCGGGTTGACGCGCCTCTGTCCGCGGATACACCCGAAGCCACCGCCACGGCGATGGGCAGCGGGTTGCAGGGTTTCGGCCGGGCGTTTGCGCGCCTGGCGCCGGACATGGCGGTGGTCCTCGGCGACCGCTACGAGATGTCCGTCGCGGCGCTGGCCGCGTTGCCGTTCCGCCTGCCGGTGGCGCATGTCCACGGCGGCGAACTTACGGCGGGGGCGTTTGACGACGCGCTGCGGCACAGCGTGACGAAGCTGAGCCACCTGCACTTCGTGAGCACGGCCGAATATGCGCGGCGCGTCCGCCAGATGGGCGAAGAACCGTGGCGCGTCACAATCTCTGGCGCCCCGTCCCTCGACAACCTGCGTGCCGTACGTGTTCAGACGCGCGAAGAACTGGAAGCGCGCCTGGGCTTGCGCCTCGGGCCCAGGTTCCTGCTCGTCACGTTCCATCCGGCGACGCTGGAACGCGCGGACCCGCGTGAGCAGGCGCACCTGTTGCTGGCGGCCGTCGTCGCCACCGGGTTGCCGTGCGTGATCACCCTGCCGAACGCCGACCCGGGCGGGCTGGCGATCCGGTCGGTCATTCACCAGGTGGCGGCCGCCCACCCCCAGTTGCGGCCAGTCGAGAGCGTCGGCACCGAGGCCTACTTCAGCCTGATGAAGCTGGCGGCCGCCATGGCCGGGAACTCGTCGAGCGGGCTGATTGAAGCCGCGTCCTTCGAGTTGCCGGTACTCAATGTCGGGTCGCGCCAGGCCGGGCGTGTGCGCGCGCGCAACGTGATTGACGTGGAGCCGGACGCCGGGGCGATAGCGGCGGGCCTGGACCGGGCGCTCGACCCGGACTTCCGCGCGGCACTCCGCGGCCTGTCCAATCCGTACGGCGACGGCCACGCTGCCGATCGGATTGTGGAACGGCTTGCCACCGTGGAGATGGGCGCGGGTCTGGTGACGAAACGGTTCGTCGATCTTCCCGAGGGGGAGGCGTAATGGACCCCAGGCAACGGCCCGAACCGGTCACGTGTGTGCTGCTTGGTGCGGGCGGCCACGCCTCGGTGCTGCTGGATTGTCTCGCGCTGAGCGGCGCGGCCACCGTGGCCGGCGTGCTGGTGCCGGACCAGTCGCTGTGGGGCACGACCTTCGCGGGCGTGACCGTGCTGGGTGGTGACGACCTGATGCCCGCGTTGCTCGGGCGCGGCGTGACGCACTTCGTGGTCGGGCTCGGCGGAGCGGGCAACAACCGTCCGAGACAACGGCTGTTCGACCAGGCCGCGCGGTCGGGGCTCGTCCCGCTGACCGTGATCCACCCGTCCAGCATCGTCTCGCCGCGGGCCGCGCTGGGTCCGGGCTGCCAGTTGCTGCCGGGGTCGATCGTGAACGCGGGAGCCACGCTTGGTGCCAACGTCATCGTGAACAGCGGGGCCATCGTCGAACACGATTGCGCCGTCTCGGACCACGTGCACGTGGCGACCGGTGCCCGCCTGGCGGGCACGGTCACTGTCGGCACGGGCGCCCACATCGGCGCAGGTGCCACTGTGATTCAGGGCCGGCACGTGGCAGACTGGGCTGTTGTCGGTGCCGGCGCAGTCGTCGCGAAAGACGTCGAATCGGGCGTGACTGTCGTCGGCGTGCCGGCGGCGCCGCTGCCTCGCGGCCGCCGGCCGCTCTTACACGCAGACTGAACCACCGTGCACGTCAGGATCATCCCCCGGCTGGACATCAAGGGCCCGAACCTCGTGAAGGGCGTCCACTTCGAGGGTCTGCGTGTGCTCGGCAAGCCCGAGAGTTTCGCCCGGCACTACTTCGAGCAGGGCGCCGACGAACTGATTTACATGGACGCCGTGGCCAGCCTGTACGGCCGGAACAGTCTCGAGGCCATTGTCGAGCGGACCTCCCGGGAGATCTTCATCCCGCTCTGCGTGGGCGGCGGCCTGCGGAGCGTGGACGACATCCGCGCCGTGCTGCGCGCGGGGGCCGACAAGGTGTCGCTGAATACGGCTGCGGTTGCGCGGCCCGAGCTGATCCGGGAGGCGTCGCGGGCTTTCGGGTCGTCCACGATCGTCGTGTCGATCGAGGCCATTCGCCACGCGGACGGTTCGTACGAAGCGTACACGGACTACGGCCGCGAACGATCCGGCAAAGAAGCCACCACGTGGGCGATCCAGGCCGTCGAACTGGGCGCGGGCGAGCTGGCGGTGACGTCCATCGATCGCGAAGGCACGGGAACCGGATACGACCTCGATCTGACGCGGCGTATCGCGGACCTCGTGCCCGTGCCCGTCATTGCCGGCGGCGGCGCGGGCTGCGCCACCGATGCCTGCGATGTCGTGCGGGACGGTCATGCGGACGCGGTCAGCCTGGCGTCGGTCCTGCACTACAACCGCGTGCGCCACGGCCGGGACGAAGATGCGGACTTCGCCGCGGAGGGGAACACCGAGTTCCTGAAACGGGGCGGATCGTTCGCCCGGATCCAGGACGCCTCGCTTCGCGACATCAAGCGTGTCATGCACGAAGCCGGCATCGAGTGCCGGTACGAGGCCGCGTCATGATCGGGGAAGCGGCCGCGCGGCACGTCGCCATCGTCGACCACGGGCTGGGCAACCTCTTCAGCGTGGCTCAGGCCTGCCGGGCAGTCGGTCTGGCGGCCACGATCACGGCCGACCGCGGCGCCATCGAACGCGCGGACGCCGTCGTGCTGCCTGGCGTCGGCGCCTTCGGCGACGCGATGTCGACGCTGCGCCGCCTGGATCTGGTGGGACCGATCAAGGATCTGGCTGCGGCGGGACGGCCGCTGGTGGGCATCTGTCTCGGCGTGCAGTTGCTGATGAGCGAAAGCTGCGAGTTCGGGCAGCACGCGGGGCTGGGCATCATCGACGGACACGTGGTGCCCCTGGGCCGGCCCGCGGAATCCGGCCGCACCCTCAAGGTGCCCCAGGTGGGCTGGAACCGGATTACCGCGCCGGGCGGCGACGCGGCGAGACGATGGTCCGGTACGTGGCTGGACGGCCTGCGCGACGGCGAGTTCATGTACTTCGTCCACTCGTACGTGGTGGTGCCGGCCTCGCCGTCCGTCGTGTTGTCGACGACGCGGTATGGGGATGTCGAGTTCTGCTCGAGTGTCCAGTCGGGCCACGTCTTCGCGTGCCAGTTCCACCCGGAACGGAGCGGCCGGAAGGGGCTTGATGTGTACCGGAACCTCCGGCGGTTCCTGGATGCCACCGGGCCCAAGGAGAGAGGGTTGTCATGAGCGAGGTTCTGGAGACCTACTACGGCCTGCCGGCGGACGTCCGGTTCTGCACGCGCTGCGTGATGTCGAACCAGCGCCCGTCGTCATATCCCGAGTTCCGCCACACGAAGGACCGCAAGGCGCCGACGCTGCACATCGATGCGGACGGCGTGTGCGACGCGTGCCGGTACGCCGAGAAGAAGGAGCAGATCGACTGGGAAGCCCGCGAGCAGGAACTGCTGCGGCTGCTCGACAGGTACCGGCGCGACGACGGGTACTACGACTGCGTGTGCCCGGGCAGCGGCGGCAAGGACAGCGTGTATGCCGCGCACCTGCTCAAGTACAAGTACGGCATGCACCCGCTCACCGTGACGTGGCCGCCGATCATGTACACAGACTACGGCCTGGCCAACTTCAAGCGGTGGATTGAATACGGCGGGTTCGACAACATCTCGTTCAAACCCAACGGCCGTGTGCAGCGTCTCCTGGCGAAGCTGAGCATCGAGAACCTGCTGCACCCCTTCCAGACGTTCATCCTGGGCCAGAAAAACGTCGCCCCGAAGATCGCGCTCAAGTACAAGATTCCGCTGATTTTCTACGGCGAGTCCGAAGCCGAATACGGCAACCCGATTGCCGAAACGAACTCGTCGTTGCGCGACAAGTCGTACTACTCGATGCAGCACCTCAACGAGATCCACCTGGCCGGTGTCTCGGTGCCCGAGTTGCGCGAGCGGTACGGCCTGACGCTCAACGACCTGTCGCCGTACTTCCCGGCCGACCACCGGGAGCTCGAGGCGGGCGACATCGAAGTGCACTACCTCGGGTACTACAAGAAGTGGACGCCGCAGGAGGCGTACTACTACGCCGTGGAGAACGTCGGGTTCCAGGCGCGGCCGTTCCGGAGCGAAGGCACCTACAGCAAGTACAACAGCATCGACGACAAGATCGACGACCTGCACTACTACACGACCCACTGCAAGTTCGGCCTCGGCCGCGCCTCGTACGATGCGTCGCAGGAGATCCGGAACCGGCACATCACCCGCGACGAAGGCGTCGCGCTGGTGCACAAGTTCGACGGCGAGTTCCCGCAGCGGTACTTCCGCGAGGTCATGGAGTACATCGAGATGACACCGGAGCGGTTCGTCGAGCTGTGCGACAAGGCCCGTTCGCCACACCTGTGGCAGAAGGTTGACGGCACGTGGCAACTCCGGCATCGCGTGTCATGACCAAGCAGTTCGACGCCTGCCGTGTTCAGCTGGGGCAGCCGCTCAGGCGGGCGCTGGTCTCGCTCGACACGTCCGCCCTCGGCCTGGTGGTGGTTGAAGACGCCACCGGCCATGTGGTCGGCACGCTGACGGACGGCGACATCCGCCGGGCGTTCCTGAAAGGCGCGCAGATCGAGTCGCCTGTCGACGACTACGTGCAGCGGCAGTTCAGGGCCGTGAGCGCGACCACCAGCCGCGCCGAGGTGCTCGACCTCATGCAGAGCCAGTGGCTGAGCCAGATTCCCATCCTCGACGGGGACGGCCGGCTGATCGGGCTGCACACGCTGCACCAGATCCTGGGCGCCACCCCGCGGCCGAACTGGGCCATCATCATGGCCGGCGGGCGCGGCGAACGGCTGCGGCCGCTGACGGACACGATCCCCAAACCCATGATCCGCGTGGCCGGCCGGCCCATCCTGGAGCGGATCGTCCTGCACCTCGTCGGCTTCGGGATTCCGCGGATCTTCCTGTCGGTGAACTACAAGGCCGACCTGATCGAAGCCCATTTCGGGGACGGCTCGAACTTCGGGTGCGCGATCGAGTACCTGCGCGAAGACACGCCGCTCGGCACCGGCGGCGCGTTGTCCCTGCTGCCGGAGGCGCCCGCGCACGCGCTGCTGGTGCTGAACGGGGATCTGCTGACGCAGTTCGACGTCGGGAACCTCCTGGCGTTCCACGCGCGGGGCGGGTACCGGGCGACGATCGGCGTACACGAGTACACCCACACCGTGCCCTTCGGCGTGCTCGATCTCGACGGCGACCGGGTGGTCCGGATGTCGGAAAAGCCCGCGGCCGCGTGGCAGACCAACGCGGGCATCTACTGCCTCGAGCCCGGCCTGCTCGCGCGCGTGCCGCGCCAGACGTACTTCCCGCTGACCGCGCTGCTCGACGAGTGCCTGGAGCGCGGGGAGGCGGTGGGGGCGTTCCACGTCGAAGAAGACTGGATCGACGTCGGGCGCGCGCCGGAACTGGATCGCGCGCGCGGGAAGGTGCCGTCCGCGTGAACACCCGCGTCATTCCGCGGCTCGACGTCAAGGGTCCCAACCTGGTGAAGGGGATTCACCTGGAGGGGTTACGCGTGCTCGGCCAGCCCGCCGACTTCGCCCGCGCGTACTACGCCGAGGGAGCCGACGAACTGCTGTTCGTGGACATCGTCGCGAGCCTCTATCAGCGAAACCAGTTGCTGCCGCTGATCCTGGAGACGGCCCGCGAGATGTACATCCCCCTGACGGTGGCGGGCGGTCTGCGCAGTCTCGACGACATCCGCGCCGTGTTGCGCGCAGGCGCCGACAAGGTCGCCCTGAACACCGCGGCCATCCGGGATCCCGAGCTGATCACGTCCGCCGCCCTGGCCTACGGGGCGTCGACGGTCGTCGTATCCATCGAAGCCAAGCGGCAGCCGGACGGCCGGTACGAGGCCTACACCGACTGCGGCCGCGAACGGACGGGCCGCGAAGTGGAAGCGTGGGCGCGGGAAGCGGCATCGCGAGGTGCCGGCGAAATTCTGGTGACGTCGATCGACCGTGAAGGCACCGGCGGCGGCTTCGACCTCGGCCTGGTTGCGCTGGTCGCCAGCGCAGTGACGGTGCCGGTCGTCGCGTGCGGCGGCGCCGGGCAGACGGCGGACGTGGTCGACCTCGTGCAGCGGACCGACATCAGCGGCGTGGCGATCGCGTCGGTCCTGCACTACGAGTTCGTGTCGCGCGCGTCGGCGGACGACCGGCCGGCTGCGTCGTTCTCCCGCATCGCCCCCGCGTCGCTCGGTGAGGTGAAGCGGGCGCTGCACGACGCCGGCTGTCAGACGCGGATGCCGCACAGGAAGACGGCCTGATGGGCCGCGCGAAACCCGTGCTCGCCATCGTCGACTACGGGATGGGCAACCTGTTCTCGGTGCTGCACGCCTTTGCCGCCGTGGGCCAGGAGGGCGTGATCACGGACGACCCGGCGGCCGTCGCCGCCGCCGATGCGGTGGTCATCCCCGGCGTGGGCGCCTTCGGCGTGGCGATGGACGTGCTGTCGCGCACCGGGCTGGCCGACGCGATCCGGTCGTGCGCCGTGCGCGGGACTCCCGTCATCGGCGTCTGCCTCGGCATGCAGTTGCTGATGGCCACGAGCACGGAATTCGGCGCGCACGAAGGCCTGGCCATCGTGCCCGGCGACACGATCGCGCTCACGGCGCTGCCGGGCATCGAGACCTCGGCTCGGATTCCCCACGTGGGCTGGAGCGCGGTGTTTCCCGCGAGACCCGGCGGCTGGGCCGGCACGCCGCTGGCCGGGCTGGAGCCGGGCAGCGACCTGTACTTCGTGCACTCCTACTGCGTGAGGCCGGCGGACCCCGCCGTCGTGCTGTCGTCGTCCGCGTATCGCGGGGCGACGTTCTGTTCCAGTCTGGCGGCCGGCAACGTCTTCGGCTGCCAGTTTCACCCCGAGCGCAGCGCCGTTGACGGCCTGGAGATTTACCGCCGCCTCGTCGCCGCCATTCGCGCGGGGCAGCCGTTTGGAGAGATGACATGATGTCCGACCCGAGGGAGACCCCCGGCGTGCTGGAGGCGTACTACGGTCTGCCTCGCGAGGTGAAGTTCTGCACGCGGTGCGTGATCTCCAACCAGCGCCCGTCGTCCGTCGTGGAGTTCAAGAGCAGCGCCGACAAGCCGAAGCAGACGATCGGCTTCGACGACAACGGTGTGTGCGCGGCCTGCCGGTACCAGGACATCAAGGATCGCCAGATCGACTGGGCGGCGCGCGAGCAGGCGCTGGTGGACCTCTGCCGCGAGTACCGCAGCAAGGCCGGCAACTACGACTGCGTCGTGCCGGGCAGCGGGGGCAAGGACAGCACGTTTACCGCCCACGTGCTCAAGTACCGGTACGGCATGAACCCGCTCACGGTGACGTGGGCGCCGAACGTGTACACGGACGTGGGGTTCCGCAACCTCCACAAGTGGATTGACTCGGGTCTCGACAACATTCTCTTCACGCCGAACGGCCGGGTCCACCGGCTGCTCACGCGACTGGCGTTCGAGAACCTCGTGCACCCGTTCCAGCCTTTCATCGTCGGGCAGCGGCAGGTCGCGCCCAAGACGTCCGTGCTGTACGGCATCCCGCTGGTCTTCTACGGCGAGAACCAGGCCGAGTACGGCAACAACATCGACGACAACTTCATTCCGACGATGAAGCCGGAGTTCTACAGCGGGAGCCGGGACATCGCGGACGTGCGGCTGGGCGGCGTGTCGGGCGACGAACTGGTGGCGTCCCACGGCGTCGATCCCCGCGAACTCGAAGCCTACCTGCCGGCGGACGAAGCACGGGTCCGCCAGGTGGGCACGACGGTGCACTACCTGGGGTACTACCTGAAATGGGATCCCCAGGAGTGTTATTACTACGCCGCCGAACATGCCGGATTCACGGTGAACGACGAGCGGACGGAAGGGTCGTATTCCAAGTACAGCTCGATCGACGACCGGATCGACCCGCTGCACTACTACACGACGTTCATCAAGTTCGGCATCGGCCGGGCGACGTACGACGCCGCGCAGGAGATCCGCAACGGCAAGATCACCCGCGAAGAGGGAGTCGCGCTGGTCAAGCGGTACGACGACGAGTTTCCGCACAAGTACTTCCGCGAGATTCTCGACTACATGGGCATCTCGGAAGACCGCTTCTACGAGGTGATCGACCGCGCGCGGTCCCCGCACCTCTGGCGGCTTGAAGACGGCAAGTGGCACCTGCGCCACGCCGTGTGGATGGAGCAGTGATGGAGGGCACCATGGCCGAATTCGCCATTGCCGGGCGCCCGGTGGGAGCGCAGCATCCTCCCCTGGTCATCGCCGAAATCGGCATCAACCACGAAGGCAGCTACGACAAAGCCGTCCGCCTGGTGGACGACGCGGCCGCCGCGGGCGCGGAGTGCGTGAAGTTCCAGTCGCACGTCGTCGAGGACGAGATGATCCCGAACGACGTGGTCCCGGGCAATACCACCGAGACCATCTGGGACATCATGGTGCGCTGTGCCCTGCCGGAAGAGCAGGAACGGGCGCTGAAAGCGTACGTCGAGGGGAAGGGCCTGATCTATCTCTGCACGCCCTTCTCGCGTGCCGCAGCCGACCGCCTGCATACGATGGACGTGGTGGCGTACAAGATCGGGTCGGGCGAGTGCAACAATTACCCCCTGATCAAGCACATCGCCGCCTGGGGCAAACCCGTGCTGATGAGCACCGGCATGAACGACCTCGCGAGCGTGCAGCCGGCGGTCGAGATCTTCAGGGCCGCCAACGTGCCGTTCGCGCTGTTCCACTGCACGTCGATGTACCCGACGCCGTACGACAAGGTGCGGCTCGGGGCCCTGGCGGAACTGCGGTCCGCGTTTCCGGACGCCGTGCTCGGCCTGTCGGATCATTCCCTCGGCAACTACACGTGTTACGGCGCGGTGGCGCTGGGGGCGTCGTTGCTCGAAAAGCACTTCACCTCGGACCTGACGTGGCCTGGTCCCGACGTGCCGATTTCGATGGATCCCCAGGCCCTGCACGAACTGGTGGTCGGATCGAAGGCGATTCACCAGGCCCTCGGCGGGCACAAGGCTATCCTGCCGGAAGAGCAGCCCACGATCGACTTTGCCTACGCGTGCGTCGTGACCACCCGCGACATCGCGGCGGGCGAGACGGCGAGTGCCGACAACCTGTGGGTGAAGCGTCCGGGCACGGGCGAGATCAAGGCCGTCGATTACGAACGTGTGCTGGGGCGGCGTCTCACGCGTGCCCTCCCCAGGAATAGCCAACTGAAGTGGGATGACCTTGCCTGAACACCTCGTGAACGCGCCGGTCCGCGCGGCCCTTGTCACCGGCGCGGCCGGCTTCATTGGAAAAGGCCTGGCCGGTTGCCTGGCCGCCCGTGGCGCGCGCGTGGTCAGCCTGGATCTTCCGGGACGGGACGCCGGAGGCGATACGCGACCGGTTGACCTGGCCGATCTCGCTGCTGCCCGAACCGCCGTCGCCGCCGCCGTCGCGGACCTCGGCCCCGAGACGGTGGTCTTCCACCTGGCCGGGTTTGCCAACGCGAGCATCTGCCGCACCAACCCGCCCGGTGCGTTTGCGGCCAACGTGACGGCCACGGTCAACGTGCTCGAGGCCTGCCGGGCGGCCGGGTTGTCCCGCGTCGTGTTTCCCTCCACGGCGCTGGTGTACGGGCTGTCCGTCCTGCTGCCGATGCACGAAGACGCGGCGCTGGCGCCGCGCTCGATCTACGCCGCGAGCAAGGCCGCGGCGGAAGCCCTGCTGGCCGGGTACGCCGCCGACTACGGGTTCTCGGTGGACGTCGCCCGTCTCGGGAACGTCTACGGACCGGGTGGTCCGGCGGGCGCCGTTGTGCCGACGCTGCTGCGGCAGATTCTCGGTGATGGGCGGGTGCACCTGCGCACGCTGGCGCCCGTCCGCGATTTTGTCCATCGCGACGACGTGGCGGAGGGCCTGATCCGTCTGGCCGAAGCCGGTCGCGAACCGGGCTTGCGTGTCTATAACCTGTCGTCCGGCGTGGCGACGTCCATCGCCAGGCTGGCGGAGATGGCCCGCGACGTCGTCGGGCACGCGCTGCCGCCCGTCGAAACCGAACCCGGCACCCGCCACGACGACCGGATCGTGCTGGACGTCGAACGATTGCGGGCGCGAACCGGCTGGGTGCCGTCCATTCCCCTCGCGGACGGACTGCAGCAGATTTTGCGAGTGCTGGGAGACGAACGGGCATGACGAAACGCCGCATTGCGGTCTTTACGGGCAACCGGGCCGAATACGGCCTGCAGTACCCGATCCTCAGGGCACTGCACGCCGATGCGCGCATCGAGACCTTCCTGCTGGCCGGAGGCGCGCACCTCGAAGACAACTTCGGCAAGACGATGGCCGAGATCGAGGCTGATGGTTTCACCGTGTACCGGCAGGTCGAGATCCGGATGCAGCACGATACGCTGTTCGCCACCGCCCAGGCGATCGGATCGGCGGTGCTGAGCCTGTCGGCGATCCTCGACGAACTGCGCCCGGACGTCCTCGTGGTGTATGCCGACCGGTACGAGGGGTTCGCCGCGATGATCACCGGGACGCAGATGAACATCCCGACGGCGCACATCGAGGGCGGGGATTACACCGAAGGCGGCGCGCTGGACGACTCGGTCCGTCACGCCATGACGAAACTGGCGCACCTGCATTTCGCCACGAACGCGCAGGCCGTCGAGCGTATCCTGCGCCTCGGCGAGGAGCCGTGGCGGGTGTTCAACGTCGGCCAGCCCGCCCTGGACCTCATCACGGCAGGCCTGTACGCGAAGCCTGACGAGGTGCTGGCGGACCTGGGCCTCGATCCTGCGCGGCCGATCGTGCTCTTCTGCCAGCACTCCGTGACCACCGAGTTCGAGCAGGCGTCTGCCCAGGTACGGCCGTCGCTGGAGGCCCTGCGGCGCCTCGCCGCCGACGGGTGGCAGGTGGTCGCGACCTTCCCCAACAACGACGCCGGCGGACGCCACATCATCGACGAGATGCGGGCGCTCGACGGCCTGCCGGGCGTGGTGGTGCGCAAGAGCCTGGGCCGGCACCGGTTCCACGGGTTGCTGCACGTGATCGGCCGCCTCGGCCGCGGCGCGTTTGCGGGCAACTCGTCGGCGGGCATCAAGGAGACGCCGGCGTTCGGCTGTCCCGTGGTCAACATCGGGTCGCGGCAGCAGGGCCGGCTCCGGGCCGACAACGTCATCGACGTGCCGTACGAGACCGAGGCGATCGAAGCGGCGTTGAGGCGGTGCGCCTTCGACGAGGCGTTCAGGCACCACTGCGCCACGTGCGACAACCCGTACGGCGCCGGCAACGCGGGACCGCGGATCGCGGAAACCCTGGCCACGATCCCCATCAACGCAGACCTGCTGCGCAAGCGGATGACCTACTGAGGTGCCGGGCAGAACCGGGGGCACGCCGTGCCTCCACCATGCGAGACAACTGCAGGCTGTGAGGATCACATGAACTGGACGGGCACACGCGTGCTGGTGACCGGCGCCGACGGGTTCATCGGCAGTCACCTGACCGAGCGCCTGGTTGGGCTCGGCGCAGACGTCCGTGCGTTCTGCGTGTACAACTCGAACGGTTCGCTCGGCTGGCTGGACGGGGCCGACGCCCGCGTACGAGCGGCGATGGAGGTCAGGCTGGGCGACATCCGGGATGCCCGATTCGTGGAGGACGCCTGCCGCGGTGTCGATACGGTCTTCCATCTGGCGGCGCTGATCGCCATTCCGTACAGTTATCACGCACCCGAAAGTTACGTGGACACCAACGTGAAGGGCACGCTCAACGTGCTCGAAGGCGTGCGCCGGGCCGGCTGCCGCCGGCTCGTGCATACGTCCACCAGCGAGGTCTACGGCACGCCGTCCACGGTGCCGATTCTCGAGACGTTTCCCCTGCAGGGGCAGTCGCCCTACAGCGCCTCCAAGATCGCCGCAGACAAGCTGTGCGAGGCGTACCACTGCTCGTTCAGCGTGCCCGTGGTCACGTTGCGGCCGTTCAACACCTACGGGCCGCGCCAGTCCACCCGGGCCGTCCTGCCGACCATGCTCGCGCAGCTGATCGCGGGCCGCACCGAAATCAGGCTGGGCCGTCTCGACCCGCGGCGCGACCTGACGTTCGTGGCCGACACGGTCGAGGGGTTCGTGAAAGCCGGCGAAGCCCCGGGGATCGACGGCGAGACCATCCAGTTGGGCACCGGCCGGACGGTGTCCATCGGCGAGTTGTTCGACATCGCCTGCGCGACCCTTGGTGTGACGGCGCGGGTGGTCCAGGACCCCTCGCGCCTGCGGCCCGACGCCAGCGAGGTGATGGTGCTGCTGTCGGATCCGGCCAAAGCCCGGTCCCGCCTGGGCTGGGAAGCGGCGGTACCCATCGAACAGGGCCTCGCCCGGACGGCCGAGTGGATCCGGCAGCAGGCGCACCTCTTCCGCGCCGAGCAGTACCATGTCTGAGCCCGAGATTCACCTCTCCGTTCCGAACCTGACGGGTAACGAGGCGACCTACGTCCGGGAATGCCTCGACACGAACTTCGTGTCGTCGGTCGGCCCGTTCGTGCCGCGGTTCGAAGACGCCTTCAGCCGGGCCGTCAACAGCCGGTATTCCGTGGCGTGTTCGAGCGGCACGGCGGCCATCCACGTCGCCCTCCAGGTCGCCGGCATCGAGGCCGGGGACGAAGTGTTCGTCTCCGACTTCACGTTCATCGCCACGGTCAATCCGATCGCCTATGTCGGCGCGCGGCCCGTCCTCGTGGATGCGAACGACGCCACCTGGAACATGGACCCGGCGCTCGTGGTCGACGAACTCGACCGTCGTGCGGCGCGCGGCCTGCGGCAGCCGAAAGCCGTGCTGGTCGCGCACGTGCTGGGCCTGCCCGCCGACCTGGCCCCGATCCAGGAAGCCTGCGCACGCCACGGTGTCATCCTGATCGAAGACGCGGCCGAGGCCCTCGGCGCGTCGTACGCCGCGGGCCCGCTGGCGAACCGCCAGGTGGGGAGCATCGGGCTGGTGGGGTGCTACAGCTTCAACGGCAACAAGATCATCACGACAGGTGGCGGAGGCATGATCGCCACGGCCGACGAGTCGCTGGCCCGGCGGGCCAAGCACCTCACGACCCAGGCCCGGATTGAGGGGCCCGAGTACCTCCACGACGAGATCGGCTACAACTACCGTCTGACGAATCTGGCGGCGGCGCTCGGCATCGCGCAACTCGAACGCCTCACCGAGTTCATGGCGCGCAAGTGGGCCATTGCGAGCCGCTACGACCGCGCGTTCGGCGGACTGCCCGGCATCACGATTCCGCCCCGTCCCGCGTGGGCGGTTCCGACGATGTGGCTCTACTCGATCCTGATCGATCCCGCCGTGACGGGCATCGACCGGAAGCAGATGCTCGAACGGCTGGAGTCGACCGGCATCCAGACCCGGCCCGTCTGGGCGCCCGCGCATCTCATGCCGTTCTACGCGGACGCCCCCAGGCTGGGCGGCGCGGTTGGCGACCGCCTGTTCGCCCAGGGACTGAGCCTGCCGTGCAGCACGGGCCTGACCGACAACGAGGCGGAACGCGTGATCGATACCGTGCGAGCCGTGCTCGCGCAAGGCTGACATGACATCTTCCGACAGCGGCCACCAGCCGCCACCGCCCGGCTTCACGCGCCTCAGCCACTCGCGCGGCTTCTCGGGGCTGCGTCTGTCCGAGATCTGGACGTATCGCGAGCTGCTGTACTTCCTCGTCTGGCGCGACATCAAGGTGCGCTACAAGCAGACTGCTCTCGGGGCGGCGTGGGTCATCATCCAGCCGCTGCTGACGATGATCGTCTTCACGATGTTCTTCGGGAAGCTGGCCAAGGTGCCGTCGGACGGTATCCCGTACCCGCTGTTCGTCTACACCGGCCTCGTCCCGTGGACGCTGTTCGCGTACTCGCTGACCGAGTCGAGCGGCAGTCTCGTGGCGAACCAGAACCTGATCACGAAGGTCTATTTCCCCCGGCTCATCATCCCGCTGGCATCCGTGCTGGCGGGACTGGTCGATTTCACGATCAGCTTCTGCGTGCTGCTGCTGTTCATGCTGTACTACGGGGTGGTCCCCACGGTCTTCGTGCTGGCCGTGCCGGCCTTCGTCCTGCTGGCCGTGCTGGCCGCCTTGTCGGTCGGCATCTGGCTGTCGGCGCTCAACGTCGAGTTCCGGGACGTGCGGTACACCATTCCGTTCCTGACGCAGCTCTGGCTGTTCGTGACGCCGCTGGCGTATGCCAGCAGCCTGATTCCGGAAAAGTGGCGCTGGGTCTACGGCCTGAACCCCATGGCCGGCGTGGTCGAAGGATTCCGCTGGGCCCTGATTGGCCGCACCGAGACGCCGAGCCTGGTGCTGGCGGCGTCCGTCCCGGTGGTCGCCGTGCTGCTGGCCGGCGGGATCTACTACTTCCGCCGCATGGAACGCAGCTTCGCGGATGTGGTGTGAGATGAGCGATCTGGCCATTCACGCGCAGCACGTCGCCAAACGGTACCGGCTGGGCCAGCGCGAGCACTACCGCGCCCTGCGGGACGTCATCACCGACAGCGTGGCGGGCGTCACCCGTCTCTTCCGCCGCCGGCGGGAGAGCGACGACGCCGGCCGTGCCCACGTCTGGGCGCTCAACGGCGTGTCGTTCGACGTGCGCCAGGGCGACGTCGTGGGCGTCATCGGCCGGAACGGCGCGGGCAAGAGCACGCTGCTCAAGATCCTGTCGCGTATCACCGAGCCCACCAGCGGGTTCGTGGACGTGAAAGGACGGTGCGGCGCCCTGCTCGAGGTCGGGACGGGATTCCATCCCGAGCTGACCGGCCGCGAGAACATCTTCCTCAACGCGGCGATCCTCGGCATGAAACGCACCGAGATTCTCCGCAAGTTCGACGAGATCGTCGCCTTCGCCGAGATCGACCAGTTCCTCGACACGGTCGTCAAGCGGTACTCGAGCGGCATGTACATGCGGCTGGCCTTCGCGGTGGCCGCGCACCTCGAACCCGACATCCTCGTCGTCGACGAAGTGCTGGCCGTCGGCGACACGGCGTTCCAGAAGAAGTGCCTCGGCAAGATGGGCGAGATCGCCCAGGGCGGGCGGCCGGTCATCTTCGTCAGCCATAACATGTCGGCCATCCACCGGCTCTGCAACCGCGCCATCCTGCTCAACCAGGGCCAGATTCTGATCGACGGCTCCGTCGACGAAGCCGTGCGCGAGTACCTGAAGCTCGGACTCACCGAACTGGGCGAACGGTCGTGGCCCGACCCGGCCACCGCCCCGGGCAACGATCTCGTGCGACTGCTCGCCATCCGGACGCGCGACGCGAACGGCGAAGTGGCGACCCACGTCGACGTACGGGACCCGTTCGCCGTGGAGATCGACTACACGGTCCTGCGCGAGGGCGCGCAGGTGAGCACGTGCCTCGAGTTCGTGGACGCGATGGGCGCGGCGATCTTCGGGACGTTCGACACCTACGTGAAAGGACCGTGGGGCGAGCAGCCGCCACACGGCGTCGGGCGTTTCCGCGCGACCTGCGAGGTGTCGGGCGACCTGCTGTCGGAAGGCGACATCAGCCTCAATGTGCGGCTGTTCTCGCCGCCGGCGCAGCCCAACGATCGGCCGCACGTGCGCGAACTCGGCGTGCTCCGCATCAGCGTGAACGATCGGATGGATCCCGGCGGCGCGCGCGGCCTGTTCCCGTATCACTGGGGCGCCGTGGCCGTCAGGCCCGCACTGGCCTGGCGGACCGATCCGCTGCCCGGGCAGGGCCCGGCGTGACCGTGCGGGTGCCGGACTGGGCGCGCGTCGCGCGCCGCCGCCTGCGGCAGGGCCTGCGCCACGCCAGCGAGCAGGTGATCCTCCGCGGGGTGTACCGGCACACGCTCGGCGGGCCCGGGCCCGCCGACACCGGTACGCGCACGAAGCCGCACTTCCTGGTCACGCGCTACAAGGAACACGCGAAGGGCATGTCCCTCGGCGACTCCACCGAGGCGCACTTCCTCGACAACTCGCTTGCGGGGACCGGGTTCGCGACCTTCGACACCTACTTCTGGGAACGGGAGTACACCGGATACCCGACCGGCGACCGCGCGCTCATGAACACGTGCCGCCGGGTCCGGCCCGATGCCATCCTCCTGAGTTCGTACGAACCCAATCACCAGACGATGCCGCGGCCCGAAACCCTCCGAATCCTCCGACGAGAGTGGGGGATCCCGGTTGTCGGCCTGTGGTACGACACCTGCTGGGACGGGTTCTGGGAGTACCTGCGGCCGATCATGGACG
This sequence comes from uncultured Vicinamibacterales bacterium, assembly GCA_964372095.1. Lineage (GTDB taxonomy): Bacteria > Acidobacteriota > Vicinamibacteria > Vicinamibacterales > JAKQTR01 > CAYJPV01. The sequence goes on along the minus strand of CAYJPV010000015.1, from coordinate 60,721 downwards.
TCGTGGACCTCCACGTCGTCGTGGACAACCCGACCCGGACGTTCATTCCGGCGGATACGCCCGGCGCCGGCGATCGGTTTCTGTGGCTGGCGCTCCCCTGGGATCCGGCGATCTACCACGATCCCGACAGGGCGCGTGACCTCGACGTGTCGTTTCTCGGCCAGGTCGCCGGCTACCGTTCGACGCGCAGGCCGTACATCGAGCACCTGATGGAGCACAACGTGCCCATCTACTGGTCGGCCTTCGAGAAGGCGCAGCAGCGGCCGCTCGACAAGTACGTGGAAATCCTCACCCGGTCGAAGATCGCGCTCAACTTCTCGCACAGCGTCACCTACCACCAGCTCAAGGGGCGCGTGTACGAAGTGATGCTGTGCGGCGCCATGCTGATGGAGACCGACAACCCCCAGACCGCCAGCTGCTTCGAGCCCATGGGTGACTACGTCGCGTTCACCACGCCGGCGGACATGCTGGACAAGATCCGGCACTACCTGGCCCACGAGACGGAGCGGCGCGAGATCGCGGCCCGGGGCCAGGCGAAAGCCCGCGCCTACTGCGACGGGGTGGCGTTCTGGACCACCGTCACCTCGGCGCTCGAGCGCGGCCTCGGCCGCCCCCTGGTGCGCACGCCGCGCGCCGCGCGCACGACCCAGAAAGGACAGTCATGACGCCTGCCGACCCGTCACCCACGCTCGAACCCTCCCGCACGACGTCCGGCGAGATCGCGTACCGGTCCGCGCTCGAGACGTACTACGCGAACAGCCCCTTCACGAACGTGGAGAAGCTCCAGAACTTCGCGAAGTACGTGCCGGTGCAGGACCTCCGCAAGTTCATCTGCCGGCAGATGCTCTTCCAGCGCATCCTGAACGTCCACGGTTCCATCGTGGAGTGCGGCGTCCTGTACGGCGGCGGCCTCATGACGTGGGCGCAGCTCAGCGAAATCTACGAGCCCCTCAATCACCTGCGCACGGTCATCGGCTTCGACACGTTCCAGGGGTTTGTCTCGATGTCCGAGCACGACCGCGGATCCACGGCCACGCACGCCCGCGCGGGCGGCCTGGCGGTCGACTCCTACGACGATCTCAAGACGGCCATCACGCTGTACGATCAGAACCGCTTCCTGCCGCACATCGACAAGGTGCGCCTGGTCCGCGGCGACGTCGCGACCACCATGCCGGCGTACATCGAGGCCAATCCGCACCTCGTCGTCAGCCTGCTCTACCTCGATTTCGACATCTACGAACCCACGGTCACGGCCCTGCGGCTCCTGCTCCCCAGGATGCCGAAAGGCGCCATCATCGCCTTCGACGAGCTGAACCACGAAGTGTGGCCGGGCGAAACCATCGCGGTCATGCACGAAATCGGGCTGCCGCGCCTCCGTCTCGAGCGGTTTGCCATCGGCTCGACGATGTCGTTTGCCGTCATTGAATAGGACCGGTTTCGAGACCTGCGTGAGCGGCCCGCGCTGAACCGCGAGAACGGGTCCCGAAACCGCTTCCGGATTGGCTCTACCTCATGTACGAACGTATTCTCGTGACAGGCGGGACCGGACTGCTCGGCCACGCCTTTCAGGCCATCGCCGGCGAGTACCCGGATTCCGCCTTCACGTTCCTCGGGTCGCGCGACTGTGACCTCACCAGGCTCGACGACACCGTGGCGTACGTCCGCGCCGCGAAACCCGACGCGATCATCCACACTGCGGCCGTTGCCGGGGGCATGCAGTTCAGCATCGATCGTCCGGCGACGCTGCTGCGCGACAACCTCCTGATGAACATCCACATCGTCGAAGCGGCGCGCCTGGCGGGCGTGCGCAAGACGGTGATGACGTTGTCGACGGGTATGTATCCCGAGCAGGCGCCGCTGCCGCTCAAGGAGGAATACATCCACGACGGCGAGCCGCACCCCTCGAACTACGGGTATTCCTTCGCGAAACGGCTCATCGAGCCCACCATCCGCTCGTACCGGCGGGAGTACGGCCTGGACGTGATCGGGCTCGTGACCAACGGGATCTTCGGCGAACACGGCAACTTCAAGCCGGGTGAATCGGTGATGCTGGCGGCGCTGGTCCGGCGGTTCTTCGAACAGAAGGACACCGGCGGCGACCTCGTCGTGGGCGGAGACGGATCGCCATTGCGGGAGTACACGTACAGCCGGGACCTGGCCCACGCGTTCATGTGGTGCCTCGATCGGTACGACGACGTCCGGCCGCTGCACGTCGGATCGACTCACGAACACTCGGTGAAAGACACCGCGTTCATGATTGCCGACATCCTGGGCATCGAGCGGCGCCGGATTGTGTTCGACACCTCGAAACCCAACGGCATCCTGCGGAAGAACACCGACAACTCGCGGTTCATCCAGTTGTCGGACTTCCAGTACACGCCGTTCCGCGACGCGCTCGAGCGCACGATCGCCTGGTTCCGCGGGAACTACGACGTTCCCGGCGCGGTGAAGTTGTAGCCCATGAGGTACCGTCCACTCGGCCGCACCGGTCTGACCGTGTCCGAGATCGGCTTCGGCACCTGGGGCCTTGGCGGGACGTCGTACGGCCCCGTCGACGACGGAGAGTCGCGCCTGGCGATCGACCTGGCGTTCGACCGCGGCGTCACGTTTTTCGATACGTCGGACCTGTACGGTGACGGGCACAGCGAAGAAGTGCTGGGGCGGGCCGTGGCGGACAAACGCCAGGCCGTAGTGATTGCCACCAAGGTCGGCCTGCTGCCGCATTCGGGCTTCTATATGCCCACGGATTTTTCGGCGGAGCGTATCACGAGCGGCCTGCAGGCCAGCCTGCGCCGCCTCGGGACCGACTACGTCGATCTGTACCAGTTGCACAGTCCCCAACTGGATCTGCCGAACTGGGACGACATCCTCGCCACGCTCCAGGGGCTGCAGGCGAGCGGCGCCATCCGCGCTTTCGGCATCTCGGCGCGGTCGCCCCGGGACGCAGCGGCCGCGATCGAGCGGTTCGGCTTTCCGGCCGTGCAGGTGAACTTCAACCTGATTGACCAGCGGGCGATTGACGAGGGGCTTCTGGCGCTGTGTGCCGAACGCCAGGTCGGCGTGATCGCCAGGACGCCGCTGTGTTTCGGCTTCCTGTCGGGCCGGCTCACCGGGGATGAGACCTTCACGCCCGGCGACCACCGGGCGAACTGGCCGCGGGAGCAACTGCGCCGGTGGGCGAACGCGCCATCGGTGTTCGGTCCGCTCGTCGCGGGCGGACCCCGCACGATGGTCCAGCTGGCGCTGCAGTGGTGCCTGGCCGAACGGGCCGTTTCGACGACCATCCCGGGGATGATGACGCGGGCCGAGGTTGAGGAGGACGTGGCCGTCGCCGGCATGCCGGCGCTGACGGCTGGCGAATACGCCACCATCCGCACGGCGTACCGCGCCGAGGTCTTCTACGATCCCGGTGCGAAACAGGACCCCGCTGCCAGGGGCAACGCGGGCAGCGGCACAGAGGAGCCCCGCTCGTGACCGGACTTCAGCAGGAACCCGTGGTGACGTTGCTGGTGCCGACGATGAACCGGCCGGAGTTCGTGGCGCGGCTGCTGGCGTACTACGCCGGGCAGGGGTTCACCGGGCGGATCGCCATTGGCGACTCGAGTACACCCGAGTTGTTCGAGCGCACCAGGCAGGCGATCGATGGGTATGCGGGGCGGCTCGACGTCGTGCATGTCGGAGCGGCGGGCCTCACCATCGGGCCGTGCCTCGAGCGCCTGGTGGATCAGGCGGCCACGGCCTACGCCGTCGTCGTGCCGGATGATGACTTCATCGTGCCGGCGGCCCTCGACCGGTGCATCGCGTTCCTGGCCGGACATCCCGATTACGTGGCCGCTCACGGCGCGGGGATCACGATGACGCTCGACACGAACGGGCTGCACGGCCGGGTCGTCTACTGCGCTCCGTACCCGCAGACCGTGCTCGAGGCCGGTTCGGCGTCCCAGCGGCTCACCGACCACCTGTCGCAGTACACGGTCAGCCTGTTTTCCGTGCACCGCATCGAGTCGTGGCGCACGATGCTGCGGGGTGTCGAGACGCTGGGAGACATGTCGTTCTCGGCGGAACTGCTGCCGTGCTGCCTGTCGGTGGTGCTGGGCAAGATCAAGGAACTCGACGGCCTGTACCTGGTGCGGCAGAGCCACGCGGCGCGTCTGGAACTGCCGACCATGTTCGACTGGATCGTGACGCCGGTGTGGTATCCGTCGTACCACGCCGTCGTCGAGAGCCTCGCGCAGGCCCTGGTCGAGCAGGACGGATGTGCGCCGGACGCGGCGCGGAAGATCGTGAAAGAAGGGTTCCGGCAGTACGTGGGCCTGGGGCTGGGGCTGCGGCGCAACCTGGGCCGGGACACGTGGGTGCTCGACCTCGCCCGGCGGGTGTGGCGGATGGTCCAGTACCTGAGGCCCAAACCTGCGGCGCAGTGGTCGTTGCCGGCGTTGCTGAGTCCGTCATCGCCGCACCACGCCGCGTTCCTGCCAATCTATAACGCGCTGGTCACGAAACCGTCTCAATGAAAGGGCAGTCGACACGATGGCGTACGACCTGGCAAGCACGACGTGGGGTGACGAAGAACTCGAGGCGATTCAGCGTCTCCTGGCCGGTGGCCGCTTCACGATGGGCGAGCACGTCCGGCGTTTCGAAGAGGCGTTCGCCGCGAAGTTCGGCATGAAACACGCCGTCATGGTGAACTCGGGATCCTCCGCGAATCTGGTGGGGGTGGCGGCGCTCTGCCACGTTCAGAAACGCCCGCTCCAGCGGGGCGACGAAGTCATCGTGCCCGCGATTTCGTGGGCGACGACGTACCATCCGCTGCAGCAGTACGGCCTGCGGCTCCGGTTCGTGGACGTCGATCTCCAGACGCTGAACATGGACGTGTCGCGCCTCGAGGCCGCGCTCACGCCCCGGACGCGCATGGTCGTCGCGGTCAGCATCCTGGGCAACCCCGCCGCCCTCGATGTCATGCGGGCGTTCTGCGACAAACACGGGCTGTTCCTCTTCGAGGACAACTGCGAGTCGATGGGCGCCAGCCTGAACGGGAAGCCGTGCGGCACCTTCGGCGACGTGAACACGTTCAGCACCTTCTTCTCCCACCACATTTCGACCATGGAGGGGGGCGTCCTGCTGACGGACTCCACCGAGATCGACCATCTGGCCCGTGTCATCCGCAACCACGGCTGGACGCGGGACGTTCCGGAGGGCTCGACCCTGTTCGAGAAGCGGAGCGACGGATTTTTCGAAGCCTACCGCTTCATCCTGCCCGGGTACAACGTGCGGCCGCTGGAAATCTGCGGCACCGTCGGGCTGGAGCAGTTGAAGAAACTCGATGGTATGATCGCGGTTCGCCGCGCCAACGCCGCGCATTTCGTCCGGCTCTTCGGGGGCGACGAGCGGTTCATCATCCAGCGCGAACACGGCCGCAGTTCGTGGTTCAGTTTCACGCTGATCCTCAACCCGGCCCTGCACATAGACCGCCGGCGGGTGATGGAGGCGCTGCGGCAGGCGGGCGTCGGCTTCCGGATGATCACCGGCGGCTGTTTCCTGCGCCACGACGCAATCAAGTTTTTCGATTACGACACGGTCGGGGACATCGTCAACGCGAACATCGCCCACGATCACGGGTTCTTCGTGGGCAACCACCCCAGCGATCTGGCCGCGGACATCTCGACCCTCCGCGACGTGCTCGACAGGGCGGCCGTGCCCGGCAGTTCCCGATAGGCCACATTCGCAGAAAGGACCAGCAATACCATGGCGGAGTCAGCGCAGAAGATTCTCATCACCGGCGGGGCGGGGTACATCGGATCCGTCCTGAGCAAAGTGCTCCTGGATCTCGGTCACCACGTGACGGTTCTGGACAACTTCCTCTTCCACCAGACCAGCCTGCTCGACTGCTGCCCGTCGCCGCACTTCTCGGTCCTGCGGGGCGACTGCCGGGACGAACGTACCATGGCGGACGCCGTGCGCGGGCAGGACGTGATCATCCCGCTCGCGGCCATCGTGGGCGCGCCGCAGTGCGACCTGGACAAGGTCGGGGCCGTGTCGACCAACCTGGACGCGGTCAAGCTGCTCTGCCGCCTCACGTCGCCGTCGCAGCGCATCCTGTACCCCGTGACGAACAGCGGGTACGGCGTGGGCGAGAAAGACACCGAATGTACGGAAGAGTCGCCCCTGCGGCCGATTTCGCTGTACGGGGAAACGAAGGTCGCGGCCGAACAAGTGATCCTGGATCGCGGGAACGCCGTGACCTTCCGCCTGGCCACCGTCTTCGGGTCGTCGCCCCGGATGCGCATCGACCTGCTGGTCAACGACTTCGTGTACCGCGCCATGTTCGATCGCGCGCTCGTGCTGTTCGAGTCGCACTTCAAGCGCAATTACATCCACGTCCGTGACGTGGCCAAGGCGTTCGTGCACGCCCTCGATCGTTTCGAGAGCATGAAGGACCGCACGTACAACGTCGGCCTCGACAGCGCCAACCTGTCGAAGAAAGAACTCTGCGAAACGATCCAGAAACACATTCCGGCGTTCGTGTTCTTCGAGGCGGCGATCGGCCGCGATCCCGACCAGCGCGATTACATCGTGTCCAGCGCCCGGATCATGTCGACGGGGTACATGCCCGACTGGTCGCTCGACGCCGGCATCGTGGAACTCATGAAGACCTACCGCATCGTGCGGCGAACCTCGCACGCCAACGCATGATCCTCACGCGCACGCCCTTCCGGATGTCCTTCTTCGGCGGAGGAACGGACTATCCGGCCTGGTTTCGCGAGCACGGCGGAGCGGTGCTCGCGACGACCATCGACAAGTATTGCTACATCAGCTGCCGCTACCTGCCGCCGTTCTTCGCCCACCGGTCGCGCATCGTGTACTCGCGGATCGAGAACGTCGCGTCGAACCGGGACATCGAGCACCCCGCCGTCCGCGGCGTGCTGGGATTGCTCAACGTCGATGACGGGGTCGAGATCCATCACGACGGCGACCTGCCCGCGAAGACCGGCCTGGGATCCAGTTCGGCGTTCACCGTGGGCCTGCTGCACGCCGTCAAGGCGCTGCACGGCGTGATGCCCACGAAGATGGAACTGGCGACCCAGGCGATCCATGTGGAGCAGGAACTGCTCAAGGAGAGCGTCGGCTGCCAGGACCAGGTGCTGGCCGCCTTCGGCGGGCTGGTGCGCGTGGACTTCGACCAGGACGGCGAGATCCGGGTGAGCCCCGTCGTCGTGACCAGCGCGCGTGCCGACGAGTTCCAGTCGCACCTGCTGCTCTATTTCACGGGATTCTCGCGTATCGCGTCCAGCATCGCCGAAGTGCAGATCAGCCGGACACCGCAGCTGCAATCCGAGTTGTCGGCGATGTACAGGATGGTGGACGAGGCGCAGTCCATCCTGTGCAGCCGCCGGGACATTGTCGATCTCGGACGGCTGCTGCACGAGAGCTGGATGCTCAAGCGGAGCCTGACGTCCCGCATCGCCACCGAAGCGATTGACGACATCTACGGCAGGGCGCGGGCGGCGGGCGCGGTCGGGGGCAAACTGATGGGCGCCGGCGGCGGCGGCTTCATGGTGCTGTTCGTGAAGCCGGAGGACCAGGCACGGGTGCGGCAGGCCCTCAGCGGCCTGCTCGAGGTGCCGTTCCGGTTCGAACGCGGCGGCAGCCAGATCATGGTGTACCAGCCCGACCAGTATCCCGGGATTCCGGCCCGGCACTGACCAACCCGGACACGCGGCGACTGACAGCCTTCGTGACCTTCGTGAGGACGACACCGACATGTTGACCAAAGCAGACCTCGAGCAGTTCGAGCAGGAGATTGCGGCCATCTACGCGACGGGCGTCATCCGCGCGCCCGTCCACCTGCGCTCGGGGCGCGAAGACGATCTCATCCGGATCTTCAGGGACTACGCCATCGGCCCGGACGACTACGTCTTCGGCTACTGGGATTCGCACGAGATTGCCCTGCTGAAAGGCGTGCCCCGCGAAGAACTGAAGCAGGCCATCCTCGAAGGCCGGAGCATCGCGCTGTGCTTCCCCGAGCACCGGTTCCTGTGCTCGGGCATCGTGGGCAGCCTGATGGGCACCGCCACCGGCGTGGCGTGGGCGCTCAAAACCCAGCAGAAGAAAGAGCGCGTGTTCATCTTCTGCGGCGACATGTCGTCCGAAACGGGCATCTTCCACGAAGCCGTGAAGTACGCCTGCCACTTCGACCTGCCGGTGACCTTCATCGTGTGCGACAACACCGTCAGCGTGATGACGTCCACGCGCGAGGTGTGGGGTTCGCCGGACCCGTGGTTCAAGGACACCAAGTACGCGAAGAAGATCGAACACTTCACGTACCAGAACGGGTTCCCGCACTCGGGCCTCGGGAGGCTCATTGCGTTCTAGGACCGGTTCCGGAGCAGGCCCCGGGCAGGCTGGCAGGGACGACGTGATTGCCCGCGACGCCGCGGGTATCTGCGATCGTGCCGGGTTTCCCGACCTGTCTGGCGCGCGGGTGCTCGTCACCGGGGCGTCGGGGCTGATCGGATCGTACATGCTGGCCTGCCTGTGCGAACTCAAGGCCCGCGGGGCGGCCATCGACGTCTACGCGCAGGTGTATTCGGACGCGCCGCCGCACGTGGCCGAACTCGCCAGCCGGCACGGGTTCGCCCTGCTCCGCGCGGACCTGTCGAATTTCGCCGACTACGCAACACTCCCGGAGGCGAACCTCATCGTTCACGCCGCCGGGTACGCGCAGCCGATGCGGTTCATGGCCAATCCGGACCGCACGCTGCAGATCAACACGTCGGCCACGATGGCGCTGCTGCAGAAGCTGGCCCCGGGCGGGCACTTCCAGTTTCTGAGTTCAGCCGAGGTCTACACCGGCCTGCGTGGCGGAGCCTGCGGCGAAACCGTAGTCGGCACGACCACGCCAGCCCATCCCAGGGCCGCCTACATCGAAGGCAAACGTACGGGTGAAGCGGCCTGTCACGCGTACCGCAGCCAGGGCGTGCATGCGACGGCCGTCCGGCTGGGTGACGTGTACGGGCCCGGCACCCGGCCGCACGACAAACGTGCGCTGAACTCGTTCATCGAACGGGCGCTGACCGAAGGCGAGATCCGGATGCTCGACGCCGGCGCTGCCGTGCGGACGTATTGTTACGTGTCGGACGCCGTCGAGTTGATGTGGCGGATCCTGTTCACGGGCGCGGAGACCGTCTACAACGTCGGCGGGCGCAGCGCGACGACGATTGCCGAACTGGCCGGCGCGATCGGCCGGCTGACCGGCGCAGCCGTGTTCGCGGGACCGCCGCAGGCTGGCGTGGCCGGCGCACCGGAGGCGCTCCATCTGGACCTGACGCGCGTGGAGACAGAGTTCGGCGCGCGCGAGTACGTCGGGCTGGAGGCAGGACTGGCCGCCACGATTGCCTGGCAGCGGCCGTTCTACGAGCACGCCGGCCCCGGAGCGCCGAAGAGCTGATTCCCACCACCATGAACAGCACAGACAAGATCTACGTCGCCGGCCATGCCGGCATGGTCGGCTCGGCGATGGTCCGCGCGCTGCACGCACGGGGCTGCGCCAACGTCCTCGTCCGCACGTCGGGTGAACTCGATCTCACGCGCCAGGCCGACGTCGAAGGGTTCCTGGCTGACGAGAAGCCGGACCTCGTGATTCTCGCGGCGGCGCGGGTGGGCGGGATTCTGGCGAACTCCACCTACCGGGCCGACTTCATCACGCAGAACCTCCAGATCCAGACCAACGTGGTTCACGGGGCCTGGAAGGCAGGCGTCACGCGGCTGCTGTTCTTCTCGAGTTCCTGCGTGTATCCGCGGGCGTGCCCGCAGCCGATGCACGAAGATCACCTGTGGACCGGCCCGCTCGAGCCGACCAACGAACCGTACGCGGTCGCGAAACTGGCCGGGATGTCGATGTGCCGCGCCTACAACGACCAGCACGGCACGCGGTTCGTCTCCGTCGTGCCGACGAACCTGTACGGGCCCAACGACAATTTCGATCCGGCGCACTCCCACGTCATGGCGGCGCTGCTGCGCACCTTCCACACGGCCAAAGAAAGCGGTGCGCCGGCCGTCACGCTGTGGGGGACGGGCCAGCCCCGGCGCGAACTGATGTACGTGGACGACGCCGCCGAAGCCGCCCTGGTGGTGATCGACGCGTACACCGGGAACGAGCCCATCAACGTCGGGACGGGCCAGGATCACACCATCCGCGAACTGGCCCACATCGTCAAAGGTGTGGTCGGGTACGCCGGCGGGATTGAGTTCGACGCGTCCAAGCCCGACGGCATGCCCAGGAAGGCCCTGGATGCCGGCCGGATGCTCGGCCTGGGATGGGCGCCGCGCGTGAGTCTCGAGCAGGGGATTGCGCGCGCCTACGACTGGTACCTGCGGTCGCTGGCCCGTTGAGGCCGCAGGACCGTCGCACACGAACCGAAGCGGGGAGAGACGGCATGTTCTGGAAACTCCAGGAGAACGTGGTCAGCGAGGCGGATCTCGACGCGCTGGTCGACTTCATCAGGAATACCAAGCGGTTCACGCAGTTCACGAAGGTCCGGGAGTTCGAGCAGGCGTTCTCGGCCTGGCAGGGATGCCGCTACAGCGTGTACGTGAACTCGGGCAGTTCGGCGAACCTGCTGCTGCTCTACGCGCACATGGCGCTTGGAGGCTGGCGCGCGGGCGACGAGATCCTGGTGCCGGCGGTGACCTGGCCCACGACGGTCACGCCGGTCATCCAGGCCGGCCTCTCGCCGGTGTTCGTGGACGCGAACCTGACCGACCTGTCGATGGATCTCGAGCAGGTACGCCGGAAGATCACGCCACGCACACGCGGCATCTTCGTGGCACACCTGCTGGGGTACCCGGCCAACATCCCGCGGTTGCGGGAGATCGTGGCGGGGCGGAACATCGCCATCCTCGAAGACTGCTGCGAGTCGCAGGGCGCCACGGTTGGCGGGGTCAAGGTCGGCAATCTCGCCGATGGGGGCACCTTCAGCTTTTACTGGGGCCACCACATGACCACGGTCGAAGGCGGGATGATCTGCACCAGCGACGAAGCGTTGTACAAGGCCTGCGTCCTGAAGCGCTCGCACGGTCTGGCGCGGGAACTGCCCGCCGAGTACCACCCCGCGCTGAAAGCCAGCCATCCGGAGATCGACTTCAACTTCCTGTTCCTGACGGATGGCTTCAACGTGCGGAACACCGAGTTCTCGGCGGTGCTGGGCCTGCGGCAGATCGGCCGCATTGACGAGTACATCGGCATCCGCAATGCGAACTACGCCAGATTCGTGACCATGTGCGAACGGTACCCGGACGACCTGGTCGTGCTCCGCGCCGACGGCGGGTCGTCGTTCGTGCTGCCGTTCCTGTTCCGGAACGGGGCGAAGAAGCAGGAGTTCCAGCAGCTCATCCGGGACACGGGCATCGAGTCGCGGCCGCTGATCAGCGGCAACCTCCTGCGGCAGCCGTTCCTGAGCCAGTACTACCGTCCGGAGGAGTTCCCCAACGCCGACTTCCTCCACACGAACGCCTTCTACATCGGCAACAACCAGTTTGTCGACGCCGCCCGCCTCGATGTGCTGGACGACTTGATGGCCCGCTGTCTGGGCTGCGGCGGGACACAGGCATAACCGGCAGCGCGCCGGGCGGATCGCCGGACGACACGCGAATCGATGAGGTCAGCATGAAGTATTGGGATGAACTGAAGCGCACCATGGAGTGGGTGGCCGAGCAGCCGCGGACCATCTTCGTCGGGCAGACCGTGGCCGGGCCGGGGACGTTCATGTTCTCGACGCTGCGGGACGTCCCCAAGGACCGGACGCTCGAGATGCCCATCAACGAGAGCTTCCAGATGCAGTTCACCCTGGGGCTCGGCCTGGCCGGCTACATCCCGATCTCCGTCTATCCCCGGCAGAACTTCCTCCTGCTGGCCACCGGCGACATGGCCAACATGCTGGACAAGATCGCGGACCTCAGCAACAACCAGTGGCTGCCCAAGGTGCTGATCCGCGTGGCGGTCGGGCCGGACGCGCCGGTGCACCCGGGCCACCAGCACGTCGGCAACTACGCGGACGCGTTCCGGAAGATGTTCAACTGGATCGAGGTCGTCGAGCTCGACGAACCCGAACAGATCTTCCCCGCATACAAACACGCCCTCGAACGCGAAGACCAGCGTTCGACCATGTTGATCGAGCACGGGAACTACTACCAGGCGAAGTAGGGCCACCGGGTGCGTCGGGTTCTGCTGGCGGTCTACACCAACGGGCACTTCACCGAGTTGCTCCGTGTGGCCCGCCTCCTCCTGCGGACGCCCGGCCACGCGCCCACGGTCTACTTCGCGCGCGCCTATCCGCAGAAAGACCGCGACGTCGCGGCGTGCCGCGCCGAGGGGATCATGGTCGTCGATCCCCTGCCCGAGACGCCTGACGGCGACCACGCCGGTCTGGCCACTCCACCCGCGGTGCCGCCGCTGGCCGCCCGCCTCACGCGCGCCGTCCGGGCCGGCCTGTCGAGCCTTCCTTTCCCGTTCACGGCCGTTCGGGCCGCCGCCCGGCAGGCTCAGCAGTTGCTGGCAGCCAGACGCGTGGTGGCCGGGCAGCAGCCTGCGGTCATCTTCCTGGCTGAAGACGGCGTCGGGTACGAGACCGCCACGTTGATCAAGGCTGGCCACGACCGCGGCGTGCCGTCGATCATCGTGCCCTTCACCGTCGCCAACGCCCTCGAGCCGGCGGAAGCGTACTTCCGCGACCCCGCCTTCAACGTCAACCGCTTCAGCAATCGCCTTGCCGCGGCCGTGCACCCGAACTGGGTCTACGAACACCGGGGCCAGAGACTCGTGCGCCTGCCGGCGCCGCAGTTGCTGGCGAAGGAGTGGTGGGGCCTGGCGCCTCCGCTGCCCTGGATCCTGCACAGCGGATCGGCCGACGCGATTGCGGTCGAAAGCCGGTTCATGAAGGACTACTACCTTCGTGAGGGCCTTCCCGCACGTCAACTGGTCGAGACCGGGGCCCTCTCAGACGATGCCCTCGCGGAGACCCAGAAGGAAGCCGGCCGGCGCCGGGCCGAGTTGTGTGCGGAGCTGGGCCTGCCGCACGACCGCCGGCTGCTGCTCTGCGCGCTGCCGCCCGATCAGTTCTCGATCAGCGGGCCCCAGGCCGACTTCGACGACTACGCCACGATGGTGCGTGCCTGGGTCGAATCCATGACGGCGATGCCCGGGTGGACGGTCGTCGTGCGGCTTCACCCGCGCATGGACTACGACGAGTTCCGCTACATCGAAGAGTGGGGTGTCCGGATCAGCCAGCGCGACACCGCCACCCTCATTCCCCTCTGCGACCTGTACGTGGCCAGCGTGTCAGCGACCATCCGGTGGGCGATTGCGTGCGGAAAGCCCGTGGTGAACTACGACGTGTACCGGCTGAGGTGGACGGACTACGATGACGCGCCGGGCGTCATCCGGCTGGAGGACAAGGCGGCGTTTGCCGCCACGCTGCTCCGGCTGGCCGGCGACCCGGCCTACTTCGAGGACGTACGATCGCGGCAGCAAGCCGACGCGCCACGCTGGGCGCAGCTCGACGGCCGAGCGGCCGAGCGGCTGCTCCAGCTGATGGCATCGGTCATCGAACAGGCGCCCCGCCCCTCTCTCTCATAAGTGGACTGTCATCCCGGCTCCCCGGTGTGCCGGCGGAGTCATGGCCAGGAGGCTCGAACGTGAAAGTAGCGGTTGTGGGACTGGGAAGGATGGGACGGCGTCACGTCCAGGCGGCGCAGAGCCTGGGCCTCGAGGTCGCCGGGATCTGCGACCTGAATGCGGACATGCTGGCGCAGACCGAGCGTGAGCACGGCGTACCCGCTGACAGGCACTTCGGCAACCTCGGCACCATGCTGGCCGCCACGGCTCCCGATTGCCTGATCATCGCGACCACCGCTCCCACGCACGCCGAGTTCACCTGCGCGGCGGCCGAGACGGGCGTCAAACATGTGTTGTGCGAGAAGCCGATGGCCGTGTCGCTCGAACAATGCGACCACATGATCGACGTCTGCCGTGCGCACGGGACGGCCCTCGCCATCAACCACCAGATGCGCTTCATGGAGCAGTACATCGAGCCGAAACGTATCGCCCAGTCCGAGGCGTTCGGCGGCCTGCGGAGCGTGACCGTGTCGGCCGGAAATTTCGGCCTCAGCATGAACGCCCTGCACTACTTCGAGATGTTCCGGTTCATGACCGACGAGACGCCGCGGTACGTCACGGCCTGGTTCTCGAAAGAAGCCGTGCCGAACCCCCGGGGCGCCCAGTTCCAGGACCGCGCGGGAACCGTCCGCATCGTCACCGAGAGCGGTCGACGGTTCTACCTGGACTGCTCGGCCGACCAGGGGCACGGGATGTACGTGGTGTACGGCGGCCCGTACGGGCAGATGGCCGTGGACGAACTGTACGGCGACATGGCCCTCGCCGTGCGCGAGGAGCCCCACCGGGCCCTGCCGACCACGCGGTACGGCATGCCGGCCGTCCGGACGCGTACCACGATCGAACCGGCGAGCGTCATTGGCCCATCGGCGGCCGTGCTGCAGGCCCTGCTGGATCGGAACAACTACCCGAACGGCGAAGACGGCCGGCTCGCGGTATCCGTCCTCGTGGCCGCGTACCAGTCGGCCGAACACGGGAACCGGACCGTCGACCTTGCCACGGATCAGCTGGACCGGGGACGGATGTTCCCCTGGGCGTAGACGTACGAAACGAAGGAATCCACCATGAATGCCACAACTGAGTGCCGCGTTGCCTTTGTCGGCGCGGGAAGCATGGCCCGGGAACACATCCGCGCGTGTGCGGACGTGCCGGGTGTCGTCCTGTCGGGAATCCAGAGCCGCACCAGAGCCCGGGCCGAAGCCCTGGCCGCAGAACTGGGTGTCGGCCTCGTCTGCGATTCGATCGAAGAGCTTTACGAGCGCACGCACGCCCACCTGGTGGTCGTGTCGGTGCCGGAGTTGTCGGCCAACGACGTCAGCCGGCGGTGTTTCGCGTTCCCGTGGACCGCATTGCTCGAGAAGCCGGCCGGGTACGACCTCGCTGACGCTGAGGCCATTGCTGCCGCCGCCCGCGCGGCCGAACGGCGGGTGTTCGTGGCCCTGAACCGGCGCCTCTACTCGAGCACCCAGGCAGCGGTTGACGACCTCGCGACGCGCGACGAACATCGGTACATCCGTGTTCAGGACCAGCAGGATCAGGCCACGGCCCTGGCGGCCGGGCAACCGCCCCTCGTCGTCAAGAACTGGATGTTTGCGAACTCGGTGCACACGATCGACTACCTGCGCGTGCTCGGCCGCGGCCGCGTGTCGCAGGTGACGCCGATCGTCCGGTGGGATCCCGAACGGCCGGGTCTCGTGCTCTGCGACGTGCGGTTCGACAGCGGCGACATCGGGCTGTACGAAGGCGTCTGGAACGGCCCGGGCCCGTGGGCCGTCACCGTGTCCACGCCGTCGCGACGCTGGGAGATGCGGCCGCTGGAGCAGGCGGTCTTCCAGAACCGTGGTGAGCGCGTGTTGAACCCGATAGACGTCCATCCCCGCGACAAGGCCTTCAAGGCAGGATTCCGGCGCCAGGCCGAACTGGCAGTCGACGCCGCGGTGGGGCGGGGCGCCGCGGGTCTCGCGACCCTCGACGATGCCCTCGAGACCATGCGTCTGGTCAGCCGGATTTTCGCGTGACGGACATCGCGCCGGTCAAGACCGGCGAGTCGCACCTTCGCGTCAGCGAGATCGAACAACGGCTTGACCTGCTGAAGTACACCGTCGACGGGTGGGTCGCGTGGCCGCTGGTGCGGTTCGAGGCGGCGTGGAACCTGATGTCCACGATCTCCCACCCGCAGTTCGAAGCCGTCGGCCGGCGCGAACGGATCCTGAGCGCGCTTGCCGACCTGCCGGGGCTGTTCCCGATCAAGACCGCCCGGCACCTGGTCAAAACGTACAATTCTGGCCTCATCGATCGGGACGGGGATCGGTACGTCGACATCTGGTTCGACGACATCATCCTGACGGCTGGCTCGACCTTCAAGGTCGAAATGGCGAACAGCCCGAGCTTCCGCGATCGCAGCGTCAAGGCGTTCGTCCGGAAGGACGTCTCGAGCTCGCTGCTCGAAATGGTGTCGGGCGTATTGTCGCGGCGGCGCCCGACCGCCGAGATGGTGTCGGTCGCGACGGTGTTCGGCCAGGTTCTGCGTGACGAACTGGACCTGGCCGGCGTCAGCGACGACTGGGTCCTGACGCGCCTGCGGCACTTCGTGTCGTTGAAGCAGGTGTACGGCGCGCTGCTCCGACGGGTGAAGCCGCGATACGTGCTGGTCGCGGACGCGAACGAATACGCGCTCGTGGCGGCCGCGAAAGAACAGGGGATCCGGGTCTTCGAACTCCAGCACGGGATCGCCGACCGGACACATGCCGCGTACTCGTGGACCGCATACGCGACACCCTTTCGGCCGA
Source organism: uncultured Vicinamibacterales bacterium (assembly GCA_964372095.1). Lineage (GTDB taxonomy): Bacteria > Acidobacteriota > Vicinamibacteria > Vicinamibacterales > JAKQTR01 > CAYJPV01. The sequence goes on along the minus strand of CAYJPV010000015.1, from coordinate 44,263 downwards.
CGATGCCCCTTCCGGACCGGCACCTCCTCTTCGGCGAGCACTGGAAACAGGAACTCGCCGGAGGCGGTTTCTGGGGAGACGCGCTGCGCGTCGTGGGCAGTCCCCGTATCGACCGCTACCGCGCGATGCCCGCCTCCCTCCCCGACGACGCCTGCGCTATCCTCTTCACCACCCAGGGGCTGGACGTCGCAGGCGTCACGGCGTTCCTGGCGGAGTTCCTCGCGCGCGCCACGCCGCGCGTGCCGGTCCGGCTCACCATCAAGCTGCATCCCCTCTACGACACCGACCCGGCCGTGTACCGGAATGCATTGTCGGCGTTTCACGACACCGTTGACGTCGTCGCGGGCAACGAGGGCCACTCGACGTTCCAGTTGCTGCGCCGGTCACACCTGCACCTGAGCATTTCGTCCGCGTGCCACTACGACGCCGTCGGTCTTGGCGTGCCGACGGTCATCCTGCCGTTCCAGTCCCACGAGATCGCGCTTCCGCTGCAGGTTGCCGGACACGCACACGCGGTCCGGACGCCCCAGGATCTCGCTGACCTCGTGGCGGCGCGAACGACCCTGGCCGTGCCTGCGGAAGTCAGCGAGTACTACTTCAAGGCCGGTGCGCTCACGAACATCCTGAACGAGCTGGGTGTGCCTGCGTAATATGACTTGCCGCCGAAGTTCGAGAGACATTGCGTCTGCGCGAGGCTGCGTGATGATGTGCGCGAGATGAGCGGCGACAGGACGTCCGGCGCACGCGCGTCCGCGCCGTCGCTCGTCGAGGCCCACGGACTGCTCTGCGATCTGGAGCGGCGGCACGACCTGCTCCGCTACCGCGTCGACGGGTGGGCGGCGTGGCCGTTGCTGCGGTTCGAGGCCTCAGTGACTATCGCGGGGGTCACGTATCCAGGGGCTCTCGCCGCAAGCCGGGGCGACAGGCTGCGCCGGGCCATGAGGGATGTGCCGGCGCTGCTGACCGCGAAGCCGGCCCGTCACCTGATCAAGACGTACAGTTCCGGGCTCGCCGAAGAGATTGAGGGCCGGTACTGGGACATCTGGTTCGACGACATCGTGGCGGCGGCTGGATCGACCTTCAAGATCGAGACGCCGAACAACCCGCGGTTCATCGCGCGCAGCGCCCGGGCCCGGACACCCAGGAATGTCTGGAGTTGCTCGATCGATGCCGTCGCATGGGGGCTGGCACGCCGACGGCCCGCGCCCGAACTGCTCGAGGCCGCCGCTGGTCTCAGCCAGGCCATGCGGGACGGGCTGGGGCACGCCGAGTTTGATGTCGAGTGGGTGCTGGCCCGCCTGCGCCACTTCGTCTCCTCGAAACGCGTCTATCGCGCGCTGCTTCGGCGGGTGCGCCCGGCCTACGTGCTGATCAACGAGTGCACGGAGTACGCGCTGGTGGCAGCGGCGAAAGAGCACGGCGCGTGTGCCATCGAGTTGCAGCACGGCGTCAGCGACCGCACGCACGCCGGCTACGGCTGGACCGACTACGCCGTACCTTACCGGGCGTCGATGCCGATGCCTGACCGCCTGCTGTTGTACGGCGAACACTGGAAACGTGAGCTGGAAACGGGAGGATTCTGGGGCGATGCGCTCCGCGTCGTCGGGTGCCCGCGCATCGACCGGTACCGGCGCGTGGCGCCGGCCAGGCCCGACGATCGTACGGTTGTGCTGTTCACCACGCAGGGGCTCGACACCGGGCGGGTCACGGCATTCCTGCGCCAGTTCCTCGAGTCGATCCAGGGCCGCGCGGCCGTGCGGCTCGTCATCAAGCTGCATCCTCAGCACGACTGCAACCCGCAGGTCTATCACGACGCGTTGGGCGCGTTTCGCGACTCCGTCTCTGTCGTCCCGGGCAACGAATCGCCATCGACGTTCGAGTTGTTGTCCGGATCCCACGTGCACGTGAGCATTGCGTCGGCAACCCACTACGATGCGATCGGGCTTGGCGTGCCGACGATTATCCTGCCGTTCCAGACCCACGAGGTGGCGCTGCCGCTGTCACACGCCGGCCACGCCCATCTGGCCCGGACGCCCGCGGACCTGGCGGATCTGGTCGTGCGGGCACGTGACCTGCGGCTGCCGGCGGGCGTGAGCGAGTACTACTTCAGGACGAACGCCGTGGCGAACACGCTGGCGGAGCTGGGCCTGGTGGAGTGACGGCCCACGGATGCTCTTCAACTCCCTCGAATTCCTGATCTTCTTCCCGACGGTGACCGGGCTGTACTTCCTGCTGCCGCAGGCCTGGCGGTGGTCGATGCTGCTCGTCGCGAGCTGCGTCTTCTACATGTGGTTCATCCCGCAGTACATCCTCGTGCTGTTCGTGACCATCGCCATCGACTACGTGGCCGCCTTGTACATCGAGCCGGCCACGGGCGCCAGGCGTCGGGCGTACCTCATCGTCAGCGTCGTCTCGACCTGCGCCGTCCTGTTCGTCTTCAAGTACTACAACTTCTTCAACGCGAACTTCGCGGCCATGGCCAGCGCCCTCGGGCTGAACTACCCGCTGCCGGCGCTCGAAATCATCCTGCCGATCGGGCTGTCGTTCCACACCTTCCAGAGCCTCAGCTACGTCATCGAGGTGTATCGCGGCAAGCAGCCCGCCGAGCGGCACGCCGGCATCTACGCTCTGTACGTCATGTTCTTTCCCCAGCTCGTAGCCGGGCCGATCGAACGTCCCCAGAACCTGCTGGGCCAGTTCAGGGAGACGCACCGCTTCGAGTACGACCGGGTGACGAACGGCCTGAAGCTGATGGCCTGGGGCCTGTTCAAGAAGGTCGTCGTCGCGGACCGGGTCGCCGCAGTGGTCTCTGCCATCTACGGCACGCCGGAGGGTTATTCCGGACTGCCCCTGCTGCTGGCCACCGGCTTGTTCGCGGTGCAGATCTACTGCGACTTCTCCGGGTATTCGGACATGGCCATTGGCGCCGCGCAGGTGCTGGGTTTCCGCCTGATGGTGAACTTCAGGCGTCCGTACGCGGCCCGCAGCATCCCGGAGTTCTGGCAGCGCTGGCACATTTCGTTGTCGACCTGGTTCCGCGACTACGTGTTCCTGCCGCTCGCCTACAAGTTGTCTGCCGTGACGACAGCCGACCGTGTGTTCGGGGTCGACGTGACGACCTGGGCCTACGTCGGCGCGACCGGCGTGACGATGGTGGTGGCAGGCCTGTGGCACGGTGCGAACTGGACCTTCATCATCTGGGGGGCCATGCTGGGCGCGTTCCTCATCGCCGGCGCACTGACGCGCGGCCTGCGGAAACGTATCGTCCGCGCCGTCAGGCTGGCCCGCGTGCCACGGCTGCACAGCGCGGCCCGGCTGGCGTTCACGTTCTCGGCCGTCTGCCTGGCCTGGGTGTCTTTCCGGGCCGAGACGACGTCCGACGCCCTGTTGATTCTGGAGCGGATAGCCCGATTTGCCGGCGAGACGTTGTCCGGCGTGGCGGCGTTCGACGCGGGAAGCGTGCGCGCGGCGCTGCAGTCCGCAGAATGGCGCTACATCGGTGCCACCAGGGCCGGACTGCTCGTGTCGCTCGGGTGCGTGGCCGCCCTGTTCCTGATCGAAGGGCTGTCCAGAACCGGCGACGTCGTGGCGGCCCTCAACGCCAGGTCACGGCCGATCCAGTGGGCGTTCTACCAGGCCGTCGCCTGGTCCGTCTTCACGCTCGGCAACTTCGGCGAAATTGACTTCATCTACTTCCAGTTCTGAAGCGACGCACTGACGTGACCCTGGATACACGGCTGTTCTTCCGGCGCCTGACGCTCTTCGTCGCCCTGCTCGTCGTCCCGTTCGGAGTCCTCGAGTCGGTCAGCCGTCGTATCTACGCGGACGATACGCGGCTGCCGGCGCAGAAGGCGCACTTCGAGGCAGGAGCCGTCGAGCAGGCCGAGACCCTCGTGCTCGGGATGTCGTACCTGTGGCGCGGCGTGAATCCGGAATACCTGGAGCGGCCGGCCTACAACCTGGCCTTCAGCCACCAGGACTTCTACTACTCGTGGCGCCTGTTCGAGCGATACCTGCCCCGCTTGAAGGGGCTGCGGGTGCTGGTGCTCGGGATGGACATCAACACGGCGGCGTACTCGGCCGAGAACACCCACCTGATCCCGAAGTACTACTCGGCGTCGTACGGGTTCTGGCCGAGCCGTGGCATGGACCTCCAGTTCCTCTTCACGAACTCGATGTTCTGGGTCATGCGGGAATCGTTCGTCGGCGACGTCCTGTCCGGACGTCGCGCGCAGGTCCGGCCGGTCGAGACCGTCGTCCGCCTCCGGGAGCGGCAGGACAGCGGCCCGCTGCTGATTTCCGGCTACGAATACTCCGACGAGGTCGAAGCGCCCCGGCAGGCTCCCTGGTACAGCCGGCAGCAGTTCTTCGAGAGCCGCGTCGCCCGCCAGAACCTCGAGTACTTCGACCGCATCGCGGCGCTGGCGCGGACCCGCGGCGTGACCATCGTGCTGCTGACGCCGCCCTGGGACATGGCCCGCACGCCTCGTCCTGAAGAGACGCGGAAGTTCCACGACTGGGTCAGGCGGACGTTCGTCGCCGGCCGCGACCACGTCGTGTTGGCGGACCATACCAACACGGGCGACTTCAGCCAGGCCCTGTTCTCCGACGGCTATCATTTGAACTACGAAGGGGCCACACTATTGACGAAACGCCTGCAACTGGATCTCGAGGCCCTGCAGTGATCACGATCATCGACTACCGGACGGGCAACCTGAATTCGATCAGGAACATGCTCAAGAAGATTGGCGCGCCGTCCGCGGTCGCCACCTCGCCCGACGACGTCCTGCGGGCCGGGAAGCTGATCATCCCCGGCGTGGGCGCGTTCGACGCGGGCATGAGCCGCCTGGAAGAATCCGGGTTGATCCCCGCCCTGAACGAGGCGGTTCGCGAGCGTCATACGCCGATTCTCGGCGTCTGCCTCGGGATGCAGCTGCTGACGACAGGAAGCACGGAAGGCACGATGGCCGGCCTGGGCTGGATCGACGCCGACACGGTCCGGTTCGATCAGAAGAAGGATCCAGGCCTGAAGGTGCCGCACATGGGATGGAACGTCGCGTCCCCGGTCAAGCCCAGCGTCCTGCTGCAGGACATGCCCGACGAAGCGCGATTCTACTTCGTACACTCGTTTTACGTCCGGTGCCACAATCCGGAAGACCGCCTCCTGTCCGTCACGCACGGCGCGACCACCTTTGACGCGGCGTTCGAGCACGGCCACATCCGCGGCGTCCAGTTCCATCCCGAGAAGAGCCACCGCTTCGGCATGTGGCTGCTCAGGAATTTCGTGGAGCGTTGCTGACGTGATCAAGACCCGCGTGATTCCCTGTCTCCTGCTCAAGGGCGGCGGCCTGGTCAAGACCGTGAAGTTCAAGGATCCCAGCTACGTCGGGGATCCCATCAACGCCGTCAAGATCTTCAACGACAAGGAAGTGGACGAACTGATCGTGCTCGACATCACGGCGTCGCGCGAGAACAAGGGCCCGGCGTTCTCGACGATTGAAGATATCGCGAGCGAATGTTTCATGCCCGTCGCGTACGGCGGTGGCGTCACCACGGTCGAGCAGGCCAGGCGGATCGTCTGGATGGGCGTCGAGAAGGTCGTGGTCAATACCGCAGCCCTGCGCGGCACCGATCTGGTGTCCGGCATCTCGGACCAGATTGGCGCGTCGAGCACGGTCGTGGCCATGGACGTCAGGAAAGACCTGCTCGGGCGGTACCGGGTGTATGACGCAGCCCGGGAGAAAAGCACGGACCTCGACCCCCTGGCCCACGCCGAACGTGTGGTTGCGGCCGGCGCCGGCGAGGTGTTCGTGAACGACGTGAGCCGGGACGGCACCCGGAAAGGGTTCGACCTCGAACTCGTGCGGCGGATGTCGTCCGCCCTCGACGTGCCGGTCATCGTGTGCGGCGGGGCGAGCAGCCTCGACGACGTCAAGGCGGCGGCGGACGCCGGCGCCTCGGGCGTGGCCGCCGGCAGTCTGTTCGTGTACGTCGGCAAACACCGGGCCGTGATGATCAACTATCCCCAGTACTCGGCCCTGCGGTCACTCTTCCAGTCATGACGAACTATCAGGTCTGCACCCGCTGCGTGATGGATACCTCCGCCGCGGACATCACGTTCGACGACCAGGGCGTCTGTTCGTACTGCACGGACTTTCTCACCCGGCTGGATGCGGCCCGGCGCAAAGTATCGGACAGCCAAGCCCACGCCGACGACTTTGTCGCGCAGGTGAAGGCCGACGGCAAGGGCCGTGAATACGACTGCATCGTCGGCGTCTCGGGCGGCGTGGACAGCTCGTACGCGCTCCTGCTGGCCGTGGAACGCGGCCTCCGGCCGCTGGCCGTGCACCTCGACAACGGGTGGAACTCCGAACTGGCGACGCACAACATCACCAGCCTGGTCACGGGCCTGGGCGTGGATCTCTTCACCCACGTCATCGACTGGGAAGAAAACCGCGACCTGCAGCGCTCGTTCTTTGCGGCCCACGTCGTCGATATCGAACTGCTGATGGACAACGCGATGTACGCGCTGAACTACCAGCAGGCGGCGAAGCAGGGCCTGAAGTGGATTCTGGGCGGCACGAACCTCGCCACCGAGGGCATGGCGATGCCTCCGGGCTGGAACCACTTCAAGTTCGACAAGCGGAACATCCGGCGTATCCAGGCACGTTTCGGGACCAGGCGGATCAAAACCCACCCCCTGATGTCCACGGTGGACTACCTGTGGTGGGAATACGTGCGCAAGATCCGGTGGGTGTCGTTCCTGGACTACTTCCCGTACGACAAGTTCCAGGCGCTGGAGCGGCTGCAGCGCGAGTGCGGCTACAAGCCCTATCCCTACAAGCACTACGAGTCGGTGTTCACGCGGTTCTATCAGGCGTACATCCTCCCGCGGAAGTTCGGCTGCGACAAACGCCGCACGCATCTGGCCACGCTGGTGGCGAGCGGCCAGATGACGCGGGCCGAGGCGGTGGACATGTTGAAGACCCCACCGTATCCCGATCCCCAGCAGGAGAAAGACGACCGCGGGTTCGTGCTCAAGAAGCTGGGCTTCACGGACGAGAGTTTCGAGCAGTACATGAACGCGCCCCCGGTGCCTCACCGGGACTATGGCACCGAATTCCCCCTGTACGACGCGCTGCTGAAGACCAACCGCTGGATCAAGAGCCTGAGGGGCGGCGCGCGGGCATGAGCGAGCTCCGGGACCCTTGGTGCGCGGTGCTGGTGGCGCAGTTTTTCCCGCCCCAGAACGCCGTCGCGGCACAACGCGCGTTGCGTCTGGCCCGCGCGTTGCTGACCCGTTACAGCAAGCTGTACGTGGTCTGCCTCGATACCCGCGAACTCGATCCGTCGTATCTCGACCACGAGTTCGGCCGCGACGTGCTCGAAGACCCGCGGCTCGTCCGTCTGACCTCCAGCCCCATCCTGAAGCGGTACGGCTACGGCGCGCGCCGGAATTCCCTCGTGCACACCGTGCTCGGCGGGATCGCGACGCGCCTGTTCTGCGGCTTCGGCATCGACTGGATTCCGGCGGTCAGGCGGGCGCTGCGTGGCCTCGACGCCACCGAACGCGTGCGCGTGGTGATTGCGACGGGCCCGCCGTTCATTCCGTTCGGGGCCGTGGCGGCGTGGGCGACAAGCCGGGGCGTGCCCCTGATCCTGGACTATCGGGACCTGTGGACGGCCAACCCTCACGGGGAGTGGAGCCGCGCGGCACGGGCGGTTGTCGGCCGGCTGTTCGAGCGGCGGATCAACAGGCGCGCCCGGGTCATCACCACCGTCTCGTCCGGATGCGCGACGATGCTGAGCGCCGGGACGCCTGAGGTGCCGGTGCGCGTCCTGTACAACACGCCGGATCAGACGTATCTCAGCTACTTCAGGCAGGTGGTCGAAGAACTGGGGGCGGAGGCACGGCCGGCCCGCGAGCCCGCCGGCGCGCCTCTGCGTGTGGTGTTCGCGGGTCAGGTGTATCAGGGTTGTACGTTCGCTCCCGTGTTGAAGGCCGTGCAGGCCCTGCCCCCGGAAACCTGGCGCCAGATCAGGCTCCACTACTACGGCGCGTCGTCGGCGCTCGCACAGCGGGAGTTTGCGCGATACGGTCTTGCCGAATGCCTCGTGGACCATGGCAAGGTGTCGAAAGACGAATCGGTTCGCGCCATCTGCGGGGCCGACCTCCTGCTCTCACTGATCCACACCGACCGTGTGGCGCGGGACCCGGCGGTGGCCGGGCACATGAGCACGAAGGTCTTCGACTACTTCCTCTCCGGGAAGCCGATTCTGAACATCGGGCCCATCAATGCCGATGTGAACACGTTTGCCGCGTCACTCCGGTATGCGCCTTTCCATTCGTTTGCGGCGGACGACACGGCAGCCCTGACAACGTTCCTGGCAGACGCCGTGGCCGGAACGACGCTGAGGCCGGTGCCGCCCCTGTCGGTCAGGCTTCCGCGTTTCGAGTCGGATCTCGCCGAGATCCTGGGCCACGTGGAACGGTGGCGGCCGACGACCGCCTCGCCCATCCTGGCGTCGAGCCACGAACCCGATGCGTCGCGGCCGGTCGATCCGTCGGTCCTGACGGTCGAGGAGAACAATTACGCGACGTTGTGGCGGCAGGCGACGCCCATGCCGGCTGGCGCCATCGGCCGGGCACGAGGAGTGCTGCGCAGCACCGTGCTGTCGTTGTCCTCGGCCGCGCACACGTCGAATAGCGACTCCTTCCTGCGCTGCCTCTATTGCCACTTCGTATTTGATGATCAGCGAGCCAGGTTCGATCAGCTGATCGGCCACCTGAAGTCTGTCGGGCAGTTCGTTGACACCGACACCTGCGTGGATATGCTCGCGGGGAAGAGACCCATCGACGGACGGTACTTCCACCTGTCGTTCGACGACGGGTTCCGCAACAACTTCACCAACGCTCTCCCGATCCTGCAGCGCCACAAGGTGCCGGCGATCTTCTTCGTGCCGACGGCTCTGATGAGCGCGCCGTGGCAGAGCGCCCGGTTTTACTGCCTCGAACGAACGTTGCTGAAATCCGTCGTCGAACTGCTCCGGTGGGACGACCTGCAGGCGATGCGGGATGCGGGATACGATGTCGGATCGCACACCCGGACCCACGCGCGGTTTGCCGCCATTTCCCAGGACACGGCGCTGCTGCAGGACGAGTTGTTCGGCTCGAAAGACGACCTCGAGACGCGGCTGGGGATCGAGTGCCGGTACATCTCGTGGCCGTACGGGCGGCTGACCGACGCCGACGAAGAGTCACTCGAAATGGCCCAGCGCGCCGGGTACCGGGCCTGCTTCGGGGCGTTCCGGGGAACCGTCGTGCCCGGCGAGACCGACCCCTTCAGCATTCCGAGGCACCACTTCGAGGTGCACTGGCCGCTGTCGCACGTGAAGTATTTTGCCCGGGGCAACATGGAGGCCGGCTCGTGAGGGTGGTGGCCCTCACCACGCTGAAACACGGGATCGCGTCGCACGTGCTCCCGGCGCTGCACGCCGCGTCCGGCGTCGAGGTGGCCGGCGTCGTCCTGGCCGGCCCCGGGTCGCTGAATCCGCGCAGGGACCTGGTCCGCCGGCTGAGGAAGACGGCTCGCATCGGGTTGCTGGGGGCGCTGAACGGCCTGCAACTGCGCCGCTGGTATGCGGACCACGACGCGGCCGATATCGAAGAACGGTGCGGCGCGCTGGGCATTCCGTGCTGGCGGGCGCCCTGTGTGAACTGCGACGAGACCAGGGCGTTGTTGCGCGCCAGCGGCGCGGACCTGGGGCTGTCCCTCGGCAATGGCTACATCGCCAGCAGCGTGTTTTCGATTCCCCGGTACGGCATGGTCAACCTCCACACGGAGGTGTTGCCCGACTTCCGCGGCGGCGTCCACAGCATCATCTGGCCGATCCATGAAGGCCGCGACGTCACCGGCTTCGCCATCCACCAGGTGGATGCGTCGTTCGATACCGGCGAGATCCTCTTCCAGGAAACGCACCCCATCGTCTTCCACCCCACGCTGAGGGAGACGGTCGAGCGCAACGTGGTCAACATCCGCCAGCGTATCCCCGCGGCGTTCGTGATGGTCTGCCTGGACTACCAGGCGTTGAAGGCCGCGTCACGGCCCCAAGGCGCTGGCCGGTCGTATACCACGCCGACAATCTGGCAGTTCGTCCGGATGATCCGGAACCACCGCCAGATGTACCGTCGCAGCCTGGCCGCGCACACGGCAGGCGCCCGATGATCGAACCCCTCGACGTGCTGCGCGAGATGGCCAAGAACCTCGTCATGGGGAACAGGGCAATCGCGCGTGTACGAGAACGTCTTGGCGGGGGACGCACCACGGGGCTCCTTGATGTGCCCGCCGCGCTCGCCCACACGCGTACCATCTTCAGCCGCTACCAGGAGGGCCTGGCGAGCATCGGCCTGGACGAGTCCTGGTGGCACGGCAAGCACACCATCGAGATCGGACCAGGCGCGACGCTGGGCGTGCAGTTGCTGCAGGTAGCGGCCGGCACGTCGCGGGCCGACGCCATCGACCGGTTCCCGGACGTGCAGGTCACCCGGCAGTCCGCGCAGGTCTACGAAGCCCTGCTGGCCGGGCTGCCCGAGGACCAGCGGGCCTTGTGCGCCGGAGAATACCGGACCTCCGGCGGCCTCCCCGTCTTCGCGTTCGACACGATCGGCTACCACGCCGATTGCCCGCTCGAGACAGTGGCTCGGCGCCTGCCAAAGCTCTACGACATCGCGCTCTCGCATTTCGCCCTGGAACACGTGACAGACCTCGATGCCGGCATCACCGCGCTCGGGCGTATCCTGAAACCCGGAGGCCTGTGTATCTTTTTCTGCCACCTGGTCAGCCTCGGAGGCGTACACAATCACGAGACGGAACCGCTGCGATTGCTCTACTATTCGGACGCCACCTGGAACCTGATGTTCAGCAACCGCGGAGGGTCGAACAGAGTGCGCGCATCGGGTTACCGACACCTCCTTCAGCAGCGGGGATTCGAGGTCCTGGCCTGTGAGGTGCTCGACCGCCTGCCTGACGCGGAGATCTCCCGAATCAGGCCGCAGCTGGATCCGCAGTTCCGGGGCCTGGCCGATGACGATCTGGCGACGCTGAAGTTCAGGGTCGTCGCAAGGCTGAAGCCGTGACCGCGCTCGCGAACCTCTTCTTCTTCTTCGCGCTCCTGCCGTTCATGTCACCGGTGCCGGTCCGGTCCGACGTGCAGTTGCCGGCGTTCATCGTGGCCGTCCTCCTGATCGCGATCGACATCGTCCGGGGGAAGTTCACGGTTGGCGCCGTGCAGGGCATCTTCCTCGCGATCGCCGTGTGGTCGTTCTGCTTCGTGCTGCCGGATGGCATCTTCACCCTGCGCGAGCGAGTCGGCCTGTTCCTCGCGTTCGTGGTCTACTACGTCGTCAGGAAACACGCGTTCCGCTTTTCCCACAAGACGCTCTTTGCCGCCATTCTGCTGAACTTTGCCGCGACGATGTTCCAGTGGCAGTTCCTGGACCTGTACAGCAGGCTGGCGCCATACGTCGTCAGGACGGTCAAAGAATTCGGATTCATGGGGCGGGGCATGTCCGGGCTCTCCGCCGAGCCCAGTTTCCTCGCGGCGATGGCCCTGGCCCACGGTCTGCTGGTGTTCTACTACCGCAAGTACGGCGGCATGGGACCGAAGATGTTCTGGAGCGGCCTGGGCATGTCGATCGTGGCCCTGCTGCTGAGCCGGTCCGCCACAGGCTTCGTGTTCCTCTTCGTGGTGATCGCCATTGCCATCGTGTACTACGCCTTCCGGGGCATGAAGCCGATGGTGTGGATCGGCCTGATCACCGCCGTCGTCATCGGCCTTGCCCTCATCATCGGGCCCATGGCCGACTCGCGCGGCGGCGCCATCGTCGTGGCGGCGTACGAAAACCCCAAGCAGGTTGTCTCTGACGGGTCCGCGCAGGAGCGGACGCGCAGTCTGATCGTGGGCGTGCTTTCGCTGTACCATCACCCGCTGGGCGCCGGGGGCGGGGCCTTTCCCTACGTGGCGTCCGAGATGAACGAGCGGTACCGGCTGGAGCGGATCTTCGAGCAGGCCAGGCCCGAAACCGTAGGCGGCGTCCTCAACGCCGGCGGGCTGTACCTCGCTGAGATGGGTTTCCTGTTCGTGTTCTTCCTGGCCGTCGTGCTCATGGCGTCGTTCCGCCTGGACGTCTTCAGCCTGACGTATTCGTGGCTCGCGCTGATGTTCATCCTGCTCACGTTCTCGATCACGTTCCCCCTCACCTGGATCCTGCTCGGGATCACGGCGCGGCGCCGGCCGGGCACACACCCGCAGCCGACCCGGCCGGAGGCGGCAGCGGCATGAGCGGGCCGGTCGAACACCGGATTCTCCTGAACTTCGCGGCGTCGCCCATCGGCGGCGGGTTCAAGCGGCTCTATGAATACGCCCGCTGGTTCGACGGCCACGGGGGCGCGTGGTTCATCGTGCACCCGCAACGGGCCAGCCTCGCCCGGGAGTTCCCGCGAAACCGGTACTTCGTGGCCGGCCAGTCCGTGCTGCAGCGCCTCGTCGATGACGCCGCGTACCTGCCGGACATCCTCCGCCAGACGGGCACGCCGGATTGTTATTATTCCTACGGCATTCCGATCCCGAGCCGCTGCGGGCATCTGAACTGGTTTCACCTGAGCAATGTCCTGCCCCTGGGACTAGCCGGCATTCCGTCGCCGCTGAAGTTCCGGATCAAGTTCGGCATCCTCGGCTGGAAGATCCGCCGCCGCCTGCACCTGGCCGACGTCGTGTCGGCCGAGTCGCGAAACTCGCTCCGGCTGATGGGCGCGGTCGAGGACGATCGCCATGTTGTGTCCGTCAATGGCAGTGACGACGAACTGCGCCTCCTGCAGGAGGGCCAGACGGGAGAGATGGACAACATCGCGACGGTGGTCGGGACATACTGGTACAAGGGCCTCGAAGACTCGTACCACGTGTTCGACATGCTTCGGAAGCGGAACCCGGGCCTCACGCTCGTCGTGATCGGGGATCACTCGCCTGGCGCGCGCGCGCATGGCATGGCCGTTCCCGAACGGCTGCGCGGCCGGCCTGACATCCGGCTTGCGGGTGCGTTGCCGCGCACCGAGGTGATGGCGTACTTGCGCAGGAGCCGCTACTACATCTCCACCACGCGGGTCGAGAATTCGTGGAACGCGGCGTCGGAAGGCGCGTTTTTCGTGGACGAGTCGTACCTGTCGGATCTGGGGCCCCACCGGGAGCTGCTCGAAGGCGTGCCGTTCACGGAAGAAGCCGTGCCGGGCGTCTCGAGGGCGCTGCTGCACGTCCGGCGGGAGCAGATGTCGGGTGCGAATCTGAAGACGTGGGACACGGTCGTGGCGGAGATGCTCGATCGCATGACGGCAGGAAAGGCCGGGTAAGGACCATGGGCGAATTCACGAACAGGACGCTGCTGATCACGGGCGGAACCGGGACGTTCGGCAATGCCGTGCTGCGGCGGTTCCTGTCGACCGACATCCGGGAGATCCGCGTCTTCTCCCGCGACGAGAAGAAGCAGGACGACATGCGCCGCGTCTACGGCAGCTCGAAGCTGAAGTTCTACATCGGGGACGTGCGGAACGCCGACGGCTTGCGCGACGCCATGGAGGGCGTGGATTTCGTGTTTCACGCCGCCGCCCTCAAGCAGGTGCCGAGCTGTGAGTTCTTCCCGCTCGAGGCGCTGCGCACCAATGCCATCGGGACCGAGAACGTGCTGAGCCAGGCCATCATGGCGGGCGTGCAGCGGGTCGTGGTGCTCAGCACGGACAAAGCCGTCTACCCGATCAACGCCATGGGCATCTCGAAGGCCATGATGGAGAAACTCGCGGTGGCCAAGAGCCGGGTGGCGGGCACGCGGACCGTGATCTGCATCACCCGGTACGGCAACGTCATGGCCAGCCGGGGTTCGGTCGTGCCGCTTTTCCTGACGCAGGCGCGGTCGGGCGGGCCCCTGACCGTGACCGACCCGCACATGACGCGGTTCATGATGACGATTGAAGACTCGGTCGACCTGGTGCTCTTCGCCTTCACCCACGGCCGGCCCGGTGATACGTTCGTGCAGAAGGCGCCGGCCGCGACGATCGACACGCTGGCGCGCGCCATCAACCAGGTGTTGTCGATGACCTGCCCCATCGAGGTGATCGGGACGCGCCACGGAGAGAAGCGGTACGAGACGCTCCTGACCAGGGAAGAAATGGCCGTGGCTGAAGACCAGGGCCACTACTACCGGGTGCCCTGCGACGCCCGCGACCTGAACTACAACCTCTACTTCAACGAAGGCAACGAGCGGGTCAGCCGCGTCGACGACTACAACTCCGACAACACGCAGCAACTGGACGTCGACGGCATGGCCAGCCTCCTGCTCACCCTGGAATGCGTGCAGCAGGCCAGGCGCGGCGAACGGTTCGAGGTATGAGCCCGATGGAGACTGATGTGCGCGTCCTGGTGACCGGCGCCAACGGGTTCCTCGGCCGCAACCTGTGCGTCGCCCTGGGCCGGCAGACCGGCGTGACCCTGACTGGCATCGATCTGGACAGCCCGCCAGACGACCTGGCGCGCGCGCTGGTCTCGGCCGACGTGGTGTTTCATCTGGCCGGTGTCAACCGGCCCGAGCGTCCCGGAGACTTTGAGACCGGTAACGCCGGCTTCACCGGCGAACTCTGCGACCGCCTGACGGCCCACGGCCGCCGGCCCGTCTTCGTCCTGGCCTCCTCGATCCAGGCCGACCTGGACAACCCCTACGGCCGCAGCAAACGCGCGGCCGAGGAAGCCGTACGGCGCTTCAGCGACGCGACTGGCGCGCCGGTGGTCATCCACCGGCTCAAGAACCTCTTCGGCAAGTGGTGCCGTCCCAACTACAACTCCGTGACGGCGACCTTCTGCCATAACATCGCCCGGGATCTGCCGATCCAGATCTCCGATCCCGCCAACGTCGTCGACCTCACGCACGTGGACGACGTGGTGGCCGCGTTCCTGGGGGAACTGGCCACTGTTGCCGATCGCCCCGGCGGCGTGCGGTACGCGGACCCGCTGCCCTCGTACCGGCGGACGCTGGGCGAGCTTGCGACGCTGATCCGGTCGTTCCGCGACCAGCGCACGACGCTGCGTCTTCCCGACTTCTCGGATCCCTTCGTCCTGGCGCTCTACGGGACGTACCTGTCGTACCTGGAGCCCGGAGACTTCGCCTACGATCTGGAGCAGCGCACCGACCCGCGCGGTTCGCTGGCCGAGTTCGTCAAGCAAGGGGCCTTCGGGCAGGTGTTCGTCTCGCGGACGAAACCCGGCATCACGCGCGGCAACCATTACCACGATACGAAGTGCGAGAAGTTCCTCGTCGTCGAGGGCCACGCGATCATCCGGTTCCGTCACATGATGACGGGCGAACTGGTGGAATACCCCGTCAGCGGCGAACAGTTCCGTGTCGTGGATATCCCGCCGGGGTATACCCACTCGATTGAAAACGTGGGCACCACCGTGCTCGTGACGCTCTTCTGGTCGGACCAGATTCTCGACCAGGACCGGCCAGACACCTACTTCCGGCCCGTGCTGACGGACCCCGAGGCTTCATGAAGGTCGCCACCATCGTCGGAACCCGCCCCGAGATTATCCGGCTGTCGCGCGTGATGGCCGCGCTGGACCGGCACGTGGACCATGTGCTCGTCCACACCGGGCAGAACTACGACTACGAACTGAACCAGATCTTCTTCGACGACCTGGGCATCCGCCGGCCGGACGTGTTCCTGGATGCCGCCGGGCAGACCGCCGCCGAGACGATTGGCCTCGTGATCGCCAAGTCGGACGCCACGCTCCGTGAGGTGAAACCCGATGCGGTCCTGATTCTCGGGGACACCAACAGCTGCCTTGCGGCAATCTCCGCGAAACGGCAGAAGATACCCGTGTTCCACATGGAGGCGGGCAACCGGTGTTTCGACCAGCGTGTGCCCGAAGAAATCAACCGGCGGATCGTCGATCACGTCAGCGACATCAACATGCCGTACTCCACAATCTCGCGGGAGTACCTGCTGCGCGAAGGTATCCCGCCCGATCGCGTGATCAAGACCGGGAGCCCGATGTACGAGGTGCTGACGCATTACCGGCCGAAGATCGACGCGTCGGACGTGTTGACGCGGCTGGGGCTCGAGCACCGCGCGTACTACGTGGTGAGTGCGCACCGCGAGGAGAACGTCGACGATCCCGCCCGGTTTGCCGAACTGCTGGACGTGCTCAGGCACCTGGCCGGAACCGGGTTGCGGGTCATCGTGTCGACGCACCCCCGCACGCGGAAACGTCTCGAGCAGGAGAACGTGACGCTTCCGGCGCAGGTGGAGTTGTCGAAGCCGTTCGGGTTCTGCGACTACGTGAAGCTGCAGACGGAAGCGCGAGCGGTGTTGTCGGACAGCGGCACGATCACCGAAGAGTCGTCGGTGCTGAACTTCCCGGCGCTGAACATCCGGGCGGCCCACGAGCGGCCCGAGGGCATGGAAGAAGGCGCCGTCATGATGACCGGCCTGGCGTGGCCGCGCGTGCGTGAGGCGCTGGCCATCCTCGAGACCCAGTTGCGCGGCGCCGACCGGGTCCTCCAGATCGTCGAGGACTACGCCGTCCCGAACGTCTCGGAGAAAGTCGTGCGGATCATCATGAGCTACACCGACTACGTGAACCGGGTGGTCTGGCAGAAACCCTCTGCATGAAGGTCCTGATCCTCAGTCTGGTATTTCCGCCGGACAACGTGTCGACGGCCCACGTCGTCGGCGGCCACGCGTTCGGTTTCCGGCGGCAGGGGCACGAGGTGGTGGTGCTGACCAGCACGCCGCACTACCATGCCGACGCGATAGGCGCCTGGCAGAAGAACATGGTGCCCGTCTTCGGCTCACTGATCGTGAAGAGCACCATCGACGGCGTGACCGCGTATCACGTGAAGATGCCGGACAAGGCGAACCCCGTCTTCGTCCGGCTGGTGTCGTGGGTGTGGTACCAGCTGGCATCGACCCTGCTCGGCCTGAGCGTGTCCCGCGGCTGTGATGTCATCCTGGCCACGCCGCCGCCACCGCTGACGGTGGCGCTGGCCGCCTGGCTGCTCGGCGCCATTCGCGGCATTCCGTTTGTCTACAACGTCCAGGAAGTGTATCCGGATGTCGCCGTCACGCTGGGAGCTCTCCGGCGTCCGTTGGTGATCACGTTCTTCCGCCGCCTCGAGCGGCTGGTGTATGCCAAGGCCGCGGCGCTCACCGTGATCAGCCGGGGGATGGAGGCCAGTCTGCTGGGCAAAGGCGTGCCCCGATCGAAGGTCGTGCGCATCCCGAACTTCGTCGACCCCGATGAACTGCCCCTCAGGCCGCGAGACAACGCGTTTGCCCGCGCGCACGGCCTCGTGGGACGTTTCGTGGTGTCGTACGCCGGCAACATGGGCGTGCCGCAGGGGCTCGGGTCGGTGCTGGATGCCGCGCGCCTGCTGACGGGCACTCCGGACGTCGTGTTCCTGATGGTCGGAGACGGCGCGGCGCTGCCGGCCCTGCGGGCCCAGGCCGAGCGGGATCGGCTGGACAACGTGCTGTTCCTGCCGTACCAGCCGTATTCCTCGGTCCCCGATATCTATGCCTCGTCTGACATCTGCCTCGTGCCGCAGGCGGAAGGGACCGGACACCAGGGCCTGCCGTCGAAGATTTACCGCATCCTCGCATGCGGGAGACCCGCTGTCGGGATCTGTGAACCGGACTCGGAGGTCGTCGCGTTGATTGCCGAAGCAGGCAGCGGCGTGACCGTGCCGCCCAACGACGGCCGCGCGCTGGCGGATGCCGTCGCGGCGGCTTTCGCCGACCGCACGTCATGGGAGACCCGGGGCGCGCGCGGGCGCGCGTTCGTGCAGGAGCAGTATTCGGCTGCGCGAATCGTCGGGCAGTACCTGGAGTTGTTCGGCGCCTTGACGCAGGGGAGATCCGCGTAACGTGGCACACGGCGACCTCGTACTCGTGACCGGCGCCAGTGGCGCCATCGGGCCCGGCATCGTCGCGGAGCTGCTCCGGAGCGGCCGCCGGGTGCGGACGTTGTCGCTCGCCGGCAAGGACAGCACGACCATCCCAGGGACCGAATCGCGCTGGGGGGATATCACCGACCCGGCCGCCGTCGCCGCGGCCGTCGAAGGGGCGGCTGCGGTCGTCCATCTGGCGGCAAGGCTGCACCTCAAGGGGCCGCCTTCGCGCGACCTCGATGCCTACAGGCACGTCAACGTCCGCGGCACCACGACCATCGTGGAAGCCGCGAAACAGGCCGGTGTGCAGCGTGTGGTGTACGCGAGCACGATTTCCGTGTACGGCCCGTCGCGGGGAGAGACCGCAACCGAAGCGGCGGCGCTGAATCCCGACACGCCCTACGCCGTGACGAAGCTTGCCGCCGAAGATGTTGTACGGGCCGCGTGCCGTGCCGATGCCACGCCTCTCGGAACCGTGCTGCGACTGGCGGCCGTCTACGGTCCCAAAGTCAAAGGCAACTACCGGTCGCTCGTCGAGGCGTTGGCCAAAGGGCGGTTCCTGCCGATCGGAGACGGGCAGAACAGGCGGACGCTGATTCACGAAGGGGATGTCGCCAGGGCCATCACGCGTGTCCTCGACACCCCGGGCGCGGCCGGGCGCACGTACAACGTCACGGACGGCGACGTGCACACGACCGACGACATCGTTCGGGCTATCTGCGAGGCGCTCGGCCGCCGGCCCCCCAACGTCCACATCCCGGCGTCCCCGGCATTCGCACTGGCCAGTGCGTTCGACACGATCATGGGCATGCTGGGCCGCGGCGACGACCCCATTCACGAACGGCTGAAGCGGTACACGGAAGACGTGGCCGTGGACGGATCGTTGCTCGTCCGCGAGACCGGATTCACGCCGCGGTTCAAGCTCGAGGATGGCTGGAAAGACGTGGTTCGGGGGATGGCTGCGGCGGGGATCGTCAGGACACGCGCGCTGACGTCGCGTCCGTCCTGACGCGCGCCACCTGGTGCAGTGACACGATCAGGGCGAGCGTGAGCCAGAACAACACCCCGACTTTGGCGCCGAGCGGAATCACGTCGGTCATGCTGAACACGAAATGCGCGATGAGGCCCGCGCCAAGGCCGCCTGCGGCCGCGCGGTGGCTGCGATTCGTGCCCCGCCGGTAGACGGCCACCAGCAGCGCTGCCGCCACGACCCAGAGCCCGAGGTAGGCCACCAGGCCGGGAATGCCCAGGTCGAGGGCCGCCTGAAGCAGGTGATTGTGGGCATGGGGGACCTCTTCCCCCGGCAGGTACGGGTAACCAGGGTAGAGGGCCGGCATCAGTTTCCGGAACGTGTTCATGCCCATGCCAGTCAGCGGAAAGTCCTCGATACCGCGGATGGCGCGTGACCAGATGTCGAGCCTGAGCGCGAATGTCGAATGCAGCGCCGGGCCGGCGCGCTCCGTCGCGAATGTGTAGACCCCGTCGAAACCGATCGTGGCCACCAGGACAGCCCCGCCGGCCATACCGGCAGCCAGTGCCCCGCGCGTCCACCAGTTGAGCCACAGGAAACACGCGCCGGTCGCGACGGCCATGCCCAGCCAGGCGCTCCGCGACTCGGTCAGCAGGAGCGTGCCGGCGGTCAGCGCGAGCAACGCCACTTGCGTGGCGGTCAGCAGGCCTCCGAGGGTGCGAAGCCGGGCGGCCGGTTCGAACCATCGCCGCGCGCCCGAGACCAGCAGTGCCACCTGCAGCGGGACGAACAACACCAGGCAGCCGGCGACCGCGTTGGAGCTGAACCCGACTTCGGCCCCGGGCACGCCACGGATAGCTTTGGGCAGGTGTGCCGTGATGGAGCCGATGGCCGGGAACTTGTTGTCCCAGTTCGTGCCCAGCACGCCGATGACGGCCAGGCCGGCTCCGGCCGACAGAAACGCGGCCGTCGCCCACGCCAGGCGTTCAGCCGAGTTCGTCCACCGGACGATCGCCCAGAACAGCAGCGCGCCGAGCAGCACACCCGACACCTTGCCCAGACTCAGCCGGACGTCGAACGTGACGAACAGGCTCACGCCGACCATGACGAGCAGGAGCCAGAGCGCCGGGTTCATCGGCGTGCGGGGCACCGCGCGGCCGGTGGTCGCCCAGGCCGCCCACCACAGCACGGGCACGACGGCCAGGACCACGAGGCGCGACGGCGTGGGAAACAGGAGAACCGGCGCGATTGCCAGCAGGACGGGCAACTCGAGCGCGGCGACCATTCTGACGATGCGTTCGGGAACAGGACTGGGCAAGCGGTAACATGGTAACACCGCTCCGGAACGGGATGGATTGCCTCACGGTGGCGATCCGGCCGGCGCGTGCGGGGCGTGCGGGAGGACGGGCATGAAGCCAGTGGCATTCGCGGTGGTCGGCTGCGGCAATATCGGAAGCCGCCACCTGGCAATACTCGACGCGCAGACGCACGCGACGCTGGCCGGCCTGTGCGACACCGACGCGGCGAAACGGGACAAGTACGGCACGCTCTACGAGGACGTGCCGGTCTACGCGTCCATCGACGACCTGCTGGCCCGCACGGACGCATCGGTCATCAACATCTGCACGCCGCATTACCTGCACGCCGAACACGCCCTGAAAGTGATCGCCTCCGGCCGCCACGTTCTCGTGGAGAAGCCGATGGCCATTACCTCGGCCGACGCGGAACGGATGATCGCGGCCGCCCGGGACGCCGGCGTGCTGCTCATGGTGATGAAGCAGAACCGCTACAACGTGCCGGTGACCTTTACCCGCGCCGCCCTCGAGGCGGGACGGTTCG
Organism: uncultured Vicinamibacterales bacterium; assembly: GCA_964372095.1. Lineage (GTDB taxonomy): Bacteria > Acidobacteriota > Vicinamibacteria > Vicinamibacterales > JAKQTR01 > CAYJPV01. The sequence goes on along the minus strand of CAYJPV010000015.1, from coordinate 23,465 downwards.
GCAAGATCCTGATGGCGCAGTGCAACGTGGTCTGGAACCGGTACGACGGCTACTACAGCCAGTCTCCGTGGCTCGGGCGCCGGGCGTTCGAAGGCGGCGCGCTCTACACGCAGGTCAGCCACTTCCTCGACCTCCTCATCTGGACCTGCGGCGACATCGTCGATGCGGGCGGCCGCGTCGAGACCAAGAACCACCAGATCGAGATCGAAGACTGCGGCACGGCGTGGGTGCGGTACGCCAACGGCGCGATGGGCTCGCTGTTCTGGACGACGTGCGCCTACAACCGCAATTTCGAGGGCAGCATCACCCTCATCGGCGAACGCGGCATCGTGAAGATCGGCGGCCAGTACCTCAACAAGATCGAACACTGGGACGTCGAAGGGTTCCCGCTGCCCGAGGGGATCGAATGGGTGGACCGGCCCAACGCCTACGGCAAGTATCAGGGGTCCAGCTCGAACCACGACAAGGTGATCAACGACGTCGTGCGGCGCATCAACCGCGAAGACGCCCGGATCGTGGAGGGCGAAGAAGGCCTGAAGACGGTTCGTGCCATCGAGCTGATCTACGAGCGGTGCACGTTCGGGCCAGGACCCGGGCGGGAGGTGTGACAGATGGGGGTTCCGACCATCCGCGAGAGCGGCATCCGTGACGTGGTATTTGGCGAACGGGTCTCCGTCCAGCAGCCGGTCAACCTGTACGGCTGCGAGATCGGCGATGACGTGATGATCGGGCCGTTCGTCGAAATCCAGCGCGACGTCCGCATCGGTCCCCGCTGCCGGGTCCAGTCGCACGCGTTCATCTGCGAAGGCGTGACGATCGGCGCCGACTGCTTCGTCTCGCACGGGGCCATGTTCATCAACGATACCTTCGCGCGCGGGGGTCCGGCGCGCGGCGACAGGAGCCTCTGGAAGACGACCACGATCGGCAACCGCGTCAGCGTCGGCACCGGGGCCGTCATTCTGCCCGTGCGGATCTGCGACGGAACGGTGGTCGGTGCCGGCGCGGTCGTGACGAAAGACATCAACGAACCCGGCGTGTACGTGGGCAATCCCGCGCGCCTGCAGCGGCGCCTTGGTGAGGAACAGTCATGAAGACCAGGATTCCCCTCGTCGACCTGCAGGCGCAGTACCTCTCGATGAAGCAGGAACTCGACGACGCCATGGCGGCGGTCATCGCCCGGAGCGCGTTTGTCGGGACGGCGGGCAACGAGTTCGTGCGGCAGTTCGAGCAGGAGTTCGCCGCCTACGCCGGCCGCTCGGTGTGCGTGGCGTGCGGCAACGGCACGGACGCCCTCGAAATCCTGCTGCAGGCAGCCGGGATCGGGCCCGGCGACGAAGTGATCGTGCCGGCGTTGTCATGGATTGCCACGTCCGAGGCGGTCACGACCGTCGGTGCCACGCCGGTGTTCGTCGACATCCTGCCCGGGCAATACACGATGGATCCGGCGGCGGCCGCCGCCAGGATCACCGCGAAGACGCGGGCGATCATCCCGGTTCACCTGTACGGGCTGCCGGCGTGTATCGAGGAGATTGCCGCGCTCGCCACGCGCCACGGGCTGTTCCTGCTCGAAGACTGCGCCCAGTCGCACGGGGCCCGCGTCGGCGGGCGGCTGGCCGGCACCTTCGGCCACGCCGCGTCATACAGCTTCTTCCCGGGCAAGAACCTCGGCGCCTGGGGCGATGCGGGCGGCCTGGTCACCGACGATGCGGAGTTGGGACGCAAAGCGCGGATGATCGCGCAGCACGGCCAGACGGGCAAGAAACACGACCATCAGATGGAAGGCCGCAACAGCCGCATGGACGGCCTGCAGGCCGCAATCCTGTCCGCGAAACTCCCTCGCCTGCCGGCCTGGACCGTGACGCGGCAGCGTATCGCCGCGAAGTACCGCGACGCGCTCGCAGGCATTGTCGACGGCATGCAGGTCGTGCCGGATGGGTTCGAGAGCGTGTACCACCTGATGGTGCTCGAAGTGCCGCACCGTGATGCGGTCGTGAACGCGCTGACGGAGGACGGCATTGGGGCCGTCATCCAGTACCCGACGGCATTGCCGCTCCTCCCGGCCTATGCGCGCTTCGGGCACCGGGCAGAAGACTTCCCGGTTGCCGCCGCCGTGACGCAGCGAATCTTCTCCGTTCCGTTGTATCCCGAACTGACCGACGGCCAGCAGCGCGAGGTCGTCGACGCCGTGGCGCGAGCCGTCGCGGCCAGCAGGACCACCGCGAGCTCATGACCATCGATCCCGGCCGGGGCCTCCAGCGCTCGGAGCATCGCCTGCTGCTCCTGAGCGGCGACGCCGCCGCAGCGTGTGTGGCGTTGGCCGTCGCGCTCTGGACCTGGAGCCTGACCACCGGGTTTCCGTTCGACGCCGCCTTCCTGCGACGGTGGATCGCATTCTCGGCGTTAATCCCGCTCTGGACGCTGCTGCTGGCGCCGGCCCGCCAGTTGCGGGTCGGCCTCTCCCTTGAACAGACATGGCGCGCCTTGCTGGCCGCCACGGCCACGGTGGCGGCGCTGTACCTGCTGGCCTACTTCTACGCGCCCCGTTCGGTGCTGCCGCGCCTGCCGGCGTTGTACTTCCTCTGGGAAGCGGCGTTGATCACCCTCGCCTGGCGCCTCTGTTATCTGTTCGCCCTCGCCCACGGCGTCTTCCGGCGTCGCGCGCTGCTCATCGGCAGCGATGCGGAGACGGCTCCCATCATCCAGCTCCTGCGGGACCACGCGCCTGACGTCGAGGTGGTGGCCACGATGGACCCGGCCTCGAGCGACCGGGATCTCGACGACCTCGTCGTCCGCCATGGCGTCGCCGAGATCATCCTGGCTCCGCGCGCGACGATGGGACCCGCCTTGGTACCGGCCCTGGTTCGCTGGCAGGAACGAGCCGTCGAGGTGGTGCCGATGACCACCGAGTACGAACACCTCCTGATGCGCGTGCCGATCGCGGACCTGCCGCCGGACTGGATGTTCACGTCCCTGCCCGAGTGGGTCCGGGCCCGCGATGCGTCGCGTGCGGCCAAGCGCCTGGTGGACCTCGTCTGCGGCCTCTTCGGCTTCGCGGCCCTGATCCTCCTGACCCCGCTTGTCGCGGCCTTCATCATCGCCGAGTCGGGCCGGCCGGTGTTCTACCGTCAGCGCCGCCTCGGCACGGGCGGCCGGACGTTCGTCGTCCTCAAGTTCCGGACGATGGTGCAGGAGGCGGAGGCAGCGGGGCCGCAGTGGGCGGGCAAGAACGACGCGCGAGTGACACGGGTCGGCCGCTGGCTGCGCCGCTCCCGGCTCGACGAATTGCCCCAGGTGCTCAGCGTGCTGCGCGGTGACATGAGCATCGTCGGGCCGAGACCGGAGCGCCCCGAATTCGCCGAACAGCTCGAACGGCAGATCCCGTTCTATCGAACGCGGCTGATGGCCAGGCCCGGGCTGACGGGATGGGCCCAGGTGAACACCGAGTACGGTGCCTCGGTGGAGAGCGCCGCGCTCAAGCTCGAGTACGACCTCTACTACATCAAACACCGGTCCCTGCTGTTCGACCTGTGGATCGTGCTGCGTACTGTGGGAACGGTTTTCGCGATGCGGGGGCGTTGATGGTTCGCCGCCGCACGGCATTCCCCGCGCGGTATGCTAAGTGTGCTTGTAGCCCCGGGTCTTTAGACCCGGGGACCCCGGACCTGACCGCCTGCGCCAAGGCTACGGTGGTCCGCCGAAGCGTTTCGCGAAGGCGGAAGGTCCGGGGCCACGTACCGTGGGTACTCCGGACCTGACCGATGCTGACCGACATGCTGATCGTGGCCGCGACGCTGCTGCTGTCGGCGGGACTGACCTGGTATCTGTCCTCGCCGCGGTCAGCCGTGAACATCCTGGACCATCCCAACGAACGATCGCTCCACGACACGGCGATTCCGAGGACGGGCGGACTGGCCATCATGATCAGCCTGGGGGCAGGTCTGGGGCTGAGCCTCCTTGCGACGCAGTCGGGCTGGATTGGCGGCCGGTTTGCCCAGGGCGCGGCTGAGGTCACATCGCCGGACTTCCAGGCGGTGTTCCTGGCCACGGTGTTCCTGGCGGTGGTCTCGCTGTTCGACGATGTGAAGCACGTGTCGCCGGTGCTCAGACTGGGCGGACAGGTGGCTGCTGCGGCCGGCCTGGTGTGGGGTGCCGATTTCACGATTGCGTCCTTCTGGGTGCCGGGATACGGCCCGCTGCCGCTTGGCGCGTCGTCCTACCCGATCACGCTGCTGTTCATCGTCTGGATGGCTAACCTCTACAATTTCATGGACGGGCTCGACGGGCTTGCCGGCGGCATGGCGGTCGTCGGGTTTGGCGTCATGGGGTTTCTGGCCCTGGTCAACGGCGGCGCCGGGATTGGCCTGGTGGCGGTGCTCGTGGCGGCGGCGGCTGGCGGGTTCCTCGTGTTCAACTACCCGCCGGCGCGGATCTTCATGGGTGACGTGGGCGCGGTGCCGCTCGGGTTCCTGGTCGCGTCGCTGGCCGTGAAGGCGAATCGCGAGCTGGTGCTGGGGTTGTGGGTGCCCCTCATCCTGTTCTCGCCGTTTATCGTGGATGCCACGGTGGTGCTGCTGCGGCGGGCGTTGCGGGGCGCGCGCATCTGGGAAGCGCACCGGGAACACTACTACCAGCGACTGGTCCTGGCCGGCTGGAGTCACACCAAGACGTTGTGGGTCGAGTACGTCGTGATGGCCGGCTGTGCCGGTGTGGCGATCATCTACAAGCAGGGCGTCGAAGCCGGCCGGCCTGTTGTGACGGCCCTGGTGGCGGTGGCCTACGTCACGCTGGGGTTTGGCGTCGGGGCCATAGAACGCCGCGCGGCCCGCCGCGCGGACTCGACGCCCCGCCTGCGTATGGTGCGGTAAGTTCGCCGCCTTCGGCATTGGGGCCGTCGGGGCGCAACTCCACGGCCTTTTTCGTGTACGGCGCGTGTGTTGGGGGTCCGTTGCGACTACTCATAGGATCCGTGATCGGCCTCCTGGCCCTCTGGTGGACCATGCGGGGCCAGAGCCTGCAGGCGCTGGCCGATGCCATCGGCCTGGCGCACGGCGGGTGGGTGCTGGCGGCGCTGGCGTCGGTCGGGGTCACGCTGTTTGTGGTCACCCTGCGGTGGCGGGTCCTGTTCGGTCGGTACGATGCGCCGCCCGCGCAGGCCGGCGACGCCGCGCCCGGTGATGAACTCGCCTTGCCGCCGCCACCGTCGCTCCGCGTGTTGTTTGCCGCGCTGATTCTCGGGCAGGCCACCAACATCGCGTTGCCGATCCGCATTGGCGAGTTGCTGAAGATCTACGTGGCCAGCCGCGCCGGCCACGTGCCGGTGTCGGGCGTGCTGGCGACCGTGGTGGTCGAGCGCCTGTCGGACATGGTGATGCTGGCCGTGGGCGCGTCGGTGGTGGTCCTGTACGTGGCGTTGCCGGACTGGCTGGTGGGCCCGACCCGGGCGCTGGCGATCACGGGCGTCGTGGCTGCCGGGATCATCGTGGCGGTGGTGGCCGTGGGCGGCCGCATCTCGGTGTGGATTCAGGCACGGGTCCAGGCCTCGGCCAGCACGAACCGGACGCTGCAGCGCCTCTTCCATCACGGCGCCATGGCCGTCGGCGAAGCGTCGAATCTGCGCGACTGGCGGACGCTGACGGGCGTTGGCGTGCTGTCGCTGCTGATTCTGGCGTTGTCGGCATCGACCAACTACCTGTTGTTCAGAGCCTTCGGATTCCCCCTGCCGGCCGTCGCGGCGCTGCTGTTGCTGCTGATCCTGCAGGTGGGCACCGCGCCCGTGTCGACGCCCGGGAACGTCGGCGTGTTCCAGTATCTGACCGTGCTGGCGCTGGCGCCGTACGCGATTGACAGTACGGCGGCCGTGGCGTATTCGATGGTGCTGTGGGCGGTGGCGCTGATGCCGAAGTTGTTCGTGGGGGCCGTTGTGCTTGGCGTGGTGATGCGGCGAGGCGTGCTCGAACCGGGCATCTGGGCGAAGCTGAGAGGTCGTGCATGAGCCAACATCCGGCCTCCGTCTCCGTGGTAGTCCCGTGCCGGAACGAACGCGCGCACGTTGGCGCGCTGATTGACGCGTTGCGCCAGCAGCAGGTGACGCCCGGCGAGATCATTGTTGTCGACGGCGGATCGACGGATGGGACGCGAGAGGTGCTCGACGCGCGGGCGAACGAGGCGCACCGCGTCGAAGTGCGCGTGCTCACGCGACAGGACGCGTCCATCCCCGAAGCGGTGAATGCGGCCGTCCGTGATGCACGCGGCGACGTGATCGTGCGGCTGGACGCGCATTCGGAACCGTCGAACATTTACATCGCGCGCGCGCTCGACCGTCTGGCGGAAGATCGTGCGGGGGTCGTCGGCGGCGTGTGGCACGTGGCGCCGGGCGCGAACACGGCGACGGCGGCCGCCATTGCCCGGGCGGCGGCGCACCCGCTCGGCGCCGGCGATGCGGCGTACCGGATCGGCCAGAGCCGGACCGAGCCGGTGGACGTCGACACCGTGCCCTTTGGGTGTTTCCGCCGCGCGGTGTGGGAGTCTCTCGGCGGCCTCGACGAGTCGCTGCTGGCCAACGAAGATTACGAGTTCAACTACCGGGTCCGGCAGGCCGGCCTTCGTGTCATCCTCGACCCGGCGATTCACTGCACCTACTTCGCGCGGCCGACCCTGGCGGCGCTGGCCATCCAGTACTTCCGGTACGGCTGGTGGAAGGTGCAGATGCTGCGCAAACACCCCGATTCGCTGCGCTGGCGCCAGGCGGTGCCGGCCGGATTCGTGGCGTCGATTGCGGGGCTCCTGGCGCTCGGCGCCGTGTGGCCGGTTGCGTGGATCCTGCTGGCCGCGCAGTTGGCGTTGTATGCTGCGGTTGTGGTGGCCACCTCCGTGAGGGTCTGCGCCAGAGAAGGCGGATGGAGCCGGCTGCTGCCGCTGGCAGGCGCCTTCTCGACGATCCACCTGGCATGGGGTTCGGGCGCGCTCGTCAATCTGCTGACCCTGGGATCGTGGCCAAGGGCCCGCAGGCGAGCTGCCGCGTCATCCGCGCCGTAGAGCGCAGAGAGCCGAGAAAGGGCACCCGGTGAACGGACGACAACTGGCCGCCGCCCTCGTGGTGATCGCGCTGCTCGCCTTCGTGCTGCCGCCGGTGGCGGCGCATCGCGTGAACCACGCGCGCATCACCCGCGCGCACGAAGACGTGCAGCGAATCGCGGAGGCCGTGGATGCAAGCCGCGGCACGGAGCAGGCCCGCGGCCACGTGTCGCCGCAGTCCGCGCCCGGCGTGCTGGCGGGTTCCGGTGAGGAGCCCAAGTACGCGGACCATGACCAATGGCCCGTGCGGCGGGTCGCGACGCCCGTTACGGTGTCTCCGGATCCGTGGGGTAACCAGTACGTCGTCATCGTGTCCGCGTTGCCCGGAGACGGCGTGGTGGTCCTCTCGGCGGGCCCGAACGGCATCGTCGAGACGTCGTTCGAAACAGCCGTGCGTGGGCTGCGCGACCCGGCAACGCCCGCCGGGGACGACATCGTGGTGACGAGCAAACGCGCCGCGGCGCGGTAATGGATCACGTGCAGAAACCCGACGGGTCCCGGACCGTCTTTGCTGTCGTGCTCGTGTGCGGCCTCGCCCTGCAGGCCGCGCTCGGGACAACGGCGTTTCTGACGACGAACGCCGACTACAACTTCCCCGGTATCGTGGAGCTGCTCCTGATTGGAGTGGCCCTGGGGTGCCTTGCTGCGGCCTTCCGGTACCGGCACGTCTGGGAGCCTGACGATGGGCGGGTGGCGGTCGTCCTGGTGGTGCTGCTGGCGGCGCTGGCCGTCCGATACGTTGCCGCGTTGAGAGACCCCGTCAACGCGCAGGCACTGGGCTGCTTCGCCATGCCCGGAGTGGCCAGCGTTGAGTGCCTCTTGCAGCTGCCATACTGGGCCAACTACGGCCTGCGCCAGTTGCTCATGCACACGACGGCGCTGGCGATCTTCTGGGCGGCGGCGGGACTTGCGCGGCTGTCCGGAGGGCGAGTCGCCGAACTGGCGCCGGTGTTTCTGGTGACGCCGGTGCTGTTTGCCGTTGCGGCCCTCGCGCCGAAACTGGACCCGGCCCAGCAGAGCCTGGCCGGGTGGAATTTCGTCTTCAACAAGTTCTCGGCGACGTCCCGCGGCAGCGGCATCGTGTCGAATCCGGGCTGGCTCTGGCCGCTGCTGGCGGCGCCGGGCGCTCTGGCGGTCGGGTTGCTTGCGAGCCGCGCCTGGAACCGCGTGCTCTACGGCGCTGCCGCGCTGGCGGTGATCCTGGCCGCCGTGGTCGATTCGGGGCAACGAGGGGCCTACCTGCTGATCGTGCTGCTGGCCACCTGCGCGGCCGTGTACCTGGCGGTGTGGCGCGTGCCGGCGATTGCGGCATCCTGGCGGCGCCGCACGGCACTGTGGGGCGGAATGGGTGCGGGCGCCCTTGTCGCGGTGCTCGTTGGTGCACGCTACATCGGCGACGTCATGAAGTGGCTGGCCCAGTTTTCCGTGTTTGCGGGGCTGGGGACCAAGGCCCTCACGCTGACCGATCCGACGCGGGCGTTTCAGCGGCAGTGCGCCTGGGACAACACGCTGCCCGTCTTGTGGAGCGGCAACGGGTACGCCAGCTGGCTCAGGATCGTGAGCGACAAGTGCCCGGACCCCTGGGCGACGCGGGATACGGCCCACAACCTGTGGGTCCAGATGTTCTTCGAACTGGGCCTCGTACACGCGGTGATCGCCGGCGCGGTGATCGCGTGGCTGTTGTATCGGGCCGTGCTGATCAAGACGAACCGGCTGCCCGAGATCGAAGCCGCTGTGCTGGCCATCGTCCCGGCATTCCTCCTGGCGTCGGTCGTCCAGGAGGTGGACTACGTGCCGGCCACCTATTACCTGTTCGCGTCTGTGGGGGGGTGCCTGTGGGGCGCGAGCCGGGCCGTGCGTCAGGACAGTGCCGAGCCTGTGCCCGCGATCGGACGCAGGCGGCTGGTTCCGGCTGTCGTGGCGTGTCTGGGGCTCCTGGCGCTTGCGGGGTCGGCGGCGTATGCCACGTCAATCTCGTGGGGCGGCTATACCTACGTGCCGGTGGACGTGCCAGGATTCCGGTTCACGCGCTGGTTCAGGCCCAGTGGCGTCATCGCGGCCGCGCCTGATTCGTTCGCCCGCGCCTATTCGGTCTTCCCGGTTGCGCTGCTGGGCCCGCCGCAGCCGAAGATCGAGCCCGGCCCGCGCGAACGCCGGCCGCTGGCCATCACGGCCACCGGCATCACGTTGTCCAACGGGACAGCGTGGCGGCCCCGGCAATACCGGTACAGGACGCCGACCTGGGACTATTCGTTGTCGAGATTGAACGGGTTTGCCGTGTTCCTGCCGCCGCTGCAGACCGACTTCCTGGTGCTCGGCGAGGAGAGCACGTCGCAGTGGGAAGTGTCCGCGACGGGAACGCCCGAGAAGTGGTGCCTGGGCCGCTGCACGATCGACTTCGCGACGCCCCTGAAACCGGGCGGCAGGAACCAAGTGTGGCTGTACGTGGAGCAGCCGTGTACGAGCAGCCAGCAACCGGCTCGCGTGGACTATACGCTCGAGGTGAGGATCTACGGACGGTCGCACGTCGTGCCGGCGCAGCAGGGGACCCTCAGGTTCGACGCGCCGTCCGTCCCGCAGGCCATCATGTTGCCACCCGTGGATCGGGATCCTGACTTCTGGCGTCTCGAACTCGTGACGACACCAGGCTGCGCGGCGGACGTGCCGCCCCGGGGACGGTCCGGACCCGGCTATACCGGCGTCCGCGTGCTGCTGGGCCAGAACCGCTAGGTCAGCAGGTCAGGACCACCTTGCCGACGTTCGCGCGGTCTTCGATGAAGCGGTGCGCGTCGGCGGCGCGCGCCAGTGGAAACGCCTTGGCGACCACGGGTTTCAGCCGGCCTGCGGCGAAGTCGGTCAGCAGCGCCTCCATCGACGCGTGCAGGAACCGCCGCTCGGTCCACAGGTGCCCGAAGTCGAGACCGAAGACGCCGCGGTTCAGCACCGATGACGACGCCAGCCCGCGGATGACTCCGCCCGGACCACCTCCCGCCGCATCCCGCACGCCATACGCGACCAGCCGCCCGAGCGGTGCCAGCATCCCGTAGCTGCGCACGACACTCTCCCCATCGCCCGGGTCGAGCACCACATCCACGCCCCGCCCGCGAGTCAGGTGCATCACCGCGCCCTGCACGTCGGCCGCCCGGCCGTCGATCACGTGATCGATGTCCAGGCTGCGCAGCGCGTTGTGTTTGGCTGCTGACGCCGTGCCAATCACGATGGCGCGGCGCAGTCGCGCCAGCTGCATCGCCGCCACACCCACGCCGCCGCCGGCGTTGTGCACGAGCACCGTCTCGCCGGCTTTCACGTTGGCCATCCGGTACAACGCCACCAACGCCGTCAGGTAGTTCATCGATACCGCTGCCGCTTCGTTGTGGCTGAGGACGGGAGGAGCGTTGAACGCGAAGTCGCCGGGCACGATGACGGCGTCGGCGTAGCCGCCGGAACGTGTCAGGGCCACGACGTGGCGGCCCAGTTCGTGGCGGGTCGGCCCCGGCCCGATGGCGTCGATGTAGCCTGACACTTCACAGCCAGGCACGAACGGCGGCGCCGGCGCGCCGGGATGGGTGCCGAGCCGCGCAAGCAGGTCACCGAAATTCACGCCCGCGGCCTTGACCCGGATCCGGAGTTCGCCCGGGCCCGGTTCGAGGGCGTCACGCTGGATCTCCTCCATGACGTCGGGCGGGCCGTGGCGGGTGATGTTGATCGCACGCATGGAGCCAATAATTATGGGGGGTCAGACCTTGAATTGCCAGTTGTCGGTTGCACATGTTTGGGGGTGCGGCCATTTATTTGCAGGTTGGGATTTGTTATTGGGGGGGGCACAGGGCATTAGAGGGATGGC
>CAYJPV010000015.1:0-12537 GCA_964372095.1 uncultured Vicinamibacterales bacterium | reverse complement strand
GGTCAGACCTTGAATTGCCAGTTGTCAATTTCATATGCGCGAGACAACTGGCAATTCAAGGTCTGACCCCCAGGGGGAACGTGACCCGGAACCGGGTGGGGCCGCCGGGCGGGCCATCCAGGGTGTAACCGAAACCGTGCCGGCGCAGGATCTCCTGGACGACAGTCAGCCCGAGGCCTTGCCCGTTCTGCTTGGTCGTGAAAAACGGCGTGAACAGGTGCTCCCGCACATCGTCAGAGATGCCCGCGCCGGAATCTTCGATCTCGACGAACGGGCCGGCGTCCGTGCGCCCCGTGCGCACGGTGATGGTGCCCCCCTGGGGCGGAACGGCCTCGGTGGCGTTCTTCAGGATGTTGATGATCGCCTGCTCCACCTGCGCCTCGTCACAGTCGACGCGACCGATCGTGGCCTGCCGATCCAGGGCCCAGGTGACGCGCGCGGGATCGGTGTGGGCCTGCACCAGACGGACACAGTCTTCGACGAGCCGATCGACCTCGCACGGCCGCTTTGCCGGGGCAGGCATCCGCACGACGTCCGCGAAGCCCCGCATGAACGTATTGAGCCGCTCCAGCCGCGCGGTGGCAATGCCCAGCGCCTGTTCGAGTTCCGCCCGCGGCCCGTCGGGCAGGTGCGTCCCGAACGCGAGCGACGACTGCAGCAGCGACCGCGTGGCGCCCACGGAGTTGTTCACCTCATGCGACATCATCCGGATGAGCTTCTCGTACGCCGCCTTCTCGGTCTGCCTCAACTCTTCGGTCAGTTCTTCGACGAGGTAGAACCGCCGCGGGTGGCCGCGTTCGATGAACGTCGCACACTGCGCGTGCAGCCGGCGGCCGTTTGACAGCGCCACCACACGGGTGTCGCCCGGCTCGAGTTGTGCGAGAGGACCGGCGAGAGGGGAGGCGAGATCGGCGAGGAAGGGGAACCCCGGCCTCGCCGAAGCGCGCTGCGCGGAGGCTGGAGCCCCGGGGCTACGTACGGAGGCGGAGGCGAGGGAATCGGCGGTCACGCCAAGCAGGCGTTCCGCCGTCGGGTTGAGCGAGGCCACGCGCCCGTCGTGATCCAGAATCACGACGCCGCCAGGTGAGGCGGCCAGCAGCTGACCCAGAAAATACTGCTGTTCCTGCAGGCGCACCCGCTCCTCGCGCAAGCCGTCCACCATTCCGTTGTAGACGCGGATCATCGTGTCCACGTCCGGATGGCCGACTTCGAGGAACCGCGTGGTGAACTCGCCTTCGCGCAGCATTTGCGCGCTCTGGCGCACGGTCACCAGGGTCCGCGACAGGCGCGACACGATGGTGATGCCGACAGCGAGGGACACGGCGAAGGCGACTTCAATAACGATCAGCCAGAGGATGTTCTGCTGCAGCAGCCACCACGCCAGCCCCGCCAGCATGGCGTGCATGAAGGCCAGATAGACGATGAAGCGGCGGCGCAGGTTCACGCGGGAATCCCGTACTTGTCGAGCCGGCGATAGAGCGCGGCCCGGCTGAGCCCCAGGGATTCGGCCACGCGCGTGATATTCCCGCCGTGGTGCTTCATCGACTTCACGATCATGCCCTTCTCGATGTCCTCCATCTTCATGGCGCCGACGGCGGGCAGCATCTCGCGCGTCGTGTCGTGCGGCTCCATCTCGGCAATTGCTTCGAAGTCGGAGATCTGGAGGATGTCGTGCCGGCCGACGAGCACGGCCCGCTCGATCCACTGGTGCAGCTGCCGGACATTGCCGGGCCAGGCTTGCCGGGCAAGCCAGGCGAGCGCCGACGGAGCGATGCCCAGGCTGTCGCGCCCGTAGCGGTGCGCCGCGGCCCCGACGAAACGTGTTGCCAGCACCGAAATGTCGTCCGCGCGCTCGCGCAGCGGCGGCAGGTGCACGGCAATAAGGTTGAGGCGATACAGCAGGTCTTCGCGGAACGTGCCGTGGGTCACCATCTCGGACAGGCTGCGCTTCGTCGCTGAAATGACCCGCACGTCAGCCGTCTTCGTCTCCTGTGCGCCGGGCACCTCGTACGTCCGGTCCTGCAGCACGCGCAGCAACTTCACCTGGGAACCGCCGTCGAGTTCGCCCACCTCGTCGAGGAAGATCGTGCCGCCGTGCGCGATCTCGAAGCGCCCCTTCCGGTCCACCGGCGCGCCCGGGAACGCCCCTCCTGCGTGACCAAACATCTCGCTCTCGAACAACGTCGACGAGAGCCCTCCGAGGTTCACCTTCACGAACGGGCCCTGTCGCCGCCGGCTGTTACGGTGAATGGCTTCGGCCACCAGTTCCTTGCCGGTCCCGCTCTCACCTGTCACCAGCACCGGCGCGTCGGTGCCGGCCACCCGCCCCACAATCTGCAGGATCCGGAGCAGGCGCGCGTTGCCGCCGATCACGTCGTCGAAGTCGTAACGCGAGTCCAGTTCTTCGCGCGACAACGCCGCATCGTCCTCGCCGCTTGCGCGCGTCCCCGCCAAACCGAGAGCCGTACGGACGCTCTGCAACAACTGCTGGTTCGTCCACGGCTTCGTCACGAAGTCGGCCGCGCCGGCTTTCATCCCCGCCACGGCCAGCGAGATCGATCCCCACGCGGTCAGCAGGATCACCGGAACGTCGGGCCGCGCGGTCTTCAGCCGCGCTAGCAACTGCACCCCCTCCTCGCCCGTGGTCTGGCGCGAGAAGTTCATGTCCTGGATCACAAGCGCGCACTCCGGCTTCGCGGCGGCCACCAGGGCGTCGCCAGGTGTTGCCGCGGTCTCGGCGGCATACCCCTGCTGACGCAGCAGCAGCGCCAGGGAGGCGGTCACGGACGGGTCATCGTCGACGATCAGGATCACTGGGCCACAGGGTACTGGGGCGAGGGACAAGGGGCAAGGGACAAGGGACACCCCCCAGTTTCCTGCCCCTTGCCCCTTGTTCCTTGTTCCTACTCGTAACGCAGCGCCTCCGCGGGCTCGACGGAACTGGCGAGCCGGCCTGGCGCCCAGGCACAGGCCATGGTCAGCAGGTAGATCAACACGAGCGACATCGAAATGCTCACCACGTAGACGAACGGGCTGACGAAATCGAAGATCCGCAGGATCGGGAACTGAATCACGATGGCGATGCCAACGAGAACGGCAAGGGTGGTCAGGAGGACCACTTCGCCGACGAGTTGAGCCTGAATGTCGAGGATCGTGGCGCCTTTCGCGCGGCGCAGGCCGATCTCTCGCGTGCGCTGAGTGACGTGCAGCCAGAGGACACCCGTCAGGCCCATGGCCACCATCAGCAGCAGGAAGACCGAGACCACGCCTGCGGCCGACACAGGAGCCAGCCAGAATCGCAACGCGGTCTCGCGCGACTTCGGGAGCGGCTCAGCCTGAAACGTCCAGTCCGGCGCGGCGGCGCGGAGGCGGGCCACGGCTTGTTCTTCGAACGCCGCCGTTGTGCCGGGCCGGACGCGGATCACAATCTCACGCACCGACTCCCGCTCATCCGTCCCATCGTCCAGTCGCACCCGGTTGAACATGAAGTTCTCAGGCGCGGCGTATTCCCCATCTTTGCGGAAGTCCGCGATGACGCCCACGATACGCATGCGGGACGAAGGGGCGCCGGCGGGCAACTGCTCTGATACGAACTGACCGACGGGGTCCTTGTCCGGAAACATCTCCCGCGCCAGGCGTTCGTTGACAACGACGGGCTGCCAGCCGGCGCCGTCGTCTTCCTTGGAGAACCAGCGGCCGCGCGTGACCTGCAGACCCATGGCCCGTGCGAAGTCATCCGTGGCCGCGTTCCCGCCGTAGCGGTACTCGCGTCCGCCCACCTCGATGGCGGACGACCAGGTATTCCCGCTGTAGGGCACGATGGCCGCGCCTGCCACGGCCTCGACGTCAGGCATGTCCCGGATCGTCAGCATCAGCTGCGCAATCCGGGCGAGGCGCTCCTGCCGAGCCACTGTCCGGGCATCGGGCGCCTGCGGTCCCTCTTCTCCGGTGGTCTGCTCAACCACGGACGAACGCCCCATTTCGTTCATCTCGATCGTGACGGTCCAGATTCCTTCGACGTCAAACCCGAGAGGCTTCTGGTAGTTGGTCACATAGAACACCACAAGGGTCATGACCGCCGTGAGCACGATGAACGAGAGCAGGATCTCGATGGCCACCAGCAGGTTCGACCGCTTGCGGTTCCAGACGAGGCGGAGCAGGTGGCGGATCATCGTGACGCTCCTTTGAGTGCGGCCACAGGGTGCAGGCGCGCCATGCGCCAGGCGGGATAGACGCCGGACAGGAGTCCAAAAAAGATGGCCAGACCCAGGCCGTAGAGAAAGATGCGGTAGTTCATGGCGAACTGCGCGTACGGAATCAGGCCGCTCGCGTTGATGGCGCGCAGCACGAGAGCCGACAGCACGAATCCCGCCAGGCCGCCGATCAGCGTGATCACGAGGTTCTCGACGATGAACTGGCCGACAAGGGAGCGGGACGAGGCGCCGAACGCTTTGCGCACGCCGATCTCGGAGGCGCGTTCCATGATGCGGCTCATGTTCAGGTTGACCAGATTGACGGCCGGCAGCAGCGAGAAGAGCAGGCCCGCTGCGGCAAGCAGCAGCCACAGCCGTTCAGGGTGCGAACGGGTTTCGTTGCGGGTCCCGAACATGTTGCCGGCCACGAATTCGAAGAACGACTCGGCCGGGGCGATGAGCAGTTTCCACTCGGGCCCGGGCAGCGGCGCCGTACGCACCCGCGTTTCGAGTTCCGCCTTGATGGCGGGGAAGTCCGCGGTGCTGCGCGCGAGCAGCAGGCCACCGAACCCGCCGAGCAGTTCGCGGCGGTACGCGTCAGTCTTGGCTGTCGTGATGGGCGCATAGATGTCGCCGTTGGCCACCAGTCGCACGATCGGCACGTCAGGCACGACGCCCACGACGCGGAAGTGCTGGCCGTCGGCTTCGATCGTCCGACCGACGGCTGGCTGCCCGCCGAAGAACCGATCGCGCGTGGTGACGTTGATGACAGCCACCATGGAACCGTTCGACACGTCCTGATCCGTAAACGGGCCGCCTTCGAGGAACGTGAAACTGAGCACGCGCCAGTAGTCGGCGTCCGTCCGCTTGATGAACGAACGGATACGCTGGCCGTTCCAGTACGAGTAGACCATCCGCGGCATCGAGTAGATGGCCAACCGTTCGACGCCCGGCAGGTTTCGTGCGTAGCGGTCAAGCAACAGGTAGCCGGGCATGCTCGATGACTGGAATCTGTCACCGGTCATGCGGGCGCGAAAGACGCCGAGCGTCCGGTCCTGCCGCACTTCCGGCGCCATTGGCGCGAAGATGTGGTCCAGCACCGCCGTGGCCACCATCAGCACGACCAGCGTCAGGCAGATGCCGAACAGGCTGATGACGGTGAAGAACTTCCGGCGCCACAGGACGCGCCACGCGAGTTTCAGATAGCTGTTCAACATGATCGTTGGCCGCCACGTGTCAGTAGGAAGTAGTCAGTAGGAGGTGGGAAGCAGGCAGCGGTTCCCTGCCTTTCCCTAGCCTCTAGCCTCTAGTCCCTAGTCCCTAGTCCCTAGCCCCTGATTACTGCACCTGCCTCCCGTCGAAGAGCCTGATGGTGCGCTGTGTCTGCTCCGCGAGGCGCGGGTCGTGCGTGACCATGACGATGGTCGTGCCGGATTCCCGCTGAAGGCCGTGCAGGATGTGCATGATGTCGTCGCCCATCTGGCTGTCGAGATTGCCGGTGGGTTCGTCGGCGAGCAGGATGCGCGGATTGCCGACGATGGCGCGGGCGATCGCGACGCGTTGCTGCTGTCCGCCGGACAGCTGCGACGGGAAGTGATGTACGCGGGACGACAACCCCACGCGCTCGAGGGCCGCCAGGGCCAGCCTGCGGCGTTCGCTCCCGGGCATGCGGCGGTAGAGCAGGGGAATCTCGACATTGTCCGCCACCGAGAGGTCCGGAATCAGGTGGAATGTCTGAAAGATGAAGCCAATCTCGCGGTTCCGCGTCCTGGCGAGCGCGCTGTCGCGGTACGAGTCGATGGGCGTGTCGTTGAGCCGCACCTTCCCCCGTGTCGGCGTGTCCAGAAGGCCGATGACGTTGAGGAGCGTGCTCTTGCCGCAGCCCGACGGACCCATGATCGAGACGAACTCGCCGGGGGCTACCTGGAGGTTGATGTCACTCAGCGCGACGGTTTCGATGCGGTCGGTCCGGTAGACCTTCTCGATGTTGTCCAGGGCAATCATGGTGTTCATAGGTCCTGTTCCTCAGCGAAGACGAATCGACGTCAGGTGCACGTAGTCGGCCATGTCCGAGACGATGACCTCGTCATGTGCGGCGAGGCCCTCCACCACTTCCACGAAGTCGAAACTGGCGAGGCCGAAGCGGACGCGCACGCGTTCCGCCCGGTCGCCGCGCACGACGAACACCTGTTGGGAGCCTTCGCCGCTGGTTGACGCGCCTTTCCGGATGCGCAACGCCCGCTCGCGCCGGCCCGTGATGATGAAGACCTCGACGCGGAGGTTGGGGCGGAGCAGCGCGTGCGAGGGTTCGGTGAGCGCGACGCGCACCGAGACGATGCCGTTCTGGACTGTCGGCAGGACGTCGGCCACGCGGCCGTCGAGCGTCGTGTCGTCGATCCGGACGAGCACCGGAAGGCCCGGGCTGATGCGTGCGACGTAGGCGTCGGACACCGAGGCGTCGACACGGTACGAGCTGAGGTCGGCGATACGCGCGAGGACGGCGCCGCGCCCCACGGTGGCGCCTTCTTCTGTGACCGTCCAGGTGACCACCCCCGGGCGGTCGGCGCTGGCCGTTGCCAGCGTGAGCACGCGCCGCGCCTCGGCGCGCGCCTTCTCGAGTTTGGAGAGTTCGAGGGCGAGGCCGTCGAGTTCGGCTGTCGTCGAGGCCCGGGCGTTGGCGCGCGCGGCTTCCAGTTGACGCAATTCGATGCCGGCCTGCCGTTCGGCAACTTCCGACTGGCGCAGCACCTCTTCCGAGATGAGGCCTTCTTTGGAGAGTTGCCGGTTGCGGGCGAGCTGGAGTGTGGCCGTCTCGAGCTGGAGTTTCTTGATCTCCACGCGGCCGTCCAGGTCTGCCAGCGTATTGTCGAGGGCCAGCTTCGCGCGCGCCTGCTGGTTGGTCTTCAGCGCCATGTCCTGGTCGAGTTGTTCGACCGCCAGGACCGACGGGCTCGTGTCGAGGCTGAGGACTGGCTCTCCGGCCTTGACCGTCGTGCCGGCGCGTCTGAGGACCTTGATGATCCGGGCATCGACCGGGCTCGACAGCACCTGTTCGACCTCCGGGACCACCATGCCGGTGGCCGAGAGGGACGAATCGACCGGGCCCGCGTCGACCTTGGCGATGAGGACCTGGGAGCGTTTGACCGACGGGCTGATCCAGCCGAGGCCCCACGAGAAGAGGACCCAGCCGCCCAGCGCCACGACGGACACGACGAGCCAGCGTTTCAGGTGTTGGCGGCGACGGTCGCCGGCATTGATCTCGCGGTCCACGTGCTTCTCCTCGGCTATCGGCTATCGGCTTTCGGCTGGCGGCCTAAGGCGAAGACCCTCGTGCCCGCTTCCTGCCTCTCTAGTCCCTCTGCCCCACGTCTCATGCCCCACGTTCCATGCCCCAGTGAAGTATCGTAACTCATTGACGAACAAGAACTTACATTGGTTCATTCGTTCGGGATCGGACGCCAGGTGTCCGGAATCGGACGGGTCCGAAACCGCGGCCTCCCCGAAAATGGGGCCTGGCCCCTTTTCGGCATCTTCGCCGGTCTTGGCAGGCGAATCCGCGCATTTTGGGCGGGAATTGGAGGATTCCGTTTTAGGGCAAATGCAAAAGGGGCCTGGCCCCTTTTTGTGGAACACTGTGGTCGTGAACAAGAACCTGTGGCTTGCCCCGATCTTCGTCTGTGCGCTGTCGCCTGCGGCGGCAGCACAGCCTGCGTCTGCCTTCGCCTCGGCGTTTGCCGCGACGCCGGACCGGACGTGGATTGGCCCCGAGTACTGGGCCAACCCGATGCAGGACTGGCGGATCCGGGCCGGCAGACTGGAGTGCATTAACGCCGGGCCGAACCGGTCGGTGCATGTGCTGACGCGCGACCTTGGGCCGCGTCCGGGATCGGCGGCGGTTGAGATTGCCGTCACGCGATTCGAGCCATCCGGGGGCGCAGACGCGAAGCCGTGGGTGGGTGTCCGGGTGGCGGCGCGCGGGCGATTCGGAGACTTCCGCGACAGCGCCGTGTATGGCAAGGGCATCGATGGCGGCGTACGGGGTGACGGCTTCTTGTTCGCCGGCGACGTCGTGTCGGCCACGCCCGTCCCGCCCCGGGCCGTGTCGTCTATTCGGGCCACGCTGGCGCCGTCCGGAGCGGGTTACGCGCTCACGGTGTCGGTCCGCGACGCTGGGGGGCGCGAGCTGGGCCTGGTCACCTCGGCCGCCGTCGATGCGGTTGCGGCGCAGGGCAACATCGCAGTGGTCTGCGCCGACGCGACGTGTGGATTCCGCGACTGGCGCGTGACCGGCACCAAAATCGACAGACACCTGGATCGCGCCTGGGGACCGATTCTCTTCACGCAGTACACGCTCAGCCGGCGCGTCCTGAAGCTCACGGCGCAACTGGCGCCCGTGGGGCCTGCGGACGGCGACTTCGCGACGTTGAGCGTGCTGACTAGTGGTACCGCAGCTGCCGCGACCTGGCGCGAGGTGGCGCGGTCGCCCGTCGATCCGCTGGCGCGCACGGCGACGTTCCTCGTCGCCGGGTGGGACGATTCCCGTGACCACACGTACAGAGTGTCGTTGCGAGCGGCTGTGGCCGGAGCCCGCGGTCCGGCCACGTTCGACGGCACGATTCGCAAGGACCCTGCTGACAAGCCGCAGATTGTGGTGGCGGCTTTCACCGGGAACAACGACCTCGGGTTCCCCCATGCGGATGTGGTCAAACACGTCTCGACGTTTTCGCCAGACCTGCTCGTCTTCACGGGCGACCAGATCTACGAGCCGGTGGGCGGCTTCGGCGTCCAGCGCGCGCCCCTTGATGTGGCGGCGCTCGACTATCTGCGCAAGTGGTACATCTTCGGGTGGGAATATCGTGACCTGCTGCGCAACGTCCCGTCCGTCGCCTTGCCCGACGATCACGATGTTTATCACGGCAACCTCTGGGGCGCGGGCGGGCGCGACGCCAACGTCATCGCGCCGAACCTCCAGCGTGAAGGGCTCGGGGGCCAGGCGCAGAAACAGGACAGCGGCGGCTACACCATGCCCGTCGAGTGGGTGAACATGGTACAGCGGACGCAGACAAGTCATCTGCCGGATCCCGTCGACCCAGCGCCCGTCGACCGCGGTATCTCGGTCTACTTCACGGAACTCCTCTGGGGCGGCGTGAGTTTCGCCATCATCGAAGATCGGAAGTGGAAGTCGCCGCCGGCCGTCATGCTGCCCGAGGCGCAGATCGTCAACGGGTGGGCGCGCAACCCCCAATGGAACTCCGCGGCATCCGGCGACGTGCCGGGCGCCGAGCTGCTCGGTGTCCGCCAGATGGCGTTCCTCGAACGCTGGGCCGACGACTGGTCCCGCGGCGTGTGGATGAAGTCGGTGATCTCGCAGACGATCTTCGCGAACGTGGCGACGCTGCCGAAAGGTGCGCGCGCGGACGACATCACGACGAAGCTGCCGATCCAGCCGCCCGGCGGGTACGCCGAGGGCGAGGCGCCCGTCCAGGATCACGACTCGAACGGCTGGCCGCAGTCACCACGCCTTGCGGCCCTCCGTGTCATGCGCCGCGCGAAAGCGCTGCACATCGCCGGAGACCAGCATCTGGGCAGCACGATTCAGTACGGCATCGACACGTTCCGCGACGGGCCGTACGCCATCGGCGTGCCTTCGGTTGCGAACTTCTGGCCGCGCCGCTGGTTCCCGGAAGCCGAAGGCGGCAGCCGCGCGCCGGGCGCGCCGCGCAACACCGGCGACTACCTTGACGGGTTCGGCAACCGGATGACGGTATTCGCCGTGTCGAACCCCTTCAGGCTCGGGATCGAACCGGCCGACATCAACGATCGCGCGCCCGGCTACGGCATCATCTCGTTCGACCGCGCGACACGGCGCATCACGATGGCCAACTGGCCACGATGGGTCGACCCGACCGCGCCGGGTGCGAAGCCGTATCCGGGCTGGCCCGTTACGATTCACCAGGACGACAACGCCGGGAGCGTGCAACGGTGACGCTCATCGCGCCGGAGGACTGGGTTCCTCTCGCTGCCCCGCGCCTCGGATCGTCGTCGCGTGTGATACGCGGGCGTTTCGTCGAGCGGCCCCACAGGTTTGCTGCGCGCGTGGCCTTGGACTCGACGGTCGTGAATGCGCACTTGGCGAACCCGGGGCGCCTGACGGGCGTGCTGGCTCCGGGTTGTGACGTCGCGCTGGAGGGCCCGTTTGGCCCGCCGCGCGTCCTGCCCTACACGATGCTGGCGGCACGCGCAGGGCACGTGTGGGCCGGGACGGTCACGACTTACGCGAACCGCATCTTCCCGTTCCTCCTGCAGGCGGGAGTGTTCCCGGAACTGTTCCACGCGGCGGAGGTGCCTGGACCCGCTGAAGACGAGGCCGCAGCGCGGGCGATCCGCCGTGAAGTCGTGCACGGGCGGTCCCGCTTCGATTTCGAGGTGGACGGGCGGCTGGTCGAGGTGAAGTCGGTGTCGCTGGCCGACGGACACGCGGGTTTGTTTCCCGATGCGGTCACGGCCCGCGGGGCGCGTCACTGCGACGAACTGGCCGCCCTGGCGCGGCGCGGCCGGCCGACGGCGATTGTCTTTGTCGCCCAGCGGGCGGACATCGCATCGGTGGCTGCGGCCGAAACAATCGACCCGGGATTTGCGCGGTCGTTACGCGCGGCGGCACAGGCGGGCGTCATGGTGCTTGCCTGCGCGCTGCGTATGACGCCCCGTGGCGCGACGGCCGTGCGGCGGGTGCCGGTGTTTCTCCAGGGGCAAGCAAGAAGCAGGAAGTAGGGAGTAGTCAGTAGTCGGTAGTCAATCTGCTTCTTACTTCCTACTTCTTGCTTCCTTCCTCCCCCGCCGCGTCCTGCACGAGGTCCCACAACCGCCGGACGTGGGCTTCGCCGGTGCGGATGTTGCCAATCGCCACGCGAATCGTGAACGCGCCCCGCAGTTTCGTGTGTGACAGGAAGATGTCACCCGATTCGTTGACGCGGTGCATGAGCGCCTCGTTGAGGGTGTCCAGTTCCGCATCCGGCATGATCCGGGCGCGTGGATTTGCCCGGAAACAGACCACGCTGAACGGCACAGGCGCGAGGCGTTCGAAATCCGGGTGCGCGTCGACCCAGCCCGCGAGCAACTGCGCCAGCCTGATGTGCTCGCGCAGCCGCGCCCGCAGGCCTTCGGCCCCGAAGTACCGCAGAATCATCCAGAGCTTGAGCGACCGGAAACGGCGTCCCAGCTGGACGCCGGTGTCCGAGAGGTTGCGCGCATTGTCGGGTGTCCGCAGGTACTCGGGGGTCAGCGAGAACGCCTGGCGCAGCGTGTCCATATGGCGGCAGTAGAACGCGCTGAGGTCGAACGGCGTGAAGAGCCACTTGTGCGGGTTCACCACGAACGAGTCGGCGCGTTCGAGGCCGACGAAATGTTCCCGCATCTCGGGCAGCATGCCGCAGACGCCGCCGTACGCGCCGTCCACGTGCAGCCACAGTCGTTCGGCTTCGCATACGTCCGCGATGGCGGCCACCGGGTCGACGCTGGTCGTGGACGTCGTGCCGATGGTTGCCACGACGGCGATCGGCAGCCATCCCGCGGCCCGGTCTTCCGCGATCGCCGCGCGCAGGGCGTCGACACGCATCCGGAAGGCCTCGTCAGTCGGGATCTTGCGCAGCGCGTCGTGTCCAAGGCCCAGCAGCATCACGCTCTTGTCGATGGACGAGTGCGTCTGATCCGAGCAGTACACGCGCAGGCGGGGCACGCCCGGGCGGCCGGGCAATCCGTCGGCACGCACGCCCGGCACGGCGACTTCGCGTGCGGTGGCCAGGGCGTGCAGCGTCGAGACCGACGCCGTGTCGTAGATGACGCCTTCGAACGCCGGCGGCAGGCCAATCAGATCGCGCAGCCAGTTGAGCACGACGCCTTCGAGTTCGGTCGAGACGGGCGACGTGCGCCAGAGCATGGCCTGCTGGTTGAGCGCTGACGACAGGAAGTCGGCGAAGACGCCGGGCGCGCTCGCGGTGATGCCGAAGTACGCCATGAACCCGGGGTGGTTCCAGTGCGTCACGCCCGGCATCAACACGCGATCGACATCGGCCAGGATCGCGGCGAACGGTTCAGCCTGTTCGGGGGCGGCAGCCGGCAACGCTTGCGTGATGTCGCCGGGCGCAACCCGCGCAAGCACGGGGTACCGGTCCGGGTTGTCCAGGTAGTCTGCAATCCACTCAACGAGGGCGTGGCCGTGCCGGCGGAACTCGTCGGCGCTCATGTCGCCGGGCGGGGCGGGCGGTTGGTTCTCCATGCCCGCATTCTACTGGGGGTTGGGGGGGGGGGGGGGGGGGGGGGGGGGGGGGGGGGGGGGGGGGGGGGG
>CAYJPV010000014.1:81193-121997 GCA_964372095.1 uncultured Vicinamibacterales bacterium | reverse complement strand
GGTGATAAACCGGAGGAAGGTGGGGATGACGTCAAGTCAGCATGGCCTTTATGTCTGGGGCCACACACGTGCTACAATGGCCGGTACAAACCGTTGCGATCCCGCGAGGGGGAGCTAATCGGAGAAAGCCGGTCTCAGTTCGGATCGTAGGCTGCAACTCGCCTGCGTGAAGTCGGAATCGCTAGTAATCGCGGATCAGCACGCCGCGGTGAATACGTTCCCGGGCCTTGTACACACCGCCCGTCACATCACGAAAGCTGGCTGTACTAGAAGTAGCTTCGCTAACCCGCAAGGGGGGCAGGTTCCTAAGGTATGGTCAGTGATTGGGGTGAAGTCGTAACAAGGTAGCTGTAGGAGAACCTGTGGCTGGATCACCTCCTTTCTAGAGCTCGTCATACAGATGAGCGGCCGCAAGGCTGCAAGTCGAGGAAGACGAATCTCAAGATCGATCTGAATACTCAAAAGTCTTAATACGCGCCTATCTAGTTTTGAGAGAATCGACCACGCCGTAGCGCGACGCGAGGCCCAATCGGGCGAGCAAGCGCGAAGGCGGGTGGAGATTACAGGAGCTTCAGCGGGCCTGTAGCTCAGCTGGTTAGAGCACACGCTTGATAAGCGTGGGGTCACTAGTTCAAATCTAGTCAGGCCCACCAGCCTTCGCTCGGCAGCAGCACGGGTAACCGAGCTACGGCTGGGCAGGCCAGGCAGCGAAGGCTGCCACGCCGAAGTCGAGCCGAAGCCCGAAAGGGCGAAGGCGGACGGAGGCGGGCGAGAGGTACTGGGGAATTAGCTCAGCTGGGAGAGCGCCTGGTTTGCAACCAGGAGGTCACCGGTTCGAGCCCGGTATTCTCCACCAGATTCGAGATTGACGGAGGCAGCGACATCGGTCGCGGCCGAGTCACGTCCGAGCCTCTTGGCGACGGACGGATCTTTGACAACTGAATATCCTGCAAGAGGTAGTTTCCGATTACAAGCACACGCAGTGCGAAATAGCCGATTTCTGTCAGAAGAATCGGATGTAATGGTCAAGCTACTAAGGGCGTACGGTGAATGCCTTGGCGCCAAGAGTCGATGAAGGACGTGGTAAGCTGCGATAAGCGTCGGTGAGCCGCAAACAGGCTTTGACCCGGCGATTTCCGAATGGGGAAACCCACCCTGGGTAATACCGGGGTATCCCTCGCTGAATACATAGGCGTGGGAAGGCAACGTGGGGAAGTGAACCATCTCAGTACCCACAGGAAGAGAAAACAACAGTGATTCCGCTAGTAGCGGCGAGCGAACGCGGACATAGCCCAAACCATCGAGCTTGCTCGGTGGGGTTGTAGGGCCTGTCTGGCCGTAAGGCCGGCGAGTTACCAATCAGCAGGGTAGTTGAACGGTCTGGAAAGGCCGACCAGAGCGGGTGACAGTCCCGTAGACAAAACCTTCGCTGACTCGCTGGGCAGGTTCCTGAGTACCGCGGGACACGAGAAATCCCGTGGGAATCTGCGAGGACCATCTCGCAAGGCTAAATACTCCTTGGCGACCGATAGTGAACCAGTACCGTGAGGGAAAGGTGAAAAGCACCCCTGTGAGGGGAGTGAAATAGTACCTGAAACCGTATGCCTACAAGCAGTGGGAGGGCGTTTGCCGGAGGCTTGCTTCCGGTGTTGCCTGACCGCGTGCCTTTTGCATAATGAGCCGGCTAGTTACTCTCAGTGGCAAGGTTAAGCGCAAGCGAGCCGAAGCGAAAGCGAGTCCGAAATGGGCGTTAAGTCGTTGGGAGTAGACGCGAAGCGGGATGATCTATCCTTGGCCAGGATGAAGCGCGGGTAACACCGCGTGGAGGTCCGAACTAGTGTTGGTTGAAAACAACTTGGATGAGCTGAGGATAGGGGTGAAAGGCTAATCAAATTCCGTGATTGCCCGTTCTCTTCGAAATGCCTTTAGGGGCAGCCTCGGGTGGTCGGCGCTGGTGGTAGAGAACTGGATGGGCTAAGGGGCTTACCAGCTTACTGAACCCAACCAAACTGCGAATGCCAGCGACACGTAGCCCGGGAGTGAGACGGTGGGGGCTAAGCTTCATCGTCAAAAGGGGAACAGCCCAGACTACCGGCTAAGGTCCCTAAGTTTGTGCTAAGTGGTAAAGGATCTGGAGACACTCAGACAACCAGGAGGTTGGCTTAGAAGCAGCCATCCTTTAAAGAAAGCGTAATAGCTCACTGGTCAAGTGGCTCTGGGCCGATAATCCAACGGGGCTCAAGCACAACACCGAAGCCGTAGATGTCAGGTTCCTGCGGGAGCCTGACGTGGTAGAAGAGCGTTCTCTGTGCAGTGAAGTCAGACCGTAAGGACTGGTGGAGCGCAGAGAAGTGACCCTGCCGGCATAAGTAGCGATAAGAGAGGCGAGAATCCTCTCCGCCGTAAGCCTAAGGTTTCCTGAGGAAGGTTCGTCCGCTCAGGGTTAGTCGGGTCCTAACGCGAGGCCGAAAGGCGTAGCGGATGGATATCTGGTTAATATTCCAGAACTACCTAAGAATCGTTATCACGAAGGGGGGACGCAGGAGGCTAGCCAGGCCCACGATTGGACGTGTGGGTTGACGCATGTAGGGGGATTCGCCAGGCAAATCCGGTGAATCACATTCCCTGAGGTGCGATCGCGAGGTCCGTAGGACCGCAAAGCTGGTGACGCCACGCTGCCGAGAAAAGCCTCTAAGGAGATTCTTGGGTACCCGTACCGCAAACCGACACAGGTAGGCGAGGAGAAAATCCTCAGGCGCAAGTGAGAACCCTCGTTTAGGAACTCGGCAAACTTGCCCCGTAACTTCGGAAGAAGGGGTGCTCCACTAACGTGCGTCAGACTCGCTCTGGCGCGCGTGAAGGAGTTGCAATAAAGAGGCTCAAGCGACTGTTTACTAAAAACACAGGGCTCTGCTAAGTCGAACACGACGTATAGGGTCTGACGCCTGCCCGGTGCCGGAAGGTTAAAGGGAGAGGTTAGCCGCAAGGCGAAGCTTCGAACTGAAGCCCCGGTAAACGGCGGCCGTAACTATAACGGTCCTAAGGTAGCGAAATTCCTTGTCGGGTAAGTTCCGACCTGCACGAATGGCGTAACGATTTGAGCGCTGTCTCAACGAGGGGCACTGCGAATTTGTGGTACCGGTGAAGACGCCGGTTGCCCGTGACTAGACGGAAAGACCCCGTGCACCTTTACTACAGCCTAGTAGTGAATGCTGACGTGTTATGCGCAGGATAGGTGGGAGGCGATGAACCGGGTTTTTTGGGATCCGGGGAGCCAACGGTGAGATACCACCCTTATCACTTCGGCGTTCTAACCTCGATCTGTAAGCCAGTTCAGGGACACTGCTAGGTGGGTAGTTTGACTGGGGCGGTCGCCTCCTAAACTGTAACGGAGGCGCGCGAAGGTTCGCTCAGGCTGTTTGGAAATCAGCCGTAGAGTGCAAAAGCACAAGCGAGCTTGACTGCGAGACAAACAAGTCGAGCAGGTGGGAAACCAGGCTTTAGTGATCCGGTGGTTCCGCATGGAAGGGCCATCGCTCAACGGATAAAAGGTACGCCGGGGATAACAGGCTGATCTGGGCCAAGAGTTCACATCGACGCCCAGGTTTGGCACCTCGATGTCGGCTCATCGCATCCTGGAGCTGTAGCAGGTTCCAAGGGTCCGGCTGTTCGCCGGTTAAAGCGGTACGTGAGCTGGGTTTAGAACGTCGCGAGACAGTTCGGTCCCTATCTGTCATGGGCGCAGGAGATTTGAGGGGGGCTGACTTTAGTACGAGAGGACCGAGTTGGACGCACCTCTAGTGTACCAGTTATCGTGCCAACGGTAGCGCTGGGTAGCTACGTGCGGAAGGGAGAAACGCTGAAGGCATCTAAGCGTGAAACCCTCCCCGAGATGAGATCTCCCGAGCCGTAAGGCTCCTGAAGGCTCCTGGAAGACTACCAGGTGATAGGCCAGATGTGTAAGGATGGTGACATCCTCAGCTAACTGGTACTAATCAGCCGTGAGGCTTGACCATTAATCCATTTCTACTTCGTGTGCTACTCTCACGGAAATAACCTCTTGCAGGGTATTCGTTGTCAAACTCTTTGACATTCAGCCGCCGCAGCGTCCGCTGGACCCCGAAGAAGATACTTGGGTCCTCCGTGGGGACGAGGCGAACCGCGCCGGTATACGGCGTCGGCTGAACCATATAGTTCTGGGATTTGGAGCTGGTTTGAATCGCATCAAACACGTTCCAGTGAGTTTCCCGGTGGCCATAGGAGAAGGGTCACACCCGTTCCCATTCCGAACACGGAAGTTAAGCCTTCTACCGCCGATGGTACTGCGTGGGTGACTGCGTGGGAGAGTAGGTCACTGCCGGGGATTTATCACGGGCCCGATGTCGAAAGATGTCGGGCCTTTCTTCTTGTACACTGTCCTGTCGCCGCGCCGACAGGCCGCCCGGGACCCTTCAAGGCAGCCACTGCGCGAGACCCGTACCAGCCCCGCTTCGGAGTGTCTGTGCCCATCGACCTGAGAAGCGATACCGTCACCCTTCCGACCCCGGCCATGCGCGACGCCATGATGCGCGCCGACGTCGGGGACGACGTGTTCGGTGATGACCCGACCGTCAACGAACTCGAAGCCCTCGCTGCCCGGATGACCGGGAAAGAGGCCGCGCTCTTCGTCCCGAGCGGTACCATGGGCAACCTGGCGTCACTGCTCGCCCACGGCGACCGCGGCTGCGAAGTCATCCTCGGCGACGAATCCCACATCTACCAGTACGAAAACGGCGCGGCGTCTGCGCTCGGCGGCCTGGTCTTCCATCCAGTGCCCACCAACCCGGATGGCACACTGCCGCTCGATCGCCTCGAAGCCGCGATCCACCTTCCGGACCACAACTACCACTTCTACCACCACGCACCGCCCGGGGTAATCTGCCTCGAGAACACCCACAACCGCTGCGGCGGCCGGATCCTGCCACCCGAGTACTTCTCGGACGTCGCCGCGCTCGCCGCGCGCCACCATCTTCCGGTGCACCTCGACGGCGCACGTCTGTTCAACGCGGCCGTTGGGGCCGGGCGGCCGATCACCGACTGGACCCGCCACGTCTCGTCGGTCCAGTTCTGCCTCTCGAAGGGACTCTCGGCCCCGGTGGGGTCACTGATCTGCGGGGATTCCGCGTTCGTGAGCCGCGCGCGCTGGATGCGCAAGATCCTCGGCGGCGGCATGCGCCAGGCTGGCGTGATCGCCGCGCCAGGCATTGTCGCCCTCACCGAGATGGTCGGCCGTCTGCATGATGACCACCGGAATGCGCGCATACTCGCATCCGGCATTGCGACCCTGCCTGGGGTGGTCCTCGATCCGCCCGACGTCGACACCAACATCGTCATCTTCCGCGTGCCCACCGCGGCACGGGCCGAGGTGTTCGCCGCCGAACTGGCTGCGACGGGCGTGTTGATCTCGGACTTTGGGGCCGGTCGCCTGCGGGTGGTTACGCACTACGGCATTACGGAAGCCGACTGCCGCGAGGCCACGAGCATCATGCACACCGTGTGGGCCCACTCGACTCCGTGACCGGAGCATCGTCCTGATCTGAGACGGGAGGGCGCCTCAGAAGATATGCCCCACGGAGATGTGCCACCGATATCGGGGATCACCCGGACGCCGCGGCACCGGGAACCCCATGTCGATGCGCAACGGCGCCAGCGGAGTCACGACACGCAGGCCGACACCGAGCCCCACGGCAAGATCGCGAATGCGGAATCCTTCGTCGCCAAACGATCGGCCCGCATCCGCAAACACGACTCCCTGGAGCCACTTCCCGGCCCGGACGCGGAATTCCTGGTTCAAGACCAGCAGATGTGTGCCCCCAAAAGCGAGGCCGTCTTCCAGTGACACACTGAGCTCGTCCTGAGCGTACCCGCGCACCGTCTGACTGCCGCCGGCCCGGAAGAGCAAGTCCAGCACCTGGATCGGCGCCTCCCCGGACATGTTGCCCAGGATCCCGAACCGGATGCCCGACGCGGAGACGACACGACCGAACGGCACGAAGTAGAAACCTCGTCCCATGTAACGGGAATACCCGAAATCCGACCCCAGCCACGTGCCGCCCTGCTGCCAGCTCGAGGAGTGGAACCAGCCGCGCGACGTGTTCATCGCGTTGTCCCGCCGGTCCAGGACGACCGCTGCGTTCAACGACGCCAGCACACCTTCGAGAGTGAACGTCGGCGTCTCCCGCGTCGCGGGCAACCCGAAGAGCCGGTCGGACACCGCATACCCCCAGGACAGATCCACCCAGGGCCTCGGCCGCCAGCGCTGCTCGACGTACGCCCGCCGACTCATCTCGCGGAGATCGCCAAACTCGCCAATCGGGGTCGACTCGTCCCGCCACGCGAAGAACACGTTCGTCCGGATCGGTACCGTCCCGATGGTCGGAATCCCGAACAGCGTTCGGACACTCTGCAGATTGGATTCGTAGCGGGCTCCAAGACTCGCGGACATCCCGCGGCCCAGCACGTTTCGATCCCTGACGTCGGCCGCCACGCCGATGGCGTTGTCGAACCGATCGAAGAGCGGGCCATAGTCATTGGCGAACTCGACACCGTAGACGAACTGGTACTTGTGCGGCTCAGTCACGGTGACGACCGCATTGACCGGCACGACGTCTGGTGACGTGTCGCCAGGTTCGCGAGGGGCCGGCACCAGCCGTACGCGCGCCGCACTGAACACCCCCAGCCGGTACAAGCGTCGTTCAGTCTCGGCTTCAGCGCTCAGGCCAGCCGCCTCTCCGGGTTTCAGCGTGACGGCCCGCTCGATCAGCGACGGGTGGGTCGTCCGGGCCCCTTCGACCCTGATCGCGCGCACAACCTGCAGACGCCCTTCGCTCACCGTCAGGGACACGTCAACACGCCCGTCTTTCCCCGGCGCCCCCACCACCGCGGCCACCGTCGCATTCCGGAAGCCCAGGTTACGCAGATGGCGTTCCAGCCGCAGGCGCGCCGCCCGCTCCGCGCCGGCCGGCAGGATCGCGCCGCTCTCGAGCCCGGCCACAGCCGTTGCCCCCTCGATCCGCGCCTCCGGCACGCCGGAAATCCGCACGCGGGCGATCCTGGTCGGCAACCCCTCGAGGATGGAGATGATCAACTCGGCACGATCACCGATGATCCGTACCGGTTCCGCACGAACCTCGGCCTTACGGTAGCCGGCGTCTGCGTAGGCGTTCGCCACCGTCAAACACAATGCAGCCGGATCGCGCCACGCGCTCTCCGCAGTCCCGGCGGTGACGGCCAGCGCAATCAGTTCGAGTTCGCTGAATACCGTCATGCCCTCGAACACGACCGCCCGTTTGCCCGGCCTTGGCCCCGGTCGGACCGTGACCGTCGCAACCAGGCCGAGTTCGCCCGCGTCATCGATCACCGTCTGTACGTCCGGGACCACGTGCCCCTGGTCGAGCAGCATGCCCCGCGCCACCCTGGACATGTCGTCTGCGGCGAACTGGTCGAACGTGGTGAGCGCCCACGCCTGCCGCAACCGGTTCATCAAATCCTTGCTCGCCGTCATTCCGCTGACGACGATCGACGTGGCACGCCCCGGCGTCACGCGGTAGGCGAGCCGCACCCGGGTGCGTGCAGACCCATCCGGATCGGCGACGGTCCTCGTGGGAACCACGCGGGCGGTCAGGTAACCGTCATCGGTGTAGAAGCGCCGTAGCCGGTCGTGATCCTGCATCCACGCGGTGTAGTTGAACTCGTGGCCGACCTTCAGCCGCAGCCTGGCACGAAGGCGTGCGGCAATCACCGGCGGAACGCCCACGATGTCGACTGCGTCGACGTACTCTCTCGGCGTCCCACTGAGCCGCTGGTCCTCCGAGGCGGGCTCATCCTGGGGCCTGCCGCCACCAGGACCAAACGACAACTGATGGCGGAACTCGGCCACGCGCGAGAGGTTGTCGCGGGAGGACGCCCGCACCTCAATCCCGGCGCGGGGGCGATAGATCAGGATCCAGGTGGTGGTGTTGTCGTCGAGATTCTCGGAGTAGATAAGTTCGAAACGGCTGAGCAGCGTCTTCGACACGGTCAGGCGCGTCGTCGGCTCGACGTCGCTTGACACGAGTTCGAAACTCTCGCTGCCAATACGTACGGAGT
The DNA here is from genome assembly GCA_964372095.1 of uncultured Vicinamibacterales bacterium. GTDB lineage: Bacteria > Acidobacteriota > Vicinamibacteria > Vicinamibacterales > JAKQTR01 > CAYJPV01. The sequence goes on along the minus strand of CAYJPV010000014.1, from coordinate 113,870 downwards.
CGAGGCCCAGCGCCTGGCCAGCCATGCCCAGCAGATCCGACGACAACGCCGTGACAGCGAAGGCGCCCGAATCACCCGACAAGCCGGCCCCGTCGGACGTCTGTCCGGTGAGCAGGAGACCTTGCAGATCGCGCTCGGGAAGAGGCGGGTCGGATGACAGGTTCAGCTCGAGCGCGTCCGCCGGGCCCGAGATACGCAGCGTGACTTCGTACTCGCCCACCTGCGTGATTCCATGCAACTGAATCCGCGGGACGGCGCCGTCCTCCGGGAAGAAGTCCATCCGGCTGTCGGTCAGGGTGTACGTCCGGCTCTGCAGGTAAATCCGGCCGCCGTCGAAGATCTCCACTCCGCCCGACAATGCCGGTGCGAGGCCCGTGCCCACCACGCGCACGCGCGGGAACGCCTCGATGCGCCCCAGGCTGTTGTCGAGGCGCAGCGGCGCAGCTGCCACGACCGCCACGTCGAGCGACAGCCGGCCGATCAGCCCCGAACCCTCGCCGTCAGCCCCCCCGCCTGGCGGTCCCGCAGGCTGACTGAACGCGGCCAGCAACTGCGCCATGCGAGGAAGGGACTCACGATAGGGATCGGTCAGCAGCGTCGTCGTGCCGCTGAGCCGGGGGGCGTCGAGGTTGCCCGCCAGCACGAGCTCCGCCGAGATGCGGTTCTTCAGGCCCTGTGGATACTCCACGAAGATGTCGCGAGCGACGATGGCCAGCGAACCGTCTGTCTTCGTCTGCTCCAGGGGGAACTTCCCGGTCAGGGTGATTGTCCCGCCGTTCAACTGGCCGCGTACGTCCACGGACTCCACAGCTCCCGGCCGGAATGTGGCGCTTCCATTCAGGTCCGCCAGTACCAGCCGTGCCGTCGGCGATACGGCGCTGACGTCGCGCAAGGCGACGCTGCCGTCGAGCACCGGTGCCGGGATGGAGCCGCCGACGTGTAGCTCGATATCTGCCCATCCGCCCACCCGTGGCGCCACGAGTGCGTCGACAATCGACATCGAAGCCGTGCCCTCCACGAGGACGTCGATCGCCTCGCCCGAAAGATCCGCCTGACCGCTCACCTGAATTCGAGAGTCCGGGCCCACCACCACGAACGATTCGACGATGGCGACACCGTGCTCAATGCGCACCCGCCCGGGACCGTCCTGGCTGTACGTCCCGGTCCGTGTCTGCAGGGAGAGCGTATCGGTCACGAACGAACCGTGCACCGCGTCGAGTCGAGGTGCGTCGGCCGTGAGGTCGATGGTTCCACGTGCGCGGCCCGGCAGATCGGGGGTCTTCAGGCCGAGCGCCGCGAGGACCGGTGCGACCTGGGCATCGAACGTTGCTGTGAGCCGGGCACCTGCGGTGTCCCCGCGTGCGGTCCCGTCGGGTGCCCCGGCCAGTTGCGGCGCGATCCACGCCGTGGCGCCGCTGGCCGTGGCCTCCACCGTGGCCCCGAGCACCGTGCCCCGCAGGGCCGACAACTGCATTCGGTCCCGATCAGCGTGCGCCTCGGCCCGGAAATCTCGGACCAGTGCAACGCCGTCACGAGTCACGGCATGAATGTCGGCGACCGCCGACACCGTCGGATTGCGCGGATCCGCGTGCGGAATACGCGCATCGACCCGAACGCCCCCGTCCGCCACGATGCCGACCGGGATGGTTCCCTCGGGAAACAGCGACAGAATCTCTGACAGCGGAGCCGCCATCGTGACGATCGATGCCGCCGCGCCAGCCGGAGCGGGCGCTGTGGAGAACGTGGCCCCACCCACTGTCACCACAGCGACGCCCGCGTCGAACGTGCCCCTGTTCCAGACGACCTGGGTGGGGGCGGCCAGGTGGACGGCGCGTCCACGAAGGCTCCCGCGCAGCGCGTCGATGCGCGTGGTCAGGGCGGCCGTCTCGATGCTCTCGAACGCGCCGGAGACATCCACCGTGCCGTCCACGAACACCTGCGCAGCATCAGCCGTATCTGGCGGGGTTCCCGCGATCCTCAGCAACCGCGAGACATTCCCGTTGCGTGCGACGACCGTTGCCCGGTGGGCCTGCGCCGGCGTGAGGTCATAGGTGCCACTCAGGTGAACGCCGAGTTCGGGAAGATCGAGGCGGCCGGACGCTTCCACCAGCCCGCTGAGCGCCCGTCCCTGGAGTGGACCTACGGGTGAACCGGCAATCGTCGCGGTCGACGATTCGAAGGTCACCTCCAGGTCGTCCACGCCGACCCGCGTGGTCCACGTGCCCGTGATGGCGGCCTCGCCCGTGAGCGGCCAGGCCGCCGGTGCGAACGGAGCCGACGCCCACGCGGCATCGACCGACCCGTCGAACGCGACATCCGAGTCCGTCTGAAGCACGCCGATGGTGCCGCTGACCCGGACGACACTGCCGGGCGCGCGTACGGTCAAGTCTTCGGTGACGAACCAGTCGGGATCAACGAAGAAGGTGCCGTCGACGGTGATGTCGCGAAGGCCGGACATCACGATGTCTGTGGCACTCAGGGTGGCGTGCCACCTGGGCATGGCCACGGTGCCCTGCAGGGGGCCGGATAACCTGGCCCGGCCGTGTTCCAGCCGGGTGAGCGCGGAGTCGGGGACCGAAATATCGAGTGCGGCCGCCCGCTTGATCGCGGGCGCGAGATCGAGGGCGATGACGTCGAGGGTGCCGCTCACGGGCGAGCGCGCAAACACGACGGGATCGATCCGCACGGAGAACTGGCCGTGGGCTTCTGTCTCGCCGGGCAGTGATTGCCGCCAGTCCACGCGCCATCGCGCGTCGCCGCCGGCCATGTGAATCGTTCCGGAGTCGTCGCCCCCGGGTTGGCTGGACGCCACGTGCGTCTGGAGCGTGCCGGCCAGGACGGCGAGGTCCGGAACGAAACCTGGCCATGTGACGTCGGCGGTACCGCGGGCCGACACGAGGGGGATATCCTCCGCTTCCAGTTCCACCAGCGGTCCCAGGCGCCGCAGCAACCCGGCCTGCCAGGTCGCCTTCAGCGAGCTGAGCGGCGTGGTGTCGCTCCAGGACAGGAAGCCTGTCCCGCGCGCCGTCATTTCGGGAACGGCCAGCGCGAACGTGTCGAGCCTGATGCCGGTCCCCGTGATCAGTCCGTCGGCGGTCAGGCGGCCTGTGGACAACGTCCGCCACGCGAAGTCCGTGACGGACGTGCGTGCCGAGGCGGTGGGGGACGTGAGCGGGCCGCGGATGCGGCCGGAGAGGTCAGCCCGGCCCTTCAGCGTCGAGTCGGCAATCGCCCACCAGTCCGCGGCTCGCGGAAGGTCGACCGACGCCCGGTAGTCGAGCTCGAGGGGATAGCCCGCGTCGAACTGAACCGCGCCCTGCAGTTCCAGCCGAGCCGTGTCCGACTGGCCGGTGATGCGCGTGATGGCCAGGCGATCGCCGTCCATCCGGAACGATGCCATCAGTGCGTCGAAGGGCAGGCGGGCGTCCGCGAACTCGAGCAGCAGCGTGGCAGGTGAGACCGATTCGAGTTGCAGCTGTCCCGGCGCCCGGCCGGCGCCCTTCATGGAGACGTTCCGAATCGTCACGCGCACAGACTCGGGCGTCCCCGAGGTGTACGACAGGTTCTCGATCGAGACATTCCCGAGCCGCAGCGAACCGAGGCCGCGAAACGGCCCCCCGCCGGATCCTCGCTGCGCCACTTTCGTGGTGTCTACGGTGGCGTTGACGAGCCGGACGCTGTTGAGCACCAGATGGCCGCGCAGCAGAGCCGAGGGCGCATCCAACTCGACATGGGCGGCCGTGAAGTACGGGATCGACGGCGTCTCCGGGCTGGCGAGGGACACGCCCTCGAGTGACGCACGCAGCCGGATGGGATCGAAAGACGAGCGGTCCGCGCGAAGGACGATTCCGGCTCCTGCCCCGAGCCTGGAGGCGATGGTCTCAAACGTCCACCGCTGGACGGGGGGCGTGTACGACAGGGCGAGCAGGAGTCCTACCAGGGCCAGCAGCCACACGAACAGTCGCAACACGCGGCGACGTCGTCGCGGCGGGCGCGGGACGGCTGGGCCTTCGGCCAGGTTCGTGTCGGTAGCGGCGATCAGGGCTGACATCAGAGATTACGCAGTCATTGTACCTCTCCGTAGTAGGCAGGCAGCAAAGTCGCCTTCCTCCGAGCCCCGAGCATCACCCCAACCACACGCGCGCGTTGCGGAAGCACCGCATCCACGGGCTGTCTTCGCCCCACGCCGGCGGATGCCACGAGAGCTGGATCGACCGGAAGACGCGTTCGGGATGCGGCATGAGCGCCGTGAACCGCCCGTCCGCCGTGGTCACCGCCGTCAGTCCGCCGGGGGACCCGTTCGGGTTCAGCGGGTACGCCTCGGTGGGGTTGCCGCGGTTGTCCACGTAGCGGCCTGCCACAGTCACTCGCGCCGCATCTGCCGGGCGATCGAACGCGGTCCGACCCTCGCCGTGGGCGACGACCACCGGAATCCGGCTTCCGGCCATTCCTGTGAAGAACAGGGACGGGCTCTCGACCACCGCCATAGTCGACAGCCGTGCTTCGAACTGCTCGGAGGTGTTCTTCAGGAACCGGGGCCACGCGTCGGCGCCTGGAATCAGCGCCTTCAACGCCGCCATCATCTGGCAGCCGTTGCACACGCCCAGCGCGAAGGTATCGGAGCGCGCGAAGAACGCCGCGAACTCGTCCCGTGCCCGCAGGTTGTACAGAATGGTCTTTGCCCAGCCTTCGCCGCCACCCAGCACGTCTCCGTAGGAAAATCCGCCGCAGGCGGCAAACCCGCGGAACGCGGCCAGCGATACCCGCCCGGCGATGAGGTCGCTCATGTGGACGTCGAACGGGTCGAAGCCCGCGCGATCGAATGCGGCGGCCATCTCGATCTGGCCGTTGACACCCTGCTCGCGCAGGATGGCGATGGCCGGCCGGGCGGAGCGGGCGACGAACGGCGCCGCGACATCGTGCCCGGGATCGAACGTCAGGTGCGGCGAGAGACCCGGGTCGGAGTCATCCAGGATCCGGTCGTACTCGTCCTGCGCGGACGCCGGATTGTCGCGCAGCGACTGCATCAGCCACGTCGTCTCGCTCCAGGCCCGGTGCAGTTCCACGCGCGTCGCGCGGAACAGTTCGTCGGTGCCGTGTTGGATTCGGACGACACCCTCGTCGGACGGTCGTGCGACGATCCGGCCCGCGAGGCCATGTGCCCGCAGCAGTTCGAGCGCCCGGGCCACGTCGCACGACCGGACCTGAATCACCGCACCCAGTTCTTCGGCAAACAGCGCCGCGCGCACATCGCGACCGCCGGCGGCAATCGTATCGGCGTCAATCGTCAATCCGCAATGGCCGGCAAAGGCCATCTCCAGGAGCGTGACGAGGAGGCCTCCGTCGGAGCGATCGTGGTACGCCAGGGCAATACCTTCGTGGCGCAGCGCCGCGAGGGCCGGGAAGAGCGCACGGACGAGGCCGGCATCTTCGACATCCGGCACCTCGGCGCCGACCTGGCCGAAGACCTGGGCGAGCACGGATGCGCCCAGGCGGGCCTTGCCTGGCGCGAGGTCGATGAGGATCAGGTCGGTCAGACCGAGATCCGTTCGCAGGTGCGGCGTGAGCGTGGCGCGCAGGTCGTCGCAGGGGCCGAACGCCGAGACGATCAGCGAGACCGGACTCACCACCGCCCGGGACTGGCCGCCGTCGGTCCAGGTCGTCCGCATCGACATGGAGTCCTTGCCGACCGGGATGGACACGCCCAGCGCCGGGCAGAGTTCCAGGGCGACAGATCGGACGGTGTCGAAGAGAGCCGCGTCTTCGCCGGGCGAGCCGGCTGCGGCCATCCAGTTGGCCGAGAGCTTCACTCGTGCCAGGTCCGAAACCGGAGCGGCCGCCAGGTTGGTGAGGGCCTCGGCGACGGCCATCCGCCCCGACGCAGGGGCGTCCACTGCGGCGATGGGTGATCGTTCGCCGATCGCAAAGGCCTCACCCGCGTAGCCCCGGAAAGACAGCAGCGTGGTGGCGCAATCCGCTGCGGGCACCTGCCACGGTCCGACGAGTTGATCCCGCGAGCAGAGGCCGCCAACGCTGCGGTCGCCAATCGAGATCAGGAACGTCTTGTCCGCGATCGTCGGGGAACGCAGGACACGATCGAGAGCCTCTCGCAGCGTGACGCCGCTCAGATCGACCGGGGCCAACCGCGGCGTGACGCGGGTCACGTCGCGCGTCATGCGCGGAGGTTTGCCGAGCAGGGCAGGCAGATCCATGTTGACGGGATCGTTCCCGAACACGGGATCGTGAACGACGAGACGATGGTCGGCCGTTGCCGTGCCCACGACGGCGAAGGGGCAACGCTCGCGTTCGCAGATCGCGCGGAAACGATCCAGGTCCGCCGGGGCGATGGCCAGCACGTACCGCTCCTGCGCCTCGTTGCACCAGGCTTCGCGGGGCGTCATACCCGGCTCTTCGTTGGGCGCGGCGCGCAGGTCAAGCCGCGCGCCGCGGCCGGCGCCATGCGCCAGCTCGGGCAAGGCGTTCGACAATCCTCCGGCCCCGACGTCGTGGATTGAGAGGATCGGGTTGCGTTCGCCGAGAGCCCAGCACCGATCGATCACTTCCTGGGCCCGCCGCTGCATCTCTGCGTTGCCCCGTTGCACCGAGTTGAAGTCGAGGTCTGCCGTGTTGGCGCCCGTCGACATCGACGACGCCGACCCGCCGCCCATCCCGATGAGCATCGAAGGCCCGCCCAGGTGGATGAACAGGGCGCCCGCCGGTACGTCGGACTTGAAGGCGTGTTGCGCCCGGATGTTCCCGACGCCGCCCGCCAGCATAATCGGCTTGTGATACCCCCGTGAGACGTTGCCGGCGTCGAGTTCGTACGACCGGAAGTAGCCGGCCAGGTTCGGGCGCCCAAACTCGTTGTTGAACGACGCAGCGCCAATCGGGCCGTCGATCATGATCGACAACGGCGACGCAATACGCTCCGGCTTCGTTTCAGGGCCTTCCCACGGGCGTTCGTACCCCGGGATGCGCAGGTTCGACACCGAGAAGCCGCACAAGCCGGCCTTCGGCTTGGACCCGCGGCCCGTGGCGCCCTCGTCCCGGATCTCGCCGCCCGAGCCCGTGGCGGCGCCGGGAAACGGTGAGATGGCTGTCGGGTGGTTGTGTGTTTCCACCTTCGCGAGCGAGTGTGTCAGGTCTTCGTGGTACGTGTATCGACCGCTGTCCGGGTCCGGGAAGAACCGGTCGGCCACACGGCCCTCGAGCACCGCGGCGTTGTCGGCATACGCGACGACCGTGCCCTGCGGGTTCTTCTGGTGGGTGGTGCGGACCATGCCGAAGAGCGACGCGTCCTGTGGCTGGCCGTCAATGACCCACCCGGCGTTGAAGATCTTGTGGCGGCAGTGCTCCGAATTGGCCTGTGCGAACATCGTCAATTCGACGTCCGTCGGGTTGCGACCCTCCGCCGCGAAGTACGCCACGAGGTAGTCGACTTCGTCCGGAGCGAGTGCCAGGCCGAACGTGGTGTTGGCCTCTTCGATCGCGGTGCGGCCACGACCCAGGATGTCGACACGCGTCAGCGGCTTCGGCGGGTAGTGGTGGAACAGCTCGTCTGCCGAGTCCATGGCCGGCAGCACCGTCTCCGTCATCCGGTCGTGCAGCAAAGACAGGATGGCGGCCAGATCGCCATCGCCGATCACGTCGAAGACCGTGCCGCGTTCGATGCGCGTCACGGCCGACAGGCCGCACTGCCTGGCGATGTCGGTCGCCTTCGAGGACCACGGCGAGATGGTGCCGAGCCGGGGCGTGACGAGGACCGGCCGTCCTGCTTGCGCCGGAGCCGGTGCACCGTAGGTCAACAGGCTCGTCAGTGTGTCCGATTCGTCCCCGGTGAGCGGGCGCGTCGTCTCGGAGAAGTGCCAGAAGGAGACGGATGCAACCTGCAGCGACGACCCGGCATCCCGGATACGGGCATTGAGTTTGTCGAGCCGGAACACCGAGTACGCAACGCCGCCGCGGAGCTTCAGGACGGTCATGGGGACATTCTATCTGGCGGCCCCCCCAGGCCCCTATTTCCCCCGCAGCCGGGCCGGCGTCCCGTCCACCCCGCTGGGCGGTTGCGTGTCGGCGAACTGGTCGTCGTCCCTGACGGCGAGCTTGAGCCGCCGCAACTCCGCCTTGAGGTCGGTCGTGATCCGTGCGAACCCCGGCTGCCCGTACAGGTTGTGCATCTCCTCCGGGTCCTTCACGAGGTCGAACAGTTCCCACTGGTCCTGCTTCCAGTAGCAGATCAGCTTGTGAGTCACCGTCCGCACACCGTAGTGCGCGCGCGTATTGTGATCGCCAGGGTCGTGGTAATAGCGGTAGTACATCGATGAGCGCCAGTCGGGCGGCTGCCGGCCCTGTACGAGCGGCAGCAGACTGCGGCCCTGCATGTCCGGCGCGACGGGAAGGCCGGCGGCTTCGAGGAACGTCGGCGCGAAGTCCACGTTCAGGCCCATGCCGTGTGCGACCGTGCCAGGCGCCGCACCGGCCGGCCACCGCACCAGGAAGGGCATGCGCAGGCTCTCGTCGTACATGAATCGTTTGTCGTACATCCCGTGATCCCCCAGGAAGAACCCCTGGTCACTGGTGTAGATGACAATCGTGTTCCGCGCGAGTCCGGACGTGTCGAGGTAGTCGAGCAGGCGGCCGATGTTGTCGTCGACAGACTGGATAGTGGCGAGGTAGTCCTGCATGTAGCGTTGGTACTTCCAGCGTGTCAGCGCCTCCCCGGTGAGCGTGACCGTCTTGCCCGACACCTCCGTCGTGACCTCGTCGGGCATCGTGGAAAGCCAGGTCTGCAGCACGGGGCCCTCGAGGCCCGCCGGCGGCGTCAGCTTGAGATCGCGCCGCGACAGGTTCGCCGAGACCCGCTGCTGATTCTCGCGGAGCGCGTCGGACCTGGTGGCGTAGGTGTCCCAGAGCGTCGGAGGCTCGGGGATCCATCGGCCTTCAAACTGCTTCCGGTGTGTGTCGTCGGGGACCCACGATCGGTGCGGGGCTTTGTGGTGGACCATCAGGAAGAACGGCCGGTCGGCGGGCCGCGACCTCAGAAAGTCGAGCGCCAGGTCCGTGATGACGTCCGTCACGTAGCGCCCCGTGTAGCGGGTTTCGCCCGCGGCCGTGTAGAACACCGGGTCCATGTAGGCGCCCTGTCCCGGGAGGATCTCCCATCGATCGAAGCCGGCAGGGTCGCTGCCCAGATGCCACTTCCCGATCATGCCCGTGTGGTATCCGCCGGCCTGGAGCAGCCGCGGTGCGGTCTGGCGGGTGCTGTCGAAACGATTGAACACGGGGACGCCGTTGATGTGCGCGTACTGGCCAGTCAGGATGGCCGCACGACTGGGCGTGCAGATCGCGTTCGTGGCAAAGACGTTGTCGAACCGGACGCCTTCCCGCGCCAGCCGATCGATGTGCGGTGTGGTGTTGACCCGCGAACCGTACGCGCCGATTGCATGCGCAGCGTGGTCGTCCGACATGATGAAGATGATGTTGGGCCGGTCGGCCGCGGCGGAGGCTGACGCGCAGGCGGCCAGCAGTCCGAGGACGAGGGTGGCGAAGGTCGTGTGGCGCATGGCGGGATTCTACCCGACGTGGCCACAAACGGCGGAGGCGGCTTCGGCCGGTCTCTGGTCGGCCGGCGGAGCCTGACGCGACCTCGTCCGCTGCCGTGGAATAATGGCAGGCCTGATGCCACCCGAGACCCTGGCGCCCGCGTTGGCGCTCGTGATGATGCTGCTTGTCGGCCTGTCCCTGGGTCTCCTGGGCAGCGGCGGCTCGATCATCACCCTGCCGGTGCTGGTCTACGTGGCCGGCATCCCCGTGGCTCAGGCCGTGACCATGTCCCTGGTGCTGGTGGGCTCGACCGCGGCGTTCGGTGCCTGGCTTCAGGGGCGCCGGCGCGGCATCGACCTTCGCGCGGCGGTCCTGTTCGCCGCGACGGGTGCGGCAGGCGCGTACGTCGGCGCGAGGCTCACGCACCTCGTGTCCGAACCGGCGCTGCTGGCGCTGTTCGGCATGCTGATGCTGGCGGTGGGCGGGCGACTACTGCTGGGACCATCCGGCGCGTCGCAGGGCGCCCACGGATGCCGGGTAGGACGGTGCGTGTGTGCGGGGCTCGGCGTGGGCGTGCTGACAGGGTTCTTCGGCGTCGGAGGAGGATTCCTCATCGTGCCGGCCCTGCTCCTCTTCGCAGGCACGGGCATGCCGCGGGCCGTGCCGACCTCGCTCACGGTCATTGCGGTCAACGCCGCTGGAGGCCTGGTTGGCCACCTGGGGCAGACCGGGGTGCCGCTGGCCCGGACGGGCGCCTTCCTGCTCGTGGCGCTGGTGGGAGTCGCGTGGGGCTCGGCCTTGATTCATCGACTGTCGGCGTCAGTGCTCCAGCGCATCTTTGCCTGGGCGATCGTGTTGCTGGGATCTGCCATCTTCCTTCGCAACGCGTGGCTGATCGTGACCCGCGTGGGATAATACCCGCTCGCATGCCATCACTCATCAACTCGCTCCGGCACCATTTCGGGCACGAGACGTTTCGCGTCGGCCAGGAGGCGCTCGTCCGCGCCGTACTCGAAGGCCGGGACGTGCTCGCGGTGATGCCGACCGGATCCGGCAAGTCTCTGGGATTCCAGTTGCCGGCCGTCGTGCTGCCGGGTATGACGCTGGTCGTGTCGCCGCTCATATCGTTGATGAAGGACCAGGTCGATGAACTGAATCGGCGAGGCATTCGTGCGGCGGCGCTGCATTCCATGCTGGCGGCCGACGAACGGCGGGCGGCGCTGCATGCCGCTCAGGGCGGTGACCTGCAGCTGTTGTATGTGGCACCCGAGCGTTTTGCATCCGATCATTTCCTCGAACTGCTGCACCACATTCCCGTCGCCAGGTTCGTGATTGACGAAGCCCACTGCGTGTCGGAGTGGGGACACGATTTCCGGCCCGACTACCGCCGCCTGCGTGGCGCAGCCGCAGCGTGTCGCCGCGCTGACGGTCTGCCCGGACGTCCGCCTCTGGGGGCGTTTACGGCGACGGCCACGCCCGAAGTGCGCGACGACATCATCGACCTGCTGGGACTCGCCACGCCGGCCGTGATTGTGTCGGGTTTCGATCGGCCCAATATCGAGCTCCGCGTGCGTCCCGTCGCCGGCGACTGGGACAAGCGGGAACTCCTCCCGCAGCTCGTCGGGAGCGGCCGCGCGCTGGTGTACGCCTCTACGCGGCGCGGCGCCGGGGCGGCCGCCGACACGCTGCGGGCCGCGGGCGTCAAGGCCGAGGCCTACCACGCCGGACTGGAAGACGGCGAGCGCGTGCGGGTCCAGGATGCGTTCGCATCAGGGGCAGCCCGTGTCGTGTGTGCCACCAATGCGTTCGGGATGGGCATCGATCGGCCCGACGTGGATGCCGTCGTTCACGTGGACGTCCCGGGCTCCATCGAGGCCTACTACCAGGAGATCGGTCGGGCAGGACGGGACGGCCGCGCTGCGGTGGCGACCCTCCTGTGGAACTACGCCGACGTGAAGACCCGGGAGTTCCTCATCGATCGTGGCCGGGAGGACCTGGCTGGCCGGACCGACGTGGCCGTGGAGCCGGAAGAGGTGGCACGCCGCAAGGATCTCGAGCACAAGAAACTGAAGCGCATGGTGGCGTATGCCACCACCGCCGCGTGTCTGCGCGCGACGATCCTGCGCTACTTCGGCGACCCGGATGCCAAGGAGCCGTGCGGCGCCTGCTCAAACTGTCACCGCCGGGTGTCCCTCGATCCGGGTGAGCTGGAGCTCGTGCGGAAGGTCTTGTCCGGTATCGCGCGTTCGGGCGAACGGTTCGGTCACCGGAAAGTGGCGGCGATGCTGGCCGGCCAGGTGGACGACCTGCCGCCGTCGCTGCAGGGGCTATCCACGACCGGCTTGCTGTCGCACGAGCGGCCGCAGGATATCGAGCACTGGATCGACGCGGCCTGTGGCGCCGGGCTCGTGCAGGTGTCCGGCGATCAGTACCGGACGCTCAGCCTCACGCATGCGGGCCGGGAGGTGATGGCCGGGCGGGTCTGCGACGTCGAGATGGCGACGCCCGCGGCTCCGCCAGCCCGGCGGGCTCGTGTCCGGGCGCCCCGAGCGCGGGCAGCGGATGGGTCGCGTGTGTTGTCCTCACGCGCACGGCGTCGCAAGGCGGATCAGGATCCGGACGGTGCGGCAGACTGGTCGTCCCCGCGTCGGCGACCCTCGGCGGGAGGAGACGACGATCCGGGAGCGCGGGACTACCGCGATGCTGCCGCCGAGAAGGCGCTCCGCTCCTGGCGACTCGGCCTGTCGCGGCAGCAGGGGGTGCCGCCCTACGTGATCCTGCACGACAAGACGTTGCTCGCCATAGCCGCGGCACGTCCCGGGACGCTGGCTGAACTCCTGGAGGTGCCCGGCATGGGGCCGGCGAAGGTCGACAGGTACGGGGCGTCGATCCTGGCCCTCGTGGGGCCGTCGGCCTGATACCCGTCCCTCCGACCGCCGTTCCCCTCCCGGGAAAAGGGGCCTGCCCCCTTTTCTGCCCGGAGGCGGCGCTCGCCGGACCAGAAGGCCCGAAACACGCCACTTTTGACCACTTTCCGTTTTAGGGCATTTGCAAAAGGGGCCTGGCCCCTTTTCTGCGGTGCAGGCGTTCGGCTGTTCCGTTGCGGACGGGCGGGCCTGTGTTACTGTCTCGGCGAACGTAAGCGGGAGGAACGATGACGATACGAACCCTGCGACGGGTCACGGCGGCGGCGGTTCTGGTGGTGCTGGGCGTGCTGGTGGTGGGCGCCGAACGGATGGGTTATCCACCCGCCGAATTCATCGCCCGGCGCCAGGCGCTGGCCAAAGAACTGGGCACGGGCACCCTGGTCCTGTTCGGGCGGACCACGCCGCAGGCGGGCATCCGCTTTCGCCAGGACAACGACTTCTTCTACTTCACGGGCAACGAGGATCTCAACGCCGCAATGGTCCTCGACGCGGCGACCGGGGCGGCCACGCTCTTCCTGCCCCGGCAATCGGCTGGCGACATCCGCGCGCTCGGCAAGAACTGGCTCGAGGATCCCGAGAAGGGCAAACCCTGGGGGTTCGCGGCGATCCGCCCGCTGGAAGAACTGCCGCGCGTCCTGGCGCGCCTCTCGCTGGCGCCGGAGCCGGTGCTCTGGGCCCGCCTCCAACCGGGCGACGAGGCCGACATCAATCGTGGGGAGCACGCCACCCACCTGGCGACGCGACTGGGCAACATTGGCGGCGCGCACCTCACCGACGACGCGCACCGGGCGGGCTACCTCCGGAGCCACTTCCCGTCGCTGCAGATGCGCGACGTGACGCCCCTTATCGACCGCATGCGGACAATCAAGAGCCCGCGCGAGATTGAGATTCTGCGGCACAACGGCGTCATCAGCGCAGAGGCCATCCGCCGTGCCATCCTGGCCACCCGGCTGAACGGGTTCGAGTACGAAATCGAAGCCGAAGCGACCTACTGGATGTACCGCAACGGCATCCAGGGCAATTCGTTTGCGCCGATCGTCGGATCGGGCCCGAACGTGAACGTCTGGCATTACGCGGTGAACGGCCGCCAGTACACAGACGGCGACCTGGTCGTGATGGACTACGGCGGTGCCCTGGACTACCTCGGCGTCGATATCACACGCACGTGGCCCGTGTCTGGCGAGTTCACGCCGGATCAGTTGCGCGCGTATCGCTGCGCGCTCGAAGCTCAGAAGGCCATCATCGCGGCGATGACCGTAGGCGCCACGCGGGCGCAGACCCGGGAGGTCGGGCGGGCGGTCTATGCGAAGCACGGCTTCCCGGGCAGTGCCGGCGCCGGCCACTTCGTCGGCATGTCCGTTCATGACGTGGGTGACGGCTCCGGCCCCTTCCGGGCAGGGATGGTGATTGCGGTTGAGCCCATCATCGAGGACGCGTCCAAACAACTCCACGTCCGCATCGAGGATACGGTGCTCGTGACCGAGCAGGAACCCGAGATCCTGACGTCAGGCGTTCCGAAGGAAGTCGACGACATCCTGGCTCTGGTGCGTAAGGCGCGCGCCGGGAAGCAGTAGGTGATTCAGTTGAGCCGGGAAGGGAGACATTCGATGGCCGCGTCACTCAAGATCCTTGTCATCGACATCGGCGGGAACAACGTGAAGGTCCTGCTGACGGGCGAGAAAGAGGCGCGGAGATTCCCTTCAGGCCCCCGTCTGACGCCGGGCCGGATGATGAAGGGCGTCAAGGCGGTCACGAAAGACTGGACGTACGACGTTGTCTCCATCGGCTACCCGGGCGTCGTGCGCAAAGGTCGCATCGCGGCCGATCCGGTCAACCTGGGCCGGGGCTGGGTCGGCTTCAGTTTCCGGGCGGCGTTCCGCAAGCCGGTGCGCGTGATCAACGACGCGGTCATGCAGGCGCTCGGCAGTTACCGCGGCGGCACGATGCTGTTCCTCGGTCTCGGGACGGGGCTGGGCACGTCGCTGATCGTGAACGGCCACTTCGTGCCCATGGAACTCGGGCACTTCCCGTACGGGAAACAAACCATCGAAGACCACCTCGGCACACGAGGACTCGAAGCGTTCGGCCGCGCACGCTGGCGCAAGCTGGTAGTGAAGGTCGTGGGCGAACTTGTCGCGGCGTTCCTGGTGGACGATGTCGTGCTGGGCGGGGGGAACATCAAGAAACTCAGCGCGCTGCCGGACGGTTGCCGGGCCGGTGCGAACACCAACGCCTTCGTCGGGGGATTCCGGCTCTGGGAGGATAGAGGCCGGTAGCCTGAAGCCGCTGCCGGACGCCGAACGAAGGCCCCGGTGACCGTGCGTCCCCGGGGCCTTCGTTCGTTCCCCTACTTCTTCACCGGATACGGCGGCTTCGGCGCCAGTGTCCCGGGCTGCTTCTCCAGCAACTTCAGGATCTCCGCGATCGCACGGTCGAGCTGCTGGTCTTCACCGGCGTACTCCTTTGCCGGGTCGTTGTCCACGAAGATGTCGGGTTCGACCCCGACGCCCTCCATGATCCACTCCTTGCCGGTCACGTCGTAGCGTGAGAACTCGGGCCGGTTCAACACGCCGCCGTCGAGCAGCGGCAACGTGCCGCGAATCCCGACGACGCCGCCCCACGTCCGCTTGCCGACGATCGGCCCCATCTTGTACTGCTTGAACCGGTAGGTCACGATGTCGCCGTCCGACGCCGAGAACTCGTCGGCCAGCAGGACTTTCGGGCCGACGATCATCGCGCCGGGGTTGGTGTTCGGGGCGCCGTTGCGCGCCACGTCGATCATCACGAGCTGACGCCGCAGGCGCTCGATGATCATCGGCGACACGTTGCCGCCGCCGTTGCTGCGCACGTCGACGACCATCGCCTCTTTCTCGGTCTGGGGATAGAAGTACTTCGCGAACTCGTTCAGGCCAGGCACGCCCATGTCCGGCACGTGGATGTAGCCGACGCGTCCGTTCGTGGCCTTCGTGACCCTGTCGATGTTGGTCTGCACCATGTCGAAGTAGTACAGGCCCCGTTCGTCCTCCACGGGTACGACCACCGTTTCACGGGCGCCCTGCGCCGACGGCGTCGCATTCAGCTTGAGGCTGACCTGTTTGCCCGCCTTCCCGATGAGGGCTTCCCAGATATCGGTCAGGCCGGCCGTCGAGCGGCCGTCGACCTCGATGATGTAGTCGCCCACCTTGGCGTCCACCCCGATCTCGGTGAGCGGCGAACGCAAGGACGCGTCCCAGTTCTGGCCCTTGAAGATCCGCGTGATCTTGAAGAACTTCGACTGGGGATCGCGCTGGAACTGCGCGCCGAGCAAGCCCATCGGGATACGATCGGGGCGGGGCATGTCGCCGCCGCCCACGTAGGCGTGGCCGACGTTCAGTTCGCCGATCATCTCGCCGATGATGTAGGTCAGATCCGCGCGGTGGTTCACGTGGGCCACGAGCGGTTCGTACGTCTTCTTCAGGCCAGCCCAGTCCACACCGTGCATATTGGGCGCGTAGAAGAAGTCGCGCATCTGGCGCCACGACTCGTTAAAGATCTGCTGCCATTCGGCGTGGCGGTCGAGGCGGACCTTCATGTCGGACAGGTTGAGGAAGTCGCGCGGCTCGGCCTTGCCCACTGGCGTGTCGATGATGGCGTAGCGCCCTCCCGACTGGGCCAGCAGCATCTTCTTGCCATCCGCGGAGATCTCGTAGCCGGTCCCCGTGACGACCTGCGTCTCGGTCTGCTTCTCGAGGTCGTAGACGTACAGCGCGGCGGCTTCGCGAGCGCCGGCACGCCCGTAGTACAGGCGGCTGCCGACCGACGTCAGCGCGCGGTAGTTGGCCGGCGGCGTCGGGAGCACCGCGATCCGGTCGGCCAGACCGTCCGCGTCGACTTTCACGGGCGCCGGGGCGTCGGCCTTCTTCGGCTCAACCGGTTTGGGATCGGCGGGCGTGGCGCCGGGCTTGGCTGCCGCCGGCGCCTGTGCCGGCGCGGCGGCCTTCGCGTCCTCCGGCGCGGGCTTGGGCTCCTCCTTGATCTTCACTTCGTCGCTTTTCGGCGCGAACGGGCTTTTCGTGTCTTTGGCCAGCGTCACAAAGTAGATCCGCGACATGTCGGTGTAGACGTGTTCGAACTCCGTCTGACCGTACGTCGGGTTGAAACTGCGGGCCGAGACGAAGAACAGCAGTTTGCCGTCGGCGCTGAAGACCGGTTCGCTCGAGTTGTACCAGGCGTCAGTGGCGGGGACGGTCTGCTTCGAGTCGAGCGAGTACAGATAGATGCGCTGCGGGCCCTTCGCTTCAGGCTTGGCGAACGCGACCCACTTGCTGTCGGGCGACCACGAGTAGTCCGTGAATTCGAACGCGGCCGACTCGGCAATCTGCGTCGGCACCTTCGCGTCGATGTCAACGTAGTGCAGGCGCTGCGCCCGGTCGGACCACATCAGCTTCTTGCTGTCTGGTGACCAGATGGGCTGGTACTTGTAGTTGCTGCTACCTTTGGTGATCTGCACCGGCGCGCTGCGGCCATCCTGCGCAGCAATCCAGATCTCGTCTTCGCCGGTCTGGTCCGAGACGTACGCGATCCACTTGCCGTCGGGCGACCACTTGGAGTTGCGCTCGTGCACCCCGGGCGTCTGCGTGAGATTGCGCGTCGGGCCGAACTTGGCCGGAACCGTGAACACGTCGCCCCGGGCGCCGAAGAGGGCTCGGCTGCCGTCCGGCGCGATCTCGAAATTGGTCACCGCGCGGGCCACATCCACCATGCCCGGACGCCCATTATCGAAGTCTTCGGCGATGGCGACGGGAATCTTGTCGGCCTTCTCGGTGGCGAGGTCGAGCTTGTAGATCCAGCCGCCGTACTCGAACACGATGGCCGTGTCGCCCATCGACGGGAACTTCACGTCGTACTCGGTGAACGTGGTGAGCTTCTTCGTCTGCTTCGACGTCAGGTCGTAGCTGAAGAGGTTCATCCGCCCGTCACGGTCGGACGCGAAGTAGACCTTGTTGCCCTTCCACATCGGGATGATGTCCTGGGCCGGGCTGTTCGTCAGGTTCGTGGTGGTCTTCGTCGTGAAGTCGTGCAGCCACACGTCGTCAGCCTGTCCGCCGCGGTACCGTTTCCACGTGCGGAACTCACGGAAGACGCGGTTATAGACGAGTTGCCTCCCGTCGGCCGAGAACGCGCCAAACCCGCCCCGTGGCAGCGGCACCTCTTCAAGCGGCCCGCCCGACACCGATGCCAGGAACAACTGTCCCCGGAAGTCGTTCCACTCGATCCGGCGCGATCGGAACAGGATCTGATTGGCGTTCTTCCACCCGATGACTAGGTTATTCGGGCCCATGCGGTCAGAGACATCGTCGCGGCCCAGCGTGGCCGTCCACGTGACGCGCCTGGGCACGCCACCCTGGGCGGGCATGACGTAGACCTCGGTGTTGCCGTCGTACTGGCCCGTGAACGCCAGTGTCTTGCCGTCGGGCGAGAAGCGGGCGAACATTTCGAACCCGACGTCCGTCGTCAGGCGCCGGGCCACGCCGCCCGCGACTGGAACCGTGAACAGGTCACCGGCGTACGTGAAGACGACCTGGTTGCCGTGGATGGCAGGGAAACGAAGCAAACGTGATTCGGGCGGTGCCTGGGCGCCGGGGTCGACGACACCGACGGCGGTCAGCAACAGCGCCACCAGCAAGAGGGTTTTCTTCATGGATGCAGACGTCTCCAGAAAAGCGTGCCGCGGAGTGCGACACGGGTGATCTTACGTTTGCCCGGCATTCCTGGGTAATGGTTCCCGGGGGGGGGGGGGTTGGGGATTGGGGATTGGGGCGTGGGACATGGGGAGGGGACCGGGGACATCCTCTGCCTTCCCCAGTCCCCAACCCCCAATCCCCAACCCCGAGTGTCAGAGCAGCTTCGCCGCCAGTTCGGCGATCTTCGAGCGCACGACGTCGGTCATGCGCAAGTGAGCGAAACACGCCTCGCCCTTGAACCGCTCCACGACTTGAACGAGCCCGTTGGACAGCGCGTTGATTTCGGACCGGTCGATCTGGTCGGGGTCACCGGTCAGAATGACCCGTGCCCCTTCTCCGGCGCGGGTCAGAACGAGTTTCATGTCCTCCTGGGTCAGGTTCTGCCCGTCGTCGACGATGATGACCGCGTCGTGAATGGACCGGCCGCGCAGGTAGTTGATGGGCGCGATCTCGAGGGCGTTCGTCTGGAGCAGGTGTTCGACCGTCACCGACGGCGGGGCTTCGCGCCGGTCGGCCTTGTCGGTCTTGTCGGCCTGGTGATCGGCGAGCGGGTTCGTCCAGCGGGCGCCGCCGTGCAGGCGCCGGAGGATGAAGTCCATGTTGTCGATGATGGGGCGCGCCCACGGCGCCATCTTGTCGCCGACGTCCCCGGGCAGGAAGCCCAGTTGCCGCCCGGCTTCGGCATTGAGGCGGTAGACTTCGATGCGCGAGACGCGGCCGGCGCGGTACATCTCGTAGGCCGACAGCAGGGCGATGAGCGTCTTGCCCGTGCCCGCGATGCCGACTACGCTGGTGATGAGCGTGTCGTTGTCCAGAATGAGTTCGCGGGCGCAGGCCTGCTCGGGGCTGCAGGGCCCGAACTTCTCGCCGGTTTTCGTGTTCACCCGCCGCAGGAAGCCGACGCCGCCGTCGCGCTTGAAGATGCCCCAGGCGCTCTTGTTGCTCTCGCTGACGCGCAACTCGCAGCACTGGTTGACCAGCAGTTCCGACACGTCGACGAAGCCGGCCAGCGCATCCGCCGGCAGGCGCTGCTCGTGGTGCAGCGTCGAGAGCAGGCCGGCGTGGTCAGCCGGCAACTCGATCCGGATCCGGCCCGAGTAGAACTGCTCCGGCGAGGCGATCGGCCGGTCGCTGTAGTAGTCCTCGGCGCGTACCCCGCGCGCCCGCGCCTTGCAGCGCATGGCCGCGTCACGCGTCAGCAGGATCACGTTGTCGGCCGGGTGGCTGTGCTGGTGTTCCGCCGCGAGCATGATGATGGCGTCGTCGGCGTAGTCGGTCTTGAAGCCGGGCCATGCCTGCGACAGGTCCACCTGACCGTTGTGGAACTGCAGGACGCCCCCATTGTAGGGAATGCCCGTCTGCAACTGTTCGGCCGAAGCCTGTGTCTGAATCCGATCGATGAGCCTGATGGTGTTGCGGGCCGTGTACCCGACGCCGTTGGCGGCGGTGCGCCGTCGATCCAGTTCCTGGAGGACAGGAAACGGAATGACGACAATGTTGTCCGGCGTGAGGTGGGAAACCGAATCCGGCGCGGCAACGAGAATGCTGGTATCGACGACAAACGTCTTCCTGGACGAACTTGCGTCCTGTGATGCCATCCGCCCTCCTGGGCCCGGGGGTCGCACGCACCGCTGGGGTGATGCTGACGACCCGATCCTCACGCGTATCCTAATCCCAAACCGTCAGCGGGGGCACAACCATATTTCGGCTATCGGCCGTCGGCTTTCGGCCTTTGGCCGCCCCACTCCTCCTTGACGCGCAAGCCGTGGCCGCCGCACACTAGTCAGTGGCGGAAGCCTAGGGGTGGCCTCACGGCCTGAGATCAAACCCTCGGAACCTGATCCGGTTGATACCGGCGTAGGGAAGGCGAGCGAGTTTCGGCACGATCTCTATCACGCACTACCACTCCAGGATCCGTCTCGATCACTTCGTGGGTCACACCCGAGGAGAGGAGGCGTTTCCATGTCGTCCACATCTACACGTCGCACGCGGGTCAGGGGGATCGTCCTCTGTGCCCTGTTCGTCGCGGGCGTCGGAACCGACGCCCGCTGGATCCCACCGGCGCTCGCGCAGGAAGGGCAGGCGCGGTCCGTCACCGTGACCGGGATCGTGCGCGATGCGGAAGGACGGCCGCTGCCTGGCGCGGTCGTTGAACTCGGCGCGCAGCGTACGGTGGCCGGAGCCACCGGACACTGGTCCGTCCTCGTGCGCCCGGGCCGGCACGCCCTGCAGGCGTCCCTCGACGGGTTCGACGTGCTTCGCCGCGAACTCGAGGTGTCGGCCGGAACCGGACCGATCGAAATCACGCTCTCGGTGCCCCTGCACCTGCGCGAGGACGTCGTCGTGCGTGCGGTGCGGGCTGCGGACCTGGATCCCGTGACGAAGTCGGACCTGACGTTGGCGGAGTTGACCGGCGTCAATCGGGGCCAGGAGATGCCGTTCCTCCTCAGCCGCGCGCCGTCGGTCAACGCGCAGTCCGACAGCGGGGCGGCCGCAGGCTACGCCTACTTCAACATCCGGGGCATCGGCCAGACGCGCCTCAACATCACGCTGGACGGCGTGCCCCTGCAGGACCCCGAGGACCAGGCTCTGTACTTCTCGAACTTCGGTGACTTCACCAGTGTGGTCGACAGCGTGCAGGTCCAGCGCGGCGTGGGCACGTCCAGCGTGGGGTCCGCGTCCTACGGCGGTTCCGTGAACTTCGCCAGCGTGAACCCGGCCGAGCGCGCGGGTTTCGAGTTCCAGGGCAGCGCCGGGTCGTGGGGAACGGGCCGAGGCACGGCCGCCGTGCACTCCGGCCGGTTCGATCACGGCGTCGCGTACTACGGCCGCGCGTCGGCGCAGACGTCCGACGGGTTCCGTGAGCATTCGGGGGCCGATCAGGGGACGTTCTACTACGGCGCCACGCACCAGGGCCGGGCGTCGATGTTGAAGCTCTTCGGGTTTTCGGGACGCACGCGCACGCAGTTGGCGTACCTGGCCACCGATCCCGACACCCTGGCCGCCAACCTGCGTTCGAATCCGATGTCCACCGACGAGCGGGATCGATTCGGCCAGGATTTCGTCCAGGCGCAGTTCACGCGCGTCGTCGGATCGTCCTCGACGTTCATGGCGCAGGCCTACTACAACGGCGCGCAGGGGTGGTTCAGGATCTGGGACACGCCTCGCGAGCACCTCCAGCAGTACGCCATCAACGGCCATGCCGTCGGTGCCGTGCTGGGGGCGACCCACCAGCGAGGCCGGCTCGCGCTGAACTGGGGTGCCCACGCCAATACGTTCACCCGCGACCACTTCATGGATGTGGTCGGCGGGGACCGCGCGTACACGAACACCGGGGAGAAGTCAGAGGCCAATACGTTCATCAAGGCCACCTGGCGGGCGGGCGCCGCGTCATTCTGGGCTGACGCGCAGTTGAGGCATGCGGCCTTCAGGTACGAAGGCGAACAGCCGCTTGGATCCGTGACCTGGACGTTCTTCAACCCGAAGGCGGGCGCGCGGTTCGCACCTGCGCCGGCTGTCAGTTTCTACGCGTCGGTCGGCCGCATGAGTCGCGAACCGGCCCGCAGCGACATGCTGTTCGGCGAAGACAATGCCACGCTGCCCTACGACCTGTCGGCCGTCAGGCCCGAGCGCGTGGTGGATCTTGAAGCGGGCGCCGAGTACCACCGCAACACGCTGACGCTCAAGGTGAACGCCTACGCGATGGAGTTCCGCGACGAGATTGCGCTGACCGGCGAGTTGTCAGGCATCGGCCTTCCGACGCGGCGCAATGTCGGTCGCAGTTCGCGGAGGGGCATTGAGGCCGACGTCGTCTGGCAGCCTGCCCCCGCATGGCGTGCGGCGGCCACGGCGGCGTTCAGCCGGAACCGCATTGACGCCTGGACGCAGTACTACGACGTCTACGACGCCGCGTTCGCGTGGATCGACAGCGTGGCGCGTATCGCGCAGGACGTCGCGCCGCTGTTGACGCCATCGACGATTCTCAACGGCACGGTTTCGTGGGCGCCCGTCTCGTCTGTCGCGGCCGACGCCTCGGGCCGTTGGGTGAGCGAGTCGCAGCTGGACAACACCGGGCATGCCGGTTTCCGGACGCCGTCCTTCTTCACGCTCGACGGTCAGGTGACGTTGTCGATCGCCCGTCGTGGTGCCCGCGGTGACACGCGACTGCGTGTGCAGGGCGTCAACCTGCTGAACGAGCGACGTGCCTGGCCCGGCGGCTACAGTTATCAGTACTTCGTACGCGATGCGGCAGGCGGTGAGATGCCGGCCGGCACGTCGTATTACTACCCCCTCGCCACCCGCAGCGTGTACGTGACGGCGGAGGTGAGGTTCTAGGGGCATGGGTAGGGGCAAGGGGCAAGGGGCAAGGGACAAGGGACAAGGCAGCGGCCGATCGCCGATGGCCGATAGCCGATCGCCGAAAGCCGAAAGCCGCAGGCCGTAAGCCGAAAGGATGTGCTGGCGTGGAGTTTGCCCGGCTGATCGAGACCACGGGCGTCGTGTTCGGCGTGGCGGGCGTCTGGCTGACGATCCGTCAGCACGTCTGGTGCTGGCCCGTGGGCATCGTCAGCGTCGCGCTGTTCGCCGTCGTGTTCTTCGAGGCACGCCTGTACGGGTCTGCGGCCCTGCAACTGGGTTATGTCGCCATCAGTCTGTACGGGTGGTACGCGTGGCGGCACCCGCGGGAGGGCAGAGGAGAACTGCCCGTGACCAAAGCGCCGGCGCGTATGATCTGGGCGCTCGCCGCGGCCGCGGCAACGGGAACAGCGTGTCTGGGCCTGTTCCTGCGTGACCGCACCGATGCCGTGTGGCCGCTCGTTGATGCCGGCACGACATCGTTCAGCCTGGCGGCGCAGTTCATGACCACCCGCAAGTGGATTGAGACCTGGACGGTATGGATTGCCGTCGATGCGATCTATGTGGCGATGTACCTGTCGCAGGGTCTCGTGCAGACGACCGGTCTGTACGCGGTGTTCCTGGTGCTGGCAGTCCTTGGGCACCGGGAGTGGCGCGCCTCGATGACACGTGAGAGCCAAGGGCCCGCGTACGTCGAGGCAGCCGATTCTTCAGGGGAAAGCGAGGGGTCATGACGGACGGGCACGCGCTGCTGCGCGTGGTGCTGATCGGACCCGAATGCACGGGGAAGACGTGGCTGGCCGGCCGTCTGGCCGCGCATTTCGGCGCGCCGTGTTCCGCGGAGTTCGCACGGCAATACGTGGAGGAGCACCCGCGGCCGGTCGAGTTCGCCGACGTGGATCCGATCGGCCGAGGGCAGCGCCAGCTCGAGGACGCCGCCGTTGCCGAAGCCCGGGCGGCCGGTTGCGCGCTGGTCATCCACGATACGGACCTGCTCAGTACCGTGGTCTACAGCCGGCACTACTACGGCGACTGCCCCGCATGGATTCCGCCGGCGGCGGCCGAACGGCTCGCCGGCCTCTACCTGCTGCACGACATCGACGTCTCCTGGGCCGAAGACGGCCATCAACGCGCCGATTCCGGACGCCGGGGCGAACTATTCGAACGATTCCGGGCAACTCTCTCGGGCCAGGGCGCGCACGTGGTGACGGTATCGGGGGGCTGGGACGCCCGCTTCGAGACAGCCGTCGCGGCCATTGGGGGAGCGCTACGTTCAGTAGATGGTAGTCAGTAGTCAGTAGTCAGTAGACAGTAGGGACAAGGGGCAAGGGGCAAGGGGCAAGGGGCAAGAGCGCCCCTCACACCCGCATGAACTCGATCCGGTGATTGGCGTCGGGGAACTTCGACGACGGCCCCGCCACCAACATGGCCGTCGTGCCCGCAATGTGCTGGGCGGCCAGCCATTCCCGGGCGAAAACCCGCCAGTCCCCCGGTTCGTCGTGCAGGAGCACGGGGACGACGCCGAACGAGAAGAGCAGACCCTGACAGACGGACGTGTCCCGGCTCAGCGCGACCGTCCAGACGGAGGGCTTGAAGCGCGCGATCATGCGGGCCGTGTTGCCGGTGCGTGTCGGCACGAAAGCCGCGGCGCACGGCACCGTCTCGAGGGCATGCTCCACGACCGTCGCCACGCTCTCGGCCACCGACGTGGGCTTCTGCGTCAGGCACTGCCGGCGCAGCTCCTCCAGGCGGGTCGCGGGCCGCCGCGCTTCCGTGGTGGCCGCGATGCGCGCCAGCATAGCCACCGCATCCTCCGGGTACTTACCCACTGCCGATTCTGCCGACAGCATGATCGCGTCCGTGCCGTCGAGCACCGCGTTGGCCACATCGGTGGCCTCCGCCCGCGTGGGCAGGCGGCTCGATACCATCGATTCGAGCATTTGCGTCGCGGTGATCACGGGTTTGCCGGCGAGGTTCGCCTTTGCGATGAGCATCTTCTGCGTCAGCGCGATTTCGTCCAGCGGGACTTCGACGCCCAGGTCACCGCGCGCCACCATGATGCCGTCGGCGGCCTTCAGGATGTCGTCAAGGTGCTCGAGGGCGCCCGCCCGTTCGATCTTCGCAATGATGAACGGCTGGCGGCCGATGGCGGCGGCGGCCTGCCGGACGGCGTCGATGTCGGCGGCGGTTTCCACGAAGGACTGGCCGATCGCATCCACGCCGTGGGTCAGCGCAAACTCCAGGCACGCGCGGTCGTGGTCCGTAAACGCCGAAATGCCCAGGTCGATACCCGGCAGGTTCAGGCCCTTGCGGGATCGCAGTTCGCCGCCCGCGGTGACGGTGCAGTGCACGTTGCAGTCGTCGGCGTGGTCGACCCGCAACTGCACGAGACCGTCGTTCAGGAACAGCCGATCACCGGGCTTGACGACCCGGGGCAGGGGTTCGAACGTGACCGATACGCGGCTGGCGTTCCCGATGATGTCGTCGACCGTCAGGCAGAAGGGATCACCGCTGCGGAGTTCCACCGGCTCCGGGTCGATCGTGCCGATGCGCATCTTCGGCCCCGGCAAGTCAGCCATGATGGCAACCGGGCAACCCGTCTCGCGCTCAGCCTGGCCGATGCGCGCAATGCGCTCCGCGTGATCCGCGAAGTCCCCGTGCGAGAAATTGAGACGCGCGACGTTCATGCCGGCGCGAATCAGGCGGACGAGCATGTCCAGGGATTCCGATGCGGGACCAATCGTGGCGACGATACGCGTCTTCTGAGGTGGCAGCATGGGGGGATCTTACTGGGGATTGGGGATTGGGGGGTGGGGTTTGGGGTATTGGGGAAAGGCGGAGGATGTCCCCAACCCCAACCCCTAACCCCCAGATCGCAGCCGCGCAGCCGCAGCCTCCGCCGTGATGTCGCGCTGTGGTTCGGCGGTGAGCTCATAGCCAACCAGGAACTTCCGCACCGACGCGGAGCGCAGGAGCGGTGGCGCGTACGTCGCGTGCAGGCGCCACCACGGATGTTCTCCACCGTCGGTCGGGCGACCGTGCCAGCCCATGGAGTACGGAAACGACGTCTGGAACAGCGCGTCGTATCGCCCGTTGAGGTCAGCCAGCGCGTCCGCCAGGGCGTCGCGTTCCTCCGGCGCGAGCGACGGCAGGTCCGACACGCGTCTCCGGGGCACGATCATGGTCTCGAACGGCCACACCGCCCAGAACGGCACGACGACAACCCAGTGCGCGTTGGCGCAGACCACGCGGTCCACCACGTCCAGTTCGGCAAGCAGGTAGTCCCCGAGCAGGTCGCGGCCGTGCTCGTTGAAATACCTGCGCTGGGCGGCCGACCTCCGCGACGGGTACATCGGCACGTGGCGTGTGGCCCAGACCTGGCCGTGGGGATGCGGGTTGCTGCATCCCATCATCTCGCCTTTGTTCTCGAAGATCTGCACGTAGCCGATGTCATCGCGGGCACCCAGTTCTTCCACCTGCCCGACCCAGGTGTCGACAACTGGCCGGATCTCGGCGGGAGACATGTGCGCGAGCGTGAGGTCGTGCCGCGGTGTGAAACAGATGACGCGGCACACGCCCGTGGCCGGCTCCGCCCGCAGCAGCGGGTGAGCATCCTCGATCGGCGCCGACGATTCGAGCAGTGCCGGGAAGTCGTTGTCGAACACGAAGGTGGTCGCGTAGGCAGGATTACGCTGACCGTTGGCCCGCACGTTACCCGGGCACAGGTAGCAGCCAGGATCGTGTGCCGGCAAGGCCCGGCTGGCGGGCGGCGACACGGCCCCTTGCCACGGCCGGTCGAGGCGGTGAGGCGAGCAGAGTACCCACTCATCCAGCAGGGGGTTGTAGCGACGGTGTGGTGACGTAGACACGGCAGGGACAGAATACCGGAAACCGGGGCAGGGGGCAGGGAAGAAGCAAGAAGCAAGAAGCAGGAAGCAGGAAGCAGGGGGTAGACAGTAGACAGTAGTCAGTAGTCAGTAGTCAGTGGTCAGTAGCGAAAGCCGAAAGCCGAAAGCCGATAGCCGAAAGCCGATAGCCGATGGCCGATGGCCGCAAGCCGGTACAATATCTTCACCATGGCCGACTCTGGTTTCCCCGACCTGCGGACGTTTCTCGATCAGCTTCGCCGCGACAAGGACCTGGTCGTCGTTGACGATGAGGTTGACGCGCGCCTCGAGGTCCCGGAGATTCACCGGCGCGTGATCGCGGCAGGCGGTCCCGCGTTGCTGTTCACCCGTGTTCGAGGAGCAGGTTTCCCCCTCGTCACCAACCTGTTCGGGACATCGCGCCGGGCCGCGCTCGCCTTCGGCCAGCGGCCGCTGCGGCTCGTCAAACGCCTGGTCCAGCTGGCCGAGACGATCATGCCGCCCACGCCTGCGAAACTGTGGGGTGCACGTGACGTGGCAGGCGAGGCGCTGAAGATCGGCCTGGCGGGCGCGACCCATGGACCGGTGACCGACGTGGTGACCGAAGACGTGCGCCTGGACCGGCTGCCGGCGCTGACCTGCTGGCCGGAGGACGGCGGTCCGTTCGTGACGCTGCCGCTGGTCTACACCGAACATCCGGCGCGCCCCGGGCACAACCTGGGCATGTACCGGATGCACGTGCACGACGGGCGCAGCACGGGCATGCACTGGCAGATCGGCAAGGGCGGCGGGTTTCATTACGCCGTCGCCGAGCAGAAGCACCAGCCGCTGCCGGTCACGGTGTTTCTGGGAGGTCCGCCGGCGCTCATCCTTGCGGCCATCGCGCCGCTGCCCGAGAACATCCCGGAGCTCATGCTCGCGTCGCTGATCGCCGGCGAGCGCCTGAAACGCGTGACCGGCGTCGGGCCGCATCCGCTCATTGCCAACGCCGAGTTCGCGTTGATCGGCTCGGTAGCGCCCCACCTCCGCCACGCCGAAGGCCCCTTTGGCGACCACTACGGCTACTACTCCCTGCAGCACGACTATCCGGTCTTCCGCGTTGATCGCATCGCGCACAGGCACGACGCGATCTATCCCGCGACTGTCGTGGGCAAGCCGCGTCAGGAGGACTTCTTCATCGGAGACCTGCTCCAGGAGTTGCTGTCGCCGCTCTTCCCGCTGGTGATGCCGGCGGTGGTGGACCTGTGGTCCTACGGCGAGACCGGCTATCACTCGCTGGCCGGCGCCCGGGTCAACCAGCGCTACGCCCGCGAGGCGATGGCGTCCGCGTTCCGGATCCTGGGCGAAGGGCAGCTCTCGCTGACGAAGTTACTGCTCGTCACCGACGGCGATGTGGATCTGCGCGATTTCAGGGCCACACTCGTGCACGTCCTCGAGCGCACGAACCCGGAAACGGACTTGTACGTGTTCTCGAACCTGTCGATGGACACCCTCGACTACACCGGGCCGACGGTCAACGAAGGATCCAAAGGCGTGTGGCTCGGTGTTGGCGAGAAGCGCCGCGAGCTGCCACGCGAGTTCCGTGCGGAGCGCCTGCCGTCCGGCTGCAGCGAGGTCCGGGTCTTCTGCCCGGGCGTGCTGGTGGCGGGCGCACGTCCGTTCAGCGACGAATCCGATGCCGCGGCCCGTTACGCCGCCGATCCGGCGTTCGCGGGCTGGCCGCTGGTGGTCGTGTCGGACGAACCCTCCCGCGCCTGCGCCAGTACGATGAACTTCCTGTGGACCACGTTCACGCGTTTCGAGCCCGGAGCCGACATTCACGCCGCGGCCTCGCGCGTCGTGCGCCACCATCTTTCTTACACCCCGCCCATCGTCATTGATGCGCGCATGAAGCCGTGGTATCCCAAAGAAGTGTCGTGCGACCCGGAGACGGCCGCACTGGTGACGCGGCGGTGGCGGGAGTACTTCCCGGAACGGATCGTTGAGATGGGGGATTCCGAGAAGGGCCATCTCGACTGAGGAGAGGCTCTCAGCGCCCCTGTGCCGCGGCGCGCAACCGGGCGCCGGCGGGATCCTGCGGGAATGCCGCTGTCAGGCGGTCCGCCATCGCGAGGGCGTCGAGGGTCCGCCCGCGTTTCAGGTAGTGGTCTCCGAGGGCCAGCAGGAAGTCGCCGTTGACTGGTTCCAGGGCTAACGCGGCCTCCAGTTCGGGCGTGGCTTCGTCCAGGCGCCCGCGTTGCTGGAGGAGCAGGCCGAGGTTGTAGCGCGCCCGCGCATTGGCCGGCTGGCCCACCACCGCGCGCCGAATCAGCCCGATGGCTTCGTCGGGCTTGCCCGTCTCCACCAGCAGCAGTCCGAGGGAATACGCCGCGTCGTGGTTCTCGGGGTAGGCGCTCACCACCTGCCGCAGCAGGGACTCGGCTTCGTCGTTCCGTCCCAGGCCGCTCAGCATCACCGCCAGGTTCACCTTTGCCGGGTAGAACAGGTCGTCGATCGTGATGGCCTGCCGGTAGTGCTTTTCGGCGCGGTTCGTGTCACCCAGGTTCGAGTACAGGTTGCCCAAGTTCATGCCGGAGGACGCGAAGTCCAGGGAATAGGCCATCGCCTGCCGGTATTCCTCGATGCCGAGCGTGAACGCCTCGCGCTGGTAGGGCTTCAAGCGATCCAGCGGAATGCCGGCCAGCGAGGCCACCGCTTCGAGGCGCACGGTCTTCACCGGGTCCGACAGCAGCGGTGCCAGTGACGTCGCCCGCCGAGCCGGGTCCGGCTCGGCATGCGCCGCCGCCGCGATATACCGCAGAAGCGGTTCGTCCGACGTCAAGGCGTTCCGGAGGACTTGGGCGTTCGCGTCGCCGGGATACCGCCGCAGATGATCGAGGGCCGTTGCGCGGACGATCACGGGCTGGAGCGTGTCGGCGACCATGCGTCGCAGCGGATCGGCCGCGGACGGATCGCCGCGCCGGGCGGCGGCGAACGTCGTGCCGAAGTGCGGCAGGCGCGCCTTCCCGTACCACTCGCGGTAGGCCTTCAGTGACCAGGCCAGGGGCTTGTCGGCGTGGCAGCCCGACTGGGTGCAGGCGTTCGGCGTACCGATCTCGGCGGTGAGGTCCGGGCGCGGACGCCGGAACCCGTGATCGGCCCTCCAATCCACCACCATGTAGGGCCGCTCGGGCATGTGACACTTCACGCACAGCGCTCCGTCCGACGGACGGCCGTCCACCGTCTTCTTGTGGAAATGGTGCTCGGCTGAGTCGTAGACCTCGCGTTGGTGACACTGGAGGCACAACTCGTTTCCGTCACGGAGCAGCGTCGCGCCGTGGCTGTCGTGACAGTCGCTGCACTTGACGTTGCGGGCGTACATCTTGCTCTGCAGAAACGACGCGTAGGTGTAGACCTCGTCGAGTTGCTGCCCGTCCGCTTCGTAGAGCCCTGGCGTCAGCAACGACGGCACCATGTGGTCGAGCAGCAGGCTGCCCCGGTGGTCGTAGTCGCCGATTTCGGCCCGGCGCGAGTGGCAGGGTGCGCACAACTCGACCAACTGCGCCGACGTGATGCCGGACGTCCTGATCACGAGGCCGTGGTTCTCGAGGGGCCCTCTCGCCATGGGCGGAACCCTGGCCCACGCGACGTGGCGCGAACCCGGCCCGTGGCACGCCTCGCACCCGACACTGATTTCAGACCACGTGGTCTGGAACGTGCCCGTGTCGGCGTCGTAGTTCTTGCGCAGGTTCGTCGAGTGGCACTCGGCGCACATGCCGTTCCAGTTCTGGGCGTTTCTGGTCCAGTGCATCCAGTCGCCGGCCGGGATGCTCTGGTCAGGATAGAGATGGAACCAGCGTTTGTTGACCGTGTCCCAGGCGATGGTCAGGCACTGCATGCGGCCGCCGGGAAACGGCACCAGATACTGCTGCAGCGGCCGGATGCCAAACGTGTGGGTGATTTCGAACGTGCCGGGCTTGCCGTCGGGACCTTCAGTCTCGACGAAGAACCTGCCGTCGCGGCGCACGAAACGCGATGTGACGCCGAGGTGCGTGAACGTGCTGTTGTTGAAGTCCCCGAGCACCGTCTTGTCGGACGCCACGTCCATGGCGCGTTCATGATCCGACCCCATCCACTTCTGATATGCCGACGTGTGGCAGTCGCGGCAGGCCGGGCTGCCCACGAACGTCGCAGGCGCCTGAGCGGCATCACCTGGCACGTTGCCGGGCCGCGGCCGCAGCAGCGACAGGGGAATCGCCACCACGATCACGACGGCCGCCGCCAGCGCGGTCGTCGTCCACCCGCGCAGCCCGTTCGTGGGAGCGGGCGTCGGCCGGCTCTGATCGCCTGTCATGCCGTCGTGACCTGTGATGGGTCGAACGCCTGTCGCGTCAGGCGTCGCCGCGTATCCACCTTGACCAGGCCGTTCTCGACGCGAACCACGTAGTAGTCGAGCGGGCGCGGCGCGGGCGGGCCGGTGACCTGGCCTGTGATGTCGAAGGCCGATGCGTGACACGGGCACGCGAATCGTTGGGTGGCGGCGTCCCACGGCACCGTGCAGCCGAGGTGCGTGCACTCGCGGTGCAGCGCCATGAACCCGCCGTCCTTCAGCCTGGTCAGGTAGAAGCGGCCGCCCGGGAACGCCGTGACGCTGCCTGGCTCGAACTGCTCCAGGCGCCCGGCCACGACCAGTGCCGACGTGGCGGCATCACGTGCCTTCGGGCGGAGGAACGACGCGGTGACCCAGGCCGTCTCGGCCAGCGCCGCGAGGCCCAGCGCCGTCCAGATTCGTGTCAGCAGTTGTCGGCGTTCCATGGTGATACGCTCAGGCTCCACACTGTGGGCCCCGTGCCCCTACCGCGCCCACGGCCAGACGAGCGCCATCCCCGGGCCGCGGAACCACACGCCGATGACCGTCAGCCACACGAATGCCACCCCGCACGCCACCGCCACCGTCTGCGCCACTTCGTTGCGGCTCAAGCTCATGCGCGCACGGAGGATTCGTATCGCGATGAGTCCGCCACCCCCGACCACCGCGACAGGCAACACGGCCCCTGTCATCCAGGTCGTGCCTCCGGGCCACAAGCGGCCGGCGACGTCGTGCAGGACAATGGCCAGGGGCGTGAGTACGCCGGCGGCGAACGCCGCGATCCCGGCAGCCCGCTTGCCGCGGGCGGACAGCCACCACCTCCCGGCCGGTTCGTCGTCGCGCGTGACGTACGGCACGGCGATGAACGCCAGTGCGGCGGCCAGCGGAACGATCAGGATCGCGACAACCGGGTGCACGTGGACGAGCAATTCCTGGAACCCCATGAAATACCAGGGCGCCTTGGCAGGATTCGGGCTCATGCCCGCATTCGCCGGTTCTCCCAGGGGGGCGCCGAACGTTGCGCCGAGCACCGTCACGCAGGCCGTGATCACCAGCGCGAGCGAGACCTCCCGCGCCAGCAGGTGTGGGAGGAACATCACCGTGCCGCCGTCGGCGGAGGCCGCCGAGTCGGGATCCGACGGCACCACCACGCCGCCGGCTTTTCGCACGCGCCAGAAATGCAGCGACATCACGGCGACCAGCGTGGCCGGTACGATCGACGTGTGGACCGTGTAGAACAGCACGAGCGTGTCCACGCCGATCTCCGCACCTCCCCGCGCGATGCGTTGGAGGCTGTCTCCCGCGAGCGGCACGTAACCCAGCATGCCGGTGGAGATGGTGATGGCCCAGAAGGAGAGCTGATCCCAGGGCAGGAGGTAGCCGGTGAAGGCGTTGGACAGAACCAGGCCGAGCAGGGAGGCGCCGACAACCCAGTTGAACTGGCGCGGGCCATGATAGCCGCCCGTCAGGAGCACCCTCGCCATGTGCAGCAGCACGACGACGACGAGCAGGTTCGCCGCCCAGTAGTGGACGCCGCGCACCAGCGGCCCAAAGGCCACGTCGCGTTCGATGGCCAGCACCGAGTCGTATGCCGCGCCTGGCGCGGGCTGGTAACCGAGCATCAGGAGCATGCCGGTGGCTGCCAGCAACGCGATCAGCACCAGCGACGAACCGCCAAGGCCAAGCGTGTGGGCGAAGGCGATGGCCCGAGCGGGCACCTTCACCGGCCGGAGGTGCAACACGAACGTGTGGATGGTGACGAAGGCCCGATCGCGGTCGGACGCCGGCACGACCGGGCCCCGCAGCCAGATGGACTGCCACACGCGCCGGAGTGTGGACGTGCCCGTCGAGGCGTCCCGCGTAAGCCCGCCCCCACGCGAGTCCCCCCCACCCCGCCGGGCTGGCGTGTAAGGC
>CAYJPV010000014.1:65531-81183 GCA_964372095.1 uncultured Vicinamibacterales bacterium | reverse complement strand
CCCCCCCGCCCGGGGTGGTGCGCCGGCCCCCCGGCGGGGCGCGGCCCCCCCCCACCCCCTCGCGAGTCCCCGCCTCCGCGCCGGGCTGGCTTGTCAGGCATGCATGTACACGTCCCAGGCGAGGTACTTCGAGAACGCCTCGTGAATCGCCTGTGCGCTGCGTGACAGGGACATCGCCGTATGGTGCTCGAAGCCCTTCTCGCAGATAAACCGCAGCAAGCCCTGGAAGTTCGGGATCTTCACGACGCCGTAGCCGCCAAAGGTCAGCAAGGCGTCGTCGGTCACCTCGCCTTCACCGACGTAGGCCGCGATCCGTCCGCGCAGGTCATCCGTGGACACGCGGCAGTACGTGAATGGACTGGCCTTGATCCGCCCTTCCACCGTTCCGAACGTGTTCTCGCGGCCGACTGTGCCGGCGATGATGGCCTGGTAGCTCATGACCGGAACGGTCTTCTGCGTCTCGAGAATGCCCTTCGGCAGGTTCGAGCAGTGGAAGACTACCGCCTTGTCGGGGTCCTCCGCGTAGTTGTTGTTCCAGTCCACCAGGGCTGCCGGCGTCTCCGATGCGAGCCGCAGCGCGTACATGCCCACCAGGCCGGCGATGTCGGTCTCGCAGGCCGACGGCGCCAGGCTGTCGCTCATCATGCTCATGAGCGCGCACGGCACCACGCCGTAGAACTCCTCCATCGACGTCCAGCACTGGATCGCCGTGGCCGCCAGCCGCTGCTGCGTCATCCACTCGTCGATGACGACACCCATGCGCGCCATCTTGAGCACGGCCTCGCCCGGTACCCCGCCCGTCGGGATGTAGCCGGCAATCCGGGCGATCTTGGCCCCGACACGCGCGTCGTCCGCGGCCAGTCGATTGGCCTTCCCGAAGAGTTCGGACAGGTCCAGCGTCTCCACCGACATGCCGCTGCGCTCGAGCAGTTTCTCGCTGTACCGCACCGTGTTGAATGCGGCGGGTCGTGCGCCCAGCGCGCCGAACCGCGCGCCTCGCAGGCCTGTCACCACGCGGCAGGTCGCCATGAACTCCCGCAGATCGTCGCCGAACTCGGCACTCGTCGGATCAACGGTGTGACTGCGTGTCAGGGTGAACGGGATGCCGTACTGCAGGAGGTTGTTGCAGGCGGACATCTTGCCGCAGAACGAATCGCGCCGGTCGGCGATCGTCATCCGGCCCGCCTGATCGGGAAAGGCCTGTACCAGCACCGGCACGCCCAGATTGGCCCAGCGCAGGGCGTTGGCGATGGCCCGCTCGTCGCCGAAGTTGGGCAGCGTCACCACGACCCCGGCGATCCGGTCGCGGTTGGCCTTGAACAACTCCGCGCACTTCGTCGCGTCGTCCAGCGACTCGATGCTGCCGTGTTTCGTGTCGGCGGGCGACAGGGCCACCACGTCGGCCCCAGCCGCCTCCAGCACGTCGATCATCGTCTTGCGGCCGGAGGCGCAGAGGTGATCGGGAAAGAAACCGCGGTTGCCGACGATGAGACCCAAGGTGATGCCGGACATACGATCTCCTTACGATGACGCGTCGTGGGGGCTGGCTTCAGCCAGCCCCTGCTGCGTCCGGCAGACGCCGGATGCCACGAGGATGCAGTATCATCTCGCGGTCGAGATTGTACGGGCATTCGCCGAGGTTGTCACATGCCGTCCGCGTTCACTGTCGGCGTCGATTACGGTACCAATTCTGTCCGCGCCGTCGTCGTCGATTGCCGTAACGGTCGTACCGCCGGCACGCACGTGTACCACTACCCGAGTGGCGACCAGGGCGTGCTCCTGGACCCCCGTGAGCCCCACCTGGCCCGGCAGAATCCCGCGGATTACCTGGACGGCCTGGGCGAGTCGGTCAGAGGCGCGCTGAAGGAGGCCGGCCGGTACCCGGGATTCAGCGCCGCGCAGGTCGTCGGCATTGGCGTCGACACCACCGGGTCGACACCGATTCCCGTCGATGCGAACAACCGCGCGCTCGCGCTCGATCCGCGCTGGATCGACCATCTCGCTGCCCATGCGTGGCTGTGGAAGGACCACACCGGAGCTGAAGAAGCCTCGGCCATCACCGAGACCGCCGCGCGCCACGCGCCCCAGTATCTTGCGCCGATCGGCGGCACGTATTCGTCGGAGTGGTTCTGGTCCAAGATCTGGCGCTGCCTGAAGGTGGCGCCTGACGTCTTTGCCGCGGCGCACAGCTGGGTGGAACTCGCCGACTTCGTTCCGGCCGCGCTGGCAGGCATCACCCGCCCGCGTGACATCCGGCGGTGCGTCTGCGCGGCGGGCCACAAGGCGATGTACTCCGACACGTGGGGCGGGCTGCCTGACAAGGGTTTCCTGGCGCGTCTCGATCCGCGGCTGGCCGATCTGCGCGATCGCCTGTTCGACCAGGCCTACGCCCCGGACCGTCCGGCCGGCCGTCTGTCGCGTGAGTGGGCCACGGCTCTGGGCCTGACAGAGGGCACCGTCATCGCCATGGGCGGTTTTGACGCCCACTACGGCGCTGTCGGCGCCGGTGTGCGGACCGGAACGCTCGTCAAGATCATCGGCACGTCCACGTGCGACTGCGCCATCGCACCGGCGTCGGGCGACGTCGCCGACGTGCCAGGCATCTGCGGCATCGTGAACGGATCAATCATGCCCGGCTACTACGGCATCGAAGCCGGGCAGTCGGCGGTGGGCGACCTGCTGAAGTGGTGGGTCGAGCGCGTGTGCGAGGGTGACGAGGCGCTGCACGGCGCGCTGACGGCACAGGCCGCCGCGTTGAGGCCGGGCGAATCGGGCCTCGTGGCGCTCGACTGGAACAACGGCAACCGGACCATCCTGGTGGATCCGCGCCTGACAGGCCTCATCCTGGGCCAGACGCTTCATACCTCGCGGGCCGAGGTGTACCGGGCGTTGATCGAGGCCACCGCGTTCGGCGCGCGGGCCATTGTCGAGCGCATGACCGCGTACGGCGTGCCGATTGAGCGCGTCGTGTGCTGCGGCGGCATTGCCGAGAAAAACGATCTGTTCATGCAGATCTACGCGGACGTGCTTGGTTATCCCATGCTCACGGCGGGGTCGCCGCAGACTCCGGCTCTCGGTGCGGCGCTGTCGGCGGCAGTGGCAGCCGGCGTCCATGCGGGTTTCGAGGCGGCGCAGGACGCGATGGTCACCGCGGGCGAGCGGGTGTTCGCGCCGGATCCGGCCGCCCGGACGGTATACGATGAGCTCTACGGCATCTACCGGGAGTTGCACGACACGTTTGGCGGCGTGGCCGGCACGCACGCGGATCTCGGGACGCTGATGAAACGCCTGCTCGCGCTGCGAGCACACGTATAGCCGGGGCTGGGACCGCAGGCCGCGGGGCTGGAACTGGGGACATCTCCTGGCTTTCCCTAGCCTCTAGCCTCTAGCCTCTCGTCCCTGGTAATGGTGGCCTGTGATGCCTGACTCTCTCCGCGATCGTGTGTATCACGCCAACATGACGCTGGCGGCCAGCGGCCTGGTGACAGGTACCTTCGGCAACGTGTCCGGCGCCGATCACGACACCGGCGTCATGCTGATCAAGCCGAGCGGCGTGCCGTACGAGACGCTGACCGCCGGGGACCTGGTGCCGGTGTCCCTGAAGACGGGCGCCGTCCTGGAAGGGACCCTGCGGCCATCGTCCGACACGCCGACGCATCTGGAGTTGTATCGTGCGTTCGGATGCGGCGGCGTTGTCCACACCCACTCGACGTTCGCCACGGCGTTCGCCCAGGCCCGCCGCGCGATTCGGTGCCTGGGGACGACCCACGCCGACTACTTCCGGGGCGATGTCCCCGTCACGCGTGCGCTGACGCCCGCGGAAACCGAGTCGGATTACGAGCGCAACACCGGCGTCGTCATCGTCGAGACGTTTCACACGCTGGGGTTGTCGCCGCGGGACATCAGCGCCGTCCTGGTGGCGAACCACGGACCGTTCGTGTGGGCCGGCGACGCCGGGCAGGCGGTTGAACTGGCTGGTGTGCTGGAGTACCTGGCTCAGGTGAATCTGGCGACGCACCAGCTGGCTGGCGACGACACCGCGCCGGACCGGCACCTGGTCGAGAAACACTACCTGCGCAAACACGGCGCGGGGGCGTACTACGGACAATGAGCGACAGGAGCCCATGAGATCCATTGTTCTGGTCGGCGCCGGCGGCTTCTGTGGCGCCCTTGCGCGGTATGCCACCGCCCGATGGGCCGATACCCTGGTCGACGGCCGTTTCCCGCTGGGCACGTTCGTCGTCAACGTGAGCGGGTCCTTCCTGCTCGGGCTGCTGGGCGGCGTGCTCGCAGCGCGCCTGGTGCCGCAGGGCGACAACCTGCGGCTTGCCCTGGGGGTG
Source organism: uncultured Vicinamibacterales bacterium (assembly GCA_964372095.1). Classification (GTDB taxonomy): domain Bacteria; phylum Acidobacteriota; class Vicinamibacteria; order Vicinamibacterales; family JAKQTR01; genus CAYJPV01. Next base: position 76,843 of record CAYJPV010000014.1, on the reverse strand, counting down.
GGGTTCCTGGGGGCATTCACGACGTTCTCGACGTTCGAGATGGAGACGCACGCGCTCCTCGAGGACGGGGCCTGGATTCCCGCGTCGGCCAACATCGTGCTCAGTGTTGTCGCCGGGTTGCTCGCGCTGCGCGCGGGCCTGGTACTGGCGAAAGCGTGGTTCGGCGGATGAGGCGCTCATGAAGGTCGATGCGGAGCAGGTGCTCTGCCGCTTCTACCTCACCAATCGCGCGCGGCACCGCGATGAGCCGCTGTACCAGTGGATTGTCGAAACCGCCCGCCGCGAGGGGCTCCAGGGGGCCACCGTCCTGAAGGGTGTCATGGGACTGCGCCCCGACGGGTCGATCCTGGCGGAGTCGGCTTGGGCGATTGCCAGCGAGCTGCCCGTGATCGTCGAAATCGTCGATGGTCCGCATCGGATTGGCGCGCTGCTGGCCCGTGTGGAGCCGGCATTGCGCGAGGGCGAAATCACGCTCGAGCGGGCCCATGTGGTGCTCTACCGGGGCACGGGGGATGCGGCGCGGCAGCAGACGGCCGTCGTCGACGTCGTTCAGTCACAGGACGCCAGTGCGGCGTGGGAGGTCCCGACGATGAAGCTCCCGGAAGAGGGCGTGTTGCTGCGCGTGTTCATCGGCGAGGACGACCGCGATCCTGGCGGTCACCGCCCCCTCTACGAAACGATCGTGCGCCGGGCACGCGAGGCGCAGTTGGCCGGCGCCACCGTGCTGAAGGGGCCCATGGGGTTCGGGAAGAACTCCCGCGTGCACTCGGCCAAGTTGCTTGAACTGTCGTCGGACCTGCCCGTCGTGATCGAGATCGTCGATGCGGCAGACAAGATCACTGCGTTTCTGCCCGTCGTCGACGAACTCGTGATGGAAGGCATGGTGACGCTCGAAGCCGTGCGCGTGATCAAGTACGCGGCCTCTCCCGATCGCCGCGCGAACCAGTCCTCGACGCCTCGGGACTGACGCCTGACGGGTGCGCGGCGTGGGCGCCATGCGCACACGCCGCACAGCGCCGCGCACGCCGGCCCCGGGACGACCTCCCGCAAACCCTCGGATTTCCTAGCAAAACACGCTGATCCACTGCCGGACTATCCGGCACCGATCTTGACCTTCCTGGTCTCCAGATGGGCCTGGAGAACAGGCCGGGAGGATCAAGATGCGGCGTGTTCATTTCGCGTGTGCGGTGTTGTCCCTGAGCCTGATCGCAGGTCCGTTCGTATGCTCCGCCGCGGCCCAGGAAGGGCCTTCGGACAGTCAGTCGGCGCCCATCGCCAACTCGGTCGCTGCCGCCACGCAGTTGCCGCCGTCGTCCGTATTCCTGCCGGCGCCGGTGGCGCAGCGGCGACCCGCCGCACTGGTAGGGTTGTATGCCTCGTTCGTGGCGCTGCAGGTCGGCGACATGGTGACGACCTCGAAGGCGCTCGACAACGGCGGCGTGGAAGCCAACCCGATGATGAAAGGGCTGACCTCGAACAAGGGCGCCATGATGGCGGTGAAGGCCGGCGCGAGCCTCGGTACCATCTACCTCAGCGAAAAGCTGTGGAAGAAAAACCGCCCGGCGGCGATCGCGACCATGATCATCATGAACGGCGCCTACGCCGCCATCGTCGCGAACAACGCGCGGATCGCGCGAGGAAAGTAGGCTTCGTGGCGTCCGGCTTCCCGAAGGCGCTGAGCTCGTCGAAGCGAGCCGGACGCGCCAGGGCCGGCCGAAGCCGGCCCCCACGACAGCCTCGCGACTCACCGCTGATCGGTGACGACCCTGGCACCATCCGTGGCCACGCACACGTAGGCGGCCGGCGTATGTCCGGTCTCGGCTGCGTAACGCGTGGCCACTTGCGCGGTGAACGCGGCTGCGTCGCCAGCCGCCACCAGCGCGACGGCGCACCCGCCAAACCCCGCGCCGGTCATCCGCGCGCCGATGCACCCGACGGCGCGCGCGGTCTCGACCATCGCGTCCAGCGCCGGGCTCGACACCTCGAAGTCATCGCGCAGGCTGGCGTGGCTCTCATACATGAGCTGGCCCAGCGCGGCCGAGTCGCCCGCGGCCATGGCATCAGCCGCCCGCGTGGTGCGGGCATTTTCCGTAATCACATGGCGCGCGCGTTTCAGGGTGATCGGCAGCAACGTGCCGCCGTCCCGCTCGAGCCGGTCGACTGATACGTCCCGCAGGGCTTTCACGCCGAAGACCCGGGAGGCCTCCTCGCACTGCGCCCGGCGTTCGTTGTAGGCCGACGTCACCAGTTCCCGGCGCGTGCCGGTGTCCAGCACGATGACGGCCGTGTCCGGCGGGAGCGGCACGGCCCGCGTGGCCAGCGACCGGCAGTCGATCAGTACGGCATGGCCTTCTCGCCCGACACCAGAAATGAGCTGGTCCATGATGCCGCAGTTCACGCCCACCCACTGGTTCTCGGCCCGCTGCGCCGCCAGCGCCATTGCTGTCGGCCGCCACTCGCCCCCGGCTGCCGCCACGAAGGCCCGTGCCGCAGCCATCTCCACGGCAGCAGACGACGAGAGGCCCGCGCCGAGGGGCACGTTGCCCATCAGGACGCCTTCCCATCCGCGCAGGGCGCAGCCGTCGGTGGCGAGGGCCCAGGCTACGCCTTTGACGTACTCGAGCCAGCCTGCCGGGCCCTTCTCGATCGCGTCGAGGTCGAACTCGCCCCAGGCGTCGAAATCGGCCGAGAACACCCGCACGTGCCGCACGGTTGATGGACGCAGCGCGATCCACACGGCCCGATCGATGGCCAGCGGCATCACGAAGCCGTCGTTGTAGTCGGTATGCTCGCCGATGAGGTTGACGCGGCCGGGAGCCCGGACGACGAGCGCGGGCTCGGTGCCGAAACGCTGGCGGAACGCGGAGGCGGCTGTGGAATACACGAACTGATTCTAGTGCAGTCGGGCGGGGCGTGGGATGCAGCCCTCCGACAGGCCCAGGGCCGTCCTGAGCGGGGAGTTGAGCCCGGCGCCCGTAGCCTGTAGCCTGTAGCCCATGGCGTACCTCCTCGGTATCGATGTTTCCACGACGGCCACCAAGGCCCTCCTGTGTGACGAACGCGGGCAGGTGGTTGGGGTGACCGCCCAGGAGTATCCGTTCGACACGCCGAAGCCACTGTGGAGCGAACAGGCTCCGTCCCTGTGGTGGGAGGCCGCGGCGCGCAGCATCCGCGCGGTGCTGGCCGCGGCGGGCGCAGACGCCGGCGACATCGCGGCCGTTGGCCTCACGGGCCAGATGCACGGTCTTGTCCTGCTCGACGACCACGGCGAGGTCCTGCGGCCGGCCATCCTGTGGAACGATCAGCGGACAGGCGCCGAGTGCGACGAGATCCGGCGTCGCGTTGGCCCGTCGCGACTGATCGCGGTGACGGGCAACGACGCGCTCACGGGGTTCACGGCGCCGAAGGCGCTCTGGGTTCGCCGCCACGAACCCGGCGTCTTCGCGCGTGCGCGTCACCTGCTCCTGCCCAAAGACTACGTCCGCCTGCAACTCACCGGCGAGTACGCCATGGACGTGGCCGATGGCGCGGGCACGCTGCTGATGGACGTGCGCGCGCGCACGTGGTCCGACGAGGTGCTGAGCGCCCTCGACATTCCGCGCGCATGGATGCCGCCTCTCTTCGAGGGCCCTGCGATCACGGGACGCGTGACGCCTGTTGCTGCACAGGCCACGGGACTTCGGGCCGGCACGCCCGTGGTGGCCGGCGGCGGCGACCAGGCCGCGCAAGCCGTCGGCGTCGGCGCAGTCCGCGAGGGGATCGTGGCGCTCACGCTCGGCACGTCGGGTGTCGTGTTTGCCGCCACCTCCGAGCCCCGAATCGATCCCCAGGGCCGCCTGCACGCCTTCTGCCATTCGGTGCCCGGCCGCTGGCACCTGATGGGGGTCATGCTGTCGGCCGCCGGCAGCCTGCGATGGTTCCGCGACACGGTCGCGCCGGGCACGCCGTATCCCGATCTGCTCGCGCCGGCTGCCGGCGTGCCTGCCGGCTGCGAAGGCCTGATCTTCCTGCCCTACCTGACCGGCGAACGGACGCCGTATCCCGATCCGCACGCCCGCGGTGCGTTCGTCGGCCTGACCGTGCGCCACACACGTGCGCACCTGACGCGCGCGGTGCTGGAAGGCGTGGCGTTCGGCCTGCGGGACGGTTTCGATCTGATGAAGGCGGCGGGTCTGGCCGCCATCGAGCAGGTGCGCGTGTCCGGGGGCGGTGCTCGCAGTCCGCTCTGGCAGCAGATCCTCGCCGATGTCCTGGACGCCGAACTCGTGACCGTGAATACCACCGAAGGCGCGGCGTACGGTGCGGCGCTGCTGGCGGGGGTCGGCGCAGGCGTGTGGCCGGACGTGGACGCGGCCTGCAGGGCGTGTGTGACGACGGCCGGGCGTGTCTCGCCGGCGCCCGGCACGCGATCGACATACGCCGAGGCCCACGGCATCTATCGGGCGTTGTACCCCGCGATCGTGGGAGCTGGCATCGGCCGACCCCGGGAGTGAGAGAATAGGCGAGTGTCCACTCGGAGCCGGACGCCACAACATGTGGCGGCGCGCGATGATGATGGCGTAAAGGTGTGCCGTATGAAGCGACTCTGTGCCGTGATCGTGTCTGGTCTGCTCGTGGCGCCGCTGGTGCTCGCCGGTCAGGCGAAGCCCCACCAGCGGTTCGACCGCCCGCTCACGAAGAAAGAAATCAAGTGGGTGCAGAAGACCCTGGCGAAGATGACGATCGACGAGAAGATCGGCCAGATGTTCATGGCCGACGCCAACGCCGTCTTCATGAACCGGGGCAGTGACCTCTACCGGCAGCTCGAACACCACGTGCGCGACAACAAGGTCGGCGGGATCATCCTGTTTCGCAGCGACGTGTGGGCGACGGCCATCCTGACGAACCGGATGCAGGAGCTGTCGAAGCTGCCGCTGCTCATCTCGGCCGACCTCGAAATGGGCCTGGGCATGCGCCTCAACGACACGCCCTGGTGGCCGCCGAACATGGCCGTCGGGGCCACGGGCGATCCGGCCCTCGCGCGCAGGCAGGGTGAAGTCACGGCCCTCGAAGCCCGCGCCGCCGGCATCAACTGGTTGTACGCGCCCGTGGCCGACGTGAACAACAACCCCGACAACCCGGTCATCAATACACGATCCTACGGCGAAGATCCCGAGCAGGTCGGGCGGTTCGTGTCGGCGTTCGTCGAAGGCGCTCAGGCCGCCGGCGCCCTGGCGTGCGCGAAACACTTCCCTGGCCACGGCGACACGGCCACCGACTCGCATATAGGCCTGCCGGTCATCGACGTCGATCGCGCGCGACTCGACGCGCTCGAACTGGTGCCGTTCCGCGCGGCCATCAGTGGGGGCGTGGGCTCCATCATGTCGGCGCACATCGCGTTGCCGCGGATCGACCCGACACCGGTGCCGCCGCTGCGTACGCTGGGCGCCGCCGAACGCGAAGCGGCCGAATTCGTCTCGCGCACGGAGGAGGCGGGCAAGCAGCCCACGGTCCCGGGGACGCTGTCGGGCCCCGTGCTCACCGGCATCCTGCGGGAGGGCCTCGGCTACCAGGGGCTGGTCGTGTCCGACGCGATGAACATGGCGGGCATTGCGGCGCGTTACGATCCCGCGACGGCGGCCCTCGTGTCGATCAAGGCGGGCATGGACGTCATCGAGAAGTGCCCCGACATCGACGCGGCCATCGCCGGCATCAAGGCGGCGGTCGCACGCGGCGAGATCACGGTGGCCCGCCTCGACGTCTCGGTCAGACGGATCCTCGAAGCCAAAGCCCGCCTCGGCCTCAACGAACGGCGCACGGTGCGGCTGGACGATGTGGACCGGGTGGTGACGACGTCGGCCTCCAATGCCGTGGCACAGGAGATTGCCGAGCGGTCCATGACGGTGGTTCGCGACGATCGGAAGCTGCTGCCGTTGAATCTCTCGCCCGCGTCACGCGTGCTGCACGTGTCGTTCGCAGACGATGACGGGACGTTCACGACGCAGGTGCTGCTGGGCGAGTTGCGGGGACGGTCCATTCCTGTCGAACACGTCGCGCTCGACGGGAGAGCCGCACCGGCCGACATCGAGCGCCTGGCGCGCCGGCTGGACGGCGCGACGTTCGATGCCGTGATCTTCTCGAGCCTGGTACGGGCGCGCAGCGGGAAAGGCTCGGTCGGGCTTCCGCCGGCGGGCCTGCGCGTTGTTGAAGAACTGACGAAACGCGAACTCCCGCTGGTGGCGGTGTCGTTCGGCAACCCGTACCTGCTGACGTCGATGCCGGCGGTGAAGACGTACCTGGCGGCCTTCAGTCCGTACCCGGTGAGTCAGCGCGCGGCCGCCCGGGCGCTGCTGGGCGAAACTGACGTGACCGGCACGTTGCCGGTATCGCTGCCGGGTCTCTACCCACGCGGCCAGGGCGTGAACGTGGCGAAGCGGACGCCGTAACGCGAAGGGCGCGCCGCGCTTGATGGAGTCCCAAGGGGCGTGGCACACTCAAGGGGTGGCGTGAACTGACGTGACGTGAGGAACAGCACTGATGAACAAGGAAATCGTCGAACTGCTCGGTGACAAGGCGTCGTATTTGCTCGAACACTCCTGCAAGACGGTGTCGAAAGATCTGCTGCACCTGCCCGGCCCTGACTTCGTGGATCGCGTGTGGGCGCCGTCGAACCGCAACAACCGCGTGCTGGCCAACCTCCAGCGCTTGTTCTACTCCGGGCGGCTGTCCGGCACGGGCTACCTGTCAATCCTGCCGGTCGATCAGGGCATCGAGCACTCGGCCGGGGCGAGTTTCGCGAAGAACCCGATCTACTTCGATTCCGAGAACATCGTGAAGCTCGCCATCGAAGGCGGGTGTAATGCTGTGGCGTCCACGTTCGGCGTGCTGGGGACCGTCGCGCGCCGGTACGCGCACCGCATTCCGTTCATCGTGAAGATCAACCACAACGAACTGCTGACCTACCCGAACAAGTTCGACCAGATCATGTTCGGCGAAGTCGAGCAGGCGGCCGACATGGGCGCGGCGGCCGTGGGTGCGACGATCTACTTCGGTTCGGAAGAGAGCGGCCGCCAGATCGTGGAAGTGGCCCAGGCGTTCGCCCTGGCGCACGAGATGGGCATGGCCACCGTCTTGTGGTGCTACCTGCGGAATCCCGAGTTCAAGCAGGACAAGGACTACCACGTCAGCGCCGACCTGACCGGCCAGGCCAATCACCTTGGCGTGACCATTCAGGCCGACATCATCAAGCAGAAACTGCCCGAGAACAACGGCGGTTTCAAGGCGCTGAACACAGGCAGCTCGAGCTACGGCAAGCTCGACGAGCGGATCTACACGCAGCTGACCAGCGATCACCCGATCGATCTGACGCGCTACCAGGTGGTGAACTGCTACATGGGCCGCGCGGGCCTGATCAACTCGGGCGGCGCCTCGGGCAAGAACGACTTCGGCGATGCCGCCGTCACCGCCGTGATCAACAAACGCGCCGGCGGCATGGGTCTCATCTCGGGCCGCAAGGCCTTCCAGCGGCCGATGGCCGAAGGCGCGAAACTGCTCCAGACGATTCAGGACGTGTATCTGGACGAGAGCATCACGGTGGCGTAGCTGGGGGTTGGGGGTTGGGGATTGGGGGTTGGGGAAGGCATCGGATGTCCCCAAATCCCCCAGTTCCTGCCGAGCGTGGTTCCCCGCTAGAGCTAGTGCCAGTCCCTTGCCCCGCAGGCCAGGCCGAAAGCCGCAGGCCGCGAGCCGGCTAGCACCCCGCGCATCCCTTCCCGCAGCACCCGCCCCGCATCGCCAGCGCGGACGGCGTCACGGCCAGCCCGCCCTGTGCCGTGCAGAGCAGATCCGTGGACATCGCACGCCCCACCGCGTAGACGGCGTCAATCGTCTCATCGAGCGGGATAGGGTTGGCATACCCCCCCAGAACCAGGTCGGCGACGACGAACGCGCTGGCGGCGGCCGCGGCATTACGCGTGTGGCAGGGGATCTCGACCATTCCCTGCACGGGGTCGCACACGAGTCCCATCGTGTTCTGGAACCCGATCGCGGCCGCATGACACGCCTGCGCGGCCGAACCGCCGACGGCGTCGACGACGGCGGCCGCGGCCATCGCGCCGGAGGCGCCAATCTCCACCTGGCAGCCTGCCACTTCCGCAGCGAACGTCGCGCGTTGTGCGACGATGACGCCGATCGCGCCTGAGGCGAGCATCGACAACGCGATCTGTTCGCGATCGAGACCACGTTCTTCGGCCAGCGTCACCATGGCGCCGGGAATCGTTCCGGCGGAACCGCCCGTCGGCGCGGCGCACACCACGCCCATCGCCGCGTCGACATGCATCACGGCCATGGCCCGCGCCGCCGCTCTGGTGTGTGGCCCGCCCAGGCTCAGTGTTCGCGCAGCCTCGGCCCTGAAGATCGAGCCGGCGGTCGGTGACAACAGCTGCATCCCCCCGAAGGCCGGCTCCAGGCCCTGGCGCGCCGATGCCGCCATCACGTCGTAGCGCCGGAGCATCTCCGCGAGGATGGTGTCCGGGGACAGGCCCAGCAGTGTCGCCTCGTACTCCAGCGCCAGTGTGCCGAGGGACACCCGGCGGTCACCGGCGAGTGCCACCATCTCGGCAGCACTGGTGAACAGCGCTGGTCCCGTCTGCACAAAGTACACCGGGGCCGACTCGAGTACGCGTACGGCGGCGGCGGCGGGGCCGGCGAGTACCGCTCGCACGGCTGGCGAGAGAGGCGCCGACCGGCGGGCGATTACGGCCACGCGCGGGCTGGCGTCGCGCCGCAGCACCGACGGCCGGCCGAGCAGTCGGCCGTCGCCGCCCAGGGCGGTGACCACGCGATCGGCGTCCGCCACGTCCGTTTCGATCAACAACTCCCATGCGGTCCCGTTGAACAGCACGGGCCATCCTGCCAGCCAGGTGATTTCGACCTCGCCGCCGCCGATCGACCGCCCCACCAGGCGCAGCGTGCGTCCGTCCGGAGCCGTGAGCGACATGTCGACCGTGTTCGGGTGGTCGGGACGGTCGAGGGCACGGATGTCGAAACGAAGGTCGAAGCCCGACGCCGCAGCGTCCGCGAGAGCCGTGAAGAACGACACGTCAGTGAGCGCCTTGGCCATGAACCCCATGGCGAAAGCGCGGTCAGCGCCCTGAACGTCGTACGTGCGTGCGTAGGACCCGGCCGGGTCGAACGCCAGCACCGCCGAGGCCGGCACCGCCCCGAGCATCGTACGGGCCATGCTTCCCAGGTGGTATCCGCCCGCCGTGTGTGAGCTGGACGGCCCTCGCATCACCGGGCCGAGCACGTGGTTGAAAATGCTGACGGTCTTCATTGGGGGCTCCTGGTGGCTTGCGGCTTGCGGCCCGCGGCCGCGACCTCCGCCAGCCTCTAGCCTCTAGCCTCTAGCCTCTAGAACGTGACCCACCGCACAACCTGTCCCGTCCACGCGAGGAACCGCTCGAAGTCAGCGGTGGCAATCACCACCGTGGCGGTGTTGACGCCGGGGTGAAACGCCACGTGCACCGAGCGGCGCAGCCCCGCGTCCACGATGACGCGGACCTGCTTCTCCGCATCGTTGATCAGGCCCAGCGGCGAGACGGATCCGGGTGTCAGACCCAGGCACCGCATCAGGCGTTCCGGCGATCCGAAACTCAGGCGATCGTCATCCACGACCTCCGCCAGTCGCCGGAGGTCGACGGGCCGGTCGTGTTCCGCGACCACCAGATAGTGCCGGTTGCCCTTCTTGTTGCGCAGGAAAAGATTCTTGCAGTGCGCCGCGTCGATGCCCTGCCACTGCACCAGCGCCTCCTCCACGGTGAACACCGGCGGGTGGTCATGGCGGACGTACGGGATACCGAGCTGATCCAGGACGGCCAGCACTGCGGCCGCCTGGTCGTGCGTGTCAGTGTCCATGGTCATTCCGCGATGGCGGCCGGGGTGCTATTTCTTCAGCTGGTTCGCGACCGCTTCCGCGGCTTTCCTGATCGCCTCTTCGTCACCCAGGTAGTAGTGGCGGATCGGCGTCAGATCGTCCTGCAGTTCGTACACCAGCGGCACACCCGTGGGCACGTTCAGCTCCACGATGTCCGCGTCGGGAATCTTGTCGAGGTACTTGATCAGTGCGCGCAGGCTGTTACCGTGGGCGGCGATCAGCACCCGCTGCCCGCTTCTCACCGCCGGCGCGATCGTCTCGTGCCAGTACGGCAGGAACCGCGCGACGGTGTCTTTCAGGCACTCGGTCAGCGGCAGGTCGGCCGGGCTCAGTCCGGCATACCGTGGATCGTGCCCGGGATGCCGCGCGTCGTCAATCGTGAGCGCTGGCGGCGGTACGTCGTAGCTGCGGCGCCAGATATGCGTCTGCTCCATGCCATGGCGCTCGGCGGTCTCGGCTTTGTTCAGGCCCTGCAGGGCTCCGTAGTGCCGTTCGTTCAGCCGCCACGTGTTGTGCACGGGAATCCACATCAGGTCCATCTGCTCGAGCGTCAGCCAGAGGGTCTTGATCGCGCGCCTCAGCACCGACGTGTACGCGACGTCGAATACGTACCCGGCGTCCTTCAACGTCCGGCCGGCCGCCGCGGCCTCCTGGACACCCTTGTCGCTCAGGTCAACGTCCGTCCACCCCGTGAACCGGTTCTCCTTGTTCCACGTGCTCTCACCATGCCGCAACAGAACGAGTGTCTTCATCTCTGCTCTCTCCCTAGCCTCTAGCCTCTAGCCTCTAGCCCCTGGCCTCTAGCTCCCCCTGGACGGACTCCGACGGCGGGGGCGCCTGCTCCGGATCCACGTCATCATCGGCGATCAGCCGGTCCGCCAGCCAGTCCAGGCCCGCGTCGTCGCCGCGTGCCAGCAGCGCCTCCAGCGGCGACCGGGCAAAACTTGCGTCGTTTCGTGCCTGCATCGACGGGAAGGACCCGTCGGCAAACCGGGGCGTATAGCGGCACCAGAACCCGAGGTGCCAGCGCAGGAATTCCCGCGCCCGCGTCCGCCCATGGTCGTCTTCGCCCCAGTGTTCGCGGGCAATCGCCACGTACCGGCGATAGAGCGTCACCCGTTCGTCGGCCGTGATATCCCAGTAGCCGCCGTCCGCCTCACGGAAGATCCACGGTTTGATGAGTGCGCCCCGGCCCACCATGACTGCCGCACAACCCGACCGGGCACGGGCGGCGGCAACGTCGTGGGGAAACAGGATATCGCCGTTGCCGATGACCGGCACGGAGACCGCCGCCACCACCTCGCCGACGGTGTCCCAGTCGGCGGCCTGGCGGTAGCGCGCGTTGCGGGTGCGGCCATGCACGATGATCGCGTCGGCGCCGCCGTCGACGCGATCATCG
>CAYJPV010000014.1:64866-65521 GCA_964372095.1 uncultured Vicinamibacterales bacterium | reverse complement strand
GCGGGGGGGGGGGGGGTATTTGCGTTTTTGCGGGGGGGGCGGCCCGGGCGGGGGGGGCCCGGGCCTGCTCCACGTGATTGCGCGAATCATCGTTCCACCCCAGCCGGATCTTGGCGCTGACGGGGATGTGCGCGACCGCCCGTTTCATCCCTTCGACGATCCGCCGGATCTTGCCAGGCTGGCGCGACAGCGCCGCGCCCAGGCCCTTGCGCGTGAAGTAGTCGATAGGACAGCCGCAGTTCAGGTCCACCAGGTCGGCGCCTCGGGATTCGACGAGCGCGGCGGCCCAGCCCATTTCCTCCGGATCCGTGCCGGCCAACTGGACGCCGAAGAACGGCTCGGCTTCAGCGCGCCGGATCAGCGCGTACTCGCCACGGCGGCGCTGCTTGAGCCGCCGCGCCACCGTCATTTCGCTCATCGTCACCCGCGCGCCGAGTTCGACGCAGAGCCGCCGATAAGGCAGATTGCAGCCCTTGGTGAGCGGCGCAAGGACCACAGCGCCGTCCAGGACGTCGCGCAAGGGCAGTCGGGGCCCCGGCGGGGCAGGCGGCTCAATGATCACTTCGGACATCGCGATATCGTGTCACAAAACGGTACCCGGGGTGGGGGGGGGGGTGGTGTGGTTAGGGGGGGGTCAGCCTGGGGAAGTATATGG
>CAYJPV010000014.1:35456-64856 GCA_964372095.1 uncultured Vicinamibacterales bacterium | reverse complement strand
GGCCTCTTTTCTCCGCCCACACCTTAAAAATTCAGGCCCCCACCCCCGTGCAGGTACAGCGTCTGCGACGGGAAGGCGAAACCCGTGCCGGCCTCGGCGACGAGTTGCATGATACGCATCAGCATCCGCTCCTGCTCGGCCAGAAACGCCGGGTAGTCGGCTACCTGGAAGAACGCGAAGACCTCGACGTCCAGCGAGTAGGCCCCCAGTTTGACGAAGCGCACCCGCTGCGATGCCTGATCGACAAGGGATTCGGCGGCCAGCATGTCGCGAAGTAAGGCAAGGACCCGTGCGAGCTGCTCCGGTGTGGTCTCGTAGCGAAGGCCGACCGTGGTCTGGAACAGGAACCGGTCCCGGCGCGAAAAGTTCTCGACCTCCGACGTGGCCAGCGTGCCGTTCGGAACGTGCACGATCGTCCGGCCCAGTGTGCGCAGCCGCATCGTCCGCAATCCGACGTCTTCGACCGTGCCGACGTGCTTGCCGATCTGGCAGTAGTCGCCCACGACCACGGAACGGTCGCCGAGTACCGAGATGCCCGCGAAGACGTTCTCGAGCGTCTTCTGTGCCGCGAACGCCAGCGCCAGGCCTCCGATGCCGAGACCGGCCAGCGTGGCGCTGAGATCGACGCCGAAGGCGGCCAGAGTGACCAGGATGATGACGATGACCGTCAGGATCTGGAGGGCGCGGCGGCCGATGATGTACGTCGACTGGGCCCTGCCCGGGTTGGCGGCCTCGAGGTACGTGCGTACACGTCCGGCCACCAGGTCCTGCAGTCGCCACAGCCACCAGATGAAACCGCCCAGCAGGAGGATCGTGATCGTCCTCGAGAACCAGAAACGGTGGTAGAGCGGAATGCCGATTCGTTGCCCTGCGGCCCCGTGCAGCAGGACGGTCATCAGGAAGGCTGTCGGCCGTGACAACGCCTGCCACGCGTCGCGGATCCACGGCGGGCCTGATTTGTGGCCGAGCCGCGCCCCAAGCTTGACCACCCACGCGGCACAGCCCAGCAGGAACCGGATGCCGTAGTAGATCACCGGGAGCAGAAGCAGGAGAGCCAGCGGCACCCACAGCGGTAAGCCGCCGAACTGGGCACGTGTCAATTCGCGCGGCAGCGCCCGCTCGATCTCGGGCAGGCCGCTCTGCTTGTGCAGCCGAGGAATCTCGGCGACGGTCTCGGCCGCGACCAGCCACAGGGGGGCTGCGCCATCAGGGTCCGTGACGCGGCTCAGCACGATGTCCACTCGTTCGCCATTGGCGAGCACGACACTGCCGACGTGTTCCTTGTCGGCCGGGAGCCCGTCGGTCAGCGATCCTTCGGGGGCGCGGCTCAGCCGTTCGAGGTTGCCTTCAAATCCATGATTCAGGGCGAACATCAGCTGACGGGCGGCTTCGTCCCGTGAGATGTCGAGCTTGTTGCGTTTCCACTCCAGATACTCGGCGGCAACCCGGTCCTTGCCGGCCTGGGCCGCCGTGACAAAGCCCAGTAGCGAACCCCTCGGCGTGTCGCGTTTGAGCGGGTCTTCGCCCGGCGCCGCCGCCTGGGCCGGCGGTTGCATGCCCGGCAGCGACTGCGCACCGGCGAGACAGTCCGCCGCAACAGCCAGCACCGTTACCGCAAGGACCAGGAGCCAGCGCCGGAGGTGTCGTGTCGTGATGTGCCGTGCCATGCTTCATTCTACGCACAGACGGCCGTCAGACCGGATCCCCGCATCGGAACGCAGCGTCTGACAGAAAGAACCATGCACCGCCACGTGTTACTCAGTTTCGTGTTCGTCGTCGTCCTGAGTGTGCCAGCGTCAGGGCAAGCCGGCACCCCCCCTCCGTCGCCGGGCGCCTTCGCCCAGGCTCCCTCAGAACCCGGGACGGAGCCGCGGGCCGAGTCGAAGACCGACTCGTGGATGCTGAAAGGCCGTTTCCTGGCAGGTGCCACGTGGGGCGTGGTCGAGACGCTCGACGCAGACGTCGGCAGGCGCCACCGAGTGTCGCCTTTCTTTCGCTGGAACTCACGGCGGGAAGGCTGGGGTCCGTCGTTCGGCTTCAGCGCATACGAAGTGGATCTCCAGGTCGCGACGCCGGACGGGCCCGTGACAGCAGGGGCTCTCTCCGTGCGCCCAGTCATGGCGGGTCTCGGCTATAACGTGGTGACAGGGCGCCTGCGGACGTCCGCGGGTATCGTGGCGGGCTACTCGTTCAACAAGGTGACCGTGGACCGTGCCATGCCTCCAGGTGTCACCGTGGCCGTATCGATTGACCACTCCTGGTCGGCGGGACCCCGGGTCGGTGCGATCCTGGCGCTGGCGCCGCGCTTCGCCCTCATTGGGTCTGCGGGATATACCTTCTCTCAACCCACCGTGACGGTGACAGTCAAGAGAGACGGCCAGCCCACCTCCATCGTCAGCGACCCGCTCCGTGCCCACGCATTCGACCTCCGCATCGGCGCCGCCGTGTCGCTCTTCTGACTCGGGACTTGGGGCTCGGGGCTCGGGACTCGGGAAAGGCAAGGGACAAGGGGCATGGGACATGGGGCAGCAGCAGGAAGTAGGAAGTAGGCAGTAGTCAGTAGTCAGTAGACAGGACGAGCCGAAGAAGCTCTTTCACCTTCCTACTGTCTACTTCCTACTGTCTACTCCGCCCAATCCCCAACCCCTAATCCCCAATCCCTAGAACTTGAACCCCCCATTCACGTGGACCCGCGCACCACGATCGATGCCGTACGCCACATCGATGTTGAGGTTGATGAGCGGCGCGCGCAGGTACCAGCCTGCGCCCACGCCGTAGTGCCACGTGGCGTCCCGGAGCCTGGTCCCATCGTCGCATGCGGCAGCTGCGTCGGCGAAAAGCGTGAAGCCGTTCTGGCCCAACCGCATCGCCGAGTGGGACGGGATGCGCAGTTCGATACTGCCCGCCGCGAGATTGTCGCCCACGAACGAGCCTGCCCGGAAGCCGCGCAGCGTGGCGCTGCCGCCGGCCAGGGCCTTCTCGTACGCCGGCAGTGGTCCATCCGCCGTCTCGGCGATACCGCGCACGGCCAGGACCGTCGATCCGATCAGACCCAGGTACCCCTGGCCCTCGTACCGGAAACGATTGACCCGAGGGCCGATTTCCGGCTCGAGCACCCGCCAGCCCGCTGTGCCGTACACCGCGTTGCGCGGGAATGCGGGGTTCGTCCTGGTGTCAACGACGGCCCGCGCGCCGTATGTGACGAGGTTTTCGCGACCGCTTCCGAACTGCACCTCGCTGAATCCCCCCGTGAGCCCGGCCTGCACGACCCGCCGCTTCAGCGGGACGACAATCTCTCCCGTCACTTCCCGTCGCTCGTCGTCCAGGTTGAACGCGGGGTTCTCCCGGCGCGACCAGCTGGCTGCGGCGCTGATGCGGCTGACCGGCCCGGCCTGGAACGTCTTGTCGGCCTCGACGGCCACCTGCTTGCGCGCGCCCCACGACATGGGCAGCGACAGCCGTCCTTCTTTGCCGAGGACGTGCACGAAACTCGTGCGCGCGCCGTACGTGAACCCGTATCCGTCCACGTAGTCGAGAATGGGCGAGAACATGGCGCTGTTCCCGAAGCGCCGGAACGGGTTCGGCGGGCCGGCCGGAACGTCGATGACGCTGCCGGGAATCTCCTGCACGATGATCAGCACGGCGATGTCGCCGTGTTCGTCCAGCGACCGGAACCGCCGGCGCACCTCCACGTCCACGAAGAGGCCGCTGTGCTTGAGCCTCCTGACGACCGCGTCGACGCCCCCCGGCGGAATCGGCTGGCCCAGCGTGAGCCCGGCGATCTGAATGATCCGATCGTCAGGCGTTCGATAGTTGCCGTGAATGCGGATGTCAGTGACGGCTTGTCCCTCCTGCGCCGCCGCCGGCGCGACCGCCGCGACGGCGAGGAGGCCGATCAGGGCCAGACACGCCCGGGTCATGACTGCGGCTCCTTCGGCACGTACGCCCGGATCTTCGCGCTGACCTCGCCTCGCCGGTAATCGTAGAACTCGCGGCGATAGGTGAAACGCAGCGTGCCCGGCGCAAACGTGGCCGCTCCCGTGAACGTCACGTCACGCGGCAACCAGATGTGCTCGAACACCCTCCCCATCGTCATGGACGCCCGCGTTTCGTCGATGCGGACGATCTGCCGGCCCGGCAAGAACCCCCAGTCCACGTTGTCGAAGGTAAATCGGACGATCTGGTACTCCTGGGGGTCGATCCACATCGTGACCATCGACGTCTTGTTCATCGCGCGGTCGAGTTTCTCGTCGTCGTCCTGCGCCTTCACGTCACGCGTGCTCTCTGACTTCTTCGAGTCGTTGAACAGGTTGGCCGGCAGGTACTCGATCCTGAGGACGTCGCGCCCGTCGAGTTGTTCACGCCCGGCGAAGTAATAATTGCCGGGCTCGAACTTGAACCGCATGAAGTACGCCTCGGAAATGAAACGGGGCTCCGACCCCTGGCTGGCCAGGCCTGACAGTTCCATGTCGCCGGTCGCTGACACCCGAAGCTGCACTTCGCGCGATTCAGCGTCCTTGGCCTGCTTCTTCCGGGCTTTCTCTTCGCGCCGCTTCTCGTCCTCGAGCCATTCATTCTCGTACTTGGCCCGGTCGTCCGCCGAGATCGCGACGCCGTTCGACTTCACCGGACTGCGGACCAGGTACCCCTCCTTGACGAACCACTGGAACTCGCGCCGGAGGTTGTGCAGGGGGAATCCGAGCGGGCCGAGGATCTCGAATGCCTCGCGTTCGCTGAGGATGTAGTCGTGGAGCGTCCGCCAGTTCTCGTTGCGTTTCTCCAGAACCTTGGCCATGAACGCGTCGAGATCGTTCGGCATCGGAGCCGGCGGCGCAGCGTGCTGACCGGCGAGGCCTGTGACGGCGAGCGCGACTGCGCCCGCCAACGCGAGCAGCGGCCTCAGAACTTGTCTGGAAGTAGACACAGGAACTCCTTGGCAGGCGACTCCCTGTATGACGAGAGATCCGGTCCGACAGTTCGGGACATGGACGTTCCTCGGGGCTGGCTGAAGCCAGCCCCCACGTCAGATGTCGTGGCGTCCGGCTTCCCGAAGGCGCTGAGTACGTCGAAGCGAGCCGGACGCCTCACCGCAGTTCCGCCAGCACCGCGTCCAGCGTGTCGGCCAGCGTGTCGGCGTCCGCGCGCGAGAACACCAGAGGCGGTTTGATCTTCAGCACGTTGTGGAATGGCCCGTCGGTGCTGAGCAGCACGCCCCGGTCGCGCACGCGGTTGGCCACGTAGCCGGCTTCGTGGCCGGCAGGCTCCAGCGTGACCCGGTCCCGGACCAGCTCGATGCCGGAGAACAGCCCGAGACCGCGCACGTCACCGACCAGTGCGTGCCGGGCCTTCAGGCCCCGCAGGCGCTGAAGGAGGTAGCTCCCGACGTCGAGGGCACGCTCCTGCAGGCGTTCATCCCGGATGACGTCCAGCACGGCCAGCCCGATGGCGCACGACACCGGGTTACCGCCAAACGTGTTGAAGTACTCCATCCCGTTCGCGAAGGCGTCCGCGATGGCCCGAGTCGTCACCACGATGCCCAGCGGGTGACCGTTTCCCACGGGTTTTCCCATGGTGACGATGTCCGGGACGACACCCTGGGTCTCGAATGCCCAGAAGTGGGTGCCCACGCGGCCCATGCCGACCTGCACTTCGTCGGCGATGCACACGCCCCCGGCAGTACGGACGGCGTCGTACGCGGCCGCGAGATATCCAGGAGGCAGCACCACCTGCCCGCCGCAACTCAGGATCGACTCGGCGATGAACGCGCCCGGCCGCCGGCCTTCCGCCGCGAGGCGGTCGGCAGCGTCAGCAACGTGGCTGGCGTATTTTCGCCCGGCGTCGCGGTCGGGAGCCCGGTAGCCCCCCCGGTAGACGTCCGGGATGGGCACCTTGTGCACCCACGGCGGAGCGCCGACCCCGCCGGGACCATCGAACTTGTACGAACTGATGTCGACGATCGTGTTCGTGTTGCCGTGGTACCCCACCTCGATCACGATCGTGTCGCGGCTGCCAGTGGCCGCCCGGGCCAGGCGCAGCGCGAGTTCGTTGGCCTCGCTGCCCGAGTTAACGAAGTAGCAGACGCGCAGCGGTTCCGGCAGTGTCTCGCACAGCCGTGCGGCGTACTGCCCGATGACCTCGTGCAGGTATCGCGTGTTCGTGTTGAGCACGGCCATCTGCCGCTGGCCGGCTTCCACGACCCGGGGGTGGCAGTGGCCGACGTGCGGCACGTTGTTCACGGCGTCCAGGTACGCACGACCGTCGGCGTCGATCAGGTGCTGCATCCAGCCCCGGACGATGGTGAGCGGGCGCCTGTAAGAGACGCTGAGCGACGGGCCGAGGTGCCGGTGCCGTCCGTCCAGCAAGGCATCGGCTGTGACATAAGGTGGTGCGGTCGTCGACTCCGGCAGGCGGGCAATCAGGTTTGGATCGGGGCACACACTCAGCCAGACCTGGCGGTCGGACGGACGCGCCACGCCCGGGAAGTCGCCGCGCCGATCGAGCAGGTCCGCAACCACCTGGAAATGCAGATGCGGGGGCCAGCCGCCGTTCTCGGTCCCGTCGCCGAGGCGGGCGATGCAGGTGCCCTTCGCCACGGACTGGCCCTCGCGCAGGCCGGCAACCGACGCGCGGCTCAGGTGACCGTACAGGGTGTAGAAGCGGACAGGTCCGGGGGTGTGTTCCAGGATGACGGTCGGACCGTAGTCGAGGGGGTTGGCGTTGTCCGCCACGCTGTGCACGATGCCATCAAGAGGCGCCAGCACCGGCGTGCCCGGAGCCGAGAACACATCGAGTCCGAGATGCACCGTCCGCCACTCGGGCCCATCGTTGCCGGCTGCGGCAAACGCCTGGTTGGCGTAGAACGCCCGCACTTCGTCATAGCGGCCGATGCCCAGCGCCGCCCCGCCCTCGGCCATCAACCCGTGCAGGTGTTGCGTGAAGCGCGGCAGATTCGCCCACAACGCGGGCGTGCCGGCTTCGAGGCTGCTGACGGACAGGTCGAAGATGCGCCGGCCCGCCAGTAAGGGGTCAGGGTCGAGCAGCGGTCCGATTGATGCCGCTCGTTCGCGCAGCCAGGCCACCACGTGGGTGCTGGCCGCACAGGGTTCCATGCCGCACGCCGCCCGGAACGTGGCCTCGGCCAGCCGCGGGTGCACGGCGTCCAGCCGCACCAGCAACTCCCACGCCGGCTGCTCGGTGACGAAGAGGTACGCATTGCCGGGCTCGATGTGGCGCTGGTGGGCAGCGTTGACCACGCTCACGCACAGGCGCCGCACGATAAGCGGCAGCAGCGCGGCCAGTTCGTCGGCGAGCAGCGGCCGGGCGGTGTGATACCCGGCGACGATCGGCGCCGCGGCCGCCAGCGGGTCGGGCTTGTCGAGCATCGCGTAGGCGGCGGCCACGGCCAGTTCGTTGACGGTCCACGCGCGCAGCATGTCGCCGAAGTCGATGACGGAGGCGACGCGTCGCTCGTACGGGTCCCCGTCGTCCACCAGCACGTTGTGATCGTTCGCGTCGTTGTAGATCACCGACATGGGAAGGCGAGGCGCCATGCGCGTCAGTTCGGCGTCACTCCAGGCAAAGAGCCGCAGCGCCAGTTCGCGGCGTGCGGGGTCCGAAACCTGGGGGAAGAAGTCGCGGATCCATCCCGCCCGCTGAGGATCCCACTTGAGCGATCGGCTGGCCTCCGGGTGATCGAACGACTCGAGGGCGCGGTCCAGGCGGCCGAGCAGGGTGCCCAGGCTGCGGAGCAGGCTCGGGGTGTGCGGCCTGACGGTTGCCAGCGTGCGCCCGGCGACGAAGGTCAGCAGGCGCACCGTATGCTGACGTCCGGCGACATCGGGTTCCAGTGTGGCGTGTTCTCCGGTCGCGGTGACGACCAGGCGTGGCAGTGTGACGTCCGGAGCCGTGGCCTCGAGGTGTACGAGTGCCCGGTTCTGCAGATCCAGCACGGCCGGGTCTTCGGTTGCGTTGGCAATCTTCAGGACGTACCGGGATCCGTTCCGGGCGTCCACGCGGAAGTTCTGATCGCGCTCGCTAGGCAATTCGGTGGCGACGCCGTCGACGCCGTACCGCTCTCTCGCGATGCGCGCGGCGTCGTCGTCCGTGAATCGGGGCCGGATGAAGGTGATGTCAACCATATCGGGACTCGGGACTCGGGACTCGGGACATGGGACATGGGGCATGGGGCATGGGACTGCCCGATAGCCAGATGCCGCCACGCCTATCCGCCGCGTTTCAGATCAAACAGCACTTTCAATCCGTGCTCCGCGGCTGCGAACGCGCGGTCGAAGTCCTCCAGGCCGAAGACGCCTTCGATGAGCGGTCCCGTCCGGACGGCGCCCGAGGCCAGCAGATCGAGGGCCGGCAGGAACGGGCCGCAGCGCGATCCCATAATCGTGACCTCGTTCACGACGATCGGCCACGTGGCCATCGCAGGGGTTCCATGGGCGGTGGTCTTCATGACGATCGTGCCGAGCGGCCGAACGCAGCCGAGAGCGCGCTCCAGGCCGTCGGAGCGGCCGGTCACCTCGACGATCACGTCGAACTGCTCTGCCGGCGGCAACGGTCCTGCTGGTGTCATCCTGGCGTCGAGGCCCAGCGAACGGGCCAGATCGAGGCGGGCGTCGTGACGGCCGAAGAGCACCACGGGCGCGCCCGTGGTGGCAATCACCTGCGACACCAGCAGGCCCATACGTCCGTCGCCGAGGACGGCGACCGTCTGGCTGGGGCCCAGATCGATCTGCTCGAGGATTCGGCAGCCCGCCGCGACGGGTTCGGCGAAGACCGCCGCGCGGTCGTCCACCGCATCGGGAACCGGGTGCAGGTTGGCGGCGGGTAGTGTCAGATACTCGGCGAACGCGCCGTGCCGCCGCCGGATGCCGAGCACTTCACGGTTCTCGCAGTGTGTCTTCACGCCTCGGCTGCACGGTCCGCAGGTGCCGCAGCCGATATTGATGTCGCCGACGACCCGCTGGCCGAGCCAGTGGCGCTGATCCGGCCCGGGCACGCACTCGACGGTGCCGACGAATTCGTGACCAGGGATGCCGGTGTAGTCGGCGTACCCGCGGCGCATGTGGAGGTCGGTCCCGCAGATGCCAGCCGTCGTCACCCGCACGACGCAGTCCCCGGGGCGGTCGGGTGCCGGCTGCTCGACCTGGGTCAGCTCGCCACGCTCCATCCACAACGCGCGCATGTCGCACCTCGAAGAACGTCGCCCAGGACCTTCCCTGGCCTGAGCGCAGTCGAAGGCAGATCCCGGGTCCGGGGGATAGTGTAGCAGCCGCGGCCGGCCGCACGGATTTCACTGAAAACCGAGCCCCCGCTCACGACTTCTCAGCACGATACGCCTATCTTGAGCAGTACATGCCGCCGGGGCCGGCTGCCCGCCTGAGCAAACCCGCATCCCTGGCGCATATTGTTCCCAGGAGGTGGCCAGTGCCCGGACTCATCGCGCGCCTTGCGGCCCTCGTCGTGATGTCGCTCATCGTGCCAGCCCGGGCATCGGCGCAGGCGCCGATGGTCCCGCAGCCCGGCGAGATGGCGCGGGAGGTACGGGGGCAACTCGGCGCATCCGTGAACAACCTCGGCCTCCAGAACACCCTCGAAGTGTCCTGGACCAGGCCGCTGACGACCTCCACGCATCCGCTCCTGGCCGACGCTCATGTGTCGGCCGGTGTGGTCAGTGTCACGACCCCGGCACTCGGCCGGCTCGGCGGCTGGATCGAGTTCGCGCCGGTCTCGGTGCTGACCGTGCGTGCCGGCACCGAGCCCGCTGCGTACTTCGGGACGTTTAACGCGCTCAAGTCGTTCGGCGCGTACTCCGAGCCTTTCGACAACGAGTCCAAAGACGCCAAGGAGCGCAAGACCGGCACCGGGATGCGCACCTATCTCACGCCGTCCATCCTGGGGCGCGTGGGCCCGGTGGTGGCGAGAATCTCGGCCGAATTCGAACACTGGCGATCCAGTGCCGCCGGACCCCTGTTCTACGAGCCCACGCGCGACACGCTCCTCAGGAGCCGCGGCGACTGGTTGCTCAACTCCGCCAGTGTGGTGATGTTCCAGCGTGACGATCGCGAGGGCGGGTTCCTGTCGGCCGGCCTCCTCCACAACCTGACCCGTGTCTTCGATGCGCCCGACAATCAGGTGCAGCGGCTGGGCGTTCTCGCCATCCGCGAGTTCGGCACTCCACGCCTGCGGATTCCACATCTGCGCCTGACCGCGACCGTCTGGCGATACCTGGACGACCCGTCGAAGCAGGGGCAGTGGGGAGCCGCGGCTGCGCTTGGATTCCGGACAGGCAAGTAGGAGCCAATTGCGGTATCGTGGCAGGCGGGCCAGACGACAGGGCATCTCGCCCGCCCGCCGCGGGCACGTCTGGCGTTCGGGAGGGACAGACGACGTGCGCGTGCTAGGTCACCTGTTCGAGAACAACCGCGCGTGGGCTGCCGAAATGACGCGGCAGGATCCAGAGTTCTTCAGCCGGCTCTCCCGCCAGCAGGCCCCGCAGTACCTGTGGATCGGGTGCTCCGACAGCCGGGCGCCCGCCAACCAGATCGTTGGCCTCATGCCCGGCCATATGTTCGTGCACCGCAACGTCGCGAACGTGGTCGTGCATGCCGACCTGAACTGCCTCTCGGTCATCCAGTTCGCCGTCGACGTCCTGCGTGTCGGGCACGTCATCATTTGCGGCCACTACGGCTGTGGCGGCGTGCTGGCGGCCTTGCGCGACGAACGCCTCGGGCTTGCCGACAACTGGCTGCGCCACGTGCAGGATGTGCGCTGGAAGCACCAGCAGCAACTCGACAGCCTCGCGACGGAAGAACTGCGGCACCGCCGCCTCTGCGAACTGAACGTGATCGAGCAGGTGGTCAACGTCAGCCAGACCACGGTCGTCCGCGAAGCCTGGGCGCGCGGGGCTTCACTGGCGGTCCATGGCTGGATCTACGGGCTGGAGGACGGCCTGCTGAAGGATCTGGGCGTGTGTGTGACGGACGAGAGCGAAATCGCTGCCTGTGCCGACGCCGCACGGATCCCCGGCGCAGGCACCGCGAAGGAGCGGACAGCATGACGGGTCGCTGGCTGGGAACGGCCGCCCTCGCGGCAGCGGTGGCCTGTGTGCTGGTGTCGCCGGCGTCGGCGCAGGACAGGCCCGTCACGGTGATGGCAGCGGGCACCCTCACCGCGCCGCTGTCGGGAACGGCCGATCACTTCAACCCGGGCTTCGGCGCCACGGCTGGGGTGCGGTGGAATCTCGGTGATCAGTACGGCGTGCGCGCGGACGCCACGTGGTCCACGTTGACGCCGAAAGCGGTGCCGGCCACCGTCGGCCAGTCCCTGGACGTCAGCGGGCGAGTCCAGTACGCCACGGTGACGTTCTTCTTTCAGGCGCCGCCCGGGCGAGCCCGCCTGTACCTGCTGGGCGGCGTTGGCGTGTATCGCCGTCAGGTCAGCCTGTCTGGCGGTGGCGGACTGGTCGATGTCTGCAATCCGTGGTGGTTCGTCTGCGAAACGGGCCCCGTCGTGGCGAGCCGTGTGGCCGGATCGCGATCCACGACCAACATCGGCGTAAACGTGGGCCTTGGCGTGTCAGCAGGTCGTGTCTTCGGGGAGGTGCGGTACCACTACGCCGCCGGCCCTTCATTCCAGACACCCCACGGCGAGGAGCCCGCGACGGGCAAGTTTTTCCCGCTGACCGTGGGGGTCAGGTTCTAGGGGCATGGGGCAAGGGGCTACGTACGGAAGGCATTCGTGGGGCCGAAGGCCGGAATGCGGATGAGGTGTTGTTTGGCTGAGGGCTGGAAGGGCTGGGACGACTACGCCGCGTTCTACGACTGGGAGAACGCGCAGACGATGGGACGGCGCGACGTGCGGTTCTGGGAGCAGTTGGCGCGCCAGACCGGCGGCCGCATCCTGGAACTGGGATGCGGCACCGGGCGGATCGCGTTGCCGCTGGCGCGCACCGGTGCCCGCGTCGTCGGCGTGGATCGCTCCGAGTCGATGCTGGCACGGGCCCGCCAGCGGGTCCGCCGAGCCCGTGGGGCAGGCAGGCCGTCGCTCGTGCGCAGCGACATCACGGCCTTGCCTTTTCCCGGGTCCAGTTTCGATCTGGTTGCGGCGCCGTACGGCGTCCTGCAGTCGTTGCTCGATGACGACGTGCTGACCGCGACACTGACGTCGGTGGCCCGTGTCCTGAAACGGGGCGGGACGTTCGGCATCGACCTCGTGTCGGACCTCCCGGCGTGGCGTGAGTACGAAAACCGCACCAAGTTGCAGGGCACGCGTGGCTCGGGACGCAACCTGGCGCACATCACGCTGATCGAATCCGTCCGCCAGCATCGCCGGCGCGGCATTACGACTTTCGACCAGGAGTTCGTCGAGCGGCGGGGCCGCGACGTCCGGCGCCACCGGTTCACGCTGAGTTTTCGCACGGTCTCGGTGGAAGACATGGCCGTCAGGCTGGATCGCGCCGGGTTTCGGGTGAAGGCGGTGCTGGGCGACTACCACGGTGGCGCGTGGGACGAACGCGCCGATGTGTGGCTGATGCTGGCGGAGCGCACGTAGTTACTGGGGGTTGGGGATTGGGGGTTGGGGATTGGGGGGGTAGTGAGGCCGCAGGCCGTGAGCCGATGGCCGATAGCCGATAGCCGATAGCCGATAGCCGATCGCCGACGAGGTGTCTGTCATGCATGTGCTGATCGATGTTTCGCTTGTGCCCCTCGGGGTGGGGTTGTCGCTCTCCCGGTACGTCGCGGCCTGCGAACGCGTGTTTGCGGAAGCCGGCCTCACCACGCGTCTTCATGCGTATGGCACCAACGTCGAAGGCGAGTGGGACGACGTGTTCGCCGCCGTCAAGCGGTGTCATGAGGTGTTGCACCAGATGGGGGCCCCTCGTGTGTCGACCGTCATCAAGGCCGGAACCCGCACCGATCGGGCGCAGAGCCTCGACGACAAGGTGCACAGCGTCGAAGACAAACTGACCCAGTGTTGAGTCCGGTTCGGTTTTGAGATAGATGCGTTTCTGCTACTCTAGCTAGGGCATAGTCGCGCAAACGCGACCATGCGACGCGTGTCATTCACCCGCCGATCAGGCCGATCTCCAATCCCTGCAAGCAGATACCACAGACTCTCGACCGCGCTGCGCGTTGGCGCGGACGTTGCTGTCACTCTTGTCGACAGCTCTTGCGCCACGGTTCAGACCTTGAGGCGTGGAGCCATGGCGCGCGACGTGGTTGGGCGCCGGGTCTCGACAGGATCACACATGAGCAAGGCGGCTTTCTCGCTGTGGAACGGACGGATCGCCCCGGTCTTCGACGTGGCGCGCCAGGTTCGGGTGGTTGACGTCGCCAGCGGTCACAAGTCGGCCGAGACCGACGAGTGGCTGCCGGACGGTGCGCCCGCCCAGAAGGTGGCGGCCCTGCTGTCGCTGAGCGTTGGCACGCTCGTGTGTGGTGCCGTATCCCGGCCGATGCGCGACATGCTCGAAGCCCGGGCGATCACCGTCGTGCCCTTTGTGGCCGGAGAACTCGGCCCGGTCATTCAGGCCTGGCTGGAGGGACGGGTCACAGCCAGCGAGTTCGCCATGCCCGGCTGCGGCGGCCGCGGCCGGGGCAGGGGCCGGGCCGCCGGTCCACCCGATGCCGCCGCAGGCGGCCGTCAGACGGCAGGCGGTGCCGGGCGCGGGGGTCATGGATGGGGCCGGATGGGTGGCGCCCGGGCTGCCGGTGCGATTGGTCTGTGTGTCTGCCCGGCGTGCGGACATCGCGAACCTCACGTACGCGGCGTGCCTTGCGTGCAGACGACGTGCCCGTCCTGCGGTACTGCGATGACGCGCGGGACGGCGGATCGGTAAACGAACGAAAGGAGCATCACCATGCCAGGACGAGATGGAACGGGACCCCTCGGGCGGGGTTCGATGAGCGGCCGCGCCGCAGGGCGCTGCGCCGGAGAACCGGACGCGGTGCCGGGTCCGGGGGGCTTCGGACGTGGACTCGGACTCGGACGGGGACCTGGGCGCGGCGGAACTCGCGGTGGCCGTGCCGGAGCGGGATGGGGCTGGGGGCGCGCCTCCGTCGGCTTCGGCATTCAGAGCCGCCTCGCTGAGTTCCCGCCGACAGAGAAGCCGGATTCGCCGTCGCGCGACTGAACGCGGGGCGGGACCATGGGAGACAGACCGTGAAAATTGCGTTGACTGCTGCGGGGAAGACACTCGACGCCCGGCTCGACAGCCGATTCGGCCGGGCGCCCGGCTTCATCATCTACGACACGGACCAGCAGACCTTCGAGGTCGTCAACAACGACGCGGGCCTGCACGCATCGCAGGGCGCGGGCATTCAGTCGGCTGAGACGATCGCGCGTCTCGGCGTCCAGAGCCTCGTGACCGGCCATTGCGGCCCGAACGCGTTCCGGGTGCTCTGTGCGGCGGGGGTCACCGTCTACACGACCACCGAGCAGACTGTGGCTGACGCGCTGGCGGCCTTTCGTGCCGGCACGCTCACCGTCGTCAGCACAGCGGATGTCGAGGGGCACTGGGCATGATCCTGGGTGTGGCGTCTGGGAAGGGGGGAACCGGCAAGACGACCGTGGCGGTGAATCTGGCGCGCATGGCCGGGTCCGAGGTGCTCCTCGCGGACTGCGACGTTGAGGAGCCCAACGATCACCTGTTCCTCCGGGGACAGCCGGTTGCCAGCCGGACGGTGACCATCCCCGTTCCCCAGGTGGACGCGTCGTTGTGCAACGCGTGCGGGCTGTGCGGCCGGATCTGCCGGTATCACGCCATCGTGTCGTTCGGGACCAAGCCGCTGACGTTTCCCGAACTCTGTCACGGGTGCGGAGGGTGCGCGATGGTCTGCCCCACGGGCGCGATTCAGGAGGTCGGCCGGCGCATCGGCGTGGTCGAGACCGTGCGCGACGGCTCGATCACGCTCGTACAGGGCCGGCTCGACGTCGGCGTCGCGATGGCACCGCCGCTGATCCGGGCGGTCAAACGATCGTTGCCGCCCGGGCTGCCGACCATCCTGGACGCTCCGCCGGGGACATCCTGCCCGGTGATGGCCGCCATCAGGGGCGTCGACGTCGTGGCGCTGGTGACCGAGCCCACGCCGTTCGGCCTCCACGATCTTGCGCTCGCGGTGGACATGGTCAGGCAGATGGCGCTTCCCTTCGGTGTCGTCATCAACCGTGTGGGGATCGGCGACGACCGCGTGCGTACCTTCTGCCGCCGGGAGGGGATCCCGATTCTGCAGGAGATCCCGGACGACCGCCGGATTGCCGAAGTCTACTCGCGAGGGAAGCTGATCGTGGACGAGTTGCCTGAGTACCTACCGCTGTTCGAACAACTGAACCGGCAGGCTGAAGCCCTGGCGGCGCAGCCAGCCATGGGGCATGAACTGAGCGCGACGGGGCAGGTCAGCCCCGTGATCACCGGCGGGCGCTGTTATCACACCGTGGCGGATTCGGGGCTGATGCCGTGAAGGAACTGGTTGTCATCAGCGGAAAAGGCGGCACGGGCAAGACAAGCCTGACCGCGTCGCTGGCCGTCCTGGCTGGCCATTCGGTGATTGCCGACTGCGACGTGGACGCGGCCGACCTGCACCTGGTCCTCCGCCCGGACATCCGATCGCGCCATGAGTTCTGGAGCGGGCACGAAGCCGTCATCCGTCCTGACGCGTGCAACGGGTGTGGCCGCTGTGCGGCTGACTGCCGTTTCGACGCCATCGCGCCGAACCCGGCCGCTGACGGAGGCGAGCCCTTCATCGTGGATCCTATCCTGTGTGAAGGTTGCGGGGTGTGCGTCCATTTCTGCCCGGCCGCCGCCATCGACTTCCCGGAGCGCCTGGCCGGCGAATGGATGGTGTCGGACACGCGGTGCGGGCCGATGGTCCATGCCCGGCTGGGCGTGGCCTCCGAGAACTCCGGCAAGCTGGTCTCGACCGTCCGGCGCGAAGCCAGGCAACTCGCCGAGCGCACGGGTGAGAACCTGATCCTCATCGACGGCCCTCCTGGCAT
Organism: uncultured Vicinamibacterales bacterium; assembly: GCA_964372095.1. Lineage (GTDB taxonomy): Bacteria > Acidobacteriota > Vicinamibacteria > Vicinamibacterales > JAKQTR01 > CAYJPV01. The sequence continues at coordinate 48,851 of CAYJPV010000014.1, read as the reverse complement.
CGGCTGTCCCGTCATTGCGTCGGTGACGGGGGCCAGCCTGCTCCTGGCCGTGACGGAGCCCACGGTGTCGGGGGTCCACGACCTGGATCGTGTGATGGCGTTGGCCAGCCACTTTCGCGTGCCGGTGGCCGTGTGCGTCAACAAGTGGGACCTCAACCCCGACATGACGGCACAGATCGAGGCCAGCGTCGCCGGGCACGGCGCCATGGTGGCGGGCCGTGTGCGATACGATCGTGGTGTGACCCAGGCGCAACTCCACGAACAGGCCGTCGTCGAGACGACGACGCCCTGCGCGGCGGATGTGGTGGCGCTGTGGGACACGCTCCGGGCCCACCCGGCCCTGACGTGACGGGCCGGCTGGTCACCCCGGCGGCGCCCTGAGCCGGACATCCACGAATGGAGGCGGACCCGCAATGGCAACCGACGCGCAGCTCAGGTCTGGTTTCCAGCGCCCGCACGTACAATGCCCGTGACGATGAAGCCGAGAAAAAGACGGCCGGCGCCCGAGCCGCCTCCCGCGCAGACGCCAACCGAGGCCATCCTCGAGAGCATCTCGGACGGCGTGTTCACCATCGACCGCGACTGGCGCATCACGTCGTTCAACCGGGCGGCCGAACAGATCACGGGCGTTCCGCGGGCCGAGGCCATCGGGCAGCGGTGCGCGGACGTGTTCCGGTCGAACATGTGCGAGACCGACTGCGCGCTTCGCCGGACGCTCGAGTCGGGCAAGGCCGTGATCGGGAGTTCGGGGTACATCATCGATGCCGCGGGCGAGTGGATCCCCATCAGCATCTCGACCGCCGTCTTGCGGGATGCCGCGGGCCAGGTGACGGGTGGCGCCGAGACGTTCCGCGATCTGACCGAGTTGGAGACCCTGCGCCAGGAACTGGAAGGCCGGTTTCGCGTTGGCGATCTCTCCAGCCGCAGCCCACTGATGCAGCGGGTCTTCGACGTGCTGCCGGCCATCGCGGCCAGCCCGAGCACGATCCTCATCCTCGGCGAGACAGGGACGGGGAAAGAGCTGATTGCCCGGACGCTCCACGCCCTCGGCCCGCACAACAAGGGACCGTTCGTGGCGGTGAACTGCGGGGCACTGCCCGACACGCTCCTCGAATCCGAACTGTTCGGCTACGAAGCCGGGGCGTTCACCGGCGCGACCCGCCACAAGCCCGGCCGCTTCGCTCTCGCGCGGGGAGGCACGATCTTCCTCGACGAGATCGGAGAGGTGAGCCCGGCGCTGCAAGTGCGCTTGCTTCGAGTTCTGCAGGATCGCACGTTCGAGCCGCTCGGCGGGACCCGATCCGAGACGACGGATGCGCGGATCATGGTGGCCACGAACAGAGACCTGGCCGACCAGGTGCGCCAGGGCGTGTTTCGTGAGGACCTGTACTACCGGGTGAATGTCGTCCGCATCGCCCTGCCGCCGCTGCGGCGCCGGACGGAGGACATCCCGCTGCTCGTGGACGAGTTTGTAGCCCGGTTCAACCGGCTGCAGGGGAAGGCGGTGTCGGGCATGGACGCCGAGGCGTTGTCGCTTCTCATGGCGTACGAATGGCCCGGCAACATCCGTGAACTGGAAAATGCCATCGAGCGGGCGTTCGTGCTCTGCACGGACGGGCACATCGGCCTCAGGCACCTCCCGGAAGACCTGCTGGTTCGGGCCGCGCCAGGCGGCGATCCGGACGTCCGGACGGACGTCCAGTCCGCGCACCGGCTGCTCGACGCCCAGGCCATCCGCGCGGCCCTCGCCGCGCATGGCGGCAATCGTGTCGCGGCCGCCCGGGCCCTTGGCATCCACAAGGCCACGTTGTTCCGCCGCATCAGAAAGCTGGGGCTGACGCTGCCGGAGCACGATGGCCGATCGACTCGAGGACGGCAGCGGCCGGCGCGACGGATCGCCGGCACCACCGGATGTGGCTCGCCGTCTCCTACCCGGCGAGGGTGAACTCCCACGTACACGCCCCGGCGGCATTGGGTGCGGGCGGGCAATGGACACACCGGGTCACGATGCGCGGGTCGATGGTGCTGGCGAAGGTACTGAATTCCACGTCGCCGACCGGCCGGCACGGAAAGTCCGGCAGACCCTTGCGCCGCCGGGTCTCCTGCACGCGGCACGTGTCCATGGCAAAACGCAGCGTCCGGCCGTCCGCGGACCACTCGACGTGCTGCTCGTTGAGGACGGCGTACATCCGCAGGGATAACGCCCGTTCCAGTGCCTGCAGTCCGCCTCCCGGTGCGATGCCGAACACGTCCATCAGCCTGCGGGCTTCGGCGGCCGCGAACAGCTTCCACGACGCGGTGTCGAGATCCATGGCCACGTCCATCCCGAACCGCTGCTCGGCCGCCAGGAACCAGCAGCCGTCGTGGGCCAGCCAGTTCCTGGCGAAGGCCTTCAGGGCGAGCAGGAGTTGCTCACGTGACATCGATTCGTACGGGTTCATGCTCTCCTCCGCGAATGCCAACGGTTCGTCCAGTCCCGCGCGGATGACTGACGCGTGCAGTGAAATGCGGATCATACCTTGGGCGCGGCTGGAACCGCGCCCATAAGCCATCGGCAGCCCGGCGCCTACGCGCGTCTCGGTCCCGCCTTGGGCATGACAGCGGGGTGCCTATCTGGTACTCTGCGGGCATGACGGCCAAGCAGTTCTACGACTGGCAGACCTCGGGAGGCACCGACGACGTGATGCGCCTGGTCGACTGCCTCGAGCGGGCCGATCTGTCGTGGTGTGCCATCGGCGGCGTTGCCGTGAATCACTGGGCCAAACACCCCATGGTCACCCAGGATGTCGACTTCGTCGTGGTGTCCGAGGCCGTGGAACGGGCAGTGGCCTTGCTGGAACAGGCGGGATTCCGGGCTGAGCGATTCGCGTGGTCGATCAACTTCACGGGTCGCTCTGCGGTGAGCCTGCAACTCAGTACCGAGCCGTTCTATCGCGACTTTCCAGCTCGCGCCGTCCCGGCTGACGTCCACGGCATCCTCTTGCGCGTGGCCTCGCTGGACGACACGTTGAGCGGCAAGATCCGCGCGTGGTCTGACGTGAACAGGCGCCAGAGCAAGCGGATCAAGGACCTGGCGGACATCGTCCGCCTCGTTGAAGCCCACCCGCGCCTATGGAGCGTCCTGCCTGAGGAACTTCGCCAACAGGTGGAGCGACCCCAATCCGCATAACCCGGCGCCCTGGGTCGCGCCCCGTCTGGCAGGTTGTTGTACCACGCTCATCGCATGCCTGCGCGCGCCGCGATAGAGGGGTCGGAACCCGGCCCCGCGGACGGGCCGCCGACTGTCAGATCGATTTCGCGCCTCACGCGCGGAGCCTCGCGTTGTCCGCCTGGCGCCGGAGCGGTGGCCTCGATACCGAGCCGATATGAGCCGGGCGAGACGGCACCGAGCGGTAGCCTGACCTGAAAGGCGACTTTTCGCTCCTCGCCGAACGCTGCCACCTGAAAGTGCTCGCGCACGTGCCAGACGGATTCGGCACCGTCAACCGGCCGCAGTTCGGCAACCACTTCGACAGGTGTCGCCTTGTCTTTCCCCGCCGTGTAGATCTCGGCGCGAGCCCAGACGGTGTCTCCCCGGCCGAAGCTCCTCTCCAGCGTGGGAAGCGCCGGCAGAATCGGCACGATTACCTTCGAACGGGCCGTCGGGATCACGGCGCCGAACGTTCGCTGGTCGAGGACAATCCCGCTCATCGACACTGCCTCGTTGCGGAAGTCCGGCACGGTGACGTCCACGTAGACGCTGCCTGTCGCCCTCGCCCACGAACTCTGGACACCCAGGCGAACCTGGTATCGACCCGGCTTGAGGTCCAGTCGCTCGCACAATAGGTACCGCGGGCCCGGGCGCCGGGACGCGGCTGGCTTGAAGGCGGCGGTGGCGCGGCGGGTCCGCCGCAGCGCTTCTCCCGGCTCCACGGCGGCTGCGAACAACTCGATGCGTTCTGCTTCGCCGTCGCGCGGCGATGCGGTCACCTCGATGGCGATGGCGACCGGGTGTTCCCGCGCGTTGACGTCGCCCCGAACCGGCACGGCGAGCGCGCGCAGCGGCAACGAGGATTGAGGCAGCACCGCGCTCAGCGCACGGAGAGGCGAGTTCTCCGGCTCGGTTCGTGACGCCTTTCCCGCGTCCGGCAGGGCATCATCCTGCCAGTAGCCCTTCCGGCTGCGAATCGTGACGCCAGGACGCGTCGTCCGGACTTCGATGCTGCGGAAGCGGGCCCATGGATTGCCGGCAAACTCCTTCAGCCATCGCAGCACCCGCGACGTCGGCGGTGGAGGATAGTACGCCAGCAGGTAGTAGTTGCTCGTTTCTGTGACGATGCGGTCGACGTGATCGACGGCCCGGTTTCCCGTTCCCCAGAACCCGCCGGTTGCCATGCCGAACGTGGCCATGGTGTCCTGCCGGGTCTTCGCCAGGTCGCGAAAGCTCGGTGGACCCTGTTCGTCGACGAGGCCCTCAGATCCAGGCGTGGCGCGGCCTCCCGGGTCGATCACGTACAGCGCGACATTCGCCCGACGGGCTGCCTGGATGGCGCCGAAGACCGCCAGGTAGACGTCGTCATTCATCTGGGGATCAACACCCTCGCCAAGCAGGACGCCGGTCGGGCCCTGGCCCACATACACGATGGTCTTGCGGCGGTGGGGGATGCTGGCGACGTGGCGGCACAGGTCCGCCACCATGTTGAACGGGCGGAGGCCCTCGAAGAATGCCTGACTGCCCCTGGAGCCGCCGACCTCCATCACACGGGTCTCGACCTCAGGATCCGGGAGCAGCGACCCGCCCGCCCGCGCGACCTTGGCCTTGGCCGCGGCGAAACCATCGATGGCCGCCAGGGCTGCACCGTGGTTCGTCGTGAACTCGTGTGCGCCCTTGCTGTCCGTGCTCATCCACACCACAGCAACCCGGTCGTTCGGGGAGAGGCGTTCCACCAGGCGGCGCGCCACGGCCTTGATGACGGCCGTCGTCTCGCGGCGGCTGTGGATGTCGTCCAGCACCAGCATGAAGAGGCGCCCGCCTTCGGCCTGGGTGTTGGTCGCGACATCGCGCAGCACCGGCACGTGCGGCGGGAGAACCGGGATGGACACGGAGGAGAAGAACGCGATCTCCTGACGCTGGCCCTCGTCGTACACCTCGAACTCGGTTTGTGTCAGGTCCTGAACGGGCTGCCCCCGAACGTCGGTGGCCACGGCATCCACCTCGATCAGTTGCACCCCGGTCCGGAAGACGGGCACCTGTGTGCCTGGTGGCGTGCCAGGAACCTGTCCGGCTGGTGACCAGGCGTGGGTGGCCAGCGAGCCGGCGAGTGCGAGCGTGAGCGCCGAGGCGCGCCAGGGGGCTGGCCTTCCCATGTCAGAGCGGATGATACCTTAGGACCGGCTGGAACCGCGTTCACTAGCCATCGGCAGCCCGGCGCTCAAGGCCACGGCCCGGCGCACGCAACCTCGCCGACCTGGACACGCAGGACTTCGGGTGACCGCCGTATGGGACGAACCGGGTCGGCGCGCACCGCTGTTCCTCGGCCAAACCGGGTGAGTGCTGTGGTCCCAAGCTTGCTTTCATATGCGACATCCGGCTGAAGCCGGACGCCACGAAGGGGGCCGAACGCGGGAGGTCGAGATGAAGACGGCTGTTGTCGCGCTGCTCATGATCGTGGCGTCCGTGGCCGGCTGCCGGGAGGCTTCTGCCCAGCAGTGGCCCGCATCGGCCCTGGCGCTGCGGACGAACGGCGGCGCGCTTAAGGCCGGAGAGTGCGTCCGGTTGGCGCTCGTGGCCACTGACGACGTGACGGTGCCATTCCAGCCCGTTGTGCGGTACGCCTTCAGCCAGGCGGTCACGATCGAAGACGAAGACAAGAACACCCGGAACGAGACCCGCCGCGTTTCGGTCGACCGGCCCCCATCGGCGGTCATCGAACCGATCGGCGCCGGCGCCACCGTGGTGCTCGACGCCGTTGGCGCGGCTGGCGGGCTCAACCGCCTCCTCGTCCTGCGCGGCGAACGGCTGCTGCGTGTCGTCCAGGATGGCCTTGCCCCGACGGGGCCCGCCGAGTTGTCGATTGCCGGGTCTGCCTTCGCCGGGCTGGGCCCGGCGCCCGTGGACCTGGTGCTGCACGATCAGGTTGGCCACCGCTCGGCCACCCTCGCACGTCTCGTGATCGGACGCTGAGAACTCCTCACCTGTGCCGTGGCCGGCACTCAATCTGGCAAGTTGTTGCCACGAAAGCCGTTATGTTAGGATCTTGACGCACTTTTGCGCCCGAATTCCCCCTGCTGCAGCCTGGAGTTTTTACCATGTCTGGCCATTCCAAGTGGCACACCATCAAGCACAAGAAGGGCGCCGCCGACGCCAAGCGCGGCCGCGTCTTCACCCGGATCATCAAAGAACTGACGGTCGCCGCCCGCAACGGCGGCGGTGACCCGGAAACCAATCCCCGTCTGCGCACGGTGGTGGCCGATGCCAAGCAGGTCAACATGCCTGCCGACAACATCAAACGGGCCATCCGGCGGGGCACGGGCGAAGAGCCGGGCGTCCAGTACGAAGAAATCACGTACGAAGGGTACGGGCCCGGTGGTGCGGCCTTGTTGATCGAGGCGATGACCGACAACAAGAACCGTACGGTTGGCGAGATTCGCCACATGCTCGGCAAGTACGGCGGCAACCTTGGCGAGACGAACAGCGTGCGGCGCATGTTCGACAAGAAGGGCTACATCGTCATCGAGAAGTCGAAAGCCGCGGAAGATGCGATCATGGCCGCGGTGCTGGACGCAGGTGCCGACGACCTGGTCGATGATGGGGACAACTGGGAAGTGTTGAGTACGCCGGACGCGTTCCCCGCGGTCAAAGACGCCATCGACAAGCTCGGTATCGAGACGGCGTCTGCGGAAGTGTCGATGCTCCCCAACCTGTACGTGCCGCTGGAAGGCAAGAGCGCCCAGAGCATGCTGAAGCTGCTCGACCTGCTCGAAGACCACGACGACGTACAGCACGTGTGGTCGAACGCCGACATTCCGGAGAAGGAGCTCGAGGCGTTCGAGTGAAGGTATTCGGGATCGACCCCGGCTCCGAACGGACGGGCTATGGCTGCCTGGATACCGACGGGAGCCGCCATCGGCTGATTGTCTGCGGGGCGGTGAGCACATCGCCCCGCGCCTCTTTTCCCGAGAAACTGCTCCTCATCCACCAGACGCTCCGCCGGCTGCTGGCGGAGCAGCGGCCGGATTGCGTGGCCGTGGAGAACGTGTTCTACGCCAAGAACGTGCGCAGCGCCCTGACGCTGGGCCACGCGCGCGGGGTGGCGCTGCTGGCGGCTGTCGAAGGCGGGTATCCGCTGTTCGAATACACGCCGGCGGAGATCAAGCGGACCGTCGTGGGATACGGACGGGCGGAGAAAGCGCAGGTGGGCGAGATGGTGCGGCTGCTGCTGGGACTCGACGAGGTGCCGACGCCGCACGATGCGTCCGACGCCCTGGCCGTGGCCATCTGCCACGTGCACAGCACGCACGGTGACGCCCACGAAGTGATGGCCGCGGCGGCGCGCAGCGCCCGCCGGTCGCCGAAGAGCTGGCGCGAGTATCGCCCATGATTGCATCCCTGCGCGGCCGCCTCGACGACAAGCAACCCAACCGCCTCGTGGTGGACGTCCACGGCGTCGGCTACGAGGTGTTCGTGCCGTTGTCGACCTTCTACAGGGTCGGCGAACCCGGCGATGAGGTGGTGCTCCGCATCCACACCCACGTGCGGGAGGATACGATTGCGTTGTACGGGTTCGGGTCCGACTTCGAGCAGCGCGTGTTCGAGCGGCTGATTGCCGTGAGCGGGATCGGGCCCAGACTCGCGCTGGGGGTGCTGTCGGGCATTGAGCCCGTCGATTTCGTGCGGGCCGTGCAGGCGGGCGACCTGGGGCGGCTGACCGCGATTCCGGGTGTGGGCAAGAAGACGGCCGAGCGCATGGTCCTCGAGCTGAAGGACCGCCTGCCGCTGTCGGGCGTGCCCGAGCCCGCGGCCGGCGGCGGAGCGGGCGATCCTGCCGCGGCCCTGCGCGGCGACCTGCTCTCGGCGCTGTTGAACCTGGGATATCATCGACCACTTGCGGAGAAGGCCGTGGACGCGGCGCTGACACGCGTCGAGACGCCGACGTTCGAAACGGTGCTGAAGCAGGCGCTGCGTGAACTGATGCGGGGGTAGCCGGGGTCAGACCTTGAATTGACACGTCGGCCGGCGCGTCTGCCCGGGAAACTGTCAATTCAAGGTCTGACCCCGCCAATATGGACGACAACAGCCGACTCGTGACGCCGACGCGCGCGGATGACGACGCGCAGTACGAAGCCGGGCTGAGGCCCAGGACGCTCGACGAGTACATCGGGCAGGACCGCGTCCGCGAGAACCTCCAGGTCTCGATCACGGCCGCGAAGCAGCGCCGCGAAGCCCTCGATCACGTGCTGCTCTACGGCCCGCCCGGCCTCGGCAAGACGACGCTCGCGTACGTGATTGCCAACGAACTGGGTGTCGCCGTACGGTCCACGTCGGGGCCCGTGCTCGAGAAACCCGGCGACCTGGCCGCCATCCTGACGAACCTCAAAGAACGCGAAGTCCTCTTCATCGACGAAATCCACCGGATGGCCGCGACGATCGAAGAGATCCTGTATCCCGCCCTCGAAGACTACGAACTCGACATCGTCATCGGGCAGGGGCCGGCGGCGCGGTCGGTGAAGGTGCCGCTGCAGAAGTTCACGCTGATTGGCGCGACCACCCGGGCGGGCCTGCTGACGTCGCCCCTCCGGAGCCGGTTCGGCATCGTGCACCGCCTGGACTTCTACGCGGAGGCCGACCTCGAGGAGATCGTGCGCCGGTCGGCGCGGATTCTCGGCGTGCCCATCACGGACGAAGCCGCCGGGGAGATTGCCCGGCGGTCCCGCGGGACCCCGCGTATCGCGAATCGCCTGCTCCGGCGCGTGCGTGATTATGCCCAGGTGCGCGCCAGCGGCGATATCACCAACGAGGTCACGCAGGCCGCGCTCGCCATGCTCGAGGTGGACGAACACGGGTTCGACGAGATCGACCGGCGGCTGCTGCGGACGATCATCGACAAGTTCGGCGGCGGACCCGTGGGCGTCAATACCATCGCCGCGGCGATCAGTGAAGAGAAGGACGCCATCGAGGACATCTACGAGCCGTTCCTCATTCAGATTGGGTTCATCGATCGGACGCCCCGCGGCCGGGTGGCCACGGCGCGCGCCTATCAGTTTTTCGGGCTACCAGCCCCCGGGAAGGATTCGAGACTGTGGTAAACCGAAGAGAGGTTCGTCCCACGCGAATCAGCGCACTGGCGACCTACGTGCCGCCGACCATTCTGGATAACAAGAAGCTCAGCGACCTGGTCGATACGTCGGACGACTGGATCCTCCAGCGCACCGGCATCCGCACCCGGCACATCGTCGACCAGGGCGTCGCCACGTCGGATCTGGGGGCCGAGGCCGCGCGCAAGGCCATCGCGCAGCGCGGCATCGCGCCCACCGACATCGACTTCGTGGTCGTGGGCACCACGACGCCGGACATGATGTTCCCCAGCACGGCCGCCCTGGTGCAGCACAAGATCGGCGCCGCCGGCTGCTGGGGGTTCGATCTGGGCGCCGCGTGTTCCGGGTTCACGTTCGCGCTGGCGACGGCCAGCCAGCTCGTGTCGACCGGGACACACGACTGCGCGCTGGTCGTCGGCGCCGACGTGATGTCGAGCATCGTCGACTATACCGACCGCACGACGTGCGTGCTGTTTGGTGACGGCGCCGGCGCCGTCCTGGTCGAGCCGGCCGTGGAGGAGGGGCTCGAGATCCTCGGGTTCGAGCATCGCATCGACGGCAGCGGGCGTGACGCGCTCAACATGCCGGCCGGAGGCAGCCTGCATCCGGCTTCGCACGAGACCGTCGACAAGAAGATGCACTTCATCAAGCAGGATGGTCAGGCGGTCTTCAAGTTCGCCGTGCGCAATACCGAGGAGATCAGCCGGAGCGTCATGGAACACCACGGCGTCTCCGCCCGGGATGTCGCACTGTTCGTGTCGCACCAGGCGAACCGCCGGATCATCATGTCGGCCGCAGACCGGCTCGGGTTCACCGAGTCGCAGGTGATGATCAACATCGAGGACTACGGGAACACCACGGCTGCCACGATCCCTCTGGCGCTGGACGACGCCATCGCCCAGGGACGTCTGAAGAAGGGCGACCTGGTGTTGCTCGCGTCGGTGGGGGCCGGCTTCACGGTCGGGTCGGTCCTGGTGCGCTGGGCGTTCTGATGGGGCCGGCTCGCGCCTGGCTGCCATGAACGTCACCGACTTCGCCTTCGAGCTGCCCGGCGACCTGATCGCCCAGTTCCCGCCCGAGGTGCGCGGCACGTCGCGCCTGCTGTCGATGGACCGGGCGAGCGGCGCCGTGGCACACGGCGCCGTGGGCGATCTGCCGCGCCTCCTGCGCCCGTCCGATCTGCTCGTGTTCAACGATACGCGCGTGTTCCCGGCCCGGTTGATCGGGACGCGCGAGCCCGGCGGGGGCGCCGTGGAGTGCCTCCTCGTCGCTCGCGTCGACGACGAGCACTGGGAAGCGCTCGTACACCCGGGCCAACGGATGAAGCCCGGGCGCCGCGTACGGTTCGAGCGCGGCGGACACGTCCTGCTCGGCGAAGTCCTGGAACAGCGGTTCTTCGGGCGCCGGCGTCTGCGGCTGTGGACGGACGGGCCGCTGCCGGTGATGGCGGTGATCGAGACCATCGGCCACATCCCCTTGCCGCCGTACATCAAGCGGCCGGATCTGGACCTGGACCGTGAGCGGTACCAGACGGTCTTCGCCCGCGAGACGGGCTCGATCGCCGCACCCACGGCGGGCCTGCACTTCACGGCGGAATTGCTGGCCGCCCTCGACCGCGCGGGCGTTACGCGCGTGGCCGTGACCCTGCACGTCGGCTACGGCACCTTCAAGCCCGTGCGCGCCGAGCGCGTCGAGGACCACACGGTCGACGAGGAACACTACACGATTCCGGCGGACACGGCCGCGGCCATCGGGGCCGCCCACCTGGCCGGGCGGCGTGTCGTCGCCGTCGGCACGACCACCACGCGGGCCCTGGAGTCGGCGGCGGCGGGCGACGGTCGCGTCACGGCGGGCCCCGGCGTCAGCCGGCTGTTTATCCACCCGGGTCACACCTTCCAGGTGATCGACGGCCTGTTCACCAACTTTCATCTGCCGGGTTCGTCGCTGCTGATGCTGGTCGCGGCGTTTGGCGGACAGGACCGCATCATGGCGGCGTATGCTGACGCGGTGCGGGAGCGGTACCGGTTCTACAGCTATGGCGACGCGATGTTAATCGTCTAGGATCGGTATAATCCCCTCGGCATTCCGCCGAACGGCCATGCCGAGTTTCGAGGCCTGTGGCGTGTGGGTGGCTGTTTCGAGATGAGGGGAGCACGACGTGGCCGGTGATCGGTTCGACTTCCTCAACGGGGATCACAGTGCCGCCGTGCCGGCGCTCCCGGCGATGGCCGAACGCGCCCTGGCGATTGCGTCGGACCCCGAGGCTCCCACGTTCAGGCTCGCCGAACTGGTGGGCAAGGACCCGGTGTTTGCCTCGAGGGTGCTGGGGCTGGCCAATTCGGCCTACAGCGCGCCTTCGACGTACATCTCGACCGTCCGGGAAGCCATTGTCCGCGTCGGCACCCTGGCCGTGCGTAATACGATTCTTGCTGTCAGCCTGGCTTCGCGGATGAAAGACGGTGAGGTCTACGGCCCGCGGGGGCGGGCGCTGTTCGATCACTCCCTGGGCTCGGCGTACGCGGCCCGGCTGATTGCGGAGCAGTGCGGCGTGGATATCGAAGAGGCGTTCCTGGCCGGCCTGCTGCACGACATCGGAAAACTCCTGATCCTGCGCCTCGCCCACGACCACGAACGACGGACGGGCCGGAGCGTGCCCCCCGACGAGATCGAGGCGGCCCTGGCGGAGCGCCATGCCATGATGGGGTCGCTGGCGTTGCGCCGGTGGCACCTGCCGGACTCGATTGACGATCCGGTCATGTTTCACCATCACCACCAGGCCGCGCCGCGATTCCCGCGCGAGGCTGCCGTCTGTTACCTGGCCAACCGGCTGAGCCACCGCTATGGGTTTGGGTGTGACGCCGAGCCGGCCGAACCCGAGGTGTTCGCCGCCGACGAGGCGTTCGACGTGCTGGGCCTGGACATGGCGTGGCTGGCGGCGACAGATGCCCGCGCGCCCGGGCTCGTCGCGGTGGCGCGCAAGGCCCTGGGCTGATCGCCGGGGCGATCCGGCCACGTGAACCGCGGCTCCGACGGTTTCCGCGAGGGAGGTTCGAGCGTGCCGTTTCCGTACGAAGAATTCGACCTGTCGGACGTGCAGACCTACCCGCTGGCGTCCCGCGCGAGCAAGGCGAACGTGGCGGACTTCGGCAAGCCGTACGTGAAAGGCGCCGGGCTGCCGGCGTGGCTCGACTCGTTGCCGGGCATGCTCGGCGCCGCCGACCTTCGGTCCGTGGCCCGGGCGATCGTGGCCGCACGCGCGTCAGGGGGCGGTGTCATCTGGGGGTTCGGCGGCCACGTCATCAAGACCGGACTGTCGCCCGTGCTCGTCGACCTGGCCGAGCGCGGATTCGTCTCGGCGTTCGCGACCAATGGTGCCGGGATCATCCACGATTTCGAAATCGCCATCGGCGGCTCGACGTCGGAAGATGTTGACGCGACGCTCGGGCCGGGCCGGTTCGGCATGGCGGACGAAACCGGGCGGCTGCTGAACGCCGCCATCAACGACGGGGCTGCGCGACAGCAGGGCATCGGCCAGGCTGTCGGCGCGTTCCTGCTCGCGGCGCGGGCGCCGTTCGCGCACCTCAGTGTGGCCGCCACCGCGGCACGCCTCGGCATTCCACTGACGGCCCACGTCGCCCTGGGTACGGACATCATCCACATGCACCCGGACGCGTCGGGCGAGGCCATCGGGGCCGCGAGCTTGCGCGACTTCCGGTACTTCGCGTCGAACGTCGCGCGCCTCGACCGGGGCGTGTACCTCAATTGCGGGTCGGCCGTGGTCCTGCCCGAGGTGTTCCTGAAGGCCGTGGCGCTGGCGCGAAACCGCGGGATTCCGCTCACGGGACTGACGACCGTCAACATGGACTTCATGCGGCTGTACCGGCCGCAGACGAACGTCGTCATCCGGCCGCCGGCCGGGACCGGCGGGAAGGGATACAGCCTCGTGGGCCACCACGAGATCATGATCCCGCTGCTGGCGGCGGCGGTCATTGAGGCGGGGGACTAGGGACTGGGGATTGGGGGTTGGGGATTGGGGGTTGGGGAAACACGACGGAGGCGTGGGGGCCATCCTCTGTCTTGGCCCCAAGGCCCCCCCCCCCC
>CAYJPV010000014.1:0-35446 GCA_964372095.1 uncultured Vicinamibacterales bacterium | reverse complement strand
TTGGGGGGGGGTGGGGGGGGGGGGTTTGGGGGGGGGGGTCAAACCCCCCCGCCGGGGGGGGGCACATCCTCTGTCTTGCCCCAATCCCCAACCCCCAACCCCCAACCCCCAGTCCCTAATCCCCAACCCCCAGATTGCGCGTGGCCAGCACCTCGCGAGCGGGGGTGCGATCGCCGGTGCAGGCGATCATGCGGGGCGCGGCGAGGAACCGCACGCGATAGCCCAGCTTCCGGTACATCGACACCACACGCGGCGTGGCCTGGTTCGACAGGACCACGGGTCCGGGATGGAGTGCGAGCCACTCGGCCGCGCGCACCTGATCGTCCCAGGTGAAACGCCCGCGCGAGTACTGGGTGAACGGCACGTCGTACGGCGGGTCCGCGTACACGAAGTCATCCGGTTTCAGGCGCAGTGTCTCGAAGTCCACGTTCGAGAAGTCCCACCGCGCCAGCACCGGCTTGTAGGCCGTGAAGTCCCTCGTGTACGCGATCCGCGCGTAGCTGCCGAACGGCACGTTGTACTCGCCGCTGCCGTTGAACCGGCACAGGCCGTTGTAACCCGTCCGATTCAGGTAGTAGAAGAGCGACGCCGCTTCCACCGTGTGGCTGCGCCCGGCGGCCAGCAGGGCGTTGAAGAGTTGCCGGTAGGCGTAATACGCCTCCCCGTGGTTGTCCATGGGCAGGCTGATGACGAAACCCCGCTTGAGGTGGCGGTAGAAGTTGATGAGGTGCGGGTTGACGTCGTTCAGCAACGCACGCCGCGGCAGCAACCCGAGTGCGATGGCCAGGCCACCGCAGAACGGTTCGACCAGCCGCCGGTGTTCGTGCCCCTGCCAGAGCCGACGGACGTGGGGCACCTGCCATCGTTTGCCCCCGGCCCATTTCAGGGGCGGGCGCTGATGGTGCAGCGGCTCCGGCGGCGTCGGCCCGACTCGCGGTGACATGCGTGTCCAGTATAGCGGCAGCCTCACCGGCGCCAGACGGACCCGCCCCGCGGGCGCGTCAGCGAGCGGGCAGGGCCAGCTCGACCGGGACACTGCCGGTGTGTTCGAACCAGTAGAGGCCTTCGGCCACCATGTCCAGCCGCACCCGGCCGTACCGTGCCCTGACCTCCTGCGACAGGTCGATCGGGATGGTCACGGTCTCGCCGGGCATGACGCACCTCGGGAGCGGGACTCGCCGCCAGTCCCGGTCGATGAGCGTGCCGTCGGTGGCCAGCGACTGAATGCCGAGCATGACTTCTCCGGGCACCGACAGCGGTCCGGGCAGCCAGATCGTGTCGCCGGTGTTGGTGACCTCCACGCTGACGTGGCGCGATCCGGGCTGCCCGCTGACGGCGAGCTGGTGCTGGAGCGCGCCCGGGTCACGGCTGTCGCGCGGGAGGTCCGCCCCCTCCACGCGCAGGTAGTCGCGCACGACGGGCGATCCGAGGTCTCCGAACCACGCGACGTATTCGTCAACCGGATCGAACACCAGGCCGTACATCCCCGGAGTCATCGGGGCGACCATCCGGATGGTCACGTCCGTCTCGTCGCCCGCCGTGATGTCGCGTCCGAAGAACCCCCGGGCGTAGTCCCGATCGATCATGGTGCCGTCCGGGCCGAGCAGGTGCGCGCCCACGGTCACGGTGCCTTGGAGGTTGTTGCGTTCGATGTACTGCCGATAACGTCCGACCGGTTCCTGATTGACGTAGGCCCCTGGCACGATGGACTTGCGGAGAAACGCCTCGGCATAGTCGAGGGGCTTCGTGCCTGGAACCTCCGGCGTGTCGGGCAGAGCGAGCCACCTGGTGTCACCCGCGTTGCTGACCCGCACCGTCACGGCGAATTCAGCGCCGGGCATGACCGGCGCCGCGGGCGCCGTGACTTGCACCCGGGCTTCCAGCTGAGAAGGCGAGCGCGAATCAGGGTTGTCGTGACCCTTCCGCAGTACGATGAGCACCTCCCTGACCGGGCACGTCATCGTCGCAATCGGCCCTGCTGCCAGATGGTCGTCCTCAGGGGACCATACGACGCCGCCGGGTTCGCCGATCGGCACGAGGTACGACTCCGTGAACCCGATCTCGTGCGCCATCCCGCAGAGCAGCGCCGGGTCGACTTCGTCTTCGAGCACGCCGTAATGCTGACTCTCACGGAGGGACTCGTCCGAATCCGCATGGCCCGGGCCTGGTTCTGCGAAACACACCAGTCCGCCCGGCCTCAGCACGCGAAACATCTCCGAGAGCACTTGTCGCTTGTTCGGCACGTGGTGCAGCGCGTCGAAACACGCCACACGGTCGACCGATTCGCCCGGGATGTCGAACGTGAACCCGTCGAAGACCTTGAACTGCACCGGCGGGCCGGACGGCAACTGGGGCAGGGTGCTCAACGCCCGGGCACCAAGGCGGAGCGCGGCTTCGGACACGTCGAGCGCGATTGGGCGACAACCGATGCGGGCCAGCACCCCGCTGAGCCAGCACATGCCCGCCCCGAAATCCAGCACGACGTGGTTGGGCCCCAGGCGCAGATGGTGCAGCAGACCTGACAGACGGGCGAGCGCGAACGGGGCCTCGGACACGGGCACGTACGGCTTGTTGAACAGGACGTCCGGCTTCTCGAGCACCTTGAAGTAGTGGTCGGCGGTCTCGATGTACGCGCGGATCCGTACCGGGTCGTTGTCGTCGAGCATGCGTGGATTCTCCCTGTGCCAGTCTATCAGGAGCCGCGACAGATTCCGGCCCTCCGCCGATGCCTCGCCGATGCCCAAGGCTCCACACGCCGGCCGCAGGCCATGCCGCCTCCAGCGTCGTGCTTCCTACTTCCTACTTCCTACTTCCTACTTCCTACTTCCTACTTCTTGTCCTCCGCCCCCTAGCCCCTAGCCCCTAGCCCCTGATATAATCAAGGTTTGCCGCCGGTGTAGCTCAGTTGGTCAGAGCACGCGGCTCATATCCGCGGAGTCCGGGGTTCAAGTCCCTGCACCGGCACCAGACGACGAAGAGGGGTCGCGCGTTCCACGTCGACCCCTCTTCGTGTATCACCGCCCAGGCCGAGTCCATGAGCCCACTCGTCACCCGCGTCGCACGCAGCATCGGGCGCGGCGGACTGATTCCGCCTGGCGCCCGCGTCGTGGCGGCCGTGTCGGGCGGCTCCGACTCGGTGGCCTTGCTGCACGTTCTACTCGACATCGCGCCGGGCGCCGGATTCGCCGTGGCCGGCCTGGCTCATCTGAACCACCGGCTGCGCGGCGAGCAGAGTGACGCGGACGAGGTGTTCTGCCGCGATCTCGCCGCGTCCCTTGATCTGCCCATCGAGGTCCAGCAGATCGACGTCGGCTCCATGGCCCGCGTGCAGCGGGTGTCTGTGGAAGTGGCCGCCCGCCGCGCCCGGTACCGGTTTCTGGAGCGATCCGCCGGACGGCTCGACGCCGACACCATCGCCACCGGCCACACCAGGGACGATCAGGCCGAGACGTTTCTGCTGCGTCTGCTTCGCGGAGCTGGCGCGACAGGCCTTGCCGCCATTCCGCCACGCCGCGGCTCCATTGTGCGGCCGCTGCTCGACGAACGGCGGGCCGCGCTCAGACACTACCTGTGCGAGCGCGGCATCGCCTTCCGGGATGACGCGTCGAACGACGACACGACGATTCCGCGCAACTGGGTTCGGCATGTCCTGGTGCCGCTCCTGGCCGCCCACCTGGGAGGGGATATCGTCGAGGTCCTGGCTCGCGAGGCGGCCGTTTTGCGCGAAGACGGTGTCTTACTGGATGAGGTGGCCGGCGCAGCGGCGCTGAACGTCCTGGGGCGTGGCGGTCCCGGGCGGGTCACGTTCGACGCCCGCGAGTTGCAGTCGCTGCCGGCGGCTGTCAGCCGGCGCGTGGTGCGCCATGCGCTGGCCCGCGTGAGTCCGGCTTTTCAGGGCGCCGCTCACGTGCAACGTGTTCTGGATGCGGCCGGCGCGCCAGCGGACGGCGTCATCGACCTGCCGGGCGTTCGGATGGAACGAAAATCGGAGAACGTAGTCTTATATAGCAGGGAAGGTCGCGGGTTTCAGCCGTCCGTGTCGTTCCGCCACGCGCTGCCCGTCCCGGGGCGGGCCGTGATTCCTGAAGCCGGCGTCCTCATCGACGCCGAACTCCTCGCGGCGGATGGTCAGCAAGTCCTTCGGAATGAAGACGTTGTCGCCGGCGTGACCGGAGTGGTCGACGCGGCAGCCACCGTCGGGGGCCTGTGGGTCCGATCCCGCCGGCCGGGTGACACCTTCCTGCCCTTGGGGCTGGGCCGACGCAAGAAACTGCAGGACGTGTTCGTGGACCGGAAGGTGCCTCGTGACCGGCGCGACCGTGTGCCGCTCGTCGTCGATGCGGCCGACCGGATCGTGTGGGTGGCGGGATGCGGCCCGAGTGACGACGCGCGAGTGACGGAAACCACGCAAAGCGTGGTAACCTTGATAGTTAAGCCACTGGGGGATCTTGGGTGAACTCCACACTTCGGAGCTTGTTGTTCTGGATGGTGCTCGTCGTCGTTGGCGTGCTCGTCTGGAGCTATTCGTCGACGTTCAACCCCCGCGAACGGCCCGTGACGTTCAGCGACTTCATGTCGTGGGTTGAGTCGGGACAGGTGACGACTGTCACCATCACCGGCAACGAGATCACCGGCACCACCAAGGCGCAGGAGACGTTCCGCACCTTCGCCCCGACACAGTTTGAAGGCCTGGCGAACAAACTGCAGGACCGCAATGTGGCCATCACGGCCAAGCCCGAAACGGCCAGCCCCTGGGCATCGCTGCTCTACTCCTGGGCGCCCGCGCTCCTGATGATCGGCTTCTGGATCTTCTTCATGCGCCAGATGCAGAGCGGAGGCAACAAGGCCCTCTCGTTCGGCAAGAGCAAAGCCAAGCTCTCGTCCGGCTCCCAGAAGAAGGTGACCTTCAAGGACGTGGCCGGCGTTGACGAGGCCAAAGAAGAACTGCAGGAGATCATCGAGTTCCTGAAGGAGCCCCAGCGATTTCAGAAACTCGGCGGCCGGATTCCCAAAGGCGTGCTGTTGATGGGCCCTCCCGGAACGGGCAAGACGCTGCTGGCCAGGGCCGTGGCCGGCGAAGCGAACGTACCGTTCTTCTCGATCAGCGGCTCGGACTTCGTCGAGATGTTCGTTGGTGTCGGGGCCTCCCGCGTGCGCGACCTGTTCGAGCAGGGCAAGAAGAACGCGCCGTGCATCATTTTCATCGATGAAATCGACGCGGTCGGGCGCCATCGCGGCGCCGGGCTGGGCGGCGGCCACGACGAGCGCGAGCAGACGCTCAACCAGCTGCTCGTCGAGATGGACGGCTTCGAGTCCAACGAGGGTGTCATCCTGATGGCGGCCACCAACCGCCCCGATGTGCTCGACCCCGCGTTGCTGCGCCCCGGCCGCTTCGACCGCCGCGTCATCGTCAATCGTCCGGACATCCGGGGGCGCGAAGGCATCCTGGTGGTGCACACCCGCAAGATCCCCCTGGCCGACGACGTGGACCCCAGCGTCCTGGCTCGCGGCACGTCGGGCTTCTCGGGCGCCGATCTGGCCAACCTGGTCAATGAAGCCGCGCTCAACGCGGCCCGGTACAACCAGAAGGCCGTGAAGATGGCCGACTTCGAGTACGCGAAGGACAAGGTCATGATGGGCACCGAGCGGCGCTCGATGGTCATCAGCGAGTCCGAGAAGCGCGTGACGGCCATCCACGAGGCGGGCCATGCACTGCTGACCGTCGTGCTGCCGAATGCGGACCCGATTCACAAGGTCACCATCATCCCTCGCGGGATGGCGCTCGGCCTCACGATGCAGTTGCCGACGGACGAGAAACACAACTACTCCCGCGACTACCTCCGCGACCAGCTCGCGATCCTCCTCGGAGGGCGTCTGGCCGAGGAAATCTGCATCGGCAGCATCACCACGGGCGCGGGGAACGACATCGAACGCGCGACGGAACTGGCGCGCAAGATGGTGTGCGAGTGGGGCATGAGCGACGTCATGGGGCCGCTGACCTTCGGCAAGAAGGAAGAGCAGATCTTCCTCGGCCGGGAGATCTCGCAGCACCAGGACTACAGCGAGGACACGGCCATCAAGATCGACCAGGAAGTCCGGCGCCTCGTCTCGGACGCGTACGACCGGGCCAAGGACATTCTCACCGAGTACAAGCCCGCTCTGCTGACGATGGCCGATGAACTGCTCACGCGCGAAGTGCTCGACGGTGAACAGGTCAAACGGATCGTGGCCGGCGAGCCGGCGGGTGGCAATCCGCCTGCGGTTCACGCGTCCCCGAGCGTCACGGTTGACGATGGCGCTGCTGCGGCACCTGATGCGCCGGGCATCGCTCCGCCTGCGATGCCCAGCCCCGTGCCCCAGGGGCCGTGAGTGGGAAGAAGCAAGAAGCAAGAAGGAAGAAGCAGGGGTAGACAGTAGGAAGTAGTCAGTAGGCAAGGCATGGGGCCAGCCTCGGTATACACCAGGCTGGCCCGTGCTACGTACGGTCACAGAGACGGCTTTCGACCTTCGGCTTTCGGCCTCCGGCCTCCGGCCCCCGGACCTGACCCGACTACGTTCTTCGAACTTCGTCGAGGCCTCGCCGTAGCGCATGGCGCGTAGGCGGGAGACCCGGGGCTACCTACTGCAACGGCTTCCTGCCCCAAGCCTCCTAGCCTCTAGCCTCCAGCCTCTAGCCCCGAGTAGAGTAGCCCCATGATTCACGCCAGAGCGTCGTTCACGGTACCCCTCGCCGATGGCCGGATACTCGAACTCGGTCCCCGCACCCTCGTCATGGGCGTCGTCAACGTCACACCCGACTCCTTCGCGGGAGGCGTGACCGATCCGGACGAGGCCGTGGAACTGGCCCTCCGTATGGAAGCCGAGGGCGCCGACATCATTGATATCGGCGGTGAGTCGACCCGGCCGGGTGCGCCCGCCGTGTCCGAGGCCGCCGAACTGGCGCGCGTCGTTCCGATCATCGACCGCCTGAAAGGAAAACTCGCAGTCCCCATCTCCATTGACACGTACAAGGCTGCCGTGGCGAAGGCTGCGATTGCCTCGGGAGCCTGTATCGTGAACGATATCAGCGGTTTAGGGTATGATCGGTCGGTCGGTGAGGTGGTCGCGCGTACGGGTGCGGCCGTCATCCTGATGCATACGCGCGGTCGATCCCGCGACATGTACCGCGAAGCGGTCTACGGCGACGTCGCCGAGGACGTTTCCATCGAGTTGCAGATGGCGGTGGCCCGGGCGACGATGGCCGGGATTCCGCACGCGCGCATCATCCTGGACCCCGGACTGGGCTTCGCGAAACGCGCCGAGCACAGCTGGGCTCTCCTGGCGGCACTGCCGCGGCTGGCTGCCCTCGACCGCCCCCTGCTCATCGGGCCGTCGCGCAAGTCGTTCCTCACCGAGGCTGTGGGAACGCTGCCGCCCGGCGAACGAGACTGGGGCACGGCTGCGGCGGTGACCGCCGCCGTACTCCTCGGTGCGCACATCGTGCGGGTACACGCGGTGGCTCCCATGGTGCAGGCGGTCAGCGTGGCGGACACCCTGCGCCGTTACGCCGGGCGTTGAGGAATCACCTCCGGGACGCAGGCGCGCCCGGTGCGCCGTATGGTGACACGGACATGATGCGAACGGCATGATCGACCAGTTGATGACGTTTGTCGGGCGCCCCGAGTTCAGGTGGGCCGACGCGATCGACATCCTGATCGCGGCGGTGGTCATCTACGAACTCCTCAAGCTGATTCGCGGCACGCGCGCGGTGCAGATGGGCCTCGGCGTGGGCGTCCTCGTGGGGCTCTATTACCTGTCCGAATGGGCCCGCTTCGACACGGTCAACTGGCTCATCCGGAACGTCGCCGGTTACGTCGTGTTCGCGGCCATTGTCCTCTTCCAGACGGAGATTCGCCGGACGCTGGCGAACCTCGGCCGCGCCCGGTTCTTCCGGTTCT
The DNA here is from genome assembly GCA_964372095.1 of uncultured Vicinamibacterales bacterium. GTDB lineage: Bacteria > Acidobacteriota > Vicinamibacteria > Vicinamibacterales > JAKQTR01 > CAYJPV01. The sequence continues at coordinate 27,509 of CAYJPV010000014.1, read as the reverse complement.
TCTCCCGCACGGTGAGCGCGGACGAACTGGTCGAAGAACTGGTGGTGGCCTCCACCATCCTCGCCAGCCAGCGGACCGGCGCGATCATCGCCGTCGAGCGCGACATCGGTCTCCGCAACTACATCGAAGGCGGTATTCCCCTCGATGCGACGGTCACGTCAGACCTGCTGCTGAGCATCTTCCAGGTGAAGTCACCGCTGCACGACGGGGCCGTGATCATCCAGGCCGAACGTGCCGCTGCCGCGGCCTGCTTCCTGCCGCTGACGGTCAACCCGGCGATCAGCAAGGACTTTGGCACGAGGCACCGCGCCGCGATTGGTCTCACCGAAGAAAGCGACGCGGCCGCCATTGTCGTGTCCGAGGAGACCGGACGCATCTCGATCGCCCTTGACGGCCACATCGAGGTCGGGCTCGACGCGGATCACCTGCGCGCCCGCCTGCGGACCCTGGTGCCGCAGCGCCGGCAGACATCGGAGACCGGCCCGGGGGGAGGGTTCGACTGATGGCCTACAACCCCTTCCGCAAACTCGGGCTCAAGATCCTCTCCGTGGTGATTGCCGTGATGTTCTGGCTGGCCGTCGGCGGCGAGCAGATTGTCGAGCGTACGCTGCGGTCACCGCTCGAACTGCAGAACATCCCGGAGAACCTCGAAGTCGTCGGCGAAGCCCCGAGCACGGTTGACGTCCGTGTGCGCGGTGCGTCAACCACGCTCGGGCAGTTGTCTGCGGGAGACGTCGTGACGGTCATCGACACGGCCACGGCAAAACCCGGCCGCCGCCTGTTCCATGTCACGCCCGAACAGGTGCGCGTGCCGTTCGGCATCGAGGTGACGTTCGTGGGCCCGGCGACGATCCCGCTGCTCTTTGAACGACAGACGGTCAAGACGATTCCGGTGGCGCCGTCCGTCGAGGGGCAGCCTGCGCCGGGGTACTTCATCGAGCGCCTCCAGATTGAACCGACGGAGGTGGAGGTGGTTGGCCCCGAGTCGGCCCTGCGCTCTCTGCACCAGGCGGCGACAGAACCTGTCGAAATCGGCGGGGCGACCACGTCCGTCCGGGAGGTTGTGAACATCGGGCTGCCCGACAGTTCTGCCCGCCTGCGTTCGCCCCGGACCGCGCGCGTCACGGTCAGCATCTCTCCGGTCCGATCGGAACGGACGCTCACCAACGTCCCGGTGCGCATGAAGAACCTGAGGTCGTCGTTGTCCGCCAGGGCGACACCGTCGAATGTGTCGGTCACGGTCCGCGGCCCGGACGATGTGCTGCGAGGACTCTCGACAGATGATGTCGTCGCCGAAGTGGACCTGTCCGGGCTGGGTCCCGGCCGCTACACGCTTGACGTGAGCGTGACGTCCCGCCACACGCTCGGCATCGTGCGCATCGGCCCCCAGCAGGTGCAGATCCTCATTCGCTGACAAGGCCGGATTCGAAAGAGACTGTCGCCATGGGCCATCACGCATGAGCCAGAAACTGTTCGGTACCGACGGCGTCCGCGGTCAGGCCGGGGCCTTTCCGCTCGACCGTGACACGATCCGGCGCCTGGGTGTTGCCCTGGTGCGGGCGCTTCCCCACACGGCCGAACCCACACACCTGCTCATCGGCCGCGACACCAGAGAGTCGGGTACGTGGATCGAACAGGAACTGGCGTTTGGCGCCGCGTCTGCCGGGGCGGACGTCGAGAGCGCCGGCGTGATCCCGACACCGGCGATTGCGTACCTGACCGGCCGGCAACATTATGTGGCCGGCATCGTCATCTCGGCATCGCACAACCCCTTCGAGGACAACGGCATCAAGGTGTTTGCAGGGACGGGCGCCAAGTACACCGAGGCGCTCGAGGCCAACGTCGAGGCCCTGGTCGCCGACCGGTCGTGGGCCACGCCGCCAGGAGAGGCGGGCCCCGTCCGCGAGGCGAATCTCACCGCGGCCTACCTGGAACATGCCAGGGCAGCGCTCAACGGCGGCCGGCCGGCCCATACCGCCCGGATTGCCATCGATTGCGCACACGGGGCGACTGTGACCGTGGCGCCACGCCTGCTGATGGAGCTCGGCTTCGACCTGGTGACGCTGGGTGTCGAGCCGAACGGCCGCAACATCAACCTGGACTGCGGGTCGACTCATCCCGAACGGCTCCAGCGGGCGGTTGTCGACCACGGCTGCTCGATGGGGGTTGCGTTCGACGGGGATGGCGACCGCGCCATGTTCGTGGACGCCGCCGGCCGCCTCGTGGATGGTGACGCCGTCATGTTCATGTGCGCGAGGCAGATGGTGGCCCGGGGCACCCTGCGGGGCGGCGCCGTGGCGGCGACGGTCATGAGCAATATCGGCCTCGAAATCGCCCTGCGAGACATCGGCGTGACGATGGTGCGCTGCCCCGTGGGCGACAAGTACGTCATGGAAGAGATGGTGCGCCGGGGGCTGGCCCTGGGCGGTGAACAGTCCGGGCACATCATCTTCATGGATACGCTCTTCACGGGCGACGGGCTCGTCACCGCGCTGAACGTGTTGCGCGTAATGGGCGAAACCGGGCTGCCCCTCGCCGAGCTGTCGGCCGGCCTGAGGACGTTCCCGCAGGTGCTGGTCAACGTGCGTGTCCGCGATCGTCGGGACTGGAAAGCCGTGCCGGCCATCGCCGACGTGGTGGCCGGCGTCGAGCACAAACTCGGCGGACGCGGGAGGATGCTGATCCGCTATTCGGGCACGGAGCCGTTGTTGCGCATCATGATCGAGGGCGAGCACGACGGCGAGATCAACGTCTGGGCCCGCGAAATCGCTGACGCGGTGACGCGGGAGCTGGGGCAGTGAGCGGTGGGACGTAAGAAGCAAGAAGCAAGAAGTAGGAAGTAGGAAGTAGGAAGTAGGAAGCAGAGCCATGCGACTTGGAGTCAACATCGATCACATCGCCACCATTCGTCAGGCCCGCAAGGCCACGGAGCCGGATCCCGTGGCCGCGGCGGTGATTGCCGAGCTGGCCGGGGCCGAAGGCATCACCGTGCACCTGCGCAGCGACCGCCGCCATATTCAGGATCGGGACGTGGAACTGCTGCGGCAGGTCGTGCGCTCGAAGCTGAATATCGAGATGGCGGCCACGCCCGAGATGACAGGCATCGCGGCGCGCGTGAAGCCCCACCAGATCACGCTGGTACCGGAGCGGCCCGAAGAGGTGACAACGACGGGCGGCCTGGACGTCGTGCACAACCTCGACGCGGTACGCCGTACCGTGGCCGTCTGCCGCCCGGCAGGCATCAGGGTGAGCATCTTCATCGACGCTCTGGCCGACCAGGTGGAGGCGTCGAAGGCCGTGGGCGCTGACGCCATCGAGATCAACACCGGGCCTTTCGCTGATGCCGCCGAAGCCGACCGTGCCGCGCATGAGGTGCAGATTCGCGAGACCGCCCTGCGGGCGAACGCCGCGGGACTCGAGGTGCTTGCCGGGCACGGCCTCACGTACCTGAACGTCCGGCCCGTTGTCGCGATCCCGCACATCGCCGAATTGAACATCGGCCACAGTATCGTGGCGCGCGCGTCCCTGGTGGGGCTGGATCGGGCCGTGCGCGAGATGGTGGCGCTGCTGCAATGATCCGTGATGCCCGCGTGCTGGCGGTGGCCGCACTGGTGTGCGGGATGGCGTCCCTCGTTGTCGTGGCGGGGGGGGGGGGGGCGCCCCCCCCCCCGGGGGGGCGGGGGGGGGGTGGGGGGGGGGGGGGGGGCGGTCGGCCCGCGACCTCCAGGCCGAGGAGGTCAGGACTGTCGTGGCGTCCGGCTTCAGCCGGACGCATACGATCAGCCGGCCGTTGCGTGTCGATCCGCAAATGGTGACCTTCACGGCGCGCGACGGCGTGCTGGTTACTGGCTCGTTGTTCGTGCCGGAGCGGTGGCCCGCGCCCGGAGTCGTGCTGCTGCACATGGCGACGCGCACTCGCCAGGACTGGGACGCGACCGGGCAGGCCCTTGCGCAGGCAGGTATCGCCGCGCTGGCCGTGGACTTCCGGCGCGGCGGGACGGGTGCTGGCAGCACCGACGGGACGACGCCCGGGTCGTTTGCCGACCTGGCGCTCGATGCGGAGGCGGCGCGCGGGTATCTGGCGGCGCGCCCGGAGGTGGCGGCGACGCGCCTCGGCATGGCGGGGGCCTCGCTCGGCGCCAACATCGCCGCGATCGTGGCGTCGAACGATCCCAGCATCCGATCGCTGGTGCTGCTGTCGGCGTCCCTGGACTATCGGGGCTTGCGGATCGAGCAGCCCGTCACGCGGTACGGCGACAGGCCAGCCCTGCTGGTGGCGAGTTCGGAAGATCCGTTCGCGCTGCGCACCGCGCGTACCCTGGTGACCGCCGGGAACGGCCCGCGCGAACTCCGCGTGTTGTCGGAAGCCGGGCACGGAACCGTCATGCTGGCGCGACACCCCGAGCTGATTGATGCCGTGGTGGACTGGTTCTTGCGCACGTTGTTATGATCGCTCCTATACCCGGCCGCGCCTTGACGCTGCCTGAGAGGTCCCCTTGTCATGAAAGCTGAGAATATCGTCTTCGCCGTTGCCGGTACGCTGTTCGGCCTGATCGCCGGCTGGATTCTCGGAACGCAGCAGGCTCCCGTGCGGCCGGTGGCGGCGGCCGCCCAGATGGCCAGCGCGCCTGCTGCGGCGCCCACCACGCCGGCGCGCCCGATGCTCGACGAGAGTCAGGTCACGGCCATGCGCAACGTGGCCGACCGGGATCCGAAAAACGTCGAGTCGCGCGTGCAGCTGGGTAACCTGTACTTCGATGCCGAACGATACCAGGACGCGATTGGCTGGTACGAAGCGGCGCTCGCGCTCAACCCGAACGACGCGAACGTGAGTACGGATCTGGCCGTGAGCTACTACTACACGGATCAGGCGGACAGGTCGCTGGCGCAGTTCGAGCGGTCGCTCCAGATCGATCCCAGGCACGTCAAGAGCTACCTCAACATGGGCATCGTCCGCGCGTTCGGCAAGCAGGATTTGAAGGGAGCCGCCGCGGCGTGGGAAGAAGTGCTGAAGATCGCCCCTGGCAGTGACGAAGCCCGAGCCGCGCAGCGGGCCCTGGACAACCTGAATGCCGCTCACCCGGGCGGGGCGGCGGTGCCGCCGGCCGGTGCGGTTCCTCCGGGCAAGTAGATGGCGCCAACGACGTGCTGACGAAATTCCTGCTCTGGGCGCTGTTCCTGATGGTGGTGTTCCGTGCCATCGGACGGATCGTCCGTGGCATCGCGGACGGCGCGTCGGGCCGGGCGGCGTCAGGTGGCGGGCGAGGCCCGGCCAGGTCCGCGGCGCCCGCACCCAAGGGCGAACTGATGGTGCGCGATCCCGTGTGCGGCACGTACGTCGTGCCGTCGCATGCCTTGTCGGCCCGGGGACCCGACGGGACCGTGTATTTCTGTTCCGACACGTGCCGCCAGGCCTACGTCTCACGCTGACCCACGGTCCATGTCCAAGCCAGGCGTCCTGATCACGCGTCGCCTCCCGGCCTCCGTGGTCACCCGCGTGGCTTTGGCCTGCGACGTCGATCTCTACGAGGGGCCTGACGCCATCCCGCGCGAAGAACTGCTGCGCCGAGTGGCCGGCAAGCAGGCGCTCATGTGCCTGCTGACTGACCGCGTCGATGACGCCGTACTCGACGCGGCTGGGCCGTCGCTGAAGGTTGTCGCCAATATCGCCGTGGGGTACGACAACCTGGACGTCGCGGCGGCGCGCGCCCGGGGTGTGGTGGTCACGAACACGCCGGACGTCCTGACCGAAGCCACCGCCGACTTCACCTGGGCCCTGATGCTGTCGATCATGCGGCGCGTGCCCGAAGGCGAACGGCTCGTGCGCCGGGGCGCGTGGAAGGGCTGGGCGCTCGACTTCATGCTGGGGTCGGATCTGCGCGGCAAGCAGTTGGGGATTGTGGGCCTGGGCCGCATCGGCCGCGCCGTGGCCGCGCGGGCGGGGGCCTTCGGGATGCGGGTGGCGTACACGACGACGGGAGATGACGCGGCCGGTCTGACGCCGGCGACCGGTGGTGGCGAATCGATGGGCCTGGATACGTTGCTCACGTCGTCCGACGTGGTGTCCCTTCACGTGCCGCTGACCCCCGACACCCGCCACCTCATCGACCGGCGCGCTCTGGCGCGTATGAAGCGCACCGCATACCTCGTCAACACGTCGCGCGGGCCCGTCATCGACGAAGAAGCCCTGGCATGGGCGCTGCGGGAAGGGATCATCGCGGGTGCGGCGCTGGACGTGTACGAGCGGGAACCCACGATCCACGCCGCCCTGCTCCCGATGGAAAACGTCGTGCTGGCGCCTCACCTCGGCAGTGCGACCGTCGAGACGCGCACGGCCATGGCCGACCTCGCTGCGACCAACGTGCTTGCCGTCCTGGATGGGCACCCGCCCGTGACGCCGATCCGGTCGTCGAGCCCATGACACCACGCACCCTGCCCAAGCCGGCTTCCCGCGACGTCGAGTGGGTCATGCGGCGCCTCGCCCGCGCGATCACCGGCCTCGAGATGCCCGTCGTCGAAAAGATCGCCGAGGAGCAGCGCGAAGATGCGTTCCAGGTCCTGATTGCCACGTTGTTGTCGGCTCGCACGCAGGACGCGACGACCGCGGCCGCCTCTGCGCGGCTGTTCGCGGCGGCGCCCACGCCGGCCGCCATGGCCAGGCTTACGGTCAGGCGGATTGAGAAGCTGATCTATCCCGTCAGTTTCTACCGCACCAAGGCCGTGCACGTGAAGGACACGTGCCGCATCCTGCTCGAGTCGTTCGGCGGGCGTGTGCCGGGCACGATGGACGAACTGCTCACGCTGCCAGGCGTGGGACGCAAGACGGCGAATCTGGTCCTCATCCTCGGGTTCAAGAGCCTGCGCAACATCTGCGTGGACACACATGTGCACCGGATCTCGAACCGGATGGGCTGGGTGCGGACACGTATGCCCGAAGAGACAGAACAGGCATTGTACGATCGGATTGCGGCGCGCTGGTGGCCTTACCTCAATCTGTATCTCGTGACCTGGGGGCAGAACGTCTGCCGGCCCATCTCGCCGCGCTGCGGCGAATGCGTCATCGCCCAGCGCTGCCCGAAACTCGACACGGGACGATAAGACAGGCTTTCGCCTTGCGGCCTGCGGCTCTCGGCCTTGCCCCTGTCCCTTGCCCCTTGCCCCTTGCCCCTTGTCCCTACCCATGCCCCATGCCCCATGCCCCATGTCCCATGCCCCATGCCCCATGTCCCCAGCGAGGTGGTATCATCCCCTCGCCGGGCTTCGGGTCCCCTTCCGGCGTAGTGTGGACTCCAAGGAGTGACTCATGCGGCATGTGGTGCGTGCGGTGATGGCAGCGGCGGTGGTTGCGGCGTCGGTAATCGGGACGGGTGTGGCAGCGGCTCAGGCGCCAGCGCCGGCACCGGGCAATCCCGTGGTGGTGATGGAGTTGCCCCGGGGGACGGTCGTGATCGAGTTGTATCCCCAGGAAGCCCCGAAGACTGTCGCGAACTTCCTCGCACTGGTGAAGTCGAACTTCTACAACCGTCAGCATTTTCATCGGGTTGAGTCGTTCGTTGTCCAGGTCGGCGATCCCGAATCGAAGGACCTGAAGCGACAGGAGATGTGGGGCCGGCGGGGCAGCGGCAGGCCGATTGGCGTGGCCGAGATCAGCAAGACGCTGACCCACAAGAAGGGCGCGGTTGGCATGGCGAGTTCCGGAGACGCCTCCAAGGCCGAGAGCCAGTTCTACATCACGAAGCTGCCCCGCAAGATCCCGGAAGGCAAGTACGCGATCTTCGGCCAGGTCATTTCCGGCATGGATGTCGTCGACAAGATCGAATTAGGGGATCTCGTCAAGCGAATGTATGTAAAATGAACTTGCCGCGCAGGGCGCGCAGATCACGCGGAGGGAATTCTGGGACGACCTCGCACCACGTTCGTGGTTGGCGTCCCGGCGAATTCACCGAGCCAGCTACTCCTCCGGTGACTCTGCGCCCCCTGCTGGCATTTCCCCGTCAGGCGCCTCGTCGAACAACACCCCTGCCTGCGTTCCACCGGACTCCCGCGCATAGCCCCGCATGAACGGATAACGCGTCAGCATCCCTTCGGGGTAGGTGCCGGGCACGCTCTGGCCAATCAGGTGCCGCAGCGTCGCCGCGTTGGCCACGGCCTTGGCCGCGAAGTGGTTGTTCATGAAGACATAGATCTTCTGTACGAGGCGCCGCACGTTCGAGACGGTCTCGCTGAACGACTCGATCTCCTGCGGCGAATACAGATAGTTGTACCGCTCGTCCGGATGGTCGTGCGTCCACCACTTCTCGGCGTTGCGGCCGTGCAGCCGGAGGTAATACAGACCTCTGAGGTTCGGTAACAGGTTCTGGCGAATCGAGAAACGGAACTTCGGTTCGTCGATCTGCGCCCACGCCGCGTCCAGCTCGTTCAGCAGGGCAAGCGTCTCGGTGACACGATCGCTCCAGCTGCGGTGCCGCAGTTCGACGGCAACCGGGTAACCCTTGAACGCCTGCAGCAGCCAGACCAGGTACGCGCGTGTGTCCGGGCTGTCGCGGAAACTCGGCGGGAACTGCGCCAGCAGGACTCCGAGTTTGCCGGACTGGGCGAGGGGATCGATCGCGGCCTTGAACGCGTCAACGTCGCCCAGGGACACCGCCGGCACGGCCGCCGTGTCCAGTTCCGGGGGGACCCCCGCCTTCGACGACTTGTGATACATCGAGGGGTGCGTGAACTTCTGGAACAGCTTCATGGCAAAGTCGAACTGGGCCGGTGTTCGTTGCGCCCACTTCCGCGTGACGCCCGGGTCAGGAAGACGATAGAAGCTGGCGTTCACCTCGACCGTATCGAAGTGCTCCGCGTAGTACGCCAGTTCGTCGAACTTGCGGCCCCTGACCGAACGGCCCGGCGGGTAGAAAATGCCGTTCCACGTGCCGGGTCCGGACGGGTAACTCCATCCGGACGTACCGATACGAACGTTGTCCATGGGCAGCCCTCGTGTGTCCGTCGGCGCATTGTAGCGCTTGGGCCACGGGACATGGGGCATGGGTAGGGGCATGGGTAGGGGCAAGGGACAAGGGACAAGGGACAGAAGCAAGAAGCAGGAAGCAGGAAGTAGGAAGTAGGAAGTAGGAAGTAGGAAGTAGGGAGTGGCCCAGGCATTCCGCCTCCGCGCGAAGCGCTACGACGTGGCTCCCCAATCCCCAACCCCCAACCCCCAATCCCCAGTTAGAATGGAATCTGCCCGACATGCTGACCATCAGCGAAATCTTTCATTCGATTCAGGGCGAGTCCACGTACGCCGGACTGCCGTGCGTGTTTGTCCGCCTGGCGGCGTGCGACCTCCGCTGTGCGTGGTGTGACACCCCCTACGCGTTCACGGGCGGCACCAAGATGTCCGTGGACGAGGTCATGGCAGCGATCGACCGGACGCATTGCCGGCTGGTCGAGTTGACGGGCGGGGAGCCGCTGCTGCAGGACGACGTGTATCCGTTGATGGGAAAGCTGCTGGCCGCAGGCGCAACGGTGCTGCTCGAGACCGGCGGGCACGTCAGCCTGGATCGTGTTCCCCGGGGCGTCGTACGGGTCATCGACGTCAAGTGCCCGGCCAGCGGCGAAGCCCATCGGATGCACTGGCCCAATCTGGACGATTTGTGGCCGGCCGATGAGGTGAAGTTCGTCATCCAGGATCGCGCGGACTACGAATACGCCAGGAGCGTTCTTCGAGAACACCACCTGGGGGAACGCAGCGCATGCGTGCTGTTCTCCCCGGTGCACGGCGTCCTGCCGCCGGCTGAACTGGCGGCCTGGATTCTCGAGGACGGCCTGAAGGTGCGCCTGCAACTCCAGGTGCACAAGTACATCTGGGGCGCGGACGTCCGCGGGGTGTAGGGGTCAGGGAAGAATCAGTAGACAGTAGGCAGTAGACAGTAGGCAGTAGGCAGTAGACAGTAGGCAGTAGAAGCAGGAAGCACGAAGCAGGAAGCACCGATGAACGCAGTCGTACTTCTCAGCGGCGGGCTCGACTCCTACACGGCCGCAGCCATCATGCGTGCCGAGGGGTTCGATCTCTGCGCGCTGAGCATCGTGTACGGCCAGCGCCACGCGATTGAACTTGCCGCGGCGCGCCGGGTGGCGGCCGCGCTGGGCGTGGCGAAGCACGTCGAACTGACGCTGGATCTCGCCGCCTTTGGCGGTTCGTCGCTCGTGGGCGACGGCGACGTGCCCAAAGATCGCACGTTTGACACCCCGTCGGTCCCGAGTACGTATGTGCCGGCGCGCAATACCGTGTTCCTCTCCCTCGCGCTCGCCTGGGCCGAAGCCCTCGGCGCCCGCGACATCGTCATTGGCGTGAACGCCCTCGACTATTCGGGGTATCCGGACTGCCGGCCCGAGTTCATCCGCGCCTTCGAGCAGACGGCGGCGCTGGCCACCCGTGCCGGCGTCGACGGCGCCCGGTTCCGCGTGCACACGCCTCTCATCGCGTGGTCGAAGGCGCAGATCATCAGGCGCGGCCTGGAACTGGGTCTCGACTACGGGCTGACGCACAGCTGCTACGATCCGGCGGCGTCTGGCGCGCCCTGCGGCTGCTGCGACAGTTGTGTGCTGCGAGCCAAGGGCTTCGCCGACGCCGGCGTGGCCGACCCGCTGATTCCGCCGACAGCCGATAGCCGAACGCCGAACGCCGAACGCCGATAGCCGATATGACCCACCGCCTCTACTACACCGATTCATCCTGCCTCGAGTTCGACGCCCGCGTCGTGTCGTGCGAGGTCGACGATGGCCGAACGCTGGTCGTGCTCGATCGCACGGCCTTCTACCCGACATCGGGCGGGCAGCCTTTCGACACGGGCACGCTGGGTGATGCCCACGTCATCGAGGTGGTCGACCTGGAAGACGGCCGCATCGCGCATGTCGTGGACCAGGCGCTCCCGTCCGGGCAGGCTGTCCGCGGCCGCGTCGATGCGAGCCGCCGTTTCGATCACATGCAGCAGCACACCGGCCAGCACATCCTGTCGGCCGCCTTCGACACGCTGCATCAGGCGCGGACCGTCGGGTTCCATCTTGGTGCCGTCGTGTCGTCTCTCGACCTCGACAAGCCGTTGTCGCCCGAGGCGCTGGCGTCCGCTGAAGCGGAGGCCAACCGGATCGTCTGGCAGAACCGGCCTGTTGGCATCCGGACGGCTTCCGAAGACGAAGCGGCCGGGCTCCAGTTGCGCAAGGAGCCGACACGTACGGGACCGCTCCGCATCATCGAGGTGGAGGGGTTCGACCGGTCCGCGTGTGGCGGCACGCACGTGGTGCGGACGGGCGAAGTGGGAGTCATCGCGATCAGATCGTGGGAGAAACTGCGCGGCGGCCTCCGGATCGAGTTCGTGTGCGGAGGCCGCGCGCTCGGTGAGTTCCGGCGCCTGCGCGACACGGTGGCCGGCTGTATCCGGTACCTGTCTGTCGCGCCCGAGGAGTTACCCGCTTCCATCGAGCGCCTGCAGCAGGACAACAAGAACCAGCAGCGGACGCTCCGAGGATTCCAGGAACAGCTCGCCGCCCACGAAGCTGCCGCGCTGGTGACGCGCGGCCAGCGCATGGGCCAGGCCATCGTCGTGGTCGAATCACCGGACGGCTGGGATCAGGCCGGGCTGAAGATGCTGGTGGCGCAGGCGATGACGACGCCCGGCGTCGTCATGGTGCTCTTCACGCCGAACGAGCCGCACGCGATGGTAATTGGCCGCTCCGCCGGAACTCCCGTTGACGCGGCGGCGTTGCTGAAAGATCTGCTGGCCAGGTTCGGTGGCAAAGGTGGCGGTAAGCCAGACCTGGCTCAGGGAGGCGGCCTGACGGGGACGGCAGAAGACGTTCGCGCTGCAGCACTGGCTGCCGTCGAGGGAGCCCTCGGCACGCCCTGACACAGGTGCCGGCAGCCCTACCGCCGAATCCGGACCGGCGGCTGGTCGGCTTCGACAGGCTCCCGGCGTTCGCGGCCGAGGCGGTCGATCCAGTCCCAGTCGGCGCGCCCCACGGTCGGTGCCGCGGCAATGGTCTCGGCGCGCACCTTGATCGCCCGCAGCCACATGTTGTGGACCAACGTGGTCCCCGGCGCGATCACGCGCCAGTACCGCGCAAACGTCGCACGCGACACATAGTCGGTGGTTTCCACGCGAGTCTCGGCGTGCAGCATGCACAGGCCATTCGCGCGCGGTTCGATCCGGAAGCCCATCGTCGCCTTGGCGAACCCCGGCAGCGTGAGTGCCTGGAACGACTCCGGTGCCGACCCCAGCGCCAGCCGGACGCCCGGCGGCGCCAGCACCACGGTGCCCATGACGTACTCAACGCCGGGCCTGTCGGCCAGCGTGATGAACGACGTCCGCGTCGCGACGGCAATCAGCGGCACACTGTCAGGCGGATTGAGCATGCTCTCCGGACCCTCCGCGCCGCCCCGGCGGACCCACACCAGTTCGCGGTACAGCGGGATTTCGTCGGCGCTCACGGTTTTCAACGCGCTGTAGACCTGATTCGGAGTTGCCCGGACGGGGATCGCGTGACGCTCCACGAACTGGAACACCGGCGCGAACTCGTCCAGCGCAGACCGGCGCGTCTCGATGCCGAGGGACGGTGCCGGCCACGACAGGATGGTCGAGGCCGTCAGGAGGCCCACAATCGCCACACCCCATGCCACCCAGCGGTTGCGGATGCCGAGCCACCGCAGCGGCACGAGGATCGACACGCCCCCGACCGCCGCGATTGCACACGCTGCGTAGAGGAAGAGTGACGACGCCATCAGCGGCGCCGGAACTCGGCCAGACGTGCCACCACCCCGTCGACGATGGCGTCGGCTTGGGCCTGGGGGACGTTGAAGTTGTTGGCGATGAACGAGAACACTAGGGGCTCGCCTTCGGCGCTGGTCACGAACCCGGACAACGCGCGGGCATTGGCGATGGAACCGGTCTTCGCCCGGGCGTTATTCTCGGCCTTCGTCCCCTTCATGCGTCCGCCGATCGAGCCATCGATGCCGGCGTTCGGCAGCGCCTCCGTGTACGGTCCGCGGTGTTTCGGGTCCTGGTAGACGCGGGTCAGGACCCGCACGAGCAGGTCGGCGGTCAGGTAGTTGTAGCGCGACAGCCCAGAGCCGTCAGCCTGCAGGTACGAGTCCGGCGCGATGCCCCACGCGGCCAGCGTCCCTTCGACGGCTTTCCGCCCGGCCGTTGCGGTCCCCGGCACGATCGACCCGTCGGCCGCTGGCACGCGGCCGACCAGCTCGAGCATGGTGTCGGCATACAGGTTCTGGCTAACCTTCAACAGGACCTTCAGGATGTCCGCCAGCGGCGGCGACGTCCACGTGGCGAGGGTCCGCGAACCAGCGAGATCCGGAGGCACGGGCAGGGCATCCAGGTCGGCAGGATCGCCATCGACGATGATGCCGCGTTCGCCCAGGCCGGCCTTCACAACGCCCGCGGTGAAGAGGGTCGGGTTGTCCACCGATACCGACCGTGTTACGTCGGTCCGGCCCAGCGGCACGCTGCCCGTTACCGTCAGTACTGAACTGCCAGGCAGACGACGATAGTCGAGGCTGGCTTGTGATTCCCTGGCGCCCGTGACGACCGCGCTCACGATGGTCAGGCCGTGCCCGGCAGGCGTACCCCCCACGACGACGGGATCGCCGACAACCGCTCCCGGCGTAAACGTGAGCTGGACGGCGTTTTCGTTGAACGACAAGCCGCCGGTCGGTGTCGCATACCCCGCGCCGAGATAGTCCCACGCCCAGCCCTGGCCAAGGCCTTCGTCATCGAGGATGTTGTCGTCGCCGATGACACGGCCCGCGATCCGGGTGATGCCGGAGGCCTTGAGCTGGTTCGCCCACGAATCGAGCACCGCGGCCGCCGATCCCGGACGTCCGCCAAGCGAAGGGTCGCCGGAGCCCACGATGACGAGATCGCCTCCGAGCACGCCATGCTCGACCGTGGCGTTCGAGACCAGACGCGTGTCGAACGTCGAAGCCCAGCCAAGGCGTTCCGCGGCGACGGCCGCCGTGACCACCTTCATGTTGGACGCTGGCATGAGGAACGTGCCCGGGTTCAGCGCGTAGAGGGTCTCGCCGGTCTGGAGCGACTTGACGGAGACGCCCCACACGGCGTGCCTGAACGCCGGCGCGCTGAATGCGGCGGCAAGATCGGCCCGCAGAGCGGTGAGGCCCGGCTTTGGCGGTTGCGGCGTGGTCACGGGGCGTGGCTGCCGGGCGCACCCGGCAGCCAGCGTCAGGACGAGAACAGGAACGGCCAGGGACCGTGTCACATCATTTCAGCGCGTCGATGGCCGCGAGCGCCTCGTCGAACTTCGCTGCCTCCACTTTGGCAGCGCCGGGTTCGCCGGCGCGGGTGACGAAGACGTCCGTCCCGACACGGCTGAAGACCACGCGGTCTTCTTTCTTCGGATCGCCGAAGGTGACGGCCAGCGTCAGCACGGGTTTGTCGGCGCCGGTCTGTGTCCCGGCATCGACGTACGACGCGACCTGCAGGCCCGTGATGGCCGACAGGGCCGCATCGATCTTCGTGTTCTCGACGGCCTTGGCGGGATCACCCTGCGACCATGTTTCTTTGCCGTCCTTGTCCGTGGTTTTGACGAACGTCAGCGTGGCCCCGTCCTTCACGACCTCCAGGCGGCTGGCCATGAAGGCGCGGAACTCGAACACGTCTTTCGGCCGGTAGTCGGCCGCACGTTTCAGCAGGTCGTCCACCAGCCCCTTCTCGACCGTGAACACCATCGGTCGGGCGGCATCGCGGGCGTAGAACGTCTCACTGCCGGCAACCTGGGCTCCGACGGTCAGGGTCGCCAGGGCGCTCCCGACGGCCACATTGGCGGTCAGCACGGCCTTGTCGAGCCCGAACGTCTTCATCTGTTCCGATGTCGGCTCGGCAGCCACGATCGACTTCATCGGGCTGGTCTTCAGGCGGCCGACGAGCCCGTCCACGGCCAACTGTTCGGCGCGGGCGGCCACGGGTTTGTCGATCCGCCATTGGTTTTCCGCCTTCGTGAAGGCGAGAGTGCCATCCTTCGATACCACGTCGACACGGTCTGCCTTGTCGCGCTCGAACTGGAGGATCGACTTGTCACGCAGGTCGAACGAGGTCCTGTCGAACGTCGTCTCCACAAACGACGACACCAGGAACACCTTGTTCTCGCCCGGCTTGCGTGCGTACATGTCGCCGCCGGTCGCCGTCTTGTCGCCCAGGTGCAGACGCGTGAAGTCCTTGTCGCCAATCGCCTTGAACGACACTTCCACCTTCGCGGGCGAGAGTCCGTACTGGGTCATGTCGGTGGCGTTCTCGTCGATGACACGCTGCAGTTCGAGCGACGTCAGGTTGGTCACCAGGCCCGAGGCCTCGGTCTCATCAGCCGGCACCTGGATCGGCGACGTGACCTTCCACGATCCGTTTTCGCGCCGGAGCGTCGTGGTGTCTCCGGCCGACGCCTTGACCGTAATCTCTTCAATCGAGTCGGCGGCCACGGTGAAGACCTTGGCCTTCTGTTCGGTCGTGGCCTGCTGCGAGAGCGGCTTCAGATAGTAGTAGATGTAGCCCAGCAGTCCGGCGAGGACGATGAGCAGGATGAACGTCGAACGGAATCCGCGCATTTACCGCCTCCGCCACCAGGTGTGGACGCCCATCGCGAAGATCGCCCCGGGGATGATGAACAGCGCCAGCCAGCCGAGCCGCTTGCTCTGGTCGGCGGTCAACGTCAGCCGGCTGTCTCCGGCTTCTTTCGGCCGGATGGAGATCAGGTTCTCCTGCTGGGTCAGCCAGCCCATCACGTTCATGAACAGATCGCGGTTGCCCTGGATGTTGAGGGCGTAGTTGGACGCGAAGTCCGAGTCGCCGATCACGGCCACCCGGGTTTCGGGCTTCGGTGCGGCGGGGGCGTCTTTCTCGCCCTCGGGTGCCGGCGCTGCGGCCGGCGCGGCCGTGGCCGGCGCGGACACGCTGGCGGCAATCGAGACCGGTCCGGGCCGGTCACCTTTGTCTTCCTCCAGGGCCACTTCGCCGGTCTTCATCAAGCCCTCGATGTTGGCCTCGGCCCAGCTCTTCTCGCCGGTCATCACGAAACTCAGGGCGTTGCGGCCGTTCACGCCGCCCACCACGGGATCCACCGATCGCGCCAGGGGATACGCCGTGAGCACGCCGAAGCGTTCGGTGATCGGGTGCTCCGGGTAGGTCGCTGCCACCGGGACGGACGCGTCGGTCCCGATCAGCCGTCCGATGCCGCTGGCGTCCACGACAATGTTGCGGCCGACCTGCATGCCCCAGTCGTGGGCCAGCGCGTGGAGGTTGGCGAGATCCGGATCGCCGGCTTTTTCGGGCGGATCGATCATCAGCAGGAGTTTGCCGCCTTTGTCCAGGTACGCCTTGACGGCGTCCACTTCGGGCTGCAGCAGGTCCGTCCGCGCGCCCGCCACCACCACCACCGCCGCGTCGTCCGGTACGGCGCCCGCCTGGACCAGCACCAGCGGCTCAACGCCATAGTTCTCGCGTTCGAGGGCGGTCTTGATCGAGCCGTAGCCGCCCCGGTCGGCGCTGACGATGTCGCGTTCGCCGTGGCCGGCCAGGAAGTAGAGCTTCCGCTGGACGCCTGTGACGGCCTTGATGATGCCGTTTGTCAGGTCCTGCTCGGCGTCACCGGTCACCCGTTCCGTGCGCCCCTTGTATTCGAAGATGACGGTGCCGTACGCCTGGACGGCGTACTGCCGGGTCAGCGTCGGCTGACGGTCGGCGTCGATGTACTCGACGGACACGTTCTTGGACAGATACTCGTACTCGCGCAGTTTGTCCTTGAACCGCTCGAGGCTCGACGCCTGGTCGAACACGAGGACCTTCAGGGGCGCGTCGAGTTTCTGCAGGACGTTCGTCGTCTGGTCCGACAGCGTGAACTGTCCTCCGGCGGTGAGATCCCAGCGTTTGTTCTGCTTGACGCTGATGTAGTTGATCGCGACCAGGATGCATAGGACGGCCGCGACACTGACCACGGTCAGCGTGCCCAGGCGGGTCTGCCGGCGCCGGAACGACGCGGCGATGTCCTGCCACTGCGAGAGGGTGTACACCAGCAGACAGACGAGGCCCACCCAGGCGCCCCAGTACGCGTAATCGTTCCACTCCGGCTTGAGGAAGCGGATCGCGACCGCGGCGAAGACGAGCGCCGTACCCAGCCAGCCGATGATTCCGCCAATTGTCTTGAACATCATCCACGCCACCGTTCGCTGTCGACCGACTTGGCGGTCAGGAACAGGCCGAAAGTCATGAAGCTCACGTAGTAGACGACATGCTTGGTGTCGATCACGCCTTTCGCAAAATCGTCGAAGTGCTGGGTGATCGACAGGTAGTTCACGATGGGCTCGACGGCCGGGCCGGCGAACGCGCCAATCCAGTCGATGACCCACAGCAGCAGGAACACTCCGAACGTCAGCATGCCGGCGACGATCTGGTTGCGCGTCAGCGACGAAATGAGCAGGCCCACGGAGATGAAACACCCGCCCATGAGCAACAGACCCAGGTACGCCGTGACGATGGGTTTCCACTCGGGGGAGCCGAAGAAAAACAGCGTCCCGACGTAGATGAGCGTCACCAGCAGCATCGTGGCGTAGAGCGCCAGCGCGCCGAAGAACTTGCCGAGGATGATCTGCATGTCGGTCAGCGGCGACGTCAGCAGCAGTTCGATCGTGCCGGACCGTTTTTCCTCGGCGTAGGTGCGCATCGTGATCATCGGGAGCACGAAGAGCAGCACCACCGTCATGTTGAGGAGCAGCGGCCGGATCATCTGCTGGTTGACGTTCATCGACGTCGGGCCCATGCCCATGCCCATGGACATCTGCATGCCCTGCTGCACGAACCAGTTCAGGATGGCCACGAAGAACCAGCCGAACAGCAGCGCGAAGAGGCCGATCACGACGTACGCGATCGGCGACGCGAAGTAGGACCGGATTTCTTTCTGTGCGATGGCCAGGACGTTGTTCATACCGCGGCCTCCGTCGGCGTGTCGGCCTTCTGCGCCGGCTCTTCGGTGGTGACCTGGAGGAAGATCTCTTCCAGGCTCATGCGCAACGGCCGAAGTTCGAGCAGGCCCCAGCCCTGGGTGACAATCGTCCGCGCCAGGTCGCGCCTGATGTCCTGGCCCCGCACGCTTTCGACCTCCCACGCCGACGTTTCGCCGTGGCGCTCCGCCGCGTGTACGCCCGTGACGCCGGGTACGCGCGACAGCGCATCGGTCACGTCCACGCCGCCGGAGTCGATCTGGAGGTAGAGCGTTTCGGCGCCCTGCAGGCGACGGGTGAGGTTGTCGGGCGTATCCACCGCGACCACCTTGCCCTTGTTGATGATCACCACCCGCTGGCAGGTTTGCGCGACCTCCGGCAGGATGTGCGTGCTCAGCACGATCGTGTGCGTGCCGGCCAGTTCCTTGATGAGCTGCCGCGTCTCGATGATCTGCTTCGGATCGAGGCCGGCGGTCGGCTCGTCGAGCACCAGCACGTCCGGATTGTGCATGATGGCCTGGGCCAGGCCGACGCGCTGGCGGTACCCCTTCGAGAGCTTCCCGCAGTGGCGGTCGGCCATGTCGGCCACCCAGACACGCTGCATCACCGACTCGACGCGCGCTTTGCGCTCCGCGCTGCCGACGCCCTTGATCCGGGCCACGAAGGTCAGGTACTCGCGGACGGTCATGTCGGGGTAGAGCGGCGGCGTCTCGGGCAGGTAGCCCGTCCGCCGCTTGGCCTCAATAGGCTGATCGAACACGTCAAACCCGGCCACCACCACCTTGCCGTCGGTGGGTGGCATGTAGCCGGTAATGACCCGCATCGTCGTCGTCTTGCCGGCGCCGTTGGGCCCGAGGAAGCCGAGGATCTCTCCCCGTTCGACCCGGAACGTGACGTCGTCGACGGCGGTGAAGCGGCCGTAGTGTTTCGTGAGGTGCTGGACCTCGATCACTGCTGTCTCCGTGGTAACAAGTTCGATGTCCGTTCGTGCCGAGCCGCACGGGAGGCCGGCGGCCCGAAGGTCCCAGTTTAGGACGTCTGCCGCGCGGGCTTGGCCTGACTTGAATGGTGTAGTGGCGCCCCCGTTCCGGACGACCAATCCCGGATCGTACCCAGACGGTCGAGAACGTGTCAACCACGCCTTCACGTTCCTGGCTGCGGGGACGGTAGAATCAGGGGACAGGCCTCGCAACCACCATGCCGAAACCGCAGCCCTCCGCCTGCCCCGTGTGTGACGTCCACGCTGAATCCGTGTTCCGGGTCGAGGGCATGGACTGCCACGAAGAAGTGGCGATCCTCGAACGCCGGCTGAACGGGATGCCCGGCCTCGAGTCCCTGCGGGCGGACGTGATGGCGGGGCGCCTGACCGTGACGTATGACGCCGCCCGGACGTCGGCGGCGGCCATTGCCGACGCTGTCGCCGACACCGGCATGCGCGCCTGGCTCGAGCACGAGGCCCCGGTGCGGACGGCCGGGACCGCCAGCCTGTCCCGCCAGGTGATGCTGCTCGCGTCCGGCGGGGCCCTCGTCCTGGGGTGGGGGCTCGACTGGGCCGGCGCCGGCGACCTGGTGTCAGCGCCGGTCTACGCCGTCGGTGTGGCGACGGGCGGCTGGTACTGGGGGCGACGGGCGTGGTCGGCTGCGCGTCTGTTCTCCCTCGACATCAACGTCCTCATGGTGATGGCCGTGATTGGCGCGATGCTGATCGGGGAATGGTCCGAGGCCGCCACCGTCACCTTCCTGTTCGCCCTGGCCCAGTGGCTTGAATCGCGCAACATGGAACGGGCGCGCCACGCCATCCGGGCGTTGATGGAACTCACGCCGGCCGAAGCGACCGTGCGTCGCGACGGAAGCGACCGCCGGATCGGCGTGGATGACGTCGCCGTGGGGGACGTGCTGGTGGTGAAGCCGGGGGAGAAGATTCCCCTCGACGGGCGCGTCATCCACGGGCACAGCGACGTGAACCAGGCGCCGATTACCGGCGAATCGATGCCCGTTCCGAAAGCGCCGGGCGTCGACGTGTTTGCTGGCACGATCAACGGCCACGGTGCCCTCGAGGTGGCCGTGACGCGGTTGCGTCGCGACACGACGCTGGCGCGCATCATCAATCTGGTCGAGCACGCGCAGGCCCAACGTGCGCCCTCCCAGACCTTCGTCGAACGTTTCGCGCGGATCTACACACCCGCGGTCGTGGCCGCGGCGATGGCCGTGGCGCTGGTGCCGCCCCTGGCTGCCGGCGAGCCGTTCGGGCCGTGGTTCTATCGGGCGCTGGTGCTGCTTGTCATTTCCTGCCCCTGTGCCCTGGTCATCTCGACGCCGGTGGCGGTGGTGTCCGCGCTGGCGGCGGCGGCCCGCAAAGGCGTGCTGATCAAGGGCGGCCGGCATCTCGAAACCCTGGGGCGCGTGGCGTGCCTGGCCTTCGACAAGACCGGAACGCTCACGCGCGGCGTGCCGGAGCTGCGGCGCGTGGTCGCGCTGGGCGCCGCGACGGAGCACGAAGTCCTGCGTGTGGCGGCGGCCCTCGAAGCGCGGTCGGCCCACCCCATCGGGCGGGCCATCCTTCGCCGGGCCGAGCGGGAGGGCCTTGTCGTGGAGCCTGGAGAACGCCACGCAGCGCTCCCGGGGCTTGGCGTGGCCGCCGTCGTCGACGGCTATCCCGCCTTGCTCGGCAACCACCGTCTGTTCGAGGAACGCGGCTTGTGTTCGGAAGCCGTCGAAGCCGTGATGGCGGAGTTGTCCGCGACTGGCGACTCGGTCGTGCTCGTCGGCCACCGTGGCACGACCATCGGCGTGATGGCTGTCGCGGATGCGCCGCGTGACAAAGCACGGGAGGCGGTGCGCCTGCTGCGCGAAGGCGGGGTGGCGCACATCGTGATGCTGACTGGCGACCAGGCGAGTACCGCCGCCAGCGTGGCTGCTGACATTCGGATCACCGAAGTCAGGGCGGGCCTGTTGCCCGAACACAAGGTGGATGCCGTCACCACGCTCAAAGAGTCGTACGGTACTGTCGCCATGGTGGGCGACGGTGTGAACGACGCCCCGGCCCTGGCGGCTGCCGACATCGGGATCGCCATGGGCGCGGCAGGCACGGACGCCGCGCTCGAGACCGCCGACATCGCGTTGATGGCCGACGACCTGCTGCGGATTCCCTACGCGATACGCCTCAGCCGTGCCACGGTGCGCACCATTCAGATCAACGTGGCCATATCCCTCGGGTTGAAGGCCGTCTTCCTCGTTCTGGCCGGACTGGGTCTGGCCACCCTGTGGATGGCCGTCGTTGCCGACATGGGGGCGTCACTGCTCGTCATCGCAAACGGCATGCGGCTGCTGCGGCACGACTGACTCCCCCTCCCGCTGCCGGTCCACGAACTGGTCGATCGCGCGCTGGTCGGCGACGTCGATGCGCTCGAATTCGAGTCCCATGCCCACCTGGCGGTCGCTCCAGCTGACGCGGGCTTCCGCGTCCACGTCGCGCATCGACGTGGGGAGGCGGAACCGGATACGCGCGCGGGCGGCCGGGTCCAGGGGACTCATCGTCCGGATCGCCACGCCGCCTTTTCCCAGATTCAGCGTCACCGCAGCCGCGATCGTGTTCGCGTAGCGGTACGCGACCGGAATACCCATCACCACGCGCGGACTGCCGCGGCGGTTGAAGTTGTCAGGGAACAGATGCGGGGCCAGCGCCGGCAGGATCTGGGCTGCCGGGCTGAATTCGTTGACGTAGCCCACGACGCCCAGTTCCGCCAGTTCCCGCACGTCCCGGGCCCGGCTGATGGTCCCGCTGAACACCAGAATCGGCGTCCGGCCGTCATCCGCCTTCCGGATCGCGCGGACCAGGTCGAGGCCGCCGGCCGGCGGCAGGCGGAGGTCGACCACGATCAGATCGATGCCGGCCAGGTCCGGGCGCAGGCGGGCCAGCACCTCGGTGGCATTCCCGGCGACCTGGGCGCGGTGGCCTGCCTGCTCGAGTGCCGATACGAACCGGTTGCACACCGCAGGCGTGTCATGGGCGACGAGAACGGTCTTGTGCGCGGCTGTGACGACTGGCATCTCGCAAACGTGCCGGCTCTCGCGTCGGGACCGCGCGGCGCCCCACGGCGGGGCGGCGCGGCGGATGAGCGTGATTGTGCCGCAAAACCCCGTGGAAGTCGCGTGCGAACTTGCGTTGCAGCCCATTCGATACAGTGGCTATAATCCATGCTCCGCCGTGTTCGCGTCTCGAGGCGCGCAGGGAATACGGCGCTTAACGCCAGCGCGAGTGCGTGCGTGGCCCACGGGGGCGGCGGCGCCAAGCGCTGCGAGGAGGAGGCATGGCGCTCTGTCCCGAATGTGACTTCGAAATCGACATCGACGAATACGATGCCGATAAAGGCGATACGCTCGAGTGCGACAACTGCGGCGCACGGCTCGAGGTGGTCAGCCTGAATCCGCTCGAACTCGACCTGGTCTCCGATGATGACGAGGACGACGAGGACGATTTCGAAGACGACGACGAAGAAGACGAAGACGAGGACGACGAGGACGACGACCAGTGACCGACGCCCCCGGCCCGGTCGTTGGAGGCGATGACGCCGGCACTCTGGCGGAAAAAGAGGCACGCCTGCGCCGGGCTCTGGCCGATGCGGGCTCCGTGTTGGTGGCGTTCAGCGGCGGGGCGGACAGCGCCTACCTCGCCTGGGTCGCGACCGACGTGCTCGGTGACCGCGCGCTGTGCGTGACGGCCGACAGTCCCAGTTATCCGTCCCGCCATCGTCGCCTGGCCGCGCGTCTCGTGGCGGAGTTCCGGTTTCGGCACGAATTCATCGCGACGGCGGAGATGGACAATCCCGCCTATCGCGCGAACGAACCCGACCGCTGCTACCACTGCAAACACGAGCTGTTCACCCGCCTGGCCGCCATGGCCCGGGAACGCGGTTTCGCCGCCGTGCTGGACGGTGCCAACGCCGACGACCGAGGCGACTATCGGCCAGGTCGGGCTGCGGCGCGCGAACTCGGGGTGGTGAGTCCGCTTGACGCTGCCGGCTTGACCAAGGCGGAGATCCGGGAACTCTCGCGTCGCGCCGGCCTCCCCACCTGGGACCAGCCTGCGTCGGCCTGCCTGTCGTCGAGGATTCCGTATCACTCGGAGGTCAGCTCCGAGAAACTGACGCAGATCGAGGCCGCCGAGGACGCGTTGCTGGACATGGGCTTCCGCGTGTGTCGTGTGCGGCATCATGACGATCTGGCCCGGATCGAACTCGGCCCCGAAGAGTTCGCCAGGGCGATCCAGGACCCGACCCGGACGGCCATCGTCCGTGCGCTCAAGGGGGTGGGCTACCGGTACGTGACCCTCGACATCCAGGGGTATCGCACCGGGAGCCTGAACGAGGCCCTGACCCTGCGCCCCGTGTAGACTGCTGTCATGGGATGGATGGATCGTATCCGGCGCGGCGACCGCGCGTGGTGGCTGGCGTGCGGGCTGGGACTGATGTTCCTGGCCGCGCACCTGCCATTCCTCGCGTCCACCCTCGAGGACGTCGATTCGATCAACTTCGCCCTTGGTATTCGTGATTTCGATCCCGCCATGCATCGGCCGCATCCGCCGGGGTATCCGATTTTTATCGCCCTGGCCAAACTGGCGCGACTGGCGTTGAGCGAGCCGCACGCGCTGGCCGTGTGGGCCGCGATCTTTGGCGCGCTTGCGGTGTTCCCGCTGCTGCGGCTGTTCCAGGCCCTCGACGCCCTGGACCGGCAGCCGGCCGAGACACCTGCCGACGCGCCATGGTGGACGCCGTCCGTGCTCGCGACGCTGGCGATCGTCACCGCGCCGCTGTACTGGATGTCCGGCGTGCGGCCGATGAGCGACAGCGTCGGGCTGGCCTTTGCCGTAACCGCGCAGGCGCTGCTCGCGGCGGCGTTCGTGCGGCAGGTTCAGGACGTGCCGGATGCCCGCGGGAACTTCGATCCCGCCATGGCCGCCCGCTCGGGACGGCTGATCCTGCTCGGGGCGTTCGTGGCCGCGCTGGCGATTGGCGTGCGTTCGCAGGCACTCTGGCTGACGGTGCCGCTGCTCGTGGTGGTGCTCGTCTCGCGCGTGGGCAGGGGGGCGGCCGGCGCCCTCATCGGGGCGTCCGTCTGGTTCGCCGCCGGGGCGTTGCTGTGGTTCGTGCCGCTCGTGGCGAGCAGCGGCGGACCGACGGCGTATCTGGCGGCGCTGACGTCCCAGGCCGGTGAAGACTGGAGCGGCGTCGAACTCCTGGTGACGCAGCCGTCAATGCGACGCCTGGCCTTCGGCCTGATGGACACGTTCGTCACGCATTGGGCGGGCCTCGGATGGGCCGTGGCCGCGGCCGCCGTCGTCGGCGGGGGCGTCGTGCTTGCGCGCCGGCGTCGCGCGCTCTGGTTCCTCGTCGCGGCGTTCGGGCCGTACGCGGTGTTCCACCTGCTGTTCCAGGAACTGGTCACGACGCGATACGCCCTGCCGCTGCTCGTACCTGTCGTGTATCTGGCCGTTCGCGGTCTCTGGTTGCTCGGCCGGGTTCCCGCCACTGCGATCGCCGTCGGCGGCGCGCTGTTCGCGCTCGTCCAGGTCGTGCCCGTGACGGTGCAGTACGCGCGGAACGGCAGCCCGCCGTCGATGGCCATCGCGGACCTGCGGGCGGAAGTCGATCGGGTCGGCCAGGCCTGGCTCGGGCGGCACTATTCGTTCGCGCGGGCGTTGCAGGCCGATCTCGACGACAGCCGCGTGTCGGTGATCTCGGCTCCTCCCAGGTACGCCTGGCGGGAAGTCGGGCATTTCATCACCAGCGACCCACACCGGCCGCTCTGGGTGCTCGACACACCCCGTCACGCCAAAGTCTCCCTGATCGATCCTTCGGCCATGGTGGTGCGGAGATCGTACCGATGGCCCTTCCCCGCGCCCGTGTTCCTGGGTGGTATCCGTCCGAGCGACGTGGACTGGATCGAGATCAGTGAGCCGGGGTGGGTGGCGATGGAGGGCTGGCACCTGACGCCGGACACCGCCGGCATGGCCGTTGCCGACGGCAGCGGTCTGGGCCGAGGCCCGATCGTGGCGCAGGTGCGGACCCGCTCCGGCGCCGCGGCGGTGATGATTGGGGGGCGCCATCTCGGCCGTTCCTCCGATCCCAGCCTGGTGTTCACCCTTCGCGTCGGTGATCGTGGCATCGAGACCTGGACGGTTCCGCCCGAGCCGGCGTTTTTCTTGCGCGTCGTCAGTCTTCCTTCAGGCACGCTGGCCGGCGCCGCGTCGTGGACGCCCCTGGCCATCGAGGCCCGCAACGCATTGACGGGCCAGCCCTCGGGACTGGGCGCGGTCGAACAGTTCGATCTCCGGGATGTGACGGACCTGATGATCGGCTACGACGCTGGCTGGCACGAGCAGGAGCTGAATCCGGCGACCGGCGTGTCGTGGCGCTGGGCCAGCGAGCGTGCTGACCTCAGGATCGTTCCGATTGACCGGGACGTCGTGATCCGGATCCGCGGCGAATCGCCGCTGCGGAGTTTCTCGAGACCTTCGAAGGTGATCCTTCGCGCCGGTTCCCACGTGCTGACGGATCTGGTGGTGTCGGAGGACTTCGACTGGGCCGTCAAGGTCCCGTCGGCCGTGCTGGCCGAGTCGGGCGGCATCGTGCGTGTGACCACGGACCAGACGTTCCGTCCGGCAGACCGCGGGCTGAATGCCGACCGACGGCAGCTGGGACTGAAGGTGTATTCGGTCACCGTCAAGCCGGCTTCGTAGCCCGGCACAACAACGAACTGCCGAACGGCAGCGGCGTGGCGCGCTGCACTGCGGCCTCGCCGGCCAGCAGCATCGACAGGAGCGCGTTGACGGGCGCAGCCGGGACAGCAATCTCGGTCGTGGCCTGTTCTTCGGGGGCGAACCCGACGGCCCGCTGCGCCAGTCTGACGGCCAGCATGGCCGGGAACAGCGTGGCGTTCGTGTACGTCATGTGGTCGACCCGAAGCCCGGCCGACTCGAGCAGCATCCGCAGGCGCGGGCGGTCGTACCGCCGGCGTTCTCCCGAGAGAATCGAGTGGTTGCCCTTCAGCACGGGCATTGCCGCGACGTTCACGATCACCGTGCCGCCTGGCTTGAGGACACGCCGCATCTCCGCCACGGCGGTGCGTTCCGTCGGTTCGTCGAGGCAATAGAGCACGTCGAACGACGTGACGATGTCGAACGACGCATCCGGGAACGGGACGTCTGCAACCGTGGCCCGGGCCACCCGGGTCATCCCGCGGGCGCGGGCCGTCTGCAGTCCCGTCCATGTCAGGTCGAATCCCCAGGCTGTGCCGAACTCGGCGAGCACCTCGAGATTGACGCCCGTGCCGCAGCCACAATCCAGAATCCTGTTGTCGCGCCGCCCGCGGGCCGCTTCGATGAGCAGGGGACGGATGAAGCGCCGAAAGCCGCGAAACCAGAAATGATCGCGTTCGGCGCGGGCGGTGGCTTCAAGCAGGCGATCCACAGCAGCATTCTATCCGCACGCCAGGCCCTGGCGCTCGCCGCTCCGGTGCGGCGGGGGCCACGGTGGCGTGCATTTGGCGCCAGATCGTGACGATCGTGACGCAAAGCGTTGACAGGGGTGGTCTGTGCCGGTACAGTCCCCGTAATACCTGCGCGTCCCCCTGAGGGGTCGTCCGCGTGTTTGTTTGTCATCCAAGGGAGGACACAATGAATCGTTTCGTCCGGTTCCTGGTTGTTGCTTCGGTGTGCGCCGCAGTCGCAAGTGGCGTGGCGTGCTCCAAGAAGCCGCCCGTGACGGCTCCTGAACCGCCGCCTCCGGCAGCCGCTCCGCCACCGCCGCCGCCGCCGCCGCCACCCCCGCCACCGCCACCGCCGCCGCCGGCTCCGAAGCCGCTGACGGAAGACGAGATCTTCTCCGCGAAGACGCTCGATCAGCTGAACGCCGAGAAGCCGCTCGGTGACGTGTACTACGACTATGACAAGGCGGAACTCAGCGATGCGGCGCGGGCTTCGCTGCAGAAGAACGCGGACTGGCTCAAACGCTGGGCGAACACGAGAATCACCGTGGAAGGCCACTGCGACTCGCGTGGTACGAACGAATACAACCTCGCCCTCGGTGACCGGCGCGCCGCCGCGGCCCGGGACTATCTGGTGACGCTGGGTATCCCCGCCGACCGCATCATGGCTGTCAGCAAGGGTGAAGAGTCCCCGTTCTGCACGGAAGAGAACGAGGCCTGTTTCTCACAGAACCGCCGCGGGCACTTCATCATCACGGGGAAGTAGAAAGTAGACAGTAGGAAGTAGACAGTAGGAAATAGACAGTAGGAAATAGGCAGGAAGAACGCGGGGCCAGTCGGGTGAACACCTGACTGGCCCCGTCATACGTACGGCCATCGGCCATCGGCTATCGGCTATCGGCCATCGACTATCGGCTATCGGCCATCGGCCATCGGCCATCGGCCATCGGCTATCGGCCATCGGCTATCGGCTATCGGCTATCGGCTATCGGCCATCGGCCATCGGCCATCGGCCATCGGC
>CAYJPV010000013.1:107052-128487 GCA_964372095.1 uncultured Vicinamibacterales bacterium | reverse complement strand
CTCGGGGCTCGGGGCTCGGGGCTCGGGGCTCGGGGCTCGGGGCTCGGGGCTCGGGAGCGGAGCGTAGTAGAAGCAAGAATCCGGAAGCAAGAATCCAGGTCTCCTGCTGCTTCCTACTTCCTACTTCCTACTTCCTACTGTCTACTTCTTGCTTCTACAGTGCGCCCCCTACACCAGCGCCTTGCGCAGCGTGACGACGTTCCGGTCGTCCACCCGCGCGTACGACACCTCATCCATCATCGTCATGACGATGTGAATGCCAAGCCCGCCGATGGGACGGTCCAGCAGCGGGAGATCCAGATTGGGCGCGTCCGCCTCGAGCGGGTTGAAAGGAGGCCCCTCGTCGGTGACGGTCGCCACCAGGCCGTGAGGCCCTACCGTGAGTTCCACCCACACCTGCCGCTCGGCGCCGGCGCCGTACGCGTGCCGGATCGAGTTGGCCGCCATCTCGTCCAGCGACAGGGTCATGGCGTAGGCCGCGTCGGGGGCCACCCCCTTCTCCAGCGTGAACGCCTCGACAAGCTCGACGAGCCGCACGATCTCGCTGGGGTCATTGGCAAGGACGATGGACAGCCGGCTCGACACGTTTCAGTCCCTCGGGTTCGTCGTGCTCGCGTTGGGCACGAGGCCATGATACCCGTCCCCGGCTACCGGTTGCTGCCTTTTCCCGCCGGCACAGCGGACTGAATAAACGCCGCGACATCCTTCTTCAGTTTGGCGTGCTCCGACGGCCTTGTGTACATCATGTGGCCGCCTTCGTAGTAGGCAAACGACACGCGATCGGTGATCTGGCTGTCGTACGCCATGTGCGTCAGGTTGAACTCCGCGCCCCCGACATAGGTGGCCATGTCGTAGTAGCCGCACAGGACCAGGACCTTGAGGTACGGGTTCTTCGCCATGCTCTGGCGCAGCACGTCGGTCGTATCCATGTAGCGGTTCTGGACGTAGGTCCAGGGTCGCACATTGCCCGAGGTCGGGTAATGCAACGAAGACTCCCACTTGAGGGTGTTCTTCAGGTAATCGTGGAACGTGGCCACGTAGGGCCCCGCCAGGGCCGTGTTCGAGGGATCGAACTCCTGCCGTTCACCCGCCGCGTCCGCGTCGAGGGCCGTGTAGCGGCCGTCGAGGCGGCCGACCACGAGGCGCCGATCGCGGAGCAGTTCTTTCCGGAACCGCGCCGAGTCCACGCGGAGGTTCGCGGCCAGGATGAACTGCGGCGACAAGCCGGAGAACCGGGCAAGTCTGCCGGCCATCGCCGTCCGTTCGGCATCCGTCAGCGTGTTGCCCTTCGTGAGCGCGGTCAGGTACTCCCCGAGCGCGAAGACCCGCGCCTCGTCAACCACCTGCTTCAGCGGCTTCTGCTGCAGGTCGGCGGGCAACTTCTTGTGGTACCAGGCCGTCGCCGCGAACGTCTGAATCTGGACCGCCCAGGCGATGTCGTTGTTCGGGGCCGGCGACAGCGTCTGATAACTCAGCAGCGCCGACAGCAGCACGATGCCGTTCAGCTCGATACCGTGCCGGGACTGCAGTTCGCCGGCCAGTCCGGCCGAACGAATCGTGCCGTAACTCTCGCCGATCAGGAACTTCGGCGAACGCCAGCGGTCGTAGGTCTTGAGGTATTCCGCGATGAACTCGCCGAACGCGCGGATGTCGCCGTCCTGCCCGTGAAACTGGGTGTTGTCGATGCCCGGCATCACCCGGCTGTAGCCGGTGGAGATCGCATCCACGAACACGACGTCCGACACGTCAAGCAGCGAATGTTCGTTGTCCACCAGTTCGAACGGCGGCGCCGGCTGGAACCCCTCGCCGGCCATCGCCGCCCGGCGCGGCGCGAACGACCCCATGTGGAGCCAGACCGAGGCAGAGCCCGGACCGCCGTTGTACAGGAACGCGACCGGGCGGGTCTTCGTGTCGTCGCCGTCTTTCGAGTAGGCCACGAAGAACATCCGCGCGGCCACTTTGCCGTCGTCGAGGCGGATGGGCAACGTGCCCGCCGTGGCGGTGTAGCGGATGTCCCGGCCGCCGAGGCGCATCGTGTGGGACGTCTGCGAGATCTTCTCTTCGTTCGGCGTCGCCACTTCGTGGCCGCCGGGCCGCTGCGGCGGCTGCTGCGCGTCGGGCGGACCGCCGGGGCGCTGCTGCGCGAGTCCCAGGGTAGCGAAGAAGAGCAGCAGAGCCACGGCGAGGAATCCAGATCGTTTCATCACGGCGTCTCCCGACTGGTGGAAGCGGTTTCAAGACCCGTACTCGCGCTTGCGAACTGGCCGCTCACGCGGGTCATGAAGCCGGTCCTGGGCTGTGGGCGGTGATGATAACACGCACGGCCTCGCACCCGTTCACGGCTCGGCTGGGGTATCATCGGCTCCACCACAAGGAGCCGCAGATGACACACCTCAAGCCCGGGGACAAGGCACCGGCCTTCTCGCTGAAGGACCAGGCTGGCAACACCGTCAAGCTTTCGGATTTCAAGGGCCGGAAGCTGCTCGTCTACTTCTACCCCAAGGCCAACACACCCGGTTGAACGGTCCAGGCCTGCAACGTGCGGGACGCACGTGATGAATTCTCGAAGCACAAGACGGCCGTCATCGGGGTCAGCCCCGACAAGCCCGAATCCCAGAAGAAGTTCGATGACAAGTACGGCCTGGGGTTTCCCCTCCTCGCCGATACCGAACACGTCATGGCCGAGGCGTACGGCGTGTGGGCCGAGAAGTCGATGTACGGCAAGAAGTACTTCGGCATCAACAGGTCGTCGTTCCTGATCGACGAACAGGGCCGGATCGAGGGCGCCTGGTACAAAGTGTCCCCGGGTGATACGGTGCCGGAAGCGCAGGCGCTGCTGAAGAAGAAGTGAAGGAGGCCTCCATGACTGCGTCTGCCGTGTGCCGTTGGCGTCTGGTCCTCGGGCTTGTGCTGGCCCTCGTGATCGCAGGGGTTCTCTCGGCGCAGGGACCGCAGAATGCCCCGCCCGAACCGCTGCGTTTCCGCTACGTCGGCCCGCCGAGCGCGGGCCGCTTCTCGGCCATCGCCGGCATCCCCGGCAATACCCGGACGTACTACGCCGGCGCGGCATCAGGAGGCGTATGGAAGACCGCCGACGGCGGCCAGACGTGGGAACCGATGTTCGACGCCCAGACGGCGCAGGCCATCGGCGCCATTGCCGTGTCACGGTCGAACCCCGACATCGTCTGGGCAGGCACGGGTGAGGCCTGGGCCATCCGCGACGCGGACGTCATGGGCGACGGGGTCTACAAGTCCACCGATGCGGGCAAGACATGGACGAACATGGGCTTGCCCGACACGGGCCGCGTCGCACGGCTCCTGATTCATCCGACCAACCCCGATACGGTGTTCGTCTGCGCCCTCGGGCGGACGACCGGCCCGCAGGAAGAACGCGGGGTCTTCCGCACGACGGACGGCGGCCGCAACTGGCAGCGTGTGCTGTTCGTGAATCCCGACACCGGCTGTTCCGGCTTGTCGATGGATCCACGCAACCCGAATGTGCTGCTGGCCGGCACCTGGGAAGTGGTGATGCACACGTGGGCCATGTTCAGCGGCGGACCCGGCAGCGGCGTGTACCGGTCGAAAGACGGCGGTACCACATGGGAACGCCTGGTGCACACCGGCCTGCCGAAGTCGCCCGTCGGCAAGATCGACGTGGCGATTGCTCCGTCCGATGCCAGACGGATGTTCGCGCTGATTCAGACACCAGATCAGGGGTCGTTGTGGCGGTCCGACGATGGCGGCGACACATGGCGCGTCGTCAGCTGGGACCGCAGACTCATCGGCCGGGCGGGCTTCTATATCCGCATCGAGGTCAATCCCCAGAACCCGGACGAGGTCCTGATCGCCAACAGCAGCTTCCATCGTTCAACCGACGGCGGGCTCAGCTTTCCTCCCGGCGGCGGGGTGTGCGGCGACTGCCATGACATCTGGGTCGATCCGGCCAATGGCGACCACTGGGTCGTCACCGACGATGCCGGACTGAACTTCACCCGAGACCACGCAAAGACCTTCCAGAGCGTGATCCTTCCGGTCGGCCAGATGTATCACGTGGCGATCGACGACCAGGTGCCGTACTGGATCTACAGCAACCGGCAGGATAACGGCACGATGCGGGGGCCCGTGACGTCGCCGGTGCCCGTTCCGAACGTGCCCAGTTACGCCGCCGCACAAGGCCTCCGGCCACCGCGGCCGCCGAGCGGCTCGTTCGGCCTGGCCCGCGGGCCCGTCGTCAGCCCCTGGCAACAGGGCATCGGCGGCTGCGAGTCGGGGTTCACGATACCGGTGCCCGGCAACCCGGACGTCATCTGGGCGACGTGTTACGGCAACGAGGTCACACGGTACGACAACCGCCTGGGGCGCGCACGATCCGTCAGCCCGTGGATTCACACAACGGATTCGGAGCCGAACAAGCTGAAGTACCGGTGTCACTGGTCACCACCGCTGGCCTTCGACCCGTTCGAGCCGGAAACGGTGTATTACGGCTGCCAGGTCATCTTCAAGACCAGCGATCAGGGCCAGACCTGGAGCGTCATCAGTCCCGACCTGTCGACGCAGGACCCCAGCCGCATCGTCTCGTCCGGCGGCATCGTCGGCGATAACCTCGGGCAGTTCTACGGCGAGGTCGTGTTCGCCATTGCCCCGTCGAAGATCCGGCGCGGCCTCATCTGGGCCGGGACCAACGACGGACTGATCTGGAACACGCTCGACGGCGGGCGCACGTGGAACAACGTGACGAAGAACGTCACCGGACTGCCCGAGTGGGGCACCATCCGGCGTATCGAGCCCTCGCGTTTCGACGCGGGTACCGCGTACGTGGCGGTGGACTATCACCTGATGGACAACCGCGACCCGTTCATCTACCGGACGGCGGACTACGGAAAGACGTGGACGAAGATCAGCGGTGGCCTGCCGAAGGGGCACCCGTTGAACTACGTCCTCAACGTCGCCGAGAACCCGAATCGCCGCGGCATGCTGTTTGCGGGAACCGGAAACGGGTTCTTCTACTCGATGAACGACGGCGCCACGTGGACGCCGTTCAAGGACGGCCTGCCTTCGGCGCCGGTCACCTGGATCGAAGTGCAGGCGCAGCACCATGACGTCGTGGTCTCGACGTACGGCCGTGGGCTGTACGTGCTGCGCGACATCACCAGGCTCGAGCAGCAGGATTCAGTCGACACGAATGCGGCGGCATTCCTGTACGACCCCAGACCCGGGTTCCGCGAGGCGCGCAGCGGACACGCCGAGTTCCTGTACACCGTGAATGCCGCGTCGGCACAACCAGTCGTGTTCGAGATTCTCGACGGGGCCGGCACCGTCCTTCGCAGAATCGAAGGGCCCGCTCAGGCAGGACTGAACCAGGTGACGTGGGATTTGCGGCACGAACCTCCGGCACAGGTGGCGCTGCGCACCATTCCTCCCGACAACCCGCACATCTGGGAGGAGTCCCGCTTCAAGGGTCAGGACACGAGGCCGATCCTGCACTGGGGCATTCAGCAGGCCGTCCGGGTCGGGCCGCTTGCCGTGCCTGGCAGGTACACCGTCCGGATGTCGCACGCGGGTCTGACCGCCTCGAAACCGTTCGAGGTCATCAAGGATCCCGATATCCAGGCCTCTTCGTCCGATCTCGCCGCGGCAACGGCCGCGGGGGTCCGGATTCGCGACGGGCTGAACGCGTCGGTGGCCATCATCAACAGGCTCGAGGTGATGCGGAAGCAGATCGAGGACCTGCTGAAGCAGCAGGCCGGCAACAAAGCCGTCGCGCAGGCATTGCGCGATCTCGACAGGAAGATGCTGGATGTCGAGCTGATGCTCGTCACGCGAACCGAAATCCACAGTGACGACAAGTGGTACGTCGAGGCCTACAAGGTCTACCTGAACCTGGTCTGGCTCAATGGCGTCATCGGCAGCGGGGCCGGTGATGTCCAGGGCGGCGCGGACTACCGGCCGACTGACGCCTCGATGCACATTCTCGCCATGCTCGAGCAGGAACTGGCCGCGGCCCAGTCGGCGTTCGATGCGGTCGTCGAGAAGGACGTGCCGGCGTTTAACCGCGCGAATGCCGGCCGGCGGATTGCCATACGGTAGAATTGCGGCGGGGCCGGCTCCGGCCGGCCCCGCATCTGCACCGATCCGGGCTTCATGATGGGCTGCCGACTGCTGATCCTCGTGTTTGCCGGGCTCGCCGGGCTGAGCGCCGGCTGCAATGGCCGCTTCGAGGGGGCTAGTGAGTTGCGCGCCCAGAAGGCCGCGCTGGAGCGTGAAATCGCCGGCCTGAAGAACATGGTCTCGCTGCTCGAACGCGGCGAGGCGATCATCCCGCCCGGCGACATCGCCGTCGTGATCGAAGACCGCCTGATCAGGGATATCATCGAAGCCCAACTGCCGTTCGAGACCGATGTGGACCGGTACCGCATCCGTCTGGAGCGCGCCGACGTGTCGTTCCGGGACAGCCAGACCGTCAGCCTCAGCGGCTCGCTGTACCTGCGTGAGAATCCAGGACTCTCGGCCGACGTCACCGCGGCCGGCGCCCTCGAGAAGATCGTCATCGACGAGACCACGTCGACGCTGACGACCAGGGTGGCCGTGGACCATGTCGCGATCCAGAAACTGGCCGGCCTCGAGGGGGTGCTCGGCACCACGGCCCTGGACGAGTTGTCCCGATCGGCGCGGCTCAGGGTCGCCGACCAGTTCCCGCCGATCTCGATCCCGGTCACCGTCCAGCAGACCATCGAACTGCCCCGGGTCGTGGCCGGCCCCCTTCGTCTGGATGCGGCATCGTTACCGCTCAGGGCGTCCGTGTCGCGCATCGTGGCAGGCCGCGGGCGGCTGTGGATTGCCATCCACATCGATCCAGGCGACTTCGTCCGGAAAGACGAACCATGACACGCCGGCACCGCGTGCTGCTCGTCACGGGAATCGTGCTCGGCATGTGCGCCGCAGCCCTCACGATGGTGAACCGTGCCTGGAGCGGGCGCCGGACATCGAGCCAGCTTCGCGCTGAAGTCGCGGCCCTCCAGACCGAGCGGAACACACTGAAGGCCAAGCGGGACGAACTGGCCGCCAGGGACAGCCAGTTCCAGGACCTGCCTCAGACCCCGGTCAAGGTCGGCATCCCGACAGGCCTGGCGCGCGACCTGATTGCGAAGGTCCTGACGGGTTTCGCAGATCAGGCCAGCATCGAACTCAGGAACCTGGCCGTCTCGAAGACCGGCACGATCACGAAGGTCGTCACCCTGGGTGAGTACCGCCTGCGAGTGAACGCCGACCGCGTGTCGGCCCGTCTGAAGCCGGGCCTCCCGCGTGTGGCCTTCGGGGGCGATGGCGTAGCCATCGCCCTGCCCGTGTCGGTGACGTCCGGATCCGGCCACGCGACGGTCAGGCTCACGTGGGATGGCCGCAACGTCGCGGGGGCACTCTGTGGCGACTTGGACATCGCGAGGAACGTCACGGCAACAGTCATCCCCGCCACCTACAACCTGGCGGGCCGGCTGTCATTGCGGGCCACAGCCACGCAGATCGTGCTCACCCCGAAGATTCCACCGTTGAGGATCCACGTCCGCTTCAAGCCATCGGATGAGTCGTGGGCAGCGTTCCAGCAGATCCTGGACGACAAGAAAGGTGCCTGCGGGTTCGTCCTGGATCACGTGGATGTGATGGGGGCCGTGCGCGACGCCATCGGCCGCGGGTTTCACGTGACATTGCCGTTCGACCGGATTCGTCCGGCGGCCTTACCCGTCGGCATCCAGCCCGCGATCGACGTCAAGGGACGCAGCCTGGCCCTGAGTGTGCAGGTCGGCACACTCACGTTCACGAAAGACATGATCTGGCTCGGAGGGGACGTCTCGGTGACCCCGCAGGTGACCGGAACGGCACGGTAACCGCTTCAGATCTCCTCCCAGTTCGCGACCTCCGGTCCGAGGGACGCTGCCGTGCCTGCCTCACGATGGGGCCGGATGACAATGGCCGGCCCGGCAATCGCAGGGTCGGCCAGCGGAAACACCTGACTGACACCGCCGTACCGCTGGGCTAGTTCTTCCCGCTCTCCGAAGTCGAGCGCACGGTTCGGGCACGACGCCACGCACACCGGCGGCCGGCCAGCATCGAGCTCGTCCGCGCAGAACGTGCACTTGCGCACGGCGTTCACACTGGAGTCCCACCGGATCGCGCCGTAGGGGCAGTCGTTCTCGCACTTGCGGCACTGCGTACACCGGCTGTCGTCGATCAGGACAATGCCGTCGGGCCGTTTCCAGATGGCGTTCGTCGAACACTGCTGGCCGCAGGCGGGCGTCGTACAATGGTGGCACGCCACCGACAGGTAGTAGGCGGACGTGTCCGTCGCCCAGACGCCCTCGCGTCGCGTCCAGCCCCCTGCCTGCACCTCGATCACGCGGCGCCAGTGCAGGCCGGGCCTGATATCGTGCGCATCCTTGCACGCCACCTGGCACGTCTTACACCCCGAGCACGCATCGGAGTTCACGAAGAACGCGTACTGTCTCACGGACATTGGCGGCTCACGTCTTCATCACCTCAACCATCGCGGTGTGCTGCGCGTTCCCGAACGCGTGCGGCGTCCAGCGCTCGGATGTGAGCACGTTCACGGATCCGCGCTGATCGATCCCGCGCTCGTCAGGAGACCACCACGCCCCCTGGGGCATCGCCACGACGCCAGGCATGATTCGGCGGGTCACGCGGCAGATGAGGCGGCACTCGCCCCGATCGTTGAAGACGCGCACACGGTCGCCGCTGGAAAGCCTCCGGACTCCAGCATCGACCGGGTTGATGAACAACCGCTGCGGAAACGCCTCCTCCAGCCACTCCACGCCTTCGAGCGTCGAATGGACCCGCGCCAGGGAGTGGTGCCCGACCAACTGGAGCGGGTGTCGCAACGCCTCCGGCCCGAAGGGGCTCTCCCACTCCGCGATGTACTTCGGCACGGCTGGCAGGTCCGTCGGCCGCTTCCGGTCGTGAAGTCCGGCCGAGAAGAACTCGATGCGGCCGGACGGCGTGGCAAGCGGGTGCGCTGCCGGGTCGGCACGGAATGCTTCGAAGGCCACCGACGGCGGCCGGCGCTGGACGTGCACCCCGGCATTCGACGCCTCGAACGCATCGACTCCGGGCACGTCGGGATACCGGACTTCGCGCATCCGCGTCAGTGACCAGTCGACCCAGTCCCGCTCGGTGCGCCCTTCGGTGTACGCCTTGCCGACGCCCAGGCGTTCGGCAAGGTCGGCGCAGATGCGGTAGTCGCTGCGGGCCTCGGCGGGCGGCTCGACGACCTTCGGCATCAGGAAGACTTCGTCGCCATACTTCCAGCCGTCCTCGACACCCCAGGTCTCGAGCTGCGTACAGGCCGGCAGAACCACATCCGCAAAACGCGCGCTTGGCGTCAGGAGGTTGTCCTGTACCACGATGAACTCAACGCGGCGCTCGTCCCCGAGCAGCCGCGCCGTGCGGTTGATGTGCGCGTGCTGGTTGATCAGGACGTTGGACGCGACGGCGTAGATCAGTCTGATGTCGTTATCGAGGCGTTCGGCGCCCCGCACCCCGTCGTGCGTCGTCAGGCTTCGGCCCCGCTCGACGGCTTCGGTCCACAGGAACGTCGGGATGCTGGCCTTGACCGGGTTGTCGCCCACCGGAAATACGTTCCAGAGGGGCCCGCCATCCGGCGCCTGCAACCCCAGTCCTCCCGCCCATCCCCCCCGCACACCCACATTGCCCGTCATCGTCGCAAGCAGGCACGCCGCGCGAACCGCCTGTTCACCATGGGCCCGGCGTTGCAGCCCGTATCCCTGGTAGAGCACGCCCGGCCGCCGCGTCGCGTATTCCCGGGCGAGGCGTGCGATGGTCGCGCGCGACACGCCACAGATCGCCTCGGCCCACGCCGGCGTCTTCGGCGTCTTGTCACGCGCGCCAAGCACGTAGTCGGTGTAACTCTCGGCCGACTCGTAGCCCGCCGGCATCTGGGAGGCATCGAACCCCGAGCCGTGCGTCCGCACGAACTCAGCGTCGTACAGGCGCTCGGCGATCATCACATGCGCCATCGCCGACAGCATCGCCGCGTCGGTGCCCGGACGAATCGGGACCCACTCGTCGGCCAAAGCCACGGCGCTGGCCGTCATGCGGGGATCGATGCAGACGATGCGGGTGCCGCGTTGCCGGGCCTGGCGCAGGTAGTACTCCGTGTTCGTGCCGTCGCGCATCTCGCTCGGGTTCCACCCCCACATGAGGATGTACCGCGCGTGCTGCCAGTCACGTCGATCGTTGCCCGTGACGGCGGTTCCATACACCGCGTTGGTGGCGGCAGCCATCGCCGCCCAGGAGTAGTTGTTGTAGTGGCCAAGGGATCCGCCGTAGAGGTTCAGCAGCCGCTGTGCAGCCTGGCGACCGTTGATCTGGCTGAAGCTCCCGGTCCCGTAGGGCACGAACATCGCGGAGTTGCCGTACGTGTGCTTCACCCGCGCAAATGCCCGGGCGACGGTCTCGATGGCTTCATCCCAGCTGATGCGCTGAAATGACCCGCTGCCGCGCGGGCCGGTGCGTTTCAACGGGGCGGTCAGGCGATCGCCCTGGTACTGGCGGCGGCGGTACGCCCGGCCGCGAACGCAGGCGCGCAATTGGGGCGATTCCGGCGTGTCAGTCTCACGATCGTCGGTGTCGATACGGACGATGACGCCGTCCCGGACGTGAACCCGAAGCAGGCAACGGCCGCCGCAGTTGTGAGAGGGGCAACCTGTCCGGATGATCCGCACACCCGGTTCCTGGAGCGGACCCGGGAGAGGTTCGGGTCGCACGGACGCCGCAAGGAGCGTGTCGAGCCACCCGGCCGACAACGCGGCCCCACCCGCCAGGGTGCTCATGGTCAGGAAACAACGCCGGCTCAACGATTCGCCCGGTCCGTCCATCGCGCGCCAATCCTAGCGCACTTCGCTCCGGAGGGCACCCCGCTCCGCCCATGCCCCATGCCCCATGCCCCTTGCCCCTTGCCCCTTGCCCCTTGTCCCTACCCATGTCCCATGCCCCCATCCGTGTGGTGTAAGATGCGCC
Source organism: uncultured Vicinamibacterales bacterium (assembly GCA_964372095.1). Taxonomy (GTDB): domain Bacteria; phylum Acidobacteriota; class Vicinamibacteria; order Vicinamibacterales; family JAKQTR01; genus CAYJPV01. Next base: position 117,441 of record CAYJPV010000013.1, on the reverse strand, counting down.
GACCGCCCCGCAGTGCCGCGCCGTTGCTGTTCAGGAAGGATCGTCATGGCCACTCTTGACTGGATCGTCATCGTTGCGTATTTCGCCTTGCTCGCAGGTCTCACCTGGTGGTCGATCCGCAAGAGCAAGGACACGGCCGACGACTACTTCCTGGCGGGGCGGAATTTGGGATGGATGGTCGTCGGCGCGTCGATCTTCGCCTCGAACATCGGGTCCGAGCATCTGGTGGGTCTCGCGGGCTCTGGGGCCACGAGCGGCGTGGCCCTGGCCCACTACGAACTGCACGCCTGGTGTCTGCTCGTACTCGGCTGGGTGCTCGTGCCTTTCTACCTCCGGTCCCGCGTCTACACGATGCCCGAGTTCCTCGAGCGCCGGTTTTCGCCCACCGCGCGCTGGGTGCTCTCGCTTATCTCTTTGGTGGCCTACGTGCTCACCAAGCTGGCCGTGGGCATCTTCGCCGGCGGGATCGTGTTTGGCGCGCTGATGCCGGAACTGAGCCTGACCATCGGCGGCACGACGTTCAACAGCTTCTGGGTCGGGTCGGTCGCGGTGGTGCTGCTGACGGGCCTGTACACGGTGCTCGGCGGGATGCGGGCCGTCGCCTATACGGAAGCGGTGCAGACAGCCATCCTGGTCGTCGGTTCCCTGCTGTTGACCGTGTTCGGACTCGAGAAGATCGGCGGATGGGAGGGATTCCGGGCGGCCCTGCCGTCGGACATGTTCAACCTGTGGAAACCCCTCATCCCGGCAGGCGTGGAGGGCACGTGGGCGCCTGTCAAGGAAGCGGGGCGCATGGCGTGGTACTTCAACGGGAACTATCCCTGGCTGGGCATGCTCTTCTGCGCGCCCATCATCGGCCTCTGGTACTGGTGCACCGACCAATACATCGTCCAGCGCACGCTCGGCGCGCCGAGCGAGCAGGAGGCACGACGGGGCACTATCTTCGCGTCGTTCCTGAAGCTGCTGCCGGTCTTCATCTTCATCATCCCGGGGATGCTCGCGCTCGCGCTCGCGCGAACGGGTTCGGTCGCCGGGCTCGAAACGATGGTCGACGGCAGCGGGAACGTCGTGCCCGCCGCGGCGCAGGCCGCTTACCCGCTGATGGTCCAGAGCGTGATGCCCGTCGGGTTGCGAGGGATGGTCGTGGCCGGGTTGCTGGCTGCCCTGATGAGTTCACTGGCGGGGGCGTTCAACGCGTGTTCGACGCTCTTCACGATGGACTTCTACCAGCAGCTCAAGCCGAAGGCCACGCAACATCAACTCGTGTGGATCGGACGTCTGGCGACAGGGGTGATGGTGGTCGTGGCGCTGCTGTGGATTCCCGTGATTCAGGGTGCGAAAGGGCTGTACGAGTACCTGCAGGGGGTGCAGGGTTACCTGGCGCCGCCGATCTTCGCCGTGTTCTTCCTCGGCGTGTTCTTCAAGCGCCTGAACGCCAAGGGCTGCCTGTCCGCGTTGATTGTCGGATTCGCGATGGGTGCGTTCCGCCTGGCCATCGATACGCCCATCAGCCTCGGCATGGCCGGATACGAAGCCGGGTACCCCGCCGGGTCGTTCCTGTGGATCGTCAACAACATCTACTTCCAGTACTACAGCCTGGTGATCTTCGTGGTTTCCGTCGCGACCATGTTCGTGGTGAGCTACATGACGGAAGCGCCGTCGGAACAGCAACTGCACGGGCTGACGTACGCGACGGTGACGGACGAGCACCGCGCGGAGACGCGTGCAAGCTGGAACCGCTGGGACGTGACCGCATCAGCTGTCGTGATGGTGCTGATCCTGGCGGCTTACCTCTACTTCAATGGGTTGGGGGGGGGGGGGGTTGGGGTTTGGGGTTTTGGGGCAAGACAGTGGATGTCCCCAGTCCCCGGGGGTTTGACACCGGCTGTTCCCCAACCCCCAATCCCCAACCCCCAACCCCTAGTGAATAGTGTACGGCTCGCTGAGCGTGAAGGGCGCGATGCGGGCGTCGAACTGTGCGCCGCCGCGGGCGGTCATCTGGTAGGTGCCTTCCATCATCCCGAAAGGCGTGCTCAGGGGACACCCGGAGGTGTACGTGAACGTCTCCCCCGGCTGGAGGACGGGCTGTTCGCCGACGACACCGGGGCCTTTGACTTCTTCCACGTGGTTGTCGCCGTCGGTGATGATCCAGTGCCTCGTCAGCAACTGGACCGTGTCGTCACTGTCGTTCGTGATCGTGACTGTGTAGAGGAAGAACCAGTGGTGTTCGGCGGGGTTGGACCGTTCCGGCGAGAATTCGGCGCTGACCTGGATACGAATCCCGCGGGTCACAGCCTCGGACGTGAACATCATGCTTCCATGATGGACGAACGGGTGAACGTAGAGCAAGCGTGGCGCAGCGCGGTGGCCAGATTGCCGCGCCGGCCGACAGCCACCCGCGGGAGCTTGAGCCAGCGGGCCATGGCAACCAGCTCCCCGGCGAGTGCGGCGGCCACCGGGACGGGTTCGGCCCCGTCTTCGAGAAAGGCGCCAGGAACGAACAATCTGCCTGCAGCGCGATCCGCTTTGAGATCGACGCGGGCGACGAGGCGGTCGTCCAGCAGGAACGGAAGCACGTAGCTGCCCCAGCGCCGCTGGCTGGCAGGAATGAAGATCTCGAATCGGTAGTCGAAACTGAAGAGGCGCGCCGTACGCGGCCGGTACCAGACGACCGGATCGAAGGGCGACAGCAAGGCTGCGGCGCGGATTGAACGGGGCACGACCGCGCCGGCGTACAGATAGGCGGTGTCTCTCCAGCCTTCGACGGTTGCGGGGATCAAGGCGCCCGCCTCCACCAGTTCGGCCAGACGGGGCCGCGCGGTCCGCACCGGCATGCGGAAATAGTCGGCGAGGTCGGCTGCCGTGCCGACGCCGTGGGCCCTGGCGGCCTGCCTGAGGAGTTCCCGGTGCGCCTCGTCAACGTCGAGGGCCCTCGCGTAGACGCCTTCCGGAACCACACGTTCGGCCAGGTTGAATACTCTCGAGAAGTCCTGCCGGCGGTCCGTGACCGCCAGACGCCCTCGTCCGAAGCAGGCCTCCATCACCGCGCGGGGAACGTTGCCGTACCACGAGTCGGGCAGCCGGCGTGCCGTGTGCGTGGGGTCAGGCAGGTCCGACGGTCCGAGCGCCCCGGCCGAGCGGATGTGCTCCATGACGGTGTCCACGTAGACGTGGTGGCGCCGCATGATGTCGTCAAACCCCCACGGCCTGGCACGGTGTACTTCCCTGCGGTCGCGCAGCAGCGGCCAGGTCTCCATCGGGACGACCGACGCTTCGTGGGCCCACTGCTCCGTGAAGCGCCCGCTTCGGTAGATGACGTGGTGCAGCTGCCGCTGCGGGTAGGCGCCCAGACGGGAGAAGGGCACGATGTAGTGGCTCGGGCAGACGACGTTCACGAAATCCAGCTGCAGCAGGCCGAGGCGGCGGATGAGGTCGGTCAGGCGCGCCGTCGTGACCCGGGTCGGCCGGGGGCGGCCGAACCCCTGCGCGGCGAGGGCAATCCGTCTCGCCGCGGTGATGGTCAGGTGGCGTGGGGGCATCGGTGTCGTCGCAGGCAACCGGACAGGTTCTGTGATCGTACTATGCCTTGGCTGACGTTGGCGAGCTGGCGCGAAGCAGCCACGCCGCTGCCCTTGTGCCTATAATCGACAGAGGTCCGGCCCCCGGAGTAATACACATGTCGTCAGCAGATAAGACCATCACCATCGACGAAACCGCGATAGCCGCTGCCCTGGATCATGAAAGGCGGCCGGACGGCGTCCGCATACGGGACATCCTGGCGAAGAGCCGAGAGCTGAACGGCCTCGACAGTGACGACGTCGCGGCCTTGTCCACCATCAGCGATCCGGAGCTGCTCGGCGAGCTGTTTTCGGCCGCCCGGGACGTGAAAGACACCATCTACGGCAGGCGCCTCGTGATCTTTGCGCCGTTGTACGTGTCGAATCTCTGTGGAAACGAGTGCACGTATTGCGCCTTCCGCGCGCGCAATTCGGAGGTCAGGCGGCGTGCGCTCACACAGGAGGAAATCGCCCGCGAAACCCGCATCCTGATCGATCAGGGCCACAAGCGGATTCTGCTCGTCGCCGGCGAGTCGTATCCCCGCGAAGGGTTTGCGTACGTCGTGAAGGCGATTGAGACGATCTACAGCGTCACACACGAGAAGGGGGAAGTTCGACGCATCAACGCGAACGTTGCGCCGCTGACGCGGGATGAATTCCGGACCCTCAAGGCCGCCCGGATTGGTACCTATCAGCTGTTCCAGGAAACGTATCACCGCGACACCTACGCCCGGGTGCATCTGGCGGGCAAGAAACGCGACTACGACTGGCGGATCACCGCGATGGACCGCGCCATGGAAGCGGGGATCGACGACGTGGGGATTGGCGTGCTGTTCGGCCTGGCCGACTGGCGATTCGAGGTGCTGGCGTTGATGCAGCACATCCGGCATCTCGAGGCGAAGTTCGGCGTCGGCCCGCACACCATCAGCGTGCCGCGCCTCGAGCCCGCCACCGGATCGGATATCGCAAGCCAGCCTCCGATGCCGGTGGCGGATACCGATTTTCGCAAGATCGTCGCCATTCTCCGACTGGCGGTGCCCTACACCGGCATCATCATGTCCACGCGCGAGTCGGAACACATCAGACGCGAAACCTTCGCACTGGGTGTGTCACAGATCTCGGCGGGCAGCCGGACTAATCCCGGAGGGTACGCCGAAGACGAGCAGTACGACGCCAGCCAGTTCTGCCTGGGCGATCACCGCACGCTCGACGAAGTGATTCGTGACGTCGCGGGGCTGGGGTACATCCCGTCGTTCTGCACGGCCTGCTACCGCCTGGGCCGGACCGGCGCGGACTTCATGGACCTGGCCAAGCCGGGCGACATCAAAGAGCACTGCGATCCGAACGCGCTCTCCACCTTCGCGGAGTACCTCGAGGACTACGGCACGGCCGAAGCGAAGGCGGAGGGCGAGGCGGCCATCGCCCGGATCCTGGAGACCATGACTCCCGCCACACGGGAACGATCGCTCAAGATGGTCGAACAGGTGCGGGCGGGGAAGCGGGACGTCTACTGCTAGGGACTAGGGGCTAGGGGCTAGGGGCTAGGGAAAGACAGTGGATGTCCCCCGCTTGCCCCTTGCCCCTTGTCCCTTGCCCCTACCCAGGCCCAACCCCCAACCCCCAACCCCCAATCCCCAGAGAGCCCCCCCCTTGACATCCGTGCCGTACGGTCATATCTTATCTGTGAACAGATTCACAGTGTGAAGATGTTCACAGATATGACCAGCTCACCACGACGTACCGCGGCCCCGGGAATACCCACCAACACCATCGCCCGCCTCAGCCTGTACAGAAGAATCCTGCTCGAGTTGGCCGCCAGCGGCGCAGGCCAGGTCTACTCCCACCAACTTGCCGCCCTCGCTGTCTCCACATCGGCTCAGGTCCGTCGGGACCTGATGACCATTGGATTCTCGGGAAGCCCCCGCCGCGGTTACGCCACCGAAGACCTCGTCGCCGCCATCAACGTCGTCCTGGCCCGCTCCATCGAAACGTCGGTCGCCCTGATCGGCGTCGGCAACCTGGGCCGCGCGCTCCTGGCCTACTATGCCAACCGTCAGCCCTGGGTTCGATTCACGGCCGCTTTCGATCGTGAGCCGGACCGGACGGGCCGCGTCATCCACGGCTGCCGGGTCTACGCGATGGAACAACTCGAGGAGACGCTCGGCCGCGAGGGTATCCGCGCCGCGGTGATTGCCGTACCGGCCTCCGAGGCCCAGGCGGTCACCGACCGCCTCGTGCTCGCCGGTATCAAGAGTTTCCTGAATTTTGCGCCTGTCCGCCTGCACGTCCCCACGGGCACCTTCGTCGACAACATGGACATGTCGACCGCGCTCGACCGCGTGGCCTACTACGCGCACGCGCACGGCGAAGGATAACCCCCGGCCTGCCGGCCGGGGGAACCAACCGGGGTTCATCACATGATTGCGCCCGACATCGAACCGATCGTCAGCAAGTACCAGCAAGGCCGTCGCGACGGCTTGATTCCTTTGCTGCAGGACGTCCAGGAAGCCTGCGGATATCTCTCGCGCGAATCGGTCATCCGCATCGGCCAGCACCTCAACCTCCCGGCAAGCAAGGTCTACGGCGTCGCCACCTTCTACAACCAGTTCCGTTTCCAGCCGCTGGGCCGCTTCCACGTCCAGGTGTGCCGCGGCACGGCCTGCCACGTCAAGAAATCCACCCAGACACTCGAGGCGATTCAGCGGGCCTTGAACGTCAAACCCGGCCAGACGACCCGCGACGGCCTCTTCAGCCTCGAAGTGGTTGCGTGCCTGGGCGCGTGCGGTCTGGCGCCGGTCGTGGCCGTCAACGGCGAGTTCCACGCCGGGGCCACGCCGGACGTCGTCAACCGCCTGGTCCGGGTGCTGAAGAAGGAGGCGAAGGTCAAATGACCCGCGCCGACTTTCCCCGATGCTGCTCCGCCTGCTGGCACTCCCCCGATCGCCCGTGCCCGAACGTGGTGACCTGCCTGGCCGACGGCCCGAACTGCCACGACGATGCCACGTGCACGCGGTGGCGCCGTGACCGGAATGCGCGTATGCGCCGGGAAGCACCGGCGTACCCGGTCATCTTCGTCGGCACGGGCACCTGCGGCCTCGGCGCCGGCGCAGCCAAGACACTCGCCGCCGTCCGCACGTGGCTCGAGGCGCACGGGCGCAGGGCGGATGTCGTCGAAGTGGGCTGCATCGGCCTCTGCGTCGAAGAACCGCTGGTCGACATCCAGTTGCCCGGCCGCCCGCGCCTCAGCTTCGCCCAGGTGACCGAGAAGAAGGTCGCCCCGCTGCTGGAGGCCGTCTTCACGGGCGGCACCCTGCCGATGGTGCCCCTGGGCCAGTTCCGCCACGACGGTGTCGACCCGTGGCCTGCAGTTCCGGGACTCGACGAACATCCGTTTTTCGCGCCTCAGACCCGGTGGGTCCTGGCCAACTGCGGCATCGTCGATCCGGCCAGCGTCGAAGAGTACCTGGCGCGGGGCGGATACGCCGCGCTGTCGAAAGCCCTGCGGACGATGACCCCGGGCGAGGTCTGCGAGCAGGTCGAGAAGAGCGGCCTGCGCGGCCGGGGCGGCGGCGGCTTCACCACCGGTACCAAGTGGACGATTGCCCACAAGCAGGCGGCGGAGCAGAAGTACATGGTCTGCAACGCCGACGAAGGCGACCCCGGCGCCTTCATGGACCGCGCGGTCATTGAAGGCGATCCGCACCGCGTGCTCGAAGGGCTCGCACTGGCGGCGTACGCCATCGGCGCGTCGAAAGCGTACATCTACACCCGCGCGGAATACCCGCTCGCCATCCGCCGGCTCCACGACGCCATCGCCGAGGCGAACGCCTTCGGGCTGCTCGGACACAACATCTTCGACTCGGGTTTCTCCCTGGACATCGTCGTGAAGATGGGCGCCGGGGCTTTCGTCTGCGGCGAAGAGACGGCGCTGCTCCACAGCATCGAGGGCCGCCGCGGCATGCCGCGCCCGAGACCGCCGTTTCCGGCGGTGAAGGGACTGTTCGGCAAACCGACCGTCATCAACAACGTCGAGACCCTCGCCAACGTCCCCGGCATCGTGGAACGCGGCGTCGAGTGGTTCTCGTCGATCGGCACGGCCACCAGCAAGGGCACGAAGGTGTTTGCCCTCTCCGGCAACGTGGCCCGTACGGGGCTGGTCGAGGTGGCCATGGGCACGAGCCTCCGCGACATCGTCTTCGCGATCGGCGGCGGCATCCCGGACGGCCGGACGTACAAGGCTGTCCAGATTGGCGGGCCGTCTGGCGGCTGTATCCCCGAGTCGCATCTCGACATCGACATCGACTACGAGTCGCTCAAGAACGTGGGCGCGATGATGGGATCCGGCGGCCTCGTCGTCATGGACGACGGCACCTGCATGGTGGACGTGGCGAAGTACTTCATGGACTTCATCCAGCGTGAGAGCTGCGGCAAGTGTATTCCCTGTCGCGAGGGCACGCGGCGGATGCTCGAAATCCTGGAGAGCCTGACGAGGAACCGCCGCAGCGAGCACGACTTCGACTCCCTGGAGCGGTTCCGCAGCGTGATGAACCTCGAGCACCTCGCCCAGGTCATCAAGGACACCAGCCTGTGCGGACTCGGGCAGTCGGCCCCGAATCCTGTGCTGAGCACGCTCCGCTGGTTTCGCGAAGAATACGAAGGACACGTCTACGACCGGCAGTGCGCGGCCAAGGCCTGCCGCGAACTGCTCACGTACGAGATCGACCCGGAACTGTGCCGCGGGTGCGGCATGTGCGTCAAACCCTGCCCGTCAGAGGCGATCATCGGCGCGCCGAAGAGCCCGCACCACATCATTCCCGAACGGTGCGTGGCCTGCGGCACGTGCGTGGATGTCTGCAACCTGCACGCGATTGCGGTGCACTAGGGGCTGGGGGTTGGGGATTGGGGATTGGGGCGTGGGACATGGGGCTTGGGGTACGTAGCCCCGGGGCTTCAGCCCCGGGGGATCCCCGCGCCTGAGGGTCCGGGCCTACTAACTACTGACTACTGCCTACTGACCGCTGACTTGTGTCAGTGCCGAGATAACCGATGAAACTCGAAATGAACGGCCGCACGGTTGAAGCGCAGGACGGCGACACCCTGCTCGCCACCGCCCGCCGGGCCGGCATTCAGATACCCACGCTGTGCCACTACGAAGGACTGCCGCCCAGTGGCGCATGCCGCATGTGCGTCGTGGAAGTCGAAGGCCAGCGGAACCTCGTGCCGAGCTGTGCGTTTCCGGCTGCGCCGGGGCTGAAGGTGAAAACCCATTCCACCCGGGCCATCGACGCGCGCCGCACCCTCGTCGAGCTGCTGCTCGCCAACCACCCGGATGACTGCCTGTACTGCACACGCAACGGCGACTGCCAGTTGCAGGACCTCTCGATCCAGCTCGGCGTCCGCCGGCGCCGGTACTTCGGTGGGCGCACCCGCGCGAAGCTCGATGTCGCCAGCCCGTCGATCATCCGCGAACCCGAAAAGTGCATCCTCTGCGGCAAGTGCGTCCGCGCCTGCGAGGAGATCCAGTCCGTCGGCGCCATCGACTTCGTCGGCCGCGGCAGCCGCGCGCACATCGGCACGGCCTTCGACGAAGGCCTGAACGTGAGCAGTTGTATCAACTGCGGCCAGTGCGTGGCGGTCTGCCCCACCGGGGCCCTCTCCGAAACGCGCGCCGTCGAAGACGTGATGGCGGCGCTGGCGGATCCGGCGCGGATCGTGGTCGTGCAGCACGCGCCGTCGGTGTCGGTGAGCCTGGCCGAAGAGTTCGGCCTCAAACCCGGGCTCGACGTCGACGGTCCGCTCGTCACGGCCCTCCGCCGGCTCGGGTTCGACTGGGTGTTCGACACGGGCTTCAGCGCGGACCTCACGATCATGGAAGAAGCGTCCGAGCTCGTGCAGCGCCTGACGACAGGCGGACCGCTCCCCATGATGACGAGCTGTTCGCCGGGGTGGATCAAGTTCGTCGAGCAGTTCTATCCCGACCTGATCCCCAACCTGTCCACCTGCAAGAGCCCGCAGCAGATGCTGGGTGCTGTCGTGAAGACGTTCCTGGCCCGCCGCCTCCAGGCCGACCCCGCGTCCATCTACAGCGTGGCCATCATGCCCTGCACGGCGAAGAAGTTCGAAGCCGGCCGCCAGGAGATGGGCCGCGGCGGCCTGCAGGATATCGACGCCGTGCTGACGACACGCGAACTGGCCGAACTGATCCGGATGTACGGTATCGACCTCGCCTCCCTGCCGCCGGATGCCGCCGACACGCCGTTTGGCGAACGGACGTCGGCCGGCAAGATCTTCGGCGCTTCGGGGGGCGTGGCCGAGGCTGCCGTGCGGACCGCGCAGTTCTTCCTCACGGGCGACGCGGGTGACCCGCCCAGGATGCAGGCGCTGCGGGGTCTGGACGGCGTCAAGGAATCCCGGGTGACCGTCGCCGGGCGCGAAATCGGCGTGGCGGCGGTGTCGGGCCTCGGCAACGCCCGGAAACTGCTCGAGCAGATCAAGGCCGGGCGCACGGATATCCATTTCATCGAGGTGATGACCTGCCCGGGTGGATGTATCAATGGCGGCGGTCAGCCGCGATCCGCGTCACCGGACGCCGTCCGGGCCCGGATGCAGGCGCTCTACGTCATCGACCGCGATGCCGCCACGCGGGCGTCGCACCAGAATCAGGCTATTCAGCGCCTGTACGCCGAGTTCCTCGAGAAGCCGCTGTCGCACAAGAGCCATGACCTGCTGCACACGCAGTACGAGCGGCGGGACCCGGTCATGTAGCTGGGGGTTGGGGGTTTGGGGTTTGGGGTTGGGGGGGTGCGAAGCCCCGGCACCTCCCCATGCCCCC
>CAYJPV010000013.1:104333-107042 GCA_964372095.1 uncultured Vicinamibacterales bacterium | reverse complement strand
GGGGAAGACGAAGACACTGAACGTCCCATTCCCAGCACACCAAGTCTTCCGACCGGGCCGGGGCCGGCTGGAATTGCCTCGACGGGGGTGTTGAACGTGATGTGCGAACCGAGAACGGGCGAACGGAGGATTGAGGTGGCCTACCCCAATCCCCAACCCCCAATCCCCAATCCCCAGCGTGCCCAATGACGCCATACAGTCAGACTCCGCTCGTCTCGACCATCGGCGAACGATGCCGCGTCTGCTACCAGTGCGTGCGCGAGTGCCCGGCCAAGGCCATCAGGATCGCGGACCGCCAGGCGCAGGTGTTGCCGGAACGGTGCATTGGCTGCGGGGTCTGCTTCAAGGTCTGCACGCAGGGCGCCAAGCGGATCGCATCGGCCGTCGAGGCGGTCGAAGAACTCCTCGCCGGGCCGGTACCGGTCGCCGCTATCCTGGCGCCGAGTTTCCCAGCAGAGTTCATTCGCAGCAGCTACCAGCAGGTCGTTGGCGGCCTGCGCGCCCTCGGGTTTGCCTCGGTCCACGAGGTGGCGTTCGGTGCCGAACTGGTCGCCATGCAGTACCAGCACCTCGTGGCAGACGATGCCGACAAACTCTGGATTGCTTCGACCTGCCCGGCCGTCGTCGGGTATGTCGAGCGTTACCACCCGCAACTGGCCGACTCGCTCGCGCCGATCGTCTCGCCCATGATTGCCACCGCTCGCCTGCTGCGCGCCCAGTACGGCGAGAGCCGGCGCATCGTATTCGTGGGGCCGTGCATCGCGAAGAAACGTGAGGCAGTCGAGCCGCTCGTGGCTGGCGAGGTGGATGAAGCCCTGACGTTCACCGAACTGCGGCGGGTGTTCACCGCACACGGGATCGCGCTGGAGACGGTCGCGCCATGCGAGTTCGATCCGCCGCACGCGCGCGGCGGCGGCCTGTTCCCGATCAGCGGCGGCATGCTGCAGGTGGCCGGCATCCAGGAAGATCTCGTGACGGGCCACGTCATGGTTGGCGAAGGACCGGCCGAATTCGCCCAGGCCATCAAGGAAGCCGAGACGGGCATCATGGAGACCCGGCTCCTCGAACTGCTGTTCTGCAAGGGTTGCACGATGGGTCCGGGCATGAGTTCGGACCTGCCGCACTTCGGACGGCGGGCGCGCGTCAGCCAGTTCGTCCGGGGCCGCCTCTCCAGCGTCAGCGCGGTCGATTGGGCCGCCAGCCACCGGCAGTGGGCCAGCCTCGATCTCACGCGCGCCTACGCCCCCTGCGACCTGCGCTTGCCCGTCCCGTCGCCGGAAGAACTCGGGCGTCTCCTGGCCACGCTCGGCAAACACGAGCCGCAGCAGGAACTCAACTGCGGGGCCTGCGGCTACTCGTCCTGCCGCGAGTTAGCCAGCGCGATCTACGTCGGCCTGGCCGAGCCTACGATGTGTCTGCCGTTCAGCATCGAACAGCTGCGGTCGACCGTCCGCGAGCTGGCGCATTCGCACGACGAACTGGCATCGGCGCAGGAAGCCCTCGTGCGGTCCGAGAAACTGGCCAGCATGGGGCAACTGGCGGCGGGCATCGCCCACGAGGTCAACAACCCGCTCGGCGTCGTCATCATGTACGCCCACTTCCTCATGGAGCAGCTCGGCGAGCGCCAGGAGTACCGCGACGACCTGACGATGGTCGTGGAACAGGCGGACCGCTGCAAGAAGATCGTCGCCGGGCTGCTGGACTTCGCGCGGCAGAACAAGGTGGAACACGACCGCGTGAACATCGCCGAACTGGTGCAGAAGGCCCTCCGGAGCGTGCCGCCCCCGGTGAACGTCTCGCTCGATGTCCGCAACGCCATGGACGACCCGATGGTGGAAGTCGATCCCGATCAACTCACACAGGTCCTCATCAACCTCGTCACGAACGCGTACGCCGCCATGCCCGACGGCGGCGTGCTGACCGTCGAGACACAGGATGACGAAGGGCAGTTCGTGCTCGTGGTCTCCGACACCGGGGTGGGAGTCCCCCCGGAGCACCTGCCGAAACTCTTCGAGCCCTTCTTCACGACCAAGAAGTCCGGCCAGGGCACGGGCCTCGGCCTCGCAGTCACCTACGGCATCGTCAAGATGCACAAGGGCGACATCAGCGTCACGTCAAATGCAGATTCAGCCAGGGGAGCCACCGGTACCCGGTTCAAGGTGTCGCTGCCCCGGCTTCGCCTTCACGGGGGTCAGACCTTGAATTGACGGTCGATTCACTTTTCAAGGTCTGACCCCAGGGACAACGACTATGGCACGCACACGTATTCTCCTCGTGGACGACGACGAGGACTTCCTGTTCCAGCACCGGATCCAGCTCGAGAACGCCGGCTTCGAGGTGCGGACCGCCAACGCCCGCGCGGAAGCGGAGGCGCTGGTCGACGAATTCAAGCCGGACCTGGCTATTCTCGACCTGATGATGGAACAGCACGATGATGGATTCGTGCTCGCACATCATCTCAAACGCAAGGTCGCCGGGCTCCCGGTGATCCTGGTCACGGCCGTCACAGCCGAGACGGGCCTCAGCTTCGCGCCCGCGTCCGCTGCGGAGCGCGCCTGGGTGGGCGTGGATGCGGTCCTGGCCAAGCCCATCCGGTTCGAGCAGCTGAAACGCGAAATCGACCGGCTGACGAGGCCCGGGGGTCAGACCTTGAATTGACGGTTCCGTCCTGCAATCGACAACGACACACCGTCAATTCAAGGTCTGACC
>CAYJPV010000013.1:67026-104323 GCA_964372095.1 uncultured Vicinamibacterales bacterium | reverse complement strand
CTGATGGACCGCGTCATGGGCGGCGCCCGCCAGCCCGGCCCCGCCCTCAAACCCACACCCACACACCGAAAATTCATGGTCTGACCCCATGGAAACACTTCGACTGCTGGTCGTCGACGACGAACCCGGCATGCGCCTCGCGGTGGCCCGGGTCCTGAACACCTATACCGTCCGCCTGGGTGACGCAGGCGATGAGACGCTCAACTTCGCCGTGGAGACGGCCGAAAGCGGCGAAGACGCGCTGGAAGCCATGGCCCGCTCTGCCCCGGACCTGCTGCTGCTCGACATGAAACTGCCCGGGATGTCAGGGCTGGACGTGCTCAAGGAAGTCCGGGAACGGCGCTACAACACCCTGATCGTCATGATCACGGCGTACGCGACGCTCGAGACCGCCATCGAGGCCACCAAACGTGGCGCCCATGACTTCCTGCCAAAGCCATTCACGCCAGAAGACCTCCGTGTCGCCGTGCGCCGAGCCGTGCGTCACTACCTCATTCAACGCGAGGCCCGCCGGCTGGCCGAAGAGAAACGCCAGGTGCGTTTCCAGTTCATCTCCGTCCTGGGTCACGAGCTGAAGGCGCCGCTGGCCGCCGTCGAGGGGTTCCTGCAGATCCTCAAGGACGGTTCTGCGGGCAACGACCCCGACGTGATCGCGCGCATCGTCGACCGGGCGCTGGTGCGCACGGAGGGTATGCGGAAGCTGATTGTCGACCTGCTGAACCTGACGCGAATTGAATCGGGACAGAAACGGCGGGAACTCGCGCCCGTGGATCTGCGTGACGTGGCCCGGGCGTCTATCGAGACGGTCTCAGCCGCCGCGGCCGCCCGGAACATCACCCTGGCACTGGACGCCCCCGAGACGGCGCCGATGATCGGGGATCGTGGCGAGCTGGAGATCATCCTCAACAATCTGATCAGCAACGCCGTGAAGTACAACCGCGACGGCGGGCGGGTTGACATCGGGATCGGGCCGCTTGAGCCCGGCTGGCGTTTGCGTGTCGTCGACACGGGGATTGGCATGGCGCCGGAAGATTGCGCGCGGCTGTTCCAGGAATTCGTGCGGATCAGGAACGACAAAACCCGCGCGATTCCCGGGACAGGCCTTGGCCTGTCAATCGTCAGGAAACTCGCCCAGCTCTATGGAGGCGAGGCCACCGTCGAAAGCGAGCCCGGCGTGGGCAGCACGTTCACCGTCACGCTGAAGCCGGCCTGACGCTGGCCTAACGCACCATCCCTTCGCGCAGGCCGATCCGCACGAGTTCCGCCGTGCTGCCGCAGTTGAGCTTCTTCATCAGCCGCGCCCGGTGGGTATCGACGGTCTTGGTGCCGATGCCGAGGCGCGCCGCGATCTCCTTGGTCCGCAGGCCTTCCGCCACGAGCTGAAACACCTCGCGTTCGCGTGGAGACAATGCCGCATGGGCGGGCTTCGGCTCCACGGCCAGGTGCCCCTTCAGCGTGGCCACCAGGGTGCTGGTCGCTTCAGGGCACATGAACGTGTGCCCGCTGACGACGGCCCGGATGGCACTCAGCACCTCGTCAGGCGGATTTCCCTTGAGCAGGTATCCGCTGACACCGGCCTGCACCGCCTCCGTGACGTAGTGCCCGTCGGCGAAAGCCGACAGGATCACGACCTTCGTGAAGGGACACGCGTCCAGGATCCGCCGGGACACCTGGATACCGTTCTCGCCGGGCATCTCGATGTCCATCACCACGACGTCCGGCGCCAGCGCGACGGCCGACGTCAGGCCGTCCGCTCCGTCCTTCGCCATCCCGACGACCATCATGTCGGGCTGGCCGTCGATCAGCATCTGCAGGCCCTGACGCATCAGGGCATGATCATCTACGAGCAGCACTCGAGCAGACATACCATCACACCTCTATCCTGGGCGCCGGCTTTGGCGCAGTCGCGTTCAGCACGTCGTCGATCGTCGTCAGCAGGTCCTTCGTACGCCAGGGTTTCACGATGAACCGCTTGACGCCGGGACTGGAGCGCAACACCTGGTCGCGCATCTCGGAGAGACCGCTCATCGCGATGACGCACGTGTTCGGATCGCGCCTGGCAAGTCGCCGGATCGTCGTCGCCCCGTCCATGTGCGGCATCCACATGTCTACCATAACCAGATCCACGCGGTCGGGCGAACTGTCAAAGAGGTCCAGCGCCTGGGCCCCGCCTTCAGCCACGAGGACGCGGTACCCGTGGTCCTGGAGCGTCCGCCTGATCAGGCTCCGCACCATGCGCTCGTCATCTACGACCAGAATCGTCTGTCCTGCACCCCGCGGCGCGTCGACGTCGGCCGAATCCGCCGCGGCGTCGGCTTCGGCCCCGGCGGCGTGGGGCAGGTAGACGCGGAACGCCGTGCCGCTTCCGGGCCGGCTCTGGACGTCGACAAAACCTCCATGGCTGGCCACGATGCCCTGGACCGTCGACAAGCCCAGGCCCGTGCCCTGTCCGGCCGGCTTCGTCGTGAAGAACGGGTCGAAAATCTTGTCGACGATGTCGGGCGCGATCCCGGTCCCGGTGTCGGCGACGATGAGGACAACGTAGGGACCGGCCTTGGCGGGCGGATGCAACGCGGCGCTCTCGTCATCGACGTCGACGCGTTCCAGCGTCATCGACAACGTGCCGCCGTGGGACATGGCGTCCCGGGCGTTGACGCTGAGATTGAGCACGACCTGGTGCAACTGTGTGGGGTCAGCCTCCACCAGCCAGGCCTCCGACGGCATCTCCAGGCGTACCTGGACGTCTTTCGGAAACGTCTCGGTGACCATCCGGGCGACGTCACGCACGAGGCGGGACGGGTCCAGCTTGGCGCGGCGCCCGTCCGCCCCCCGGCTGAAAAGGAGCAACTGTTTCACCATGTCCGCGCCACGCGCGGAACTGGCCCGGATCATCTCGACGCACTCACGCTCGTTGTCGTTGAGCGCCGCAGTCTGGAGCAGGTCTCCCGCCATCATGATGGGCGCCAGCACGTTGTTGAGGTCGTGGGCGATGCCGCTGGCCAGACGCCCCAGGCTCTCCTGCCGCTGCATCCGCAGGACCTGCGTCTCACGATCACGCAGTTCGGACGTGCGCTCGGCCACCAGGTTCTCGAGATTGGACTGGTACTGACGGTTGGAGGCGAGCAGCCTGGCCCGCTCGACGTTGCGCGAGATCGCCATGTCGAGTTCTGCGATGTGCTCGACGGGCTTCAGGATGAAGTCCCATGCGCCGTCGCGGATGGCGCTGACGGCTTCCCGGGTGTTGCCGGTCCCCGATATCACAATAATGGGCGTCTCGGGGCTGACCTCGCGCAGCGCGCGTACCAACGCGACGCCGTCCATCACCGGCATCCGCAAGTCCGTCAGGACCACGTCAGGACGTTCCGCCTCGAATACGCCGAGGGCTTCGGCGCCGTCGGCGGCCACCGCGACGCCGTGCCCGAGATCTTCCAGGTAGGCTCTGACGTTCCTCCTGATGGGTTCGTCGTCGTCGACCACCAGGACCCGGAGTCGCGCGGGCATCACGGTGTCAGGCATCCCGAACTCCAGTGCCCGCCCCGGCATGGCTGACGCGGTCGAGGGGCGTCAGGGGCAGGCCAATCGTGAAACACGTGCCGCGGCCGGGCTCGGATTCGACGTCCAGGGTGCCGCCGTGGTTGTGCACGATGATCGTGAAGGCTACAGACAGACCGAGTCCGGTTCCGGCTCCAGGGGGCTTGGTCGTGAAGAACGGCTCGAAGATGCGCTGCCGGACGTCGGGAGCCATGCCGGGCCCGGTGTCCTGGACCTGGATGACCGCACGGCGTCTGTCGCGGAATACACGCAGCGTCAGCGCCGGCGGCCGGTTCGCGGCCGTCTCGGCCATCGCGTAGGCAGCGTTGGTCAGAAGGTTCAACAGGGCCTGCTCGATCTCGACCGGCACGACCGATGCGGGCGGCATGTCCGGCTGGTACTCCCGCGTCACCGGGATTGCCCGCAGATCGCACCGCGACGTGAGCGCCTCGTCATTGGCGGCAAGCATCAGCGCCTGTTCCAGCAACCGGGAGAGATCGACGGTCGACCTGCCGCTGTCTCCTTTTCTGGCGAACTGCAGCATGCCGGAGATGACTTCGCTGGCCCGGGCTGCAGCGGCACGAATGTCGTCCAGAAACGCCGGGATGTCGCGATCACGAATGTACGCGCTCAGCGCATCGGCCGAAATCCCGGCGCGCGCGGCGGCATCCTTGTTCGCCGGCAGCCCGTTCGTCAGCCGGCGATCGACATTCTCGACGGCCTGCCGGATGACGCCAAGCGGGTTGTTGACCTCGTGCGCGATCCCCGCGGCCATGCCGGCAAGCGACATCATCTTTTCGGTCTGAATCAACAGCGCCTGCGTGCGCCGCCGCTCGGTCACGTCCTCGAAGATGCATGCGAACTGGCCGGGTTCCGGCCTGAAGGCCGTCACCTTGAAGTACCGGCCGAGCGTCTCGGTATAGTCCTCAAAGAACGCCGGCTCACCGGTCAGCGCCACGCGGCCATACGTTTGAATCCAGTGCGGCTCGGTTCCTGGAAGAACGGACAAGACGGTCTTCCCGATGATGTCCACGCCCCTGAGGCCGGTCAAGCGTTCGAAAGCCGGGTTCACCGCCAGGAATCGATAGTCAATCGGCGCGTTGGCCCCGTCGCAGATAATTTCGTGCAGCGCGAACCCGTCCAGCATCTCGCGGAACAGCGTCCGGTAACTCTGCTCCGCGTCTTCCCGGCGCATGCGCTCGCGCAACTCCCGCTTGAGCACCATTGCGTCCCGCTGCCGGCGAATCAGCGTGAGGCCGAGGGCAACGCCCAGGCCCGTCAGCACGAGGCTGAGGCTGGCCGTCCATGCACGTTCGCGAGCCAGGGCATACACTTCGTCGCGGTCGATCTTCGCGACCACGATCCACGGGGTACCGGGCACCACACTCGATGCGGTCAGGACAGTCGTGCCCCGATAGTCGAGTCCTTCCCCAATGGCGCCGGCGGCGTCAGTCTCGCCCGGCAGCATGGACGCCACATACGGCAGGTACAGCTCACGGGCCTGGTTGGGCCGATCTGGCGCACCAGCCAGCAGGAGCGCACCCGCCCGGTCCCGGCGGGCGAGCAGGATCTCTCCAGTCCGGGTCGGCCCCGGCCAGCGCTGCAGCGCGGGAAACAGCGACCGACGAACATCCGAGTGCAGCACCAGGAACCCACGGCCTGGAGATCCACTCACCCCGGACGTGTCAATCGACACCACGAACCCCACACCGTATACGCCGTCGCGCGACTCGTGGTGGGGGTCGGTCATCACTGCCGATCCGTCCGGCAGTCCCGCCGAGATCAATTCGGCGACGACGGAGCAGACAGGTTCATCCGTGCGCGGCGGAATCGCCATCAGCCGCGCCCGGTCGGCGTCGAAGACCTCAACCCGGTCGTACCCGGACCGTTCCTTGAAGGAGCGGAGATACGCCATGGCGCGTGTTCGTGCGGGCGCGGCCGCCTCACCGGAGGAGGCCACACCCGCGTCCCCAGTGAACAAGGGCATCTGGCTGAGAAGTACCGTGTCGGCCAGGCGTTCGCTGCGCCAGTGGGCCACCTCCGTGGCCTTCATGTCGGCGATGGCCGACAGCGCCCGCTGCTGGTCTCCCCGGACACTACCAAGTTCACGCTTGAAGTGCAGGAACCCCGTGACTCCGACGCCGACCGTCAGCAGCAGGAACGTGGCGGCGATCGCGCGACGGAACCGGCGGGATTCAGTATCGAAGTCGTGGTCGGCATGGCTGGCGGGCAGGCGCAGGAACCAGATACGCGGATGGGCCGACAGGAGCAACGCACCGCCGATGGTGATGAACAGCAGTGCCGTCGGAAGCGCCATCGGCACAAACCGGCTCCCCGCCAGCACGCCGCCGCCAAGGGCATAGCCGACCACCGCGACAAACCCGCTCGTCATCACCACGACGGCAAACAGCGAGGCCACGGTTTCCCAGGGACGGAGCCGCCTGGCCGGCGCGAGCAGGAACAGGAGCCCCAGGCCCGCCGCGATGAATGTGCCGGCCGTGTGCGGCGCCATCTGGCCGATGGCGACGCCGTCGACCACTGGTGATCCGGTAGCCAGAACCAGCTCCCACGCTGGAAGGCCGGACAGCCATCCCCTGAGGAGAACAGGCAGGGAAACGCCGCAGACCACGATGGCCACAGCCCGCCCGGCCCGGCTGGGCCCGTTGGCGCCAGGCCAGCGACTCAGGCTGAAGAGTGACGCATTCAGCAGAACCAGCAGCCACGCCGTCGCGGGGGCCATCGGCGTGTAGTCCGGGCCGAGGGCCGCGTACCGCCACACGCCAACTGTCCACGACAGGGCAATCACCAGAGCCACGACCCCGGCAACGGCCGTACAGACCCCGACCACTCGGCGGGCGACATTCGTCGGCGGTGGGCCGGTAGCGCTGAACTGCATTGTCTGACGCCAGCAATCTTCCTGTATCTGTAACGTCACGTCTGTCGGGAGATCCCTACACGTGGACTGGGGCACCGCCGGCTTTCCTCCCGACCCTGACTGCTTGAGGGGGAATTACGGATGCTCGTATCAGCGACCCACGTGATCCACGTATCCGTGCAAATCGTCACTGAATCAATCCGGTCCAACGTCGATTCAGATCCTGTCAGCAGCAGATCATGCGCTGGCCCCCAAGAATCGTCCCGGCCTCGCAAGAACTTCAGTTATTCGCGTGCCGAGGCACGCCCGGGGGAGCATGTGCAGAGCAAGTGGACGGTCGGCAAGAAGTTGTTCACGGCGGTCGGCGCGCTGGCGGTCTTGATACTGGTGTCGGGAGTCTACTCCTGGTGGAGCACCACGTCGGCCCACGACCGTTTCAACGACGCCTACGAACGGGCGCAGAAGGTGCGGCTGGCGGGCGAAATGGAGCGTCTCGCCCTCGACATCTACGCGTCCGAAAAGATCGTCATCGTGTCGGGGTTCGATAACGACGCCGCCAACATCGAGAAGTGGGTGAACCACCAGAAAGAATCCATCGCCGCCTTCGAGAAGGTCGTCGCCGAGATCACACCGCTCATTCACGTCGAAGCCGTCAGAGCCGCGCTGGCCGAGAGCGTCAAGACGACGAAGGATATCGAGCACACCAGCACCGAGATCATCGCGCTGGTCAAGGCCGGCCAGTTCAGCGAGGCGCAGGCGTTGTCGAAGGCCAAGAACACGCCCCTGGTCGACAAGAACGCCGGCCTGGTCCAGCAGATTCTCGCGTCCCAGGTCGGGAGCCTCGATGACGCCAAAGCCGTCGGCGACAGCGCCACGACGACGGCCAGAGCCATTGTCCTGTTCGTGCTGCTGCTGTCGGCCCTGGTGGCCGCGGCCACGGTGTGGGCGGTGCGGGGCGTGACGCAGGAGTTGCGCGCGGCGGCCACCGAGATGCGCGTCAACGCCGAGCAGGTGCTCTCGGCCTCCTCGCAGGTGGCCAGCTCCTCCCAGTCCCTCTCGCAGGGCGCCACCGAGCAGGCCGCCTCCCTCGAGGAGACCTCCGCCTCGATGGAAGAGATGGCCTCGATGACCCGCAAGAACGCCGAGAATTCCCAGGCCGCCGCCGGCCTCGTCCTCGAGACCGAAGCCGCCGTCAAGGACTCCAACGCCGCCCTCGGCGACATGGTCGTCGCCATGACCGGCATCCGCGAGTCCTCCGGCAAGATCTCCAAGATCATCAAGACCATCGATGAGATCGCCTTCCAGACCAACATCCTCGCCCTCAACGCCGCCGTCGAAGCCGCCCGCGCCGGCGAGGCCGGCATGGGCTTCGCCGTGGTCGCCGACGAGGTCCGCAACCTTGCCCAGCGCTCCGCTCAGGCCGCCAAGGACACCGCCGGCCTCATCGAAGACGCCATCGAGCGCTCCGAAGCCGGCTCCACCAAGGTCGAGCACATGGCCACCGTCATCGCCGCCATCACCGACAAGGCCACTAAGGTCAAAGGCCTCGTCGACGAGATCAGCCTCGCCAGCCGCCAGCAGACCCAGGGCATCGACCAGGTCACCCAGGCCATCGCCCAGATGGAGAAGGTCACGCAGACCACCGCCGCCACCGCCGAAGAAAGCGCCGCAGCCAGCGAAGAACTCAACTCCCAGGCCGAGATGTCCATGCAGACCGTCGGCCAGCTCGAAACCATGGTCGGCGGCAGCGCCGGCCCCGCCACCGCCCCGGTCCGCCGCCCCGCCCACAGGGCCGCCGGCAACGTCGTCCCGATGGCCCGCGCGCCCAAGGCCGCGCCGATGAAGGCGGAAGACGCCATCCCCTTCGGCGACACCGGCACCTACGGCAAGTTCTAACGCCACCACGGCCGACAGACACCCGGGGCGCCGGCCACCGCCGGTTCCCCGATTCGCTCAGGAGTCCATCATGGAAGTCGAACTCGCCGGGCAGACCGCCCACGCTCCCAGCCACGCGCGGGGCCAGTCCCACGCGGGCAAATACCTGACCTTTG
Source organism: uncultured Vicinamibacterales bacterium (assembly GCA_964372095.1). Classification (GTDB taxonomy): domain Bacteria; phylum Acidobacteriota; class Vicinamibacteria; order Vicinamibacterales; family JAKQTR01; genus CAYJPV01. Next base: position 95,866 of record CAYJPV010000013.1, on the reverse strand, counting down.
CCCTCGCCACCGAGGAGTACGGCCTGCCCGTCCTCAAGGTCCGCGAGATCATCAAGGTCATGCCCATTACCGCCGTCCCCCAGGTCCCGCCCCACGTCCGCGGCGTCATCAACCTGCGCGGCAAGGTCATTCCCGTCATTGACCTCCGCCTCAAGTTCGGCCTGCCCTCCCAGGACGATACCGACCAGACCTGCATTGTCGTCGTCCAGGTCGAGACCACGCACCAGAAACGCATGATGGGCCTGCTCGTCGACGGCGTCTCCGAGGTCCTCAACATCGCCCCCCAGGACATGGAGGAGCCCCCCGCCTTCGGCGAACAGATCCGCACCGACTACATGCGCGGCGTCGCCAAGGTCAAAGGCACCGTCAAGATCCTCCTCGACATCGACAAGGTCCTCGCCGGCGACGAGGCCGGCCTCTTGCCCTGCTGACGGCCCCGCACCGCGGAGGAGCCCGGAAGGCGCGTCTGGCGCCTGCCGGGCTCACTCGTGGGTCAGACCGTGCTTGATGGCGAATCGGACGAGGCCGGGAATGTCGTGCACGCCCAGTTTCGTCATGATGCGACTGCGGTAGGTTTCGACCGTCTTGGGCGACAGCTGGAAACGTGCGGCAATATCGGCGCTCGACCATCCTTCCACAACGAACTGCAGGACTTCCCGCTCGCGCAGGCTCAGGCTGTCCAGCGGCCCCCGGGCGGGAAAGGCCTCGCCCCATTGCGCCAGTTCCGGGCTGGCTGATTCCGCAATCCTGGCGCTGAAATACCGCTGGCCGGCGTGCACGGACCGGATGGCATCGACCACTTCCTGCCCGACCGACTCTTTCAGCACATATCCGGACGCCCCGGCCTTCAAGGCACGAAACACATGCTCGCTCGTGGCATGCACGGACAGGATCACCACTCTGGTTTCGGGCGAGTCACGCCGGATCTCGACGGTGGCGTCGATCCCGTTGAGGCGGGGCATCGACACGTCCATGACGACCACGTCGGGCTTCAGTTGCTGAACGGCCGCGATGGCCGCGATCCCGTCGCCCGCCTCACCCACGACGCGCAGGTCGGCCCGGGTGGCGAGCAGGGCGCGCAACCCTTCACGCACGACGGCGTGGTCATCCGCCAGAAGAACGGTAATCACACCGGCACGCCCACTTCCACGCTGGTGCCCTGGCCAGGCGTCGAGACTACCGTGAGCCGGCCGCCGATCGATTCGGCCCGCTCCCGCATGGTCACGAGGCCCCAGCACCCGGCGCAGGCTGGCACCTTCACATCGAACCCCGCACCATCGTCTGACACCACGAGGGTCAGTTGGCCACCGGCCCGCCCGAGTTCCACGCTCACGTTGGCGGCCGACGCGTGGCGCGCCACGTTGGTCAATGCCTCCTGGGCGATCCGGAACAACGCAATCTCGGTCTCCGGCGACCACCTGTCGTCGCCATCGGCCTTTACGACGACATCCACGACGGCCCGGCGGGCGAACTGGCCGCCGTACCACCGGAGGGCGGCCGCGATGCCGTAGTCCTCGAGGACGGGAGGACGCAGTTCCGCCATCACGTCACGTACGTGCCCCATGGTCTCGGATACCAGCCGCAGCGAGTCCTTCAGCGGACCCGCGAGGCGGGGTGTCTGGCTGAGCGGAGCCTCGTCGAGCAGGCGGGTCATCGTGAGATTGAGGGCGGTCAGGTTCTGGCCGACGCGGTCGTGCAGTTCGCGGGCCAGTTCCCGGCTGGCGATCTCCTGGGCGTCCACGAGCTGGCGCGACAGCGCCTGGAGCCGCTCCTGGCTCTGGCGCAAGTCCAGCTCAGCCTGCTTCTCCCGGGTGATGTCGGTCAGGCACATCAACAGCAGGGGTTCGCCGGACGTGTCGATGCGCGCCGTCGCGCCAAGCAGGACGACATCGCGAGGACCGGTGTCGAGCAGCAGTGTGCTGCGGTACTCAACGCCCGTGTGGCTGGTACCCGTACGAAGACTATCCACTAACGCCAGGCGCAGGCCGCACTCGGCGCAATTCGGACCGTGCCCGCATCCCCGCGGATCGTCCCAGGCGTTGACACAGCCAAACACCCCGCACGCACGCAGCGCGCGAAGATCGCCGGGACTGGCGCCGACGAGCTGCTCAAAGGCACGGTTGACGTACCGCACGCGGCGGTCCGCGTCGAGGACACACATCATCACAGGGGCGTGGTCGTAGATGGCGTTGAGTTCGGCCCGGCTGCGCCCGAGGTTCTCCTCCGCGCGTCTCCGCTCGGCAACCTCCCAGCCGAGGTCGGCGAGGCGGGTCACGGTGTCGACGTCCGTGTCAGTGTAAGGCGAGGGTTTGTTCCCGACACCCAGGACCGCCACGATCAGGCCGGCCCGGAACACCGGCACCACCAGCTCGCGGCTGACGGGCGCGTGGCCGGCGGGCAGGCCCTTCCGGTGGGCCAAGGCTGAGTAGTCGTTGTGAATGACGGGCTGGCGCTGGTGGATACAATCCACCCACACACCGGCGTCGCCCACATCGTAGTGCCGCCCTCTGCCCGCCGCCTGGCACATCTCTCGAGACGTCCGGGTGGACCACACCTGGAGTGCAAGCGTACGTTGGTCGGCTTCAAGAAAATGGTAGAACCCGATGCGACTGTCCGTGATCGTCTCCACTTCGTCGAGGGTTGCGACCAGTACCTCCTCGAGCGAATGGTCCAACGAACACTCGATCAGGCGAAGACGCGCCTCCAGGATGAGTTCCAAACGGTGGCGGTCGGTGACGTCCGTCCCGATGGCGCACAGCCCGACCGGTTGCCCGGCATCCTCTCGCACGACTGTGGCCCGCACGTCAAAGATGCGGTCCTGCCCGCCCGGTGCGCTGCTTGCCACGCGACCGCCCCACACGCCGCTCGACCGGGCATGGTCAAAGAGCCCCTGCTTCGTAACTCCGCCAGGGGGGTCGAAGCTGAGCGCAGTGAAGGGCTGTCCCACGAGTGCATCGCGCGGCTTTCCCTGCTGTCGGCACTGCGCTTCATTCACGTACGTGATGCGCCCGTTGAGGTCCGTCGCGACGATCGTGTCGCTGATCTGGTCCAGCAGGAGCGACCGGTACCGGAGTTCGTTTTCGAGCTGCTTGCGGGCGGTGATGTCCCGCAGGAAGACGAACAACGGATCCTCGCCCGCGGCAGGGGCCTCCGCGCTGACCTCGATGTCGATGATCGTGCCGTCTTTCCGGCGGTGCCGGGTTTCAAAACGGCCACTGCCTGTCTCGATGATGCTCGTGATTCGTTGTGCGACTTCTTCGGGCAACAGCGCGACGTTGAAGTCCGGGATGCCCATGGTGAGCATTTCGTCGCGGCTGTACCCGGATATTGCGCAGGCCGCGTCGTTGACGTCGCGTATGCGCCCGGCGCGATCCACGAGCAGGTGCCCGTCCATCGACGCCCGCAGGACGGTTCGATGCCGTTCTTCCGCCCGCTGGCGATCGGAAATGTCCCGGACCCGCGTCTGTCGTTCTCGTGCCACCAGGCCGACGCAGAAGAAGGCGGACACGCCCAGCACGGCGAGAAACGCCAGCAGTGCCCCGTACTGCCCTGCCAACGGCAGACTGGCATCCGCAATCGCACCTCCGCCTCGCACGGTCAGCCCGGCGCTCAGCGCGCTGACCGCCACATAGGCGAGCACGGTGATGTGCACGCGGTAACGAAAGGCCGCCCAGATGATGAGCGGCAGCAGCGTGTACTTCAACGAGACGCCCGCGTGCCAGCCGTCCTCGAAGACGAACACGGTCCATGCGCAGGCAATGATGAAGTACGCGGCAGACTCGAGCCGCCGGGCCGGCTGTCGTATCGGGTCGTGGGTGAACGCACGGAGGCGAGCCAGCCACCCGGGCAGGACGCCGCCCGGCGCGGTATCGGCGTGGACCGGAACGTCCGTGTCATTCATGGGGGGCGATCCTCAGCGCGGTGGTCACAGCGGTGGACGTGCCCGGATTATAGCTGGTGCGGTGCGCGCCAGACGGGTTAGATTGCCACGAGCGCGCACGTGGCCGCCGGGCCACACGCACCTGGACCCTGGGCCGAGATAGGAGTACACCCGCGTGACGAGCGACACACCCAGCGCGTTGACCAGCCTCGCCCGTGCCATGCGCTCGTGGCGCACGGCGTCGGTGGTCCTGCTCTCGTTCTCATCCGGCCTTCCGCTGGGCCTGGTCTGGTACGCGATTCCGGACTGGATGCGGTCGATTGGCGTGGACATCCGCGTGGTCGGACTCTTCACGCTGGCGCAGGCACCGTGGGCATTCAAGGTCGTCTGGTCGCCGCTGATGGACCGGTACGTTCCGCCGTTCTGGGGGCGGCGCCGCGGGTGGATGGCCGTCACGCAGGTCGCCCTGGCCGCCCTGGGGCTGCTGCTGGCGGGCGTGGGGGATCATCCCGATTCGATCTGGGTCGTGGGTGCGATTGCCCTGGGCGTGGCCCTCGCGTCGGCCACGCAGGACGTGGCCATCGATGCCTACGCGGTCGAGGTCCTGCGCGACGAAGAACAGGGTGCGGCGGTGGGCGCCCGCATCGCACTGTACCGTGCCGCCATGGTGGTGGCGGGCGGCCTGGCCATCACGGCAGCGGGCCACATCGGGTGGCAGGCCGTCAACGTCCTGCTGGCGCTAGTCTACGTCCCGATGCTGCTCCTGACCTGGAAAGCGCCCGAGCCGGAGCGGCCTCTGCCGCCGCCGCCGACACTGCGCGACGCCGTCTGGTTGCCCTTCCTGGGCTTCCTGGCGCGCCACCGGGCACTCGAGATTCTGGCCTTCGTCCTGCTGTACAAGTTCTCTGACCAGCTCACGCAGGCCCTGACCCGGCCGTTCCTGATCGACATGGGTTACAGCGCGGACCACCGGGGCTTTGCCCTCGCCACGGTTGGCATGTTCGCCACCATCGGCGGGGCGTTTGTCGGCGGCTGGGTCACGACGCTCGCCGGCCTGGGCCATTCGCTCTGGATCTTCGGTTTCCTGCAGGTGTTCTCGAATGTCGGGTACTACCTGCTGGCGCAGATCGGCGGACCAAACCTGACGGCCATGTACTCCGCCACGAGTTTCGAGTTGTTCACGTCTGGCCTGGGCACGGGCGCGTTTTCGGTGCTGCTGATACGCCTGACCCAGAAACGCTTCTCGGCCACGCAGTACGCGTTGTTCTCGAGCCTCTTCGCCCTGCCCCGGCTGCTGGCGGGGCCGATCGCGGGGTTTGCCGTCGACGCGGTGGGTTGGTCGACCTTCTTCCTGTCCACCCTCGTCATGGGCGTGCCCGGGCTGATCATGCTCGCCCGCTTCGTCCCGATGGGCGTGCGGGAACCGTCGTTCACCGTGGACGAGCCCGATGTGAAGGCGGCGCTCTCGGCCGCCGCCCTGACGCTGCGGGGCGTCATCGGGGGTATCGTCTCGACGGCGTTCGCCTTCGGCATGACGGCGCTGCTGGCCGCGCTCAAGACGCTGCGCGATACGCCCGCCGCGGGATTCGACGTCATGGCCGCCTCGCGGACTATCATGAGCCCCGTGACGGTGACCGACTGGCTCCAGGTGGTCGGCATCCTGGCGTTCGGCGCCATCGGCGGCCTGTTCGTGGCGGCCGCGATCGCCGCCCGCCGCCGTACGGGGTGAACCATGACTCCATTCACGAGCGGCCCGCGACCGACCCCTCACTGGCGGCATTTCGCTGCCAGTATCGTCTCGCCGGCGATTCTCACCTTCGCGCTGTTCCTCGGCCTGATCTTCGCCGTGGTCATCCCGACGATGCGGGCCAGCAACATGGAGCGGAAGCGCGAGATGATCCGGGAACTGACGCAGGCAGCCTGGAGCGAACTCGCCCATTTCGAATCGCGCGAGCGGCAGGGCCTGCTGACGCGGTCCGAAGCCCAGGCGGCGGCCGTGGCCCGCATCCGGACGCTGCGCTACGGGGACGACGGCAAGGACTACTTCTGGGTGACCGACGCGCATCCCCGCATGGTGGTCCATCCTTACCGGCCTGAACTGGACGGCCAGGACCTGTCGGAGTACTCGGACCGGGCGGGTACGCGATTGTTCGTCGAGATGGCGAAACTCGTCCGCGCGGAAGGGGCGGGTTACGTCGAGTACCTCTGGCAGTGGAAAGACGACGAACGGCGCATCGTACCCAAGTTGTCGTACGTGAAGGGGTTCGAGCCCTGGGGCTGGATCATCGGCACGGGCATCTACATCGAAGACGTCCGAAGCCAGGTGTCGGACATCACGCGCCGCGTGATCTGGATTGCGCTGGGTTTCTCGGTCCTCGTCGCGGGGTTGCTCGCCTTCATGACGAAGCAGAGCCTCGATCTCGAACGCCAGCGCTGGCTGGCCGAAACGGCGCTTCGCGCGTCCGAAGAGAAGTACCGCACGCTTGTGGAGGGCACCACCGAAGGCATCGTGCTCGTCACGCAGGGACGCGTGGTGTATGGCAACAGCACCGTGCTCACGCTGCTGGGCTACCCGGAGTCTGACCTCGCCGGGCTGGCGTGCGACCGGCTGTTCGACCCGGTTCCGGCCTTCCTCGAAAGCGGCCAGGCGCCGCCGGCGGCCGGACAGCGGGTGCAGGCCATCCGTCATGACGGCAGCCGTCTCGACGTGCAGGTGGGCGCCTCGCCGGTGTCGGTGGGAGATCGAACCGGCCTGATCCTGTCAATTCGTGACATGACGACGCACAGAACCGGCGAGGAGACGCTGTCACGCCTCCTCTCGGAGATGCAGACCACGCAATTGCTGCCGACACGGCCCGTCACGGCGACGCGACTGGTGGCGGCAACCGTGGGTCTCGAGGTGTCCATCCGCGCAGCGGCTGCAGCCATGGCCCGATCCGGGTCCAGCGCACTGCTCGTCAGGGCGCCGTCGGGGGAAGACATCGGGATCGTCACGGACCACGATCTGCGGACACGGGTGATTGCGACGGGCCGAGACACAAGCCTCCCGGTCTCGGGCATCATGAGCGCCCCGCTGCTTCGAATCCCGGGCGACGCACTCCTGTTCGAGGCCGCCCGCCTCATGCAGGACCACAACGTCCAGCATCTGGTGGTCACGGACTCGCTCGGCGCCACGTTGGGCGTGTTGACCGGCAAGGAGATCCTCCAGGGCCAGCAGCACTCCGTGTCGATGCTTCTCGCCGCCATCCACGCGTCAGCGTGCGTGGAGGATCTCCGCGAAAGCCGGGCCACCGTGCCGTTCCTCGTCAGATCGCTCCTGGACGCGGGCACGCGGGTCGAACACGTCACGAGAATCATGACGTCGGTGTCCGATGCCGTGCTGACCCGGCTGGTGGACATGGCGCTGCACGCCGAGGGACCGCCGCCCGGCGCCTTCGCCTTCGTGGTGCTCGGCAGCGAGGCGCGGGGCGAACAGACGCTCAAGACGGACCAGGACAACGCGATCATCTTCGAGGACGGGACGCCGGACGACGCCGCGTCGCGGCAGGCGTACTTTCTCCGGATCGGAGAACGGGTGTGCGACGGCCTGGACGCCGTCGGTTACGCCCGGTGCCACGGCGGCGTGATGGCGTCCAACGTCAAGTGGTGCAAGCCCCTGTCGGCGTGGCGCGATCACGTCACCAACTGCGTGATGGCCGTCGACGAGCAGGCGCTGAACGACATGAACGTCCTGTTCGACTTCCGCTGCGCGTACGGCGAGACGTCCTTCGCCGCGACGCTGCGGGAACACCTGCGAAGCCTGGTGGCGGCGGGCCAGCACGCCTTCTTCTTCCACCTCGCCCAGACGACATTGCAGTTCAAGCCGCCCCTCGGGTTCTTCGGCAACATCCAGCTGGAATCCGGAGGGGATCATCCGTCTGCGTTCAACATCAAGAACGCGATCATCCCCGTCGTCAACTTCGCCCGGATCTACGCGCTCCACAACCATCTCGAAGAGACCAACACGTACGACCGCCTGCGCCGGCTGCTGGAACAGGGGGTGCTGCTGCCGTCCAGCCACGACGAACTGGCCCAGGCGTTTACGCTGCTCATGCAACTGCGGCTCGCGCACCAGGCAGCGCGCGCCTGCGCGGGACTCGAACCGGACAATTACATCGATCCCGGCGAACTGACGCAGCTCCAGCGATCCCTCCTGAAGAAGGTGTTCTCGGACATCGGGGTGTTCCAGTCCCGGCTGCGCACCGACTTCGCGCGAACGGCCTGATGCCATGCGCGTGCTGATTGTGGGCGACGTGCACGGCCGGCACGAACGGTTGGCCGGGCTGCTCGAACGCGGCCGGGACGACCTCGGCATCTCGGCGGCCATTCAAGTGGGGGACTACGGCTTCGACGAGCGGGCAATGCGCAGACATCCGGCGCGTTACCCGGTGCCGGTCTATGCCATCGACGGCAACCACGAAGACCATGGCTGGCTGCAGCGTGCGCTCGACGCCGGCCACGACGCGCGGTGGCGCGACGACCTGCAGCTCTTCTACCAGAGACGGCCGTCGGTGGACTATCTCGGGACGTCGGCGGTGGGGTTCATTGGCGGCGCGCTCCACGTCGATCGGCCGCAGCGGCACAACCAGACGGCCGGCCTGCCGAACTACATCCTGCGCCGTCAGGCCGAAGAGGCCGGCACGCTGTTCAACAGGGCGCGGCCGGCACTGATTGTTTCGCACTCGTGTCCGTCACGGATCGGCATCGGCCTGTCAGGGCCCGAAGAGCTGCACGGCGGCGTGATCGACCACATCGTCTCGGCCGGCTTCGACCCAGGACCCCTTGAAGATTGCGGCGAGGCGGAACTCAGCCGGATCTGGCACACGCTGGCGTACAGACCGACCGCCTGGGTGTTTGGACACCATCACCATCCGCACGCGGCGGAGATCGACGGGACGCTGTTCGTGTGCGTCGGCGATGCTGACGCGTCGGCATCGTGGCCAGTCATCTGGGACACCGAGACGATGTCGCTGACGGCGGGCCCGTCCGCCTCGGCCTGACGCCGGAACTCGCCGGAACTCACCGCGTCGAGTGCTACGCCGTGGCGTCCAGCTTGAGCCGGACGCGACTGGGCGCTGGCTGAAGCCAGCGCCCACGCATGAACTCGCGCAACCGAAGTGAGCTCTCGGTCAGGTCCGACGCGGCTTCACACGGCAGCCGGCTTCGGCGCCTCCCGCTTGGTCACCAGCGACACGGCTACCAGCACCAGGAATCCCAGCGGAATCGTGACAATGGCGGGCTGGCTGAAGGGCACCAGGGCGCCGGCGGGATCCAGGCCGTACACGTCCTTGAACGCCTGCGCACTCGACAGGATCCACCCGAGCGACGAGAACATGCCCACGAGAATCGACGCCGTGATGCCCTGCTTGGTGGTGCGCTTCCAGAACAGCAGCATGACCAGCGCCGGCAGGTTCGCCGACGCCGCGATGTTGAACGCCCATCCCACGAGGAAGTTGACGTTCATTCGCGAGAAGGCGATGCCCAGCGCCATGGCGATCACGCCGACACAGAGCGCCGCCACCTTGGCCGCCCGGACCTTCTGGAATTCGTCCATGCGGATCTTGAGGAAGTTCGTCATCAGGTCGTGCGCGACCGCGCCGCTGGCCGCCATGATGAGGCCGCTGACCGTCCCGAGCACGGTCGTGAACGCCACGGCCGAGATCATGGCGAAGAGCAGTTCGTTGAAGCTCCTGGCTAGCAGGGGCGCCGACATGTTCGAGTCGGTCACGTCCAGCGTGCCACTGGTCATGGCGCCAAGACCGAGGAACAACGTGAGCACGTAGAAGAACCCAATCGCGGCGATGCCGACGACGGTGCTCTTCCGTGCGCTGAGTTGATCCTTGACCGTGTAGTACCGAATCAGGATGTGCGGCAACGACGCCGTGCCGCAGAACAGCGCCAACATCAGCGAGAGGAAGTCGAGCTTGTCGGCGGGCGCACTGCTGCGGACCTTGCGGAACGTCGGGCTCGAGCCAGGCGTCATGAAGTCGCTGCCGGGGGTGGGCTTCTGGTAGTACACGGTGGTCGTCCCGTCGGCGCCGGCCACCTTGTCCGACCCCCACAGGATCACCTCGCTGTCCTGCATCGTCTGCAGGAACTCGAACGGACCGAGCGGCCCGGTGTTCGCCACCCCGCCAGGCAACTTCGACGCGTAACCCACGGGAACCAGGTCACCCTGGCCAGCCTGTTTGCCCTGAGGAAGCCCGTTGGCCAGCTTCCCGCCGCCTGGCAGGATGGTGATCGTCTGCGCCTCCGACAGCAGGCCGTCGGCCTCCTTGCGCCACACCGACACCACGCCGGTGGCCGTATTCCGGACCCTGACGTATGGCGTGCCGGACCATCCCCCGTCTGCGGGCACCAGCGTATGGCCGGGGGCCTCGACGACATCGGCCGCGGGCACGCCGCGTTTCAGGACCGCGCCGGCTTTCTCGCTGTTGTCGCGGGGGTTGGTGGTCACGCCCCGCAACAGGATCAGGACCGTGATGATGGCGCACAACACCACGAGCATCGCGCCCTTGATGAACTGCACCCAGGTCGTCGAGACCATGCCCGCCGTCATGACGATCATGGTGACGATGCTGCCGACCAGCAGGACGCCGACGTAGTGCGGGAAGCCCAGCAGCGGCTGGACGAGCGCGCCCGCGCCAACCATCTGCGGGATCAGGTAGAAGCAGCTCACGACGAGCGTGCTGATGGCCGCCGCCAGCTTGATGCCGCGGGAGTTGAACTGGTTGTCGAGCGCGTCCGCAAAGGTGAAGCGCCCCAGGCGCTTGAGCGGCTCGGCGATGACGAAGAGGGCAACGATCCAGCCCGCAAGGTACCCGATCGAGTACAGGAATCCGTCGTACCCGTAGAAGGCGATCATGCCGCAGATGCCGAGGAAAGACGCCGCGGACAGGTAGTCGCCGGCAAACGCCACACCGTTCACGGCCCAATGGATGCTGCCGCCGGCGGCGAAGTAGCCCGACGCCGACTTCGCGCGGGCACCCAGGTAGAAGCTGATGCCGAGGACCGAACCCGCGAACACCAGGAACACCAGAATCGAGAGGGTCGAGGCTTCGTGGATCATGACGCCTTCCCCGCTTTCGATTTGCGGCACACGGCCATGTAGATCAGGGCGAGTACCAGCGCGAGCACAATCAGCGCGAATCCGTACAGGACCGCAGCATTCGGTCCCCCAAACGGCGCGGCGGCCATCGCCGCCGGCCGGAAGGCACTCAGTGCCATGAACCCGCCGTAGAACACCACGTAGACCGCCAGAAGGATGACGCCCATCCGGGTGTTGTGCGCCACCACGTCGGCGTCCTCACGCTCCTTTGTGACGGGCGCCTTGAAATCGATGCCAGCCATAACGTCCCTCGGTATAGGACACCCCCCGGGACGGCGCACAGAACGTGCACGTCGTCCGTCAACGGGCGTCAGGTGAACGGTGACGGGTCTGAGAACGGAAGCCGCGCGGATCGATTCGTGTGTCGCCGGACAACCGGGTACCGGTCCTGCCGTACCTGGACCTCATGTCGTCGGCGACGCGCTGCTGTGGCCTCCGTCAGTGAAAAGGGAGGGGCGACTCCGCGACACTCTGTCCGAACCTCCGCGCCTTGTCAAGGGCCCTGGAGGCCCGGATGGAGCCGGAGCGCCCGCCGCGGTCTGGAGCCGGCGGCTCTGCTACACTCTGACGACATTGCGTTCCCGCATCGATGAGGCTCTCTGATGACACCACACTGCGGTACATTGGCCGGACTCCGTGCTGCTCCCGCCGTCCTCTTTCTCGTGATCGCGATGGCTGCCCCGGCCTGGGCGCAGGCTCCGGCCACGCGAGGCCAGGCCCCGCGCGCCGCCCGGGACTGGCCACAGACACGTCCGGAGTTGTCGAACTACACCGAGACCAGCCGCTATGACGAAGTCATGGCCTTCATGAAGGCCATGGCGGCCGCGGCCCCTCAGATTCGCCTCACCACCTGCGGGCACACCTACGAAGGCCGCCCGATGCCGCTTGCGGTCATTGGGGCACCGGATGCCACGCCGGAATCCGTCCGCGCCACGGGCAAGATCCGCATCTACATCCAGGGCAACATTCACGCCGGGGAGGTCGAGGGCAAAGAAGCCATGCTGTGGCTCCTGCGGTCGATTGCCAAAGGCGAGCGGGCGGCGTGGTTTGATCACGTGGTCCTGCTGATCAACCCCATCTACAACGCCGACGGCAACGAACGTGTCAACATCCGCAACCGCGGCAGCCAGTTCGGGCCGATCGGCGGCATGGGACAGCGCCACAATGCCCAGGACCTCGACCTCAACCGCGACAACACCAAGATGGAGACGTCAGAAGCCCGCTCCATGGCGCGCCTGATGACGCAGTACGATCCCCACATCGCGATCGATCTCCACACGACGAACGGCAGCGATCACGGGTTCTTCGTCACCTACGAGACGTCCGGGAACCCCAACACGGCGCCGGGTATCGCGACGCTGGTGCGCGGCGACCTGCTGCCGTCGGTCACGAAGGCCGTGAAGGCGAACCGCGGCTGGGACTTCTTCTACTACGGCGGCGTCTCGCGCCAGGGCGAACGGGCGTGGCGTGGCGATCTCGATCTCTACAAGCCCCGTTATACGCAGACGTACTGGGGACTCCGCAACCGCATCGGCATCCTGTCGGAAACGTACTCCTACGCGTCCTTCGAGGATCGTATCAAGTCCAACTACTGGTTCGTCGAGGAGATCGTCAACTACGCCGTGAAGAACGGCGCCGCGATCCGCAAGGCCATCGCCGACGCCGACGCCGCCTCAATCGTTGGCACGCAGATGAGTGTGCGGCACCGCCTCGGCAAGTTTTCCGATCCGATCAAGGCGGTCCTCGCCGATGTCGTCGACGAACGAAACCCGTACGTCCCTGACCGCCCGATGCGCCGCCGCGTGACCGGCAGCGAACGAACCGAGATGATGCCGCACTACGGCCTGGTGGAGCCGACCGAGTTCGCGCTCGCGCCCCGTGCCTATGTCATCCCTGCGGCGCCGGCCACGCAGCCCACGCCGGCGGGCCAGGCGCCGCCGCAGACCGCTCCGCCCGCGCGTCCCGCCGCCGGTCAGGCGCCACAGGGGCCGCCCCCTGGCGCCATGGGCGGACCTTTCATGCGCGGCCCTCAGGGCAGCCCGGCCGTCCGCATGATGGCGGCCGTCATCGATCGCCTCGAAGCCCACGGCATCACGTACTTCAAGACGACAACAGAGATGACACTCAAGGCCGACCGCTTCAGGATCGCCGCAACCGCCGTCGCTGCCAACGAGTACCAGGGCACGCACAAACTCCGCACGATGACCGGCGCCTGGGAGACGGCGGACCAGACGATCCCGGCGGGTTCGCTCGTCGTCACGCTCGACCAGCCGCTCGCGCGGCTGGCGTTCATGCTGTTCGACCCGATGTCGGATGACGGCTTCATGACGTGGAACATCCTCGACCCGGTGCTCGGCACCACGCCGGCGCCCGAGTTCTACCCGGTGTTCCGCACGATGGAAGTGGTCGCGAAATAAAAAAGGGGCCAGGCCCCTTTTGCAAATGCCCTAAAACGTGAAGTGGTCAAAACTGGCGTATATTGGCCCGGCGGGCAGCGCGACGACCCCCTCAGGGCCGAAAAGGGGCCAGGCCCCTTTTGGGGTAGGCCCCCTTTGGGGTCACCGAATCAGGCTACGGGCACGCAGCCATTCTTCGCAGCGCCTGGGCCATTCCGAGATCGGACCATTCCCGGGCAGGGTCGCTATCCCGTGCGGCCCATGCTGGTACGCGTGCAACTCGGCCTGGACACCAGCCCTGCGCAAGGCCAGGTAGTAGAGAACACTGTTCTCCACCGGAACCGAGGCGTCGTTGCCACCATGCACGAGAAACGCCGGCGGCGTCACGGCGGTGACCCGGTTCTGGAGCGACAGGGCCTCGGTCAACGCCGGCGCGGGTGCCTTGCCCAGCAGGTACTCGCGTGAACCGGCATGGGTCGTGGGTCCGCTCATGGTGATGACCGGGTAGATCAGGATCTGAAAGTCCGGCCGCGCGCTGACGGCATCGATGGTTGCGCCCGTGCGGCCCGCCGCTTCGTCGAACAGCGTCGCCGCCGAGGCGGCCAGGTGGCCTCCGGCCGAAAACCCCATGACACCGATCCGCGCGGGATCAACGTGCCACGTGGCCGCGTCGCGACGCACCAGGCGAATGGCCCGCAGCACATCCTGCAGCGGCGCCGGATGCCCAAACTGCGGCACGCGGTACTTCAGCACGAACGCCGTGATGCCAGCCTTGTTGAGCCACGCGGCGATGTCTCGGCCTTCCTTGTCGATGGCCAACCTCCTGTACCCGCCGCCCGGGCAGATCACCATCGCGGTGCCGTTACGCAGCCGCTCCGGAGCCGGGAACACGCTCAGGGTCGGCACGCCGATGTTCGTCGGCCGGAACGGCTCCTCTTCCACCTCTGGTGCCGGGTTGGCCAGGGCGTTGGGAACGCCCTCCGGCCAGATCGGAAGTACCTGCGACGGCATATGCGTCTGTGCGGTAGACATGGTCACGGCCAGGAACAGCAAAAGGACGGAGAGGCCCGCGCGCGGGAGGACGTCTCTCCCGGAGCTCAGGCTCGACGGCGTGTGGGTCGTGTCCGGGAGGGCACGCTCAGCTTTCGTTTGGTGGTACATCGTTGGTGTCCCTCGTCTGTCGGCGCGCGCCGGGGCCGGCCCCGACGGTGCGCCCGAGGTGCGCAATGAGGCGGAACACGCCATCCGCGAGGTCTTCGACGGTTTCGTGCACGGCGGCCTTGCCCGGGTAGATCTCGTAGAGCACGCGGTACTCCGCTGGCGTCAGGTTCGGCATGATGACGTTCGCGCCGCGCGACAGGCCGTGCGACCGTCCCTGGGACGGTTCGAGAATCGAGAGCGCGGTGGTACTCGGGATGTTCGTGTCGGGACACACGAGCCGCGTCAGCGCCAGGACCTTCAGCGTGGTGAGTTCGTCGTTGGGCACCTGCGCGCCGGGCGCCGCCATCAACTCGTCTTTCAAGGGACCCGCCAGCGGCGTGCGCGGGCTGGGCAGATAGGGCCCGACGCCGATCATGTCGATGTCGTAGTCGCGGAACGTCCAGATGTCACTGACAAGCGTGTCCCAGGTCTGCCCCGGGATCCCGACCATGATCCCCGTGCCAATCTCGAAACCCATGGCCCGCAGGCGCAGCAGATGGGCCAGGCGATCCGACACGGTGCCAGGCAGGCTCGGGTGAATACGCGCGTACAGGTCCGGATCGGTCGTCTCGAAACGCAGAAGATAGCGGTCGGCCCCGGCGTCGCGCCACGCGCGCAGATCGTCGTCGCTCCGCTCACCCAGCGACAGCGTGACGGCCAGGCCCGTTTCGGCCTTGATGCGGCGAACCACGCCAGCCAGGAACTCGCCCGTAACCGCCGGGTCTTCCCCGCCCTGCAGGACGATGGTGCCGAACCCGAGGTCCCGTCCTTTCACGGCGCACGCCACGATCTCCTCCGCAGTCATGCGATACCGCGGCAGCGGGCCGGCACACGCGGCAATCCCGCAGTAGGCGCAGTGCCGCACGCAGTAGTTCGTGATCTCGATCAGGCCTCGCAGGTAAACATCATCTCCCACGCGCGCGCGGCGAACCTCGTCTGCACGGGCCCACAACACGTCGAGGGCCGCCGGATCGGTTTCGACAAGCCACGCGCGCAGGGCAGCTGGCCCGAGGTGGTCAAGACCTGGCGGCACGGTATGCATCCAGGGCGGCGGGGAAGGGCCCGAGCGCACGCTCGAAGATCCCGAGCGAATACGCAATCGTCAGGCCGTAGTTCGTGATGGGCACACCGGCTTCGCGGCACCGGTGAATCCGCGAGAGCATCTCTCGGCGATTGCCGGTGCAGTTGCCACAATGCACCACTATCCGGAACGGCGTGAGGTCCGCAGGGAAGTCGCGCCCCTGCACGTGAACGAACTCGAGCGGCGCACCGACGTACTGCGTCAACCACCGCGGGATCTTCACGCGGCCGATATCGTCGCCGATAGGATGGTGCGAGCAGGTCTCGGCCATCAGGACGCGATCTCCAGCCCGCAGGCGTTCGATGCCCAGCGCGCCCCGCACCTGCTCGGGGAGGTCACCCTGGAAGCGGGCCATCAGAATCGAAAACGACGTCATCGGCACGTCCGCCGGCACGTCCGCCGCCACTTTGAGAAAAGCCTGCGAGTCGGTCACCACGAGCGCCGGCGGCTTCGTCAGGCTCGCCAGGGCGTGGCGCAACTCGCGTTCCTGGGTGACCAGCGCCAGGCTTTCGCCATCGAGCAGATCGCGGATCGACATGACCTGCGGCAGGATGAGCCGCCCTTTCGGGGCCTCCTTGTCGATGGGCACGACGAGAACCGCCACGGCTCCCGCCGGAACCAGGTCGGCCACCACCCGCCGGCTGTCGAAGAAGTCCGCTGGCGCCAGCCCCAGCAACGCTTCCCGAAGGGCGGCCACGCCGGTGCCGTTTCTGGCCGACATCGGGACGACGACGGCGCCAGACGCGCCGAGCGTCACGCGCTCGTCGGCCGACAGGTCCACCACGTCAATCTTGTTGGCGACGATCGTGATGGGAATCCTGCGCGTCTGGAGCTGTTCGACCAGCTCGGCCTCGAAACGGCCCCACGTCCCTGCCTCCGTCACCACGATCCCGATGTCCACGCGATCCAGGACGGCGCGTGTGCGCTGCATGCGCAACTCGCCCAGCGCACCTTCGTCATCGATGCCGGCAGTATCGACGAACAGCACCGGACCGAGCGGCAGCAACTCCATCGGCTTCTCGACAGGATCGGTCGTCGTACCGGCGTGCGCCGAGACGATGGAGACCTGCTGGCGGGTGATGGCGTTCAGCAGCGACGACTTCCCGACGTTGCGCCGCCCGAAGATACCGATGTGCAGGCGAAGCGACTTGGGGGTGGATTGCATCAGCGGCCCTCCCGCGGTGCCACGAACCCCAGGCGGCACACGGCTTCAGGAGACGTGTATTCGTCGAACTGGGCCGCCGTGACGAATCCGTCGCCAACGGCCGTTGCCTTCAGGCCACGCCCCGTGCCGCGTGCACGGGCCACCAGTTCGGTGGCCCTGGCGTAGCCGATTAGCGGCAACAGGGCCGTGGCGCTGGCGGTGGCGTTCTCGACATCCCGCCGGCAACGGGCTTCGTCGACGGTGATGCCGTCCACGCAGTGCACTCTGAGAATGGAGCACGACCGGGTGAGCAGGTCGAACGACTCGAGCAGTGTGTGGGCCACGAGGGGCAGGAACGCGTTGAGTTCGAGGCTGCCCATGGCGACCGCCGTCGTGATCGCCTGATCGTGACTGATGGCCAGGATGGCCGCTTGTGTCACGGCTTCCGGAATGACCGGGTTGACCTTGCCGGGCATGATGCTCGACCCCGCCTGGCGCGCCGGCAGGCGGATTTCGCCCAGGCCCGCTTCCGGCCCCGAGCTCAGCAGCCGCAGGTCGCCCGAGATCTTGATCAGGGTCGCCGCCAGGGCCTTCAACAGGCCGGACACTTCCACGAAGACGTCCACGTTCTGCGTCGCGTCCACGAGGTTCTCGGCGCGCGCCAGTCCGAGTCCGGTGATCGCACGGAGGGCGTCGGCCGCCCTGAAGATGTAGTCGCGCGGCGCCGCCAGTCCGGTGCCGATCGCGGTCCCCCCGAGGTTCACTACACGCAGGCGTTCTTCGCACTTGGCCAGCCGCCAGCGGTCGCGGCTCAGGGCTTCGGCGTACGCCCCCATCTCGCGACCGAGCGTCGTCAGGACCGCATCCTGACATTCCGTGCGTCCGACCTTCACCACGTGGCCGAAGGCGCGCTCCTTGCCCTGGAACGCCTCCTGGAGCGCCACGACAGCCCCCTCGAGGTCGCGCAGGGCCCAGATGGCCGCCACCCGAAGGGCCGTCGGAAACGTGTCGTTCGTGCTCTGGTGCAGGTTGAGGTGGTCCGACGGTGACACGATGCGGTACGTGCCATGCGGATGGCCCAGCAGCTCGAGCGCGCGGTTGGCCAGGACTTCGTTGACGTTGAAATTCGTGCTGGTTCCGGCGCCGCCCTGCAGCGCGTCCACGACGATGTCCGGAACCAGGAGACCCTCGAGCAGCTCACGGCAGGCCTGGTCGATGGCGTCGGCGATTGAGGCGTCCGGCAAGAAGCCCAATGCGCGGTTCGTCCTGGCGGCCGCCAGTTTGACCGCACCGTACGCCCGCGCAAGGTTCGGGTGAACCGCACGCCCCAGCAGCGGGAAGTTCTCGACGGCACGCGCGGTGTGGATCCCGTAGCGCGCAGTGTCCGGGAGGTCGAGGGCGCCGAGGAAATCTTCTTCGCGTCGATCCATGGCAGCTCTTCGATTGTACCCGGCGGCGGCTTCTCGTGGGGATCTGCCTCCGGCTGAAACCGGACGCCACGAGTGGGGGGTGGGGACCTGCGTCCGATTCAAGCCGGACGCCACGGGTGGGGGTGGGGACCTGCGTCCGATTCAAGCCGGACGCCTCGGGTGGGGGTGGGGACCTGCGTCCGATTCAAGCCGGACGCCTCGGGTCACGGGCGATCAGCGGTCCGAGTTTTTCCCATACGGCCTCCGCCGTAATGGTCTCCATGCAGCGGGCGGACCGTTGCCGGCACGTGCGCCGGCCCGCGCACGCGCACGGCACAGGCGTCGTCACGGCGAGCGCCTCGCACCGGTACGGCGCCACGCGCGACGGCGGGGTCGGACCGAGCAGGGTGACGTACGGCGTCCCCACGGCGGCCGCCAGATGACCGGCGCCCGTGTCGGGACCGATGGCGGCACGGGCGGCGCCAAGGATGGCCACCAGTTCGGGAAGCGTGGTGCGGCCGACCAGGTTCACGATCCGGGCATCGTGCGTGGCGCCGCGCAGACGCTCACTCTCCGGCAGGTGAGACGCCGCACCGGTCAGAACGACCGAACAGTCTGACTGCCGGAGAATGCGGGCGTTCAGGTCCCGGTACCCGGCACTCGACCAGTCTTTCGAGGGCCACGACGATCCGACGGCCACCGCCACGAACGCCCCCCTCAACGACTGGATGGCAGGTGGCCCACCGCCTGCCGCCAGGCCGTCGAGGCCGAACGACAGCGTGCCGGGCACCGGCAGGCCGAGGCGTTCGGCGAAGGCCAGGTACTGGCGCAGCTTGGACACCTGGGGCGGATGTGCCGGGATCCATTCGGTGCTGCACCAGTGGTTGAACTCCTTCGCGTCGGCACGGTGAAACCCGATCCGGCGGCGAGCCCTCGACAACAGCGAGCAGATGCCGCTCTTCAGAATCCGCTGCAGGTCGAGTGCGACGTCGTACTGTTCACCCCGCAGCTCGCGGATGAACCGGGCCAGGGCCGCCGGGGTCCGCCGCTCCGGGAACACGACGATCCGGTCGGCCGCGGGATGGACTGCGGCCAGGTCCCGCCAGCGTTCGCCGACGGCCCACGTGATTCGGGCCTGAGGGCGCTCGTGCCGCAGGATCGAGAACAACGGGAGCGCGCGCGCGATGTCCCCGAGTGAACCAAGCAGGACGACGAGCACCGACGGGCGTTCGCCAAGCGGATCGGCCCCCTGGGCAGTGGTCACGGAGTCACCGGACGAAGATGGGATTGGACACAATCCAGGGAACGGCGGCGGCACCGGGCCCTCCCAGCCGGACTTCAACCCGGCAGGCGCCGGCCCGGACCGGACGGAATTCGTACGCGTGCCGCGCCTGCCCGGGCCTGCGCGTGAGCGCCGTCTCGGCTCCGCCGCAGATGACCACGGGATACACCTCCCCGGGCAGCGCCGAGTATGCCAGATCGACCCTGAGCACGGGATGCCCGGCAAGCGCCACGTCGTCGGCAATCCCGGCAGTCCGGGTTCCGGCGGCCGCGGTGTACCGGAACCCCCCGGCACTCCCGAACGCATCCACACCGCAATACGAGCGACCGCGGGTCAGGGCGTCGAGCAGCGCCGCTCCGTCAGCCGCCGCATCTGCCGACCGCGGGCGGCCCACCACGACGTACATCTGGAGCAGCCGCATCATGACCGAGTAGGGTGGCCGCCCGTGTGCGTCGATGGCGCAGTATCCCATGATGCGGCGCGTCGCGAGCATCTCGTCCCAGCGGGCCAGGGTCGCTGCGGGGCGGCGAATCAGGCGGGCGACACCGTGCATCGGGTTCACGAGGTAGGCGAACGCCGCGGGCACGAGACGGTGAGGCGCCACGAGTGCGTCGTGCAGTTCCTGGTCCGCAGAGAGCACTTCAATCCCGGCCAGGCCAGGGTCGTCGAGACGTCTGTAGGGCCGTTTCCGGTCCAGCGGATGCGCCGCAACGGGCGTCCCGCCCAGCGACCGGATCGTCGCCAGCGCGGTGAGCGCCTTGCGCTCGGGACGTGTGAGCACCCGGCTGACGCCAATCGCGTTCACGTGACCATCCAGGGCGGACACTTCCGGCGCGGACACCATCAGCACGCCCTTGACCAGCCGTCCGGATGGGATGTCCACGCGGTTGTGGTCGGCCACCAGCACCCAGGTCGCGCCGGCGGCCTTCGCGGCCTCAGCCACCTCGTCGAGCGTCCCGAGGCCGTCGGACGCCACCGTGTGCACGTGGAACACGCCCGGCCAGACCGCGGGGTCGGCGTCGAACGCGACGGGCGTTGGCGGATACCGGACGGTTGCCGCGTGGGCGAGGAATGCCGCGACAACCAGACCGAGGACGAGGAAGACGTTGCGTCGGCGGAGCATGGTCGACTCCGGGTGTACGGTAGCATGAGTCCTGTGAGTCTCGTCCGGTTCATGTTGCGCTACTACCGCCGGCATGCCTGGTGGATAGTCATCGCCATCCTCACGATTCCCCTGTATGGCGCGTCGTCCGCCGCGCTCGTTGCCCTGATCGATCCCGTGTTCACTGACGTCCTGCTGGCCGGGCCGGCCGCGGCGGCCGGTGCCGCCACGCCGCTGGGGCAACTGCCGGGCGTCCCGGCTCGTGGCGCAGGGCTGAAACGCGCCTTCGACCGTGGGTACGCCGCGATCAAGCACGCCGCCGGCGTGGACGAACGTACGGTGGTGATCTTCACTCCCCTGTTGGCGCTGCTGGTCTTCCTGGTGCGCGCGACGTCGGATTTCTTCGGCGAGTACGCGTTCCAGCGTGTCGGCCTGGGCATCACGACGGAATTGCGCAACGATCTGTGCCGCCGGCTTCTCGATCAGGATGCCCGCTTCCACGCAACCCACCCGACCGGCGAACTGGTGAGCCGCGTGACCAGCGACGTTGGCCTGATGCAGACCGGCCTGTCGTCGCGCCTGTTCGACGTGGCCCAGCAGTCGGTCACCCTCGTGCTCCTGCTCGGATTGCTCTTCTCGACGGATGCGGCCCTGGCGTCCTCCGTCCTGGTGGTGGCACCGCTGTTCCTCCTTGTCCTCTCGCGGTTCGGAAAAGCCGCGCGCCACGCGGGCAGGCAGGCGCAGGCGGGCATGGCTGACGTGACCCGCGTGCTGCTGGAGGGCATCGCGGGTCACCAGGTCGTCAAGGCGTTCAGCGGCGAGGCCCACGAACACGCCCGTTTCCGGGCCGCGACGCGCCGGCACTTCATCGTGGCGCTCCGCGGCCGCCGGCTGGAATCGTTGTCGTCGGCGGCGGTCGAGATGCTGGCCATCGCAAGCACGGCTGCGTTCCTGATCTACGCCGGGTTCCGCGTGCGGTCCGGAGCGCTCACCGTCCCCCTGCTGGTCCAGTTCCTGGCCAATGTCTGGCTGCTCTACGATCCCGTGCGACGCCTGAACAAGGCGAACATGGCCCTGCAGACCCTCGTCGCCGCGGGCCAGCGTATCCAGGCGATCATGCAGCTGTCCAATACCGTGGCCGAGCGGCCGGACGCCCGGACGCTGGACACGTTCCGGGACCGGCTTGCGTTCGAACACGTCACCGTCCGGTACGGCGAGCGGGCGGTCGTCAAAGACATCTCAGTTGACGTACGCCGCGGCGAGGTCGTCGCGATCGTGGGAGCCTCGGGAGCGGGCAAGACCACGCTGACGAGCCTGCTTCCGCGGTTCTTCGACCCGGACGAGGGGCGCGTGACGATCGACGGGTACGACGTGCGCGATGTCACGCTCGCCAGCCTGCGCGCGCAGGTGGGCCTCGTGACGCAGCACACGGTCCTGTTCGACGACACGATCCGGAACAACATCGCCTACGCATCGCCGCACGCGTCGATGGAGGCCGTGGAGCGCGCGGCCGAGGCGGCCTTCGCCGCCGACTTCATCCGCGCGACGCCGGGCGGGTACGACGCACTGGTGGGCGAGAACGGCCGCCGGTTGTCGGGGGGCGAACGTCAGCGGATCGCCATCGCCAGGGCCATCCTGAAAGACGCGCCGATCCTCGTGCTCGACGAAGCGACGTCGCAGCTCGACAGCGCTGCCGAGACCATCGTGCACCGGGCGCTGCAGAACCTCATGAAAGGCCGGACGGTCCTCATCATCGCCCATCACCTGGCGACCATCCACGAGGCGGACCGGATCGTGGTGCTCGACCACGGCTCGCTGGTCGACAGCGGAAAACACGACGACCTGCTCGCACGGTGCGACACGTATAGGCGTCTGTTCAGGCACTGGGTGGCGGCACGATGAGTGATCACGACCCTCGGCAGGACAGCATCGGCGCAGCCGCCTCCGCCACGGACATCAGGCAGACCGTCGACGGATTCGAGTGCCGGTTCGCCTGTCGGCTGCCCGAACACGACATCCGTGACCTGCTGGCGTCCCTCGACAGGCCCCGGGACGTCTTCGAGGCGACGGCTGTGCTCGGGGGGCGGAGTTCCGTCTGGCTGCACCAGATTCCGTCGGTCGGGCCGGCAGTCATCAAGGAGTTCCGCCGCGGCGGCATGCTCCAAGCCTTCCGGCGCCGGCACTACCTGCGCGTGGGCACGACACGACCCGACCGCGAGTTCGACGCCTTGCGCCTCGCACGGGCGGCGGGCGTCAACGCCCCGGAGCCGATTGCGTCGTTCGTCAGGGGATCGGCGTTCTACCGCGGCTGGCTGGCAACGCGGTTCATCGAAGGGCGGAGCCTGGTGACCGTGGCCGCGAGCCAGCCCGAGTTGATCCCCGACATCATGGCCCACGTCAGCTGGCAGGTCCTGCTCCTGATTCGCCACCGCATGGCCCACGTGGACCTCCATCCGGGCAACGTGCTCGTCGACGGGCGCAACGTACCGTACCTGCTCGACTTCGATCGCGCGATCATGTTCGACAAGTCACCCGCGGCACTCCGTGAGCAGTACCACGTCCGCTGGACCTGGGCCGTCGCGAAACATGCGTTGCCCGGCATGTTGTCGGAGTTGTTCACACGCGGGCTGTACGATCGGCCTGACGACTCGTTGACCTGCGACAGTTCGTCGTGTGCGGCATGTGCGACGGAGGGGTGCCCCGATCGGGGGCGGGAGCACCGGTAGCCTCGGACCTACCGCCGCTCAATTCGCAGACGCGAATAGTACAGCCAGCCGGCGTTCGGCGTGGTAGCCCACCGCTGCGTGTGATCCGCGGCAATCACGATTCCTTCAGCGCGCAGGTCCAGCAGACGGCGATCTGACTGGGGCGGGTCTGTCGAGATCCAGCCGGCGGTGGCCGCCCGGCCGAACGGCCGGACAGCGGCGAAGTCGCCGGCCGCGCGTAGGTGCGGCCGCACGGGACGGCCGGCGGCCCACACCAGGTGGATGTCCACGGGGTCTGGCGCGAACAGGGGATCGGCGGCCGCCAGCGTGGACGCCAACGCCCCGCGCAGTTGAGGTGGAGGGAGGTCAGCGGGTTCGAGCCGGTGCTGCACGTGCCAGCCCGCAGCCATGACACAGGCCGCCAGCACCAGCGTGCTTGTCAGGGCCCTGGCAATAAGCGGCCGTCCGGAGCGCACGAGCACGGCGAACCCGGCCAGACCGGCTGACACGAACGCCCCGGCAACCACCGCCTCGCCGGGGCTGATGCGCCCGATACCTGCCAGGACAGCCATCGCAAGGAGTGCGGCACCGCCTGCCGCTCCGAGGCACCACAGGTGCGCCCGCAAGACACGGACCGCTGCCGGCCGCGCGGAACGGCTTGCCTGCTCGCACCAGGCCGCGACGAGAAGGGCCATCGGGAAGATCAGCGGCATCAGATACCGCTCCTTCTTGGACGGCACGGCTGACGCGATGACGAACGCCAGCCACAGCCAGTAGTACGTGGCCCGGACCTCACGTCGCGCAAAGAAGTCCTTGAAGACGATCGGACTGGACAACGCTGCCAGAACAAGAGGCAGCCATGCGCCGGTCAGGATCGGGAATCCGCCGTACGCCCAGACGGGCCGCACGTGGCGCGTGACGAGCGCGTCGGTTTCACGCGCGAGCATCAACGCCAGCGACTGGGGCTCGTGCAGGTAGACATACGCCGGCCACGCGGCGCATCCGGCCACCGTCAGGACAGCCAGCCACAAGACGTCAGACCGTCTGGCCGCAAGGAGCGGCCGGAACACGATCGCCGTGGTCACAATCCAGGGCAACACCAGCACGCCCAGCGACTGCGGCCACTTGGACAAGAACGACGCGACGACGAAAGCCGCCGCCAGCACGATCAGGGAGGTGCGCCGACGGGCCACCGCCTCGGCAAAGGCCGCCACCGCGGCCATGGCACAGGCGTGGACGGGCATGTCCCACGTCGCCAGCCTCGCTTGCCGGGCGTAGAGGAACATGGTCACCAGGATGAGCCCCGCCCAGAGGGCATAGGTATCGGACAGACCAAGACGCCTGGCATACACGACTGTGGCCATGGCGCCGAGCAGCGCGAATGCCAGCGTGGGCAGTCTCATCGCCCAGAGGCTCGTGAATCGGCTCGGCGCCCCACTCGCGGCCGCCGCCCATGTCGGCAGCGGGGGTTTTGCAATCCGCAATTCCCCGTTCATCGTCGGGAGTACCCAGCGTCCCGTGTCCACCATCTCCCGGGCTGTGACGAGGTTGCGAACCTCCATCAGGTCCGAGACGGGCGGGCCGCCGACATTCCATGCTGCCGAGACAGCGATGACCAGCGCAAGGAGCAGCGACGCGCGGAGCAGCGTCCGGCGTGTCATGCGCAGCTCGATGGGTGGAGACCCAGTGCGTTCGCCAGCGTCGCGACCATCGAATCCGCCTCGGCGATGGTCACACGGTCGGCTCGGGTCCGCCCTCCGACGTAGACATGTTCGGGCGAGTCCGGCGGCGTCCACGTCGCGGGATCGGGATGCGCGAAGATGGCGGCGGTTGGAACGCCGGCGGCGATGGCTGCGTGCCGGATGCCGTTGTCGTTCCCGAAGTAGAAGGTGCACCGCGCGATCAGGGGAGCGAGGGCGCCGAACGACACGGGCGCACACGGGTAGAGGTACGCCTCCCGGCGACGCGACGACCGGAGCACGGCGTCCACCATCGGCTCTTCGCCGGGGCCAAACAGGGGGAGGAAGCGGAGGCCCGCGCGCTCGTCCCACGCGTCACATACCGCCGCGAACCGATCCGGAGGCCAGACCTTGCCGGCCCGCCTGGACACCGGTGAGAACGCGACGACGCGGGCTCGCGCGTCCAGGCCGAAGCCCTCCCACAGGCTCGCCGCCTCGCGTTCCTCCTCGTGCGTCGGGAAAACCTCGATCCGCGCGTCCGACGAGCAGACACCGAGCGGCGCCAGCCGGGTGAGCTTGGCCAGCGCCGAGTAGGTTCCTTCGCGTATCGGACAGGGGTGCGTGTAGAAGGGGCGTCGCCAGGGCCGGTCGGGCCCGATGCGCACGGGGGCACCCGACAGGAACGCCAGGCGTGCAGAGGCTGGCGAGCCGAGAGTGTCGATCACCACGTCGTAGCGCTGGCGACGCAGCACGGGCACCAGCCTGAGCGATGCCCCGCCTGGCGACAGGATCGCCTGGTCCAGGTTGGGGTTCGTCCGCACCGCCGGCAGGCTGCTTCGTTCGACGCAGATGTGCGTAGTGACTGCGGGGATCGCGGCCTTCAGCGCCCGGAGCATCGGCGTCGTCATGAGGACGTCACCAAGACGGCGCACCTGGAGAATCAGGACCTTCACCGCTGAGAGGATACACCTCCGCGGTCAGAAACTCAGGCTCACCGCCATGTTCATCGTGCGCACGCCTTCCACCATGGTGGGCTTCCGGAAGAATGGCGACGTCATGGTCCCGCTGTATCCCATGTAGTTCGCCCGGTTCGTGAGGTTCTGCACGTTCAGGCTGATCGACACCCGGTACCGCGGCATGCCGCCGTACGTACCCTGCGTGACCGACGCCCCCCCGGGGCCGAACGAAATAGCCGTGATGCCCGTCCCTCCCGGCAGTCTCTTCTTGCCGAACCCGATCGTGTAGCTGAACATGCCGAACGAATTCCATTGTCCAGCCGTCCGCTCGGTATTGCGTCCCAAACCGGCGGGCCTGTCGTTGAACAGCAGGTCCCCGTTGTCGTCGCTCCCCGTGCGGACCGTATAGGGTGTCCCGCTCGACCCGTACACGTACACCATGGCGGTCAGGTTCTTCACGGCTGCGCTGGTGAAGCCGACCGTCAGCCGGTGCCTCGCGTCGTTCCCGGCGGGCCCCCACTCGCTGGCCAGCGACCCGCTGGCGGGCACGCTGAACGCGCCATCCACGTTGTTCTCCCACTTCCCGAGGGTGTATCCGACGTTCAGCGTCAGACCGCGTTTCCAGTCCAGCCAGGGCCCCGTGCTCGTCATCGGGCCCATCATCGGTCCCGAGCGGCTGATCGTGAGATTCGATGAGAGGGTTTCCGATCGAGATCGGCCGGCCGACACGCTCCTGATGACATTCGCCAGCGCCGGGTTCGGCCGGGCGCCGTCGACAGGCGCGTTGAGGTTCTCGCCCACGAGCACGCCGTCGGCCCGCGTGACGGCGTACACCACGCTGAGGCGCGCCTGTTTGCTGAACTGCTGGTCGATACCTGCGCTCAGGCGCGTATTGCGCGCCAGCTGCAGCCCCTCGTCAAGCAGGTACCGGTTGGTCGGCGGGATCACGCCTGGTTGCCCCGGGTCGGGGTAGCTGGGATTGACGATGTTCAACTCCTGCTGATGGAAACCGTCGACACGCAGCGTCTGCTCGTGGGTGCTGGCGTTCAGCCAGTCGTAGAAGCGCCCCGCGCTGACCCGCAGCGTGGTCTTGCCGCCCTTGAACGGCGCCCACGTGATACCGAATCTGGGCCCGATGTTGTTGTGGTCGTTGACGTGCGTCTGGGCTTCCACGCGCACGCCCGGGCTCAACGTGAGGTTCTTGCTGACGCGGATGTCATTCTGCAGGTAGACGGCCGCCTGCCAGTTCTCGTACGAGATGAGCGCGTCTCCGATTCGCCGCGTGAACGTCCGCGGCAAGCCCGCCTCGTAGGCTTCCAGGCTCGCGAACGTGTATGTCCCCAGGTAGTTTGCCGCATCATCCGACCGGTACGTCCCGCCATTCAGCGCAATGCCCGCGCGCCAGGAGTGGCGGCCGCGGACGTAGTCGAGGTCCGACTGCAGGTTGCAAACCCGCGTACGCCGGCCGCCGGCCCGCTGCGCTCCGCCCCCCGTGAACGCATCGAGCACCGTGACGGTGGGCGCTTCGATCACGGAACTGGCGCTGGTATCAGCCCAGTTGGTCATGAACCGCGTGTTGATGAAGAACCGCCTGCCCAGTGGACCCGCCTCCTGGACCCGGAGGGTGAAGTTCGAGGTCTTGGTCGAGTAGGCACGATCGGGCAGATCGTAGGCCCCCACGCCCAGGTTCCTTGATGAGGACCCGTAGTGCGTGAACGCCAACCGGAGGGTCTGGTCCTTGGTCAATGCATAGTCGATGGACCCGTTGACCCCGAAATTGTCGGTTGGCACACGCATGTTGAGGTTCTCTGCGCGCGTGCCGGCCAGCGTGGCAGCGTACAGGTTCGGCGAACGATAACTGTCCGAGCCGTTGATGCCCAGGTTGAAACTGCTACGTTCCTTGATGAGGGTGCCGCCGATATTGATCCCATAACTCTGCGTCCGCGCGGGCCCTTTCTTCGGCACGAGCGGGTTCTGGCCGTCCAGCACGCTGTCGTAGAAGCTTGCGCGCGCATTGCCCGCCAGGGGCCTCACGCCGGGCTGCGTGATGATGTCGATGAACATCCCGCCGGCCGCGTGGTTCTCGGCCGCGAACGAATCGCGCGTGATGTGAATAGCTTTGATCTGCGATTTCTGGGGAAGTTCTGCCCCTTCGAAACTGTCCACACGCATGGTGGCGCCCGTCCCCGCCATGTCCCTGAGCTGCCTCGCCATTTCGTCAGGGTCGTCCGACAGCGCTTCAATCTGCTCCCGCGTCATCGCGGTGCCGAACGTGGAAGCTCTGTCGGAGGCCGTGGTCTGCGGGTCCCGCCCCACGGTCACCTCTTCAGCCACCCGCGCCAGTCGGAGGACGAGCACCTGCTTGTTCTCGCCACGTTTCAGCCGCAGTTCGCCGATCACCCCGATCTCGAAGCCCGGAAACTCGCCGCTCACGGAGTATCGCCCCAGCGGAAGGCCGGTGAACGTCGCCACGCCCTTCTCGTTCGACTTGAGCGGCAGTACCACCGACTTCCTGGTGCCATCGTCCAGGCCCACCACGGAGACGGTGGCGCCTGGAACGACCAGTTGACTCTGATCGATGACCGTGACGATCAAGGTGCCGGTCTGCCTCGGCTGCGCGCCTGCAGGGGGAACCAGGAACGCCACACAGATGGCCAATGCTGCCCATGTCGCAACGACCGGAACTCGTGCCATACGAACCTCGCTCGGCTAACCCCGGTTCACCCTCGGCTGACCCCGGAACTCAGTTGTCGAGTGCCACGTCGTGGTGGCGTCCGGCTTCAGCCGGACGCGACGCGTCGCAGGGGGAAGCCCCCCCCCCCCCCCCGCAAAAAGCGGAACCCGCGGGGGCCCCGCCCG
>CAYJPV010000013.1:0-67016 GCA_964372095.1 uncultured Vicinamibacterales bacterium | reverse complement strand
GGGGGCGGGGGTTGCCCGCCCCGCGACTGGGCGCTGGCTGAAGCCAGCGCCCACGCCCGTCAACAGGCTCAACCGACGTGAGCCCCGGCTCTACGGTTGTTTCACGGTCTCGAATCGTCTGGGGTCAATCCGCCGGTTGATCGTGTACCCGTCGACGTTGGTTTCTTCGATCGTCTCCCCGGACGCCGCGCGCCGGAGCCGGAACGGAAACCGAAGCCCGTTTCCAATGTCGCGATAGTCGGCGTAATAGAGGCGGTGCTCCACGAGCCGGCCGGCCAGCGCCTTGCGGCGCAGGTCCTGGATCTCTTTCGCGTAGCGGTCCTGTTCGTCCTTCGGCGCGCTCGGCGCAGGGGGTGCGGGTGCGTCGACGATCACGGAGCCGGGCGGCAGGTTGTCGGGCGGGGGCTGGCCGGGGACGACCATGACGGCGTTCGTCGCCGGAACCATCCAGCTGACCATGATTGGCAGGTGCGTGTCGGCGTGGATGAACAGCTTGAGGGTGAAGCTGCCCGGCCCCTTCGCCTCGATGACGTCGGCTTTGCCTTGTGGGGCTTCGGCCTGGCCGACCAGTGAGAAGCTGACGGGATAGCTGCTGAACGACGCCGCGAACATGCCAAGCGTCAGCTTGACGAAGTCCTGTTTGAGCGCGGCGACGCGAGCGGCGCGGGGGTCTGGCGCCTGAGCGGGGGGCGGACCTGGCGGGGGCGTCGCCCGTGGCGGCGCGGGTGGCGGCGGCGGGGGCGCCGGGATCTGAATCAGGCGGTCGCCATTGAAGCCGCTGGTGGTCGGTTCACTTTCCTGGGCAGGGACCTCGTCTTTGCGGACGTACTTGTCGGGAAGCTCGCAGAAGACCTCGAACTCAATCGGTACCAGGTTGTTCCCGCGTACCTGGCGCGTCCGTCCTGTCGCCACGAACGATCTGACGGCCGACAGGTTCTTCTCGCCGCCCAACGCCTCACGCGCGGCGGCCAGGACGGCCGTCGCGTCGCCAGACGCGGTACGGGCCACAGGCGCCGCCCAGGCGGCCGCCAGACACAAGACGACGCCGACCGCACACAACCTGCCCATAGGAACCTCCGGAGTACTGGTTGTCCGAAGCGGCTGCCGTTGGGGCAGGACGTGCGTGCAGCCTTGCGCTTGGGGTATTAGACAGCGGCGCCCGTGATTTGGATGGGAAAAAAAGGGGGCGGTTCGCATTCAGTGTGCAAACCGCCCCGGGGTCGGCTATCGGCCGTCGGCTATCGGCCACCCCGGGCCTGAAGGCCCGGGGCTACGTACTCTCGGCTCTCGGCTCTCGGCTATCGGCAACCCCGGGCCTGAAGGCCCGGGGCTACGTACTATACGCATCCCTAGCCTCTAGCCTCTAGCCTCTAGCCAATGTGTTTCCCCCGTGCCGTGTAGTGCGTGTGCAGCAGTTCGTGACTGAGATGGCTGCACGGTCCGTCAGTAAAGAACTCCCTGTAGAGCTTCAGCACCGCTTCGTTCTCGTGCGACTTGCGCACGGCGCACTCGGCGTCTTCTTCGTAGATGGCCCGCGCTCGCGCGGCGCGGATCTCGGGTGACGTCGGGATCGGCTGGCCGCCGCCGCCGATGCAGCCACCCGGGCAGCCCATGAACTCGATGAAATGGCATTCGCTGAACTTGCCGCCGGCCTTGATGTCTTCCATCACGCGGTGGGCGTTTGCCGTGCCGTGGGCCACGGCCACCTTCAGGGTAGCGCCCTTCAGGAAGTCGAAACTCGGAATGAGTGCCTTGAGGATATCGGGCACGACCGGGTTGACCACGGTCACGGGCAGTTCGACGTACCGCACGCCGTCGAAGCCGCGTACGGGCACGATGTTGGCGTGCTCGAACAGTTTCTCCACCTTCACGCCGCACACGAGTTCGATCACCGTGCGCAGGGCGGCCTCCATGACGCCCCCGGTGGCCCCGAAGATCACCCCTGACCCGGTCGCGGTGCCGAACGGGTCGTCGAAGTCGCTCTTCGGCATGTCGGGCAGGTGAACGCCTGCTTCCTTGATCATCTGCGCCAGTTCGCGCGTCGTCAGGCCGTAGTCCACGTCCTTGTGGCCGCTGTCCGCCATCTCGGGCCGGTTGCACTCGAACTTCTTGGCCGAGCACGGCATCAGGGCCACCGTGACGATGTCCTTCGGATCGATGTTGTTGGCTTTGGCGTAGTACGTCTTGATGACGGCACCGAACATCTGCTGGGGGCTCTTGGCCGACGACAGGTTCGGGATGTACTCCGGATAGAAGTGTTCGAGGTACTTGACCCAGCCGGGCGAACAACTGGTGAACTGCGGGAACGCGACCTGCTCGCCTTTGACGAGGGCCTTGTAGAGCCGCAGCAGCAGTTCGGTGCCTTCCTCGATGATTGTGAGGTCGGCCGAGAAGTTGGTATCGAACACCTTGTCGAAGCCCGCCAGCTTCAGCGCGGTATTCATCTGGTAGGTCATGGGCGTGCCGGGCTCGCACCCGAAACACTCGCCGATGCCCGCCCTCGGACTGGGCGCGGTCTGGATCACTACGTGTTTCTTCGGGTCGTCGATCGCCCGCCAGACCTCGTCCGACGAGTCGTTGGCGTGCAGGGCCCCGGTCGGACAGCGGTTGATGCACTGCCCGCAGTTGATGCACACCACGTCGCCCAGCGGCAGGTCCATGAACGTCGAGATGCGCGTCTTGTTGCTGCGACCGACGGCTTCGAGCACGCCGACTTCCTGGACGTCGATACACGTACGCACGCAGCGGCGGCACAGGATGCACTTGTCCATGTCCCGGATGACGGAGTAGCTCGATTCGTCCTTCGGGCACTGCGATTCGGTCACGTGGCCGAATCGGTAGAAATCGACGCCGTATTCCTTGGCCAGCGTCTGCAGTTCGCAGTTGTTGTTGCGTTTGCAGCTGTAACACTCGCCGTAGTGGGTCGACAGGAGCAGGTCGAGAATGTGCCTCCGGGCCTGCCGCACCTTCCGGGTATGGGTCTTCACCGTCAGCGGACCGGTCACCGGGAACGCGCAGGCCGCCTGCAGGGCGCGCTGGCCTTCCACCTCGACGACGCACACGCGGCATACGCCGGCCACGCACAGGTCGGGATGGTGGCACAGCGTCGGAATGCGTACGCCGATCTGTTTGGCGGCCTCGAGAATCGTGGTCCCCATCGGGACCTTGATGTCGTGACCGTCGATGTTGACCGTGATCTGTCCGCCGATCATCTGGGAGACGTCACCTGTCAGCGGCACGAACTTCATCTTCTGGCTGCTGGGCGCTCGCGACGTATCCGCGTTGGGTTTCACTTCACCGCTCATCATTCACCTCGAGATAGGCATCGTTGGCTGTGTCGGTCGCCCCGAACCCGAAGGTCCGGGGTTCTACACGGCCGCCGTCCGCCCCAGAATCTCGTCCTGGAAGTTGTTGACGATTGATACGAACGCGTTTGGGCTCGACTGCCCGAGTCCGCACTTCGACGCCAGCTGCATGGTCTCGCAGAGCGCCAGCAGATCGCGCAGGTACGCCGTCGAACAGGTGCCGGCCTCGAGTTTCTCGATGCCGTCGAGCAGCTTCGCGTTGCCGGCGCGGCACGGCGTGCATTGGCCGCACGACTCTTCGACGAAGAACTCCATGAAGTTCTTCGCGACGTGCAGCATGTCGCGGCCAGGCCCGAACACGATGATCGATCCGCCCGTGGCCAAATCTTCGAAGGCGATCTTCCGCCCGAAACCCGCCGCCGGGATGCAGACGCCTGAGGCGCCGCCGATCTGGACGGCCTTCGCATTGCGCCCGCCCACCTTCTCGAGCAGGTCCGCCACGGTGATGCCGAGCGGGAACTCGTAGACGCCCGGATGATCGCAGTCGCCGGAGATGCTGAAGAGCTTGAATCCGGCCGAGCGCTCGGTGCCGAACGACTTGAACCAGGTGGCGCCCTTGGCCAGGATGGCCGCGACCGACGCGAGCGTCTCGACGTTGTTGACGACCGTCGGCTGCTTCATGAAGCCCGTGTCCACCGGGAACGGCGGCCGGTTGCGCGGTTCGCCCCGATGCCCTTCGAGGGATTCGATCAGCGCCGTCTCTTCGCCGCACACGTAGGCGCCGGCGCCCATGCGGATTTCGATGTAGAAGTTGAAGCCGTCCACGCCGCACACGTGCTGCCCGAGCAGGTTGGCCTTCCGGCGCTTGTAGAGCACCTCGTCGAGGTGCTGGCGCAGGTAGACGTACTCGCCGCGCAGGTAGAGGATGCCTTTGAGGGCACCGATTGCCCGAGCTGCGATGGTCATGCCTTCAAACACCAGATCGGCGTGGTCGGTCAGCAGGACGCGGTCCTTGAACGTGCCCGGCTCGCCTTCGTCGGCGTTGCAGACCACGTACTTGCACTCGTCGCCCTTGACGCGGGCCGCCGCCGCCAGGTTCCACTTGGTGCCCGTGGGGAACCCGGCACCGCCGCGGCCGCGCAGGTTGGAGGCCGCGATTTCACCGATGATGTCGGCCCGGCTGAGTTTCAGCGCCGCCGCCAGGCCCGTGCCCGGCTCGATCGTGTCGAAGGTGAGCGGCGTACGTTTGCTGTCGATGGGAAACATGGTCCTGGATCCTCCCGCTTACGCGTGCACCGGCTGTGCGGCGTGGGCGCCGAACACCTTGCGGCAGTCTTCGATGATCTGGTGCACCTGATCGGGCGTCACGCGGGTGTAGACGCGATCGTTGACGAGCAGCGCCGGGCCCTGGTCGCACATGCCCAGGCAGCTGGCCCACTCGAGGCTGAATCGGCCGTCGGGCGTGGTCTCGCCGAAGGCAATGCCAAGCTCGTTCTCGAGCTGACGCGCCACGCGTGACTTGCCGGCGAGATCGCACGAGATGGTCTGGCACAGGCGCACCTGGAACCGGCCTCGCGGTTCGTGGTGCAGGAAGGCGTAGAACGTGACGACACCGTAGACTTCGGCGGGGTGGATACCGAGTTCGTCGGCCACGACCTGCATGGCAAAGTCGGAGACCGACGCGTACTTGCGCTGGAGTTCCTGCAGGACCGGCATCAGCGCCGCCCGGGTGTTCCCGTGCTGCGCGACGAGGCCCTGGATTTCCTCCTGGAGTTTCTGTTGCTGGCTCACAAGCATGGTCGCTCTCCTACTTCTTCAGCAGCTCGGCCACCTTCTTGAGCAGGTCTTCGGGCTTGACCGGCTTTTCGAAGAAGGCGTCAACGGGCACGAGGTCGTTGTCACGGTCGAACGTCATCCCGGTGACCTTGCCCACGCTGGTCAGCATCAGGATCGGCAGGGTCTGCCCTGTCCGGCGCAGTTCCTGCGCCATCGCAATGCCGTCGTCCGGCTGCTCCATCATCACGTCGAGCACCATCAGGTCGGGTTTGAATGACGCCAGTGCCTGCATGCCTTCCGCGCGGCTCGCCGCAATCTGGACCTCGTGCCCCTCCTTCTTGAGGAACAGCGAGACGGCAAAGGTGATGTCCGGGTCATCGTCAACTACAAGAATTCTGGCCATGGACGCGCTCCCTGTCGTGGTTCGCCTGAAACGTCCGCCTGCCTCGCAGCGCTGGCTCACGTACCGATCCGTCGTCTGCGGCGGGTCACGCGGATAAAACGATCGCGGAGTGCAGACCTGAGGAGGTCGGACGGCGGCTGGTCAGCGCAACGGGGGATCGGAAGACCGTACCGGGGTTCCTAACTAACAACACTGATCCTAACTGTGATGAGCCAGCTGTGACAAGTATCACAGCAGAAGGTCAACCGGCTTCACAGGCGGGTGATCGGGCCGGCCACGGGCGGCAGCGACCGCCAACAAGTCGTGTGTTTATAGATACTTATCCGTGACATGGCAGGTCTGGGCAACACCAAACGCCTCCAAAGAGGCGAGACGCCGGCGTTTGAACCAATGTACTTGTTTAATCGGAGATTCCGCGCCCCCGGCCGAAACCGCCTGACCGGGCAGCGGAGGGCTGCCGGGGTCAGGCCGCCGGAAGCCGGACGGTGAACGTCGTCCCCGCACCCTCACGGCTGGCGACCGCGATCTGCCCCCCGTACCGTTCCACCAGGAGCTTCACAATCGACAAACCAAGGCCGGTCCCCGACTCTTCGACGGCCTTGGCGTTGCCGGCCCGGTAGAACTCCTGGAACAGGTGCGGCAAGGCGTCTTGCGGAATGCCGATGCCAGTATCCGTCACGTCCAGACGCGCCTGATCGCCGTCGCGCGCCAGGCTCACGGTCACGCCGCCCTGCTTCGTGTACTTCACGGCATTGCTCAGCAGGTTCACAACGAGGCGTTCGGCGTCAGCGGGATCGCAGGAGACGGACAGGGCCGCGTCGGGGGCCCGCACGTCCAGCCCGATACCCTTCCCGGCCGCCAGCGACTGGAACCGTTCGGCCACCTCGGTCACCACCGCGCCCAGGTCGAGGATGCGGCGCTGGATCGACACCATGTCGGCCTTGCCTGCCGCCAGGTCGAGCAGGTCATCGATGAGGGCGTGCAAGGACGCGAGCCGCCGCTGCGCCCGCGCGACGACATCCGCCTGGTCCGGCGCGAGCGGCCCGACGTAGCCGCCTTCCAGCGTCATCAGCAGGCTCTCGGTGACGCGCACGGGCGACCGCAGTTCGTGCGTCGTCATGCGCAGGAACCGTGACTTGTCGCGGTCGAGGTCGGCCAGCAGCTTGTAGGCTTTGGCGTTCTCGATGGCCACGGCCCCCTGGGCACCGACGGCCTGAAGGTACGCGACGTCTTCATCCGTGAACCGGTGACCGGGAGCCCCGTAGGCCCGAAGCACCCCCATCGGGCCGCTGCGCCCCAGGATGGCAACGCTCAGCATGGTGGCGATGCCTTCGTCGCGTACCAGCTCCGGGTGCCAGATGCGCGGGTCGCTGAAGACGTCGCGCACGTTGACCACGAGTTCGCGCAACGTGTCCTGGTCGAGGACGGACTTGGCGTACTCCTCCGGGACTTCGCCTCGATACGCCTCGCTGAGCCCCCAGCTGGCGGCGAACTCCACCTGTGAGCGCGACGCATCGATCAGGCGGATCGCCGCCGCCCGGCAGCCCAGGACCCTGGCCGCGGCTTCCACGATCCGATCGAGGACCGCCGTGATGTCGAGCGTCGACGTGATGTCGCGCACGCCGTCGTACAGACCGCCCAGCTCCGTCTCCCGGCGCCGGAGGCGGCGTGCGATGGCCATGCAGCAATACGCCATCACGTAACACGCCACCGTGAAGAACACGAGCATGAAGCCGACAAACAGCGGGTCGTCGTACCGCGCCGGCTGGATCAGCGCGACGTGGGGCAGCCACTCCAGGTATTGGAAGAGGGCGATGAGCGCCACCAGCAGGGGAGCGGCAGCGACGTACAGGAACCCGTGCCGGTGCGGCAGCAGCAACGAGGCGATCGTGATGTGGAACAGGAAGAAGATGATGGCCGGACTTTCCACGCCACCCGACATCGCGATCAGGCCGGCCATCGCCACCCAGTCGAGCCCAATCTGGATCCGCGCGAACAACTCGAAGGCGGGCTGGCCGTTCGGGGCGGACCGGCGCAGCCACGTCAGCGCCCAGAGCAGGACGACGTTGTAGCCGAGGATCCCCACACCCGTGCCGAACAGCGGGCCGGCGGGCAGGGGCAGCCGCAGGATTCGCGTCGCCAGGAAAGTGGCAGCCAGCACCGCCAGGCCCGCCAGCCACCGCAGAGAGATCAGCCAGCCCAGGCTGTTGACCAGCTCTTGCTCGACGACGGACGGCCGGCGCCCCGAGG
Source organism: uncultured Vicinamibacterales bacterium (assembly GCA_964372095.1). GTDB lineage: Bacteria > Acidobacteriota > Vicinamibacteria > Vicinamibacterales > JAKQTR01 > CAYJPV01. Next base: position 59,282 of record CAYJPV010000013.1, on the reverse strand, counting down.
TGGACTGCGGCAGATGGGCGGCGTCAACGGTCATGGTCGATAGCTAGAGGCTAGAGGCTAGAGGCTAGAGGCTAGAGGCTAGAGGCTAGGGGCTAGGGCCGAAAGCCGATAGCCGATAGCCGGTAGCCGATGGCCGATCGTCACCGCGTGAACGTCCAGGCACCGGCGAGCGTGCGCACCATGGACACGAGTTCTTCGGGTTTCACCGGCTTGTCCACGAACCGATCAACCGGCAGCCATTCCTGGTCCCGGTCACGATCGGTGAAGCGCACGAACGACCCGATCATTTCGTTCTCGGTGTTGATCGAGGTCAGCATCAGCAGGGGAATATGTTTCGTCCGCGCATCCTGGCGCAGCTGCCGTGCGAGCGTGAAGCCCTCGGTCGGCGTGTCCATCATGACGTCGAGCACGGCGACGTCCACGGCATTCTGCGACGCAACCATGAACCCCTCTTCGCCGTTGTCAGCCGTCAGCACGGCGAACCCGGCGTGTTCGAGCGCCATCCTGTTGATGTCCAGCAGGTCGTAGTCGTCGTCGACGAGCAGCACCGTCTTTTTCTCATCCATCATCGCCCTCCCTGGGGGTCAGACCTTGAATTGACGGTTTCGCGCGGGTCGTTCAACCGAGAATCGCCGTCAATTCAAGGTCTGACCCCAAAGTACGTGTCCACGGCGGCCTTCACGTCTTCGAGCCACTTCTGCCGCTGCGCGGCCGTGCTGACAATCACCGGCGAAAAGTCCCAGCGTTGCGTGCGCGGCACGCCGCATAGACCGAACACCACCTTCAGCCAGTGCGTCTCCAGCGGATCGCCGAACAGCGCCACTTCCTTGTCGTGCGGGGTATTGGCCGTGGTGAAGACCAGGCCGACGGTCGCCTTCAGCAGGCCCACCGGTCTTGCGCCGCCCTGGCCGTCTGGCACGAAGTTGTAGGCGCGGCCCGCGCGCAGAACCCGGTCTACCCATCCACGCAGGATCGCTGGCGGAGCGCTCCAGTAGTTGGGGTGAATGAACACGATGCCATCAGCGTCGCCAATTTCCCGGCAGTGCGCTTCGATGCCCGGAGGCAGCGTCGCATCCTTGGCAAGCTCCGCTGACGGAAGCACCGGGTCGAATCGTTCGGCATAGAGGTCGTGGAACACGAATTCGTGGCCATTGGCCGTCAGGGCATCCATCAACGTCTGCGCGATGGCGTGGTTGAAGCTGCCGAGAGTCGGGTGGCCGAGAATAATCGACACACGCATAACAACGGACCTTGAAAGGGGGGCGGGATTCTGGCCGAGCCCGCGATGTGGGGCTTCGAGGGCGCGCCGGGTCATCATACTCGGGGCTCGGGCCTCGGGGCTAGGGGGGCAGAAGTAGGCAGTAGCAAGTAGGCAGTAGCAAGAAGCAAGAAGGCCGAACGACCGACGCCCAGGGTCTCACGGCCCGGAGCCCGGAGTCTGAAGCCTGGAGCCCGCTGTTACCCCGGCGGCAGTGACGCGCGCCCGATCAACTGGCCGGCCGCCGTCACGACGTCCACCCGCAGCGGGGCCGGGGCCTGACGCGCCTGGATGGGCACGGAACTCCAGAGCCTGAAGCCCTCTCTGCGATTGCCGACGACGACGTTCGCCACCGAGGTGCTCACCAGGCGCCCGTCACGATGCCACCGCAGCTCGACTCGCTCACGAAGGCCCATAGGCGCCTGCAGCGCCGTGACGACGTAGATCCGTCTGGCGCCCGTCACGGGCTGGGCGGTGAGCGGCTGCGTGATGCGCATCGTGCTCCGGTCGAATGCCAGTCCGAACGCCGTCCCGGTGAGACGCAGGGGCGCCGGCGGCACGAACGACCGCATCAACTCCATCCCCACGAACATCGCGATCGCGCCCGCGCCGATGAACCGCCACGTCCGGGGCTTCGCCAGGTCCGACGGCCGGCGCGCGATCGTGATGTACCCCACGATCGCGGCGACCGTCCCCGTACGCAGGGCTACCAGGTTGCTCACGCTCCACAGCACGGGCAAGGCCACGTTCACGGCGGCGAACAGGTTGAAGGCGAAGAACAGCCCCGACAGCCGGCGACGGGCCGCGACGTGGCGGTCGTAGACCACGTCCAGTGTCGAGACCACAGCAGACGCCGCCAGCACGACCACGAAGCCCACGTTTCGGGACGTCGGCGTGGCGCTCGCGGCGTAGATGGGCAGGATGAAGAAGAGGATCTGCTGGTAGAAGTTTTTCGTGACGTAGTTGATGATCAGCCGCGCCCGGCCCCACCAGGGCGACGTGTGGTCCTGTCGATCCACGTAGTTGGCCAGCAGCAGGCTGAACGTCCAGATCACGATGATGTGGAAGGCAGCGACGCGGAGCCAGGTGAAGTGGCGGGCCCCGAGCCACATCAGGGCCAGGCCGAGCGCCAGCGCGTACAGGCTGTGGGCCCACCACAACTGGTCCTCGTGCCGGGACACCTGGGCCCGCAGTTCCGCCAGTCGAGCCGTCCACGTCATGGCTGCTTCACCGGGGCTTGGGGCTTGGGACTTGGGGCATGGGTAGGGGCAAGGGGCTAGGGGCAAGGGGCACGTAGCCTCTAGCCTCTAGCCCCTACACTGCCTGCGCCTGGTGCTCCTCGATCAGCCGCTGGACGACGTCCGGCTCGGCCAGCGTTGACGTGTCGCCCATCCCCTCGTACTCCGACGACGCCACCTTGCGCAGGATACGACGCATGATCTTGCCGCTCCGCGTCTTCGGCAGCCCCGACGCGATGTGGATGATGTCGGGCGCGGCGAACGACCCGATGGCATTCCGCACCTGCTGCTTGAGCGCACCGATCAGTTCTTCGCGATCCGTGTCTTCGAACTCGTGATTGACGATCACGTAGCAGTAGATCCCCTGGCCCTTGATGTCGTGCGGATACCCGACGACGGCGGCTTCGGCGACGGCGTCGTGGGCCACCAGCGCGCTTTCGATCTCGGCCGTGCCAATCCGGTGCCCCGACACGTTGATCACGTCGTCGATCCGGCCGGTGATCCAGTAATAGCCGTCTTCGTCGCGCCGCACGCCGTCCCCGGTGAAGTAGTACCCCGGGTACGTCGAGAAGTAGGTGTCCTTGAAACGTTTGTGATCACCCCAGACCGTGCGCGCCTGCCCGGGCCACGGTGACGCGAGGCACAGGGCGCCGGACACGCCGTTGCCCTCGATGGGCGTCGACGTGGCGGTGTCCATCACCACCGGCTTGACGCCGAAAAACGGCAGCGTCGCCGATCCGGGCTTGGTGGGCGTCACGCCTGGCAGCGGCGTGATCAGGATGCCGCCGGTCTCGGTCTGCCACCACGTATCGACGACGGCGCAGCGCCCTTCGCCGCACACGTCGTGGTACCAGCGCCAGACTTCGGGGTTGATGGGCTCGCCGACACTGCCGAGGATGCGCAGCGATGACCGTTTGTACTTCTTCACCCAGCTGTCGCCGGCCTGCGCCAGGGCGCGCAGCGCCGTCGGCGCGGTGTACAGCACGTTGACGCCGAGATCATCGACGATACGCCAGTAGCGGCCGGGGTCGGGGTACAGCGGCGTCGACTCGAAGATGACGCTGGTGGCGCCGTTGGCGAGCGGGCCGTAGACGATGTAGCTGTGGCCCGTGACCCAGCCCACGTCCGCCGCGCAGAAGTAGATGTCGCCCGGGTGGTAGTCGAAGACAAGACGGTGCGTGAAGGCGGCGTAGACGAGGTACCCGCCCGTCGTGTGCATCAGGCCTTTCGGCTTGCCGGTGCTGCCCGAGGTATACAGCACGAACAGCGGGTCTTCCGCGCCCATCCAGGCGTTCGTGCAGGTGGACCGCTGCCTGGTGCACTCCTCATCGAGCCAGTAGTCCCGTCCGGCGCGCATGTCCACGTCGGTGTCCGTCCGCCTCGCCACGAGCACGGCTTCGACCGTCGCCATGCCCTCGATGGCGCGGTCCACGGTTTTCTTCAGAGGCACACGTTTGCCGCCGCGCAGCCCTTCGTTCGCCGTCACGACCACCTTGCACCGGGCGTCGATGATGCGGTCGCGCAACGACTCGGCCGAGAAGCCGCCGAACACGACCGAATGCACCGCCCCGATGCGGGCACACGCCAGCATCGTGTAGATCAGCTGCGGGATCATGGTCATGTAGAGGCAGACGCGGTCGCCCTTGCGGACCCCGTGCGCCAGTAGCACGTTGGCGATCCGGCAGACGTTGTGTTTCAGCTCGCGATAGGAGATGTGCTTGTAGACCCCGGGTTCGTCTTCGACCCAGATCAGCGCCGTACGCTCGCCGGCTTCAGGCAGGTGCCGGTCGATGCAGTTGAACGAGGCGTTGAGCCGCCCGCCCGAAAACCACGCGAAGTCCACTTCGTCATAGTCCGCGTCGAACACGGACTGCCAGTGGTGGAACCACGTGAGGGCCTTGGCCTGCTCTCCCCAGAACCACTCGGGGTTGTCGAGGGAGAGCCGGTACAGCCGCTGGTATTCCTCGAAACTGCGGATGTAGGCACGGTCGGCAATGTGGGGTTTGACGGGATAGATGTCCTGCGCCACGGGGGTCTCCCCTTCCAGGAAACGGGCATCCCGGCGGGCGGCCCTGCGCCGCCGGCCGGAATTGCCGAACAACACGCCGCACGGGGATACGCTCCACGCCCGGCTGGGCGGGTGCCCCCCGGGAGTCCACGCGTGTCCACTAGCGGATGTGGCGCAGTTTCCCCCGCACCGCGCCCGCGACGCAACACCAAAATTGGCCGGCTGACGGCGGCCGGTGTTCGCGATTCCTTCCCGACACGCTCGGATCGCCTCCCGCGCGAATCGTCGGCGGAATCGAATCGGGCGCGAATAACTTCGCTCCCCATCGCGCGTCCATCCAGATAGCGCGGGCCCGAACCCGGGCCCGGTTGGCCGGGAGGCGACATGCGAACCCAGTTCTTGGCCGTTGCGTGTTTCGCGGCGCTGATTGCGGGAGCGCCGCAGGCCTGGGCCGTCGACACCACCCCGCCGCTGCGCCCGCTCGACCCCTGCGCAGCCGCGGCCATCGCCAGCGGGCGTGCCCGGTCCTCAACCGTGCGGGCACTGGAGGCACGCCTGGCGAGCACGGACGTCGTGGCGTACGTCCACTGCCATTGGCACCGGGCCGACCAGCCGGAAGCGTTCCTCTCCTGGGTCAGCCATACACCGATGCTGCGCTACGTGCGGATCAGCCTGTCGTACACGCTGGCACCCTGGGCCCGCGTCGAGATGCTCGGGCACGAGATGCAGCACGCCGTGGAGGTCTCCGAAGCCGGCTGGGTCCGCGCCGAGGCGGATATGGCTCAGCTCTTCGCGCAGATCGGGAGGCGGACGCGGGCGTTGCGTCCCTGCTTCGAGACGGAGGCCGCGCTGGCAACCGGGTTGGCTGTGCGCCGCGAACTGGCGGTGGCTGCCCCCGCGGTGGTCGTCGCCTCCGCAGCTGGAGGGGTCAGACCTTGAATTGACAGTTTCCCAGGAGCGAGTAACCTAGCGAGGCTGCGCCTCAGACCAGCGAGCGTGTGGGCCCGGCTCCGCCCCGCTAGGTCACAGCATTGGATTGCCCCGCCGTGCGGCGGGGCGAGACGTCTTGAAGGCCGCAGAGAACTTGACTCATTCGCACTGTGATTCTAGCCTTCAAGACGTCAGGGAACCTGTCAATTCAGGGTCCGACCCCTCCAGGAGGATTCCGTATGCCCGTCAGACGGGTTTCCACGCTCGCGACCGCGGCGCTGCTGCTCATCGGCTTCGCGGTGTCCACCTTCGCCCAGACACCCCCCACCATCGAACAGAAGACCGCCGGCATGAAGAAGCTGGACGGCTACTTCCCCCTCTACTGGGACGACAACACCGGCCACCTGTGGATGGAGATCTCGCGATTCAATACCGAGGTGCTCCACAGCGCCGGCTACGGTGCCGGACTCGGCTCGAACGACATCGGCATCGACCGCGGCGCCCTCGCGGGTTCCCGCCTCGTCATATTCGAGCGGGTGGGCCCGAAGATCCTGATGGTGCAGCCGAACGGCCGCTACCGCGCCACCACCGACTCGCCGGCCGAGGCGCGCACCGTCCGCGATGCGTTCGCGCGGTCGGTGTTGTGGGGCTTCACCGCAGCAGCCCAAACCGGCGAACGTGTGCTCGTGGACCTCACGGATTTCCTGGTGCGCGACGCCACTAACGTGAGCCTGCGCCTGCGGCCCGGCAGCTATCGGCTGGATGGCTCCCGCAGTTCGATCTACCTGCCGATGACGCAGAACTTCCCCAAGAACACCGAGATGGAGGTTGAACTCACCTTCACCATCCAGCCGGGCGTCGCCGGGCCCGCAGGCGGAGCCGGTGGCGGGCCGCCGGCCGTGGGCGCTGGCGGCGGATTTTTCGAAGGGGTCGGGTCCGTGGCGGCCACGGCCGAAGCCGCGACGATCCGGGTTCACCATTCATTCGCCGAGTTGCCAGCCCCCGGGTTCAAGGCGCGCGCCTGGGATCCGCGATCGGGCTACATGCCGTTCGAGTACCGCGACTACGCCGCGCCCCTCACGCAGTCGCAGACGGTGCGCGTGATCCGGCGCCACCGGCTCGAAAAAGCCGACCCGAAGGCCAAGCTCAGCGACCCGGTCAAGCCCATCGTCTACTACCTCGATCCGGGGGCGCCCGAGCCCGTCAGGTCGGCGCTGCTGGAAGGCGCGCGATGGTGGAACCAGGCGTTCGAGGCCGCGGGTTACCGCAACGCCTTCCGCGTGGAGTTGCTGCCCGAGGGCGTCAGCCCGCTGGACATGCGCTACAACGTGATCAACTGGGTCCACCGGTCCACGCGGGGCTGGAGCACCGGCGGGTCCGTGATCGACCCGCGCACGGGCGAGATCATCAAGGGCGTCGTCACGCTCGGCTCGCTGCGCGTGCGGCAGGACTACATGCTGGCCGAGGGCCTGCTGGCGCCGTACAAGACCGGCACTGAAACACCGCCGGAGTTGACGGCGTGGGGGCTGGCACGTATCCGGCAGCTGTCCTGCCACGAGGTTGGTCACACACTGGGGCTCGGCCACAACTACTACGACAGCAAGGCCGGCCGGATCTCGGTCATGGACTACCCGCACCCGCTGGTGACGCTCAAGCCGGACGGCAGCTTCGACTACTCGAAGGTCTACGACACCGGCATGGGCGCGTGGGACAACGTCTGGATCGCCTACGGTTACCAGGACTTTCCCGCCGGCACGGACGAACCCAAGGCGCTGGCCGCCATCATCGAAGACGCGTGGACACGTGATCTCATCTACCTGAGCAACCAGGACACCGAGGCGAACCCCCGTGTGGACCAGTGGTCGAACGGCACGGATCCCGCGGCTGAACTCGATCGCATGATGGAGATCCGCAAGGTCGCGATGTCGCGTTTCGGCGAGAACGCCATCAAACTTGGGGCCCCCCTCGCGACGCTGGAGGAGGTCTTCCTGCCGCTCTACCTCCACCACCGTTACCAGGTCGAGGCCGCCGCGTCCGCGCTGGGAGGCCAGCATTACATCTACGCGATGCGAGGAGACGGCCGCGTGCCGTTCACCCGCGTTCCGGCCGCCGAGCAGCAGGCGGCGCTCAAGGCGCTGCTCGCAACCATCCAGCCGGCAGCGCTGGCGTTGCCTGACGTCATGGTGAACCGCGTGCCGCCCAGGCCTGACGGCTTCGGCCCGTCGCGCGAACTGTTCCCCCGCTACACGGGTCCGACGTTCGACGTGATGTCGCCGGCCGTCGTAGCGGCCTTTCACACCGTCACCAAGATCCTGCAGGACGAACGGGCGGCCCGCATGGTCGAGCAGCACGCCGTCGACCCGGCACTGCCTGGCCTGGGCGAGGTCATCGATCAGGTGTTCGCCGCCTCGTTTGGCGCACAGGCGTCCACGCCGTACGAAGCCGAAATCTCGCGGGCCGTGGAACGTGTGGTGATAGACGAACTCACGGCACTCGCCGCCTCGGCCGACATGCCGCAGGTGCGGGCGATCGCCACGCTCAAGCTGTCACGCAAGCTCAACGAACTCGGCAAACTGACGCCGGCCGACGACGACGAAGCCGCTCACGTGGCGCTGCTGGCGCGCGACATCAAACGATTCCTCGAGAACCCGGAAGCCTACAAACGCGCCGCGCCGCCCGTGGTGCCGCCTGGTGCGCCTATCGGGGGGTAGGGGGCTTGGGGCTTGGGGCTTGGGGCTTGGGGCTTGGGGCTTGGGGCTTGGGGTGGTAGTAAGTAGTAAGTAGTAAGTAGTAAGTAGGCAAGGCGGAGCCCGGCGCCTGGCGCGCCGGGCTTCCTATTTCTGCTTCCTGCTTCTACCCGCTACTTCCTACTTCCTACTTCCTACTTCCTACTTCCTACTTCCTACTGCCTACTTCCCCCCCGCCCCCGCACCCACGCGTACAGCGCCGGCAGGACGAGCAGTGTGAAGAGGGTGGACGTCACGAGCCCGCCGGTCATGACGATCGCCAGGGGTCGTTCGATCTCGGTCCCGTGCATCCGCAGCACGAGGATCGGCAGCAGTCCCAGGATGGCGGTTGCTGCGGTCATCAGCTTCGGGCGAACCCGGCCGAGACTGGCTTCGCGGAGGGCGGCCCCGAGTGACAGGCCGCTGTCCATCAGGCTCCGCGTCTGGGTGACGAGCACCAGGCTGTTCTGCACGGCGATGCCGAACAGCCCGATGATTCCCACCAGCGACGACACGTTCCACGTCTCGCCGGCCGCCAGCAGACCGACGATGGCGCCGACGAACGCGACGGGGAGCGTCGCCAGGATCACCACGACATCGACGACCGAACCCAGCGCGAGGTACAGCAGCAGGAACACCACGACCAGCGCGGCGGCGATGCCCGTCAGCAGAGCCGTCGTTGCCCGCATCTGGTTCTCCACGCGTCCGGTCAGGTCCCAGAAGTAGCCTGCAGGCATTCGCAGCTCCTGCAGCTCCGCCCGAATGGCCTGGGCCGTGCTGCCCAGGTCTCGCCCCGCCACGGTGACCTCGACGGCCAGGCGCCGGCTGCCCGCCTCTCTCCGGATGGAAGACGGACCAAAGGTCTGATCCACGGCGGCGACGCGGTTCAGCGGGACTTTCGTCCCGCCGGGAACGTCGATGAGCAGGCGGCCGATAGACTCGGGGGTGTTGCGCAGTTCGTCGCGCAACCGCACGACCAGGTCGAAACGCCGTTGCCCCACCAGGATCTCCCCGACGATTTCTCCGGCCAGCCCAATCCGCACGTACCGGACGACGTCGCCGGGCGTGAGGCCGAGCCTGGCGGCCGCCTGGCGGTCCACGACAATCCGGAGCTGAGGCAGCCCGGTGACGGGCTCGACTCTGATATCACCCACCCCGGGCACGGTGGCGATATGGCTGCGGACGTCGCCGGCCAGCTCGCGCAGCGTGTTCAGATCGGCTCCGAAGACGCGAATCGAAATGTCGGCCGGCGACCCGCCCAGTCCTTCGTCAATGCGCATGCCGAGGGGCGTCGTGAACAACGTTGAGATGCCGGCGACAGGCTCGAGGGCCTCACGCATGCCGGCTTCCATGGCTTCCGGGTCGCGCGGGAACCCCGGCTTGAACAGCACCATGACGTCGGACAGCGTATGGGGCATCGGGTCTTCAGTCCGTTCGGCCCGGCCGGTCCGCCGCACGACGTCCTCGACCTCCGGGAACGACCTGAGGACGTCTTCCGCGCGATGGTTGAGCCGGTCCACTTCCGCCAGTGACGCTTCTGTGGGCACGGAGGTCTGCAGCAGGAACGCGCCTTCGTTGAGCGCCGGCATGAAGTCGCTGCCGACTAGCAGGCTCGCCGCCAGCACGGGTCCCGTGATGCCGGCAGCAAGCAGCGCCACCAACGCCGGGTGTTTCAGGCTCCAGTCGAGGGCCGGCGCGTACACACGCTTGATCCACGCGATCACCGGCGTGTCGACCAGCGCCCGCGCGCCGCTGCTGCCGCGAAGCAGCCAGCCGGACACGGCGGGCACGATCGTCAGTGACAGCGCCAGTGCGCACGCCAAAGTGGCCACGACGGCGGCCGCCAGCGGCACGTACATCCGGCCTTCCAATCCGGTCATCGCAAAGATTGGCGCAAACACCGCCGCCACCACCAGCGTGGCGAAGGTGATCGGCCGGCCCACCTCGACGGCTGCCGCGAGAACCTGATCCCCGGCCCCGGCGTCTTGGTCGCGGGACAGGTGGTGCAGGACGTTTTCTGTGACGATGATCGAGGCATCCACCAGCAGGCCAACGGCGATGGCCAGGCCGCCCAGCGTCATGGTGTTGACCCCGATGCCGAACTGACGGAGCAGCAGACCTGCCATCGCGATCGACACGGGCATGGTCAAGGTGACAATGGCGGCCGCCCGGACGTGGCCGAGGAGCAGGAAGAGCACAACGGCGACGAAGACCGCGCCCAGCAGCACCGACCGGCCGACTCCGTCAAGCGCCGACGTCACGAGTACGGACTGGTCGTACACCACCTTCAGCGTGACGCCTTTCGGCAGGCTGCCCCGGATGTCGTCGACCGCGGCCCTGATGGCGGCGGCAACATGCACCGTGTCGGCGCCGAACTGCTTGGCCACACGGCAACTGATGACCTCACCGTCGAGGCGGTGCGCGAGACCGCGGCGCACGGCCGGCGCCTCGAGCACGTCGGCCACGTCGCCGATGAAGACCGGCACGCCCCCGACGACCGCCACGCCCGTGCGGCGCAGGTCGTCGGCGCTCTCGGCCCGGCCGACGGCCCGCACGGTCCACTCGGTGGCGCCTTGTGTGGCGATGCCACCCGACGCGTTGACGTTGGCCCCTTCGACGGCATCGAGCACCTGTCCCAGTGACACGCCACGCGCCCGCATTCGTTCCGGGTCCGCCTGAACCTGGAACTGACGGAGGTAGCCCCCGAGCCGCTCAACGGCCGCCACGCCCGGCACGGCCATCAGACGCTGGCGGACATCAAACTCCGCGAGATCCCGCAGCGCCATCAGGTCGGCCCCTTCGGCCTGCGCTTCGAGCGTGAACTCGAAAATCTCGTTGAGCCGCCCCGTGAGGCTCGACAGCAGCGGGGGATCGGTGCCAGGCGGCAGTGCCGCCGCCGCCTGGTTGACCCGCTCGGCCACGAGCTGGCGCGACCGGTGGAAGTCGGCATCCGGCTGGAACTCGACCGTGACTTGCGCCACGCCGAGCAGCGAGTTGGATCGGATCCGCTTCACGTCGGGAAGGCCGGCCAGTTCCGACTCGAGCGGGACGGCGACCAGCGTCTCGAGTTCTTCCGCCCCCATGGCCGGGTTCTGCACGATGACGTTGAACACCGGCGCCGACAGGTCGGGGAACACATCCCGCGGCAGCTCACGGAAGGCCAGTCCACCCAGGATCGTCGCGGCCAGTCCCAGGACGACGGCCACCACAGGATGCGCGTACGAACTCCGAATCACCCGTTCAATCACGATTGTTCGTCCTTCCCTGAGAACAGGCCGCTCACGCAGGTCTTGAAACCGGTCCTAGTGCGTGTGGGCAGCCACGGCGCCGCCACGGGCTTTCTCGGCCTCGGCCTTCAGCACGAACGAACCATCGACGACGACCCGATCGCCGATGGCGAGGCCGGAGAGGATTTCGACCGCCGCGCCGAGGTCGCGGCCGCGGCCGACCGTGCGCACCTCAAAGTGCCACTCGTCGTCGCCCCGGGGGATGAACACCACCCACGCATCGGCCAGGCGCTGCAACGCCGACGCCGGTACCGACATGACACGGCCCGATGTGTTCGCCAGCGGCACCTGGGCACTCGCGGTCATGCCGGGCCGGAGCACGCGATCCGTGTTCGGCAGTTCAATGCGGACCGGCATGGTACGCGCGTCGGAGACGACGCGTTGTCCGATCCACGCCACGCGGCCTGTCCGTGCCTGGCCCGGAAATGCCGGGAACACGACCCGGGCCGTGGTGCCCAGCCTGACGCGTACGGCATCGCGCTCGAACGCCTGCACGACGAGCCAGACGTGATCGAGGCCCGCGATACGCACGAGCGTGTTCGCCGGATCGACCGCCTGGCCCAGGAGCGCTTCGCGATCGAGGACGACGCCCGCGATGGGGGCGCGCAGGACGAAGCTCGACACGTCGTGGCCGGGCGGCACGGCAGCATCGACACCGAAGGCGGCGAGACCTGTCGCGGCGGCGTCGACGCCAGCCTCTGCGGCGGCCAGTTCCGCATCGGCCTGCTGCAGCTCGCGCTGAGGTGCGATCCGTTCGGCCACCAGCGCCCGGATACGGTCGGCGGCTTGCCTGGCCAGCGTTCTGCGCGCGAGGGCGGCAGCGTATTCGGCGCGCGCCCGGCCGACATCCGTGCTCCGCAGGGTCAGGAGGGGGTTTCCTGCACGAACGTTGTCGCCTGGTTGTACGTGGATGGCCGCGATACGTCCGCTGACGGGACTGCCGACTTCGGCGTAGGCCCGTTCATCGACACGAACCTCCCCCGGAATCTCGGTGACCTGTTCGGCGGTCGTGTCGGCACTGACGACGGCGGTGGTGATTCGCAGGTCGCGCCTCGTATCCACGGCCACGTGCAGGTCATCTTCCCGATGCGGCGTGTCGTGGACGCCGGCGGGCGTGGACGCCGGCACGTCGGCATGGCCGGCCGGCGGCTTGTCTGACCGGCAGCCGCCGGCCACACCCGACGCCACAGCCACAGCCGCAGCCATCCAGAACAATAATGCGCGGGTCATTGGAGTACTCCTGTCATCACGTCGATCTCGACCAGGGCTCGGGCGCAGGCCCATCGCAGGGCCAGGTGTTGAAGTTGCGTATCGAGCAACTCGCGGCGGTACAGCAGCCAGTCTGCCAGGCTGATCTGGCCGGCCTCGTAGCTGCGGCGCGCCAGACGTTCGTTTTCATCGGCGGCCGTGAGCGCGTCGGCCTCGAGTACGGCCAGCGCGTCTTTCTGTTGCCGGTACGCACGCACGGCGGCGGCGAGGGTCAGGCCGGCCGCCGCCCGTGCGCCGTCCCGCTCCAGCCGCGCCTGCGTGACCCTGGCCGCGGCGGCCTGGACCTCGCCGCGCTGACGCTGGGCCGACGGCAGGCGCAGAACGAGCCCGGCGATCAACGCGGGGGAGCCGTCTTCGCGGTTGGTCTCGAGTGACAACCCGACGTCCGGCCGGCCGGAACCCGCTGCGAGGCGGCGTTCCGCCTCGGCCGACCGCTGCAGGGCATCGAGAGCCGCCAGGTCCGGCCGTGCTGCCAGGCTCGTTGTCAGCGTGGATTCATCGATGTCGCGCAGCGCGGGCGTTCGCCGTTCGATCGCCAGCGTCTCGAGGCCGGGCCAGTTGAGCAACGCCGCCAGATCGCCGATGCGCCTCGTGTGTTCGGCTCGAGCCACGCTCAGGTCCGCGGCCGCCCGTGCGCGAGTCGCCCGGGCCACATTGACGTCCAGCACCGCCACGTCGCCCAGGGCGTAGCGCCGGGACGCCGCGTGTTCCACCTCGGCGGCGGTCTGCCTGGCGTTCGCGAGCACGTCGATACGATCCAGGGTTGAGAGGCTGTCGAGGTAGAGTGCCGCCGCCTCGCGCAAGGTGTCACGAACCACACGTGCCACGCCCGCGTCGGCCGCTTCTACAGCAGCCTGTGCCGCAGCCATACGAGCCGCACGCTGGCCTCCGGTTTCGAAATACCGGCTCGCGCCCACGGAGTATTCCGCTCTCGTCTCGTCGGTGGACCATCGGGGGCCTGCCGTCACCGAAACTTCGGGCCCTTCCTGGAACCGCGCGGAGGCACCACCCCATCGTCCGCGGGCCTCCTCGGCGCGGGCACGGGCAAGCAGGACGGCCGGCGCTCCTTCGCGTGCCCGTGTGAGCACGGTCGTGAGGGACAGGGTTTCCTGGGCTGCGGTGGTGCCCGGGAGACCCACCGCGCAAGCCACAGCGGCGGCAAACAGAGTTCTCTTCAAGGCCATGGACAGACGGCTCCGTAGGGGACGTAGCGGTTCTTCTCCCACACACGCCACGGGTGGCGTGCGCGACGTCGGAATGCGGGAAGAGACGATCTTCTGCGGAACTCAGTTGAGTCGAGGCCCTCACCGTGGCGGGCGGCATGGGGCGGGGGCGCCCACGCCCGGCGCGGGAGCACCGGCCCCCCCCCCCCCCGCTACTCCGCGTTGGCTGAAGCCAGCGCCCACGCACACTAACGGACCCAACCGAAGTGAGCGTCAGGTCTAGGCGAGCGGGACGTGCCAGACGGCGGCGGGCGGGGCAGTGGTCACGCGAGTCTCGGTCTCAGTGACCCATCCGGCAGGCGGGTCAACGACGTGACCGGATACTACGGCAAAGGAGGTGAAGGCCGGAGTCCTGCAGCAGCCGCAGGTCGCGCAGAACGGGGAACACGTCCCCCCATCGTGCGACTCCGATGCGTCCAGCGGGCAAGGTTCGGGGCCAGGGAAACCCGGAAGGTCCAGGAAACCCAACTGCGGCCCGACACAGGCCAGCACGAGCAGGAGCGCCACGAACCGCTTCACACGTCGAGTCTACACCAACGCCGCCGCCCGGGTTGAGACAGCCGGTGAACCGCCGGCAGACTGCCGGGGAGAGGACGAGCAGCCCGGAATGTGGCAGAGTATCCGCAGTTCCAGGAGGACTGATGTCGATGCTCCGCCGCCTGCCTGTCGTAACGCTGTTCGTCCTGCTGCTGTGTGCCGGTTCCGCGTCGGGCCAGGGGGCCCCGGAGTACGGGCCACCCACAGGCACGCTCGTGATTGTCGGCGGCGCCATGAAGGACCCGGCCATCGCGAACCGCTTCATTGAACTGGCTGGCGGCCCCGACGCGAAGTTCGTGATCGTGCCCACCGCCGGCGGGAACCGGAGGGCCGACGGAACGCTCACGGCCTACGTCGAAGAGGCGATCGTGGCGCCCTGGAAGAAGCTCGGGCTGAAGCACGTCACGATGCTTCACACCCACGACCCGAAGGTGGCCGACACCGAAGACTTCGTCCGGCAACTGCGGCAGGCGAATGCCGTCTGGTTCAACGGCGGACGCCAGTGGAACATCGTCGACTCGTACGCAAATACGCTGACGCTGAAGGAGTTCCACAATGTACTCGCGCGCGGCGGCGTGATTGGCGGCTCATCGGCCGGCGCCACGATTCAGGGTGCTTATCTGGTCAGGGGAGCCGTATCGGGCCCGAACGTCGTGATGGCTCCCGAACCGGAACACCGGGCCGGGTTCGCGTTCCTGCGGCGGTCGGCCATCGATCAGCACATCAACGCCCGCAATCGATGGGACGACATCATCCCCGTCATCCGGAAGTTCCCGAACCTGCTGGGTCTCGGCCTCTCGGAGGACACGGCCATCGTCGTCACGGGCGACAGGTTCGAGGTGATCGGAGCCTGGAAGGTGGCCGTGCACGACAACCAGCGCGTGTACCAGCCGTGGGAGAAGCCGTACTACGTGTTGTCGCCTGGTGACGTGTACGACATGAAAGCCCGCCGGATCGTGAAGCTGGGGGACGGCACGCGACGGACCGGCACGGTTCGGGTCGAACTGACAGGAGACGGACGAACCGTTCTTGCCGGTTATCCCCCACCTCTGATGAGGTGAAGCATGCGCCCGCCGGACGTCACCCCTGTCGGTGGAGTCGAGGCGGTCGGGGCGGACGCCACTTGTCAGCGCTCCTCGCCCTTCCACGGTTCGCCCGGCAGCAGGGCAACTAGCCGCTGCGACACGAGCGCCGCGGCCGTGACCGGGTCCCACCCTTCGCCGCTCGCAAGGAGCGGACTGAGGTCAGCCAGGAACGCGCCGTCTCGCATCTTGAGCGCGAGGTTCTGTTCGACCTGTGCGCGCGTCATCGGATGGCCGTCGTTCGCCATGTAATGGAGGAACGCCGTCACGATGCGCTGCGGATCCGCAGGCAGGCGCGTGAGTGCGACTTCGAGGTCGAACAGGTCCCGCGCCTGCTTGCGCTGGTAGAGCGCGCGGAGCTTCGTGCCGAGCAGTTCGTCCAGTTCATAGGTCTGGATGTCGCACGCGCCCTCGAACCACCGTGAAGAGACAGCGAACGGCGCTTTCTGGAGGCCGTAGTGCGCGAAGTGCTCGCGGGTGTTTGTCTCCACCTTGAGCCGTAACGGTACCGGCGACCTTTCCGCGGTGAATCGGAAGTAGAACGTGATGCGTCCTTCGCCCTGCCTCCACTTCGCCTTGCCGAGCCACGGCTCCAGCACGGTGCGGAAAGCGTTCATCATCGGCCCGGCTGGTTGCGCCGTGGTCTGCACGAGATCGATATCCTCCGAATACCGCGCTGGCGGCCGGAGGTGCAGCTTGGACAGTGCTGTTCCGCCGCGCAGGGCGACCGACTCGGCGAGCAGCGGGTGCCTGAAGAGCTCGACGAGCGCGCGACTGATCACCAGGTCCTGCTCTACCTGCGCATCGTCGACCCAGGGCGCCCTAGCGCGCCACTCGGTGATGAAGTCGAACGGGATCACAGGTCGGCCTCCACATCTGCGTTGACGACGATCTTCCAGCCCCTGTCCCGATCGCCGGAAGCACTCCCGACGCCCGCCAACAGGGCTGCGGGCTTCCGTACGTGCTCCTGGGTCCAGGTCTTGAGCGGCGCCGCCTTGTCGGTCGCGCCGACACGCTCCAGCAGGTAGCCAAGGCGCTGCGACCAGGCCGGCGGCGCGGTGTCGGCGACCGCAACGAGCTTGTGGGCGTCGAGCTGCTCGGCCAGCTCGCCGAGCACGGTCGCGACCTGGTTCAGGCCACCGGCCCGATGTGGGTATCCGACGAGGTCCAGCGCGGTCGCCTCAGGGGTGGAGATGATCAGGGTCCCGCGCGGAGTGTTGATACGCTGGACAGTTACGTCGCGAAGCCGCTTGCGGACGATGAAGGCGACGCGAACGCGGCCGCACGCCAGCGGCCGGCGCGCCCGTTCGAGGCAGACCTGGAACTCCTGTGGTCGTTGGTGGGCCGCGCCGTGGTACTGCGCGGCGGTGAGCAGGCCGGCGTAGTAGCGAAGACCCAGCCGCTCCATCAGCGATGGGACCCACTGCTCGGCGGGCGGACACCCGAGCGCGCGGTATTCGGGTGGGACTATGACGTAGTAGCCACGCGCCGGCGAGGCGACGAGGCCCTGTTGGGACAGGCGGTGGAGGGCCATCCTGGCCGCCACCGGAGACACACCAAGGGCGCCCCGGATGTCGGCGGAACTGAAGAAGTACTGCCCCGCCCCTGCGAGGCCGTCGACGTACTGCCGAGCGGTCTCAGCCCGCCTATTCATATGCATAATGTAACTGATATCGTTACTTTGTGCAAATATAAGTTCGACCCACCCCAAAGCCGTCGGCAAAGAATCCAGTCGCCGCTGCCTTCGTCTTCTCAGGAGGCCTCGGGCGCCTCCCGAGGAACCCCAATAACGTGGTCCAGAGCCTCGGGTTCCTCCAGGCCGCAGGCACGCGTTACAATCGGTCCGTGACAGCTTCCCCGGTTCTCGCCGCTCCGCCGCCGCCGGATCCGGCGGCATGCCTGGCGGCCCTGTCGGCGGCCACCGACGCCTGGATCGCGTCGCTGGGGCAACGCCTCGTCTCGATCGTGCTGTTCGGATCGTTCGCCAGAGGCGACGCAACGGCCGGTTCTGACGTGGATCTTCTCGTCGTGGCCCGGGGGTTTCCCCGGCGCCTCAGTGAACGACGGGCGGAACTCCTCACGTTGTACGCCCCAGTCCGTGAAGCCGGACAACTGCCAGCGATTGAGTGGAACATCGTTGCCAAGACCCCGGAAGAAGCCCGCACGCACAGCCCGTTGTACCTGGACATCGTCGAAGATGGCCGCATCCTGTTCGACGCGGATGGGTTCTTCGCCGACATCCTCGGTCAGATGCGAGCTCGGATGCGCGAACTCGGGAGCCGGCGCGTGTTCCTGCCGGACGGATCATGGTACTGGGACCTGAAACCTGATTTCCGATTCGGTGAAGACGTGCGCATATGACCACGTCGAGCATGCGCACATCTATCGCCAGCCTGCTGCTTGCCTCTCTGCTGGTCGCCGCCCCGCTCGCAGCCGCCCCGCCCAACATCGTCGTGTTCCTCGTCGATGACATGGGCGTGATGGACACGTCGGTGCCGGTCCTGACGGGTGAAGACGGCCGGCCGAAACGGTATCCACTCAACGACTACTATCGGACACCCAGCATGGACCGCCTGGCGGCCGGCGGAATCCGGTTCAATAACTTCATGGCCATGAGCGTCTGCTCGCCGACGCGCATCACGCTCATGACCGGGCAGAACGCCGCGCGGCACCGGACGACCAACTGGATCGACCCGGCCAGCAACAATCGCAACCCGCAGGGGCCGCCGGACTGGAACTGGCGCGGGCTTGGCAAGACGGCCGTCACCTTGCCAGCACTGATGCGGGCCGCGGGTTACCGGACCATCCACGTCGGGAAGGGCCACTTCGGTCCCGAGCAGTCGGAAGGCGCTGACCCGGCGAACCTCGGCTTCGACGTCAATATCGGCGGTCGCGCCATCGGCCAGCCGGGCAGCTATTACGGCCGTGAGGGCTACGGCAAATCAGGCTACTACGCCGTGCCCCATCTGGACCGCTACCACGGCACCGAGACGTTCCTCACGGATGCCCTCACACTCGAGGCCAACGCCAGGGTGAGCGAGGCGGTCAAGGCCGGTCAGCCGTTCTTCCTCTATCTGGCGCACTACGCCGTGCACGCGCCGTTCAACAGCGATCCCCGGTTCGCCGCCCACTATACGAGTTCAGGCAAACCCGCGCCCGCGCAGGCGTTCGCCACGTTGATCGAAGGCATGGACAAGTCGTTGGGCGACGTGCTCGATCACCTCGAGGCGCTCGGGGTGGCCGAGAACACCATCATCCTGTTCATGGGCGACAACGGCTCCGACGCGCCGCTCGGCCATCAGCACGACGTGGCGAGCGCCGCGCCGCTGCGCGGCAAGAAAGGCGCCCATTACGAAGGGGGCATGCGCGCGCCCTTCATCGCGGCCTGGGCCAAGGCCGCGCCCGGCAATCCCGGCCAGCAGCGCCTCCCGATCGCGCGGGGCGCCGTCCAGAGCCAGCTTGCGTCGGTGTGCGACATCTTCCCGACGGTCCTGGGCCTCGCTCGCATCTCACCGCCAGGGGGACACGCCGTGGACGGCTTCCGGCTGGACACGCTGCTGTCGGGCCGGCGTGACACCGCGCGGCCCGACGAATTCCTGATGCACTTTCCTCACGAACACCGGAGCAACTACTTCACCGCATACCGGCAAGGCGACTGGAAGGTCATCTACCACTATTTCCCCTCACCCGCGTCGGAGGGCTCGCATTACCAGCTCTACAACCTCGCCAGGGATCCGTTCGAGTCGACGAACCTCGCCGCTTCCGAACCGGGGCAACTGGCTGCCATGATGCGAGGTCTTCTCGCCACCCTGGAACGCCACGACGCCGTCTACCCGGTCGACAAGGAAGGACGTCCCCTGAAGCCGGTGTTGCCCGTCAGCACGACGGCCTTCACGCCTTGAGCGCCGCCACGATCTCGAGCACGCGGTCGATGTCGGCCGGACTCACGTAGAGATGCGCGGAGAGGCGCACGGGCCGATCGACAGTCTGCCCCTGAGCGCGGACGCGGATCTGCTTCTCCCACAGGGCATCCTGCAGCGCGCGGCCTGTGACGCCGGACACGGCAAACGTGGCGATGGCGGACGCCAGCCGGCGGTCGGCGGGCGAGAGGAGCCGGACCGGCTTGATCCGGGCAAGCCCGTCACGCAGGCGATTGGCAAGCATGAGGTCCCAGCGTTCGATACGGTCGATGCCGATGGCCTCGATGAACTGCAGCGCGGCCATCAGCCCGTCCACGACGGGCACGCTTCCGGTTCCGTACTGCATGAATCGGAACGCGCCGGTCTCATCGGCATCGAGGCGCCCGCTGGCGAGCGTCACCCAGAAACGCGGCTGCACGTCCCGCCGGATGTACAGCACGCCTGTGCCTTTCGGCGCCAGCAGCCACTTGTGCGGGCTCGAAACGTAGGCATCGCAGCCGATGGCCTGCACGTCAAGGCGGCGCTGACCGATCACCTGCGCCCCGTCGACGATGGCCAGGGCGCCCCGGTCGCGGGCGAGCGCGCACAGCTCCCGAGCCGGCATGAGGATGCCCAGCCCAGACGTGATGTGGCTGAACATGATGACCCGGGTTCGCGGCGTCATCGCGTCGGCAAAGAGCTTCACCACCGCCTCGGGCCCCTCCGCCACCGCCGGCAGCAGCGGCCGTTCTTTCACCACCACGCCGTGGCGTTTCGCCCGCAGCCGCCAGCTTCCAATTCCGCCGCTGTGTTCCTGGTCGGTTGTCACCACTTCGTCGCCCGCGGCGAGGTCCAGGCCGTTGGCCAGGAAACTCATACCCATCGTCGCGTTCAGCGTGATGGCCACCTCGTCGGGCGCGGCGTTGATGAACGCGCCCAGCTTCGTGCGGGCGTCGAGGAGTTGCTGGTAGCCGGTGAGCGGCTCGCCGTCCGCCTGAAAGTACGGCCAGTCGGGAAGCGCGCGTTCCAGACTCTCGACGCGCTGGTTGATGGCCGCCACCACGTCCCACGGCGAGGCACCCAGCGTGCCGGTGTTGCAGTAGGTCACGGTTTCCGGAAACAGCAGACGTTTGCGGGCCGCAGCACACACGGCAGCGTCGGCTTCACCCGCGGCCGGCGTGAAGGGCGCGAGCGCGCCGGCCGCCTGTTGTCCGGGCTTTCCCAACGCCGTGCCAGGCATGAAGCCGATCGCGCCGGCAAGGGTTGACTGTGTCAGAAAGCGGCGCCGTGACAAACGCATAGGATCATCTCCTGCAGGGCTGGCATTCGAAACGTTCGAAACGCCGGGGCTGTTCGGAGGGATGCTACCAGATCTGTGCCGGTCCGGCGGGTCACCGCCCTGACGCCAGCGATGCCGCGTCAGCCCAGGGCGTTGATCTTGCGCAGATCACGCACCCCGAGCAATCCCGCCTGGGGGGCGGCGGGATTGTCGGAGACGAACGTGACGGGCGGGTGGAGCCCGGTCAGTGTCCTTAGAATCGATACCCGAAGGTCAACGAGGTCAGCGCGATCGTGTCTCCGTGACCGTCGCGGAAGACGACCAGTGCCCGGACGTCGGGCTGCGCGAAGAATCCGTTCGTCAGGTCAATACGGGCACCCGCACCGAGGGTGGCCGCCGGATCCGTGAAGGTCCGCGTGCCCCAGTGACCGTCCATGGGAACGGTCAGCCCGCCCATGCGCCTCGCGTAGAACGCCGGCACGTTGCCCGGCGTGAACGTCCCGAAGTACTGGCCCTGGCCCGGCCCAAAACCCGGCCCCGGTCCGACCATGCCGGGCCAGGGTCCGGTGAAGCCGGATCCGCCCATCATGCCGAACCCGGGGCTGCCCGACAGCGGGACCATCTGGGTTCCTGGCGGCACGTTCCCGTTCATCATCCCGAACAGGCCGCGCGATCCCATGTCGAGTGACGCCCGGTAGACGCCGCCGCCGCCAACGACGTAGGGCACGACCTGCCGGGAACTGGCGACAAGGTTGACCCGCACGCCGGCACCCACGAGCAGGCCAGCCACGCCATCCCCTCGGTCGAGGTGGCGCACGGTTCCCTCCAGAGACAAGCGGTCACCAATGGCCGCGGAGAGGGTCCCGCCGATAGCCATGCCGGTGTTGGACGACGCCGTGGACAGGCCGGGGTCGACAGCCAGCGCGAACGCAGAGCGGTTTCCGGGCGCGGGCGGCCCGGCTGTCGCCGCCTGGGCAAACACGTCACTCGCGGACACGGCGGACAAGAGGAAGAGCGCAAGAGTTCGAAACACGGTGATGCGCATGATGTGTGGCTCCTATGTAATGGTTGATCTGCAAACAGCAAGTACTCTGCGTGACGTTCATTCCTCCTTGTGCTCCGCGACAGGCGGCAGCGGATCCTCCGCCCGGCGATCGGCGTTCAACGTGCGCAACTCCCGCATCTTCCACAGCTTGTAGACCGCGGGGTACACCAGCAACTCGAGCAGGAACGATGTCGCAAGACCACCGATCATCGGGGCCGCAATACGCTTCATCACGTCCGACCCGGCCGATGTGGCCCACATGATAGGCAGCAGGCCCATGAAAGACGCCGCCACCGTCATCATCTTGGGCCGCGCCCGTTTCACCGCACCGTGGACGATGGCTTCGTCCAGGTCGGCCACGGTCCGCAGCAGGCCGCTCTGTTTGTACCGGTCGTACGACAGGTCGAGGAACAGCAGCATGAACACGCCTGTCTCGGCATCGAGCCCCAGCAGCGCGATCACACCCACCCATGCGGCAATCGACACGTTGTAGTCGAGCAGGTAGAAAAGCCAGATGGCGCCAATGGCCGAGAACGGCACGGCCAGCATCACGAGGCCGGTCTTGAACGCTGACCGGGTGTTCGCATACAGCAGCACCAGGATCAGCCCCAGGGTGATAGGCACGACCACCTGCAGCCGCTCCCTGACGCGCAGCATGTTTTCGTACTGACCGCTCCACGTCAGGACGTACCCTTCGGGCAGGGCCACCTTGTCGCCGACAATCCGCTTGGCCTCTTCGACATACGACCCCACGTCCCGGCCGGCGATATCGACGAACACATAACCCGCCAGGAACCCGTTCTCGTTCCGCAACATGGACGGCCCAGTCGTAAGCCGGATGTCGACGAGTTGTTCGAGCGGCACCTGCGCTCCGCCGGCCACGGGCACCAGCACGCGCCCAAGCCGCGACAGGTCGTCGCGCAGCTCCCTCGGATACCTCACGTTCACGGGATACCGTTCGCGCCCCTCGATGGTCGTCGTCACGTTCTCGCCGCCCACGGCCGACATCAGAATCATCTGCACCTGCTCGACGGTGACGCCCAGGCGAGCCATGCTGTCGGGTTTCGGCACGAAATCCACGAAGTTGCCGCTGGTCACGCGCTCCGCGAAGACGCTGCGCGTGCCGGGCACGCCCCTCAACGCCTCTTCGATCCGCTGCCCCACCGCCTCGACGACGCTCAGGTCGGCACCCATCACCTTGATGCCTACCGGCGTCCGCACGCCGGTGCTCAGCATGTCGATCCGGCCCTTGATCGGCATCGTCCAGGCATTGCTCACGCCCGGAATCTGCAGCGCCCTGTCCATCTCGTTGACGAGGTCGTCCCAGGAGATCCGGTCCGGCCACAGCGGTCGCACCAACGGCAACACCCAGTCAGGCACTTTGCCCGTGTACCACTGCGGCACGTGCCGCCATTCCGACTCGGGCTTCAGGACGACCGTGGTCTCCATCATGGAGAACGGCGCAGGGTCCGTGGAGGTCTCGGCCCGCCCCGCCTTGCCCATCACGGTCTCCACCTCCGGGAACTGCATCAGCACGCGATCCTGCCGCTGCATCAGGTCCGTTGCCTGCGCCACGGAGATACCCGGCAGCGTGGTCGGCATGTACAGGATCGTGCCTTCGTTCAGCGGCGGCATGAACTCGGTCCCGAGCTTGAAGTACACCGGAACGCTCGCCGCCACGGCCGCCAGTGCCAGGGCGATTACCGTGCGCGGGAAACGCAGCACACGCCGGCAGACCGGCTCGTACACGGCGTGAATCGCCCGGCTGATCGGGTGGCGCTCTTCGGCGTAGTACCGCCCCACGAAGATGCCGGACGCGAGGCTTGCCAGGAACTTCGGTCTGAAACTGAACGGGTTCATGCGCGTGAAGAGCATGCGCATGGCGGGATCGAGGGTGATCGCCAGGATGGCGGCAATCGCCATCGCCAGGTTCTTCGAGTAGGCCAGCGGCTTGAAGAGGCGGCCTTCCTGATCGACCAGCACGAAGATTGGCAGGAACGCCACGGCGATCACGAGCAGCGAGAAGAAGACGGATGGCCCGACTTCCAGCAGCGCTTCCAGCCTCACCGCATGAAAGTCGCCTTTGCGGCCGCCGGCCTCCCACAGGTGCAGCTTGTTGTACGCGTTCTCGACCTCCACAATCGCGCCGTCCACCAGCACGCCGATCGAGATGGCAATGCCCGCAAGCGACATGATGTTCACGGTCACGCCGAAGTAGTACATCGGGATGAACGAGAGCAGCACGGACACCGGGATCGTGACGATGGGCACGATGGCCGAGGGGATGTGCCACAGGAAGACGAGGATCACGATGGACACGATGATCATTTCGATGACCAGTTCGTGCCTGAGCGTGGCGATAGCGCGTGAAATCAGGGTCGAGCGGTCGTACGTCGTGACGATCTCGACACCGTTCGGCAGGGACGCCTTCAGGTCGCCGATACGTGCCTTGACCGCGTTGACGACGTTCAGCGCGTTCTCGCCATGGCGCATCACCACGATGCCGCCCACGGCTTCGCCCGTGCCGTTGAAGTCGGCAACGCCCCGGCGCATCTCGGGGCCCAGTTCGACCCGCCCGACGTCCCGCAGCAGAACGGGCACGCCGCCTTTCGTCGTCTTCAGGACAATCTGCTCGAACGCGGGCAACGTCCGCGCGTAGCCGCGGCCGCGCACCATGTACTCGCGGCCGCTCCATTCGATGAGCCGCCCGCCGACTTCGTTGTTGCTGGCCCGGATCGCCGCGATGACGCGATCGAGAGGCACGTCGAGGGCAGCCAGCTTGTTGGGGTCGACCGTGATCTGGTACTGCTTGACGAAACCGCCGATCGACGCGACCTCGGACACGCCGGGGACGGCCTGGAGTGCGTAACGGACGGTCCAGTCCTGCACCGATCGCAGTTCTTCCGGGCCCAGTGTGTTGGTGCGGTCCACGAGCACGTACTGGAAGATCCAGCCGACGCCCGTCGCATCGGGGCCCAGTTCGGTCTTCACCCCCTCCGGCAGCCCGGTCTGGATCTTCGACAGGTACTCGAGCACGCGACTGCGCGCCCAGTAGATGTCGGTGCCGTCTTCGAAGATGACGTAGATGTAGGAGAAGCCGAAATCGGAGAAGCCGCGGACGGCCTTGACCCCTGGCGCGCCGAGCAGCGCGCTCGTGATGGGATACGTCACCTGGTCTTCGATGATGTCCGGCGAACGGTCCCATCGCGAGTAGATGATGACCTGCGTGTCCGAGAGGTCGGGTAGCGCATCGAGCCGGATGTGCTGGAGCACGTACACGGCGCTGGCCACCAGCGCCGCAGTGGCCAGCAGCACGAAGAAGGGGTTGTGAGCCGAGAAGGCGATCACTCTGCGAATCATGCGGAACCCCCAGCCGGCCTACTTGTGTTCGGCATGCCCGGCCGCCGGGGCCATCGCGCCAATCGCCGCCCGCAGCCTCGATTCAGAGTCGAGCAGGAAATTCGCCGCCACGGCCACGGTCTCGCCGGCCTTCAGCCCCATCCGGATCAGCACCTGGCCGTCGGCCCGCCCCCCGGCAACCACCTCTCGGGGATCGAGCTGACCGCCGGCCGCCTGGACGAACACGACCTGCCGCGTACCGGTGTCGATCAGCGCCGACTCGGGCACGACCACGCCCCGGGCCTGCCCGGCTTCGAGTTCGACATTCACGAACATGCCCGGCTTCAGGGCCAGCTTCGGATTCGCCACTTCGAAACGTACCCGGATCGTCCGGCTCTCCGCGTCCATCGTCGGATAGACGAGGCTGACGCGGCCGCTCAGCCGAACCGTGTTGTCGTATTGCGGGGAGAGCGTTGCTGGACGGCCCGGCACGGCAGCGGCGGCTTCGTTCTCGTAGACCTGGGCGATCACCCAGACACGCGACAGGTCCGAGAGCGTCATCAGGGGCATGCCCGAGTCGATGCGTTGCCCCTCCAGGACCGTCTTCTCGGTGACGTAGCCGCTGAAGGGCGCGCGGAAGGTGATGGTGCGCTGCGCAGTCCCTCGGCGCTCGAGTTCGTCGAGAAACGCCTGGGGCACGTCGAACAGCTCGAGGCGCCGGCGGCCGGCAGAAACCAGATCCTGCCCCCCGCGCCGCACCTCGGGCATCGAGGACTGTTCGAATTCGGCGGCCGTTGCGCGGGCCCGCAGATACTCCTGCTGGCTTGCCAGCAGTTCGGGTGAATACAGGTCGAAGAGCGGATCGCCCGCCCGGACGAACTGGCCCACGGCATTGACGTGCAGCTTCTCGATCCAGCCGCCGATCTTGGTCGTGACCTGCCGGACGCGGGTTTCGTCAGTCACCACGTTGCCCACCGCGCGAACCGTGCTCGAGATGACGCCGGTGACCGCCTCGGTTGTCCGGACGCCGGCCAGCGAGAGTTGCCCGGCTGTGGCGTGGACGGCGGCCATGCCTGCAACTGCGGCGGGGGCCTGGCCAGCGGGCTGCGGGTCGGCTTTCACCAGGTCCATCCCGCACTTCGAACACTTGCCTGGCCCCTGCTGACGAATCTCGGGACACATCGTGCAGTAGTAGATGTCCCCGGAACCGTCCGCGTGTGAGTGGCCGGACGCCGTCCCGCCGGTGCCGACAGCGGCGGAGTTCGCAGACGATTCAGTCGCGGCCCCCTTTGATCCCGGGATCGGCACCAGCCGCATGCCGCAGATCGGGCAGTCACCTGGACGATCCAGCGTGTAGGTCGGGTGCATCGGGCAGTGATAGATCGTCTCCGCCTGCGCAGAATGGCCTTGCGACAAGACGAACGGGACCGCCGCCAGCGTGCCGGCCAGCATGACCAGCAAGGCGAGCTTTCCCCAGTGACGTTTCAGGACTGCGTTCATAATCGGCTTTCGGCTATCGGCTTTCGGCCTTCGGCTTTCGGCATCTACTGACTACTTCCTACTGACTACTTCCTACTTGCCACGTACCTGCCGTCGCCGTCAGCGCCGCCAGTTGCACCAGGGCCACGTAACGATCCGTCTCCCGCTGCGCGAGGCCGACACGGACGTCGATCCACCGGCGGAACTCGTCGAGGACCGCCACGAAGTCGCCGCGGCCGGCGAGGTAGCTGGACCTCGTGGCATCCAGGGCGGCCGTGGATTGCGGCATGATGGCGGAACGGTAACGTTCGATCTGCTCGGCGCCGGTTCGCGCGATGGTGAGCAGTCGGGTGACCTCAGCCCGGATGGCGGCTGCGGCATCCGCTTCGTCGGCACGCAACGCGTCGAGGTCGCGCTCGGCGGCGGCAATCAGCGGCTTCTGTTTGCGGTCTTTCCAGAACGGGAGTTCGATGCCGACATTGAAGACCGCCATACGGTCGAGGCCGCCCTGCCAGAAGAGCCCGCCCCCGACGCTCCACGCGCGGCCCAGTTCCTGGCGCGCTTCGTTCACGCGCTTGCCAGCCACCTCGACCCCCGCCCGCTTGACGATCAGTTCTGGCGCGTGCGCGAGTGCCGCGCTGACGGCTGCGCCTTGAGTGCCCGTCGCCGATTCGTCTGCTGCCGGCAATTCGCGCACCCGGCCGATCGGCGCGCCCGTCTCGTCGTCCAGCAACCGGTTCATCTCGGCAACGACAATGAGCCGTTCGGACGCCAGGTCGGACGCGCGCTCGCCAAGTCGCGACTGTTCGAGCTGGACGCGCAGCACGCTGGCCTGGTCGGCATCCCCGGCGGCGTAACGCGCCGACGCGGTCGCCTCGAGCAGGCGCAGCAACTGCCGCGCGTCCGCCAGGGTGTCGGCTTCGCGATCGATCAGATAGAGGCGCGCGTACCGCTCTCGCACGGCAGCGGCAATCGTGGCCACGCGTGCGTCCAGTTCCGCGCGGCTGAGGCCGACGCCGGCCTGCGCCGTTTCGCGCCGTGCGGTGCGTCGTCCCTTGCTTAGCAGGTCCTGGCGGATGGACGCGCCGAGCATGGATCCCGGGTCCGACCCGATCGTGTACCGGGGGAACCCGCCCGCACGGTATTCGAACTCGACCATGGGATCGGGCAAGGCATCAGCCGCCCGGACGCTGACCGTGACGGATTCGAGGCGCGCGCGTTGGGCCGCCAGGGAGGGCGCCCGTGCCAGCGCACGCTCGACCAGTTGTTCAACCGGCGGCGCGTCGGGAGGCTGGATCGGCTGAGCAGCAGCCGGCGTTGCCAGCAGCAGCAACGTCACGGCACGTGCCACGCCCCTTCCAACAGCATGCGAATCAGCGGGTCTACCGGGCATCACACTGTCTGTAGAGCAAGGGCCGGGCCATCCGCGGCGGCATGCGGATCGGCCATTCTGCCTGACATTCGCCCGTGTTCGCACGACTGGATTGGAGGGGTCCGTGCCTTTTCAGACGGTGCGGCTGCCCGGTGTCTGAAAACAGCCACGGGGTGATCGGGCGCCGGCGCTGAACCTGGTTCCTGAAGCCCGGGCCTTGACTAGACGCGCGCGTTCCGCAGCCGCAGGGCGTTCGCAATCACCGAGACCGAGCTGAAGCTCATCGCGGCGGCGGCGACCATCGGGCTCAGAAGCATGTCCAGGAAGGGGTACAGCACGCCCGCCGCCAGCGGAACGCCCAGCGCGTTGTACACGAACGCGAAGAACAGATTCTGCTTGATGTTCGCCATGGTGGCCCGGCTGAGCCGCCTGGCCCGGACGATGCCGGTCAGATCGCCCTTCACGAGCGTCACGCCGGCGCTCTCCATGGCCACGT
Source organism: uncultured Vicinamibacterales bacterium (assembly GCA_964372095.1). GTDB lineage: Bacteria > Acidobacteriota > Vicinamibacteria > Vicinamibacterales > JAKQTR01 > CAYJPV01. The sequence goes on along the minus strand of CAYJPV010000013.1, from coordinate 30,815 downwards.
CGGTGCCGGTACCCATCGCGATCCCGACCTGCGCCTGCGCAAGGGCCGGTGCGTCGTTGATGCCGTCGCCCGCCATCGCGACGAACTTCCCGTCCGCCTGGAGCCGTCTGATCGCGTCCGCCTTCTGGTCGGGAAGCACGTCCGCCACGACATCATCGATTCCGAGCCGGCGGGCCACCGCCTGCGCCGTCGTGCGGTTGTCTCCCGTGAGCATCACGATCTTCACACCCTCGGCGTGCAGTTGCTTGATCGCTTCGACCGTCGTGGGCTTGATCGGGTCCGCGACCGCCAGCAGGCCTGCCGGCCTGGCGTCGACGGCCAGGAACATCACCGTCTGTCCATCGGCCCGCAGGTCTTCGGCACGCGCCGCAAGCGGGCCGGGATCGACATTCAGTTGCTGCAGCAGCGCGAGATTGCCGAGCGTCACGGCATGGCCCTCGACGGTTCCCGTCACGCCCTTGCCGCTGACAGCCTGGAAGCCGGCAGGCTTCAGCAAGTCCACGCTTCGCGCTGCAGCCCCTGCCACGATCGCGCTCGCCAGCGGGTGTTCGCTGCCTTGCTCCAGGCTGGCGGCCATCCGCAGCACGGCGGCTTCATCCTGGCCTGGCGCGCTGACGACCTCCACGAGTGCCGGTTTGCCTTCCGTCAGCGTGCCCGTCTTGTCCACCACAAGGGTGTCTACCTTGCGGAGCACCTCGATCGCCTCCGCGTTCCGGAACAGCACCCCCACGCTTGCGCCCTTTCCAGTCGCGACCATGATCGAGATCGGCGTCGCAAGGCCGAGGGCGCACGGACACGCAATGATCAGGACGGACACCGCCGCGACGAGGCCGTGGGCCATTCGCGGCTCCGGCCCAACCAGCGCCCAGGCGACGAACGCCAGGATCGCGACCGCCACCACGGCGGGGACGAAGTAGCCCGACACGGTGTCTGCCAGGCGCTGGACGGGCGCGCGGCTTCGTTGCGCCTCGCCGACCATGCGCACGATCTGCGAGAGCAGGGTGTCGGCACCCACTCGCTCGGCGCGCATGATGAAACTGCCGGTTGCGTTCATCGTGGCGCCGATGACGCGCGCGCCCGGACCCTTCTCGACCGGCATCGGTTCACCGGTCACCATCGATTCGTCCACCGCGCTCGTTCCCTCGGTGACGACGCCGTCCACCGGGACCTTTTCGCCGGGCCGGACACGCAGCAGATCGCCGGCCTGGACCTGCTCGAGCGGCACATCCTGTTCCTGTCCGTCGGCCGTCACTCGACGCGCGTGTTTCGGGACGAGGCCGAGCAATGCGCGAATCGCGGAGCCGGTGCGGCTACGAGCCCGCAGTTCCAGGACCTGCCCGAGGAGCACCAGCGCAACGATGGCCGCGGCGGCTTCGAAGTAGACGGCCACAAGACCGTCGTCGTTGTGGAACGTGGCTGGGAACACACCAGGAAACAGGGTGGCGATCAGACTGAAGACGAATGCCACCGACACGCCCAGGCCGATGAGCGTGAACATGTTCAGGCTTCGGAAGACGAGCGACTGCCAGGCACGGACGAAGAACGGCCAGCCGCCCCACAGCACCACAGGGGTGGCGAGGGCAACTTCCACCCACCGAAGGGCAGCCGGCGCGGCCATGTGCGACAGGAACTGCCCGGGAAGATCGTGGGCCATCGCGATCACGACCAGCGGGACGGTGAGCGCGGTGCTGACCCAGAAACGCCTGGTCATGTCCACCAGTTCGGGGTTCTCTTCGTTCTCGTCCGGTGCTGTGACCGTGCGGGGCTCGAGCGCCATCCCGCAGATGGGGCAGCTCCCCGGGCCATCACGCACAATCTCGGGATGCATCGGGCACGTGTACTCGGTCGCGTTCGTGCCGGGTGCCGGCTGAGCAGACGGGGCCGGCGCCGCCGCAGCCGTGGGCGACGTTGAATGGTTGTGCGACATGGGGGCCTCACGTGTCTGCGCGTCCGCGCAGGCGGGCGACGTGCCCGCCTGCGCGCGGTCCGGGTTGCCTCGAGAACGGATTGGAGATGAGAGGGATATCCGCCGGATTCGGTCGGCTGTCTAGTGCTTCATGCCGCCCATCTGTTTCATCATGGGGCACATGGCCATGGAGTCCTTGCCGGCCTGCGAGTGCTCCATCATGTGGGCCATCATCCCGTGTTGCCGCTTCATCATGCCGTCCTGCACCGTCCGGCGCTGGGCGACCAGCTCGTTGACCACGACCGCGGTGGCATTCGCCTTCTCCAGACCGGACGCGGCGTTCATCTTGCCGACGAGATCGTCGAGCCTCACTTCGGCGGCCTTCATCTCCGCCATCATCTTCTCGTGGTCCGCCATCATGGCCTGGCACTTCGCAGCCATGTCGGTGGCCGTCCCGGCCTGGGGTTTCGCCTCGGCTGCGTGCTGGTGGGCCTGTGTCATCTGTCCGGCAATACCCGGCGCCGCCGACAGGACCACCGCCGCGCAACCGCTCACGACCGCTATCACGAATCTGCTGAGTTTCATCATTGTCTCCTTGGATGGACTGTTGTTTTGCTCGCCGTACAAGTGATCTGCCTACCGCACGTATAAACACTGCAAGGCACAAGCCAGTTGGGCAGCTGAGCGTGGTGCCGAGATTGAGGTGGACTTTCGGGTGTTTCGGACCGCACAGCGGCGCTGGCAGGCGAACACCCTGTCTGAAAACGGACGGCTACCGCCACCAGTTCATCATTCCCGCAGTACATCGACTGTAGTCGCGGTCGTTTGCCGCGGTCTGTTCAGAACGGCACAGGCGGGGACGAGAACCGGCGGGACTCCTCGTGTGTCAGCGCACGATCTCCGCCGCCATGAGCGCGCGTAGTTCGGCAAGGAGTGTCTTGGCGGGTCTCGCATGCCATCGCGTGAAGGTCCACCACGGATCCGCATCGAACTGCACAGGTACGGGCGGTGACGCCACTCGCGCGAGTTGCCTCCACGCGTCGAGGTGCGAACCGGCCCGCCGGTCCAGCGCGGCCATGGCGAAGTGAGGGGATCTGGCTTCCGGGAAGAGCGCCGCCGCCCGCCCGTAACAGGCCGCTGCCGATTGCCGGTGCCCCAGCCTCTCTTCGGCGGCGCCCAACAGCATCTGAGCCAGGTAGTCCAACACCGGGTGCCCTGCACCAGCCGCCGCCTGACGCAGGTGCACTGCCGCCTCGTCTGGGTGGTCGAGATTCAGCAGGGTCTCACCAAGCCGAATCCGGGCCTCGACGAACCCGGGTTCGAGCGCGAGTGCCCGCCGAAACCGGCGTTCGGCCGCCTTCCAGTTCGACTCGGCATCTTCAATGCCCGGACTGCGAGTCTTTGTTCTCTGCGCCAGGCGCTTCTGCGCGCGGTATGCCGCCTGTGCCGACGGCGCGCCAGCAGCCTGATGGTAGAACCCGCTGGCAAACTGCGCCCGTGCGTCATCCGGGAGGATCTTGAGGGCATGTTCCATGTGGGGCTTGGCGGCTGCCAGATTGCCGCCCTCGAGGAACTCGATCGCCAGGGCGTAGTACCAGAGGTGCACCCAGGGATCGTCTCGCGGCGCGGGCTCGATGGCATCCAGCAGCGAGAGGCCGGCGGCCCAGTGAGCTGACAGCCCGACCACTTCGACCACCCGGCCGTCCACCACTCTCATCGTGTCGGCGATGCCTGACGTCTGGCTCCGGTCGAGCGGCGCCAGCAGCGCGACATCGGCGTGGAGCATGGCGGCTCGCCGGAGGATCCCGTTTGTGCCGCCCGCGTGGTTCTGGAACACCTCGACTGACCGGGCGTCCACGTCGGCAATGGTCTTCTTGGTGTACGGCCGGCCGGGCGTGACCTCCACCTCCAGCGGCCGTTTCTGTTTCAGATCGGGATGCGCCGACAAGAAATCCGCCACGACCCCGTGCACGCTGTAGGCCGTCCACCCGGCCAGTTCCACAACGGCTGGATCCAGTCGCCCCGGCTCGTGCTGCATGACGGCCCGACTCCAGGCCTTGAGCCGCACCAGCCACTCAGGCTCTGCGGCGGATCGGGCAGCCCCCGGCCACGCTATCAGCACCAGCAGCACCACCGTCATGGCGAAGCGACGCATCGGCAAGCCTCCCCTCGCGCGTAGCCCGGGACGCGCGCCGGCTACTGCCCGCCCCAGTACCCTGGCCTGGCTTTCACCTTCAGGCCGCCGCGGCTTTTCACACGCACGCTGACGGCGTGCCAGCCGTCCCTGGCAACACCGCGCGGCGTGTAGCTGATCAGGTAACGCTGCCGGAACTCGTCCAGAACCTGAAGAAAGGCGGCGCCGATGTCGTCTTTGGATTCGACTTCCGTCAGCGACCCGCCTGTCGCCTCCACGACGTGAGACAGGAATTCCCCTCGCCCTTCGTGAAGTGTCGTGACGGCATAGACGACCGCGTCCGACCGTTTCGCCACGTCGAGCACGCCTTCTTCGCGCAGCCAGCTTCCGGTGTCGACGCCGTCACTGAAGACGACGACCAGCGCACGGCCGACGTCGGATTCGGCCGTCACCACGCCGGCAAACAGCGCATCCACCAGGGCTGTTGGCCGCTGACCGTCCGGCGGGCTCGTCGCATCGATGGCCGCTCGCACGGTGTCGAGGTTCGCCGTCAGGCCGGACTTGAGCGTGACGGTCTCCGTAAACGTCACCAGTGCCGCCTGGTCCTCCTTCTTGAGTACTCCCGCCAGCGACGCGCTCGCCGTCCGCAACTGGGCCAGCCGCTCGCCTGTCAGGCTCGAGCTCAGGTCGAGGACAATGACGACGTTGAGCGGGATCTGGTCGAAGCTGACCAGTTCGACCTCTTGCGGCGCGCCGTTGTCGGTCACCTGGAAGTCGGCTGCCGTCAGATTCAAGACGGCTTTCTTATCCTGCGTGACCAGCGCATCCACGCGCACCACTTCCACGCGGCTCGAGAACACCGTTCGCTGGTCCTGCGCGGCAAACGCGACCGCGCCGAGAACCGTGGCGAACACGCCGGCCGACACCACCCACGCGGTACCCTTTCGGCGTGTCATCACGCACCCACCAGCAGGACCATCGGCATGGCGAAGCGACGCATCGGCCAACCCCCGTTCCCTAGCCTCTAGCCTCTAGCCCCCCAGCCCGTACTTCTGCATCCGGTACAACAACGCGCTGCGGGTGATGTCCAGATACGCCGCCGCGCGCGTCTGGTTCCCGCCGTGTTTCTCGAGCGCCGCCGCAATCAGATCACGTTCCACGCCCTCGAGCGAGACGCCTTCGTCTGGCAACTCCACGCGGACGTTGCCGAACCGACGGGCCTGCGCGTGAATCCGATCCGGCAGATCGTCGAGGCCAACGACGCCGTCGCGATCCAGCACCAGCGCGCGTTCGATGACGTTTTCGAGCTCCCGGATGTTGCCCGGCCACGCGTAGAGATTGAGAGCGGAGTAGACGGCCTTGTCGGCCATGGGAGCGGCACGATTGAGCCGCGCGGCGTGTTTCGCGAGGAAGTGTTCGACCAGGAGCGGAATGTCGTCCGTCCGTTCACGCAGGGGAGGCACACGCACGGAGACAACCGCCAGGCGGTAGTACAAATCTTCGCGGAACGTCCCGTCCGCAATCATCTTCTCGAGGTCGCGGTTGGTCGCGGCCACGACCCGCACGTCCACCGTGTGGGGCCGCGTGTCGCCGACCTTGTCGATCTCCCGTTCCTGAAGCACTCGCAGGATCTTGGCCTGCAGCACGAGCGGCAGGTCGCCGATCTCGTCGAGGAAGATCGTGCCGCCATCCGCCGCCTCGAACTTGCCCGCCTTGTCGGCCACCGCGCCCGTGAAGGCGCCCCTCTTGTGGCCGAACAGCTCCGACTCCAGGAGGTGTTCGGGGATGGCCGCGCAATTGAGGGTGACGAAAGGCCCGCGCGCCCGTCCGCTGTGCACGTGGATGGCCTTGGCCAGCAGCTCTTTGCCTGTGCCGCTCTCGCCCAGCAGCAGGACCGTGGTGTCACTCTGCGCCACGCGGGCGGCCGTGTCGGTCACACCGCGCATGGCCCGCGATCCGGCAATCATCGATGCGAACGAGAACCGCTCGGTCACCATCTGCCGCAACTGGCGATTCTCCGATTTCAGCCGCCCCACCTCCAGCGCCTTGCGTACGCTGGCACGCAGCTGATCGCGCGTGAACGGCTTGGTCAGATAGTCGAAGGCCCCCAGCCGCATGGCCTCCACGGCCGCCGCGATCGTGCCGTGGGCGGTCAGCATGATCACGGGCAGGTCGGGCTGCATCGCCTTCAGTTGCGGCAGCAGGTCCATCCCGTCCAGTTCGGGCATCCTCACGTCCGACAGCACGAGGTCGATCCGTTCGGCCCGGAAACGCTCCAGGCCCTCGCGTCCGTCGCAGGCGGTGATCACCGCGTACCCGTCGTCTTTCAGGTTGTATTCCGTCACCCGTCGCAGGCTGGCATCGTCGTCGATCAGCAGCAGCGTTGGTGTGGTGGCCATGGCGTCGTCACTCCGGCAGCGGCGACGCCGGCAGCGCGACCGTCACGGTGGCCCCGTGGGGCGCGGCGTCGCTGAACTCGATGCGGCCGCCGTGGGCCGACGTGATCCGCTGCGATACGGCCAGGCCAAGCCCCGTGCCGTGCGTCTTGGTGGTGAAGAACGGATCGAACAGGCGGTGGCGGTGTTCGTCGGGGACGCCGGGACCCTGGTCGGAGATCGCGACCGTCGCCCATCCCTGCCCGTGTGACGTACGAATGGTCAGCGTGTCACCGGCGTGCGACGCCTGGATGCCGTTCAGGGCGACGTTGAAGAGCACCTGCTGGATCTGTTCGGGGTCCATCCGCACGTCGGGCAGTCGTCCGGCAATGTCGCGCACGATGGTGACCCCGGCGCGTTCGGCTTCCGGCGTCAGCAGCGCCACCACGTGATCGACGACGTCACTCAGGCTGGCCAGGCGGAACTCGGGGTCGCGCGGCCGCGCGTACGCCAGAAATTCACCCACCAGCGCGTCGAGCCGCTGCAGTTCGGTGGTAGCGATGCCGGCGAACTCCGCTTCCGGTGTGCCCGGCTGGACCCGCGACCCGATAATCTCGACGGCGCCTTTGATGCCAGCGAGCGGATTCCGGATCTCGTGCGCCAGTCCGGCAGCCACCTCCCCAAGAGCCGACATCCGATCGGCGCGCCGCAGGTGTTCGTGCGATGCCCGCAATTCACGATTGGCGTGCTCGAGCGACGCCGCTGCCGACTGGTACTGGGCGGTGAGCTTGCGTTGCCAGTCGGCCAGCACGCCAACCAGCAGCCCCGCGCAGGGGAAGATCACCAACTCCACGTACTGGCTCGCGGCGTAGGGTTCGTTGTCGCCCCAGGTGTGGAGAATGTGGGGATAGTAGGCCACCGCCGCCGCGACGGCCGTCAGCAGTCCGCCGCGTATCCCGAACCAGTACGCGCCCATGACGATGGGGGCGTAGTAGAGGCGTTGGTAGATGTTGTGAAGCCAGGCGCGGTCAGCGTCGGTCGTGTAGTGCAGCACCGACACGACCGTCAGTGCAGCGAGCAGTCCAACCCAGCGCCAGAGCGTCGTGCCCAGGGTGTCGGACCCGGGAGAGGCCGCGTGAGGCGTGGGCTCCATGGCGACAATCCTAGCACCGCAGGCGGCCCCAGGGCTGGCTAAAGCCAGCCCCCACGTCCGTCCGTGGCGTCCGGCTTCAGCCGGACGTCGTCACCTGAATCTTCAGCACGACTTTCCGCACCGGAGACGGAATGTCGACGGCGATCCCGGGCATGTGTCCATCACCGGGCCAGAGCAGCATGAAGCGGCCAGGCTCGATCAACAGGAATCGCCCGTCGCCGGTATGCCAGCTGATGTCCTTGTCGGCGATGTAGTCGCCGTCGGAGAGCGTGGGCAGAGGCGCGTAGCCGATCAGTTCGCGGCCGGCACCGAGGCACTGCAGATCGAGGTACTGCCGATGGGCCTCCCACCGTCCCTCGGCTTGCGGCTTGGTGTTGTACTCGCTGACGAGCGCGAACAGCGTGTCGTCCGCGATCTCGTGACGTCCGAGGTCGAGCGTCGCCAGGTCATGGTCCCGCACCCAGTGGAGTGCCTTGGCGATGCGCGGTCCCAGGCCGCAATACAGATCGACGTTGTCGAGGAGATCGATCACCATGGTTCAGGCTCCGATCGGCTATCGGCATTCGGCGTTCGGCTATCGGAGGTAGACAGTAGACAGTAGGAAGTAGGCTATCGCTGCTCCATGCTGACTACTTCCTACTGACTACTTCCTACTGACTACTTCCTACTGACTACTTCCTACTGCCCCCACCCGTGTCCTTCGTCAGCGTCAGCACATAGCCCGCCGTGAAGCTCAGGCGGCGGAATTTGATGCCGTCGTCGATGATACTGCTGCCGGACACCTGGACCACCGCCCTCATCCTGGGCACCGACACGATGTAGCGCGCGCTGGCCGTCAGTCCGAGCGGTCTGAGCACCACGGTCGGGTCGGCACTGGATCCGGCGAAAGCCAGGACGGTGACGTCACCCGTCTCTGGCGAATACCACTGGACCGCATCCCACCCGCCAGCGCCCGACGCCTCCGCCTGATCCGTCAGTGGCAGCATCACCGTGGGCCCGGCGGGCAATCGTATTGCCTTGTACAACTCGATCTCGCGCTGCATCGCCTCCCGATCTTCGTCGCCAAACTCGGCGCCGCGGATCGACATCCCGAGCACGCCGGGCATCCGGCTCCGATAGTACATCGGCATGTCGGCCGCGTCATGGATGGGTTCCGCAGGGTCGTCCATGACGAACGACAGCAGGTACGCCGGAGGAAACACCGCGCCCAGGCCCGCCAGGTTGTGCCGCACGTGCGCTGACGGCCCGCTGACGTCGTCCATCCAGGCCACGTCGGTGTACTGCAGCATCCCGAGGTCGAGGCGGTTGCCGCCTGCCGCGCAGTTCTCGATGATCAAGTCCGGATACCGCACGCGGAGTCGCTCGAGGAGGTTGTACAGACCCTTCGTGTGGGCGAAGTTGCCGTCCTGGGTTCCGTGGCCGTGGCTGGTGCGGTCGCAGTTGATCCAGTAATTGTTGTCCCACTTCAGGTAGTCGGGCTGCACATCATCAAGGAAGCGGACGAGCTGGGCCATCACCCACTCGCGGGCTTCGGTGTCAGCCAGGCAGATCTGCGCGTCGCCCGCATTGTCGTTTTTCACGCCGACGTTGTAGCGCCCGCCCGTCGTGGCCAGGTACCGCTCGCGGGCCAGGCCGGCACGCCCGACGGTCGTCGTAGCGACACGCTCCGGCTCGACCCAGATGCCGAACTTCAGCCCGAGGGCGTGGGCATGGTCACGCAGAGACCGGAGGCCGTTTGGAAATCGCCGGGTGTCGGCCGTCCACGTGCCGAGACCGGTCGTGAAATCGGCGGGATCGGATCCGCCCGGATACCACCCCGCATCCAGGACGAACAGCTCGACGCCCAGGGACGCGGCAAGCGCCATCTCGGCTCGGATCGACTCGTCGTCGGTCTTGATGCCGTAGGCGAACCACGTGTTGTAGGTCACCAGCGACGGAAGCGGCCGGCCCTGGCGTAACCCTCCGGCCACATACTGCTGAAGCGCGAGCGTGACGTCCGAGTCGTCCGGGCCGGTGATGCCGAAGATGCCATGCGGACCGTCGAGGGGTTCCCCCCTCTTGATCGTGGTGGTCGTCCGGTCGAGCGACATCCGGACCGCCGTCAGTCCGGAGACTTCGGGTCCTGCCGCGGTCATGGCCCATTCACCAGACCAGAGCAGCCCGCCAAAGAACTGCCCGGATGCCCCAGAGAGCCAGACGGTGGGAACCATCTGCTCGGACGAACGTGTGGTCGAACCAAGTCGCACGGGCGCCTGAGCCGACAGCGCCTGGCGGCGGCGCGTGAAGCGCCCGCCGTCTACGGCCCCGGCCTTGAGGCCGGTGACCCAGTTGATGGCGTTCACGCCAATCGACACCTGCCACACGCCCAGGTCGCCGACAGATACCGAGGCCGCGCCGCCGACGGCTTCGAACGTGGTCCACGTCTCGATCACAGGAGCGGTCGGATAGCAGAGGTAGACACGCGTGACCCGCAACCGGGACGCCAGTTCGTCGAACGTCAACCGGAGCCTGACGCCGCCCCGGTACTCGTCCGCTTCGGCCCGTCTGTAGGGAAACCCAGGCTGCCCCGGAGAGAACCGCTTCGTCTGGATGGCGAAGCTCAGGTCGGGCGACTCGCCCACGGGCCACGAGGTGCCCGATTCCGGGCGCTCGAGCCCCTGAACGACGAGCAGTCCGGCGCTGTTGAGCCCGACACCGAACCGGATGCCGCCGTTTCCGATGGACCAGCTCGTCCCGCCGGGTTCCTGCGCGACATAGGCGGGGCCAGACTGCACGAGGATGGCGGAGTCGTCAGCGGACGCCGGCCCGGGCCACGCAAGGCACGCGAGGGCCAGGTGGGCAACGAAGGCGGCGCGACGAGAGTTGCGGGCAAACATCTGGGTAAACCTCCGACTGCCAGGGATGTCCCTGGCAGTTGGACACTTCCCCAAAAGGGCGGCGCTGGTGGGATCTACGACGCCGCGCCCCCGACCATTTCAGACGCCGCCGCCCTGCTTGCTGCTGCCTACTTGCTACTGCCTACTTCCCTCCTCCACCCCTCACTCCTTCTTCCCCGGCATCAGCACCACCTTCACGTAGTTCCCGGTATCCAGATACGTCCGGGCCGCTTTCTGAATCAGGGGAAGGTCCAGTGCCTGGTAGAACGGCGTCATGGACCAGAGCCCGGCCGGGTCTTCGCCGTCGACGTAGCGCGCGAAGATCTGGCCCAGGACGTACATGTTGTTCTTCAGGTTGGTCTCCAACTCGCGCAGCATGGCTTCGCGGGTGTCGGCCACCTGCTTCTCGGTCGGACCGGTCGTCCTGAGCGTATCGATCTCGCGGAAGGTGGCCTTGACCAGTTCGTCCACCCGCGCCGGGTTGCAGGTGAACCCCACCTGCAGGGTGTACAGGGACTCGGGCGACTTGCTGTGGGCAGCCGACACGTTGGCGCCATACGTCCCGCTCAGGTCTTCCCGCAGCGACTCGCGCAGCCGGGTCTGCAGGATGGAGGCCAGCGATCGAATCGCGACCCGAGGGACTGGCGTGTACTCGAATGGCCCGGTGAAGACGATCGCCACGCGGCTCTTCTGCTCGATGCCCTTCTCGACGGTCTTCTCGATCACGCCCTTCGGCGGCCGCATCCCGGTGTCCCGCCACGCCTCGGGATGGCCCGCCGCCGGCAGGCTGGCCAGGTACCGCTCGACAAGCGGCTTCATCGCATCCAGGTCGAAGCTGCCGACGAAGACGAACGTGAACCCGCTGGCATCGGCCAGGCGCGCCTTGTAGAACGCCATCGATTTGTCGAGGTTGAACTCGTCGACGAGTTCTGCCGACGGCATGCGCCCCCGCGAATGGCCCTGTGTCAGAATCTCGTTCAGGGCCTCGCTGAATGCGTATTCCGGCATCGCCTTCTGGTTGGCAAGCACGGTCTTGAACTGCGTCGTCAAGACTCCGAACATCGTCGCGTCCGCCCGGGGCTGCGTGAACCCGAGATGGATGAGCTGGAACATCGTCTCGAGGTCCTTGGGCGATGCCGAACCCGACAGCACCTGCGCCAGTTCGGTGAACGCCACCCGCGCCGATGCCACTTTGCCCGAGAGCTGCTTGCGCAGTTCGATTGCGCTGAACGGCCCCAGCCCCCCGGCCCCGATCACCTGCGCCGCGGTGTTGGCCGCGATGAAGTCGGCGTCGCTGGCCAGTGACGTGCCTCCGGGGCTGAAGGCCCGAAACACCACCTCGTCCTGTTTGAAGTCTGTGGGCTTGAGTGCGACGCGAATGCCGTTGGACAACGTCCACTCGGTAAGCCCGGCGGCGGCGTTGGTCGTCTCGCTCACCACGCGTCCCGGCGCGGGCAGCGGATCGAGCAGTGGCCGCGCGTCTGGCGCATCAACATAGGGCGTCACGTCTTTGGTGGCCGCTGCCGCGATGACGGCCGACAACGCCGCTTCGTCCGGGATCGCCAGCCCGTCTTTCTTCGGCGCCGTGACGGTCACGACGCGGTTGGTGTCACCCAGCCACCGTCCCGCCAGGCCATTGACCTCGGCAAGCGTGATGTCGGGCAGGAACCGCTGCACCAGTTGCGCCTCGTACTCCACCGGCATCATGGGCGTCCGCTGCAGCCCATGACGGACAAGCCGGTCGGCCAGGCTGTACGACGGCTGCTTGTCCTTCTCGGCAAGGCGCTGTTCGAGGCGGCGCGAGAGTTCGCGCTTGCGGCGATCGAACTCCGTCACGGTGAACCCGTGCCGGACCACCCGGTGGGCTTCCAGCAGCACCGCCTCGAGGCCGCTGGCTACATCGGTTTCTTTCACGATCGCGTTCAGCGTCGCGGAACGGCGGGCCCGCATCAGCGGCCCGAGACTCGCGCCGCCGCCCAGGAACGGCGCGTCTGACTTCTGCGCCGCTTCCGAACAGCGGGCATTGAACATGGAGACGTACAGGGATTCGACCAGGTCCTGACGCGCGTCGCCAACGGTCGTGCCGTCCCGCTGCGGCAGCTTGTTCATCAGGCCGACAGACGTAGTCGTCATCTCCGGGTCAGTGGCAATCGTAAACAACGTTCCAGGGGTGTCGGGAATACCAAAGGCCGGGCGCGGGCGCGGCGCCGCCGGCGACGTCAGCCCGGCAAAGTGCCGCTCGATGAGTGTCTTCACGACGGCCGGATCGAAGTCCCCGACGGCCACGACCGTCATCAGGTCCGGACGGTACCAGTCGGCGTAGAACGTCCGGAGCCGTTCGTGTTTGAAGGTCTTGAGGATGTCGGTCGTGCCGATAGGGAGGCGCTCGGCGTACCGCGAGCCTCTGAGCATCACCGGTAACTGCTGCTCCTGAATGCGAGAGCCGGCGCCCAGCCGCGTGCGCCACTCTTCGATGATGACGCCGCGTTCTTTGTCGATCTCGGCCGGATCGAAAGCAACGTTGTGGGCCCATTCTTCGAGGATGAAGAACGCCTTCGCGAGCAGGTCCGCCTTGTCGGTGGGAATCTGCAGCATGTAGACGGTTTCGTCGAAACTCGTGAACGCGTTGATGCTCGGTCCGAACCGCATGCCCGTGGATTCGAGGAAGCTGATGAGCTCCTGTTTCGGGTAGTGTTTCGTCCCGTTGAACGCCATGTGTTCCACGAAGTGCGCCAGCCCGCGCTGGTCGTCGTCTTCCAGAAGCGACCCGGCGTTGACGGCGAGGCGCAGTTCGGCCCGGTTGGCCGGCTCTTTGTTGACCCGGATGAAGTACTGGAGCCCGTTGGCCAAACGCCCGCTCACGACCTGTGGATCGAGGGGGAGCGGCATCGACAGGGGCACGGTGACCGCCGCCTGCGCAGACACGTTCGGCGGCGCCGCGGGGACCGCCTGCGGCGAGGCCGCAGCGGCGGGCGCAGAGCCCACGGGTGGCAACGCGATCACCGCCATCAGCACGACGACCAGAGCCACCATCCTGAAACAACGTCCTGCCATGGATCTCCTCCGTTCGTGTCAGCCGCGCGCACAGTCCCGCCGCGGCGGGCCGTCGGCCCTCAACGTGGGTCGAATGCCGGCATTCTACGCCCCGGCCGGAGGCCAGGGACGGGTCGTTGCACAGTCTTCTGGGTCCGGGCTACTGCAGTTCCTGGAACAGCCGGGTTTCGGCGTCCTCGAGGCTGAGATTGTGGCGCAGGCGCATGGTGGCAACGCCCACGGGCGCCGGATACACCTGGCCCGCGCGACGCCGCGGCTCGATGTACTCGATGACCTCGAACAGCGCGTAACAGGCGTCGTCGTACGACACGCCGGCCAGATCGCGGATGTAGCGGGTGGAGCGGTCGATGAGTTTCAGGTTGCTGGGCACCACCCAGATCATGCGGTTGCCCAGCACGCGGCCCAGGCGGACCATCGTGCAGGTGGACAGGGCGTTCAGCAGCCACTTCACGCCGATGCGGGTGAGCGGGTCGAGCAGGAACGGCGTGGCCGGCACTTCGAGCGCCACGTCGAGACCGAACCCGGCTGCCCGTGCCGCACCGTCCAGTTGCCGCAGGTCGGCCGCGCGGCCCACGCCGACGACGCCCGTCGCCGTGCCGGCGTCGCGGGCCCGAGCCAGCTGTTGCGCGAAGGGGCCGCCGGCGGGATCGATCAGGTGCCGGTCTGCGGCCGCCGATAACACCGCCAGCGCGGCATCACCGCGACGGAACGGCCGGTCGTTGAGGCCGTCGAGGCCAATCCTGAACCGGAGCAGTTCGGCGAGGCCGATTTCGTGCAGCACGGCGCTCTGTTTCGCGGCCGTCTCTTCGTCCAGGAGCGTCAGGAGGTCGTCGTCCGACCACTCGATGGTCTGCGGCGCCCGGCGCAGGAGGCGGGGCCACGCGTGTTCCGTGTCGGTTTCGTCGGTGAACAGGAACGTCCACGAATCGGCGGCGTCCGTGTCTCCACGTTTGCGGAACGCCGGCGTGCAGAAGGTCGGGCTGCGTTCGGTGGTATCGGTCAACACGTCCACGCCAAGGGCACCGGCGAAGTACGACGTCCGCGCTCCCGCACGGTAGACCGCCTCTTCGCGCTCGACCAGCACCGCCAGCGCCTCGCGCAGCGGCGCGCCGGCCAGCTGCGCGTGGACGGCCTCGAGCCCCTCAACCATCGCGCGCGGAACGTCCGCCGCGTCACCCACGCCGGGACCGGGCGCGCCCGCATCCGCGAGCAGTTGCCGCACGACCATCTCGAGCACGGTCATCATGGCCAGCAGTTCGGAACTGGTGGCCTGCATCCGCGTCGAGCCGGTGACGGCCATCGGCCCGGTGGTGAGGTTCACCTTCTCGATACGCGGCTCGTCGATCACCTCGCGGCTGCGCCGCACACGGGCCCGCAGGATGTCGTCGGGATTGTTGTACACGAAGAAGACACGCGCGCCAGCATCGAGGCCCTGCCACGCCGTGCCGATGACGAACGACGTCTCGCCGCCTTCGGTGATCGCAAAGACCACGTCGCCCGCGGCGACGCCGAGATCGGCGATCTGCTTGCGCCCGAACGGCACGAAGTCCTCGAATCCTTCCACCGACTTGATGAGCGCGAAATCCCCGCCGGCCATGACGCTGCGGGTCCGGTCCTGCCAGTTCGTGGCGTCCGCGCCCTTCGTGGCGTCCGGCTTCAGCCGGACGTCACCGTGTCCCTGCCAGAACGCCCGCCAGATCGCGTCGAGCTGAATGCTCAGCCGGCCCGTGGCGCCGCACCCGGTGAAGAAGAGCTTGCCGCCACCTCGAAGCGCGTCGAGGGCCGCCGCGGCCATCCGGCCGGGTTGCCCGGACTGCGCCCAGATCCGGTAGGCCTCCACCACGTCGCGGTCGACGTCGAACAGGACGCCAAGCCCGGCAGCCGTGTCCTGCCGGGCCGTCTGGCTCAGATCGGTGGACCGCGGGTGCGACAACTCGGTGACGAGGTCGCCGAGGCGGAAGTCGCCGGCAATCTCCAGGAAACGCTCGGCCCGCTCGCGGGGACCCTGGACGTGTGACATGACGTGTGGCTCGCCTCTGAACGTAGCCCCGGGGCTTCCGCCCCGGGGTTCCGGACTTGCGCGGACGGCCGCCTACTTCTCGATCGTCGCGGCCTTGATGTAGTCCATTTTCGGGAACGACTTCAGCAGGTAGGCGTTGCCTTCCGCCTGGATCCGGCTCTGTTCGGGGCCCTGGCCCCGCGGCGCGCCTTCGCCGTACCCGCTGTAGATCTTGTCCACGATGTCCATGCCCGACACGACCTTGCCGAACGGCGCGAAGCCCATGCCGTCCAGATTGGCGTTGTCAGAGAAATTGATGAACACCTGCGTCGTGCGGGTGTCGGGCGAACCACCCATGGCGTAGGTGATGTAGCCGCGTTTGTTGCTCTGCTTGACCGGGTCGACTCCGATCCGGGCGCCGCGCCACGTGTTCATCACGGCCGGGTCGCCGTGAATGCCGAACTGCACCATGAAGCCCTGGATCACACGGAAGAAGCGGCAGTCGTTGTAGAAGCCGGCTTTCACCAGGTTGTAGAACCGGTCGGCACCAAGCGGCGCCCAGGCACGCTGCACCTCGATGACGAACGCACCCGCCGACGTGTCGAACTTCACTTTGTAGCTGTCCGGCGCTCTCTCGGTGAGCGCCGCGGGGTTCTTGAGTGCGGCCGGCTGGGCCTCGGCGGTAGCCGCGCCCACGACGGCGACGGCGATCACGATGGTCGTGGCAACGAGAGAACGAAGGATCATGGTCTGCTCCTGATGGATCGAACAACACCGAATCATAACCCGACCCGTGGCCTGTCAGGGCTCCAGCAGCCGGCGAAGGGCCTTGAGGCCGGCGACCAGGGGGTCGGACGAGCTGCCGAAGAACAGGTCGAGCACGGACGGCTGCCGAACGGAGGCAGGCACCTCGGCGAAGACCCGCTCCGCGCGCATCTTCTCGAGGGCCATCGAGAGCGGCAGCGTGGCATCCACCGGCGTGCGGTCCAGCGACTGCCGCAGCTCGTCCACGGCACGCCGTACCTGGTCGGGGTCGAGAATGGCAATCGGCGTCCGGCAGAACTGGCAGGCCGCGTCGCGCCCCACGTCGACCGCCGCCCCGCAGTTGACGCAGTTCACCTGGCGCACGTGCCGGCGCAGTTCGTCGATTTCGGCCGCGCCCAGGGCCCGCACGAAGTTCTTGGCGCGCAGGAACTGGTAGAACGTGAACAGCCGGCCGTGCCCGGCGTCGCACTGCCCGTACGTGAACCGTGTCCCCCGCTGCATGTCGTGCACGTCCCGCAGACGGCGCTGGCAGCGCGGGCAGGCCAGCCCGGGCGCCAGCGGCGGGCGCGCCGCTCCGTCATCACGGTCATCCGCAAACAACGACACGAGCCGCAATGTCCCGGCTGGGGCCAGTTGCAGCAACTCGGCATGGTCGAACCAGACGAGCTGGCACGCCCGGCACACGTCGAGCGACAGGGTCTTCACGTAAAGACGATCGACCTCTACAGCCGTCATCTCGCCCGAGCAGTTGGGACACCTCATTCGGACCTCCGCCCTTCCTCCCGCCTACTTGCTACTGACTACTTCCTGCTTCCTACTATCCTAAGGTGTAGGATCAGATCACACACCATCACGGAAGCCAGGAGGTGACGCATGGATGAGATGGACGACCTCCCGCTCGACCCGGATCCTCAGCCCGACCGCGAACCGGAGCCCAGACCTCTATGGCCGTGGGTTGCCGGCCTGCTGATTGTGGCCGCCGTGGTGGCGGGCCTGCTCTACATGCGCCGCCCGGCGGCTCCCGCACCGCCAGCCGCGTCCGGACCTGCCGTGCCCGCGCCGGTCGCGGCGGAACCCGTTGATCCGCGCGCTGCGCTGGGCCCGGACGTGGAGCCCGTCGACCTGCCGCCCCTCGACGTCAGCGACGCCGCGGTGCGGGAACTCGTCAAGGCACTGTCCACGCGGCCCGAGTTCGTGGCCTGGCTCGCGACCGACAATCTCGTTCGGAATCTGGCCGTCTGCATCGACAACGTGGCCGACGGCAAGACGCCGGCAAAACACTTGAAGGTGCTCACGCCGAAGGGTGCGTTCCTCGCGACAGGCGTCTACGAACGGTACACGGCCCAACCGGCGTCGTACCAGCGATACGACGGTATCGCCGAGACGATTGGGATCCTGGACATGCACGCGGTGGCCCGGATCTACGCGCTGTTGAAGCCGCGGCTGGACGAGGCGTATCAGGAACTCGGGCATGCAGCCGGGGACATCGACGCAGGAGTTGAACGGGCGATCGTGCACCTGCTCGCCACCCCAGCCGTGCCCGGCGATGCGCCCCTCACGCGGGTCGTCCTGTCGTACCGGTACGAAGACGACGCGGTGGAGGCGCACTCGGGCGCGCAGAAACACCTACTGCGCATGGGACCGCGCAACGCGCAGACCGTGCAGACGAAACTGCGGGAACTGGCGGTTGCGCTGGGCATCCCACCAGCCCGGCTGCGCTAGCGCCCCCAGGCAGGGCGAACCCAGCGGGGCAGGCCTGCCCCGCTCACGCTACTTCCCGGTCAACTCCTTCACCAGCGCGTCGGCGCCGTAGAGCTTCCGCAGTCCTTCGATGATCCCTGCCGAGTGCACGCCCACGGCACGCGACCCTTCCGCATCGTCGATGAACAGGTAGCGGTTCGGCAGTTTCTGCACGTTGCTGTCGAAGTTGATGCCGCAGATCTCGGCGTTCCGGTTGATGACGGGGCTGCCGGAATTGCCGCCGATCGTGTCGGCCGTGTAGACGAAGTTGTACGGCACCGACAGGTCGAGCTTGCCCTTGCCGTCGCGCCAGCGGGCCGGGAGGTTGAAGGGCGGCTTCTCGTTGAAGGCCGCCGCGCGTTCGTACAGGCCGTGGAACGTGGTCTTGTACGGCACGAGCGTCGTGTCTTCTTCGTAACCCAGGACCGTGCCGTATTCGAGTCGCAGGTTGAAGTTCGCGTCGGGATACGCGGTCTTGCCGTAGACCGCGAACCGGGCCTGGGCGATCTTCGTGCCTGCCGCGGCTTCGACGGACTGGATCTTCTCCTCCTGCCAGGCCCGCAACTCGCGGTAGATGGGTTCAACACGTCGCGCCAGCGCCAGCAGCGGGTCGTCGGACGCGTTGATGGCCGCGGCTCCGCCTGCGACCAGCGCCTTGCGCACGGCAACGTCGTGCAGCTTCGTCGACGCCATGACCGCCTTCACGACGGTCGCCGCCGGCTGCCCGCCGAGCGCGGCGTTCACGAACGGGTCGTCCGCTCCCAGCACCGCCAGGCCGTCGTCCAGCCACGCCGTCAACTGCGCTTCTTCCATGTCGAGATAGATGGGCGCGGGCGACTGGAGCGTCGACTTCAGGCCTTCGACGCGCGCGTCGGCAAACTCGGGCAGCCGCTGTGCGCTTGGCTTCACCGACTCGTCGCTGTAGCGGACGAAGGTGGAAGCCATCCCGGCCAGGCCGCTCGCCGTGAGATTCGAGAACGCAATGCGTTTCGCGTACGTCGGGAGTGCCGCATAGGCCGCAGCAACCTGTTCGAACGCCGGTGCAAACGTCTTCTGCCATTCCGGATTGGCCGCGATTTTCGCGCGCAGCGCCGCTTCGTCGGCTTCTTTCTTCGTGAACGTGCGCGGGTTCATCAGGCCATCCTGCTGCCCGACCAGGCGTTTGAGCGAGTTCGACAGGCCCAGCCGTCCCGCCGACGAACGCCGGTCCTGCTCGGCGCCGAGTTTCGCGTAACGCGCGAGCGCGTCGGCCCGCGACGTCCACACCTGCTTCTGCAGCGGGTTGCCCGTGTCGCGGTGGTACGTGAGCTGCGCCAGCGTGAGCAGGCGCGCCGTCGACCCGGGGTAACCCGGCACGAAGACCAGCTCGCCCTCCGCCGCACCGTTGGCCGACCACTTCAGGAAGTGCTCGGTTTTCGCCGGGGCGCCGTTTTCGTACGCCCGGAAGAACGTGATGTCGAAGTTCCAGCGGGGGTAGGTGAAGTTGTCGTAGTCGCCGCCGAAGTACGCGGCTTGTTCTTCGGGCGCGAAGACGAGGCGCACGTCGGTGTACTTCTTGTTGCGGTAGAGCCAGTATTCGCCGCCGCTGTAGAGCGTGATGACTTCGCACTTGAGTCCCGTCGCCGTCACGCACTCCTTCTCGATCGCGGCCATCTCGCCGCGGCGCTGGTCGGCCGCATCCTTGTCGGTGGCGCCCGCCTTCACGGCACCCTGCACACGTGTCGTCACGTCTTCATACGACACGAGCACGTTGAGTTCAAGGTCGGCGCACTTCAGTTCCTGTTCGCGTGTCGGGGCGTAGAAACCGTCGCGGACCAGATTCTTCTCGGCTGTCGAGAGCTTGGCCACCTGGCCGCGGCCGACGTGCTGGTTGGTGAAGAGCAGGCCGTCCGGCGAGACAAACGAGCCGGAGCCTCCGTTGCCGACGCGCACCGATGCCAGGCGGACGTGCTCCAGCCACTGATCGGTCACGTCGAACCCGTACTTCTGTTTGATCAGCGCGCGCGGCACGTTGTCGAACGTCCACATCCCCTCATCGGCAGAGAGGGCAAGACCGGCGAACAGGACGGCGAGGACGATCAGGCTGGAAGTCAGACGTTTCATGAAGCAGCTCCATCAGGATGACGTGTCAGCTGATCCTACACCCGGGGGTCGGGGGGAGTAGACAGTAGCAAGTAGTTTGTAGCCTCGTCCCTTGCCCCTTGTGCCTTGGCCCGTGGCCCGTGGGCCGTTGCCCCTGGCCCCAGCCCCATGGCCCAATGGTGTTTGGTGTGCCGGGGAGTTCGAGACATCCGACCGCGGTGCCTGGAAGTGGGTGGCCCTGCTCTTTCTGACCGCCACAGCCGGCTACTTGTGCCGCACGAACCTGTCGATCGCCGGCGCGCAGATGATGCCCGAGTTTGGCATGACGCAGGCCCAGCTCGGCCGCGTCTTCAGCGCCTTTCTCTTCGGGTATGCGCTGTTTCAGTTTCCGGGGGGCTGGCTGGCCGACCGGCTTGGAGCCGGCCGTGTCTTGCGCGTGTTGCCGTGGCTCTGGGTTGGACTGACTGTGGCGGTGGCGGCAATCCCTTCGGCTGCCGCGGCCTGGGGTGGGATGGCGACACTGCTTGCCCTGCGGTTCGTCATGGGCGCCGCCGCAGCGCCCACGTATCCTGCCAGTTCGCAGGGCGTGGCGCAGTGGGTGGCTCCCGGATCTCGCGCGTCGGCCAACGGATGGGTCATCGGGTCGGTGGGTTTCGGATCGGCCATCGCTCCGATCCTGATCACGGCCGTGATGGGCCGGTGGGGCTGGCGGGCTTCGCTCGTCGCCTCCGCCGTCCCCGCCTTCGTGGTGGCCGTCGTCTGGCTCCTCGTCCACCCCCCCGCCGAGAAAAGGGGCCAGGCCCCTTTTGCAAATGACCTAAAACGCAAGAACGGGGCCGACGGCGGTGAACCGGACCGGCACGCCACGGAGTTTGCGCCGGAATTCGCGGATCGAGCGCAGCCGGAAAAAAGGGGGCAGGCCCCTTTTGCAGATGACCTAAAACGCAAGAAGCAGGCCACGGTTGCAGAATCTGCAATCCGCTCCAGAGCGTTCGCCCTCCTGACGCTCAGTTATTCGCTCCAGGGCTACGTCGGCTACATCTTCGTGTTCTGGTTCTACCTCTACCTTGTCCAGGAACGCCACTTCGACATCGTGTCTGGCGCCCTGTTCAGCAGCCTGCCGTGGATCCTGTCGATGATCGCCATCCCGGGGGGCGGCGCGGCGGCCGACTACCTCTCCCGCAGCCGCCTCGGCCCGGTCTGGGGCCGGCGCCTCGTCCCCATCGTCGGCATGGTCGGGTCCGGCGTGCTGCTGTCGGTGGGCGCACATACGGCGAACGCGCACGTGGCGGCCGTCGCCCTGGCGCTCTCGACGGCGCTCATCCTCTGTGTCGAAGGCCCCTTCTGGGCCACCATGAACGACTTGTCCGGCACGCGAAGCGGCATGGGCGGCGGCATCATGAACACCGGCTGCAACATCGGCGGACTGATTTCGCCGGCTCTCACCCCGGCGCTGGCCGCAGCGGTAGGCTGGGAACCAGCGCTGCACCTTGCGGCCGGACTCGCGGTATTCGCGGGAGTTCTCTGGTTCTGGATTACGCCGCGGCAATAGGCTATCGGCTATCGGCTATCGGCTATCGGCTGGGTTCACGAATAACGGGGCCGCCCGGTTGTTCACCGAGCGGCCCCGTTTCTTTGCTTCCTGCTTCTTGCTTCTTGCTTCTACTATTGCCTACTGACTACTGACTACTGCCTACTGTTTGCCCGCCTTCCCGGCGTCCAGGTCGTTCCAGTTCAGAATCGCGTTGAATCCGAGGAAGTAGGTGCCCTGCGTCTGGGCGCGCCAGAAGGGCCTGATCGCGAACATCACCACGTGACCCTTGCCGATGGGCGCGTCCACCACCTGCGCACGACCTGCCAAGCTTTCTCCGCCGACCAGCACGCCTGACAGCAGCATTTCTTTCGGGTCCCGCGGGAACTGGAGGATCACCCGCGGCGCATCGGCCATCAGTGCCGCGCCCGCGCCAAGCCCGCCGCGCCCCGCCCCCTGGCCGCCGCCGCTCCCGCCACCCGCACCTGCTGCGGGCGCCGCGCCGGAACCAGTCGCACCAGCCGCTGTTCCCGACGGTCCGAGCCACGGCGACAACACCTGCGTGTTGCCGGCGTTCGGCGCAATGGTCTGGCCCACGCCTGGAATTTGCGGCCCGCCGCCGCCAAATCCACCCATACCCCCGCCCGCGCCGCCACCCACCGCCAGCACCGGCGACTGGCTGAAGTACACGGGCAACTGGTTCCCCTCGAAGCCGTAGGCGATCGGGCTCTTCGCGTCGGCGAACATGCCGCGCAGGATCGATCCGCGCACGAAGAGGTTCTGCGGGGTCTCCACCGTCACGCCGGTGGTGAGTTTGTATTCCGGGAAGATGGTCGACGTGGCACCCTCGACAATGACGAGGCCGCCTTCCTTGACGAACTGGTAGAGGTTCATCAGGCCGTCGAAGCCCATGCCGCCGCGGATGTCGTCCGCCGAGTCCTGGATGCCCAGGTGCGGCGTCAGGTCCGACTTCTTGTAGGGCACCGGATCGGTGCCGGTCTTCGGGATGCCGTTGACCTGGGCCACCGCCGTTCCGCCGACGTGCGGATACACGATGACGTCATACTTCGCGCGCAGGTTGCCTTCGCGCAGCTTGATGTCCCCGAAGTAGGTGTACGGCACCTTGTACGTGTCGAGCGCGCCCCGGACCCACCCCTCGTTCTGGGTGTTGGACCAGGAATGCACGTACCCGATGCGCGGCACGTCGAGGTCGTGCATCTTCACCGCAGGCGCCTTGTCGGTGGCCCACGCCGACAGGCCGAACTCCTTCAGGCTGGCTTCGAGCTTCGCGCGATCGCCGGCCGGAATGACAAACGCGCCCGCACGGAACTTGTGGCCGGCCAGTTCGAAGTCGTCTTGCGCCGCCGACATCTGCACGTCGGCATGACGGAACCGGAACGTCACCAGGCTGTTGTCGGTAGTGTGGTCGACAACCAGCACGGGACCCGAGCCGGTGATGCCCCCCGGCGCCGTCACGTCCTCTGTGATGAGGGCCATCTGCTGGCTCTGCACGTTCTTGTCGCCGACGTCCTTCACCACCACGTTCCGCATCAACGGCATGGTCCAGCCGGTGTCGTCGTACGGGCGCGGGTTGGCCGGCGCGAAGTTCTGGACGCTGAAGTACATCTCGGCCATCGTGCGGTAGGGCTGGTCCGCGCGGATCACATAGTCACCGGCCGCAACACTCACGCCGCCATCGGCCTTGTAGTCAGCGGTGGCCCGCGAGATCTCGAGCCCCTGGCGGCGCAGCGCATTCACCAGTTCGGCCGCGTCGGCCTTGCGGCGCTGGTTCGCGGGGATGACCCACGCGTACGGTGCCTGGCCTTTGCCCTTCTCCACCGCGCGTTTGTTCTTGAGCCAGTAGTTCTCGAGGTACGTCTCGCGGTTCTTCGCCACGTGATTCAGCGCGATGAGGAGGGCCGACTGCTGGATGTTCGTGTTGTTGCGCGGGCCCCACTTGATGCTGGGCAGCGGCGGGTTGGGCCGGTACCACTCGCGGCTTGTCGCGTTGGCGCCCATCCGGAGGTTCTCGACGACGTCGGGCCCGTAGCTCTGGACCTCGTAGAATCGTCCCGTCGAGTTCTTCGTGTGGGCCACGTAGAACATGTAGTTCGGCGTCCATCCGTCATAGAAACCGTAGGTCCACACCCCCGGCACGCCACGTTTCGTCATTTCCGACACTTCGACGTTCGCCAGCGTCCACCATTCGTTGACGGTAATGGGATCGATGGCTTCGTTGTACGGTCCCGTGCCCGTCGACGCGTAAAGGTAGTTGGACGCCTCGTGCAGGTCGTGGAGGATGGTCGGCTTCCATTCGAGGAACGTCCGGTTGACGTTCTGCGTGAGCTTCAGCATCTGGCCCATCGCGTCGCGGTTGTTATCGTGCGCGACGTACTGGCCCCAGTAAACCAGCGGCGGGCGCTGTTTCCCGGTCTTCTTCCCGTAGTAGTAGGTGTCGACGTGTTTCTCCTTGCCGTCGACTTCGAGCACGGGCGTGATGAAGACGATGAGGTTGTTGCGGATGGACTGGATGAAGGGCGTCTCTTCGACCGCGAGGCGGTAGGCCAGTTCAATGAGCGTCTCGGGTCCGCCTGTCTCGCTCGAATGCATGCCGGCCGTCACCCAGTAGATGGGCTTGGCCGTCTTGATGATCTGGCGCGCCTGGGCCTCGGTGGTCTTGCGGGGGTCTGTGAGTGCCGCGAGGTCGCCTTTGTACTTGTCGAGCGTCTTAATCGTCGCTTCGTCGGCCACCGCGAGCAGGACCATGTCGCGGCCTTCTTCGCTCTTGCCGATCGTCCAGAACTTCAGCCGCGGCGAGGCCTTGGCCAGGGCTTCGTAATAGCGGTGGATGTCTTTCGCGTAGGTCAGTTCGCCGGGCGTTCCCGGGATGCGGCCAAAGAACTTCAGCGGCGACGGCACCTTGTCGCTGGCCGGCATGTGGTCGACCAGTTCCGTGCTGATGCGCGGGTCCTGCGTCAGGTCCTTGATGAGCTTCGTGTACGCCTCGTCCAGTTTCTGTGGTTTCGGGGTCTGGGCCGGCAGGGCCGCCACCGCGAAGACGAGCAGGACGAAGGTGACGAGCGTACGCAGAAAGCGGGAGTGTCTGGGTGCCGGAATCATCG
Organism: uncultured Vicinamibacterales bacterium; assembly: GCA_964372095.1. GTDB lineage: Bacteria > Acidobacteriota > Vicinamibacteria > Vicinamibacterales > JAKQTR01 > CAYJPV01. Next base: position 6,078 of record CAYJPV010000013.1, on the reverse strand, counting down.
AGGCGGTCCTCCTGGTTGCGTGAGCGTGCGGCGGCGATCGGTGGGTTATAGCACGAAACCGCCGGGTGGCAGCGGCGGGGCGGTGCTCACGTGGTCCTCGCGGATCGTGCGCTGGGCTCAACTGGAAGCCGAGCTGCCCCTCGCGTATGACATTTGATACAGAAGATCGCCCCCATCAAAATGAGTGTGCAATCCGCGGGGACACCGGCACGATTTCTTCCTACCATTGGGGCCCATGGCACCTGGCCACGAGCAGGGCAGAAGGGTCGCGCGCTTTTGACGGAGCACAACCAGCTTCCCACGCCGCTCAACGGCTGGAAGGAAATCGCAGCGTTTTTCGGCAAGAGCCCGAGGACTGTACAGCGGTGGGAGGCCAGGCTGCACCTCCCTGTGCGCCGTCTCAAGTCGGAGGCGGGAGACGTCGTCTACGCATTCGTCCACGAACTGGAAGCCTGGAGAGACGAACGCACGCGCCTCGGCGACGACCCGGCCGCGGCGGACGAGTGTCCCGCCGACGCTGAGCATTCCGTCGAAGACGTCCACTACAACTGGGTGAACGACCTTCTGGTCGATGGTTCCACCCGGCAGGTTCCGGTCATTGAATCAGAGCAGTTGAATATGATTTCGTTCTACACCTTCTCGCCTGACTCGAACACGGTTCGGAGCTTCACCATGGCAGACGGCGCCGAAAGCGTCCACCAGCGGCTCGAAGCCACAGGCGTGCTGGACCACCCCTTTCGCGAGTGCCCGCTGCGCAAACACGCCGAGGTGCGCTACGCGGACGGTCTGGGAGGATGGAGAACGGAGATGATTCCGGCGCGCTGACGCGTCCGGCTCGAGCCGGACGCCAGACATGGGTGTTCTGTCTTCGCCATGGCCGTGGGGGCCGGTTTCCCTCGACGAGGCTCGGGACAAGTCAGTCGGCTGTGCCCTGGCGACGGGGGTGTTGTAATGACGGAGCAGGTACCGGCGCAGCTCAACGGCTGGAAGGAGATCGCGGCATTCTTCGGGAAGAGCCCGAGGACTGTGCAGCGGTGGGAAACGGTGCTCGCGCTGCCCGTGCATCGTATCAAGACGCCCACCAGCGAAATCGTCTACGCCATTCCTTCAGAACTTCTGGATTGGCGCCAGTCGGCCGAGGGCCGGCGAGGCGAAGCCGAGGCGGACACCCACGCAGGCAGCGGTAGTGACGGCGATGCGACGGAAGCGGTGGCGGCCGTCCCTGCGCCGCCGGCGGGCCACCGTGCTCGCGCGGTGGCCGTGGTGCTGGCGCTCGCCTGCGGCCTGGCAATCCTCGTGTGGGTGTTCCAATCGCGAACAGTCTCCCGGGCCACCACCGGGCCGAAGGCCGGGTCCGACTCCGCGGCAGCGCGGTCGCAGAGCGACTCGGAGTCCGGCCGCGGGGCATGGCCATCTTCAGCCCACGACTGGCGCCAGAGCAATCAGAGCCCGTTGACGGGGCCGTCAACGGGCTCGACTGCCTCGCTGCTGTTCAGCGCACCCCGCCTGCTCGGATTCCTCGGCCACGTTCCCGGCAACGACGACTTCCTGGTCGTCAACGCCAGGGGCGAAATCGTCCTCGGCTGGCCTGGAGAGGTGGCGGCGGTTGCCCCCACGGGCGGGAAGGTGTGGTCGGTGCCCCTCGAACACCCGTTCACAACCGTCGGGCCTGCGGGTTTTGCTTTGTTGCCGGCCTCGGCGTTCATCGGCGCGCACTACACGAATCCGCGCGCCGTGATGCGGACCTACGTCGTGTCGATCGACTCGGCGGGCCGGGTCGTCTGGACGCGCGAGCAGTTCGCCATGACGCAGGCACCCACGATCGGCCCCGACGAAACCGCGTACCAGATCGACGAAGTGTGCGCGTTGCGCGCGTATTCGCCAGCGGGCGAGAACAGATGGACCACCGTCCTGGCCGGCTACGCCATGGGTGCCGTCGCCGTCGACAGCCGGAACAACCTCTACGTCGGGACGGATGGCAGCACCTATAACCAGGTCTCGATCTGGTCCGTCGCATCTGACGGCAAGATCCGGTGGACACGCGATCTGGGTCTTCCGTTCTCGACGCCGGTTGTCTCGACAGACGACCGCATCTTCTTCGCAAGCTACGATGGATCCCTGTTGGCGTTCGACCCCGCGGGCAATCTGCTCTGGCGCCGCGACGGCCTGACTGGGACGAAGTCCTGGTACCCGCTTGCGATCAGCAAAGATGGCCAGCTGTATTACCGGTACTCCGGCGGCCTGGTGGCGCTCAGCAAGGATGGCCGTGTGCGCTGGCGATACGACATGCCCGAAGGCGGGCCCGTGTTCGGTTACGTCGTCATCGACGGTCGCGGGCATGTGTACCTGAACGCGCTCGATTCCGTTCGCTCGCTCACCGACGAAGGCCAACTGCGGTGGTCGGTACCGGTGAAGAAGCCAGGAAGGCTCGTCATCGGAGGGCCGGGACTGATCTACGTCGTCAGCGAGCACCAGCGCATTTTCGCGATCAGGGAACCGGAGCCGCGCGGGGAGTAGCCGACAGGTTCGGCCCGTCAGTGTTCGTCGTCGATCGGGGCGGGCTTCCTGAGCTTCGCGGGCCGGGCGGACGTTGTCGGGGTCGCGGGCTTCGCCGTCTTCTTCGGCCGCGCCCGCGACGCCAGCTTCTTCCAGCGTTGCTCGCCGCCAATCACCAGAAGCGCCTGCGTGGGATCCCGCAGGATGTTGAACAGCCGGCCGTCGTGCGTCCGCGCGTAGATGTCGCGGCCGTCGGTGAGCAACGTCACCAACCCACCGTCACCCGCCGCCTCATAGAGCCGCACGCCAAAGAACTCCTTGAGCGCAGCAATCAGGTCGAGCAGTTCGGGAATCGTGAACCCGCGCCGCCGCAGATCGGCCAGCACGAGCAACTCGAGGAGATCGACGGGCGTGTAACGGCGCTCCGTGAACCCGCCGGCGTCGGTCCGATGTGACGCCACGGCCGGCGACACGAGTTTCTGCCGCTCCCACCAGCGGAGCTGGTCCGCCGTCAGGCCGGTCACGCCAACGACCTCGCGCGAGCTGTAGTACTTCTTCAGGCGCATACGGGCTTGGATGACCCCGGACCTGAAGGTCCGGGGCTACGTACGGCCGCCGCCACGTCCGTCATCCGCGCCCCGGCCACGTCCTTCCCGGTCACACCGCCTTCGTCATGCGTCCACCACTCCACCGTGACGCGGCGGTAGTGGATCATGAGGTCGGGGTGGTGATCGGCGGCTTCGGCGCCCGGCACCAGCCGGCCGACGAAGGCCACGGCTTCCGGAAAGCCGCCAAACGTAAACGTCCGCACGAGACGATCCGCCTCGCACGTCCAGCCATGCAGGCTTGCGAGTTCCCGCTCGATGTCCGCGCGTGTCAGCAGCATGTCGGCACGTCCTGACTATTTCTTGACCTCGGCTGGCTCGACGGTGATCTTCGTGGCTCGCGTATTGTTGTCCAGGTACCGCTCATCCACGGTCCTGGTCGCATTGGCCCGCACGATCAGGAAGTACGGGCCCGGCTCGACGGTGGCGGGAATCGTGGCCGCCGTGTACTCCTGGTGCACGCCTCCCCGCGGAAGCGGCGGCACGCGCCGGCCGGCAAGGACGAGGTCGGTTGCATCCACCTTGTCGTCTTTCGACAGGTAGAAGTAGGTCACCGACACCGCCGCCGCCGAGTCGCCGACGCTTTCGAGTTCGTCCATGATCCTGAACTTCTTGCCGATCTTGACCTTGCCCGGCGCGTTGATCGTCGTCTGGACGAGATCGACCGGGCTCAACTGATTCTGGCCGGCCACCGCGGGTACCGGCTGGCTGACGAAGACCATCGACAGGCACGTGAGTAATGGAAGCGTGTATCGCAGTCGCACGTCACCCCCCTAGCCTCTAGCCTCTAGCCTCTAGCCTCTAGCCTCTAGCCTCTGTCTGCGTCGTCCGTGAGCACGCGTGTGTGCTTCTTGAGCGTGCGCGCCACCAGAAACATCGCGGCCGTGGCCACGAACACCCACGTCCACAGCGGATCTGGCTGGAACGTGCGCGATCGGCTCCAGGCCTGGGCGCTGTCGAGCACGAAGACGCTCGCCGTGATCACGAGCAGTCCGTGGAACTCGCCGCGCAGAATCTTGCGCCAGGATACCGCCATTGTCGAGGGGACCCAGCCGGCGAGCCGCGGCACGATGGCCGGCACGCGCGATGCCCACTCGCGGAACGCGGGGCCGAACAACCCGTCCAGGAACTGCTCCTCGCGGGCGGCAATACGTTCGTAATACAGCAATGTGCCCATCACGACAATCGGCGGAAGATACCAGACGCCCGGGAACAGCCCGATACCCAGGGCCATCAGCCCGTTGGCGAGGTAGAGCGGATGCCTCACCATCGAGTAGAGCCCTGTCGTCCGCAACTGGGATGCGCGAGGACGAGACGTGCTGCGCTCCGACGTACCGCGCGGAGCCGTTCCGACCGCCCAGGCCCGAATCGCCAGTCCCGCCAGCGCAACCGCCACCGAAAGGACCTCCCAGGCACGCTCGGCGCCAAGCGCCCCGAACGGCGGCCCTTCCAGGAACACGCCCGCCACGAGCACCGGCACAAGAACCAGGGGGAAGTGGCTGCGCCACCGGAACAGCCGGTCGCCGTCCCGCACGAACTGCTCGAGAATCGTCATGCTTGGGCCATTGTGACATGGGACATGGGGCATGGGGCATGGGACTTGGGCAGGGACAAGGGACAAGGGGCAAGGGGCAAGGCGGAACCACTCCCTACTGCCTACTTCCTACTTCCTACTTCCTGCTTCCTGCTCCTACTTCCCGGCCCCGAGCCCCGGCCCCCGGGACTGTCGCCTGTGGCTGCAGAGTTGTCACCGCCGGGAGACAGGCCCCGAGTCATCCAATTCTGCTAAACTACCGTCAAACATGTGGTTATGGTCGCAGGGCTCTCCCGCTGGGCGGGTACGGGACTTGCTGCCCACCTCGTCGAAGGAGTGATGCCCATGTCGAAGCATGTCATTGTCGGACTCACGGTCGTGCTCTGCGTACTGGCCGCGGGTGTCGGCGGCTACTTCGCCACCCGGACGGGCATCGTCCAGACAGCCCCCGCCCCCGCGGCGAATGCCGTGCCGGCCGAGCCGGTCCGGGTGCCGGCACCGGTACCCGTCACGCAGCCACCGGTTGAGGGGCTTGCTGCTTCGGTGGCGCCAACGGCGGCGCCCGAGCCGCCTCCCGTGGCCGCTGCCCGGGTGAACGCACCCACGAAGAACACGACGCCTGCGAAGAAGAGCCCGCCCGCCAGCCAGACCGCGTCCAGGCGGCCGGCCGCGGAGCCGGCGGCACCCAAAGACCAGCCGCAGTCGCAGCCCGCAGCCGGGACCGCCGTCGGCCTGAGCGGTGCCGAACCGCCGGTTGTGACGTTGCCGCCCGTCGAATTGCCTGTCGCGTTGTTGCCTGAGCCCGTCGCGCCCCCGGCCGAACCCGAGCCGCAGTTCGACGAAGTGGAAGTCGAAGCCGACTCGGTGCTGGGACTGAAGATCGACTCGACCGTGCACAGTGAGATGGCGCGCGTGGAAGACCCGGTGGAAGCCCATGTCTCGCGTGACGTCCGCGTGGGCTCGTTGGTGGCCATTCCTGCCGGGTCGCGTGTGCTCGGTGTGGTCACCCAGGTGGAGAAGGGCGGCAAGATGCGCAATCGTGCGCGCCTCGGCATCCGCTTCCACACGCTCGTGATGGGTGACGGCACGCGGACCACGATTCAGACCGATGCGATCTACCGCGAAGGCGAAGCGCCCGGGCAGGAAGCCGCCGGCAAGATGGGCGCGGCGGCGGCCGGCGGCGCCATCCTGGGGGCCATCCTGGGAGGCAAGAAAGGCGCGGCGATTGGCGGATCAGTGGGCGCGGCCGGTGGCGCGGCTGCCGTCATGGCCGGCGACCGCAACGCCGCGGTCCTCCAGGCCGGCACGTCAGTCACCGTGCGCCTGCTTCGCCCCGTGACGGTTGTGGTGGCACGGTAGGACGCTGGGGGTTGGGGGTTGGGGGTTGGGGGTTGGGGAAGGCACGGCACGGAGAAAAGGAGTGTTTAAGACAACCACCCCCAC
>CAYJPV010000012.1:76270-130821 GCA_964372095.1 uncultured Vicinamibacterales bacterium | reverse complement strand
GCAAGGGGCAAGGGGCAAGGGGCAAGGGACATGGGGCATGGGGCATGGGGCATGGCCCTTCGACAAGCTCAGGGCCACCCTGAGCAGGGCCGAAGGGTGGGACATGGGGTACTGCCGTTTCGTGGCATAATCGGGGAGATTCCTGTCCTGTTCCCGGGAGAGCCTGTGATGCTGGCGCGTGGTGTTCGGTTCGTGGTCGGATGTGTGGTGGGCCTGGTGCTGCCGGTGTTCGTGTCCGGGTGTGACGACACCACCACGACGCCGACCAACAGCGCGCCGTTCAGTGTGACGGATGTGCGCGTCGGCACGGGCCCGCAGGCCGCGACGGGGAGCACGCTGTCGGTGAACTACGCCGGTTGGTTCTACGACGGCACGAAGACCGACAAGAAGGGCGTGCAGTTCACGACGTCGACGGGCTCAGGACCGCTTGAGTTCGTGGTGGGCACCGGGACCGTCATCGAGGGGTGGGAGCAGGGCGTCGTGGGCATGCGGGTCGGCGGCCTTCGGCGACTGGTGGTGCCGCCGTCCATGGCCTACGGCGCCGGGCGGTACGGGGTGATCCCGGGGAACGCGACCCTGGTGTTCGAGATTGAACTGCTCGCGATCCCGACCGCCGAGGCCGTCGGCCGCCGGTAGCCTCGAGCACCCTCCGCGGGGCCCTGCCGGACTATTTCCCCAGACGAATTCTCACACCCACGACGCCATACAGGATCCGGTCGTCGAGGCGGCCCTCGCCGCCGTCGGGGTCGTCGCCCTTGAGCGAGACCGCGCCCGTCTCCCCGTAGATCGTCCACATCCGGGTTACCGGAATCTCGATCCCCAGTCCTGCGACCCATCCCCATCCCTTGGTCTTCCCCTCGAAGGTCTGCGAGCCGCCGGGAATGGTGGTGGTCGTGGTGTCGACGGTGACGGTCGTGTCGTCGATGGTCTGCGAGGTGGTGGTTGTAGACCACGCGTGGTTCACGCCGCCCAGAATGTAGGGCCGCGCACGGTTCAGGGGCAGCCCGAGTTTGAACGTCGCCGTGGCGACATGCGTCGAGAAGTCGTGGTCGAACTGGTAGCCGGTCCCTGAACCCGCGGCCGAGACGCCGACATGCTTCACATATGAGCCTTCGATGGCGAGGTACCTTGTGGCCCAGACGGTCGCGCCGGCATGGCCAGCCAGCTTGGTCGTGCCGCCCTCGCAGGCGGTGACGTTGCCGCAGCCGACCGTGATCGCATTGTTGAGAATGCCCACGCCGCCGCCGGCGAACAGCATGAATCCCGCCTGCGGCGTCACGTCCGGGCGTGATTTCTTCGGGCGATCCGCTTCTTCGACAAACCACTCCGCGGGCGCGGCGCCCTGGCGCAGCCGCACCGAAGGATCGGGCGTGCCCAACTCGACGACGAAGGTCGACACCGGGAGCATCCGGTAGACCCCCGGGATATCCTGGCGCACGCACGCGTCCGGGGGGATGGCTGGCAGACCCGGTTCGACCAGCACGACGCGGCGCCGCGTGTCGCACGTGTCGACATAGAGTCGCACGTTGGTCGACGGTTTGCCCCCCAGCGCCGCGGCGCCCACGGGCACCGTGGCCCGGCCCTGAGCGTCGGCGGTCGCGGACCCGATCGCCGTCGAGTTCATCGCGACATCGATGGTCGATCCCGGCGGCGCGTGCACCACGATCACCGACTGCGCCGATGCCGCGGCGACCACCATCGTCACGTTGAGCGCGGCTGCCAGGGTCAGCGGCCGCCAGGATGCGATCATGCCCGACTCCTCTCCGAACGGACGCGCGGCGGGCGCATCCCCAATCCAGTCATGTTACCCCAGACGCTTTCCGGACCGGTGATTGTTCCGCAGGGCGTCCGGCTCCTGCTGGGGAGATTCTATCGGGGAGCCGACGGTGGGGGTGAGCAGGGCCACGTTTCCAGAGGCGGCAATTCCCGGCCTTCTGCGTGTCGGGAAATCGACACACCCCTGTCGTCCAGGCGACCACTCTCGCAACACGCCCGTGTTTGAGCCATCTGCGTCAGCCGAGGCCCCTTTGCGCGGGTCCCGACTCGGATCCGAATGTCAGCCCGCCGGCGTGCGCCGGCAGAGGCCAACCAAGGTCGTTCACCGGTCGCAACCGTGCAGACCGGTCCTGTAGCCGGAGGCCGCAGACACACGGAAACTGACGGAGGGCCGGGAATGGTCGCAAGCAGCCAGGACCAGGCCGGACACTCAATCGCCGCCGCGTGCGCGGAGACACCGAGCCCATGAGCCAGCGCGTGGCTGGCGTGTTCATCGGTCACCGTTGCAAGTCTCGTGCACACCCTCGGACGCGCAAGCACTGGCATCCTCTTTGCTCAACTACCGGTGGCAGACCTCAGGGTCACGTTTGCAGTCGCCGATGCAGCGCCTGGTTCGACGGGGCGCCGCGCACGAGGGTCACGTGAGGCGACGGAACGATGAGGGCGCCAACATCACCAACATCAGGTTCTGCGGAACCTGGCCACGCGATTTCTGGGGGAGAGTCATGTCACGACGTTGGATCTGGGCGGTCGCAGCGCTCTTGATGGTGGTTGTGCCGGTCACCGCGGCTGGCGCCTCACGCAAGCAGCACCGGCGTATTCCGAAGACCGACCGTGCCGTTGAGAAGGCGGCCAACGCCGGCGTCGGGACGAAGCGGGTCATCGTGCGCGTCAAGCCCGGGCTGCGCCGGGTCTGGGCCCAGACGCTGCGCCGGAACGGATACCTCGTCCGCCGCGAGCACTCGGTGGTTGAATCGCTCACGCTGACCCTGCCGGCCCGCGCGATTGAGGGCCTGGCGCGGGCGCCGTGGGTCGAGTCGATCTCGTTCGACGAAGAAGTCCAGGCCGCTCGAGTCGAATCCGACCCGGCGATGCTCTACGGCGGCATGCTGCCGACGCTTGGCGTTCCCGTGATGCCAGCCGGCGCCCAGCCGCTTGGCGTTGCCGTGATCGACTCCGGCATCCAGGCGGGCCTGGAGATCGAGCGGTCGCGCATCATCAAGTTCGTCGACTTTACGCAGGGGCCCACCGGCGTCGTGACGGAACCCTATGACGACTACGGCCACGGCACGCATGTGGCGGGACTGATTGGCGGCTCGGGCGCGCTGTCGGGCGGTACCTACCGGGGCGTGACGCCAAACGTCAACTTCATCGGCCTGAAGGTGCTCAACTCGACGGGCGGGGGCGCGACCAGCGACGTGCTGGCCGCGGTCGAGTACGCGATTGCCCACCGCGTCGAGCTCGACATCCGCGTCATCAACATGTCGCTCGGCCACACGATCCTCGAACCGGCCGCCACGGACCCGCTGGTCCAGGCCGTTGAAGCGGCGACACGCGCGGGCATCGTCGTCGTGGTGTCGGCGGGCAACCGGGGCAAGAACCCGGAGACTGGGTTGATTGGCTACGCAGGCATCGTCAGCCCCGGCAATGCCCCATCCGCGATCACGGTCGGGGCAGCCAACACGCTTGACACCGTGATCCGGGGGGACGACGGCGTGGCCAGCTACAGCTCCCGCGGTCCGTCGTGGTACGACGGATTTGCGAAGCCGGATGTCGTGGCGCCCGGGAACAAGCTCGTCGCCGCCGGGGCCACTGGCAGCACGCTGTTCACGGCGTACCCGGAACTGCAGGAGCCGCCGTACTCGGGCGACGCGCTGCTCAAGCTCAGCGGCACCAGCATGGCGGCCGGTGTCGTCAGCGGCGTCGTGGCGTCCATGATTGAAGCCCACGAGGTGGCCTGGCCGTCAACGCCCCTGACACCAAACGCCATCAAGGCGATGCTGCAGTTGACCGCGATCCCGATTGAGAACGTGGATGCGTTGACCCAGGGGGCCGGCAGCGTCAACCTGCCGGGAGCCGTCCAACTCGCGACCGCGGTCAACCCGGCCGAGCCGCTGTCGTCGGCGGCTATCGTCTCGCAGCCCGATGGAGCGTACACGGTGATCGGCGGCGTGTCTTGCCCGTGGGCGAACAGCATCGTCTGGGGCGACCGCATCGTGTCGGGCGACAGCATCGTGTGGAGCGACTCCATCGTGTGGGGCGACAGCATCGTGTGGGGCGACAGCATCGTGTGGGGCGACAGCACTGTGTCGGGCGACAGCATTGTGTGGGGCGACAGCATCGTGTGGGGCGACTCCATCGTGTGGGGCGACTCCATCATCTACGGTGACGGCCTCCCGGCCGCACCACCACCTCCTCCCCCGGCGTCCCCTGCGGTCGGGTCTACCCAGACGGCCATCGCCAGCGGGAGTGCCCTCTAATGGTCACCATCGCCGAAGATTCGAGATCGCTTGAACTGGAAGCGGCATTCGAACTGCGCGGCGGCGGGTCGAGCGCTGACGTGTGGGCACCGATGTCGCCCGCGGACGTGACACCGGGCGTGGCCACGGGACACGACGACGAACAGGCGCTGGGCGGGTCCCGTGGCGGCTCGGACCAGGTGCCCGAACCTGGCACGCACGGCTCGGCCCTGCCCTGGGCGGCCCGCATCTACGTCGGCGCCGTCGTCCTGGCCGGCGCCGCCGTCGCGGTGGCGTTCTACCCGACGAGCCTGCGCGACCCGGTCCTGTCGGCCGGGCTGTTGTTGCTGGTGCTCGTGAGTTCGATGCTCAAGGTCGAACTGCCGCTCGTGGGTACGTCGGCCAGCATGTCGGCATCGTTCATCGCGAATTTCATGACGCTGATGCTGGTCGGGCCCGAGCAGGCCATGCTCTTCGCCGGGGCCGGCGGCTGGTTCCAGTGCGTCGCCAACCGGCCGGCGCTTACGCCCAGGACGCAGCCGTACCGCGTGCTGTTCAGCATCGCCACGCTCATGATCACCGTGCAGGTGACGAATGTCACCTACACCCTGCTGGGCGGGCGCCCGGGTACGTTTGAACTGAATGACCTGGTCACACCCATTGTCGGCGCGGCGTTCGCGTATTTCATCTGCAATGCCGTCCTCGTGGCGGTGGCAACGGCCTTGGCGACCCGTCAGCCGTTCTGGCAGGTCTGGAACGACGCGTTCCTGGCGAGCGGCCCGAGTTTCTTCGTTGGCGCAGGCGTGGCCGTGGCCGCGTCGTGGTTCATCGACCGGGGACAGACGTTGTCCGCGGTGATGGTGGCGGTGCCGGCGTACCTGACCTATCGCACGTACCGCCAGTATCTCGGGCGTATCGACGACGAACAGCGCCACGCGGCGGACGTGGCCGCCCTGCACGCCAAGGCCATGCAGGCCCTCGACCAGGCCCACCGCTCCGAACGTGCGCTGGCCATCGAGAAAGAACGGCTCAGTGTCACGCTCGGCAGCATCGGCGAAGCTGTGCTGGCCAGCGACACGCGCGGCCGGATCGTGCTGCTGAACCACACCGCCGAACTGTTCACCGGCTGGCCCCGGGACCAGGCGGTCGGGATGCCGATGGCCGAGGTGTTCCGCCTGGTCGATCGCGACACCGGGCGGCCGTACGCGAACCCCGTTGACAAGGTACTCCGTTCGCGGACGAGCGTGGAACGTGACGACCATGCCGCGCTGGTAAGCCGGGACGGGTCCCAGCGTCTGGTGGAACACAGCGCCACGCCGGTCAAGGACGAAGACGGCAGCGTGGTGGCCGTGGTGCTCGTGGCGCGGGACATGACGGATGCCGTCAGGCTGGAGGCCGAGCGGTCACGGGCGGGCAAGCTGGCGTCCCTGGGCGTGCTGGCCGGCGGCATTGCCCACGACTTCAACAACATCCTCACGGCAATCGTCGGGAACATCTCGCTGGCGCAACTGGACGAGCGGACGGCATCGCAGCGCAGCACCCTCGCCGAGGCCGAGCGAGCGTGCCTGCGCGCCAAGGGGCTGACGCATCAGTTGCTGACGTTCGCCAAGGGCGGCTCGCCCCTCAAGAAGCTGATCTTCCTCCATGAGATCATCCGTGAGGCCGCCGGTTTCGCGGTTTGCGGCTCGAACGTGCGGTGCGAGTTCAGCTTGCCCGACGACCTCTGGGCGGTGGACGCCGACGAGAACCAGCTCGTCCAGGTGATCAACAACCTCGTGCTGAACGCCGTGCAGGCCATGCCCGATGGCGGGTTCGTGGATGTGGTGGCCGCCAACGTGCCGAACGATCCCGATGCCGACACGGGGCGGTCCCGGGTGCGTATCCAGGTTCGGGATCACGGCGTCGGGATCCCCGAGGCGCACCTCAGCAAGATCTTCGACCCGTACTTCACGACCAAGTCACTGGGCAGCGGGCTGGGTCTGGCGACGGTGTATTCCATTGTCGCGAACCACGGCGGGGACATTTCCGTGGAGTCACGGCCCGGGCACGGGACGACGATGACCGTCCTGCTGCCGGCGGTGCCGGACGTCACGAGGCCGGGGCGGGCCGACGACCACGCCGGTCTCATTCGCGGCAAGGGGCGGGTCCTGGTCATGGACGACGAAGAAGCCGTCCGTGACGTCGCCCGGGCGATGCTCAGCCGGCTGGGATTCCGCGTCGAGGTTGCCGCGGACGGCAAGGCGGCCGTCACCACCTACGCGCTGGCGCTCGAAACCGGCGACCGGTACGACGCCGTCATCATGGACCTGACCGTGCCTGGCGGCATGGGCGGGAAGGAGGCGATCAAGGCGCTTCGCAACATCGACGCGAACGTCCGTGCCATCGTGTCGAGCGGGTATGCCGACGACCCGGTGATGTCCCGGTTCGAAGAGTACGGGTTCTCGGGGGTCGTGCCGAAGCCGTTCACGATCGCCGACCTGGGCCGGCAGATCCAGCGTGTGATGCACTGAGTTCCCTGTGTGCCGGCCCGGACGTCCTGCCATACAATCGGGGCGTCCGGCCGGACTCGTCCCGGCCGCGAGGGAGGGGCCGATGCGAGGAGCGAGATTCTGGGTGTCAGCGCTGCTGCTGGCGGCATCCGTGACCGTGCTGGCCGGAGCCGCCGTCCCCGGCGGACAGCTGCCGGCCGAAACCCCCGAGCAGAAGACAGCCCGCCTCCAGTGGTGGACCGATGCGCGATTCGGGATGTTCCTGCACTGGGGGCTCTACGCGCTGCCGGCCCGGCACGAATGGGTGAAGAAGTACGAGCGGCTCACCGACGCCGACTACCAGAAGTACTTCGACCAGTTCGACCCGGATCTCTACGATCCGCGGGTGTGGGCCCGCCAGGCCAGGCAGGCCGGGATGAAGTACGCGGTCATCACGGCGAAGCACCACGAGGGCTTCTGCCTGTTCGACTCGGAGTTCACCGACTACAAGGCCACCAACACGCCCGCGCGCCGCGATCTGCTCAAGGCATGGGTGGATGCGTTTCGGGCCGAGGGCCTGAAAGTGGGCTTCTACTACTCGCTGCTCGACTGGCACCATCCGTCCTACACCGTCGACCGGAACCATCCGCAGAGTGCCGCGACCGACGCGGAGTACGCGGCGCTCAACCGCGGTCGTGACATGGCGGTCTACCGTCAGTACCTCAAGGATCAGGTGCGCGAGCTGCTGACCGGCTACGGCCGCATCGACGTCATCTGGCTCGACTACTCCTTCCCCGCCGGGGCGCACGGGAAGGGGCGCGCGGACTGGGATTCGGTGGGCCTGCTGGCCATGGTGCGGGAGCTGCAGCCCCACATCATCGTCAACGATCGGCTGGACCTCCTGGATGTTCCGGGCGGGTGGGACTTCAGGTCGCCGGAGCAGTTCAAGCCGCGTGAATGGGTGACGATGAACGGGGCGCGTGTGCCGTGGGAGACCTGTCAGACGTTCTCGGGATCGTGGGGCTACTACCGGGACGAGATGAGCTGGAAGAGCCCCGCGCAGCTCATCGAGCTGCTCATCGACACCGTGAGCAAGGGCGGCAACCTGCTGATGAACGTCGGCCCGACGGCCCGCGGAACGTTCGACCAGCGTGCGCAGGATCGTCTGGCGGCGTTCGGGCGCTGGATGGCGGTCAACGGCGCATCCATTTACGGCGCCACCCAGGCCCCACCCGGGTTCACGGCGCCCGCGAATACGCTGCTGACCTACACCCCCCGGACCAACCGGCTCTACGTGCACCTGCTGGTGTGGCCGATGGGGGACCTGGTGCTCGACGGGTACGGCGAGAAGGTGGCGTACGCGCAGCTGCTGCACGATGCCTCCGAACTGAAGATGAGCGCGCGCAAGGACACCACGTGGATTCGCGAGGAGGCGCGCGCGGGCGACCTCGTGATCAAGCTGCCGATGCTCAAACCGGCCGTCGACATCCCAGTCGTCGAGCTGAGGCTGAAGTGACGGCGCGCGGTGCAGCAGCGCACCGGACGGCAGGAGGGGGCTGATGGCGTTCCGGCGGGGATTCGATAACGAGCGGTACCTCGAAGATCAGTCGCGGGCGATCGTCGAGCGTTTCGATCAGGTCGGCGGCAAACTCTATCTGGAGTTCGGCGGCAAGATTGCCTTCGACTACCACGCGGCCCGCGTGTTGCCCGGCTACGATTCCAACGTCAAGATCCGGCTGCTCCAGCGGTTGCGCGACCAGGCCGAGATCGTGATCTGCATCTTCGCCGGCGCCATCGAGCGCAAGAAGATCCGGGCGGATTTCGGGGTGCCCTACGACGTCGACGCGATGAAGCTGATCGACGACCTGCGGGAGTGGGGCCTGCTGGTGCGCGCCGTGGTCATCACGCGGTTCGACGCTCAGCCGTCGGCCCGCGTCTTTCAGGCCCGCCTCGAACGACGGGGGATCCGCGTCTACACCCACCGGGCCACACGCGGCTATCCGACACACGTGGATCAGATCGTGAGCGACGAGGGGTACGGCGCCAACGAGGTCATCGAGACCGAACGTCCCGTGGTCGTCGTGGCCGGCCCCGGCCCGGGCAGCGGGAAACTCGCGACGTGCCTGTCGCAGCTGTACCACGAGCACCGCCGCGGACGTCATGCCGGGTACGCCAAGTTCGAGACGTTTCCCATCTGGAACCTCCCGCTCAAGCACCCGGTCAACGTGGCGTACGAAGCGGCCACGGTGGAACTCCGGGACGTCAACCAGATCGATCCGTTCCACCTCGCGGCGTACGGCCAGCAGGCGGTCAACTACAACCGCGACATCGACGCGTTCCCGTTGTTGTCGCGGATCATGGCACGCATCGCCGGACACTCGCTGTCGTACCAATCGCCGACCGACATGGGCGTGAACCGGGCCGGCTTTGCGATCATCGACGATGCCGCCGTGCGGGCGGCCGCGGAGCAGGAGATCATCCGCCGGTACTTCCGCTACGGGTGCGAGTACGCCGTGGGGCTGGTCGAGCACGAGGACGCGCAGCGGGCGGCGCTGCTGATGAACGACCTGGGCCTGGAGCCGGAACACCGGTGCGTGGTGGGGCCGGCGCGGGCGGCGGCGGCGAGAGCCGAGGCCAACGGCAAGGGCCACGACGGCGTGGCCTGCGGCGCCGCGATCGAGCTGCCCGATGGAACCATCGTGACCGGGCGGAACTCGATGCTGATGCACGCGGCATCGGCAGCGGTGCTGAACGCGGTCAAGCACCTGTCGGGCATCCCCGACGACATCCACCTGCTGACGCCCGGCGTCATGGCATCGATTACCAGCATGAAGAAGGACGTCCTGAAGATGAAGGCTGTCAGCCTGGATCTGGACGAGACACTGATTGCCCTCGGGATCAGCGCGGCCGCGAACCCGGCGGCCAAAGCCGCGGTCGACCGCCTGACGCAGCTGACAGGGTGCGAGTTCCACACGACCCATCTGCCGACGGCCGGCGATGAGGCGGGCCTGCGGCGCCTCGGCGTCAACGTCACGTCGGATCCGAACTTCTCGAGCCACGCGCTGGTGATCGGGTGAGCCCGGGCCTCACACCCGACGACTGACGGCGGGGCGCGTGTCGGCGGTTTTGACCCTGCGATGACGCCCGTGGTACCCTCAATACTTGCCCACAACTGAAATCGCCTTCGCGACGCCAGCCGTCCTCAAGATCGATCTGGACCGGCGCGTCTCAGCCCTGATCGGCGGCCGACGGACCGTTGACAGTCCGCTCATGTACGCCAAAGCCGCCGGGTTGTTCGGCACGGCTGTCTGCGCGTACGTGATGCTCGTGTACTACACGCGCACGCCGCTGCTGGCGGCCGTCTGGGGCAGTGTACTCGCCACGGCGCTGGTGGGGATTGGTTTCAACGTCCAGCACGACGGCAATCACGGCACCTTCTCGAGACGGCCCTGGGTCAACCGCCTGGCCGGCTTCTCCCTCGACCTGATTGGTGCGAGTTCGTACTTCTGGAAAGACAAGCACAACCACGGCCACCACGTGTACACGAACATCCCGCAGGAAGACGCGGACATCGAACTGGGGCCCCTGGCACGATTGAGCGAAGATCACCAGTGGCGGTGGTGGCACCGCTACCAGCACGTGTACCTGTGGTTCCTGTACACGTTCGTCCACCTGCGCTACCTGTACAGCGACCTGCAGCGACTGGTGCTGGGCAAGCGAGACCGGGCCGAGACGCGTTACCCGCGGGGCGGAGACCTGGCGGCGCTGCTGGTGGGCAAGGTCCTGTTCCTCGCCGCGGCGTTCGTCATTCCGCTGACGGTCCACCCCTTCGGTCGGGTGGCTGGCGTGTACGTGCTCGTCTCGATGGCCATGGGGCTGGTCTTCAGCATCGTCTTCCAACTCGCACACACGGTGGACGTCGTGGAACACCCGATGCAGAAGGACAACGGGCACCGGCCCGAATGGGCGGTGCACCAGATTGCCACCACGGCGAACTTCGCGCCCGACAACCGGTTCCTCACCTTCGTGCTGGGCGGTCTGAACTACCAGCGCGAACACCACCTCTTCCCCCGCGTGGCCCACGTGCACTATCCCGCCTTCGCGCACGTGGTTCGCGACGTGTGCGCGGAACAGGGCATCGTGTGCCGCGAGAATGCCACCTTCACCGGCGCGCTGCGCTCGCACTACCGGTTCGTGCGGGAGATGGGCCGGAAGCCTGTGTAACGATGGTCGCTCCGCCCGGCCTGCCGCTTCTGTCATCATGGAGCGGTGAAGCGCTGGGAACTGCTCGGTGAGGCCAGCACGCCTGACGGCGAGACGCTGACGTTGATGCGCCAGGACGACGAACTGGTGATCCTGGCGAACGGCAAGCCGCTGATGTCGAGCCGTATGCACGGCTCCGAAGAGGCGCTCGCGCCTTTGTCCTGCCGGCACCTGCTGCGCGCCGACGCGCCGGGCGTGCTGGTGGGCGGCCTCGGCATGGGGTTTACGCTCCGGGCCACCCTCGATGTGCTGCCGTCGACGGCCACGGTCGTTGTGGCCGAACTGATTCCGGCCGTCGTGGCCTGGAACCACGGGCCGCTCGGCGCGCTGGCCAGGCACCCCCTGAAGGATCCTCGGGTCCGCGTCGACGTGAACGACGTCCTGTCCACCCTGCAGGCAGGCCCGGCACGGTTCGATGCCGTGCTGCTCGACGTCGACAACGGCCCGGATGCCTTCACCACGTCGCGCAACGCCGCCTTGTACGCCGATCAGGGGATCGCGGCCATCCGGGCCGCTCTCAGGCCCGGAGGCGTGGTCGGGATCTGGTCGGCCTGGGAAGACCGGAAGTTCGAGCAGCGCCTGCGGTACCATGGCTTCGCGGTGCAGGTGGAGCGCGTGCGCGCGCGGTTGAAGAAGGGCGGCCCGCGCCACACGATCTTTCTGGGCCGCCGACCGCCGGCCTGACCGGCAACGCCGGACGGCGGCGGCACGGGCGGCGAAAGACGGTGGCAATCGATTCAGCTATCGGTCACACTCGTCGCGATGACGCAGAGTGATTCGATCGCGGGCGAACAGGAGAACCGGATGGGTGGCGTGCGGCCGGTCGTCGATACATTGCTCGAGCGGTGGCCGCGGGGCGGACACTGGCTGAGTGCGTTGTGGGAGCTGGCCGCACTGAAGCGGCCAGGCCTCGCCTGGCCCAGGCCGGAGGCGCTCGGCAGGCTCGTGCCGGCAGAGACGCCCCGCGACCCGGCCGCCCGGACGGGTACGGTGTACGACCGGCCGCTGGCGCCGCCTGTGGCGTTTCTCCAGTGGCTGATCGAGCATCCGGGCGCCATGAGCGTCGGGGATGCTTCCACATTTGGAGCGAAGAGTGACGAGGTCCGGGACTGGCGACGCAAGCTGTTCTCGACAGACGCGGACCTGGTGGCTGCGGCGCAGGCCGAAGCGCTCAATCAACTCGGCAAGCGGCTGGCGCAGCGCGGCCGCAACAAGTGGTGGGCGTTCGAAGGATTCGCGCGTGTCGACTGCTGTCTGATCACGGACGCGTGCGTGATCGTCGTGGACGGCAAATGCCTCGACGGCCCGGCCTCCACCGTGTGGTTTCCCCGGCGGAGCCGCGTGTGGCGCCTCGTCGAAGCGGCACGCGAACTGGCCGGAGCGCGGCAGTTCGGGGTGATTCTGGCCGCCGACGACGAGACGGCCGGGACGGTTGCTCTGGCGGCCGCGCAGACGTCGATCGACGGCAGCTATCCGCATCTGGATCCCGGACAACGAACCGACCTGGGGCGCCACCTGATCGGGTTCGTGACTCCAGCCGAACTGGCCGCCCGGTTCGGCCTCGACAACTCGGACCGGTGACGCCGTGCGGTGTGATGAACTGCGGCTGACCGGATCCGGCGGTGCCAACCGTGTCATGGAGGCGGAGCTGAAACGCCTCGTCATGCGTTCTCCCTTCGAGGTCCGGGTGCCCGCACCCCGTCGCGAAGGCGAGGCCACGTTGTTGTACCCCTTCGACGCCCGCATCGCCTGGGTGGCCGCGTGTCATCACCGGACGTCGTCTCGCATCTCGTGGGACCTCTTTTCGAGCGCGGCGGTCAGGCTCGAGCCGCTGTTCGACGAGCTCCTGCCGGCGCTGCGGGTGGACAGTCGACTGCCTGCCGCCGGGCACCTGCGCTTCTCGGTGGACCTGGGGTCGGCCCATGATTTCGAGGCGTCGCCGCTCCAGTTGCGAGGCGTCGTCAAGAACGCACTCGTCGATGCGCTCGCGTCTCGAGGCGTGACGGCGGAAGTGGACGCCGATGCGCCGGAGGTGGTGTTCGTGGCGCGGCGCGCCGGTACGCCACAAAACCGCCGCACGGTCGTCGGTATCGATATCGGCCTGGGCGCCCGCCACCGCCGGGGAGCGCGCGTCGCCTCCGGGCCGGCTCCGTTGCGTGAGACGATGGCGGCGCAGCTCGTGATGTTGTCGCGATGGGACGCGCGCTCGGAACCGCTCGTCGATCCGATGGCGGGCGGCGGGACGATCCCGATCGAGGCCGCCGGCCTGGCGGTGGGCGCCGCACTCCGGCGCCCGGCCGACCTGCCGTTCCGCCACCTCGCGGCGTTTGCCGGTTTGCCGGTCGACACGCCGGACCTCTATCCCGGCACCGTGCCGCAGATCCTGGCGCTTGACGTGGATGACGCGTTGATCCCGGCGATGGTGGGCAACCTCCGGGCCGCCCGGTTGACCGGACCGGCGTACGAGCACTCCATCGTCATCGGGCAGAAGGACGTCCGCTCGCTCACTCCGGAGTACGTCGCCGAGATGCTGCCGCGTGCGGCGGGCATGAAGCCCGGCGTCTTCTGTTTCAACCCGCCTTACGGGGTACGGATCGGCGGAGAAGCCGGCGGGGACACGTTGCTGTCGCTCTACGCCGGAATGGGACGCGCGCTGTCGCGTTTTCGCGGGTGGCGCGCGGCGTGTTTCGTCGCGAACCCCCGGTTCGTGGAGGCCTTCGGACATGCCCCCACCATGACCAAGCCAGCCACGAACGCGGACCTGTCCGGCGCCTTCCTGACGTACAACCTGTAGGGGACTACCCAGGCATCGGGTCCGGTCCGGTACCGCCCGCGTCCGGTGAGTCGCCGCGCCTGAAGATCCGGACCGGGTGTTCCCCGTGCCGCAGTGGCCGGCCTGGCACGCCGGCCGCCATCTGGCGGGGGCCGGGACGGTCGCCGCCCGTGGCGCTGTGGAGGAACGCTTCGAGGCGCCTGTTCTGGTTGCCCGACCCGTCGTAGAACATGCTGACGATGGGCAGGCCAAGGTCCACGGACATCTGCCGGAAGATTGCCGCGGTGGTCGTGCCGGGCATGCAACCGAAGGGCGAACAGTTGACGACGAGCGCTGCGCCCTGGTCCTTGAAGGCGACTGTCCGTCCGACCGTCAGGAGTGCCTCTCCGCCGATGTTGACTGGCAGCCAGCGCCGGCCTTCCGACACCACGCGCGCGGCCTCCGGTTCGTGGCGGTCGGCGAGATAACTCCCGGCGGCCCGGTACAGCCGGCGTTCCCAGTGTTTCATCCACAAGTACGTCGCCACGGTGCGCCAGGGGCGCGCATCGAAGTGTCCGTGTTGCCGGAACTGGTTGTCCGGCGACGAGACGTACAGCATCCACTCGCCCAGGGGCGACATCCAGGCTTCGCCGCCGAACTGCTCGACCGAGCGGATGACGTCTTCGCTGGCGAACGTGTTGTTGCGCACGTAGATTTCGCCGACAATCCCCACGATCGGCCGGCGCGGCATCCGGTGTGTCGGCACTGACGAGATGCGGCGCACCGCCCGGCGCACCGCGCCCGGCAGGTCGGCGCCGGTCCGCAGCGTGTCTGCGACCTGCAGGATCGCGTCAGCCAGGGCTGCGTCGGTGGATCCCGGATCCATTTCGTACGGCCGCGTCTTGCACACGGCCTTCAGCAGGATGTCGCCCGCGACGAAGGCCTGCCACGCCGTCTGCCGGATGGCGCCATCGAGGCCGAAGTAGGCGTTGTAGCTCGAGGGCGCCAGTAACGCGACATCGCCAAAGCCCTCCCGGTCCAGGATCTGGCGGTGCAGCGTGCAGTACTGGCCGAACCGGCACGGGCCCTGGGCCGTCGGCATGAGCAGCGCGTGGGACCCGTGGCTGGACTCGGCGGCCATCACCTGGAGGAACCGCCCAATCGTGAGCGACGTGGGCAGGCACTCGGAGCCCCTCGTGACGCGTCGGCCGATTTCGTAGGTCTCCATGTTCTCGGGCGGCAGCTCGCGGGCGTCGTAGCCGTGGCGCTGGAAGGCGGCGACCACCAGCGGCGTGCCCACGGGATGCATGGCCGGAATCCACAGCGTCCGTGCTCTGAAGTCATCGGGCTCCGGCCTGGCGTGCGGCGTGCGGAGCTGCCGGGCGGGCGCGTGTGACAGCACGTGCGCGAACGCTTCCATGCGGGTCTGGTAGCCCGTGTCGCTGCCGTGCTCGTCGAGCTCCAGCGCGAGGAAGGGGCGATCGCCCATGATGTCTTCGGCATAGCTGAGCAGGAACGAATCCGGTCCGCAGTTGAAGTTGGTCAGGTGCACGGGGTCCAGGTCCGGGCTGGCCGCGGCTTCGGCGAGGGCCCCGAGGATACGTTTGCCGGACAGCCAGTAGATGTTCGTGTAGTGAGGCAGCAAACGCGGGACATCGGGGTCGAGCATGTCGAGCGGGAGCAGGGTCCGGCCCTGATCGGCGAGTTTGCGGGGCAAGTCGAGATTGAGGCCCTTGTCGTAGATGTTGTACGGCCTGCCGGTCAACACGGTCAGCTTCTCGCCGCGGGCACGGGCTTCGTCCAGGGCCTTCCGTCCTTCGGCCTTGCATCGAGCTTCGAAGCCCCGCTGCGCCGTCATCGCCGCGACCCATGCCGCGCGCATCTGCGTGCGCGTGCGGCCGAGCGGACGGCCGAGCGCCTGGTGCAGCCCCGCAACGATCCTGCGCACGTCGTGACGCAGATCGACGACAGGGCTGAGCAGCCGATCGGTCGGGAGGCCGTTGAGCCGCAGCGCGCTGCGGCCATAAGCCGGGAGCCCCTGTACATACGGGCAGACGTACGCGCCCGACAGTCCTTCCGTGACCTCTTCGCTGACCATCTGCGGGACGAACACCCAGGTCACGCGGGTGTCTGCCACCAGGCGTGCGACGTGGCCGATGGCCACCTTGGCAGGGAAGCAGAAGTCCGCGCCCGAGAGCCGGGTTCCGGCCTCGCGCACGTCGTCGTCGGTCGCGCCGGACAGGCGGACGCCGAAGCCCAGTTCGTTGAAAAACCGTTGCCAGAGCGGGAGGTAGGAGTAGGTCATCAGGGCCTGCGGCAGGCCGATGACCGGGGCATCGTTCGGGACGCGGACGCCGCTGCCGGCTTCGCGCCAGAGCTTCTGTCGAAGTCTGAGCAGCCGATCGTGGGGACTGACCCTGGCCCGGGTGTCCCCGGGTTCCCGGCCGCACTGGTAGCCCCACGACGGCCGCTCGTCGACCCCCTCGACCTCCGCCACCGTAATCGCGCAGTCGTTGTTGCAGAGATCGCACCGTTCGGTGTGCAGGTCGACGTGCCGCCGGTCGAGATCCAGCCCCCGGAACTGCGATGGCGTCGGGTGCGCCAGCATCTGCTGACGGACGAGCAGGGCGACGCCGTACGCGCCCATCACGTGGCAGTACGGCGAGACGACCACCGGCACGCCGAGCACACGTTCAAAGGCAGCCACCAGTCCGGGATTCCTGGCCGTTGCACCCTGGAAGAAGACCTTGGTCCGGCTGCGCGGCCGGTTGCCGACGACCTTGTTCAGGTAGTTCTTCACCACCGACACCATCACCGCGGAGAGGGCGTCTTCGCGGGTGGCGCCCGCCTGCACGAGGCGACTCACGTCGCTCTCCATGAACACCGTACACCGGTCCGACGCCCGAGGCGGATGGATCCCCAGCACGGCCTGGCCGACGTCGGAGACCGCGTATCCCAGCTTCGTCGCCTGTTCCTCGACGAACGAACCCGTGCCGGCGGCGCACACGTAGTTCATGTTCGCGTGGCGCATGTTGCCGTCGACCACGTACATGTACTTGGCGTCCTGGCCTCCGATCTCGAAGATCGTGTCGATGCCGGGGTCGGTGCGCATGGCGCCCGTCACGTGCGCGCTGATCTCGTTGATGATGGCGTCGGCCCCGGCAATGGCCCCCACGATCTTGCGTCCGCTGCCGGTGGTGGCGGCGCCGAGGACCGTCAGGGTGCTGCGTGTGCGCGCCAGCAGGTCGGCCAGCGCCCGGAAGAGCTTGCCCGACGCGCCGATCGGGTCGCCCGAGGTCTTCCGGTAGATGTCGACCAGGACCCGCTCGTCGTCGTCCACCAGGGCGAGTTTGGTGGACGTGGAGCCGATGTCGATGCCCAGGTAGGCGGAGACGTGCGATCCGGGCGTCCACGCGGTGATACGAACCTCGTTCGCGGCGGCGTCCACGTAACGCTCGGCCACCTCGAACGACGGATACGTGCTGCGTTCGAGCGACAGCGGCCAGGAGTACCGTTCGATCGGGGCGACAGCCTCCGACCGCGCAAGAGAACCCGGGGTGAGCGGGCGAGCCAGAGGCTGTGCGAGCAGCGCGGCGCCAATCGCAGCCTGGAGGTGGGGCAGGGGCGGCACAATGAGGTGATCCGGGGCCGAGGCCGTCAGCCAGCGGACGATCTCGCGGTTCTGGGCCACGCCACCAATCACCGCGGTCAGCCCGGACAGGGGCCGGCCGGTCAGCAGCGTGCCGAGCAACGTTCGCGTCATGCCCCGGCACAGGCCCGACCACATGGCGACCTTGCTGCATCCTTCCTGCTGGCGGTGGATCAGATCGCTTTTCGCGAACACCGCGCACCGGGTGGCGATGGTCGGCGGTTCGTCCACGAGGGCAAACGACTCGAGCTGGTCGTACGAAATCCCGAGGCGGTCGGCCTGTTCGTCGAGGAAGGCCCCGGTGCCGGCCGCGCACAGCGAATTGGTGGTGAAGTTCTGGATCGTGCCCTGTTCGTCGAGCTGGATCAGCGTCGCGCTGGCGCCGCCGACGTCCATGACGGCCGCGACGGGGCCTGCGTTCTGGCGGACCGCCCGCACCTGGCAGCGGGCCAGGTCCAGCGGAGTCAGGCCGAGCGGCTCACCCACCGACGCACCGGAGCCGGTGATGCCGGCATGACTGACGGCCGCCAGGAGGCAGGACGCGTCGAGTTCCCGCAGGATGTCGGCCAGGCTGCTCGCCGGGTCTCCATGGTGCGCCCGATACCAGCTGGCGGTGATGTTGCCGCCATCGTCCAGGACGGCTGCTTTGACGTACACCGCTCCGATGTCCAGGCCCAGACGGCCGGCCTGCGGCAGACGTGCCAGTTCATGTTGTGGTGTCACGGTCGCCTCCGCTGCCGGGAACAGCCCCCAGAGCCGCTACGATCCCGCCGACACCGCCCGGCGGGGGCAGCGTCCAGTTCCCGGATTCCCCACAGGCCAAGAATATAGACCCAAAAGGGGCCTCATGTCGTGAATCTGGCGTGAACGAACGGTGAAGTTTCGCTGTCGGGGTGGCACGGTACATGGGGCATGGGACATGGGACATGTAGGAAGTAGGAAGTAGGAAGTAGGAAGTAGGAAGCAGGAAGCAAGCCGATAGCCGATAGCCGATAGTCGATAGCCGATAGCCGATCGCCGAATATCTTGATATATGATTATTTCTATATAGTGCAGCCACGGGCGCCGTCGCCGTGGCGGGGACCAGCGGGGGGAACAGATGGGTGCGAGTCCGCTCCAGACATTCAAGGCGCAGTTCTTCCGTGCGCTGGCCCACCCGCTCAGAATCAAGCTGCTTGAACTGCTCGTGCGGGGTGAGCGGTCCGTCCAGGAACTGCAGGACGACCTGGGCCTCGAACAGCCGGTGGTGTCGCAACAACTGGCGGTGCTGCGCAATCGAGGCATCGTGACGGCCCGCAAAGTCGGGCTCTCGACGCGGTATTCCGTGCGCGACCCCGCGATCGACGACTTGCTGGACGTCGCACGTCGGATCTTCAACAACCACCTCGTCGATACGCGAGGCATGCTGCGGGAACTGCAGCGGGAAACGCGGCGAGGCTGACGGTCCCATGACTTCACTCGATCCCCTGATGGGCCTGCCGGTGGCCCTGGCGATCAGGCTGCTGGCGGCCGCCGGAGCCGTACTGGCGGCCCGCCACGGGGAGGCGGCGCGCCGCATCGCTTTCCTGGGTTCCGCCGTGGCGTCGCTTCTGACCGGGTTGGTCGCGGTGGCCGTCCTGGCCGGCGGCACGCCGGTGCAGCGATTTCAGCTGCTGCACGGCGTGTCCGGCTTCGAACTCACGTACGCGGTCGATGCGCTGTCTGCGTGGTTCCTGCTCGTGCTGTCCGTCGTGGCAGTCCCCCTGGCGGTTTACAGTCTCGGGTACGTGCGCCATCCGCACGTCAGAAGCCGGTCGGCGTTTATTGGCGCCGGCCTCAACATTCTGCTGGGCACGGTGGAACTCGTCTTCACCGCTGCCGATGTCTTCGCGTTCCTCTGTGCCTGGGAGTTGATGACTCTGGCGACCGCGGCGCTCGTGGCGACCGACCACGAGGCGCAGGCGTCC
This sequence comes from uncultured Vicinamibacterales bacterium, assembly GCA_964372095.1. GTDB lineage: Bacteria > Acidobacteriota > Vicinamibacteria > Vicinamibacterales > JAKQTR01 > CAYJPV01. The sequence continues at coordinate 111,508 of CAYJPV010000012.1, read as the reverse complement.
CGGCGTGCGGCGTTCCTGTATCTGGTGATGTCACACGTCGGGACGGGCTGCCTCATCGCGGGGTTCCTGGTGCTGGCCTCCGCGTCGGGATCCACGGCCTTCGCCGTCATTCTGGCCGGCGACGTCGTGGGCGGCACGACCCGGCAGGTGCTGTTTCTGCTCTTCGTCCTCGGCTTCGGCGTGAAAGCCGGTATCGTCCCGCTGCACATCTGGCTCCCCGAAGCCCATCCGGCCGCGCCGACCAACGTCTCGGCGCTGATGTCCGGTGTGCTCGTGAAGACGGGGATCTACGGCATGGTGCGGGTGTGCGCCTTCGGGCTCGGGACCCCCGACTTGTACTGGGGTGTGTTCATCGTGGCGGTGGGCGGGGCGTCGGCCGTGCTGGGCGTGCTCTACGCCCTGATGCAGCACGACTTGAAGCGGCTGCTGGCGTACCACAGCATCGAGAACATCGGCATCATCCTGCTTGGCCTCGGCGCGGGCATGATGGGACTGGCCTACGGCCGTGCGGACCTTGCCGCCATCGGGACGGCGGCCGGCCTCTACCATGTCATGAATCACGCGGTGTTCAAGGCGCTCCTCTTTCTTGGGGCGGGTAACGTGGTGATGGCCGTCGGCACGAAGCAGATCGAGCACTTCGGCGGACTGCTCCGGCGGATGCCCTGGACGGGCGCCCTGTTCCTGGTCGGGGCCCTCGCCATCTCGGGCTTGCCGCCCCTGAACGGGTTCGTGAGCGAGTGGCTCACGTTCCAGGCGTTCCTGTTCGGCTTCCGGGGATCTGCCGAACCGATCGTCCACCTGCTCTTTCCCCTGGGCGGCGCTCTGCTGGCGCTGACGGCCGCGCTGGCGGCCGCCTGTTTCGTCAAGGCGTTCGGGATCACGTTCCTGGCGTTGCCCCGCAGCCCCGAAGCCGCCGCCGCCGTCGAACAGTCCGCCGTGACGCTGGTGCCCCAGGTCTTCCTCGCCGCGACGTGCATCGCGCTGGGCCTGTTCCCGGGGGTCGTGCTCGGCGCGATTGAGCGCGTGACGATCGGGCTGCCCGGCATGCGCTCGCCAGCCGACTTCGTGCAGGGCGGGCTGGTGGTGGCGTCCGGACTCCAAGCCTTCGACCGGCTGGTGCCAGCGGCGTTCGCGGTAGTCCTGCTCGGGGCCGGCGGCCTGGCGTGGCTGCTGGCCCGCCGCTCGCGGGCGGCCATCCGCCGGGTGCCGACGTGGGGCTGCGGCGGCGAACTGACGGCCGAGACCGAATACACGGCCACGGCATTCTCGAAGCCGATCATGCTGATCTTCGGTGCCATCTACCGGCCCACGCGGCTCGTCGAGCCCCTGGCCGACGTGTCGCCCTATTTCCCGCGCGAAGTCCGGTACTCCGCGGAGATCGAACCGACCTTCGAGCGCCACGTGTACGACCCGCTGGTGCGCACCGTGATGCGGGCCGCTGAAGGCATGAAGATGCTGCAGGCGGGCAGCCTGCACGCCTACCTGGCATATGTCATCGCCCTGGTGGTCGGCCTGGTCCTGTTCGTGTGGTGGAGAAGCTGATGGTTGCCGGGGTGCTGGAGACGCTGGCGAATGCCGGGGTGACGATTGCGCAGGCCGCGGGCCTGCTCGTCGCGGCGCCGTTCCTGCGAACGCTCATCAAGAAGATGAAGGCGCGTCTGCAGCACCGTCAGGGGCCGCCGCTCCTGCAGGGGTACTACGATCTGGCCAAGCAGTTCCGCAAGGAGCCGCTGCGTCCCGAGGCGGCGTCGTGGCTCTACGCCGCCGGCCCGCGCGTGTACTTCGCGGCGGTGGTCGCGGCCACGTCACTCGTCCCGGTGCTGGTGACCGCCGCGCCGCTCGAAGCCGCCGGCGGCGTGCTGCTGCTGGTGGGAGCCCTGGCCCTCGGCCGTTTTGCGCTGGCCAGCGCGGCCCTGGACACCGGCAGCCCCTTCGGCGGCATGGGCGCGAGCCGGGACATGACGATCGCGGCCCTGGCCGAGCCCGCGCTGATGTTGGGCCTGTTCGCCTGCGCCCTGGCGGGCGGGTCCCTCAACCTGGGTGTCCTGGTCCGCAACCTCGTGCACCAGGGCCCGGCGTACCACCCCAGCGATCTGCTCGCCCTGGTCGGCCTGTTCATCATCGTCGTCGCCGAAACGGGACGTGTGCCGGTGGACAACCCGGCCACGCACCTCGAGTTGACGATGATTCACGAGGCCATGGTCCTCGAATACGCCGGCCCGGACCTCGCGCTGGTGGAGTGGGCGTCGGCGCTCAAGGAACTGCTGTACCTGACCCTGCTCGTCAACCTGTTCCTGCCGCTGGGCATGGCCACCAGCGTCGCCCCAGGACCGCTGCTGGTGTCCCTGCTCGCCTGGATCGGGAAGGTCTTCCTGCTGGCCGTTGCCGTCACCGTGACCGAGAGCACGAACGCCAAGCTGCGGCTGTTCCGCGTGCCCGAACTCATTTCACTCTCACTGGGCCTGGCGTTCCTGGCTCTGGCGATCCGGTTCCTCTGAAGGGCGGCCCATGACGGCAAACGAAGTCCTCATCTTCTGTGCGGCCGGCATGCTCGTGAGCGGCTACCTCATGGTCGGCCAGAAGGCGCTGCTGACGGCGGTCCGGCTGTACGGACTGCAGTCCCTGCTGCTCGGCGTGGTGGCCGCGACGATGGCGATTGCCGACGGGCGGCCGGAGCTCTTCGTCACGGCGGCGATGACCGTGATCCTCAAGGCCGTCCTGATCCCTCTCTTCCTGATGCGCACGGTCGATCGGGTGGGGATTCATCGCGAGATCGAGCCGCTTCTGAACGTCCCGGCGTCGTTGCTGGTGTGCCTGGCCCTCACGGTCGTCGGGTATCGCGTGAGCACGGGGTTTCCGGAAGGCGCCCGCGGCGTCAGCCACCACATCATTGGCGTGGCCCTCGCGCTGCTGCTGATCGGCCTGTTCCTGATGGTGACACGGCGCAAGGCGATCTCGCAGATCCTCGCCATCCTGACCGTGGAGAACGCCGTGTTCCTCGTGGCCGTCGGTGTCACCACCGGCATGCCCCTGATCGTGGAACTCGGCATTTCGTTTGACGTGATTCTCGCCGTGCTGATCCTCGGCATGCTCGTCCGTCGGATCGTCGACCGTTTCGAGTCGATGGACGTGAGCCGTCTTTCGAATCTGAAAGGATGACGTGAACCTGCTCCTGTGGACGCTGGTCGTTCCGCTGATCACGGCTGCGGTCGGGAGTCTGGCCGTTCGCCGTCCGTACCGGGAAGCCGGCATGCTCGGCGGACTGGCGATGACCTTCGCCCTCTGCCTCGCGACAGCCGGGGAGTTTCTGGCGGGCCGGACGCCGTCCGCGTTCGCCGATGCGCTGCGGGTGGACGGCCTGTCGGCCCTCGTCCTCGTGTTGTGCGGATTCGTGGGCCTGCTCGCCGCGGCCTACGGCGTCGGGTACTTGCGGCGCAATGAAGACCGCGGGCTTGTCACGCGGCGCCAGCGGCGCGAGTTCTACGGCCTGATCCCGGCGTACGTGTTCGCCATGCTCCTGGTGTCCGTGTCGAACAACCTCGGCATCCTCTGGATTGCCGTGGAGCTCACGACGCTGACGTCCGTCTTCCTTGTGGCGTTTCACGATCGCGACACGTCGCTCGAGGCCGCCTGGAAGTTCCTGGTGCTCGGCAGCCTGGGCCTGGCGTTCGCCCTGCTTGGCACCGTGCTGCTCTTCGCCTCCGCCCAGGGACGGCTCGGCGAAGGTATGGCCGCGCTGAACTGGACGCAGTTCATCCGTGTCGCAGGCGACCTGCATCCCTTCACGTTGAGGCTGGGTGTCGTCTTCGCCCTGATTGGCTACGGGACCAAAGCGGGCCTCGCGCCCATGCATACGTGGAAGCCGGATGCGTACCGCGAAGCGCCGTCCCCGGCCGTGGTGCTCATGGCCGTCGGCATGCTGAACGGCGCGATGTACTGCATCCTGCGGATTCACCTGATTTCGAAGGCCTCCTTGGGGCCCGGATTCTCGGAGAACCTGCTGCTGGCGCTCGGGCTGGCCTCGGTCCTCGTGGCTACGCCGTTCATCCTGATCCAGTGGAACCTGAAACGCCTGATCGCCTACTCGAGCATCGAACACGTCGGGATCATGGCGGTGGGCGTGGGCCTTGGCGTGAGAGCAGGCGTCTTGGGCGCGATCCTCCACATGACCTATCACACGTTCGCCAAGCCGGTGGTGCTGTTGTCGGCCGGCACCGTCGCGCAACTCCACCGGTCGTCGGACTTCGACGCCATCGGCGGGGGCTCGATCGGCCGTACGCCCGTGGCCAGCGGGTTCCTGATCCTGTCGGCGCTGATGGTCACCGGTTCGCCGCCGTTCGGCCTGTTCTTCAGCGAAATGACCATCCTCCGGGCGGGTTTCGGGGGACCCCACGTCGTGGCGACCAGTGTGTTTCTGGCCGCGCTGGTCATGCTGTTCTGCGGCTTCATCTACCAGATCGGCCGACTGACCCTGGGCCCGACACGCGAGACCGGCCGTGTTCCGCCGGACGGCGAGCGTGTGGACATCGGGATGGGTGCGACGGCCTGCGCCGCGGCCCTCGCGGTGGGCTCGGCGTTCTACCTGCCGGGTCCGCTGCTGGCCCTCGTCCACGCAGCCACGCAGGTGGTGTGGGGGGGGCAGTGAGCACACAGGCTGTCGTCGCAACGGCGCTCGGCGTGGAGGGCGGCGCGGTGCGCGAGGCCCACGCCGGCGAATTGGTGCTCAACGTCGGAACGCCCGACCTGCCGGCCCTGGCCGATCGGATCGCGCGGGATCTCGATGGGCGCCTCCTGTCGCTCTTCGCGACGGACGCACGCCGCGAGACGGGCACGTTCGTCGTTCACCACGTCTGGTCGCTGCCGAGGCTGAACACGTTCCTGCGCGTGGCCGCCCCCGTGGACCCCGCGGTGGCAGCCTTTCCGTCCATCTCGGTCGCGCATCCCGTTGCGAACTGGTTCGAGCGCGAGATCAGGGACGTCTTCGGGCTGTCGCCGGACGGCCATCCGAATCCAGCGCCGGTGGCGGTACACGATGACTGGCCCGACGGCGCCTGGGCCCTGCGCAAAGACTTCGCGGACACCACGCAGGTGCCCCGGGTGACGAGCGATGCCCATCCCTTCCGTCCGGTCACGGGCGAGGGCGTGTTCCAGGTGCCGGTGGGGCCCGTGCATGCCGGCATCATCGAGCCCGGCCACTTCCGGTTCGGCGTCGCCGGCGAACCGGTGTTGTACCTCCAGCTCCGGCTGTTCTACGTGCACAAAGGGATCGAGAAACGTTTCGAGCGCCTCCCGTGGCGCCACGGACTGCTGCTCGCCGAGTCGATCTCCGGCGATACCACGGTGGGCCACGCCCTGGCCTTCGCCCATGCCATCGAGCGCCTGGCCGGTGTCGACGTGCCCCCTCGGGCACGCGCGCTGCGAACCCTGCTGCTGGAACTCGAGCGGCTCTACAACCACATCTCGGACATCGGCGCGATGGCGACGGACGTGGCGTTCACCGTACCGGCGAGCCGGGCGCAGTTGCTGCGCGAAGACCTGCTCCGGATGCAGGACCGGTGTTTCGGCACACGCCTGATGAGAAACGCCGTCGCTCTGGGTGGTGTGTCACGCGATCTGGCGCCGGAACATGGCGGCGCGCTGCAGCGCCATCTCGTCACCTTCGCGAAGGCGTTCGAGCAACTGCTCGCCCTGCTCATTGATGCCGGGACCTTCACCGACCGGATCGACGGAACCGGCACCTTGACGAACCAGGCGGCCCGGGATCTCGGGATTGTCGGCGTCGCCGGGCGGGCGTCGGGGATCGACGCGGACCTGCGCCGGGACCATCCCCACGACGGGTATGCAGGCCTTCGTTTCGTGGTGCCGGTGGAGGAGGGCGGCGACGTGCGGGCCCGGCTGATGGTGCGCGCCCGCGAGATCGAACAGTCGATTTCGATCGTCCGGCAGGTGCTGCAGGCGCTGCCCGACGGCCCCCTGCGCGTACCCCTGCCTGAGGTTCTGCCCCCGCGGGCGGCCGCGCTCGGCTGGGCCGAAGCCTGGCGCGGGCCGTGCCTGCACTGGGTGTGCACGGACGACGGCGGTAGCGTGACGCGGGTCAAGGTGACCGACCCGAGTTTCCTGAACTGGCCAGGGCTCGTGCAGGCCGTCCCGGGCGACATCATGCCGGACTTCCCGGTGATCAATAAGAGTTTTAACCTTTCGTACTCCGGCAACGACCGGTAACCGAAGCCTGGACGGGTCCGATGATCAGTCTCATCGTCAATAGCCTGAAGACCGGCGTCAGAACCGAGGAGAACCCCTTCGGCGGCTCCGCGGCGTTCGGGTTCCCTGTCATTGACTTTGCCCGGTGCGCGGCGTGCGACGCGTGCGCCACGTCGTGCCCGACAGAGGCCATCCGGGTCCGGCCCGTGGCCGGAAACCAGAAGATCGTGTCGCTGTCGTACGGCGCATGCATCCAGTGCCAGCGGTGCGTGGAGGCTTGTCCCGAGGGCGCCATCACCGTGTCCACGGCGATCGACGTCGCGGCGTACAGCCGCGAGCAACTGACCGCGACCGCGTCGTTTGCCGTCGATGCCGCCACGGGGCGCGGCGTGTTGTGTGACACCGGGTTTCGGGCAGGAGAGAGCCTCGCCGCAGGGGCCGAGCGGTTGCGGCGGCGGATCCGTGGCGCGCTGGGACGGTCCCTGCACGTGCGCCAGGTGGACGCTGGCAGCTGCAACGGATGCGAACTGGAAATCGCGGCCACCGCCAATCCGGTCTACGACCTCGAGCGTTTCGGCATTCACCTCGTCGCCAGCCCGCGCCACGCCGACGTGCTGCTCGTCACTGGCCCGGTGACGCGAAACATGGAGGTGGCGCTCCGCCGGACGTACGAGGCCACACCGGAGCCGCGGATCGTCGTCGCGGTGGGCGCCTGCGGATGCAGCGGCGGGATCTTCGGCGAGGGCACCTACGCGGCCGTGGGCGGCATCGACAGGGTACTGCCCGTGGACGTGTACGTGCCGGGGTGCCCGCCTCGTCCGCAAGCCATCCTCAACGGGTTGCTCGTGGCGATGGGGCTGCGCGAAGCCCGCCTGCCGTGAGACAACACCATCCTGGAGCGGCCGACCGCCGCGGGCATACGACGGCCAACCGCGGTCACCGCGCCGCTTCGGCGAGGAACCGGAGGATGCCCGACCTGGGCAGGAAACCGTCGTTGCGCTTCAGCACACGGCCGTCGGCGTCGAGGAGGAGCAGCGTCGGGATGGTGTCCACCTCGTAGCGGGCAGGCAGCACACCGTTCCGGTCGGTGTCCACACTCACCGCGACGTAGCCGGTCTCGACGGCCCGTGCCACGGCCGGATCGGGCCACACCTCGTGTTTCATCGCGATACACGACGGACACCAGGACGCCGAGAATTCGATGAGCACGCCCCTGCCGCTCGCGCGCGCCGTGGCGAGCGCGGCCTCAAGGTCGTCCTGCCACACCACCGCGGACGGCGGTGCGGCCGCATCCGTGGCCCGGTAGTACCATCCTTTCAGCACTGGCCATTGAACCATCAGGACGATGGCCACCAGCGCCAGCCAGAGTACGGTTTCGCGGTGCTTCCAGCCCGACCGGAGCCACCGGCGCGCCGTTGACCCGTCCTGCTCACGTTCCTGCCCGTCCGGCATCGCGATTCCCTTCCGGGGCCTGGGCCCCCCCCCAACCTGCTTCTTTCTAAGATGCGTGTGCGGGGCGGATGGTGACGGCGCGCCGCGGGGATCTTGTGCGTCACCGACGGGGCCAGATCCGCATCTCAGTTACAGGAACCCGTGCAGCCCGGCCTGCGACTGTCCGGACCGCACGGGGATGGCTCTGAGGGTTGGGTTCGATGTTTCTGGCTTCATTATTCCTGACAATCGGATTGAACGTCGTGCCGGCCTGGCCGGTCAGTATGGCCACCGGCCTCGCGCCAGCGCCGAACAACGCCTCCCAGGGCGGGCAAGCCACGCGGTCACCAGGCCCCGAATCTCACGGCGCGGTCTCGCTGCGCTGGGAGAACGATGCGGTGGCCGGCGCCGATCGGGACTACTCGAACGGCCTGTCGTTGACGGTGTCCCTGGAGGGCCGAGGCCCGCTGGGCGGGCTCTGGAAGTGGTTCGGCGCCGAACACGGCCGGTGGACGACGAGTTACGAACTGGGCCAGATTATCTCCACGCCGCACGACCTCACACGGCGCGTGCCTGCGCCACAGGAGCGCCCGTACGTCGGGCTGCTATTTGGGGCGGTGTCGACGCAGTATGTGAGCGGCCACCGGTTTCACGGCGCCAAACTCATCACGGGCATGGTGGGACCTGCGTCACTGGCCGAGGAGACCCAGCTGGCCTACCACCGGATGACGGGGAGCCCGGAGCCTCAAGGCTGGGACTCTCAACTCGAGAACGAACCGATCCTGAACCTGGTGTACGAACACCGGCGCCGTTACCGCCTTGCCGATTCCTCCTCTGGCTGGGCTGTCGAGGCCATCCCGGCGGCGGGCGCGATGTTCGGCAACGTCCTGATTCAGGCCCAGGCGGATGCGCAGATCCGGGTCGGATTCAACCTCCCGGACGACTTCGGCAAGCGGCTCATCCGCGGGCTGGGGAACGTGCCAATTCCCGGTTCCGGGCGGGGGGCGGCGCCCTCACGCGAGTTCGGGGCCTATCTGTTCGCGGGGGGCGGGGCCAACCTCGTCGGGCGCAACCTCACGCTGGACGGGAATACCTTCCGGGACGGGCCTCGCGTGGACAAGAAGTCGTTGTTTCCGGCGGCCGAGGTGGGGGTGTCGTTCTGGACGCGGTGGTTCGAGGCCACGTTCTCGTACGTGTACTGGGGGCGCGAGTACAAGACCCAGCCAGCAGGGGCACGTTTCGGAGCTGCGACGATCGCGTTTCGCTTCTGATCGCGCGGTCCCTGTCCCACGACGGATTACTCGTCCGGAAGGATGACGGTCTTCTGCGGGTCGGCCGCCTCAGGCCGCACGGGCGGGGCTTCGAAGGACAGTGACAGCACGTTGCCAACGCGGACCTGATCGCCTGGGCGAACCGGGCATTCGTCGCCTTTGGCCAGATCCGTTCCGTTGACTCTGGTCGGCGCCGCCGTGACCGACCGCATGGCCCATCCGCAGCTCTGGCGGCGCAACTCGAAATGCCAACGGCTGATTTGCAGGCTCTGGACGTCGTCCCCGCAGCGAAGGACGATGTCGTTGCCGGGCTTGCCTTCCTGAGCCTCGAGCCGGCCGAACGTGACGACGTCCTGGTCCGGGATGGGGAACTCCTGCCCCGTCTCCAGGCGGACGGACGACAGCCAGACGGCGCGGTCCCGCCAGTCGACCACCATCAGGTCGATGGGGCGGTCCAGGCCCTTGAGGACGATCGGCGGGAGGGGGCGGCACTTGAGCCGGTGGGCGGTCTTCGTGAGTGCGAGGAATGCGGCCTTGCTCATCCGGATTTCCCCCGCCTCGGCAGACGCGGCGATGCGCGCACAGACGTTCACCGCATCGCCGCTGACCTGAACGCCGTCGGTCAGCACGGCTCCCTGATGCATGCCGATCCGGACCGCGAGCGGCTGCTCACGCGGCCTACGCGTGTTCTCGATGGCGATCTGCCCCAGCAACTCCACCATGGCGGTGAGCGCGTCGTCCACTGAGGGAAACCAGACAAATGCCCCGTCTCCGGCCGTGTCGACCACGCGGCCGCCCGATGGCGCGATGCTCTGGTGGAGAAGGTCGACGTGGCGTTGCAGAAGCTGGCGGCCGGCGATGTCGCCGAACTTCGCGCAGAAGGCGGTGGAGTTGACGACGTCCGAGAAGACCAGGGCCGCCGGACGCTCGAAGCGGCTGACCAGGGCGGCCGACAGCATGGTCTGGAGCCGGACGATCTCCGTCAGCGTCAGGCCGTTGCACAGCTCCTCGAAGTCCATCTGGTTCATGGAAGCCCCGCACCCGAGGTCAGTCATCGGCACTGACGACCGCCATGACCTCCTCGACCGTCGTGAGTCCCTCCGCCAGCAGGAGCGCCGCGTATCGCTTGAGACTGATCATGCCGCCCGCGGTGGCGGCGGCGTGAATCTCTTCCGCCGGCGCGCCCGCGCTCACCAGTAGCCGCAACGCGGTGTTCAGGCGCATCACTTCGTAGATGCCGACACGGCCGGCGAGCCCCCGGCCTGAGCAGCGATCGCAGCCGCGAGCGCGGAAGAACTGCGTCCCCGCCGGCACGTCGAAGAACGCTGCGGCGGCAGCATCGATCACGTACGGCTCCCGGCACGCCTGGCAGAGCCTCCGCGCGAGCCGTTGCGCAATGACGGCGATGGTGGACGACGAGACGAGGAACGGCCCGATGTCCATCTCCCGCAGCCTCGTGAACGCCGCCGCCGCATTGTTGGTGTGCAGCGTCGTGAACACGAGGTGCCCGGTGAGCGCGGCCTCCACCGCGGTGTGCGCCGTTTCACGGTCGCGCGTTTCCCCCACCAGCAGGATGTCGGGGTCCTGGCGGAGGAATGCGCGGAGCACGCCGGCGAAGGTGAGGCCGATCTCCGGGTTCACCTGAATCTGCGTCACGCCAGGCAAGTCGTATTCGATCGGGTCCTCGACCGTGGAGATGTTGAGGCTCGAGTCGTTGATCTCGCTCAGCGCCGCGTACAGCGTGGTGGTCTTGCCCGATCCGGTCGGGCCGGTCACGTAGATGATGCCGTAAGGCTGCGCCAGCGCGTCGCGCACCAGTGCCAGTGTCGGCGCGTGGCTGATGAGACGGTCGAGCGCGAGCGCCGTGCCCGAGCGGTCGAGAATCCGCATCACCACCTTCTCGCCCCACTTGCCAGGCACCGAGGAGACGCGCAGGTCGATCGCGCGCCCTTCCATCGTCACGCTGATGCGGCCGTCCTGCGGCAGGCGTTTTTCGGCGATGTCGAGCCTGCCCAGGATCTTGATGCGGGAGACGAGGCCGAGCTGAACCTTCTTCGGCAGCCGCTGCACGACCTGGAGGACGCCGTCCACACGGAACCGGACCGTCACCTCGTGCTCCATGGGCTCGACGTGGATGTCGCTGGCGCCCTGCTTGATACCGAACCCCAGAATCGAATTGGTCAGCCGGATGATGGGCGCGTCTTCCGATGCGATCATCAGATCCTGTTTGGTCTCGCCGGCGGGCGACCCCGAAACGGGTTCCAGCGTCAGCTCGCGGATGATGTCCGACTGGAGGAGGTCGACGGTATCGGCCGTCCAGACGGCCTGGGGCGCGGTCGCGGGCGGCTTCTTCCCGGCGGGGGAGACCTGATCCGGCCGGGTCGTGGCCCGCACGTACGGACCGGCCATGAATCGCCGGAAGTCGTCCTCGGTGACGATGGCCGGCTCGATCATGACGCCTTTGATCACGTGCCGCACATCGTCCAGCGCCACGACGTTGTTCGGATTCGTCATGGCCAGCGTCAGCCGGTTGTTCCGGAACGCGATGGGCAGCACGCGATGTTCGTTGACGAGCGAGGGCGGCAGCAACGAGAGGACGCGCGGATCCAGACGGACGCGGGCCAGGTTGACGAAGTCGATCCCAGCGCGCTGGCTCGAACGATCGAGGCGCTCGGCGAGCATCGCGGTCATGGCCAGGGCGAATTCGGGCTGTTCGCGCATCGTGCGTTCGAACTCCGCCCGTGGCAACACGGCGCAGGTCGTCTGCTGAACGGCAACCACCGATGAGGTGCGAGGGCCTCTCGTCAGGATGGCCATCTCGCCGAACATCTCGCCGGGACCGAGTTCCCGAAGCAGGAAGTCCACGCCGGAGCCCGCGTCGTGCTGGCGTACGGCGACCAGCCCCGAGAGGACCAGGAACGCCGCGTCGGCCGGGTCCCCCCTGCGCACGATCAGCGTCTGCGGCGCAAACTCGACCGGCCGCATGTGCCGTTCAAGTTCGGCGACCTGGGACCGCGACAGGCCGGCAAAGAGCGGCACTTCCGACAGTGAGCAGATCATCGTGGACCACCCGCATCCGCTTCCGAACCCGCCGGCCCCGGTCGCTGTGGCCGGGATGTTCCCGCGACCGTGCCCGCCAGTGGATGACCCCGCGTCGGGGCATCTGGGATCTGCCCGGGGCGTGTGACAGGGCCCATTATTCGCGCTGTATCAGTTTTGTCAAACACGCTGCCGCGACAACACGCTGCCTCGACGCTCGGCCAGCGGCCATCGGCGGTCGGCTCTCGGCCATCGGCGTTCGGCTACTGACTACTTCCTACCGTCTCCGAATCCGACCCGGCGCCTCCATCGGGGAGTGTCCAATTGTGAACAGCAGCCAGGGCATCCGGGCCAATAGACTGGCTCCTTCGACAGGAGCACCTGGATGACTGTTCCCCCGGACTCCGGCCCGCCCACGCTGCGGATCGTCATCGTGGATCCCCTCGCCCCGTCCCGCGATGCCCTCCGGGACGCGTTGGCAGTGGAAGGCGGTCTCTCGGTGGTCGGCGCAGCCGGCAACGGTGCCGAGGCGGTCGGGATGGTTCGCGCGCACTGTCCTCACGTCATGCTCGTCGATCTGGCCAGACCCCGCGTCGGCGGCCTCGACACGCTGCGGCAACTGACGGACAGCGGAACGGGCGTTCCCACCATCGTCCTGACTGACTCATTGGCGGACAAGGAGGCGATCGCGGCGTTGGTGCTTGGCGCGCGTGGCATCCTGCCCAAGAACGTGTTGCCGTCAGCGCGCTACGAGTGCGTCAGGGCGGTCGCCGAGGGCGACTACTGGGTTGGCCGGGAGCGGGTGTGCGACGTCGTCGACGCGTGGCACCACGTGTACGCGGAACAGCGGCCGGACACAGCCGATGCGGCGGCCCTGCTTGGATTGCAGGTCCGGTTTGCTGACGCCCTCACACACGAACCGGGAGTACGGCCCTCGAGAGCTGACTGCTTCAGGTTCGGCTCGTGAGCCGCACGCCTACGACTGTGACTTGTCCGCGTTCGCACCCTCTCTGTCCTGGGCGATGGCCACCGCGTCGTTGGGCAGCCCGTTCTCGTCCAGGCCGGGATGGCGTGACCGTGCGGGACCAGGGCGGTTCTCCTCGGTCGCGCCCTTGCGGCTGTCCTGATCGGCTCCCGCGCGGCCGACGGTGGCCTTCTTCACTCCTCGCAACCTGGGATGCTCTCTCATGCCTCGAGTATGCGCGTCCCATCCGCGGGTGTCTGTTCCGTCCGGCACATCGGACGCGATGTGCGATCCGGCACAGGGACCGGGACCGTGCCCATGGGACACTGTCGGCTCACCGGGCATTGGCCTGACGAAGGAGACGCACATGGCACGCACGATTGGCATGCTCATCGCAGATGGTTCCGATGACGCGATGATCCGGAAGCTGACGCAAGCGGCGGCGGCGGCTGGTGCTGCGGTGAAGACCATCGGCCCCACGTTCGGGAGCGTGACGCTGGCAGATGGCTCGACTGTGCCGGCGGACGCGCAGCTGGAGGGGCCGCATTCGGTCCTGTTCGACGCGCTCGTCGTCATCCTGTCCGAAGAGGGAGCGCGGAGACTCGCGGGGGAACGTGCCGCGATCGAGTTCGTGCGTGACGCGTTCGGCCATCTCAAGGCCATCGCCGTCGACTCAGGCGGCCAGGCGCTCCTGAAGAGCGCGAACGTGGGACGCGATGCCGGAGTGGTGGATGTCGGCGACACCGACCGGTTCATGGCCGCCGCCAGGACGCGGCATTGGGACCGGCAGCGCCCCATCCGTTCGCCGGCGTGATGGCGCGAGGCGTCGATGGGCATCGTGCCGGCAATCTGGTATCTTCTCAGGCGGGCCGTCAGGTGAGGGAGTCCGCGTGAGCCACTTCGATGTCGTCGTTCTCGGGGGAGGGCCCGGCGGGGAGCGCGCCGCGATCCAGGCCGCCCGCGCGGGCAAACGCGTCGCGCTGGTCGAGCGCGAGAACGTCGTGGGCGGGATGCGGGTGAACTGGGGCACCATCCCGAGCAAGACCCTGCGCGAGAGCGCCACCTTCGTGTACGGCCTGCGCCACAACAAGCTCGACGCGATCAAGGTCGAGATCGCCGACACGATCACCGTGCCGGAGCTGATGTACCGCGAGCAGCGCGTCGTGCAGCGCGAACTGGAACTCATCAACCGCTCGCTGAACCGGTACGCGATCGAGCTCTTCCGGGGCGAAGGGCGGTTCCTCGACGCGCACACGATTGCCGTCCACGGGGTGGACGGACAGGTGCGCCTGCGCCTGTCCGGCGACGTGATCGTGATCGCGACTGGTTCGGCGCCCAACAGGCCGGCGGACATCTCGTTCGACGACGACATCGTGTTCGACAGCACCACGGTGCTGCGGCTGCCGCGGATGCCCCGGTCGATGGTCGTCCTTGGCGCCGGGGTGATTGGGCTGGAGTACGCGTCGATCTTCGCCGCGCTCGGGCTCGCGGTGACGCTGGTCGATACCCGGGCCGAACTCCTGCCGTTTGTCGACCGGGAGATTGCCGGCCTCCTGCACCGGGAGTTGCTGCGGCGCGGCGTGGTGTTCGTGTCGAACGATCACTACGCGCAGGTCGAACGCGTGGAAGGCGCGCCGCCGATGGTGCGTGTCACGACGCGCCAGGGCAACGTGCTCGAAGCCGACGTGCTCCTCTACTGTGTGGGTCGAGACGGCAATACGCGCGGCCTCGGCCTCGAGGCCATCGGCATCCAGCCGGACGCGCGCGGCCTGCTCACGGTGAACGAGAAGTTCCAGACGGTGCATCCCCACATCTACGCGGTCGGCGACGTGATCGGGTACCCCGCCCTGGCCAGCACCTCGATGGAGCAGGGGCGCCAGGCGATTCGCCACGCCTACGGCATCCCGGGCCCGAAGTTGCGGACGTCGCGCCTGCCGTTCGCGATCTATGCGATTCCCGAAGTGAGCTACATCGGCGACACCGAAGAGGCGCTGCGGGAAAAGGGGATTCCGTACGTGGCCGGCCGCGGGCACTACGCGATGAACCCGAAGGGACAGATCGTCGGGGCTCCGGGCGGGCTCGTGAAGCTGCTCTTCGAGCGCGACTCGCTCGTGCTGCGTGGCGTGCACATCATCGGCCACAGCGCCAGCGAGCTGATTCACACCGGGCAGGCGTTTCTGGATGCGGGCGCCGACGCGACGCACATCGCCGAGACGCTCTACAACTACCCCACGTTCTCAGACATGTACCGCCACGCCGCACTCGTCGCGTTGCTCGCACCCGAGCGTCAGGAGACGGCCGGGCCGGCGGGGGACGAGCTGCTCTAGAGGCTAGAGGCTAGAGGCTAGAGGCTAGGGCACACCCTGTGCTGTTCAGTACACGGTGTGCGGCGTCCTGTCCGGTAACCTCGATGGTGATGCCGCGTGTGAGGGCGAACCGCCGGTTCCCCCGCGCTGGCTCACGCGAGGGAGTACCGTGATGCCAACCGACGATCAGTCCCCGGGACCGCTGGAGCAGCCGGCGGCGCACGAAGACGAGCGGCAGCCCGGAACCCTGCGGGACAGCGAATGGGCTCCGGCGCATGCGGAGGAGCGCCGCCGGTCCGCCGAGTCGGCGAGGGACGAAGCGGAACAGTTTCGCCAGCTCGCCGAAGAAGCGCGGGCCGTTCGCGACCAGCACCGGGAGGCGCTCGAAGCCGTGCGGGAGGAGCGGGAACGTATGCGGGAAGCCGGAGAGTCAGCGCGAATGGCCAGCGAAGAAGCCCGAACCGCGGCCGACGCCGCCCGACATGCTGCCATGGATGCGGTGGCGGCGACGGCCGAATCGCTGGAGGCGACGCTCGACGGCATGCGAGTCGTCGAAGACATGCGGCGGACCCTGCGCGACATCAAGGATGTCCAGAAGCTCGACTCCAACTGACGAAGTCCCCGTTACTCTCGCCCTGCCGGTGCGCGTGTCCCGCACCGGCAGCGGCCAGCCTGTTCAATTGTGAACAGTTTCAGCCCGCCCGCTTCCGCTACGCTGGGTGCACCATGAATGGTCCCGTTGAATCCTCGCGGCTCATGCTGCAACTCGAGCGGGCGCTGCTGGCCCGCACGTACCTGCGCGAACGCCTGACCGCCGCCGACGCGGCCGTTGCGGGCTGCCGCAGGGACCTGCGCAACCTCAGGGCCCGACTGGCGCGCACACGCGTCCGGTCACTTCCGGGACACTCTGCATGAGACAGAAGGCAACCGCACGACGGCCATCGCCGAAGACCCTGCAGAAGTCGTTGACCGGGATCCAGGGGCTGGACGAGATCACGGGCGGCGGGTTGCCGACCGGACGGCCTACGCTCGTCAGCGGTGGGGCCGGCTCCGGCAAGACGTTGTTCGGGCTGGAGTTCCTGGTGCGGGGCGCCACGCGATACGACGAACCTGGCGTGTTCATGTCATTCGAGGAGACGATTCCGGATCTGACGACGAACAGCGCCTCGCTGGGCTTCGACCTGAGCCGGCTCGTGGCCGACAAAAAGTTGTTCCTGGACCACGTGCAGATCTCGCGGAGCGAGATTGCGGAGAGCGGCGAGTACGACCTCGACGGCCTCTTCATTCGCATCGCCGACGCCGTCGGGAGGGTCGGGGCGCGACGGATCGTCCTGGATACCATCGAGGCGCTGTTCGGGGAATTGCCGAACCCCGGCATCCTGCGCGCCGAGATCCGCCGCCTGTTCGCCTGGCTCAAGCAGCAGGGGCTGACCACGGTCATCACCGCTGAGCGGGACCGGCCCGACCGGCTGACACGGCACGGCATCGAAGAGTTCGTCTCGGACTGCGTGATCGTGCTCGATCACCGGACGCGGGATGAGATCTCGACGCGGCGCCTGCGCGTGGTCAAGTACCGGGGATCGACGCACGGCACGAACGAATACCCATTCCTCATTGACGACCACGGCATCTCGGTGCTGCCGGTCTCATCCCTGCGGCTGGACCACGCGGCTCCCACGGAACGCACGTCAAGCGGCATCGCCAGGCTGGATACCATGCTGGGAGGCAAGGGCTATCTGAAGGGCAGCAGCATCCTGGTGTCCGGCACCTCGGGGACCGGGAAGAGCAGCGTCGCCGCGCACTTCGTCGATGCGGCCTGCCGGCGCGGCGAACGGTGCCTGTACTTTGCGTTCGAAGAGTCACCCCGGCAGGTCATGCGCAACATGCGGTCGATTGGCATCGACCTCGAGCCGTGGACCCGCAACGGCCTGCTGCGGTTCCAGGCGTCGCGACCCAGTCACGGCGGCATTGAAGAACACCTGCTGGTGACCCACCGGTGTGTCTCCGATTTCACGCCGAGCGTCGTCGTCGTGGATCCGGTGACGAACCTGCTCTCGGTCAGTACCCACCACGAGGTGCGGTCGATGCTCACGCGGCTGGTCGACTATCTCAAGACGCAGGGCATCACCTCGGTCTTCACCAGCCTCGCGGCGGGCGGCGACGAACTCGACGCCAGCGAATCGGACGTGTCGACCTTGATGGATACGTGCATCCGGTTGAAGAGCATCGTGGTCGAAGGCGAGCGGAACCGCGCCATCAGCGTCCTGAAGTCGCGCGGGATGGAGCACTCCAACCAGATCCGCGAGTTCCTGATTACAGGCGATGGCCTTCGGCTGCTTGACGTCTACCTCGGGCCGGATGGTGTGCTGACCGGTTCGGCCCGGGTGTCACAGGAAGGGCGCGAAAAGGCGGCCGACACCTGCCGGGCCAATGAACTGGAGGGCCGCCGTCGCGAACTGGATCGCAAACGCCGGATGTTCGAGGCCCGCATGGTGATGCTCAGGACCGAATTCGAGGAGGAGGAGGAGAACATCCAGCAGACCATCTCGGCATCGACGCAAGCCGGCGAAGCCCTGCTGCTGGAGCGCGGACAGATGGTGCGCAGCCGCAAGGCCGACACCTCCTCCTATCACAGCGAGCAGCGGGGAACGCCCGCGCGGAAACACTGAATGCCTGCACCCAAGACCAGGGCACCGTCGCGGCCTCGTGCGCCACGCCCCCCGAAGCCGGTGGCGTGGACGCTGCGGCTCTACGTGGCGGGCCAAAGTCCGAAGTCGATTCGTGCGTTCGCCAACCTCAAGGCGCTCTGCGAACAGCACCTCGACGGTCGCTACAAGATCGAGGTCATCGACCTCCTGGAGAACCCGCAGATGGCGCGGGGAGACCAGATCGTGGCCGTCCCGACGCTGGTCGTCAAGCTCCCGCACGCCGTACGGAAGATCATTGGTGACTTGTCCGACACCGACCGGGTCCTGGTTGGCCTGGCCCTGCAACCACTGGGGTCATGAGGCTGATGGCTCAACGTGCCGCCACTCGCGTCCAGGAGGAGAGACGGACGGCCGGCGACGTCCCGGGCACCGCTGCGGCGGTGGACTGGCGCACGCTGCTGGCGGGCGTGTCCACCGGGAAGACCGTCGTCGACTACCGGGCGAACAGGACGATCTTCGTGCAGGGAGAGCCCGCGGACTCCGTGTTCTTTCTGCTGCGAGGCAAGGTCAGGCTTGCGGTGGCCTCTCAGGACGGCAAAGAAGCGATCGTCGCCACGAGGGATGCGGGCGAGTTCTTCGGTGAAGGATGTCTGGCCGGACAGCCCGCGCGGATGGCCACGGCGATTACGGGTGGTGCGTGTACGCTCGCCAGGGTGGACCGCCCCGCCATGGTGCGGATGCTCCACGACGTGCAGGGCCTGGCGGAGGTGTTCGTGACGCACCTGCTGACCCGCAACATCCGCTACGAAGAGGACCTCGTCGATCAGCTCTTCAACTCCAGCGAAAAGCGGCTGGCCCGGATGCTCCTCCTCCTGTCGCACTTCGGCAAGGAGAGCGTGGTCGAAACGATGGTGGCCGGCGTCAGCCAGGAGCATCTCGCGCAGATGGTCGGCACCACCCGGTCGCGAATCAACCAGTTCATGAACAAGTTCCGGAAACTCGGGTTCATCGACTACAACGGTGAAGCCGGATTGACCGTCCACCGCAGCCTCCTCAGCGTCGTCGAACACGACTAGGCACGGCGCCACACCGGCTAGCGCAGGTCCGCGGTCTTGATGGGTGTGACGCGGCCCGCCAGGAGCACCGCCGCGACCAGCCCGAGCGGTCCAAGCACGCCGGCGACCACGAACACCGGGGTGTACCCCATGGCATCGACCACGTGGCCGGTGCCGAAGTTGTAGATCACGCTCGCGATGGCGGCCGACGTCCCGCCGAGTCCGAATACCGACCCGACGGCCGACTTGGGGAAGAAGTCGCTCGGCAGCGTCTGCAGGTTGTTGATCCAGACCTGGAACCCGAAGAGCACGACGCCCATCAGGAAGAGAGCGGTGTACGGGCTTTCCGCCCGCATGGCGAAGATGCCGGCGGGCGTCAGCAGCGCGCCGAACGCCATCACCGTCTTTCGGGCGCGATCCACGGTCCAGCCACGCTGGATGAGGTACCCTGACGCCCATCCGCCGCCGAGCGCGCCAATTCCCGCGCAGAGGAACGGCAGCCAGGCCGAGAGACCAATCTGCTGGAGGCTGAATCCGCGCGCCTCCTGGAAATAACTCGGCAGCCAGAAGATGTAGAGCCACCAGATCGGATCCGTGATGAAGCGGCCGACCACCACGGCCCACGTCTGGCGATACGTGAGCAACGTCAGCCAGCCCGGCTGCCAGTCCGCCTGCTGGGCGGCGTTGGTCACGCGATCCGACAGGATATGTGCCCGCTCCGCCTCGGTGATCCACGGATGGCGCTCGGGTACCTGGTACAACACGACCCACAGCGCGAGCCAGACGAACCCCAGCAACCCGGTGACGACAAAGGTAGAGCGCCAGCCGTACGTGAGGGCGAGCCACGCGATGATCGGCGGCGACACCGCGCCCCCGAGCGCGGCGCCCGTGTTGAAGATACCCATGCCGAGGGCGCGCTCGCTCACGGGGAACCACTCGCCGACGAGTTTGGCCGCGCCGGGCCAGTTGCCCGCCTCGCCGAACCCCAGGACGCCGCGGCACACGCGGAACTGGCCGGCGGTGCGGGCGAAGGCGTGGGCGATGGCCGCACCCGACCAGACCACGATCGAGAAGATGAATCCGAGGCGCGTCCCGATACGATCGTACAAGCGGCCGGAGACCATCTGGCTGATGCCGTACAGCACCAGGAAACTGTTCTGGATCGCGGCGTAATCGGCGTTCGACAGGCCGAGGTCGGTGCTGATCGCCGTCTTCAGCACCGAGACGGTCTGTCGATCGATGTAGTTGATGACCGTGGCCAGGAAGATCAGGCTGATCATCAGCCAGCGCAGGCGCGGAATCTTCATAACGGGCTCACTACCGCAGGTACATGCCGCCGTTGATTTCGATGGTCTCGCCCGCGACAAACGACGCGCCGTCGCCAGCCAGGAACGTGATCACTTTCGCCACATCGTCTGGCTCGCCGGCCCGGCCGAGCGGAATCGTCTTGATCGTGGCTGCGAAGGCCTCGGGGCTCGTGAAGGTCTTGTGGAACGGCGTGCCACCGATGAGGCCCGGCGACACGGCGTTGACACGGATGCCGTGCGGGGCGAGTTCTTTCGCGTAGGCCTTGGTCAGCGTCAGCACCGCGGCCTTGGCGGCGGCGTACATCGAGGCGCCCGGGCCGCCGCCGTTGTGCGCCGCCAGCGAGGTGAGGTTGACAATGGCGCCGTGGCGGCGGGCGATCATGCCGGGAGCCACAGCCTGACAGCAGAGGAAGGTTGTCAGCACGTTGACGTTCATGACGTCGTGAAAGAACGCCTCGGTCATGTCCACGAGAGACTGACGTCCCAGCAACCCGCCGGCGTTGTTGACGAGGATGTCGATGCGGCCGAACTGCGCCTCGGCATCCCGAACCACGCGAGAGACGTCGGCGTTCTTCGTCAGGTCGCCCTGGAAGACCGCGGCCCGCCGGCCGAGGGCTTCGACGGCGTGCGCGGCTGCTCGAGCGCCGGCGTCATCTGCGTAGTAGTGCACGGCGACGTCGGCACCTTCAGCCGCCAGCGCGAGGGCCGTGGCTCGTCCGATGCCGACTTCCGCTCCTGTGACCAGTGCGACCCGACCCGTCAATCCGCTCATGTCGAGACTCCTATTCCCAGACCTCACGGTCCGGGGCTGCCTGTCGTGGGTTTCTGCTTATCCGACCTGCGGTGCCGCGAACAGGGGTGCCGTGACCAGGGCCGCGGCGCCGCGCAGCCGGGGATGATCGGGTGACGGCACTGCCGTGATCTCAATACTCGTGGCGGCCGGCGCGAGGACGCGCGTGGCCAGGGCCTGGCGGACCGTCGGCTCGAGCAGATCCCAGGCCGCGATGATCTCGCCGCTGATGAAGATGCGCGCGGGGTCGACGGCATTGACCACCGATCCGAGGCCCAGGCCCAGGTAGTGGGCCGTCGACTGGAGCGCGGCGACGGCCTTGGTATCGCCGCCGCGCGCCCGGGCCACCAGATCGTCGACGGTGAACGAGGCAATCTCGGGAGGGATCGGTTTGCGTGGAGAGATCTCGCGGCCGAAATACCGCGACAACGTGGCGAGGTTCGACACGTAGGCCTCCCAGCAGCCCTGGGCGCCGCAGGCGCAGAGCGCGCCATCGACGTTCAGCGGCACATGTCCGAACTCGCCGGCGACGTTATGGCGGCCGCGGACGACTTCGCCGTTGACGACCAGGCCGACGCCGAGACCGTCCGACACCGAGAGGAACACGAAATCGCCGCTGCGTCCGGTTTCGCGCCGCACGTCCCACACCTGGGCGATGGCGCAGGCCCGGCCGGAGTTCTCGATGTGCACCGGGAGGCCTGTCTCTTTGGCGAGCAGGTCGCGGAGCGGAAAGTCCCGCCACCCGAGGCGCGGGGCGAACGAGATGCAGGCCCCGGCGCCATCGACCATGCCGGGGACGACCAGGCCGATGCCTTCGCACTGCCCGAGTTCCTTGTGATCCTCGCGGATGCGGCGGATACGGGTGGCGAGGGTCTTGATGAACAGGCTGGCGTCGTTCTGGGTCGGGAAACTCGAGACGCCGACGATCGGTTCGGTCAGCAGGTCGGTCACCATGATGTAGGTGCGGGTCGGCCGGACGTCCACGGCGATGACGGACCGCCTGCGCGAGTCGATGTAGAGGAACTTGGGTTTGCGGCCGCGGGGGGTTTCGCCCTTGGCGCCTTCGAAGAGGATGCCCTCGGTGATGAGGTCGTTGACGATGAGGCTGATGGCGCCGCGCCGGGTGCCCATGACACGGGCGAGGTCGGCGCGGGAGACGGGTTGGGTGGCGCGCACGAGGTTCAGGAGGATGCGGCGGTTGATCTCCCGTGAGGTGCCGCGGCGGGCGACGCGAATCGGCTCGGGGTGGATACGCTTCACGACGGGGTCCAATCGGTGCCGGGCGTTCCAAAAGGCGCCTGGGAACGCACTATTGTCTGTTCGACGGACAATATGAGGCTTTTGAAGCAATCGGTCAAGGCAATTCAAGAGCAAATTCACGATATGCCAGTCGGCGAATCGGCTTGACAGGGGGTTGTGATCTCTATATTGTCTCGCGCTGAGACAAAGTGCCGTGTCGTTACGTTGTTCACCCAGGTTCTCTTATGAGGGGTGTGTTGTGATCAAGAAGACGACGTTGATGGCCTTCCTGCTGGCCGTACTGCTCGCGTTCCCCCTGGCGCCCGCCGTCGCCGCGCAGATCACCTCTGCCACGATCGTGGGCACCGTCACCGACACGAGCGGCGCGGCGCTGCCCGGCGCCACCGTCACCGCGCGCAACGTGGACACCGGGTTCACCCGGAGCGTGCCGTCCAACGACGTCGGTGCGTACCGCCTCGAGTTCCTGCCCATCGGCAACTACGTCGTCGAGGTCGTCCTCTCCGGCTTCAAGACAGCGAATCGCAGCGGCATCATCCTCCGCGTCAACGACACGGTGAAGGTCGATGCCCAGCTCGAGATCGGCGGCGTGTCCGAGACCGTCACCGTGGCCGGCGAAGCGCCCGCCGTGAACACGGCGACGGCCGAGATCTCCAGGACCGTGGAGGCGAAACAGATCGAGAGCCTGCCCCTCGTGGACCGCAACGTCTACTCGCTCCTGGACATCACGCCGGGCGTCCAGTCGAACAACAATGGCGTCGCGTCCGCATCGGCTGGCACAAGCAATCTGACCCTGGGTTTCCCCGAGCAGCGGACCCTGATCAACGGCGGCGCCGACGGCGGCACCGGGTCGGTGAACTACTACTTGGACGGCGGCATCAACATGACGGCGCTGCGGAACACGGGCAACATCCTGCCCAACCCGGATGCGATCCAGGAATTCAAGGTCCAGACCAACAGCTACAACGTCGAATACGGGCGTTTCTCAAGCGGCATCATCAACGTCATCACCAAGTCGGGCACGAACCGCTACAAGGGGTCGCTGTTCGAGTACACGCGCGACGGTGACCTCAACGCCAAAGAATGGGGATCGACGAAAGCGCGGCCGCCGCTCAAGCGCAACCAGTTCGGCGGTACGCTGGGCGGCCCGCTCGCGAAGGACCGGACGTTCTTCTTCGGCAGTTACTCGGGGCTGCGCCAGACGACGCAGACCTTCCTGAACAACGCGATCGTGCCGACGGCGGCCGAACGGACCGGCGACTTCCGCCAGTCGCGGACGATCCCGACGGACCCGGCCACGGGCCAGCCGTTCAGCTGCAACGGGGTGACCGGCGTCATCTGCGCCGGTCGGCTCGATCCGGTGGCGATGAAGATCATCACCGGCTACATCCCGGAGTCCAACGTGGCCGGCGGCATCTGGCAGGGGTACGTCGCCAGCCCGTTCGACACCGACGAGATGCTGGTGAAACTCGAACATCAGCTCGGCGCCGCGCATCGGCTCTCGGGCAGCTACTTCTTCACGACCGGAGAGAACGAGACGCATGCGGGCAGCGGGAACCTGCCGTGGGCGCTGTATTCGTTCAACTGGACGCAGCACAACCTCAATGTGAGCGACACGTGGGTCGTCAGCGACAACAAGATCAACCAGCTGTGGTTCTCGTACAACCGTAATTACGGCGGCCGGCTGAATCTGCCGGAAACGTCGCTCATGGATCTCGGCTCGTCGGCCATCATCATGGGCGCGCCGGCGCTGCCGCAGATCACGGTGAGCGGGTACTTCACGCTGACCAACGCGATCGGCGGGCCGACGGCGGGCGGCGACTTCTATTCGATCCGGGACGTCTTCAGCTGGACGCGGACCAAGCACTCGTTCAAGATGGGCGGCGAGCTCTCGTACAACAAGACCGTCCAGGACGTGATGCTGAACAACTACGGCGTGTTCACCTTCAACAACAGCGTGACCCGGAATGCGCTCGCCGACTTCATGATCGGCATCCCGAGCAGCGTCACGCAGGACGCGCCGGTCACCGCGCTCTGGAACAGCTGGTACGGCGCCGCGTTCATCCAGGACGACTACCGCCTGGGCCCGAACCTGACGATGAACCTCGGCCTGCGCTGGGACGTGCAGACGCCCGGCACCGACCCGCAGGACCGGTTTACCACCTACGTGCCGGGCCAGCAGTCCAGCGTGCGCCCAGGCGCGCCGGCCGGCCAGCTCTTCTACGGCGACCCCGGCATCGAGCGTGGCGTCATTCCGATCAGCTGGTCGCACATTTCGCCGCGCGTGGGCGTCGTGTGGGATCCGTTCGGTGACGGCAAGACGTCGATCCGCGCGGCGGCCGGCATCTTCTACGGCAGCATCTCGGGCAATGCGTGGAACACGATGACGAACTTCCAGCCGTGGTCCACGCGCCTGACGTTCGTGAACACGGGCAAGGGCGTCAACGCGGCCGGCGTCCCGCAGGGCGCGACACTCAGCAACCCGTACACCAACTACCCGGGCGGCACCCCGTTCCCCTACACGGGCGCCTACGCCGTCGGCGGCGGCATCTTCGGCGTGGACCAGGATTTCGTGTGGCCCCGGACCTACCAGACCAACGTCGGCATCCAGCGGCAGATCTTCTCGAAGGTGGCGGTCTCCGCGTCGTACATCGGCACGTTCAACCGGAACCTGCCGTTCGGCCGTGACGTGAACTACCCGGTGGCGAACGCGACGGCCAGCAACAACGGCGCCAACATCCTGGCGCGCCGGCCGAACCCGGTCTTCGGCGCGGTGACGTTGATCGACTCGGACCAGTACTCGGACTACAACGGTCTGCAGCTGACGTTCCAGATGCGCCAGTGGAAGAACATCAGCGTCAACGGGTTCTACACCTACAGCAAGACCATGAGCAGCGCGCAGGTCATGAACAACACGACGCAGGGCGGCGCGCAGAACTTCAGCCGGCTCGAGGACGAGTACGGCCGCGCCGACACCGACCAGCGCCACGTGTTCAGCCTCAACCTCAACTGGGACCTCGACTACTACCGCGGCGACAATCGGTTCCTGGCGGCGGTGCTCAACGGGTGGGCGGTGTCCCCCGTCGTCAAGATGCGCAGCGGTCTGCCATTCACGATCACGAACGGCAACGTCGACGCCAACCTCGACGGCCAGACGAACGATCGGGCCCGGACCATCGGCGATCCCCACCTTGACAACCCGACTGCGGCGATGTGGTTCAATACCGCGGCCTTCGTGCAGAACAAGGTCGTCGTCGGCCAGCCCGTCAACGGCAACACGCCGCGCAACTCGCTGGAGGGGCCGGGCTTCCGCGTCGTCGACCTGGCGCTGTCGCGCACCTTCCCCATGCCCAAGGGCAAGCTGACGTTCCGTGCCGAGGCCACCAATGCGTTCAACATCGTGAACCTCGGCCAGCCAGGTGCCTCGGTGCCGTCGGGGGCGACGTCAACCACGTTCGGCGTCATCCGCAGTGCCCGAGCCATGCGGCAGGTCCAATTGGGCGTGCGCTGGACGTTCTAGGCGGCTCTCGGCTTTCGGCTATCGGCTATTGCCAAATGCCGATGGCCGATAGCCGATGGCCGATGGCCGATAGCCGATGGCCGATGGCCGATAGCCGATAGCCGATAGCCGATAGCCGAAGGCCGATGGCCGATAGCCGATCCCCGACCGAGGTGTGCGAATGATTGTCCGTGGCCATGACGCTCCAACCGAGCCGGCGGAGCCCGGCGTCACCCGGCAGGTGCTGGGTCACGATCCGGAATTGATGATGGTGCGCGTGACGTTTGCGAAGGGGGCGGTGGGGTATATCCACGCGCATCCGCACCGGCAGGTGACCTACGTCGAGAGTGGCCGGTTCCGTTTCATCCTGGACGGCCGGGAAACCGACGTGGCGCAAGGGGACTGCTGGTTCGTGGCGCCAGGCCTGCAGCACGGAGCGACGGCCATCGAGGCCGGATCGCTCATCGACGTGTTCACGCCAGCGCGGGCAGACTTCCTGGCGGCAGCAGAGCCGTCGGCCGGCGAGAACCTCGCGGACAGGCAGGTGTGACCATGACGCAGCCCAGGCACCATTCCGGCCGCCGCGCGTGCGGCGGCCTCTCCGTCGCGTTCTTCGCCGTGCTGGCGCTGCTGTGGGCGGTTCCGGCGCGGGCCGAGGATCCCGTGCCGACCTTCGAGCAGTTGTTGGCGTATCGCGTCCAGCTCAAACCCGAACTCGTGGGCGTTCACCCGCGCGTCTTCGTGACGGCAACGCAACTCGAGGCGCTGCGGGCGCGAGCGCGCAGCACGCACCGGGCCGAGTGGCAGCGGGTTCTCGCGGACCTCGTGGCGCTCAAGGGCGCCCCACCCCCGGCACCCGGTCCCCAGGAACGCCGGTCGCAGAACAACGTCGCACTGGCGATCACCGGCGTCAGCCTGGCGTACGCGGTCGAGCGGGATCCCGCCTATCTGAAGGCCGCGAAGTCGTGGGTGCTCGCGGCCATCGACTACGAACCCTGGGGGTACACGTACAACAAACCCAACACGGACCTGGCGGCCGGTCATCTGCTGTACGCGATCGGCTGGGCGTACGACCTGCTGTACGACCAGTTCACGGCGGACGAACGCGCGCGGATCCGGGCGTCGCTCGAACGCCACGCCGAGCTGGTCTACGACGCCTTCGCCCCGAAACCCGGGCGCCGTCTGAACTTCACGCAGAACCACGACTTCATCCCGACGGCCGGCCTGGCGGTCACGGCGCTGGCGTTGATGGGGGAGTCGCCGAACGCCGAGAAGTGGGCCGTGCTGGCTCGCGCCCACCATCACCGGGCCGGTCAGCTGCTCAGCCCGGACGGCTACTACTACGAGGGAATCGAATATTGGATCTTCTCGACGCCCTGGCTCGTGCACTTTCTCGATGCGTGGGAACACTCGACCGGCGAGAGCCTGTGGGAGCGGGGCCAGTACCGGAACTGGAAACACTACCTGGCGCACGCGATCCTGCCGGACGGCCAGACGGTCTTCGACTTCGGGGATATCTGGCAGGGGCCGCTGACGCGGGCAAAGCAGGGTGACGACTACGCCCGCGAATACCCGACCGGGACGCTGAAGAGCAACTTCAACCTGTTGTACCGCGTGGCAGCGCGGTTCCAGGACCCCGAGGCGCAGGCCGTGGCCAGCCGGCTGGCGGGCTTCGGGCACACGAACCAGGAAGAGTGGTGGACGTTGCTCTGGCGGGACGCCACGCTCGTGCCGGCGCCCATGACGGCTTTGCCGCTCACACACCACTTTGAGGATTCCGGGGTGGTCTACCATCGGACGTCGTGGAACGTGGATGCCACAGCCGTGGCGTTCAAGGCGGGCCCGCCAGAAGGTCATCGCGCCACGACGCTCATCGCGCAGGTGCCGGAGTGGCGCCTGAGCAGCGGGCATGCGCATCCGGATGCCGGCAGCTTCATCATCTGGGCACGCGGGCGGTATCTCACGGGCGACACCGGCTACGCCGGCCAGCCGCAGGCCCGTCACCACAACACAATCACGGTCGGCGGCCGGGGCCAGGGGGACGAAGGCGAACACGATGTCTGGCGGCTGATGGACCAGGCCGCTCTCAACCGGATTCGGATCTCGTCGGTCCAGTCGTCGCCGGCAGGACTGCGCGTCGAGGCTGATGCCACGGGCGCCTACCTGCCTGCGTCAGGACTCGTCCGGTTCCGGCGCACGTTTACGGTCACGGGCGACGACCAGTTCTCGGTGGCCGACGTCGTCGAGACGAGCAGCCCGAAGACCATCGAGTGGTTTCTGCATGCCGACGTGCCGGTGGAGGCACAGGGCGGGCGTTACCTCGTCGGCGGGGGAGCGTCACCGCTGGACGTGACCGTGAACGGGCCCGAAGGGGCGCGGCTCACGATGGAGAAGACCCTGCTCATGGCGCCGGGCAAACCCGGTTCGATCACATCCGGCTCGGAGGAGCAGCGCGGGTACCACCTGAAGCTGCAGACCCTGCCCGCGATGTCCGTGGCGATTCGCGCGACGATGAAGCTGGGCAAACGGTAGCGGCCGCCGTTCAGAGCCCGAGCAGGCGGGCCAGCCACGACTTCGGACGCGGACACTCGCATCGGGCTGCCAGCGGGACGTCGCGCAGGACCTCGTCCACGTGGCGCCCACAGCCGGCCCACGTGGGCTTGCCACATTGCCGGCACGTTCGCTGATGACACATCAGGCTGCTCCCAGTGAGAACGCCCCGATCGCGTGGCGCACAGCGCTCACCCGGCTCCAGGGTACTCATTACTCTATACCGGCGCTCGTGTGTGTTGGCGATGCGCCGGAATGGAGCGCTCGGCGGCACCACATTCGCCATCCGGCGCGCCGGAGTGTGGCTGTGCAAACCGGCACAGCGACGGGCCAGGGGCCCGTGCGACGCTTGTGCATGTTCCAATTGGTGACGACCGTCAAACGTGGGTCGGCCTCGCCGTATCCGCAGGCCTGGATGCGCTACCCCTCCATTGATGCGGCACGCGCCGCTGCAACGGCCCTGCTTCGCGAGGAGCGGGTTCAGCGCGTGATGATCGTGCGCAATGGCCTTCAGCCTAGCTTCGTGGAATGGTGCGCCTGAACCCGGCCATCTCGAACGCTGCCCACGTGGACAGGTAGTGAGGTAGCATTCCGCGCATGCGGATGACGCCGAAACGACGTGTCCTGGCCGTGCTCGACCGTCAGCGGGTGGATCGGTTACCGGTTGACCTGTGGCACACGCCGGAGGTGGCTGGCGCGTTGCGACGCCACTTCGGCGTGTCCGACGACTTCGCCATGTGGGAGGCTCTGGGTCTCGACAAGATCGTCTGGGACTTCATGGAGTATCGAACCGAGGCTGACGGGCGGACCGGCGCCCAGTCCGGCGCCGGGGCCGAATCCGGCGGCGGGAGGACGGTGTGGGGCGTGCCGCTGGTGAATGTCCAGGCCGGTGAGGCGCAGTACGCGGAGTTCGGAGCCGCGCCGCTGGCTGATTACGATACGGCCGCGTCGCTGGACGACTATCCCCTGTGGCCAGACGTCGCGCGGTTCGACTATGACGCGGCGGTGGCGCTGGCCCGTCGCGCGTCGCCGACCTATGCCGTCATCGGTCCCTGGGTCTCGTTGTTCGAAATCTACAGTCAGTTGCGTGGCCTGGAACAGTCCTTGGTGGATCTGATCGAAGCCCCGGCTCTGGTGGATGCCGTGCTCGACCGTGTCGAAACGATCCAGACGGCGATGATGCGCCAGTTGTTCCCCCGCGTGGCCGGGCACCTCGATCTCGTCTTCATCAGCGACGACCTGGGCGGACAGCAGTCGTTGCTGATGTCACCACGCATGTGGGAGCGGCACCTCCAGCCCCGGCTGAAGCGCTGGTGTGACCTGGTTCACGACCACGGGTTGCGCGTGTTCTACCACACCGATGGTGCAGTCAGGCCGCTCCTGAAGAAGATCCTCGACTGTGGCGTGGACGTCCTGAACCCGATCCAGCACGCCTGTCCGGGCATGGACATGGCGGAGTTGAAACGGGAGTTCGGCGGGCGGGTCATCTTCCACGGCGGCGTGGACAACCAGACGGTGCTGCCGCGCGGGACAGTCGACGAGGTTCGCGCAGAGGTGCAGGAGTGCCTGCGCACGCTGGGCGCCGGCCGGGAGGGTTTCATCTGCTGTTCGTGCCACAACGTCCAGGCCGGCACGCCGATCGAGAACATCTGCGCGATGGTTGAGACCGTGCGGCAGTCGGAGGCGTAGGGGGTGACCGCTGGTAAGATGGTCGGCCAGGGAGCGATGCATGATCAGGAATCTGCGTGGAAACCTCGCTGCGGTCCTCGCGGCCTTGCTGCTGGCACCGGCGGTCGGCGGGTTCACCGCCGCCCAGGGGGGCGACCAGTTTCTCGACGGAATTGGTGAGACCGCGCTCGTTGCGCGTTACCAGTTCAGCGGCAACGCCGAGGACTCGTCACGGAACCAGCTCCACGCCACGCTTCGCGGAAGCGGAGTTGCCTACGTGGAGGACGCGCGGTTCGGCCGGGCCCTGGAACTGGCGGGCACCGGTGGTCACGTGCAACTGCCGGGTCAGACCCTCACCGGGGAAGACACGCTCAGCGTCGCGGGCTGGCTCTATCTGCCAACAGGCGCCTCCGGACCCTTCTTTGACTTCGGGACGAGCGCGACCAGCAGACTGTTCGCGACGGTGAGCGCGGCTGCGGGCTTCAGCGCTGGATTCGTTGCGGGCGGCGCGCGTGGCGGGACGGAATCCGGCCCGGTCCCGGTGAACCAATGGGTGCACCTGGCGGTCGTGCTCGATCCCGCGAACCGGCTTCTGACGACCTATCTCGACGGCGCACGGGCCGGCCAGGCGGTGAACGTCGGCGTGAACGCGGCGCAGTTGATCGGTCAGGGCCCGGCCGACGCCAACCGCCTCTACATCGGTCGTTCGCAGGAAGACGGCGGGGCGACGTTCCACGGGAAGCTGCGCGACGTCCGTATCTATCGCGTGGCCCTGACGAGCGCCCAGGTGTCGGCCATCCACGCGGCGGCGTCGGCCCGCCAGCGTCGTGCAGGCCGGGGTGCCCCGCCCGCCCCGGTGATTTCGACTGCCGCCATCCCGAAGGAGTCTCCGCTCGCGCCGCGGCTCGATCGGATCCCGGACATCCAGGTCGAGACGGCCGTTGGCCGCCTGCCGCGGTTGCCGCGCGAGATCCCGGCGGTGTACCGCGGCAAGGCCCCGGGCCCGGATGTCCGCGTGATCTGGCCGGCGCCCAGAGACAACAGCCAGGTGGCCACGCCGGGCTCCTACACCGTGACGGGGAAAGTGCCTGGCACGGCGTTCGAGCCGAAGGCCACGGTCACGGTCAAGCCGGCCGGCACGGCGACGCCGGCGCCGGTGCGCACCGTCGAGCCCTTCGCGCTCGGCCGCGTCGTCCTGAAGCAGGACACCCGGGGGCGCGACACACCGTTCATCAGGAATCGGGACAAGTTCATCACGACGCTGGCCGCGACAAACCCCGACACCTTCCTCTGCAACTTCCGGGATGCCTTCGGCCAGCCGCAGCCTGCCGGGGTAACACAGCTTGGCGGGTGGGACAACCAGACGACACGGCTGCGCGGGCACGCGAGCGGCCACTACCTGTCGGCGATCGCGCAGGCGTATGCGGGCACGACGTACGACGAGGCACTGCGGGCCAACTTCCTGCAGAAGATGAACTACCTGATCGACACCCTCTACGACCTGTCGCAGAAGTCGGGTCGGCCCGCGACGGCGGGCGGCCCGTTCAATGCCGATCCGACCCTGGTGCCGCCCGGACCCGGACGCACCGGCTACGACTCCAACCTCCGGGCCGGGGCGATCCGGACCGACTACTGGAACTGGGGGAAGGGTTTCATCAGCGCGTACCCGCCCGACCAGTTCGTCATGCTCGAGAAGGGCGCCACCTACGGCACCCAGGACACGCAGATCTGGGCGCCTTACTACACGCTGCACAAGATCCTCGCGGGCCTGCTCGACTGTTACGAGGTCGGCGGCAACCGCAAGGCCCTGGCGATTGCCCAGGGCATGGGCGCCTGGACCTACGCACGGCTGCGGGCCCTCCCGGCCGAAACCCGCATCAGTATGTGGAGCCGTTACATTGCCGGCGAGTACGGCGGCATGAACGAGGTGATGGCGCGGCTGTCGAGGCTCACGCGTGACCGCCAGTTCCTGGAGTGCGCGAAGCTGTTCGACAACACCAACCTCTTCTTCGGCAACGCGGCCCACGACCACGGGCTGGCGGCCAACGTCGATACGATCCGCGGCAAACACGCCAACCAGCACATCCCGCAGATCACCGGGGCGCTCGAGACCTTCCGGAATACCGGAGAGCTGCCGTACTACGAGATTGCGGACAACTTCTGGGACATCGCAACCAACGGCTACATGTACGCCATCGGCGGCGTGGCCGGCGCGCGGACCCCGAACAACGCCGAGTGTTTCACCGCCGAGCCCGACTCACTGTGGGAGAACGGCTTCGCGAGCGGTGGGCAGAACGAGACCTGCTGCACCTACAACCTGCTGAAGCTCGATCGGCAGCTGTTCATGTACGACCAGACCGCCAAGTACATGGACCACTACGAACTGGGGCTCTACAACCACATCCTCGCGTCGGTTGCCGAGGACGACGCGGGCAACACCTATCACGTGCCCCTGAATCCCGGCGCGCAGAAGCGGTTCGGCAACGCGGACATGAGCGGGTTCACCTGCTGCAACGGTACGGCGCTCGAAAGCCACACCAAGCTGCAGGACTCGATCTACTTCAGGAGCGCGGACGACAGGACGCTGTACGTGAACCTGTTTATTCCCTCCAGGCTCGACTGGGCCGAGCGCAAGGTGGTGGTGACGCAGCACACCGACTTCCCGTACGCCGATACGACACGGCTCGTCATCGAGGGGGGCGGCACGTTCGACATCAAGGTCCGCGTGCCGCGCTGGGCAACCAGAGGCTTCTTCATCACGATCAACGGCCGTGAACAGGCGGTGACGGCCGAGCCGGGGAACTACCTGACGCTCCGCCGAACGTGGCGGACGAACGACACCGTCGAACTGCGCATCCCGTTCCCGTTCTACCTGGCGCCGGTGATGGATCAGCCCAACGTCGCCAGCATCTTCTATGGACCTGTGCTGCTGGCGGCCGACGAGTCGGCGCCCCGGAGCGACTGGCGTCCGATCACGCTCGACGCCCGCGACCTCGCAAGGTCAGTCACGGGTGATCCCGCGACGCTGCGATTCAGCATTGACGGCGTTGCCTTCAAGCCGTACTTCGAGACCTACGGGCGCAACTCGGTGTACCTGCACGTGACGCTGAAATAGGGATGTGCGGGCACCGCCGGGGTGTCCGCACGAATCGGTGGAGCCGGATGAGCAGCCCGATCGCGAGAGAACCCGTCAAGAACTACATCACCCCGGGCGGACTGCAACGCCTCCGGGACGAGCTCCGCTTTCTGCTCACCCGAGAACGGCCGGCGGTGACGAAGGTGGTGGCCTGGGCGGCGGGCAACGGCGACCGCAGCGAGAATGCGGATTACCAGTACGGCAAACGGCGGCTGCGCCAGATCGATGGGCGGATCCGCTTTCTCAGGAAACGCATCGATGCCGCTCATGTCGTGGACCCGGAAACGCCACGAAGCGGGCGGGCCGCGACGCAGGTCTTCTTCGGAGCCACCGTTCGGTACGTCAGCGGCGACGGCGTCGAGCACGTCGTGAGCGTCGTCGGCGCCGACGAAGTCGACCTGGATCGCCGGCATATCAGCTGGTTCTCGCCGCTGGCGCGCGCCTTGATGAAGGCCGGACCGGGCGACCGCGTGACGCTTCACGCGCCAGCCGGTACAGAGCCGTTGCGGATCCTCGATGTGACCTATCAGCCGATCCCGGTTCAGCCATTTGTGGAACCGCCCGGCGCCGAGTCGGCTCCCCACGCGCGCTCCCCCAGTCGTTCGACTCGTACGTCGGCGACGAAGCCGCCCCAGTAGGCAGGGTCACCGCCCGAAGCGGGCCCGCCTGCGGTACAATCTGGCAGCGCACTGGGTGCTGTGTCCCCCCGCCCGCAGAGCGCCTGGAACAGGAGTGACAGCATGACCATGTCCGAACACACACGCCGGGATTTCCTGAAGACCGTTGCCGCAGCGGGGGCGGTATCCCTGGTTGCGCCGCGCGGTCTCGACGCGGCCACGCAGCGCCGCAGCATCGGGGCGAACGATCGGATTCGCATCGGCATCATCGGGTGCGGCGACCGCGGCGTCGGCACCGAGATGGCCAGTGTGCACCAGCACGCCCAGGCCGAGAACCTGGAAGTCATCGCGGTGTACGACCCGTGGCGACTGGCGAGAGAGGCGGCGGCGGGCAAGGCGAAGGAGTGGTTCGGCACGGACGCGAAGCAGTGCCGGACCGTTGACGAATTGCTGGACCTTCGAGAGGTCGACGCGGTGTTCATCTCGTCGCCCGATCACTGGCACGCCGCGCACCTGGAAGCCGCAGTCAAGGCCGGCAAGCACGTGTACGTCGAGAAGCCGATGGCCAACGAGATCGGCGAGCTGAACCGGGCGTACAAGGCCGCGAAGGCATCCGGCGTCATCATCCAGGCCGGCACACAGCTGCGCAGCACGCCCATCGCCATGGGGTGCCGCGAACTGCTCAAGTCGGGCAAGCTCGGCAAGATCTCCCGCATCGAACAGACACGCAACAGCGACAAACCGTATTGGTACCAGTATCTGAAGCCCGATGTGAAGGCGGCCGATCTCGACTGGAAGACCTTCACCAAGGGCCGCACGAAGAAGGCGTTCGACCCGATCCTGTATTCGGGCTGGTACGGGTACTGGGAATTCTCGCAGGGGCCGGTTCCGCAGTGGGGCGTGCACTTCCTCGACCTCGTGCACTTCATCGCCGACCTCGGCATCCCCGAGACGTGCGTGTGCCTGGGTGGCGTCTACACGTGGAAAGACGAGCACCGCTTCACCGCGCCGGACCAGGTGCATGCGCTCTGGCACTACCCTGAAGGCTTGATGATCAGCTACTCGACGAACTTCGGGAACAGCGCCGGCAACGTGACCCGATTCGGCGGTGATAAGGGGATGCTCCGGCTTGACTGGTCGAACGCCACGTACAGCGCTGATGGCGGCATCAACCGCGACGGCTCGATTCGCGGCGAGAACAAGGTCGAGCCCATCGAGCAGACGGACCACTGGGTGAACTGGTACCGGTGTATGCGCGATGGCAAGACACCGAACGCCTCGCTCGACGCCGGCTATCAGCATGCCGTGGCCAGCATCATGGCCACGATGTCCTATGAGACCGGGCGCCGCGCGCGCTTCGACAAGGTGAAGCGCACCATTACGCTGGACTAGTCTGTTCGTCTGAATCAGCAGGACCACCGGGCGCCGTGCGGAACAGCATTCGCCCGGCCCCCGCCCCGTCACCGTGGGGAACGGCCAGCAGTTCGTCGGGTAAGGCC
>CAYJPV010000012.1:0-76260 GCA_964372095.1 uncultured Vicinamibacterales bacterium | reverse complement strand
CCCGGGCGGGCGGCCACCCCCCCCCCCCCCGCCCCCCCGGCACGTACACGTGCGCAACGGCCGGCACGGGCCGGCCGGCAGGGCGGGATCAGGCGAGGTCGAACCGGCCGAGATTCATCACCTTGTTCCACGCGGCCGCGAAGTCTGACACGAACTTCTGCTGCGCGTCGTCGCTCGCGTAAACCTCCGCGAGCGCACGGAGTTCGGAATTCGAGCCGAACACGAGGTCGACGCGGCTGCCGGTCCACTTGACCGCACCGGTGCCGCGATCACGGCCTTCGAAGACCTCGGCGGCCTCGGACGTCGACTTCCACGTGGTGCCCAGGTCGAGCAGATTCACGAAGAAGTCGTTGGTCAGCGTCCCCGGCCGTTTGGTGAACACGCCGAGTTCGGACTGCCTGGTGTTCGCGTTCAGCGCCCGCAAGCCGCCCACGAGCACGGTCATCTCGGGAGCGCTCAGGGTCAGCAGGTTCGCCCGTTCAATCAGCAGGTGCTCGGCCGGCAGCCGGTGCCCCTGTGCACGATAGTTGCGGAACCCGTCCGCCGTCGGCTCAAGCACGGCAAACGATTCCACGTCGGTCTGCTCCTGGGACGCATCCGTCCGTCCCGGCGTGAACGGCACCTGGATGTCGTGCCCGGCGTTCTTCGCCGCCTGCTCGACGGCGGCGTTGCCCCCCAGGACAATGAGGTCGGCCAGTGAGATCTGCGTCTTCCCGCCGGCCTTGTTGAAGTCCTGTTGAATGCCCTCCAGCGTGCGCAGGACCTTCGCCAACTCAGGCGGATTGTTGACGTTCCAGTCCTTCTGTGGGGCGAGGCGAATGCGCGCTCCGTTGGCGCCGCCTCGTTTGTCGGTGCCCCGGAACGTCGCCGCCGACGCCCAGGCTGTCGAGGCCAGCTGCGAGATCGAGAGACCGGAGGCGAGGATCTTGCCCTTGAGCGTGGCGATGTCCTGCGATCCGATCAACTCGTGGGTCACCGGCGGGACCGGGTCCTGCCACATCTGGGGCTCCGCTGGAACCATCGGGCCGAGATACCGCGTGATCGGCCCCATGTCGCGGTGGGTGAGCTTGAACCACGCCTTGGCGAACGCGTCGGCGAACTCCTGCGGGTGTGCGAGGAAGCGCCGTGAGATCTTCTCGTAAACCGGATCCATCCGCAGCGCGAGGTCCGTCGTCAGCATGACCGGGGCGTGTGTCTTTGACGGGTCATGGGCATCCGGCACGGTGGTCGCCGCGGCGGGGTCCGTCGGCACCCACTGCCATGCGCCGGCCGGGCTCTTGGTCAGGTCCCAGTCGTAGCGGAACAGCGTCTCGAAGAAGCTGTTGTCCCAGGTCACCGGCGTTGGCGTCCAGGCGCCCTCCAGACCGCTGCTGATCGTATCGCCACCCTTGCCGGCGCCGTACGTGCTCGTCCAGCCGAGGCCCTGCTGTTCGAGCGGCGCGGCTTCAGGTTCCGGACCGACGTGCGTGGCCGCACCCGCGCCGTGAGTCTTGCCGAATGTGTGGCCGCCCGCGATGAGCGCGACCGTCTCTTCGTCATTCATCGCCATGCGGCGGAACGTCTCGCGGATGTCGCGCGCGGCGGCCAGAGCGCTCGGCTGCCCGTTCGGCCCTTCCGGGTTCACGTAGATGAGGCCCATCTGCACGGCGGCGAGAGGATTCTCGAGCTCGCGGTCGCCGCTGTAACGCTGGTCAGCCAGCCACGCGGTCTCCGTGCCCCAGTAGATATCATCCGGCTCCCACACGTCCTGGCGTCCGCCGGCGAATCCAAACGTCTTGAATCCCATCGATTCGAGGGCGCAGTTGCCGGCGAGGATCATCAGGTCGGCCCACGAGATCTTCCGGCCGTACTTCTGCTTGATCGGCCAGAGCAGCCGGCGCGCCTTGTCGAGGTTCACGTTGTCGGGCCAGCTGTTGAGCGGCGCAAAACGCTGCATGCCGGCGCCTGCGCCTCCGCGGCCGTCGCTGATGCGGTACGTGCCCGCGCTGTGCCACGCCATCCGGATGAAAAGCGGCCCGTAGTGGCCGTAGTCGGCCGGCCACCAGTCCTGCGACGTCGTCATCACCTTCTCGATGTCCTTCTTCAGGGCCTCGAGGTCGAGCGTCTTGAACTCCGCGGCGTAGTCGAAGTCCTCACCCATGGGATCGGACTGCGGGTGGTTCTGCCGCAGGAACCGCAGGTTCAGCTGGCCGGGCCACCAGTCCCGAATCGAGGTGCCTGCCGTCGGGGCCCGGTGAGTGGCCCCCGTGACCGGGCACTTGCTTTCACTATCCATGTTCGTCTTCTCCTGTGAATGCAGCGCTGCTGTCAGGCGCGACGAGGATCGGGCTTTCCGTCCATGGGTTGTCGCGCGTTCTCGTTGTGATCCTGGTGATCCTGGGACACGCACTCCGGACAGCGACCCCAGTAGATGACCTCCGCTTCGTCGATGTCGTAGCCCATGCTGTCGGCGGCCGTCAGGCAGGGGGCGGAGCCGACGGCGCAGTCGACATCAGTGGCGCGGCCGCAGATGCGGCAGATCAGATGGTGGTGGTTGTCGCCGACCCGGGCCTCAAAGAGGGTCCG
The DNA here is from genome assembly GCA_964372095.1 of uncultured Vicinamibacterales bacterium. GTDB lineage: Bacteria > Acidobacteriota > Vicinamibacteria > Vicinamibacterales > JAKQTR01 > CAYJPV01. Next base: position 73,695 of record CAYJPV010000012.1, on the reverse strand, counting down.
TGACCCCGCGGGTTGGATACGCCGGACCAGGCCCTCGGCGACCAGCACGCCGAGGGCGTCGTACACCGACTGGCGCGAAATGGCGCCGATCTCGGCTCTGACAACGTCGGCGACGCCGTCGGCTGTGATGTGAGGCTGATTGGTGACTGCTCGCAGCACCGCCAGCCGCTGGGCCGTGACCTGGATGCCGTGCTGGCGCAGGACGTCGGCCGGACCAGAAAGCATGAAGACAAGATTAGATCAAGATTTAGACTTAGTCAAATATTGGCAGCCACTCATAGTGCTGTCGGGGCGAGACACGCTACTGTCCTGCCGCTGGCCTGCCGTCCCGGTCGAGATGCACTCGCTCGCCGGCTTTGTAGTGTCTGCCGCCGATGTCGACCGTTTCAGAGGCCAGGCAACTGGCGAGCATGCCGTTGTCGTGAAACTCGGTCGTCGCGTACTTGCCGCGGAAGAACTCGCCCCAGAACGTGGCGCGCGAGCACGGCACGCCCTGGATCACCTCATGGCGCGACAGCCAGCACAACCGCAGCTCGCCGTTCGGGTGGAAGTGCGTCATCCACCCGTGCCCCTGCCCCCGGCAACTGTGGTGTCCCACCAGGGTCGCGCCCGGGAGAAAGACGTACCGGATCGTGCTGTCGGGGTTGAGCGCAACCGTGGTCCCCTTCTTGAGGAACGCGTTGCGTACGATGGCATCGTGGTCGAGGCGGCACTGGTGCAGCTGTCCCGTGACTTCGTGGCGGAACACGTACCCGGCCGCGCAGGGCACGCCGTCGATCTCGACGGGCGTTGAGGGTGAGGATCGGACGATTCTGGGTTTCGTGTCCTGACTGCCGGAGACGGCTGGTGACAGCAGCGTCAGCACGGCGGCCGAGATGACGACGCGGGTGACGGTATTCATCGTATCCACCTCCTGCCCTGACGATACGAGCCGCCGCCCGATCGAGTCGTGTCGACGCGGTGAAGAGTGGTGAGTTCCGGTGAACGCCGGCGAACGCCGGGCCCCGTGCGCGATCCAGGCGAGGCGCGAGTCCCTACTCCGGGTCGGCGAGTCCCTTTGCGCCTGCCAGGACGTCCGTCTGCATGATCTCACGCATCCGCTGTGGCTCCTCGAACAAGGGGCTGTGCGCGGACCCGGTAAAGGTGTAGAAGCCCTTCAACGGGGCATTCAGCTGCTGGTAGTAGGTCCTGGCCAGCGGGTAGGAGACCGTGTAGTCGTGCACGCCATGGAGGAAGTAGACGGGGATCTCGATCCGGGTCACGGTCTGTGTCAGATCCGTGGAGAGTTGCGTGTTCCACAACCGGCGGCCAGAGAAGAGCTTGCCGCGCCAGAGGCCGATCTTCTCACGGAGCGTGTACTCACGGAACTCGAACGACCGCAGCAGCAGACCGGTGACAATGGACGTCATGTCTCGGGTCGTGCCGATGCCGAGGCTGTGCATCGCCACATCGCGCACCGAGAGGTACTCATCCGGCAGCGGGACGGCGTCGGTGACAGGGGCTCGTTCGAACGCCCGCACCATCTTCGCGTGGCCGTCGTCCCTGAACCGTTGGAGCATATAGGCGTGGGCGAGTTTCTCGGACTCGAGCTGATTCGACATCTGAGCCACGCCGATGTAGGCGCGGTACAACTCCGGAGCCCGGGCAGCCGCCTGGATTCCGATGAACGTCCCGCCCGAATGCCCCATGAGGTAGATCGCCGGCTGGCCGAAGCGCGTGCGGAGGTAGTCCGTGACCGCCAGCGTATCGGATATCAGTTGATCCGGAGTGACGCTCTCCTGCGGGATGTCGGGGCTGTACGAGAGTCCTGAACCGCGCTGTTCCCACCAGACGACGGTGAAGTACTCGTCGAGACCCGTGGGGTAGTGCTCGGTGAGGAAGTAGTCGGGCATGCCCCCATGGAGGTAGAGCAGCAGGGGATTGCGCGCGTCCCTGCCCTTGATGAACATGCCCTGCTCGACACCGTGGATGGTGATGCGGATCTTCTCCGAGATGCTGCCCGGCACCTGCTGCCCGCTGTCGTCCAGAAACGGCGTTGGCCGCCCCGGACTCCAGTGCAGCAGGGTGCCCACAAGGACGAGGAGTGAAACCAGCAACACAGAGACGACGATCGACACAGTACGCCCAGCCCTTCGTACGCACGTTCCGACAGAAAGCCCACGAGCGTTGCCATCAACCACGTCCATTCTCCCACGTCCGGCCAACGTCAATCTGTGAGGTGGACACGGCCCCGTCGACCAGGAGCCCCTGTCCCCGCGCACGGGTCTGCATCTTCCCCTTGCTTACCGAGGGGAAGTGATCTACTCTTGCCTCGGTAACCGAGGTGAGACATGAGTAAACCACCTGACCTCGTTCAGGGCACGCTGGATCTGCTGCTCCTCAAACTCCTGGCACTCGAGCCGCTTCACGGGTGGGCGATCAGCCAGCGCCTGAAGCAGGTCTCGAGCGACATCCTCCAGGTAAGCGACGGCTCGTTGTACCCCGCGCTGCACAAGCTCGAACAAGAAGGATGGATCACGGCCGAATGGCGGATGACCGAGAATAGCCGCCGAGCGAAGTTCTACGCGCTCACGGCCCTCGGTCGCGCGAAGCTGCGAAAAGATGCGGACAGCTGGGCGCGCCTCTCGGGAGCCATCACGAACGTACTACGACTCGGGGAGGTGTGAACATGCACCCGAGGCACTGGTGGTATACGGTTCGCCTCCGCCTGCGTTCGGTCGTCTGCCGAGCCCAGGTCGAGCGGGAGCTCGATGACGAGATCCGGTTTCACCTGGAGCAGCAGATCGACGCCGGCGCTGCGAGCGGGATCGATCCCGATGCGGCCCGGTACGCGGCGCTCCGCGCGTTCGGCGGTGTCGAGCAGCACAAAGAGGCGTGCCGCGACATGCGACACGTCAGGATCGTCGACGAAGTGATCCAGGACGTTCACTATGCGGTCCGGGTGCTGCGACGGAGCCCCGGGTTCGCCATGGCGGCCATCCTGATCATGGCGCTGGGCATCGGCGCGAATGCCGCGATGTTCAGTCTCGTGCACGCGGTATTGCTGCGTGATCTGCCCTATCGCGATGCCGACCGCCTGGTACGGATGGTCGAACGGGGCAACAACGGGCCGATCTGGGTGTCGTGGCCCGATTTCGTGGACTGGCGCACGATGGCCCGGTCGTTCGAGAGCCTGGGTGCCGTGCGCCAGGAGAGCTTCACCGTCAACGGTCTGAAGGACCCGATCCGGGTGGAGGGCCAACGGGCGACGGCAGAGATCTTCACATTGGCCGGCGCCAGCATGGCTGCGGGTCGAGCCCTGGACGGTCTCTCCGACACGCCGAGCGCGCCGCTGGAGGCGGTCCTGTCTCAGAAGTTCTCACGAGAGCACTTCGTAAACGATGCGAGTGCCGTCGGACGTGTGCTCGACGTGGACGGCGAATCGTGTCTGGTCGTCGGCGTGCTCAGCCCGAACAGTCGCCTGTTCATGGATGCCGAGATCGTGGTGTCCTTCGCAGGGCTGGCGCGGGTGCCGGCCTTTCAGAGTCGCGGCAACCACTTTCGAACCGTTGCGATCGGGAAGTTGAAGCGGGGCATATCGGCCGAACGCGCCGATGCCGAGATGCAGCAGATTGCCCGCGATCTCGAGCGTGCGTATCCGGGCACGAATACGGGAGTCCGGGTGGCGTCCACGTCGTTGCACGAGTCGGTCGTTGGGGATGTCCGCCCGATGGCCCTCACGCTCGCCGCCGCAGTCGGGCTGCTGTTGTTGATCGCGTGTGCCAACGTGGCAAGCCTGCTCCTGGCCAGGGTTCCCGCGCGTCGGAGGGAATTGGCGCTTCGCATGACCTTGGGCGCCGGTCGATTCCGGATCGCACGGCAGCTGGTCACGGAGAGTGTCGTGCTGGCGCTGGCCGGAGGGGCAGTGGGCCTCATCATCGGAAGCTGGGTGGTGGGTGCCATCCGCGGATTCGCGCTGCGCGGCATACCCCGCCTCGACACCGCGCAGACGGACTGGACCGTGCTCGGTGTGACGTTCGCGGTGTCGCTGCTCACCGGTGTCTTTTTCGGGTTGGCGCCTGCGTGGAGAGGCACCCGGTCGGAGATCGGTGAGAGCCTGCAGCAGGGAGGCCGCGGCGCCAGCGTCGGCGTCGGGCGGCTCGGCGCGGCGCTCACGATCGCAGAAGTGGCGCTGTCGCTGCTGCTGCTGGTCGGCGCGGGTCTGCTGATCCGCAGCTTCACGCACCTGCTCGACGTGAATCCAGGCTTCAATCCACGCGGTGTGTTGGCCGTGCAGCTCAACCTGCCGGCTGCCCGCTATCCCGAAGCCCGAACGCGGCAGTTCCACCGGCAGCTCCTGGACCGCCTCGGGAGCCTGCCCGGCGTACAGTCTGCCGGCGCGGCGCGGTCGCTACCTGTGCTGGGCTCCGGGTGGACGTCGGGCTACATCGTCCGCGACCAGCCGACGCCGGCCGCCGCGGACCGGCCGTCGGCCAGTTTCAATCCTGTGAGCGGAGACTACTTCCGCACGATGCAGATCCGGCTCGTCGAAGGCCGTGCGTTCACCGAACGGGACCGAGAGGGCGCGCCGTTCGTGGTCGTGGTGACCCGTGCATTCGCGAGGCGCCACTGGCCAGACGGCCAGGCCATCGGCCGTCAGGTGAGCCAGGGCGGCGACGCGCCGTGGCGCTCCGTCGTGGGCGTTGTTCAGGATCTGAAACAGAGCAGCCTCGACAAGGACTTCGGAGCCGAGGTCTTCCTCCCGCTCGAGCAGAGCCCCCCGCTGAAGGCAGGAATCGTTGTCCGTGCGGACGGCCAGCTGCCGGACGTGGCGGCCGCTGTGCACCGGGAACTCCGGGCAGCGGACCCCACCCTCCCCGTTGGGAGCGTGGCTTCGATGGAGGACCTGGTCGGGGAAACGCTCGTCGGTCGGCGAGCCACCATGGCGGTGTTGTCACTCTTTGCCACGTTAGCGTTGGTCCTTGCCGGCGCCGGGATTTACGGCGTCCTTTCCTACTCGGTGGCCCAGCGCACACGCGAGTTCGGAATCCGGTTGGCTCTCGGGGCGTCCGGCACCGTGTTGATTGGGCAGGTCTTGTGGCGGGGCACGAGGCTGGCGCTATCGGGTGTCGCTGTCGGGGTGGTTCTCGCTCCGGTCCTGACCCGATTCATCTCGACCCAGCTGTTTGGCGTCGGCAGTCTGGACCCTCTCACGTTCGTCGCAGCCGGAGCGACCGTTGTGGGGCTCTCGCTCCTTGCCTGCTGGATCCCCGCGCGCCGAGCTTCGGCTGTCGATCCGGTCCAGGCGATGCGCGCTGAGTGACGGGCGGCTCCTTTACTCGCGGTCAGTCCTCCCGGAGCGCGGAGGTTGGCTGCATGCGCCCCGCATGGAGGGCCGGGATGATCGTTGCGGCGACTCCCGTCGCCGACAGTATGACCGCTGCCGTCACGAGCGCGCCAGGATCGCCCGGCGCGAGCTCGAACAGCATCGCCTTCGCCGCCCCGGACGCCATCGTCGCCAGCAGCGCGCCGAGCCCCAGGCCGACGGCCACCAGCAGGGTCGCCTCGCGCATCACCATCCGGACGATGGACTGCCGGTCGGCTCCAAGCGCCAGGCGGATGCCGATCTCGTGCTGACGACTGGCCACCATGTAGGCCATCACGCCGTAGAGGCCGATGCCGGCCAGCAGGATGGCCAGGACGCCGAAGAACCCCGACAGTGTGGCCATCAGCCAATCCCGACGGAGCGTCTCGCGCACCATCGTCGGAAACGCGCGGAAGCTCAACGTGATCGCGGGATCGTGCCTGGCGGCGAGCTTCGTCACCGCGGAGCGGATGCCCGCCAGCGACAGCCCCGAGCGCAGTACGACACGAAGGTCTGAGCCGGGGTCGCGCTCCTGTGCGGCGGCCCGGTAGACAATCGGCTGAAATGGCTCCCTCAAGTCGCTGTAGGTCGTGTCGTTCACCAGGCCGACGATTTCTGCGGTTGACCACTGCTGTGGTGCGGTCCGCATCTGAATCCGCTGGCCGATAGCCGACGTGCGCCCGAGATACCGCCGGGCGAACGTCTGATTGACGATCACGACGGTTGGCGATCCGCTGGCGTCCCGATCGTCGAAATCACGGCCGGCGACGAGCGGTGTGCGCATCGTTTCGAAGTACCGCGCGCTGACGTCGTTCATGCTGGCGGGGAGCGGATCCTCCGGGCGTCCCTCCAGCCGCACCTCGTCGCGCGCGCTCCACCCGCCGAACGGCACCATGGACACTTGAGCCGCCGACGAGACGCCGGGAATCGATCGTACGCCGTCGAGCAGTTCGCGCTGCAGTCGCAGGCGACGATCAGCAGGGACCGCGACGCCACCGAAATCGATGTCGGTGACCACCAGGTCGTCGACCCTGAACCCGGTATCCACACCGGTCAGATTGCGCAGGCTGAACGTGAAGAGCAGTGCGGCCAGTACCATCACCAGCGACAGGGCGACCTGTGCGACAACGAGCGCGCGCTGCCACCCGAACCGCCCGCGGCTGGCCGTCAATCCCCGGCTGCTCGTCCGCATGACCGACTCGATCGGTGCGGATGTCGCGCGCAGCGCCGGCGCCAACCCGAAGAGGATCGTCGTCGCGACCGCGATCGCCGCGGTGAACCCGAGGACCCGCCAGTCCATGGCGATGGGCACGGACAGCGGATCGCGGCCGGTACTCAGGAACGAGACCAGCGAGGCGCTGATCACTCGCGCCAGGATGGCCCCCAGCAGAGTGCCGATGGCGGCCAGCACCAGGCTTTCGGACAGCAACTGGCGGACGACGCGGCGGCGCGACGCGCCGATCGCCAGGCGCACGGCCACCTCGCGCCCGCGGGCGCCCGCCCTCGCCAGCAGCAGGTTCGCGAGATTGGCGCACGCCACGAGCAGGACCAGCGCGGACAAACCGAGGAGCAGCCAGAGCGGTGCTTCGTACCGCGTGCGCAACGAGGAGAAGCCGCCGCCCCGCGGGACGGCTTCCAACCTGAACTTCCGGTATGCCTCGATCTGTTCCGGATCCAGGCGCGGTGACGCCGTCTCCCGGAACAGGCTCGGAGAGATCGTCTGCAGGTATGTGGTCGCCTGTTCGACCGACCAGCCCGGCCGCAGGCGTCCCATCGTGGAGAGCCACCAGATGAAGTTGTCATCGAGCACGCCGGAGTCGCCGCCGACGGCCCCGGCCGCGCAGATCGGGACCGCCACGTCGAACATGCGGCCCACCTCGACACCAGAGAAGCCCGCGGGCGCGACGCCCACGATGTCGAACGCACGGTTCTCCAGCCTCAGCGGCCGCCCGACGATGGCGGGGTCTCCGCCGTACTCGCGTTGCCAGAACGCGTAGCTGATGACTGCGGCACGGGAGGTGCAGCCACGCTGGTCGTCGGCGGCCGCGAGGAGGCGGCCGCTGGCAGCCGAGACGCCGAGCATCTCGAAGAAGTTGCCGCTGACGAAGATGGCCTGGCCAGGTCTGATCTCGCCACCGGACGCCAGATTGAGGCGCATCGGCGCCCACGCCAGCATGCTGGAGAAGGCACGCTGGTCGGCGCGGATCCGCTCCCACTGCGGGTTGGTCAGCTCGGCATAGCGCGTGATGACGTTGCCGGGCCGCGGCGGCGTGCCCGCCAGCCGCACCTCGACGAGCTGGCTGGGATCCTCGACGGGGAGCGATCGGAGGCGCACGGCGTCGAGCAACTGGAAGATGGCCGTGTTGGCGCCAATGCCCAGCATCAGCGAGAGCAGGGCCACCGCGGTGAACGCGGGGTTGCGGCGCAGCAGCCTCGCCCCATAGCGGAGGTCCTGCCAGACGGTGTCGACGACAGCGAGCGTATTCATGTCGTAGATGTCCTCGCGGATTCGGAGCGCGTTCCCCAGCTTGCGTTGCGCCGCCCACCGGGCTTCGTCCGGCGCCATCCCGCGCGCGATGTGCTCGTCGGTTTCGATCTGCAGGTGCGCCTCGAGTTCACGCGCCCGTTCGGTGTCCCATCGACCGCGCCGGAAGAACCGACTCCACGCCATGTCATGACTCCGTGACGGGTTTGACGATGCGGTTCACCGCACGTACCAGGGCGTCCCAGCGGTCTTCCTGCTGGACGACCTGCCGACGGCCGAGCGGGGTCAGCCGGTAGTAGCGCGCGCGACGGTTATTGTCCGACGTGCCCCAGGAGGACGCGATCCATCGCCGGTCCTCGAGGCGGTGCAGCGCCGGGTAGAGGGAGCCGTACTCGATCTGCAGCACGTCGTCGGACCGGTGTTCGATGGCATGGGCGATGGTGTGGCCATGGGCGGGGCCGAGGAGGAGCGTCTTCAGGATGAGCAGGTCGAGCGTTCCCTGCAACAACTCGCCTTCGAGCGCCGCGCTTCCTCGTTTGGGCATCGGGACGATCCTGCTCCAGTAGATTATCTTCTGAAACGACCAGCTGAGAGCTGAGACGAGGAAACGAGAGGAAACGTTCCCACGTGGCGGCACGGGCGCGGACGCCGCCCGCTGCGGTCAGTGAGTGCGCTGGCGGCAGGATGGTGCCGGACGCGACTCAGCTCTGTCGAAGCGTGGCGGCGGGATCGAGGCGGGCCGCTCGCAGCGCCGGTACGAGGATGGCGATCGATGCCGCCGCCACCATGAGCGCCACGGCTGTGGCGAACGAGACGCCGTCCCACGGGCCAATGCCAAAGAGGTGGCGCCGAATCAGGACGGCGGCGCCGGCCGATCCGGCCATTCCCAGGACCACGCCCGCCGCGACCAGGCGCAGGCCGCGGCCGAGGACCCGGCCCAGGATGGATCCGGCCGACGCGCCAAGTGCCAGGCGAATGCCGAGTTCGCGCCGCTGCCGGCTCACGTCGGCCGACAGCGTTCCGTACAGCCCCACCATCCCGATCAGGAGGCCGAGCAGCGCGAAGGCGCCCACCAGGGACCCGGCACGGAGCCGGGGGCGAATCGTCTGGCGCAACCCGGCTTCGAGCGACCGCCCGGAGCGCACGACGACGGCGGCGTTCCAGGAAGCGAGGCGCCGTGTGACGGCTGGAATGAACCGCTCCAGCGGCTCGGTGGTCCGCACGCTGAACACGACGCCGCTCCCGAAGTAGGGCAGGTAGGGGTAGTAGATGGCCGGGTCGGCTGCGCGGTCCAGTCCCGAGGTCCGCATGTCGTGGACCAGCCCCACGATCGTCAGCACGGAGTTGCCGAACCCGGACCGCACGATGCGCCCGACTGGGTCCTGGCTTCCGAAGAGCGCCCGTGCGGCCGACTCGTTCAGGACGGCGACGGACCGCTCCGACCGCACCTCCTCCTCGGTCAGCGTCCGCCCGCGAAGGATGCGCGCGCCGAGCGTCTCGAGGTACCCGCTGCTGCCGAGGCGGATCGGGATCATGGGATCGGCCGTGTCGGCCTCCGCGCGGGAGGTGTGCTTGGCCGCAAAGCCGCCGCCCAGCGGCGCCTCGAACGAGAAGGCGACGCGCCGGGTTCCAGGCAGCGACGCCACGATTCGAGCCGCCTCGTACGCCTCCGCCAGCCGCGCCTTCTCCTCGGCAGGCAGGCTCACCCGGAAGGTGATGACGCCGGACGGGTCGAATCCGGGGTCGGATTTCAGCGCCTGAATAAAGCTGCGGGAGACGAGGCTGCCAAGCGCCAGAAGGACCAGCATCAGCGCCAGTTGCACGGCGGCCAGGAGTGCCCGGCCGCGCGGCGGGGCGCTGACGCCGCGCCCCGCCGACGTGAGACCAGATGTCACCGACGCCTGGCGCCGTAACAGGGCGGGCAGCAGCGCGAGGGCGCCTGCCACCACCAGCGTGCACGCGACGCCGAATCCGACCAGCGCGCCGCTCGGCCTGAGCAGTTCCGCCCCCACCTCGTCCAACTCCGGAAACACGTCCGGCAGGAGCGGCTGCGCCACCATGTTCAGCGCAAAGGCGGCTCCGAGGCCGACCAGGCAGACCAGCAGCGCCTCGGCGAACTGCGCTCGAATCACGTGCCGCAGCGAGGCGCCGAGCGCGGTTCTCACCGCGCTCTCGTGCTGACGGGCGAGCGCACGCGCCAGGAAGAGGCTGGCCACGTTGGCCGTGGTGAGCACCAGCAGGAGCCCCGCCGCCGCGTACAGCATCCAGATCGGCGTGCGGCTCCCGCTCAGCAGCGCCTCCCGCAGCGGCACCAGCCAGGCGCGCGCCCGGCGTTGGCGCTGCGGAAGGTCGGCGTTGCCCGCCGCCAGGGCCGCGGTGACCTGGCTCGAGGCCAGGGCCACCGACACGCCGGACCTCACGCGCAGCACCGTGCGAAACTGTGCGTTGCCGCGGTCGGATCGCAGATCCGGGTGCAGCCAGGGAATCGCCGTGACGATCTCGGCACCCGCCACGTGGGGCAGCGTGTCGCGATCCGGCAGGATGCCGATGATCCGGACTTGGCGGCGCTTGGCGCCCTGGAGCGTGGTGATCGTCTTCCCCACCAGGGACGGGTCGCCGCCGAAGTACCGGCGCCACGCGGTTTCGGCCAACAGCGCGACAGGTTCCGCCGACCGCCCTCGATCCTCCTCCTCGCCGAAGAACCGGCCGGCCACGGGCCGCACCGCCAGCGCGCGGAGGTACGCGGAACTCACCCAGGCCGACTCGAGGTCGAGCGGGACGTTGCCGACCAGCACGCCCGTGGGAGCCCGCCGCGCGGCGAGGCCGACGTCCTGGATGGACGCCACGTGGTCGCCAATCCAGGCGGCGTCGTAGCCGCTGCACTGCGCCGGCCCCGAGGTCCCGTCGGCCTCCTGCGCCACTGCCGCCAGTTGTGCCGCGTCGGGAAACGGCAGCGGGCGCCAGAGCAGGGCGTAGACGGCGTTGAACAACAATGTGTTCGCGCCGATCCCTAGCGCCAGCGTCACCGACGCCGCAAGGGCAAACCCGGGCGTTCGCCACAGCCCGCGCGATGCCAGGCGGACGTCGCGGCCCAGGTCGTCCAGCGCGCGAAAGCCCAGCGCGTCGCGATACTCCTCACGGGCACGGTCGAATCGGCCAACGGCCAGGCGCGCCTGCCGGCTGGCTTCCTCCGGCGACAGGCCGAGGCGCTGCTGCGCGTGCGCCTCCATCCCGACGTGGAACCGCAGTTCGTCGCGCAGCCGCGCCTCGATCCGCCTTCGGCTGAAGAACGTCCATGCGCGACGAACGAACGACAGGCACCTTGTATGCACGGCAGCCTCCCGACTCGAGCATCAGAACGAACCCTGGAGCACCCGGTTGATGACCTCGGCCATCCGCTCCCAGCTGCCGGCCTCTTCGGCCAGGCGGGTGCGGCCCGTCCGGGTGATCGTGTAGTAGCGGGCCTTCCGGTTGTTCTCGGTCTGGCCCCACTTGGACGAGATCCAGCCGTTGTGCTCGAGGCGCAGCAGGGCGGGGTAGAGCGACCCCTGGTTGATGTCGAGCAGCTCCCGCGACACCTGGTGAATCCGCTCGGCAACGGCGTACCCGTGCAGCGGCCCCAGCGTTTCGAGCGTCTTCAGCACCAGCAGGTCGAGCGTGCCGTACATCACTTCGGACTTGGGAACAGTCATGGGAATCTCTCCACTCGACAGACAAGTGAAGAATACGCGACCTCCATTAGCCTGTCAAGTGGAGGCGCGTCATGTCCGCGGTGCTCTCGCTCGCCATCGGCATCGGGCCAAACGCGGCCGCGTTCAGCCTCATTGACGGTTTTGGCTTCCGGCCGTTACCCATCCGCGATCCGGCGTCGGTGCTCGTCGTGTCATCCGCAACGCCGAAGGAACGGGCCGGCGAGGCCTCGTACGCCGATTACGTCGCGATCCGCGACGGCGTACCGGCGTTTGCGAACGTGGCAGCGCAGGCTACGCAGGGCGTCAGCGTGGCCGGCGGAACGAAGGGTCCGAGCCTGGGGGTCGCGGAACAGGTGTCGGCCAACTACTACATCGTCCGGCGGGCGTTGACGATGACCGGGAGCGTCCCGCCCCAGCGATCCCACGCGGCTTCGCTTCTCACCAGCTCGCACATGAAATGCGCCACGTTCGCCATGTTGGTGCTGTCCGGGCGAAAGAGGCTGCTCACGAGGTTCTCGTGCACCGTGTACGCGGAGACGTCCCCTTCCAGGAGTGTGTCCGGGCGGACCACGGCCCACTGCACGAACGCGCTTGATGTTCCGACGGTGCCACAGAGGAAGTCTGCGGCATTCTGATTGTCCTTCGCTGGCGGCACCAGGCCGCGGAGCATCCACATGAAGCCCCTCTCGAGTGCGCCGCGGCGAGTATCGCGTCCGGCCGGCTGATGGACCGAGACGCTGCTCATGAGGATCACCTTCACCCGCGAGGCGGGATGCCCCGCCTCGACTGCCCGGCAGAGCCGCCTCGTGGCCTGGGTGACGAGGTCGCGGGGCGGGCCGAAGATCCCCCTGAGCGTGAGCACGTGACCGAGGCACGAGATGACGGCGTCGCAGCCACGGACGTGGCGCCGGAGGTCATCATCGCTCAGGGACAGCAGGTCCGCCTGCACGATCTCGAGGCGAGGGTCCTGCGCGGCGCCTTCCGGGAGCCGGCTCGCGGACCGCACAATGGCCCTGACACTGATGTCGCAGCCCAGCAACTGCTGCAGGACACGCCTTCCGGTGCGCCCGGTGCCGCCGACGAGCAGTACCGTGTGTGTTGTGCTCATGTCGCTGCCTCCCCACCTGCCGTCGTCGGTCATGCGTCGTGTCCGGCGGATTCCGGCTCAGGTAAGCCCCGGCGCCTTCGCATCTTGCGCGGGTCGCTCATCGAGGTTCAGACGGTGATGACGATCTTGCCTTCAGCGTGTCCCTCTCCAAAGTCGCAGATGGCCTCGCGAGTCCGGCTCAGCGGGTACGTCCTGCCGACGATGGGCGTCAGCCTCCCGGACTCCATGAGTTCCTTCAGGACGACAAGATCGGTCTGACACGGGTGCTCTTCGCACACGCGGATTCGCTGCGGCACAACCAACGAGAGCAACGGCGCCTTGATGAGGAGGACCCCCGAGCTGGCAACCCAGCGTTTGTAGAACTGCCCGCCATTGGGCACGAGCGTTCCGTTGTGGCCCACAACGCGCAGCAGTTTCGACAACGAGTGTCGCAGCACGTTGTCGAGGACGAGGTCATAGCGCTTCTCACCCCGGGTGAAATCTTCCTGGGTGTAGTCGATGACATGATCGGCGCCGATTGAGCGAACCAGGCCCAGCTTCGAAGTGCTGCACACGCCGGTCACCTCCGCGCCGAACGACTTCGCGATCTGGACCGCCAACGTGCCGATCCCTCCTCCTGCGCCGACGATCAGGACCTTCTGCCCGGGCTGGATCCGGCCCGAGTCACGCAGCGCGTGCAGGGCAGTGAGACCGGACATCGGAACGGCTGACGCCTGCTCGAACGTGATGTTGGCCGGCTTGGAGACAAGGTGCTCCTCCCGAGCAACCGCGTACTCGGCGAACGTGCCGACGCCGCGGCCGAAGACCTCATCCCCGACCTTGAGACGGGTCACGCTCTTGCCGACAGAATCGACGATGCCCGCCATATCCGTACCGCGAACACCGAGCTTCGGTCTGCGCAGCCCGAAGGCCAGCCGAACGATGTACGGCACGCCGTGAACGCCGGCCCAGTCAGGCGGGTTCACGGCTGCCGCGTGAACGCGCACGAGGACCTCGTCGTCGTTGACAGCCGGCTTGGCGATGTCCCTGAACTCGACGACATCCGGTGAGCCGTATACGCTGTGCACAACCGCCTTCATGGTGTCCTCCGATGCGCAGGCGTCTGCTGACGAGCGATGTGCCGACACGCACAAGCACCGGGCGAGTATCCCGCATTTCTGCCACAAACGTATGTCACGTGTGACCAGGTCGGGAGTCCCAGAGCGAGGGAAGTCGGACCCGCATGCCTACCACACACGGCGCGACCCGCCGCTTCCAGATAGCCGTCAGGCGGCTCCCGACACGTCCTGCTCGATGCCACCTCGCAGACTCCCGCCGCGCGACGGCGCCGGGGGGGCGAGGTCGATCTTCACGAGGCAATCTGTCCATTGGCTATTCGGCTCGACAAATCTCCGTGTCACCGGAAAATCCGGAGAAACGCAGGTGAATCCAATCAACAGCTTGTCATCTTTCGCGTAATGGACTCTTGGTGTCATGACCACCTGCTTCGAACCTCCTCCGAACGTGGCGTATTCGATGTTCTTCAGAGACCGGTCCAATCGAAAGATCACCAAGTCCATTCCACCATCGATCGATTTGTACAGGGCGTCCGCGGTCACCGGGAAGTCTCTTGATCCGGACTTGCCAACCAGGACAAGCTCTCGCCTGTCAGTCATGATGACGTCAGTCACGGTGTCGCTCTTCGTACCGCCCAGGAATGATGAATAGACCGGCCTGTGTGACTTCAAGCTGAATCTCATGACGAAACCATCGGAATTGCCACCGATGTACTGCCCGGTTGACGCGTCGGCGGTGACTGGAAAATCAGGTGATTTCGTTTCACCAACGAGGATCACGTTCTCCGCGTCAAGGACCACGAGGGAATTGACCTGATCTGTGACGGTCCCGCCGACATATGTCGAGTACTGGATCGTGGACAGGCTCTCATCGATGATCGTGAAGAACCCATCCTTCTCTCCCCCCAGTGTCTTCTTGTAAGCATCCTGGCTGGTCGGGAAGTTATCCGAGTAGGTACCACCGGTCAGAGAGATCTTCCCAGTGTCATCGAAAGCGACAGCAGTGATGAAATCCAGTGATTTCCCACCCAGATAGGTGGAATCGATGACCTTGTCCAGATCCAGAGACAGGGAGGTGATTGTCAGGTCGCCGGACATCCACGGCTGGCTCCTGTCAGGCGGTGCGGAATTGTCATAGTTCCTTTGAACTGCCTGTTGCGTGGTCGGGAAATCCAGCGACCTGGATTTGCCAAAGACATACAACTTGTTCCTGTTGATCGCCAGTCGTGTCCAGTGATCGCTGGCCGAACCGCCGAGGTACGTGGAAGCGAGGTACTGACAGTCATTGGAGAACTTGATGATGTAGTGGTTGTTCTCACCCTTCAGTGTCTTCTGGTAGGCGTCTCTTGAAACCGGCAGATCCCTGGACTCCGTCGTGAAGCCGACATACACGTTTCCGGAATCGTCCAGGACGATCTGTTCAAGGTGGTTCTCCGATCCCGAGCCTCCGATATACGTCGAGTAGATCAACTCACCCACCGGTGAGAGCTTCATCAAGAAGATGTCACCTCCGGTGACATCGACGTGTCCCCTGTAGTTCTTCTGAAAAGCGTCGTCGGTTACCCTGAGTCCCTCTCTGGTTCCGCCTGCAACAAAAACATTGCCCTTCTTGTCGGCGACGGCGGACACCGACGAGTGCACGTCGCCACCCGAAGCCACCAGGCCTGAGAACACCACCTTCTGAGCGGAACCGGTGGACGTGGCACCTGCGAGCAGCAGCACGATCAGGCCCCATCGTCTCACGGCGATTGCTGCGATCGACCATTTCGTCTTCATGGCGGATACCTCTCCCGTCGCGTCCGCCGCAGGCGAGCGGCGGGACGAACGACTGCCTCACAGCGTACGAAGGGCCGACAGGGAAGTCTTGAACGTGCTGTCGTAGATTGTGAAAAGTTGTCTCGGGCGCCTATCCCAGGAACTTGTACCCGTGTTGCTGACTGACCGTCACGGGCGGCGTCCGCGGTGATCTGCGGCGCCGCCCGGCGCCGGCCCATCTGAAAACGCACTAGCTGGGTCCGCCCGGTCCCCGTCCGGCCATCGAGACTCTGAAGATGACGTAGTCCGTCTTGCCGTTGAGACTGCGACTGTAGGCTCCAGGAGTCGTTGGGAAATCGGCGGATGTTGTCGCGCCGACTCCGATGATGTCTCCCGAACCATCGACAGCGACGGTCGCGCCCTCATTCCCTGAACCGCCAAGGAACGTCGAGAACTTCAGCGTGGTCAGATTGTTGTCAAACACCGACATGAAGATGTCGGTTCCACCCTTGACGGTTGACTGCATGGCATTGGGTGTCACTGGGAAGTCAGCGGCATCCGTGCTACCGGTCACATAGACATCGCCGTTGCTCGACGCGACGATGTTCCCGGCGCCCTCGGAGAGCTTCTCGCTTCCTCCCAGGTAGGACAGATACAACAGTTGTGTGCCATCGTTGCTCAGTTTCGCCAGGAAGGCGTCTTTCTTGCCGGTCAGTGATCGACCGAGAGCATTTATCGTCACCGGCAGATCCCCGGAGGCTGTGGTGGCATAGACAAGGATGTTGTTGGCCGCATCAAGGCATATCGAAGGAGGATTCTCATCCTTGGTTCCACCCAGGAACGTCGAGAAGAGGATCTTGTCGCCCGTGGGTGTCAGTTTCGTGACGAAGATGTCGCCAAGCACGTCTCCGCCGTTATAGCTGGCGTCGTAGGACTGTGCGCTGACCGGAAAAGACTTGCTCGACGTCGTGCCGGCAAGATAGATGTTGCCTTCACGATCCCTGACGGCGTCGACGTACCAACTGGGGCCAAGCAGGGTCGCAGACAGAATCGCGTCCCCTTTCGCATTGAAACGTATGACGCCGACATTGCCTCTGCCCTCCTGCTGTTCGTCCGAGAACGTATGCGTGATCGGCAGTTCGTTCCAGTCCTTGAAGACGCCGACGACGGTCATCTCGCCGTTGTCATTGACGAAGACGTTCTGAATCCAGTCGGCTCCACTGGTGCCAAGGTACGTCAAGTAGGCGAGCTTGTTGTCGTCGAAGCGGGCGATGAAGCCATCGGCATGGCGGAAGTCGGGACCGTGAAACGTCTTGTCGTACGCGTTGCTCGTCACCGGCAAGTCCGAAGACCCGGTGTTGCCCACCAGGTACACGCTGTTCTTGTGACGCAGCACCTGCGCGACGAAGTCTGGCCCGGTCTTTCCGCCAAAATAGGAGGCATACGTCAGGGCATTCTTGTTGGTATTGAACTCGACAACCGCCAGGTCTTCCTTCCCCCACTGTTCGGATCCGCCGTTGTACGTCTTGCTGTACGCGTTTGTCGTGACCGGGAAGTCGGTGTGATACGTGCTCTGGGCAAAGTAGACGTTCCCTGAATTGTCCAGCGAGAACCTCCGGAGCCAGCTGTTGGGACCATCCCCCTCGCTGCTTCCCAGATACGTGGAATAGGCCAGCGTTGGCGATACGCCGGTCGGTGAGGACGCAGTCGACAACAGTGATGTCGTAACGACCAGTAGTGCTGCGATGGACCATTGTGTCTTCATGTCGGTGACCTCTCCCGTCGCGTCCGCCGCAGGCGAGCGGCCGGACAAGCGACTGCCTCACAGCGTACGAAGGGCCGACATGGAAGTCTTGAACGTGCTGTCGTAGATTGTGAAAAGTTGTCTCGGGCGCCTATCCCAGGAACTTGTACCCGAGACGATGGAGGGTAATCAGATAGCGCGGGTTGGCAGGATCGTCCTCGATCTTCTTCCGGAGCTTCGCGACGTGGGTGTCCACGGTGCGCGTGAACGGCATGTTGTCGTAGCCCCAGACGGCGTCGAGCAGCTGTTCGCGCGTGATCACGGCACCGCGGTGCGCGACCAGGTAGGCGAGCAGCATGAACTCGCGCGCGGAGAGCGCGAGCGGGCGCCCGCGCTTCGTGGCCTCGTGGTGGCGGAAGTCGATCCGCACGTCACCGAACTCGCACTCCTGCACGTCGGTGAGCGCCTGGCCCGGCGGGGAGCTGCGGCGAAGGACGGCCTCGATGCGCGCCACGAGCTCCAGGAAGCTGAACGGCTTCGTGATGTAGTCGTCGGCTCCCAGCTTTAGACCCAGCACTCTGTCCGCTTCCTGTCCGCGCGCCGTCAGCATGATGATCGGCACGTCGTTGCCGTCTGCGCGCAACTTGCGGCACACGTCCAGACCGTTGAGGCGGGGCAGCATGACGTCCAGGATGATGACGTCAGGCGTGCGCTCGGTGGCGAGCGAGAAGCCGTCCTCGCCGTTGGCTGCGCAGGCGACCTTGAAACCCTCCGAGGCCAGGCCATCACACAGCGCGACCGACATCGCCTTGTCGTCCTCGACGACCAGCACGCTGCGCCCGACGCCGATGCCGTGTACGGACGTCATTCCGCGCCCCCAAGCTGGCCAGACGTTGCTGGCCGGGAAACCCCAATGCCGCTTGCCAGTGGCAGATGCAGCGCGAATACGCTTCCGCGCCCGGAGGCGCTCTCGACGGTGATACGCCCGCTGTGTGCGTCCGCGATGTGCTTCACGATCGCCAGCCCCAGGCCGCTGCCCTTGACGTCGTGGACCAGTCCGCTCCCCACCCGATGGAAACGATCGAAGATGCGCTGGTGCTCTTCGCGGGGGATGCCGATGCCGAAATCCCTCACGGCGAGGACCAGCTCCGCGCCGTCGACGGTGAGGGTCACCCCAATGCGCCGGCTGTCGCCAGAGTATTTGATGGCATTGTCGACCAGATTGCCGAGGGCGTGGCCGATCGCGGCCTCGTCGATCCGGACCGGCGGCAGGGGGGTGTCTGGCGCTGTCAGCTCGAGGACGAAGCCCTCGCGCTGCAGGCGCGGGGCAAAGGCCTGCAGGACGTTACGCACGACCTCTGCCAGGTCGTGCGCGGTCAACTGGTAGAGCCTGCCGCCCGTCTCGATCCGCGAGAAGTCGAGGATGTTGTCGATCAACTGCGAGAGCCGCCGGCCCTCCGACTCGATGTACTCGCCGTACTCGCGGACCTTGGCCGGGTCGTGCACGCGACCCATGCGCATCAGCTCGCCAAAGACGCGAATCGAACTGAGCGGCGTACGCAGCTCGTGCGACACGTTGGAGACGAAGTCGCTCTTGATCTCCGAGAGCTTCATCTCGCGGGCTGCCGCGCGCATGACCAGGACGATGCCGGCCAGCAGGACGCCGGCCAGGACCGCCGAGAGCGTGACGTTGAGCAGGAAGTTGGCTTTGGCGATCTCGGCGCCCGAGGACCTGCGGCTGCCCAGCGCGATCGTCCATTTGCCCAACACCGAGCCCAACTGGCGCTTGACCTCGAAATGCGGCTCGACCGTGCCGGGGTCGGCAAAGACCTCCTTGTCGAACGCGTCCCAGACGGTGACCACGAACTCTTGAGGGGTGTGCCCCGTGTGCAACGCGCTGCGGAGGAGTGCCGGCAAGGTGTCCCGGGCGAAGGCGTCGAGATCGATCACCACGGCGGCAATACCGACGAGTTGCGCGTTCTCGTCTGCCACGAAGCCCACGAGCATCGGGTGGCCGGGATCGCTCTCGTCGGCAATCACGACCTTCGGGTCGATGCTCGCCGGCATCCTCTGGGCGCGCATCTGCGCATACGAGAGGGCCAGACGGGTGGAGGCGGCGATGTCCGCTTCGTCGATGCGCACGCGCTGCCGCACGTCGTACGCCTGGACGCGGCCCTGGAGCCGGCCGACCAGGGGCACCAGAAAGAAATACCGCACGCCCTGGAGCGACGCCGTCAACGAACGCTCCCGCGCAACCGGATCGCTGGGAGAAGGGCCGGCGGTCGGGAAGCGGTCGAAGACGTACGCGTCGAAGCAGTCGCAGGTCGGCGTGAAGATCCGGGGCGGGATGCGCAGCGTCCGCTCGGCGGTCGTGGCAAAGTGACGTGCGACCTGCCTGGCGATCACGTCGAGCTGGATCTGGAGGGCAGCGCGATGCGCCACCGCCGTGCTGCGCTGGAGGTCGACCGACAACCGGTACTGGAGGCTGAGGAGCACCACGAGTGGCAGGAGGACGACCGACAACGCGATCCAGAGGATGCGACGGCGTCCGAGAGCCGCGCGCCCGAGTCTCCCGAGAAGGGACCCGGGCCCACCCAGGCCGCCGAAGTGGCGTCGAGCTCTCGCGCTCGTCGGCTCGTTTCGTTCCATGACGGATCCCAGCGCCACGCGGCGTCGCGTTGGGGCAAGGCCCACGCGCGGCCAGGTCAGTATAGACGAAGGGTGAGGGGCCGGGGCGGAGCAGGGTGCCGCTTTTGCAGCTTTTTACATCACCGTGGTCGTCTCCCTGAGAAACAGGCCGGAATGGACACCGTCCTCCGGGCGTCGCCTACTCGTGGCGGATGGCGACCAGCGGATCGATGGTCGCGGCACGTCGCGCCGGAACGGCGCTCGCCAGCACGCCGGCGAGCGCCAGCGCCACGGCGGCCGCGCCGTACACGCCGATGTCGTCGGGCTGCACGCCGAACAGAAACGCCCGGATGCTCGCGCCCAGCCACCAGGCACCCGTGCCGCCAATCACCAGGCCCGCGCCCAGCAGGGCGGACGCCTGTCGCAGGACGTTCCGAAGCACGCCGTCCGGCGTGGCACCAAGCGCCATCCGCAGGCCGATCTCTCGAGTCCGCTGCGTGACCATGTGCGACATCACGCCGTAGACACCGGCTGTCGCAATGACGAGGCCCAGGATTCCCAGCATGACGGTCAACGCCATCAGGAATCGTCGCTGCCCGATCAGCCGATCCATGTACCCATCCAGCGTCATGACGCCCGACGTGAAACGCTGGTCCTGGTTGATGGACCTGATCGCCGCTTTCACCGAGGGCACCACCTCGGACGGAGGCCGCGTGGTCCGAGCCACGAGCATCGCCGAGTGTACGCGTTCCTGCGCCAGCGGAACGTAGGCCTCCTGCCGGGGCGCCGTCTCGGGTCCGAGGTGGCGGATGTTGCCGACCACCCCGACGACGATCCGCTCCTTGTCGGCGATCGTGATTCGCTGGCCCAGCGCCTCCTGCCCGGGCCAGTACTTCCGGGCCGCCGCGTCGTTGACGAGCGCCACCAGCGGGGCCGATGCCCGATCTGAGGGTGTCAGAGGGCGGCCTCGCAGGATTGGCACGCGCAGGACCCTCAGATAGCCGGGCGAGACCCGCCGCAGGTCGATGGCGTTGTCGGCGCCTGGCAGTTCGCCGCGGCCGGGGAGTTCGACGCTGGACCGACTCCATCGGCCGCTCAGCGGCAGGCCACCCGCCACGGCGCCGGCCAGCTCAACGCCTGGCACGCGACCGACGGCGTCGATGGCCTGTTCGATGACGTCACTGCCGCGTCCGCTCGCCCGTGATGTCGGCGACCTGGGGTCTGGCGGCGCACCCACCGCGAGCGCGAGCACTCCCGTTGGATCGAACCCCGAGTCGACGCGCAGCAGGCTGAAGAAACTGCGCGCGAAAAGCCCCGCGCCAACCAGGAGCAGCATCGTGAGCGCGACCTCGATCACGACGAGTGCGCTTCGCAGACGACGGCCACCGATGCCGGGCGTGGAGGTCCGGCCACTGGTCACCAGCCGGGCACCCGCGTGGTGCCGCGCCGCGAGAAACCCCGGAATCAGGCCGCAGGCCAGGCCGGTCGCGACCGCCACGCCGAGCGCAACCAGCCCGACGCGCCAGTCGATGACAACGGCGGCGACGCGCGGCAGTCCGAAGGGGAGCCATGCCCGCAGGACGCGCACGATGCCGTTCGCCAGCGCGATGCCGATGCCTGCGCCGGCGAGCGCCAGCACGAGTGCTTCCGTGAGCGGGCCGCGCACGAGTTGCAGGGGCGACGCCCCAAGCGCCGCGCGGATCGCCAGGTCGTGGCTGTGCGTCGTCGTCCGCACGAGCATGAGGCCGATCAGGTTGACGCACGCCACCAGCAACACCAGTGCGACTGAGGAGAGCAGCAGGAGCATCCACGGGCGCACCCGGCCCACCAGCCGCTCGTGCAGGGTGACCACGCGCGCCGTGCGGCCGGGCGACCAGTCAGGATGCTGCTGGTTCAGACTGGTCGCCAGGCGCGCCATCTCCTGATCGGCCTGCGCGAGGGTGGCATCCGTCCTGAGGCGCCCGATGGCGCTATAGAAATAGGCGCGACCGCTGTCGCGCGATCGTTCGGCTTCGCTGAAGGCCAGCGGGACGTAGAGGTCGGTCTGCCGGGACGTGCCGACCGGATAGGCGAAGCCGGCTGGTGCCACCCCGACGATCTGCCACCGTTCGTCGTTCAGGTCGAGCGTCCGGCCGATGACGTCCGGTGCGCCGCCGAACTGCTGCTGCCAGTACGCATGGCCGAGGATGACGACGCGGTTCCGTCCCGGTACTTCATCGTCCGGCAGGAAGGCCCGGCCGAGGAGTGGCGCGATACGGAGGACCGGGAAGAACTCCCACGTGACCGACTGCGCCACCGCTTCCACTGGCTCGCCCATCGACGTTCGGGCCCGGAACGAGACGCTGCCCACCGCCGCGAGGTGCTCGAACGGCGTCTGAAGGCCTCGCCATTCCAGGTACGTCGGGGCTGTGGTGAGGCCGCCGCCCAGCGTGTCGGCGGCACGCGTGTCGTGCTCGACGACGGCGACCACGCGGTCGGCGTCGTCGAAGGGCAGGCGTCGAAGGACGACGCCGTCGACGACAGCGAAGACGGCGGTGGCGGTGCCAATACCGAGCGCCAGCACGCTCAGCGCGACACAGGCAAACGAGGGCGCCTTCCAGAGACCCCGGATCGCGACGTAGAACTCGTTGAGCATGCGGCGAGTATCTCCTGCCGCCACATTGGACGAGGGGACGCAGCAGGTGGTTAGTTTAGCCGCGGCATGCCCTGGAACAATCGCCAGCGCCGCCTGTGACCCTCGCGCCAGGATGGCGCTCCGCCGGGGCGGGTGTTCGGATATGGGACGGCCCTGTGCGCCAGAGGACACCCGGAGGCTCATCGCGCATCATTGACATCCGGGATCGCGAGCGGACCCTGGCGCGAGCCAAGGCAGAGAATTGGAGGATGGAGCATGTCCGGTGTGCCTCGGCCGCGCGGCTCCCGCTGGCACGATCTTGGCTACGATCCTGCCAACCGACTCCCCGCGGTTCGGGTGGGCTGTCCAACGACCCGCCCGTTCCTGGTCCAAGAGCAAGAAGGAACAAGACATGGCGGTGAACGTGGGAACCATCACGGGCGTCCTTCATGACATTCGCTACGGCATCCGGCAGATGGGCCGCACGCCGGCGCTTGCGGCCACCGTCATCCTGTCGCTCGCCCTCGGCATCGGGGCGAACACCGCGATCTTCAGCTTGGTCAACGCCATCGTGTTGCGGGATCTCCCAGTCAGAGACCCGGCGCGGCTGATGGTGCTCCAGTACCTGGAGCCGAAAGGCGACGTTCCCGCGGCGTTAGAGCATTCCCACAGCGGACGCGGTGGCCATGACAGCGAGGGCCGAACGGTCGGGCTGTCGGTGTCGTGGCCGATGTTCAGGTATGTGCGGGAGCACACGCGCACGATGGCGCCGCTGGCAGGCTCCGTACCCCTGGGAATGGTCAACAGGCCAGCGGCGGTCGTCAACGGCGAGTCGATGTTCGTGGATGGCGACATGGTCACGGCGGGCTACTTCCCGGCGGTGGGCATCGCCCCCATCCGGGGACGGGGCATCGTGCCGGATGACGAGAGGCCGGACGCGCCGCGGGTAGCCGTGATCAGCGAGCGGTTCTGGGAGCGGGCGTACGCGCGCAACGACTCAGCCATCGGCAACACTCTGACGCTCAACGGCGTCCCGGTCACCGTGATTGGCGTGCTGCCCGCGTCCTTCACGGGTCTGGAGGTTGGACGGTTGACGGACGTGTGGATTCAGATGGGGCTCCGGCCGGGACTGATGCCGTGGGGCGCCCGGCCTGAGGGTGCGCCCGAGGCGGCCTACGCCGAGCCAGGATGGTGGTGGCTGCAGGTGATAGGCCGACTGAAACCAGGCATCACAATCGAACAGGCGCGCGCGGAGGTCGAGCGACTGTTCCGGGAGAGTGTGCTGGCGCACATCAATGCCACGCCGCCTGCCGACAAGATGCCGGTTGGAGTGCTCACGCCTGTGAGCACGGGCTTGCGGTCGTTGGCGGTCAGCCGCCGCTATATGCCGTCGCTGAACATCCTGATGGCTGTGGGCGGGCTGGTGCTCGTCATCGCCTGCGCGAACGTGGCGACGCTGCTGCTCGCGCGCGCTACCACCCGGCGGAAGGAGATGGGCGTGCGGCTGGCGATGGGGGCTCCGAGGTCGCGCCTGGTGCGCCAGTTGCTGACGGAGAGCGCGGTGTACGCGGCGGCCGGTGCGGGGCTGGGGCTCCTCCTCGCGGTCTGGGGCGCTGAAACCCTTTTCGTGCTGCTGACGCGCGGAGGGGAGCCGATTCCGATCGAGGTCGGACTCGACTCGGGCGTGCTGGCCTTTACGGCGATTGTCTCGTTGCTCACCACGCTCGCGTTCGGACTGGCGCCGGCGTTCCGTGCAACCAGGCTGGATGTCGCAACCGACCTCAAGGAGAATGCGGCGACCGACCGGAAGGAGATCGGAGTCGGTCGCCTTCGCGGCAGCAAACTCCTTGTTGCGGCACAGGTTGCCATGTCACTGCCGCTCGTCATCGGCGCGGGCCTGTTTCTCCGCACGCTCGACAACCTCCAACAGCAACCGCTCGGGTTCGACCCTGAGAAGATTCTGACATTCGAGGTGGATCCGTCGAAAGCCGGACTGAAGGACGCGCCGCCGCTCGCCGCGGCACATGAGGGTATTCAGGCCCGCCTGCGCGCGATGCCAGGGGTCCGCGGTGTCACGATGTCGCGGCTGGGCCTCATCACGGGGTGGGTCAGCAACAGTCCGGCATTGCTTGACGGCGACACGCCGGCGACAGATCCGCACACGCGGCGGATTCACTGGAACCAGGTCGGGCCGGACTTCTTCGAGACGCTGGGGATGAGTCTGCTCATCGGCCGCGGCATCGACACCCGTGACACGGCGACGAGCCCGAAAGTCGCGGTCGTGAATGAGGCTATGGCGAAGCAGTTCTTTGCTGGCCAGTCCCCCATGGGCAAACGGTTCTGGTTAGGGCGCGATCGATCCGGCCCGCCGATGGAAATTGTGGGCGTGGTTCGCGACGCCAAGTACGCCAGTCTGCGCGCACCGGCGCCGCCGACCGCCTACCTCCCGTATACGCAGAGCCGGACGCCGCTGTCCTCGATGTGCTACGACGTGCGAGCGGCGGGCGACCCGCTGGCGCTTGTCAACGGCATCCGGCGCGCCGTAGCCGACATCGTGCCAGGCGTTCCGCTCGGCGACGTCAAGACGCTGGCGCAGTTGATCGACGATTCGCTCGGCCAGGAGTCCATGTACGTGCGTTTGTTCCTGTTCTTCGGCCTGCTGGCGCTGCTGCTCGCCAGCGTCGGTCTCTATGCCACCATGTCGTACGCGCTCGGCCGTCGCACGCGGGAGATCGGCATCAGGATGGCGCTCGGGGCCGCGCAGGCACGCGTGCTCGGAGCGGCAGTGGCGGAAGCGCTGGTCATTGCGGCCGCCGGCGTTGCGGTCGGCGGCCTTCTGACGTGGGCCGGAGCGCGTTTCGTTCAGAGTCTGCTCTTCGAGGTCACACCGCTCGATGTCCCGACGATCGCGGTGGCCGTCGTGATCATGTTCACGGTCGCCCTCGGCGCCGGCTATCTCCCCGCTCGGCGCGCCGCGCGCGTCGAGCCGCTCAGGGCGCTGCGAGACGAATAGGAGGGCGGTGCCGCCCTTCCCGGCCCGTTCGACGTTCGTTCGAGTGGCATCAGCGGTCGCCGGCAGATCGAGACACGGCAGTGCGGACGTAGTCCCCGTCTCTACGAAACGGGCCGGAGTGGGTCGAGAATCTTCCTGTCGGCCCAGTAGAGATTTCCATCGTCCCCGCAGAAGAACAGGTACTTCCCGTCCGGCGACAGCGACGGAAACCTGCCCGGGATGCTGCTGACCCGTTGCGGCGCCGACCACGTGCCATCCTGCTTCCTGAAACTGACGTGGATGGACATCTCTTCCTTGTCGCCGATGAGGGGCCGGTTCGAGGAAAACAGCAGGAAGGACTCATCGGGTGAGACGTAGGGCGTGTAGTCGATCGCATTCGGACGGTTGATGGCTTCGCCCAGGGCTATGACGCCGGCATAGCCGTCCGGCCCATAACTGGCTTCGAAGATGCCGGAATTCCAGACCTTCGTCGTCATCTCTCGTGAGAAGTACACTCGACCCGATCTGGTGAAGGAGGAACTTCCGTTTGGAAGGCCGTCGCCAGCGCGAGCAGTGCTCCATCCGGCCTCTGTCTGCTCGACGGATTTCCTGACCCAGCCGTCTCCGGTATTGACAGCAAAGGACAACGTCTTCCCGTCCGGCGAGAACACGGCACCCTGGGTATTGCCCTCTTTGGCAAATGGCGGTGGCTGCGGAGCCGACCATTGCCCACCGACGTGCTTCACGGACAGGATTTGCGTGGAGAACGTCTTCATGTCGACGGTGTTCCAGAACATCTCCAGACCGTCGGGGGAGATTTCCAAACGGCTGTGGATAGTCCCCTTGGAGATGACGCCCGGAGCGAAGATGACAGGAGTGGTGCCCGGCGGAGTCTGGCCCAGGTAAGGCCCCGCCTCGGGAGCAGTCTGCGCGTGGCCGATCGACGCCACGACCAGGAGGGCCAGGGACAAGAGAGACGCTGTCCTCACGTGCATCGCAACCACCTTTCACTCCTCTGACGCACCGCATGGTCCTTCGCAGGCGCGACGTGGGAGTATCCAGAATTCACACCTGGGACGCATCTCATTTGTGACCGGACCGGCAGAACGAGGGACGGATCGGCGCCTTGCAGGTTCGGGATACCGCACGCCGTCCTTCGGGCGTCGCTTACTCGTGGCGGAGGGCGACGATTGGATCGACGGCCGACGCGCGCCTCGCCGGAAGCGCGCTCGCCAGCAGTAGCCTCGGCGCGCGACGGTCGCGGCCCTACCGAGCCCGGCCCGCGCTCAACGTCTCCAGCAGACTGTCGAATCGGATCCAATAGACGTCGACTCGGGTGAAGTCGGCGGAACGCGAAAAGAACAGATAGCGCGTGTCATCGGTCACATACGGTCCGAACTCGAATCCCGTCGTGTTGATCGTCGCCCCGAGGTTCTTCGGGTCGGACCAGGAGCCATCACGCTCTCTGAAGCTGATGAACAGATCGCCGCCTCCAACGCCCCCTCGATGCGGGGAACCGAACACGATGAAGGACTCGTCTCGGGCGACGTAGAAATCCCCCTCGTTCCCCGGAGAATTCAGCGGCTTCCCGAGACTGCGCCAGGCGCCCTGGGCGTCGGCCTTCGCATGAGTGGAGATGTCCATTTGCCCGATCCCGTTCAGGGCTCCTCGTGACGAGGCATAGATGCGGCCGCTCGCGGTGTCCCGGAGATAGTGCTTGTCTGTCGGGTCCGGCACTTCCGTGCACGGCGTCGGCGTACTCCAACCGGTGTTCGTCCGAGTCGAGTGCCAGCAGGTTCTGGCATCGTTGTACTTCTCGAACGTCATCGTCGTATTGTCAACCGATAGCGCCGGCCCCAGGAAGCCTGAGAAGAGATCGAACGGCCCGTTCCATTTCCCGCCGGAGTACTTGTAGTACCTGATGTTGTAGTCGCTCCAGGTGCTGGTGACTTCGGTGTAGTAGAACTCCTTGCCATCTGCCGATATGACAATCCGGTCGCTGGCATAATAGCCGTCGTGCGTCGGCAGGCTGAAAACGAGCGGCGTGTGGTCGGGAGGCGCCTGACCGAGGTACCCTGGGAACGTCGCTTGAGCAGCGGTACTACTACTCACGAATGCCACCAGCAGCGTCGCAAAGCAAATGACGGGACCGTACTTCATGGATGCCCCCTTTGGCGAAGGAAGTGTCCATCCCAGCCTAGGCATGCCGCCACAGGGCGTCACGTGATTTGTGACCAACGTCGAACCGCGCGGGACAGATCGCGCCCGTGCAGGGGTGAACCTGCAAGCAGGTGCCGTTACCGTGGGACCTTGCTCAGGATGGTGATGCGGACGTCGCTGCCCGTGTCTGCCAGTTCCACTTCCGGCGCGTTGAGGGTGAAGCCGGCCGTCTTTGTGAGGTTCCCGTACACCATCTCGAGCCATCGGTCCTGTGGCAGGAACCTGCCCAGCGGCTCGTAGCGCTCCGGCAGTCCGGCCGCCTTCACCTCATCGAGCGTGCGTCCCGCAGCAATCTGACGCCGCACGATCCCGGCACAGTCCACCAGCATCTGCCTGAACGCCCTCAGTTCGGCGACACCCGCGACCAACCCGTGGCCGGGGATGACGCGCGTGTCAGGTGGCAGCTCGGCAAGGATCGCGGAGAGGTGCGTCGCCCAGCTGTCGATGTCGCCGCCGTGCATCCAGTCGAGATAGGGGAAGGTCCCGTTGAAGAACATGTCCCCCATGTGCACGACCTTCAGATCGTCGATGAACACCACCGTGTCGCCGTCCGTGTGGGCGTGCGGATAATGCACCAGGCGGAGGGCGTGCCCGTCGGCGTAGAGCGCCAGACGATCGCGATAGGTGAGGTTGGGCCGGGCTGCGGGCGGCAGCGCGCGCACCGGGCGCCCGAAGGACTCCTGGTCTGCAGAGAGAAGCGTCCGAACGTTCTCGTGCGCGACGATCGTCGTGCCGAGCCCAAGCACCTGGTTGCCATCGGTGTGATCCCCGTGCCAGTGCGTGTTCACCAGCGTGCGGATCCGCGCACCGCCGGGCAAATCCTTGATGGCCGAACGGACCTTGTCTGCCGTGGTCGCGTAGAGCGCGTCGATGAGGATCACTCCCGACGGATCGGTCACGACGCCCACGTTGCCGCCAGGGCCTTCGAGCGCGTACACGGGCCCGGCGACCGGCTTCAGCGTGACAGTCTCGGGCGGGGTCTGCGCGGCCGCCGGCCCCCTGAGACAGATCGACAGCAGGAGAACAACCGGCACGCAAAGGACTCGAATCATGGCTGGAATCCTACCTCGAGGCTCGTCATCGACGATCATGGATTGAATCATCTTCGTTCCTCGCTCAGACGAATCCGAATCGTCGCGCAGAAGCCGCCGCGCGGCGACGTGTCGATGCTCAACCAGGCGCGCTCCCCGTAGATGGCCGCTCCACCTGGTCGAAGAGGATCTTCAGTCCCTCTGACAGACTCCCGGTGACGGCCCAGGATACGAACTCCAGCGAGTGGCCGTGATCCGGGATGATGAAGGTTCGAAGACTCGTTCGGCCGAGTTCCCGGGCCCTGCTCCCGATATCGATGACGCCCTGCACAGGACAACTCGCATCGTCGGTTCCTTGAAACAGGAACACGGGCAGATCGAGTCGCGGGATCCGAGCCCGGTTCGGCTCGACCTCTCGGTGTTGCTGGATCCACCTGGCCCCCACGCGGAAGAAGTTCGTCCAGATCCAGTCGTCGTCCTGCCGCTCGACCGCGGAGAGGACCTGCTGGAGACGGGGCTTCAGGATCAGCCGGAAGTCGTCCGCTGTGAGCACCGCGTCCTGGTTGACATCGAGATCGTCGAATGTCTTGCCGCCGACCCTGGCGCGAGCCCTGGGATCGCCCGATTCGTATTCCGTCCGGGTGATGCGTCCATCCTTGTCGGTATCGAAGAACTTCCGGAGGTTGATCATCGAGGCTTCGCCGCTGTGCTGCCACAGGATCGTCGAGTAGGCATCGTCTGCGGGGACGCCCGCCAGGAAGAGCGCGTCGATCGGCACCTGTTTCCGCTCGGCGACGAGGCTGGCGATGATCGTGCCTTCGCTCCACCCCAGGAGCAGCACCCGGCAGTGGGCCAGACGGGGGTCCTTTTTCAGGTGGCGGATGATGTACTCCAGGTCCTGCGTCTTCTCCGCGGGCGTGATGGTCGAGAACTTTGCCTTGTCGACCCGGTCGAAGGTCGGAGGGGTGTTTTCGTCCACCTCCGTGTACCGGGTGTTGTAGCTGAAGTACGCCACTCCCCGTCGGGCGAACTCGGCGGCGAAGAGATCGTGATAGCGCACCTCTGTGGTGCGGCCGATCCGGCGCCGGTTCTCATAGGTGTTTGGTCCAGAGCCGGGGACATCGACCACCAGCACGTTCTTGAAGCCCACGGATGGCAGACTCAGCCGGCCGACGATCACCTCGGAGCCGGCGGTCTGGATCTTCAGAAGTTCGTAAGGCTGCACGGCGAGGAGTCCCGCTGCGACGAGCACAGAGAAGGTCATCAGATGTCTCCTTGATTGAGGCGCAGCCGCCCGCAACGGGTAGCTGCGCTCTCACCGTCAACGTCGCGGAGTCGTCGCGCGCATCGCCCGACGCCGCTCGCGAAGCACGAGCACCGCGAACAGCGCCCAGGCGATCGCCGCCACCCCGAGTCTCACGAGGAAGATCTCGAGTGTGTCGGCATAGAACCGGACAAGCGCCAGCACCGTCAGGACCAGCGCCACCACGCGCACGCCGTGAAGCCACCGGCCGCCTCGCATCAGCTCCTTGGTCCGCACCAACGCACGCGCCTCGGCGTCCGGAGCGATCGCGCTGCCGACGACGGGAAGCGCAACGGGTGCCCCGAATTCGGCGGCGCACCCCGGATTGTCGGCGAGAAAGCTCTCCACCAGCGCCCTTGTGTCCTCGGTCGCCTCGCCCGAGGCATACACCGGCCACAGGTCCGAGATGACGTCGCGTGTGATCTTCGTCATGATTGTGTCCTTCCGCGGTCCGTGGCGGCCGCGAGCCTGGCGCGGGCTCTATGCACGCGGACTCTGGTGGCTCCCACCGACAGACCGAGCGCCGCTGCGGTCTCCTCGTAGGAGAGTTGGCCGACGCCGCGCATCAGCAGGGCGGCTCGGTCCACCTCCGGCAGGTCGGCGAGCATCGCCTGGACTGCCCGCAATTCATCTCGGGCGATCGTCGCCCGCTCGGGGCCCGGCCCGGCTGCCACGGTGTCGGGATCGCACTCGACCTGTTCCCGGGTCGCCCGCCGGAGGTCGATGCTGAGGTTTCTGGCGATCATGAAGAGATACGCCTTGACGGTGCCGACGCGGATCTCCCCCGGTGCCGTCCAGGCGCGGGCGAACGTCTCAGACGCGATATCCTCGGCGTCCGCCCGGTTCCCCGTCAGGTATGCGGCGAACCGGAAGACATCCGGCCAGTAGCGTTCGAACAGGCCGCCGAAGTCGAGCGTTCGCATAACTGCTAGAGAATACGTGGGAGCGGGCGGGTTGTTACAGGGCCGGAATGAACTACCGGAGGATCTTCGTGAGCACGTGGTGGTATTGCGGGCCCACCGGAATCTTCAGTCCGGTGCGGGTCAGGAGGATCCAGCCACCCTTGGTCCAGGGTTGCGCCTCGCGCACCTGGTCGAGGTTCACGATCCAGGACCGGTGGATGCGGAGGAACCGTTGCGGATCGAGTTTCGCTTCGACGGCTGACAGCGTGCTGCGCAGGAGGTGAGTCGCGCGTTCGCACTGGATGCGGACGTAGTTGCCGGTGGCCTCGAGACAATGGATGTCTGACGTCTGCACGAGGACGTACCCGTCGCGTTCGCGCACCACCAGGTGCGGCCGCACCGACTGCCGGCGCTCGTGCATCTCGAGCATGGCCTGAATGCGCTCGTCGAGCTCGCCGCGGTCCGGCCGCCGCACACGATCGCGTACCCGGCCCAGCGATTCGGAGAAGCGCTCGGGGTCGATCGGTTTGGTCAGGTAATCCAGGGCGTGCAGCCGGAAGGCCTCGAGCGCGAACTGATCGAACGCCGTGACGAAGATGATGATCGGCAGAGCGCCTTCGCTGCGCCAGACCTCCGCCACCTCCAGTCCGGTCAGGCCCGGCATCTGGATGTCCAGGAAGACCACGTCCGGCGTCAGCGTCCGGACGGCCTCCAGGGCCGAAGGCCCGTCCTCCGCTTCTCCGACCACCTGCACATCCGCGTGGCCGGCCAGCAGCGTGCGCAGCCGCTCTCTCACCAGCGGCTCGTCATCCACGATCACGGATCGGATCATGCTCGTTCCTCGCGAAGCGGAATCCGAATCGTCGCCGAGAAGCCGCCGTGTGGCGACGTATCGATGCCCAACGAGGCCTGTTCGCCATAGATGGTCGTGAGGCGCTCCCGGGTGTTGCCGATGCCAAGGCCGTCCCGCAGCGGTACCGTCGCACCCAGTCCGTCGTCTTCGACCGTCAGGACCAGCGACGATCCGTTGGACCTGGCGCCGATCGCCAGCCGGCCGGGACCAACCTTCGCGGAGAGCCCATGGCGTATGGCATTGTCCACGAGCGGAAGCACGATGAGACTCGGCACCTGAATATCCAGCAGCGAGTCGTCCACGCGCCAGTCGACGCGCAGCCGATCCCCGAACCTGACCTGCTCGATGTCCACGTACTTCCGTGTCAGGTCCAGCTCCGTCCGCAGGCTCAGCGTCTGGCTGGACGCCTCGTCCAGCATCGCGCGCAGCAGGGAGGACAGGCGGACGAGCAGCGCGTCGGCAGTCCCGGGATCGCGATGGATGAGCGTCGAGATCGCCTGAAGCGCGTTGAAAAAGAAATGGGGATGGAGCTGACGCTGCAGGAGGGCGAGACGGGCCTCGCTGAGCTGGCGGGACAGCCGCCCTGCCTCGATCTCCTCCTGCTGCCGGGCCTGCGCATGCTTCATGGCGGCGGCCCCGAGAAGGATCAGGAAGTAGACGAAGGGAACGCTAAGGAAGGCGCCGATCAGATTCATCGTGGTCGGCACGTACGCCACGAACTGGGACACACTCCACCCCGACTCGCTGCTCTTCCAGATCAGACTGATGGTGCGCAGCGTGAGCCAGTACGGGACGAAGACCAGGATCATGCCGAGCAGGTGCGCGCCCAGAAAGCCCCAGACACCGAACCGTTTGCCCTGGATGCGCCTGTCGAGGGCGAGGACCATCGGGGTGAGAAACGCCCAGGGCATCAGGCCTCCCACCTCGTTCACCACGAGCCTCTGCCAGGGCTGGCCTGCCAGCAATCCCTGGAGAGTCCAGGCGAGGGCCAGGCTCGCGAAGACCAGGAGACGGAACCCGAGGCGGTCCCAGGACAGCAGAAAGTCCGGCACGCGCCTCGTGTTCGTCTGCTTGTCGGCCATCGTCGTCGGATTCACGGGGCCTACTCTACGGCATCTTCCCGGTGTCGTGCACGCGGCTACGCCAGCGTGACCTCGAAGACGCACCGTTTGCCGCCGCCGAGCTTCGACTCCTTGAGCGTCGCTGTGACCGGTCGCCCGAAGACGTTCTGGAACGATTCCTTCTGATACCCGACCGAGCAGTTGCAGAAGAAGGGCAGGGTTCGTTTGTTGTCCACCAGCGGACAGTTGCACTCGCCTTCAGCCACCGCCACGGTGATGACGCCCTTCTCCTTGTCCCAGGAGAACTCGGTACCCCAGTTCTTCCTGGCGGTGGCGAAGTACCCTTCCGGGTCTCCCTTGAACTTGGCGCCGAGGCCCCCCAGCCTGGCGCACTCCCGTCCGGTGTTCTGGAGAATCTGTGCGCAGGCCGGTGCGGTCGGATCGGCGGCCATGAAGCCGACCATCTTGGAGACCTGATAGCGGGCGAAGGCCAGGCGCTGGTCAGGGGCCTGAGCCGTTGGGGCCGCCAACACCTCCGATGGGTCGAGCGCGCTCAACACGCATCCGCACACCCCAAGCCCGCACGCGCTCCTCAGCAGTTCTCTCCTATCCACGGGTCCCTCCTCCGCGGGCGATATGGCCGGCGCCCGCAATCAATGACCCAGATTGTCCGGAACCCGTGAACCGCGTGCAGCCGAAATGTGACAGGCGGGGGAAATGCCGGGACGAAACCACTCCCGTGCCCTCTGCAGTCCCGCCGCCCAGTGGCCGATACAGTGAGGAGCGACGCGCGCTCCTGGCTCCTGACGGCCCGGCACGCGCCCCGCCGGAGAGTCTGTGAAGCGCTGCCGCACCCCGAACCTCATGCCGTTGAAGCTTGCTGCACTGGCGGTGGCCGTCGGAGGCCTCGTCGCCTGCGACCGGATCCTGCGTTCACCCACCGCCCCCAGCACGGCTCCGACCGCGCAGGAGGTCGCGCTCCAGTGGTCGCCTTACGTCGGTGTGCACGTGGATGGGGGCGCCCTCCCGGCGTATGAGGACGCCCTGATGGCCCTGCAGCGTGCCGGGCGGCTCAATGGCGTGCGGATGGAGATCCGGCAGAACGAGCCGGTCAGTCCGGTCATCAAGGCCGTCGGCCGGCTCGGGCTCGAGGTACTCGGTCTCGTGGGCAACGAGTATCTCTTCGACCCCGACATCGAAGGCGCCATCGACCGGATCTTCGACGCCTATCCCGAAATCCGGTACTTCCAGATTGGCAACGAGGTCACGACGATTCTCCCGGCGTCGGGGCCGACGATCACGATCGAGCAGTACGCGACCGTGTTCCAGCGGGTGTACGACCACGTCCAGGCGAGGCACCCCGGACGCGCGGTCTTGTTGACACAGTCGGCGCTCGGTTCAGGGTTACGTGGGCCGACAGAACTCGAGACGCTCGCGGGTCTGGCGCTCTCGCGCATGGATCCGGACAAGGTGATCGTGGCGATCAACGCCTACGACCCCGACGCCGTCGGCCAGTACCGCGGCCTGCTCAGCGGCGCGCTGCGAACGTTCCGGGTCTGGGTGACGGAATCAGGCATGGCCAACACTGAGGGGCACACCCACTTCGTGCGCGACAAGTATCCCCTGTTGCGACGCTACCTGAGAGCCGAACGGGTGTACTGGTACGTCCTGTGGGGCGGTGACGCGGGACCCGACACCGACTTCAGCCTGATCAAGTCTCCAGCCAGCTACCCCAACTACTGGAAGAGCCCGCTCCTGACGCTCCTGACGACCGGACAATGACGACCTCCATGACCCGCTTCGCGGGACTCGCCGCTTTCGTGTCGTGCCTGCTGGCCCCGGTTGCCGCGTTCGCGCAGTACCGGCCCTTGCCCGTGGAGGATGCCAAACCCGAGCCTGGCGGGAAACGTGGCGTGTACCTCAAGGCAGGACTGTCCTACTGGCAGGGTGACATCTTCAGCGAGAGCAGCCTGACGCAGTGGAACGTGGATCTGTTCGGAGCCGAATACGACCTGACGAGCATCAACGTCGAGATTGACGCCTACCTGGGTAAGGGGCTCATCGTGCCCGGCTTCACGCTCGGCTATCGGAAGGACGCTATCCGGACGCGCGAGGCGGGGCACATGGTGAGCGCCGCGCTCTTTGCCGGTGTCGACTTGAAGCTGCTGATGATCAAGGCGGGCGGTGGAGCCGAGTGGGGCGTGCCGGCGATGACCTTCGACCAGACCGAGTTTGCCTACGCGGCCGACGGGACGGTGCGGTATCGCCACACGTACCCGGTCCGCAACGCGCAGGTGCCGGTGGGCACCCGATCCAATGGCGCGCTCTACCCGTTCGCCGTCGTGAGCGCCGTCGCCCGGCCAGGCCCGTTCCTGTTCGAAGTGGGCATGCGGGTCAACCTGATCGGGTTCCGCTTCGACGACTACGAGATCCGCCCTGGCGACCAGATGGTGCGGGTGTTCGCGGAGCGCCGCGTGAGGATGCCGTTGCTCTTCGCGAACGTCGGGATCGGGTTCTACTAACGAGTCCGCCCGTCGTCGCCGGTGGCGAACGGCTGGATTGTTACGTGTCCGGTGCGTCGTCGGGGCGCGGTCGCCACAACCCCAGCACCTTGCCGACGCGCAGTACCTCGGCGGCGTCGGTGCGTGCGCAGACGGCGTCACACAACTCCGCGCGCGCGATACGATCGCGGGCGTCCACCCGGACCTTGATCAGCTCGTGGGCCGTGAGCGCGCGGTCGATTTCGGCCACCACCCTGTCGGTCAGGCCGGCGTGCCCGATTTGCACGACGGGTTCAAGGGCATGGGCGCGTGCTTTTAACTGGCTGCGTTCGCGGCTCGTCAACGAAACAGGCATACGTGCATTGTATCCGTTGCCAGGGTCGCCTGTGGCGCCACGCCTCCGCGACGGCCGCGACCACTCCGAGATCGCCTGCCTGATGTGGGCCTCTCGGAGACCTTGAGCCACGGCTTCCTCGTGCGCGCGGGGCGAGGGCGGTTCGCCGAGGCAACGCGGTTGCCAGGCGAGAGCTCGCACCAGGTCAAGGTGTCCGGCAGCGATATCGGCAGCGCGCTGACCGTGTTCGAAGTCGAGGGCCGGCAGAAGTCCGCACAGCCGCTGCACCTTCACTCAGGCCAGGACGAGGTCGCCTATGTCATCAACGGCGAATACCGCGTCCGATGCGGAGACGAGACCTTCGCGCTGGCCCCCGGCGACATGATCTTCCTGCCGCGTACGGTACCGCACGCCTGGGCGCAGGTCTCAGACCAGGGCAAGATGTTGTCGTACTTCACGCCGTCAGACCGGATCGAGGGCTTCTTCCGCGCGCTTGGCGAGCAGTCGGCTCGAACCGGTGCCGAAGCGGCGGCACTCTACGCCAGCCACGGGCTGACGTTCGTCGGGCCGCCGCCTGCTGTCTAATCGCGGCCTCGTGAGAATCCGCGTACGTCCGCCCCCTCCCCTCCCGTACACTACGGTTCGCCCAGCGTTGCTCATCCGGTTCGGCCGGCAGTTGGACCGGCCGCCGGGGCCTGCGGGAACAGGAGGGACGTCTCGGCGACCTGGAGGCGCCTGTGATAACGGCTGGCGAGGCGTGCTCGTTGGAGTCTGGTTTCGGGCGCCGGTTACGGCGGTGCGTCACACGGTCCTTGCGCGTGGCCGCGCTCGGAGTGTTCGGCGGCGTGCTGGTTCTCGCACCAGCCGCCGCAGCACGCCCGAGTGGCGAGCCACCGGCACACGTGTTCGGAGCCGCGTCGCGGCCACGGGTCTCCATCACGGTTGAGCCGCCCGAGACGCCAGGCGGGGCGTGTTACCTCTCGTTGGTGGTGTTGTCGGGTAACGGCGTTGAGACGCAGGCGGCGACATCCGACCAGGGGCCTCCCGCGACGTGCCGCAAGACGCCCGATGGGCACGAGGTCGTCGGCACCAGCCGCATCGAGGGGCGTGAGATTCGGTACCGTGCGACGGGCACCATCGGCTGGCGTGTGCTGGAATGGACGCAGCCGGCCGCGGTGACGTTGCGCGACGGGAGCATCTTCGAACTGGCGGGCCGCTACGAGAGACTCACCGAACCCACGCGGCTGGCGTCAGCCAAGGCGGCCTTCGACGCCGTGGACCGCGAACTGAACACTGTGTACCGCCGCCTGGTGGCCTCGCGCGATCCCGTCGCGCTGACCGCCTTGCGCGCCGACCAGCGGCGCTGGCTCGCCTTCCGCGACTTCACGCTCTTCGACGGAGACAATGCCGAATCCGTTGGGCCCGGGACCTCCTCTCACGTGCGCGAACAAAGCCGTCGTACGCTCGCGCGCATCCGGTTCCTGGCCGCGCTGCTCGATCCGCCTGGCTCAGATCCCGGGGACACCCTGTTCTCGGACGGGCGGAGCGGGACCGTGGCGGTCCGTCGCGTCGGCGACGCGCTCACCTTCTCGGCGATGGTTCAGTTCCCCAGTCTGAACGTCGTTGACGCGCCGCCGAGCGTGCCGTGTTCCGTCAGCGGTGTGGCCCTCCCCTCTGGAGCCAACGCGTGGCTCGCGGCGCCGGGCGCGATGACGGCGTCCGACCCGGTCTGGAAACCAGAAACGCTGCGCCTGGCATTCGACCCGCAGGGCCGGTTGCGTGTCGAGGCCGCCGGTCGGCCGCCGGGCCTGCTCGCCCGAGTGATCCAGGGCACATACGCCCCGCAACGCAGGCTCGTGCCAGCGGAGGCGCCGCTCAGGGCGCTGCTCTGGCAGTTGCCGGAGCGTGCTTTTGACGATACGACTGAGGGACTGTCGGACTCGGGGCGGCAGTCTCTGGTGCTGACCGGTGCCGGCGGGGACTTCGCCGTGCGTGCCGAGACAGCAGACCGCCTGGTGCTGCGACACCACGACGGGCTCGTGACGCTTGCACGCTTCGCCGGCGCGGAGGGCGGCGCCGTGCTCGCCGTCGAGCAGACCAACGGGCGGAGCCAGTCTGTTCACGTGTGGCGGCAGACGAGTGCCGGTAGCCCCTTCCTGGAGTGGACCGATGCCGTGCCGGTCCATCAGGTTCGCGCCTTCTTCACTGCAGACCCGGATGGCGAACTGGCGGCGCGTCGCTCTCGCAGCAGGCCGGCAGTCTACATCGATGACGCCGGGGCGTTGCGTGTCTGTCTTCTTGTGGATGGCGGCGCCCCGAGTCCGGATCACGAGTTTGTGCTCGAGTGGGACGGTTTCGGCTTCGTCACCGTTCCATCGTCCCCAGCCGGTAGCCCGTCACCCGGAGGTCGTCGACGTCATGCTGGACATTGACTCCTGCGTCACCTGGGCGATCGCGCACCCCTTCCTGACGTTGGCCATCGTCGTCGTCGTCGCCAGGGCGTGCTTCCTGGTTGGCGGCCCGCGCAGGAGGCGCCAACGCGCCCGGGCCGCGGCAGCCGAGGCGCGTCTCGAGCTTGCGGGGTTTGTGCCGCACCCGAACGACCCTCGAACTGTGGCGCAGATCGACGCTGCGCTTGATGCGCTCCCTCTTTTTCCCTGTGAAGACGAGGCCTCTCGGGCCGGTGAGCGAACCACCCGCGACGTCTTCCGGCGGCCGCTGGTTGGCGGAGAGGACCTGCTGTTTGTCCTCTGCAGGACAGATCCTGCGGTGTTACCCGACGAGGACGGTCCTTCCGTCATCCACTATCGGGTCGCGGCGTTCCGGAGGTCGGGCCGGGCGCTGCCGTTCTTCAACGTCGAGCCCAGAGCCGGGCGGAG
Source organism: uncultured Vicinamibacterales bacterium (assembly GCA_964372095.1). Classification (GTDB taxonomy): domain Bacteria; phylum Acidobacteriota; class Vicinamibacteria; order Vicinamibacterales; family JAKQTR01; genus CAYJPV01. The sequence continues at coordinate 35,194 of CAYJPV010000012.1, read as the reverse complement.
TCGGCCGGCGAGCATCCTCGATTCTGCGTCCGACATCGACGTCTCCGACGTGCCGGGATTCTCCATGCGGTATGTCGCGAGTGGCAGCAGCATCGCTGCCGTGAGTGCGATTCTGGCCGACGGGCTCGCCGCGCGCCTGGCTGACACGAGTGGCTGGATCGTTGCTGGGATAAACGAGTGGCTGATCGTCGCGCGAAGACTTTCCGTCCCCGAAGACGATGTCGTCCAGTTCCTCGACGAGGCGGAGCGCATCGCCGAAGCGTGCTGACGGCCCGGGCGTGGCGGTTCAGGCGGCCGACACGCACGGACTCGGCACCAGCCTGCGTGGGGCCGGGGTCAGAGACGGGTGGCTACGAGCGACCGGCGCGGTTCTCGCGCTGATCGCGGTGGGGGAAGGCCTGTTCTACCTGTCGCTGTCGGACACGGCATTCGAACAGGCCTCCGCCAGGCGACACGGGCTGCTGCGGCAGATGCTCAGCGACGCGGCGATGGTGGTCGCGGTACTGCTGGTGCCCCGTGACCAGTTCATCGTTTCGGTTCGCGGCGAAACGCCACACGCCACCTGCGGCGTCGAACCGTAGCGCCTTCGCGTTTCAGCGCAGGGGCTCCCGGCTACGGATCCAGGTGCATCTTCCGCAGCAGTGCGGAAAACGCCGGGTGAGTACGGAAGGCGTCGTAGGTTGGCTCGCACTTGAGCGTGGTGACCAGGTTCGGATCGCGTTCGTCGATGCCGATTGACCACCACTCCAAGCCCTTGTCCATCTCGCCCAGGCCACGGTGGATGAACGCCAGCGCGGACGCGGGTACGTAGGTCGACCGCCGTCGCTCGGTCAATTCCTCCAGCAGGCGCCGCGCCTCCGTGCTGCGCCCGGCCAACGCGTACATCCGGCCGAGCATTCCGATCGTCACGGCATTGCCCCCCGACAGATCTTTGGCCTTCTCGGCCGCGGCCACTGCCTCGCTGGTCCGGCCGGCCAGCGCGTACGTGACCGACAGGAGATAGTGAGGCAGGAACGCGGCGGGGTCCAGTTCCATGGCGTGCTGGAACCGCGCGACGGCCAGGTCGACATGCCGGGCGGAGTGGAGGCAATACCCGGTGATGGCCTGGTAGGTCGCGTCCAGGGGATTCAACTCCAGCACCCGACGCATCTCAGCGAGGGCCGGCTCGATCTGACCCGTCGGGCGCAGGTACCACTGCGCGTAGCAGAACCGAATCATGGCGGACGAAGGATTCAGTTCCAGGGCGTGCCGGAACTCGCGCTCAGCTCCCTTCCAGTCGAAATCACCGATGGCCAGGGCGACTCCCAAGGCGCTGTGGGCCTCGGCAATCCTGTCATCCACCCGCAACGCCTCGAGCGCCGCCGACTTGGCGCTGGCGTACGCCTCTCGAGGACACGCGAATCCCCAGTAGGCGCTCGCCCAGAGGGATTCGGCCAGCACGACATGCGCCGTGGCGTAGTTCGGGTCGAGCGCGATGGCCTGTTCGCAGTACCGCCGGCCCGCCTCGAGCCCTTCCGGCGTCCCCTTCAAGGCGTTGTGGTGGGCCTTCAGACAGAGGTCGTAGGCGTCGAGGTTCTCGGTGGGCCGCTTGACAACCTGGCGATCCCCGGTGAGCTGCACGCGCAGCTTCTCGACAATGGCCTGCGAGATTTCGTCCTGGATCTCGAAGACATCCGTCATGTTCCGGTCGAAGCGCTGGCTCCACAGATGATAGCCGTCACACGCCTTGACCAGCTGCGTGACCACCCTGATGCGATTGCCGGCCTTGCGCACGCTCCCTTCCAGGATGTGTTCGACCTCGAGCCGCGCCCCGACTTCCCGCACACCCTGGTCCGTGCCGCGGAACGCGAACGACGAGGTCCGCGCCATGACACGAATGCCCGGCAACTGGGTCAGCGAGTCGATGATGTCTTCGGCCAGGCCGTCGCTGAAGTATTCGTTTTCCTTGTCCGCGCTCAGGTTCGCGAACGGCAGCACCGCCAGCGACGGGGTGTGCGTCGATCCGGCGCCCGCCTGAACGGCCAGGCGACCGGAATCCCTCTCGCGGCTCAGCCGCGCGAGGTCGGCGAGGAGATCCCGCGCTGACTGGTAGCGGACCTCACGGTCTTTCTCGAGCGCCTTGCCGATGATCCGTTCCAGCCCGGCCGGTACGTCGGGATTCAACCGTGTCGGAGGCGCCGGCGACTGGTGGAGGAGGTTGTCGAGCAATGCCGCCGTCGTGCTTCCGCGGAAGGGGAGCGTCCCGGTGGCCATCTCATACAGCACGACGCCGAACGAGAACAGGTCCGTGCGTCCGTCCAGTTCACCACCGAGCGCCTGCTCCGGCGACATGTACGCCAGCGTCCCGACCGCTGTTCCGGGAGTCGTCAGTGGGTCCGCGGCCGCCACGGTTGGCGCTATCGTGGTCACCGCCTCGGCGACGGCATCGCCGACACGTGCCAGTTTCGCCAGGCCGAAGTCGAGAATCTTGGCGTGACCGTGCGCAGAAAGGAAGATGTTGGCGGGCTTCAGGTCCCGGTGAATGATGTCCTTTGCGTGCGCCGCGTCGAGGCCTTCGGCGATTTCACGGGCCACCGTCAGCATCTCATCCAATGCCATTCGCCTCGCGAGGAGCCGCTCCCGGAGCGTGCGTCCCTCGAGCAACTCCATTGCGATGAAGTGCCGGCCGCCCTCCTCGTTGATGTCGTAGATCGTGCAGATGTGGGGATGATTGAGGGCCGAAGCCGTCCTCGCTTCCCGCCGGAGGCGCTCGACGGCCAAGGCGTCGCCCGCGAGTCCGGCCGGCAGGAGTTTCAGGGCCACATGCCGGCCGAGGCGGAGGTCCTCAGCCTCGTACACCTCGCCCATCCCACCTTCGCCGAGCTTCCTGAGGACCCGGTAGTGGCCCAACGCTTCGCCGATCATGTGGCCGCTCCGCGGGGGATCCGCTCGCACATCCCGGCCCTCCGCACACCAGCCGACCCGGACCGGTGCGCCACCGAGGAACGCCAGTCGGCACGACGTCTGTCGATGGCTCCCTGGCCGGCCTGGTGTCAGGCGCGGTCGGCAGGGAGGTCAGCACCAACGGGCGCACGTGTGGGCCCATTCTACGCCAAGCGAGGCGGCTATGGGGCCGCCGGCCTCGAGCCGCTCAGGGCGATCGCGCGGCGCTGACCCGCTGCTCCCTTACATTTCGCCTCGCAAAACATTCGCGTGATGCAATAAGACGTTTTGTGACGTATAACATGTGTCATGCGAAACGATTCCGCCAGCCCGCCGACCCCCGAACTGAAGAAGGGCAGCCTCGAGCTGCTCGTCCTGAGCGTTCTCGCCCACTGCCCTCGACATGGGTATGAGATCGGCCGCCTGATCGAACTTGGCTCGGGCGGCCATCTCACGTTCCGCATCACCACCCTGTACCCCGTCCTCTACCGCCTCGAGAACCGCGGCCTGATTGCCGGGCGCTGGGTCGAACGCGCGGGCGAACGCCGCCGCTGCTACTACCGCTTGACCGAGGCCGGGAGGACGGCGCTCGTGGCGCAGCGCGAGCAGTGGGAAGCCTTCGCGGCCGCCGTCGGCCGCGTCGTCCAAGGAGACAGCGATGCCTGACTGGAAGAGCCTCGTCCGCCGTCACCTGAAGCTGCCGCCGCTCCACCACCAGCGGGCCGACCGGATCGTCGAGGAAATCGCGGGCCAGCTGGAGGACCTCTACCAGGAGGCGCTGCGGCGCGGCGCGTCGTCGCCCGAAGCCGAGCGCGCGGCCTTTGCCCAGATCGACCACTGGGACGAGTTGTCGGCGGGGATCACCGACGCGGAAGGGCCAAACCGGGTGTCGCCGCAGGAGCAGCGGCGCGAAGACGCGCGAGACCGTGCGGCCGCACCGCGGAGCGGCCTTCTCCACCGCCTGGTCGGCGGCCTGGGCATGGATATTCGCCTCGGCCTTCGCCGGCTCAGGGCTGCACCGACCAGCACCGGCATCGCCGTCGGCGTCCTGGCGCTCGCCATCGGCGCCGGCACCGCGGTCTTCTCGGTGGTCGATGCCGTGGCCCTGCGGGGCCTTCCGTTCGACGAGTACGACCGCCTGGCGGCGGTCCTCGAGACCGACGGCAAGGGACAGCTGGCCTGGACCGACGACGGCAACGCCACGCCGCAGACCTATCTCGACTGGCGGCGGATGCAAACGGCGTTCGACGCACTGGCGGCAATCCAGCCATCGAACCTGCGGATGCGCAACGAACTCAGTGAGCCCGCAACCGCACGAGGCCTGCGCGTGTCCGCGGAGTTCTTTGCCGTCCTGCGCGTGGCGCCGGTCATCGGGCGGCCGTTCCGCGCCTCCGACGAGGTGATTGGCCAGCACCGAGTGGCGATCCTGAGCTACGCGCTCTGGCAGCGGCAGTTCGGCGGCGCCGACGATGTGGTCGGCCGGACCATGCGGTTCAACGACGAGCCGTGGCAGATCGTCGGCGTCATGCCGCGCCACTTCGCCTATCCCCTTGGCGGCGTCCGCGAGACGGAGGTGTACACCCCGCTGGCACCCACCGACCGCGAGCGCGTGCGTCCGACCGCTCCGCCCGGCGAACCCCTCTTTTTGAAGACAACCGGCTACGCGGTGGTCGGCCGCTTGCGGCCGGGCGTGTCGTTCGAGCAGGCCGCCGAACGCATGAAGGCCCTGGAGGCAGCGATCGACGCGCAGAATCCGGGGTGGCGGCCGGGAGCGCAGGTGCGGGTGAGGCCGCTCAACGAACACGTGGTGGGGAACGTGCGCGCCTGGATGGTGCTGCTCCTCGGCGCCGTCGGCCTGGTCGTCGCCCTCGCGTGCGCCAACGTGGCCAACCTCAGGCTGGCACAGGCGGCCATCGCGGCGCGCGATGTCGCGATCTGCGCGGCGCTTGGCGCCAGCCGCTGGCGGACCACCCGGGCGTTCCTGGTCGAGAGCCTTCTACTGGCGGGGTCGAGCGCGACGCTGGGCATTGCGCTCGCGTGGGGTGGCGTCCGCGTGCTCGCCGACAACCTGCCGCGCGAGTTGCCGCGCGTCGCCGCGGTTGCTATCGACCTGCGTGTGCTCGGCGTGGCCGTGCTGAGCGCGCTGGTGACGGGACTGCTGGTTGGCCTTGCGCCGGCGGCCCTGCATCTGCGCCGAAGGCTCTCCGAGGCGACCAGCAGCGGCGGCTCGCGGACCACGCCCGGGCGCGGCGCCAGGCGCGTCGGCGATGCGCTGGTCGTCGGAGAAGTCGCGCTCGCATCCCTGCTGCTGATTGGCGCCGGCCTGTTCGTTGCGAGCTTCGCACGCCTGATGCGAATCGAGCCGGGGTTCGACTACCGACACGTGCTCGCGCTTCGGATCAACGCACCGAACCCAACACCTCAAATGGCCCCCAGGGACCAGGAGGCGGCGAGACAGCGCGGCCTGGCGATGCTCGAACGGGTGCGTTCGGCCGTCCGTGCCGTGCCCGGCGTCCTGGGTGCGGAAGCGATGAATTACGGCATGCCACTGACCGGCGTGAGCTTCACAGGGCCGATCGGCATTCCAAATCGTGGCCAGCTATGGGGGGAGGAAGACGTCGCGGACTTCCATTTCGTCACGCCAGGTTACCTTGCGCTCCTGCGCGCGCCGCTCCTGCGGGGGCGCCACTTGCGTGTGGACGACCGCGGGGTCCGCGAACCGGGCTCGGCCGAACCCGCCGACACGCCTCACGTCGTCGTCATCAACGAGGAGGCGGCGCGGAGGTACTGGCCGGGGCAGGATGCACTGGGGCAGCACGTCACCTGCGGGCAGGTCGGTGACGAGTGCGAGGTCGTCGGCATCGTCGGCAACATCCGGCACCGGGGCCCCGAGTTTCCCCCGTCCAGGCAGATCTACTTCCCGCTCGCACCGACCCCCGTGGCGACGCTCGCGGTCCGGACCGCCGGCGATCCGCTGTCCGTCGTTCGCGCGGTGAAGCAGGCGATCTGGTCGGTGAACCCGGAGCAGCGGTTCGACGACATCGTGACGCTCGAAGGCTTCATGGACCGGATCACGGCCAAGCGACGCTTCCTCACGTCGCTGCTGACGCTGTTCGGCGCGCTCGGCCTGGTGATTGCCGCCGCGGGTGTCTACGCCATGCTCGCGCACAGGGTGGTGGAACGAAGGCACGAGATCGGCGTTCGGATGGCACTCGGCGCGACGCCGCGCAGCGTGGTGCAGATGGTGCTGGGGCAGGCGCTCGTGCTGCTCGGCGTGGGCCTCGCCATCGGCCTGGGCGCGGCCTGGCAGTTCGGCGCAGGCGTGAAGGCGTTCCTCTTCGGCACCGAACCGGCCGATCCGGTCGTCTTCGCAGTCACGCTCGTCGGCCTGGCCGTCGCAGGTGTCCTGGCGGCTGTCGGGCCTGCGCGGCGCGCCTCGCGCGTGGACCCGATCGTCACGCTTCGGTGTGAATAGCCGGGGGGTATTCGTACCCGATGCCCGACTCTGGGGCTCGACCACCCTTTACGGCGAAATGCCGCTTCGCGAACGCGCGACCGGATGGGCTCTTGAGATACCGCTCGAACGCGGCAGCGCCGTGTTCATCGGCGAACTCGATGCGGACGGTGATGGCCCAGGGACGATGCCGTGAAGTGAAGGGCGACAATCCGGCGTTGTGGGCCGCCAGCCTGCGGTCGACGTCGGATGTCAGACCAACGTAACGCCGGGCGGGCTCTTTCAGACTGCGGAGGATGTAGACGAAGCGCTTGGGCATGGCGCAGCAGGTTGCAGGTGCCGCGCCATCGGGAGCACCGCGCCAGTGTTGGGGATCCGGCGTTAAACGGCAGGATCCATGGCAGGGACTGCAACGAATCGGCGAACGGAGACGCCGCAGGAATTGCCCGCCTTCGCTTGCCGTCCGGATTGCGACTGCCCTCCGGCAGCTACGGCGCGGCAGCCTTCGCGTGTACGTGGCTTGCCGAGACGTAGCTCGCCTGAGGAAGGTGGCAAGCCGGAAGGTGAGCGAAGTCTGGAGGCGGCGGGAGTCGAACCCTAACGGGCACGTCTCGCTAACTTATTGATGGCGTGGCGCTTCTGGTCTCAAGTGCTTGATGGGTCGCGACTTCACGCTGCCTTCCCGGCCGCTGGCGTCCGCTCGCGTCCTCTGGAATCGACCCGGGTTGTGGAGACATTGTGGAGACGGCGGGAGGCGCGATTGCGCGCTTCCGGCGCGTCAGCGTGTCAGGCCGTAGGCCAGGGCGATCCGTTCGATGATCACGTCGACTGTGCTCGTGATCTTCAGCGATCGCGGATCGAAGGACCGGTCAGCTGCGAGGCCATCGAGAAACCGATTCAGATCCTCTGCTATCTTCGCTGCAAGCGGCACCCGCAGGTCCGGCGTCAGCAACTGCGACAACCGGATCACATCGTTCGCGTGCTTCCGAATGTCCTTGGTGTCCACCGCCTCGCCTCTGGCCTGCCGAGCCGTGAGGTCCAGCCAGGCGCTGGCCTTCAGCACAATCAGTCGGTCCTCTCCCACCCAGGACAAGCCTTGGGATTCCCGGCGACCAGACATGATGAACTCGTAGTAGTCCTCGTCGAGCAGGATCGCCGAGAGGCTGGCGACCGCCTCGGCGATCGGGATCGGCGTCAGGCGGCTACCCTCAGGCAGCGTGATGCCGTCCGGCGTCCGAGAGAACAGTTCCAACATGGCCGGGAACCGCTGGTCCTCGGGTTTGCTGAATCGATAGTGCACGGGCCTGCCCGTGTCGCTGGCCTGTCGAATCTCGTAGCGGCCCTGCTCGACAAACGTCCAGAAGGTGACACCGAACGCGGCGTTCAGCGCTTCGACGTGAAGCACGATGTCGAGGTCTTTCGTGGCGCGGAAGTCGAGCCCGGCATCTTCCATCGCGAGCGTCGCAGCGGTGCCGCCAATCAGGACGTATTGGCCGGCATAGTTAGCGAAGTGCTGGCGGAACAGATCGAGGCCCTTCACCATGGCAACGTCCTTCGTATCTCGGTGAGCGCTTTCTGCACCCGTTCATCGGCCTCATCGCCGAGGCTGAGCATCAGTGACAGCGGGTCCACGGTGTCGCTGTTCGGCGCGAGCGCCGGACTGTAGGACCACAACTGCCACTCGCAGGCACCAGGCATCTGCGTCGGCAACGTTTCCACACGCGCCCGTCTCACCGCGTTCCACTGCGACGGGCTCAGTGCGTAGGTCGGTTCCGGCGGATCGGCCAACATCGACACGCGGGCCAGTGCGGTCAGCCCCGCGAGACGAGCGCCGGGCGGGAGTGCCGTTGGTGAGGCCGGTGCCCAGACGAGTCGTTTGACTGGGCTGCGCAGCACAGGCTTCGCTCGCTCCCAGGTATCAGCGGGGGAGGATGCCATCCGGACCCACCGCGCCTTACCGTCGTTCCGCACCGTTGCGAGACCAGCAGCCACGAGTTCCTTCACCACGCGCGAGAGCGTCATCGGCGTATAGCCAAGTTCCGTGACGGCGGTCGCGGGTAACCATTCCACTTGCCAAGGCACTTTGAGCAGGGTTGCGATGAGGACGGCCTGGGTTGCTGGACTCAGGTGCACGTCGGCCGTCCGGGCTCGCCCTCGGAAGTACTCCCGCAAGTCGAGACCGAGTTCCGGCAGGAACAGTTGATTGCCAGGCACGATGAACGGCACCTTCTTCGCGATCAGGTGACGCCGCTCGTACGACGCCAGCGCTTCGGTGACGTAGACGACGGGGTGGCCCGCGATCGCCCGGATCTTGTCCACCTGGCCGCGCGTGTGCGCAAGGCCACGGGTGGCCGCCTGGCGATCGATGGCGAGCAGGATCGGGCGGTCCCATAGCCGCACCTCGCGAAGGTCGTACGCCTCTTGCAGGAAGTAGGGGAGCGTCCGTTGCCCTGGCCACGGGCGCGGGTTGGCACGCACCCCCAAAACGTCGTGGAGGTACCGCCGTACGGCAGCGTCAAGTCCGGCTTTTGCGGAAGGCTGCGCTAACGCCATACGTGCACGGTAACATAGCTAATGTTATCGTGCAATGGCGCTGTTGTGTGCGGGCTCGGCCATTCGCAGGGAAGGACCCCATGAGCTGAGGCTCGTGTGCGCTCGCCGAGTCCAGCCTCTGTCCCACCACGTACGCGCGGCACGTATGCAAACGGGGACACCACGGGCCAGCCGTCGTCGCGAACACTCCGACAAGGAATCCAACCCTGACGCGCCGGCACCACCTTCTTCGTCGGATGAGCCCGGTCACGCTAGACTGGCGCCTGTGCTGCAGGTGTCTTGGGGGCACGCCATGAGCGAATACGAGTACTACGAATTCCAGGCAGTGGACCGGCCACTCTCGACGGACGAGATGCGAGCGCTGCGGGCGATCTCGTCGCGAGCGACCATCACTCCGACGCGATTCAGCAACTTCTACACCTTCGGCAGCCTGAAGGCGAACCCGCACGACCTCTTGGCTGGTTACTTCGATGTGTTCGTGTACCTCGCGAACTGGCGTTACCGGGAACTCGCCTTTCGGTTTCCCAAGGCCGTACTCGAGGCAAAGACGGCGAGGCTCTACGTGCTGCCGAATGGCTTGAGGGTTCGGGCGCAAGGGACCAGCACGCTCGTCATCGCTTCGGCCGAGAGCCCGGACGACGCGGTTGAGTCGAACGATGACGACGGAAGTGGGTGGCTGTCCACGCTGGCAGGTCTCCGGGCGGACTTGGCCGCTGGAGATCATCGCGTGCTCTATCTGGCCTGGCTGACGGGCGTGCAGGCGGGAGAGGTCGACGACGATGCGGTCGAGCCGCAGTGTCCGCCGGGGCTCAGTGACCTGTCCGGATCGCTTGAAGCCTTCGTCGACTTCGTGTGGCTGGACCCTGACCTGGTGGCCGCGGCGGCGGAGGGGAGCCAGCCGTTGAAGGAGACATCGGACGTCGACGTCCAAGAGTGGATCGGGTCACTCAGTAACGCTGAGAAGACTCAACTGCTCGTACGGGTGGTCCGGCGCGACGGCGCAGTGGCCGCTGAACTGGCGAGCCGTTTTCGACGGGCGACGAAAGCAATCCTGCCGCCCATCCGAGGCCGACGAGTCAGCGAACTGCGCGCGTCAGCGGAGCGGCGGGCTGATGAGCGACGGCGGGCGGAAGACGAGCAAGCCGCAGACGCACTCCCGATGCGGAAGGCCGAAGAACAGCAGGTGCGCGTCGAGTACCTCGATGCCTTGGCCCGGCGACAGGACGCCACATGGCGAGAGGTGGAGCAGTTGATCGCCTCGCACAAGCCCACGTCGTACATTCGAGCGACGACGCTGCTCGTCGACCTACGCGACGCGGCCGAGCGCGGTGGTCGACCGGACGCGTTCGCGCGGCAGTTGGCAGCGCTACGTGCCAGGCACGCGGCGAAGCCTGCATTCCAGAGTCGATTGCGAGCCGCCGGGCTTGGTGAAGACGGCCAGGCCAGGCGTTGAGCCTGTGCTTCGGTTGTTCGGCCCATGAGGGGCCAAGCGCGCAACGCCGCCGATGTCCCCTCAGTGGCCCGCCGGTTCTCATCACCTGCGACGGCCAGGCGTAGGTGCGCAGCGGCGCAGGATGTGCTTCCACCCGTTGCGTGCGCCAGCTGCTTCCGTCAGGACACTCACGTACTCGTGCGCGTCCAGGTGATCCGTCCCTGGCACATGGCCGTCCGCAAGCTCACAGACCAATGCAAGTCGAGCCTGCCGCGTGGGGCCGAGTCCGACGATGCGGCTGTAAGCCTCGCAGGCATAGGCGAACAGTTCGCGCTTCCCATATGCGATGGCAAGCGGCCATTCCCGCGTGGACGTTTCCGGGAGTCCCATCGTGTGTCGTTTGCAGTTGTGGAAGATGTGCGCCGCCTCGTGGACGAGGAAGTCCTCGAACCTGCCCTGTTCCCGGAAGTACTCGAGCGACAGGTAGCAGGTTGTCTCTTCACTCAGTCCAACCAGCCGCGGGGCGTCGTCGGCCAGAAGTTCCGCACCCAGGCCGGTGAGGTACAGGTTCGCCAGGTCCCAGGCCGTACGCATCCACCTGGTCTCGCGTAACACCGCCGAGACGTTCTCCGCCGTGAGGACCACCACCGAGCGTTCAAGAACCTGGAGAACCGGGCCTTGCTCCGTCGTCGGGAAGAGTCCGCGTACCATGGGCTCGACCCGTCGACGGGTCAGCCCCACGAGGTCATCGAGAGGCGAGTGGCCCCGTTGGTCGGAGGTTCCGTTGGCGCTGGCGCGTTTCAGGACTTCGTCGACGAGGGCCGCCCGCATGTCACTGGTGGCGATGCGGCTTCGCTGGAACACGTCGCCCGGCCATGCCGAGAAGAGAAGATCAGACTCACCGGTCTTGACGTAGCGTTCGACTTCCTCGCGTTGTCGGTCGGTCATCGCGTTGGTCCGGGATTCAGGTGTCACCACCGCCGGTGAGCCCATCGGCGATACGCCTCGATCCACTCGGCGCCAGATGGGCGTGGATCGGGGAGCGGCAGATCAAGAATCGGAATACGCTGGCGAGCGCGGCCACGCACGCAGACCGCGACGATGCGTTCGTCAGAGGTGACGTCCACCCTCGTCACGGTCACCTCCACGTCGAGCACCTTTGTCTTGAAGGGAACCGCAAGGTTTGCATCGAGCATGGCGTGGAAGCCGGTGATCTGCTCGGATGACCCGTAGGCGTCGACAGTGGCTTCTTCGATCATCTCGTCGAGCGCGGCGACCGATGCTCTGCGTGGCCGAGGTGAACGCGTCGTACCCGACCTAGGCACGGGCGTGTCTCTGACCGACGATTCTGCCTCTTGCGTCGTCGTCGGCAATGCCGGACAAGACCACGGGATCGCGGTCTGGGAACTCGGCGACCAGCGACAGTGTACCCCCCATCGCCTGGACCGACTTCCGAAGCGTCGACAGGAGGAGATCGCTGCGTTTCTCCAAACGCGACACACCGTCTTGCGTGATGCCGAGCGCCTTGGCCATGCGGACCTGAGTCAACTTCCGGGCCTGTCGAAGTTCCTGCAGGGTCATCTCCTCGGACACGAGTTGCGCGGCGCGCGCCTCAATCTTCTTGCGGCGCGCGGGACTCAGCCCCTTCCTGATACGTTCGAGGTTCGTCATGGTCATGATGCCCGTCCCTTCACGTTCTGCTTCTTCATGCCAGCCAGGTGCACGTTAAAACTCGAGTCCGCCCTTGCGACGAGTTGCACGTAGAATCGCTTTCCACTGCCGCCGGATCTGTCGCCCCCGCACAGCGTCGAACATCAACTCCTTCATGCTCGCGTGGCGCAAGCCATTGAGCGTGTCGACTCGAGGTCGACCGAGCAAGGGGCCGAAGTGCTCCACTAGGCGGACGCACGCCAGCAACTCATTTTGGACGTCCCTGGGAAGGGCGTGATACTCCGCGACGAAGTCGCCATGGAAATCAACGGTCCACGTCGCCTTCGCAGTATGCACCCAAAGACATATGATTTCAAAGACATGTTCCGATCAATGATCGCCCTGTGTCGGTGAGGGCGGCTGACGGCAGCGGCGAGATCCCGCCCATGGGGTGGTGATGTCCGATACTTGTATACATTCTTCGGACGGTGCCGATCGGCAGGGTTACCCCCGGCGACCTTGGTCGCGACGCTGACAGGCGATCGGAAAGCCGTGTGGCCCGACGGTGTTGGCGGCGGGAGTCTGGCAGCCCTTTCCCGCCGCAAACCCACTGGCCTAACTACTTGAACCACCGTGACTTAACGGTTTCGAGTCCGCCCCGCGCGCAAAACGGTTGGCCGCCGCCGTCGACTGGCGTCCAGTGGCGTGCGCTGGCGTCGACATCCGTCGTGGAGATATTGTGGAGACGGATTTTGGCGTGGCTGTAAACTATTGATAATAAAGGAGTTATGGTGGAGGCGGCGGGAGTCGAACCCGCGTCCGAGAACACGTCGCCGATGGAATCTACATGCGTGTCCGGTCTTGATGGGTTCGCGCCCTGCGTGAAAGTCCGGCGAGAAACCGCCGGGCGCTAGCTCCGAGAACGATTCGCCAACGCACGTCGGAACCGCGTGCGTCAGCTAGCCTGCGAAAATGACATCCAGCCCAGCCGTGCAGGCCCGGACCAGGTGGACGTCGCGGTTAGTTAAGCCGCGAGAGCGAGCTGCGTGTTCGCAGTTAGGTTGTTTTCCACCGGATTAACGAGTCGATGGGGCTCGGCATGCATCCCTCGGTCCAGCACCCCCGTCGAAGCCAAAGTCGCCCCCACATCTGAGCGGGAGTCAGTCGGCAACTACTCGGCTGACCAAGACCACCTCTATTGTACGTTCGAATGGCAGAAAGTGGGAAGTGCGGGGGCGTGATAAGCTGCCCGTCGAGAACCGCCGGCCTCCGCGAGGCCGCCCGAGGTCCCTCCGCTGGACCCGCAGACGAGGGTCGCGAACATGCACGACCACGAGACTGACCGACAAGTGCTGATCGACCGGCTGCGCCGGGCCCAGGCGGTCGCCCAGGTTGGGAGTTGGGAACTCGACCTGCGGACACGCACCATGTGGGGCTCAGAAGAAGCGTTCCGGCTCTACGGCCTCACGATCACTCCGGACCAGGTCTTGCCGCTTCTACTCGTGCAGAAAGTCCCGCTGGCCGAATACCGGCCCCTGCTCGACCAGGCCCTTGCTGACCTGGTGGCGGGCCGCGGCCGCTACGACGTCGAGTACGAGATTCTCCGCCCGCTCGATGGCGCCCGCCGCAATATCCACTCCCTGGCTGAACTCTGCCAGCGCCCCGGCGATGCCGGGCCTGTCGTCGTTGGCACCCTGCAGGACATCACCGCCCGCAAGACAATGGAAGCGGCGCTTCGCGTCAGCGAAGAACAGTTGAGGACGGAGCAGCGCCGCCTGGAGGCACAGCTGCAACTGCGCCTGCGTATGGATTCGATCGGGACGCTGGCCAGCGGCATGGCCCACGACTTCAACAACATCCTGGCAGCCATCCAGGGATACGCGGAACTGCTGCGCGACGAGACGGCCGGCCTGGCGCCGAACGCCCGGCAGGCGGCTGATAACGTCCGTGCGGCAGCCGAGCGGGCGGCCGGTCTCGTGGGCCGCCTGCGTTCCCTCTCCAGGCCCGACCAGCAGGGCACGGCGACGTTCGACCTCCAGCCCGTCGTGGCCGACGTCTTCCAGATGCTGGAGGGAACCACCGACCGCCGCATCCGCAAAGAATGCGGCATGGCTCGCGATACCTGGCTGGTTCGCGGCACCGAGTCGGACGTGTATCACGCCCTCGTGCACGTCGCCCTCAACGCGATCCAGGCGATCGAAGACAAGGGCGTGAGCGAACTCGACGTGGTTCGCGTCACGGCGTGTTCCCACGAAGCGGGCCAGCACGATGAACACGGCCTTGCGGCGGGTCGCTACGTGCACGTGGCGCTTTCCGACACCGGGACTGGCATGTCCGCCGAGGTTCAGACACGCGCCTTCGATCCGCTGTTCTCCACCAAAGCCCGGGGCGTCCGAAAAGGCCAGGGGCTGGGCCTGACGATGGTCTACCACATCGTCGTGACGCAGCACGGCGGTGCGATCACGTTCGATTCGCGGGAGGGGCACGGCACCACCGTGCACCTGTTCCTGCCGGCGGGATCCCGGCCCGACGCGGTGGTCTGCAGCGCGCCGCCTGTGAACACGGCCCCGCCGACGTGCGGCATCCTGATTGTCGAGGACGAGGAGTCGGTCGCGGGCCTCATGCGGCAGGTCCTGAGCCGGACGGGTCATCGCGTCCTGCTGGCGGAAGACGGGGTGGTTGGCCTCGAGATGTTCGTGGCTCATGGCGCGGACATCGACCTGGTCATCCTCGACCAGACGCTGCCACGCCTGAGCGGCATCGAGGTCCTGCGTGAGTTGAGTCGACTGCGCCCCGGAGTCCGGGTCATCATGTCGTCCGGGGATCAGGTGCCCGTACCGGATGGCCTGCACGCGGCTGTCGGGTTCCTGCCGAAGCCTTTTTCCCTGGCGGACCTGAAAGCTGCCGTGCGAAAGGCCCTCGGCTGGAGCTGAACTCGATCTGCACTTTCTGGCCGTTCGCGCCGATACCCTCACTTGACGACCCCGATCGGGCGCGCAGGCAGGAAGTAGAAGCAAGAAGCAGAGAGCCACAAGCAATCAGAATGACACGCCCCGGCAACTATCGAGGCTGACGGCACTTATGACGCTCGACCAACACATACGGGACATTGCCAAATCCGCTGCGACGCAGCTGACCGGCGCTATCGAAGAACGCCTGCAGGGACTGGCGGCCGAGCTGTCGCAGGCCGCAGCCTCCGACCGCGTCTCCGTCGTCCGGGAACTGCGCCTGGCCGCCGAGGCGGAAGTCGCAAAACGGTCCCAGGAAGCGGTCGTGGCGGCGCAGGCGGACCATAGCCGTCGCCTCGAGGAAGCCCTGGCGACAGCCCGGCAGGAGGCCGATCGCCGGCTCGACGACACCCTGTCAGCGGCCCGGCAGGAGGCCGATCGCCGCCTCGACGAAGCCCAGGCGGCCGTGCGATCTGAGCAGGCGCAGAAGATTGCCGAGGCGGTGGCAGGGGTCCGAGCCGAGGTGCAGCGCGAACGTGACGCGGCCATGGGGCAACTCCGGGCGGATCTCAGCCGCGAGCACGAAGAAGCGATGGCCGCCCTGCGGACGAACCTGGGTCCCCAGATCGAGGCGGCCCTCAGTTCGGCGCGTGCGGAACACGCCAGCACGCTGGCCGACACGTTGTCGCGTGCGCGTGCGGACGCCGATCAGCGCGTCGCGCAGGCGCTCGACGAGGCAAAGCGGGAAGCGGCGGCCGAACTCGAGCGGGTGCGGCGCGAGGCCGCCGACGAGGTCGAGGCGGCCCGGCGGCAGACGCGCGATGCGGTGGAGGCCGTGCGCCGGGAACTGGCCGGGGAGGCCGATGACGCCCGCCGGCTGCGTGCCGACAATGAGCGCGCGCTGGTTGAGGCGCGCGTGGCCGAACGCCAGCACGAACTGGCGCAGGTCGAGCGACTGACCGAGGGCATTCGCCGCATCGACGGCGCCAAGTCGCTCACGGAGGTCCTCGACGCCCTGGCCGATACGGCGGCACGGGAAGCGCCACGTGTTGCGGTCTTCGTGTTGCGAGGGACTCGATTCACGGGATGGCGCCATTCGGGATTCCCGCCTGGAGTCGATCCGTCACGTGTGGAGCTGCCCGTCGATCATCCAGGCCTGCTGAGCGTCGCGCTGCGGGCCGGGCGGCCTGTGTCCACATCGGAAGGCACGGCCGGCGATCCGGCGCTCACCACGCCATTTGGTGTGCTGCCCGACGACAACGCCGGTCTGGCCGTACCGGTACGCATCGGCGGCGAGACGGTGGCGGTCCTCTACGCGGATGACGCGGTGCCCGGCCACGCCGTGCCGAGTCCGTTTCCCGAAGCGGTCGAGGTGCTCGCGTGCCACGCCGCACGTTGCCTGGAAGTGCTGACGTTCACACGCGCGGCCGCGCAATCGGCGCCGGCTCGACCGGTCCGGCCGGCTGCCGCGGCTCCTGCCGTGCAAGGGGCGCAGTCCGTGACGGCAGCACCGCCGCCTGCCGGGGCCCAGCCGCCGCTGGTGGCGTCGGTGCCGGACGTTCCTCCCACGCCGCGTTACGCGGCGCAGACGCGATCGTTCCAGCCCACCGGTGACGAAGATGAAGATGCGGCGCGTCGGTACGCGCGGCTGCTCGTTTCGGAGATCAAGCTGTATCACGAAGCCGCCGTCGCCGACGGCCGCCGTGGCCGCAATCTGCTGGAGCGGCTGAGGCCCGAGATCGAACGAGCCCAGCGTCTCTATGAGGAGCGGGTGCCCGTACAGGTTAGACTGAAGTCTGACTTCTTCGGTCAGGAACTGGTGCGGACTCTGGCGGGCGGCGATCCGACGTTGCTGGGGGCGCGGTAAGCACCGGGGGAGGGACAGGTAGACCACCGCGTGCGACGGGCGATTCTCCTGACAATCTGGCTGGTGACCGTGCTGGCCGTGACCGTGCCGGCTGGCGGACTGGGGCCCGCGCAGCAGGGGACGGCTGCGCCGGTTGCGACGGCCGAGCTCCGAGCCACCGTACATCCGGCACTGCCTGCCAGCGCCGCCCGGTATTGGTTCGTGCCCACGAGGTCCTGGCGGCCGGCTCCCAATGCGGCCCGGACGGCTGCGGCGGATCTGGGACGGGCAGCGGTGCTCATCAGCGAGGGCAAAGCCGCACAGGCGTTGCCGCTCATCCGGACGCGGGCCCTCGCGTCGACGCCGCTGCGCGACCACGCCCTCTACGTCCGCGGACTGGCGGAACTTCAGTTGAAACGCGCAGCGGACGCGCGCCGCACCTTCGCGCAGGTCCGCGCCTCACCGTCCCAGGGCGCGCTGGACGAACGTGCGACGCTCGGCGAGGCCGAGGCGGCCGAAGCCCTTGGTGCCGACGCAGACGCCGCGGCCCTGTACGGGCTGCTGGCGTCACCGCACGTGGTCGGCGCGGACGACGTGCTGTTCCGTCTCGCCCGAGCCGCGACACGCGCCGGCGACTCCGGACGGGCCGTGGCCGCCTGGGAACGCCTGTACTTCGACTACGCGGCCACCGAAGGCGGCGCGGCTGCGGCAGCCGCCCTCGTTTCCCTGACGCCAGGCCAGTTGCCGGCACCGCAGCGCTTCGAAGCGGAACTGGCACGGGCCGAACGGCTGTTTGCTGCGCGGCGCTACGCGCTCGCCTCCGACGGCTTCGAACGCACGTTGCCACACGCCACCGGCGACCATCGCGAGCTGATCACGCTGCGCCTCGCGGAGTGCGACCACTTCCTGAAGCGACACCGCGCGGCCGTGAACCGGCTCCGCCCGCTTCTGGACACGGCATCGCGGCGGGCCGAGGCCTGGTTCTTCTACCTGACGGCCACACGCGAGCTTGGGAATCACGACCAGTACGTCGATCTGGCCCGGCAACTCGTCACGGCGCACCCCACGAGTTCGTGGGCCGAAGACACCCTCAACAATCTGGCGTCGCACTTCATCATCATCAACGAAGACGGCCTTGCCGACGAGGTCTTCCGGGAGCTGTTGCAGCGATTCCCGAGCGGCCGCTTCGCAGCGCGCGCGGCCTGGAAAGTGGGCTGGTGGGCCCTCAAGCACGGACGGGACGCGGAGGCCGCCGTCGTGTTCGAGGGGGCCGCGTCACGTTTCCCCCGCAGCGACTACCGCCCGCCGTGGCTGTACTGGGCTGGCCGCGCCCGTGAACGCGCCGGCGAAGCCGGACTGGCGGCTGAACGATACCAGCTGGTCGTCATCGACTACGCCAACTCCTATTACGGCCGCCTCGCGGCCGGCCGTCTGAAGGCCCGTCGGCTGAGCGTATCCCCGGAGGCCTCGTCGGCCGGCCGGTGGCAGACCGAGCGTTCCGACGCGGAGCATGCCGTGCCCACGGCTGAGCTGATCGGGTGGCTGATCCACGCGGGCCTGTACGAATCCGCCCTCGACGAAGTGGCGTACGCGCAGCGTGCGTGGGGCCGCAGCCCGGCGCTGGATGCAACGCGTGCGTACGTGCTCAACCGCATGGGGCAACTCCGGCCTGCCATTTCGCTGATGCGGCAGACCTATCCGCACTTCCTGGCCGCAGGCGGTGAGTCTCTGCCACAGGCGATTCAGCAGGTGATCTTTCCGCTGGACCACTGGCCGCTCATTAAACGTTACGCAGCCGCCCACAAACTGGATCCGTTCCTCGTGGCGGCCCTTGTGGCCCAGGAATCGACCTTCGACCCCCAGGCCCGATCGAGTGCGAACGCGATTGGCCTCATGCAGGTGCTGCCCGGCACCGGGCGACAGTGGGCCCGGAAACTCGGCATCCGCGGGTTTTCCGCGCGCTCGCTGACGAACCCCGCGGTGAACGTACGAATCGGCACAGCCTACTTCGCCGACCTGGTGAAACGCCTGGGCGCCGTTCACCTGGCCCTGGCCAGCTACAATGCCGGCGCCCACCGCGTAACACGCTGGATGTCGGAGCGCCCGGGGTTGCCGCGTGAAGAGTTCATCGACGACATCCCATTCCCCGAGACCCAGAACTACGTCAAGCGAATCCTGGGCACAGCCGAGGACTATCGGCGGCTGTACAGCGCTGACGGTCGCCAGTAAGTAGACGGTGGAGGGACAAGGGACAAGGGGCAGGGGGCAAGTGATCCCGCCTCTCCCTAGCCTCTAGCCTCTAGCCTCTAGCCTCTAGCCTCTAGCCTCTAGCCTCTAGTCCCCAGTGAGATACACCCGCATGTCCCGCTCGCTGGCGATGAGGCGCAGCCATGGCGTGTCGGCAAGTGCCGCCTGCAACGCCGCACGGCGGCCGCCGTACGCGCCGAGGTGGACGACGACGTGGGTGACGCCGAGTTCGGCGAGCCGGGCTCTGGCGCGTTCGTCCGGGAACTGGTGCAGGGCGCGGGCATTGTCCACGTAACTGGCGGGCGTGAATCCGCTGTACCCGTTGACGAGCGGCTTCCAGTGGGCGGTCGAGTTGAGCACGTACGAGGCGTTGCGGAAGACTGCCTCGACGGGGAAGAACGGGAACTCCGCCACGACGGCGCGGGGCTCGCCGGCGATGACACGGTAGATGGCCGGAATCCCGTCGAACGCCCGGTACGCGATGGGGCCACGCCAGGCTTCCCCGTGGATGAGCATGATGATGGCGGCGGCCACGGCGATCCGGGCGCGAGAGTGCCGCAGGCGCTGATCGATCCACGCCACCCCGTACCCGG
This sequence comes from uncultured Vicinamibacterales bacterium, assembly GCA_964372095.1. Lineage (GTDB taxonomy): Bacteria > Acidobacteriota > Vicinamibacteria > Vicinamibacterales > JAKQTR01 > CAYJPV01. Next base: position 15,549 of record CAYJPV010000012.1, on the reverse strand, counting down.
CCAGCACGGCAACGGCAACGAGGGCCAGGAAGCCGAACCGCGCGGCACCGCGCACGCCCTGCAGCAGCGGAACCGTGTCGTAGAGCCACGCATAGCCGGGCACGGCCGGTCCGAACGACAGGACGAACCCCGCAGCCCCGGTCACCGCCACCATGCGTGCGCGCGGGTCTGCCAGCGCGCGGCCCTTGACGGTGGCGAGCAGAGCCAGGAGCAGTGCCGACACACCCGGGAACAACGCGGTCGCACCGTCGAAGACACGGTGGCTCCAGGCCTTGTAGTGCACCAGTCCGGCGGTGGCAGCGTAGTCACGCCACGTGGACGAGTAGAGTGCCACTTCCTCGAGCGACCTCGTCAGTCCCTGTTCGCGTTGCGCGAGGAGGTAGGGCACCAGGAACGGCCCCACCAGCACGGCGCCGAGGGCGCCTGCGGCGAGCACGTACCCCGCGGTCCGTGGCGTCCACGGCCGGAGCCACTCCGCGGGCCGGCACCACACGGAGAGCGTGAGGGCCAGCGCCGTGAACACGAGCAGGTAGTTCGACGTGAGGGCCTGCAGGGCGGCGAAGACACCCAGCAGCGCGGCGTCGCGCCGTCCGGGGTGCCTCAGCAGGCGATCGAGGGCCAGCCAGGCAAACGGAAGGAACTCGAGGTGCAGCGCCTGCACGTGCGGCAAGCGCGTCAGGGTGTGAGCGTTGAATGCGTATAGCGAGCCCGCCACGAACCCGGCCAGGGAACTGCCGGTCCACGTTTCGAGCATCCGCCACATCGCCCAGGCCGACGCGCCGAACCCCAGCATCAGGAGCAGGTTGTACACCAGCGGAGGAGAGACCCCGCCCCAATGGAGCGGCGCCCCCATCAGCGCCGGCACCACCAGGTGTTCCGAGAAGGCGAGTGTCCGGCGTTCGGGGTGGAAGATGTTCGCGTCGAAGAGGGCCAGCGGCTCGCGCGGAACCTGGTGGGCCACCCAGGCCACAATCCACTCGTTGAGCATCGTGTCCGCGTTGTCGTGCCGGGTGAGCCGGTGCGGCGCCAGCGCCAGGGGCCACGTATGCAGCACCACCAGCGCGGCGCACACCACTACTCGGGCGGCGGCCAGGCGACGATCTCGTAGAGCCACGCCGGATCCTCTTTGCGGATGGGCCGCAGGTACGCCTGATACGCATCGAGGCGTTGTTCCAGTTCTGCCCGCGCGGTGCGGCTGTACAGGTCGAGATGGAAGATCGCGTAACGCACGCGGAACTGCTTCAGGATGGCGAACGACTCGGGGTTGGGGAACGAACTGACCGGAATCACCATCTGCCTGAATGCCGGCGGAATGTGGTCCGAGTACCCGTTGACGAGCGGCCGCCAGTGGAACGTCGAGAACAACATGTACTCCGCGTGGCGCGGGAAGTCCATGCGGAGGTAGAAGAACGGGAACTCCGCCACGGGGCCGTACGGCCACTTCTTCAGCGACTCGTAGGCGGACGGCAGCGGCGTCGCGTTCACCATGAACAGCGGCGCGACCAGCAGATCGCCCGCCGTCACCAGCACCAGCAGCGCACCAATCACCGCCGGCCTCCGGACCCGGGTGAGCACCCACGCAACCGCAAAACCCGCGAGCACCGCCAGCGCCAGGACCACCAGCAGCCCGAGCCGCGATGGTGCGCGTGTCCAGGCGAACAGCGGCACGTACTCGTGCAGCACACGGTACAGACCGCCATCGGGCCCGAACGACGCCCAGGTCATGATCACCACCAGTCCGCCGTAGAACCACAGGTGCTCGCGGCCGCGCACGGCGGCCGGGGCTTTCCAGGCGGCGACGGCGCCGAACCCGCCGAACAGCAGCGCGATGGTGCCGGGGTACAGCACCTCACCCCATGGGGGCAGGTGCGGCACGAGCCACCGGTGTGCCCAGGCAGACGACGCGAGGTAGGACGACCAGACGGCCGACCACTGCCGCGTCTCCTCGACCGTCCGGGTGAATCCCGATCCCTGCTGCATCTCGATGAAGGGCAGGAAGAACGGCAACACGACCGCGACGGACAGCAGTCCCGCCCCGGCGGCTCCGGCCCAGTACCGCCACTGTTGCCAGAGGCCACGCCGCACGCCGTAGTAAAGGATGCCAGGGACGAGCAGGAGCCCCGCGAAGAGGCCGTAGTACCCGCAGGCGAGGGCCTGCAGGGCCACCACCGCGCCCAGCGCGAGCGCCCGTCCCGCCGTTGGCCGATCGACAAAGCGGTGCATCGCCAGCAGGGACGCCGGCAGTCCGGCCGACATCATCAGCTGGATGTGCGGAATGTGGGAGAACGCGAACGGACAGAATGCAAACGCGACGCCCGCCACGAGTCCGGCTACCCGGTTGCCGGTCAGGTGCCGGACGAGGGCATAGGTACTCAGCAGCGCCAAGACGAAGGACAGGAACAGCACGCTGTTGTGCGCCAGGTACGGATTGCCGCTCGCCCAGTACGCCGGGATCGCGAGCGCGCCAGCCACGAGGTTCGCTTCCGAGTAGGCCAGCGTCCCCTTGTTCGGATAGAAGATGTTGGCGTCGTACAGCCCGCGCGGATCGGTCACGAGGGTGCGCGCCACCCAGGCGACGTTCCACACGCTGAACCGCCCGTCGTTGGTGTCGAGCCGTCCCGCGTGCGCCATTTTCGGCGTCAGCGGCCAGGTCATGACCACCGTGATGCAGACGGCGAAGAACACGGGCAGCGCGGCTGCGCGGAAGGCGGCTCGCATGGCGCCCTATGGTACCATGCCTCGCATGAGGCACCGCCGGGGAGCGCTGGCCACCGCTGCCATCGCGTGTGGTCTGGGGTTGGGGCTGTGGGGATCGTGCGGTGACCTGACACTCGCCAGCAACGACTCCGGCGCCACCCGCCTGTGGCTGCTGCCGTCGTGGAGCCTGCTGGCGGTTCTCGTTGGGGCGTCGTTCGCAGCGCTTGTCGCGTGTGCCCGGACGCCCAGGCGCGCCATCACCCTCGGTGCCGCCCTGCTGTCCCTCGTTCCGTTTCTGCCCGTGCCGCTGCCTCCGGCGTTCCTGGCGTGGGCGGGCCCCTGGAGCGCCGTCTTGTGGGCCCTGGCCGTCGCGAGTTTCGTCGCGACGGCCGACGCCTCCGCGTCAGGCTCGAGCCGGACCCGCTGGCTGAAAGGCCCGCGGGCGCCTCTGGTGGCCGGGGCCGTGGCGTTTCTGGTGTACGCAGGCGTCAGCGTGCGCGTGGCTCCTGTGATTCCCGGCGGCGACGAACCGCACTACCTGATCATCACGCAGAGCCTGCTCGCCGACGGGGACCTCCGGATCGAGAACAACCACCAGCGTGGCGATTACCTGGCGTACGCGGCCGGAACCCTCAAGCCGGATTTCCTGCGGCGCGGCGTCGATCGGCAGATCTACTCGATTCACCTGCCAGGCGCATCGGTGCTGGTGTTGCCGGCCTTCGCGCTCGGCGGCTATCCGCTCGTGAAACTGTGGCTCGCGCTCGTCGCGGCATGCGGTGCCCTGGCGGTGTGGCGCGCCGCGTACGCACTGGCCGGCAGCGCGTCGGCCGCGTGGTTTGCCTGGGCGGCCACGGCGTTGACGGCGCCCTTCCTGGTCCTCTCCTTCACTGTCTACCCGGACGGCCCCGGCGGAGCCCTCGTGGCGGTGTGCCTGGCCGCACTCGTCTCGCTCACCAGCCAGCCGGATCGCCCCGCGCGCTGGTGGGGGATGCTCGGACTTGTGCCGGCCGCCTTGCCGTGGCTGCATCCGCGTTTCGCCATCATCGCGGGAGCGCTGGGCCTGGTGTTCGCGGGACGCGCGTGGACCGGAGCCAACCGCTGGCGTTCACTGGCCGCCTTTCTGGCCGTGCCGGTGGTGAGTGCGGCGGGCTGGTTCGGGTACTACCTGGTCATCTACGGTACGCCCAATCCGTCGGCGGCCTACGGCCACTACACGCAGATGGCGTTGGCGAATGCGGGGCGCGGCCTGGTAGGCCTGGCGTTCGACCAGCAGTTTGGCCTGGTGGCGGCCGCGCCGGTGTACGCGCTCTCGGTGGTGGGGCTGTGGCAACTGGTCCGCAGCCGACGGAGGCTGGGCCTGGAGTGGGCGGCGGTGGTCGTGCCCTACGTGATCGTGAGCGCGATGTACCACATGTGGTGGGGCGGGCATAGTTCGCCGGCGCGGTTCCTTGGCGCCATCATGCTGGCGTGCGCCCTCCCGATCGGGCTGGCGTGGCAATCGAGCCGCCTGGTGTCGACGCGCACCCTGCAATTGGGGTTGCTTGCGGTCAGCTTGCTGCTGGCGGGAGTACTGGCCTGGGTCGATGAGGGGCGGCTGATCTTCAGTACGCGCGACGGGTTCGCGTTGTGGGCGACATGGGCCAGCCGCACGGCGGACCTGGCGCGGGCGCTGCCGAGCGTGTTCCGTACCGCGCCGTCGAGGGCCCTCGCCAGCGCCTTCGTCTGGGCCGGGTTGATCACGGCCGTGTGGGCGTCGGTCCGTCAGGCCGAAGTGCGCGGCTGGTTCTCGCGGGAAAACTCGGCTTTCGCGATGACAACGGGACTCGTGGTCGCCGCCGCAGTGGCCATGACCGCTGCGTGGCGGCTGGAAGGCGCGACGGGCGTCGCCCCAGCCAACGGGCAGGTGGCGTTGTTGAACCGTGCAGCCGCCGATGGGGCCTCGCGGGTCCTGACCTACGATCCCTTTACCATCGGGACCGGCGAACTGGCGATGCGTTCCTTGCGTGTGGACGGCGCGGCGTTCGCCGGACGGCCTGCGTGGGCCTCCCTGTGGGTCCCACGGCTGCCCGCCGGCACGTACCGGATCTGGCTGGACAACCGCGCTCCTGGTGCCACCTTTGATGTGGACGTGGTTGTCGGGCGGGGCGATGTCGCGATTGACACCTGGCGATTCGAGCACACACCCGCCGGACCGATCTCGCGTGACCTGGTGCTGCCGTGGCCGGTGCGGTCGCTCGCCTTGCGCGTGAGCGCGCCATCGCGCGCGTCGGTGCGACGCGTCAGTCTGGAAGCGCTGAGCGTCGTGCCACCGCCGTCTGCCGGTGCGCCCCGAGTGACGGCGGCCCGCCGATATGGTTCGACCATCGTGATGGGCGTGGGCGACGGCGCCTATCTGGAACCGCCCGGCGTCTGGACGGCCGGAAACGGGGTCTCACAGCTCGTGCTGCAGGACAGCGCAGGCGCAACGGTGTGCCAGGTCTCCGTGCGCGCCGGTGCGGTGGCGACCGAGGTGGACCTGGAGGCAGGCACGTGGCGCCAGCGGCTGTCGCTGGCGCCGGGATCAGCCCGGGACGTGTCTGTGCCGATCAAGAACGGTCGTGCGACGGTGCTGACCGTTCGTAGCTCTGCCGGCTTCAGGCCGGCCGAGACCGAGGCCGGCAGCACCGATACGCGACTGCTCGGAGTGTGGCTCGCATTCGTGGCTGGCGGAACTCCGTGAGGCGCTGATGGAACCCAGAATCGGTCCGGTCGTCCCCGACTCACCCGCGCGACAGCCCGGTGTGGTCCGGGATGTCGACGAAGCGCGGTTCGAGTACACGAGCGCGCGGCTGATTGGATCGAACGTCGAGCACCGCCTGGCCGGCAAGAGACTTCAGCGTTACCCCGGGTACGTCGCCCCGGAGATCGACTACGTCCTCACCGACGATACCAGCATCACGATCTCGGTCCGGGACAGTGACGTTCGGTACCTCGACCGCGTGGCCCGGAGCACGGCGCTCGAACACATCGATCTCATCCACCGCGCCCGGCGCGGAGACATGGCGGCTGCCGCCGAGCTGAACCGGCGAACCGAGGCGACGTACCGGACGATCGCTTCCCGCTTTGCCGGACAGCCGCTGACCGAGAACGAGTTCGTGATCCCGTACACGTCCACGGGCGACTTCACCGAAGTGCAGGTCAGCCACAAGGGCGCGATTCTGCTCGACCTGTTCCGGCGGGGATTCGCGACGGCCGACTTCAACCTCCTGTCATCCGGGGCCTTCCAGTTGCCGGCGGCAGAACTCGAGCGCCACCTGCGCGATGCGATCCGCAACCTGGAGATCCTGAGCGGCCGCCAGTTGGGGAACCCGGAGAATCCGCTGCTGATCGCCATGCGGTCCGCCGTGCCGGACTACGTACCCGGATTCATGCCGACCTACCTCAACGTCGGGCTGACCCCTGCGGTCCTGCCGGGTCTCCCGGCCCGCTACGGTGAGGACGGTGCGGCGCGCATCCGCCTGAACAGCCGCAAGACGCTGCTGGAGGCGCTGGACCCCGAGGCCTTCGCCGCCGTGGACGACGAGATTCGCCCAGACCTCAGCCGGGCCGACAATGAAGACCTGTCCTGCCGGATGGAAGCCCTCATCAGCAGGCGGGCGCCGGACCTGCTTGGCGATGCGTTCGGGCAGGTCCGGTTCTTCCTGGACGACGCCTACCGCTACTATGCGGACCATCTCGGCGTCCTGCGCAACTTCATGCTGCGCGAGACCCACTACCCGGCCGTCATCCTGCAGCGGATGGTCTGTTCGGTCATTGACGATCGGTCGTACGCCGGCATCCTGTACAGCCGTCATCCCCGCCTCGGCACGGGGGCGTTTCTCCAGTACGCCAAGGCCGTGTTCGGCGAAGACCTGATGACCGGCCGGCTCGCGCCGCAGGAGCGCCACTTCACGGATCGCCGCGAGGCTCTCCTCGACTTTCCGGCGGTCTACCATTTCTGGGACCGGCTCTACCAGCTGGAGGACATCTTTCGCGGACCGGTGATGGTCGAGTTCACGGCGGTACACGGAACGTTCACCATCCTGCAGGTGAACGCAGGCGAACTGTCCGGGTCGGGGATGTTGCGGGCGGTGATGGACATGTTTCGTGCCGGCCGCATTCCACCCGATCGCGTGCGTGAACTGATCAGGCCCTACCATGTCCGCCAGATCGAGTCGGACGCCATCGACCCGCGGTCGATCCAGACGCTCGAGCCGTTTGGCCGCGGCGTGAGCGTGTTGCCGCGTTCCGCGGTCACGGGGCGCCTCGCGTTTTCGGTGACCCGGAGCGAGCACGGCCCGGACCCCGGCGGCCAGGCTCCCATCATCCTGGGCAAAGACCGGTTCACGCCGCAGGATGCCATCGACATGCAGCGTGTGCGGGGCATCTGCAGCCTGAGCCCGGCGGCGATCCACGTCGTGACCACGGCCCAGAATCTGGGGATTCCGGCCCTCCTGAATCTCGAGGCCGACGGCGTGCGTATCGATATGGCCGGGCGGCGGATGATCAACGCCGAGGGGCGGGAACTCCGGGAAGGAGACTGGGTCACGATCTCGAGCCGGCAGCGAACCCTGTATGCCGGCCGGGCGGTGTTCGCACCGGCCAGGCTGTTGCGCTTCATGGCTGGCGAACCGGTGGACCTGACGGCGGCCGAACGGCCCCGGTTCGAGCGCCTGGCCGAGTACTACCGGGATTACCGGCGCATTCTCGAGAGCGTCGACGCATCGGGATTCGAAAGCCTGCAGGACCTCGGACATGCCATCCGTTACGGCGAACTGCGCGACGATCAGAGCCGGGCACGTGAATTCGTGAACCGGTGCTTTGACGTGCGGGGGGACCGTCTGGTCCAGCGGCTGCTGGAAACCACCCTCGGCATGCACCTGATCAACCTGACGGCGTTCGCGCTCCTGTCGGGCGATCGCAAGATCCGGCTGTTCAGAATGGCCGTGTCGGTGTGCCGCGAACGGCGGCTGTCAGGCTACCTCGCGGGGGCGTTCGTCATCGGGAGTCTGGTCGATCCGCGGTCTCCGGTGTCGTTCTGGGACAGTCTGGCCGCCCACGAGATCGCGTTCCTGATCAACGAATGGGTATTGCACCAGAAGTACCTGGACGTCCTCGATGTCGTGGGAGAGAAACGTATCGGCCAGGCCCGCGACCTGATCTTGTCCGGGGGGCTGAGTACGTTGCCGAAACTGGCTTCGGCGGCCGTCGGTTTCATGCCCCTCAAACTGAGCGGGACCAGCCTCGACGACGTCCGTCAGGCAATCCCCGGCGGTGCCGATCCGCAGTGTGCCGACGTGATCGATCTGCTGCGGCGCCCGTACGGCGAACTGGTGGACTTCAGCGACCCGTACAGCCTCGGCGGCCTCACCCGTCTGTGCGAGGCCGAAGGCATCCCGCTTCCGCAACCCGAGGACCGGTAGGGACCCCGGACCTGACCCGACTACGTTCTTCGAACTTCGTCGAGGCCTCGCCGTCGCGCTGCGCGCGGAGGCGGGAGGTCCGGGGCTACGTACTCCCGCTGCTAGAAGCGCAGGACCCCGCCCACATACGGGCCCTTCAGCTTGGCCGATCCGGAGTCCATGTCGATGCCGAAGGCCAGGTCGATCGACCGATAGCCAGCCTGGATACCAATATTGTGTCCAATGTTGACAGTTCCGTAGACGTCGAAGTCCACGGAACTGAACGACGTCGACTCATCCACCGAATCCGGCAACTTGAAGTAGGTGAACTCGCCGGTCAGTGACACAAACGACAGCGGGTAGACACGACCGACCAGGCCGGCCGCCGGAATAGGCGCGCGGGCCTTGACGTACTCCGTGCTGATCGCGCTCTGGATCGTCAGGTTCGTGTCCGCATACTTGGATTCGAGCAGGATCCCGAGGTAGCCGCGTTCCCGGTAGATGATGTCGTACTCGTAGGTGAAACGGTACGCCGTCCATGTAAAATCCGTCTTCACCTGCATCGTCACCGGGTAAAGGATGCCGTTGAAGACGATGTCTTTGGTCAGGACCGTGTCGCCCGTGTAGGACATCGGAACGTAGTGGACGCGCAGTTTGTGTTTCTTGGCCGGCCTCAGCACCAGCCGGGCTTCGTACAACTGTTTCTGTTCGAGGGCGAGGTCGGCATCCAGATCGATCTGGCTGCCCGGAATGCCCAGGCCCTCACTGCTGAAGATGAAGTCCGGCACAGGCTTCCAGACGTTTCCCGACAGTTCGATGTGATACTTCTCGCCTTTGACGTCGCCGCCGCCGAACCCTGAGGACGATTGCGGCAGCGGGCGGTACTGGGCCCCGGCCGGTGCGGACGTGGTGACAAGCAGGGCGACGAGACAGCAGACGGCCAGCAGGCTGCGGGAGAGCATCCGGGTCATAGGCGACTCCATGAGCTGACGGGTGCGTCAGCCGTACACACCTCTCACTTGCAATCGGGATGCCTGCTGGATAGGCACCGGCAGAATACCACACGCCGGTTGCCATCGGCCAGGCGGACGAGCACCGGCCCCGTCGGGACCCCGTCGCGTTTGGAGACCCGCAACGCGTCCGCTATGCTTGATGGAACACCATGAGCCTGTCGCCGACCAGACGCCTGCTGAGCTACGCCCTGCGCTACCGGCGCAGGTTCGTGCTCGGCCTGGCCTGCGGCGTCGCGGACACGGCCATCGGCATGGTCGGTCCCCGGATTCTCAAGTACGCCGTCGATGACCTGGCGACCGGGATGAATGCGGCCAAACTCCGGTGGTACGCCGCGTTGCTCATGGGGGTGGCGACGCTCGGCGGGGTATTCCTGTTTCTCACCAGGCGGCTGCTGGTCGGTGCGTCCCGCCTCATCGAATACGACGTGCGCAACGACTACTTCGCGCACCTGCAGCGCCTGTCGTTGTCGTTTTTCCACGGCAGCCGGACCGGCGACCTCATGTCGCGGGCGACCAACGATCTCAATGCGGTACGCATGATGGTGGGGCCGGCGGTCATGTACACCTCGACCACCGTGCTCGTGTTCGTGAGCGCGATCACGCTGATGGCGTCGATCGACGTCCAGTTGACCCTGATCGCGCTCATTCCGCTGCCGTTCGTATCGGTGGCCGTGAAGTACTTCGGCGCCGCCATTCACCGTCGGTTCGAGGAGATCCAGCAGCGTTTGTCCGACCTGAGCGCCGTCGTGCAGGAGGCGCTGGTGGGCGTGCGGGTCGTCCGGGCGTACCGGCAAGAAACGTTCGAGATGGCCGCGTTCAAGGCCGCCAACCGCGAATACATGACTCGCAGCCTCGGCCTGGCGCGGCTCCAGGGCATGTTCTATCCCAGCATCGGGTTGTTCCTCGGGCTCAGCAGTCTGCTGGTGCTGTGGATGGGCGCGCGCGCGGTCGTGACCGGCCGCATCTCGCTCGGGGACTTCGTGGCCTTCAACGCGTACCTCGTGATGCTCACCTGGCCCATGATTGCCTTTGGCTGGGTGACCAACCTGCTGCAGCGCGGGGCCGCGTCATGGAAACGGATGCTCGAGGTGATGGACACGGAGCCGGCCGTTGCCGACCCCGTGTTGCCGGGACCGATCCGCGCCGTGTCGCAGGTCATCGGCCAGATCGAGGTCCGGGACCTGACGTTCGCGTACAACGGCACACCGGTGTTGCATGACGTCTCGCTGCGCGTCCTGCCGGGCGAGACGCTCGCCATCGTCGGGCCGACGGGCTCGGGCAAGTCCACGCTGATCCACCTGCTGCCACGGCTCTTCGAGCCTCCGCCGGGGACGGTGTTCGTTGATGGGGTGGACGTGCGGGACATTCCGCTCGCCGTGCTGCGCGGGTCGATCGGCTTCGTGTCGCAGGAGCCGTTCCTGTTCTCGGACACGATCGCCGAGAACGTCGGGTTCGGTGCCGTCGGCAGCGTGCCGGATGCGGCGGCCGTCGCACGACTCGACGTGGACGTCGCCGACTTCCCGGCCGGCTACGACACGCTGGTGGGAGAACGCGGCATCACCCTGTCGGGGGGGCAGAAGCAGCGGACGGCCCTTGCCCGGGCCATCCTGATGAATCCCCGCATCCTGATACTGGATGACGCCCTGTCGGCTGTCGACACCAGCACCGAAGACGCGATCCTGTCGCGCCTGCGTGCGGTCATGCGCCAGCGCACGTCCATCATCGTGTCGCACCGTGTGTCCACGGTGAGGCATGCCGATCAGATCGTCGTGCTGCGTGACGGACGGATCGTCGAACGCGGGCGCCATGACGAACTCCTGGCGCAGGGTGGCGATTACGCGGAACTCCATCGGCGGCAACTGCTCGAGGAGGAACTGGCGAGGGACTAGAGGCTAGAGGCTAGAGGCTAGAGGCTAGAGGCTAGAGGCTAGGGAAAGGCAGGAGCTGAGAGCCTCTTGTCCCTTGTTCCCTCACCTACTGACTACTGACTACTGACTACTGACTGTCTGAACAATGGCACCTGCTGACGACGAAGTACTCGGAAAGGCATACGACGCGGCGCTGATGCGCCGGCTGCTGCGCTACCTCTGGCCGTACTGGCCACAGGTCCTCGCCGCCTTGTCCGCGATCATCGTCCACTCGGCGTGCCGTCTGGCGCAGCCCTATCTGGTCAAGGTCGCCATCGATCGCCATATCGCCGTCGGCGATCTCTCGGGTCTTAACGGCGTGGTCGGGCTCTTCCTCACGGTGTTGCTCGGGTCCTTCATGGCGGAGTATGCCGAGACGTACCTGCTGCAGTGGACGGGCCAGCGGATCATGTTCGATCTGCGATCGCAGATCTATGGCCACCTGCAGCGGCTCGATATCGCGTTCTACGATCGGACCCCCGTCGGGCGCCTGATGACCCGTGTGACCAGCGATGTCGATGCCCTGAACGACCTCTTCACGTCGGGCGTCGTGTCGGTGTTCGGGGACGTCTTTACACTGATCGGCATCATGACGGTGCTGCTGACGATGGACTGGCGTCTTGCGTTGGTGACCTTCTCCGTACTGCCGCTCATCGTGGTGGTGACGCAGTGGTTCCGGCGAAACGTGCGGGAATCGTACCGGAAAGTGCGGGCCCTGGTGGCCCGCATCAACGCCTTCCTGCAGGAGAACATCACGGGGATGTCGACGGTGCAGTTGTTCCGGCGCGAAGCCCGGAACCTGCGCCGGTTCGACGACCTCAACGTCGAGCACCGCAACGTGAACATCGCCTCGATCTTCTACTACGCGGTGTTCTATCCGTCGATCGAGATCATCGGGGCGTTGGCGACGGCGTTGATCATCTGGTGGGGCGGCGGGTGGGTGCTGGCCGGCACGCTGACGCTGGGATCCCTCGTCGCGTTCACCCAGTACGCGCAGCGCTTCTTCAGGCCCATCAGCGATCTGTCGGAGAAGTTCAATCTGCTCCAGTCGGCCATGGCTTCGTCCGAGCGGATCTTCACGCTGCTCGACACGCCGGTGGCGGTCCAGCCTCCTGCCGTCCCCAAGCGGGGCCAGGGGCTCGGGCACCTCGTGTTCGACCACGTGTGGTTCGCGTACGCCGGGGACGACTGGGTGCTGCGCGATGTGTCCTTCGAGGTGAGGCCCGGCGAACGGGTGGCCATCGTCGGCGCCACGGGCGCGGGCAAGAGTACGATCATCAACCTGCTGATGCGTTTCTACGACGTGCGGCAGGGACGGATTCTGGTGGACGGCGTCGACGTCCGGGACATGGATGTGGCGGATCTGCGCCGGCGGTTCGGCCTCGTGCTGCAGGACGTCCACCTGTTTTCGGGAACCGTCGCGGGCAACATCAGGCTGGGCGAAATGTCGATCGACGACGCCGCCGTGGCGCGGGCGGCGCAAGCGGTGCACGCCGATCAGTTCGTGAACCGGCTGCCGCAGGGGTTCCAGACGCCGGTCGCCGAACGGGGAGCGACGCTGTCAACCGGCCAGAAGCAGTTGCTGTCGTTCGCGCGGGCGCTGGCGTTCGATCCGGCGGTGCTCGTGCTCGATGAGGCGACGTCCAGCGTCGACACGGAAACAGAATTGCTCATTCGCGACGCGCTGCGCGTGCTGATGGCCGGCCGGACCACCGTCGCCATAGCCCATCGCCTCTCGACGATCCAGGACGTGGACACGATCCTGGTGCTGCACAAAGGGCGGATTCGCGAATCCGGGCGGCACCAGGAACTGCTGGCCCTGCGCGGGATCTATCACCGTCTGTATCAGTTGCAGTATCGGGATCAGGAGCGCGTGGGCCCCGGGGCGCCGGTGGCGCCTCGGGGCCTGGCGGCAGACGCTACTTCTTGACGGGGGGGGCGGGCTTCGCGCTGGCGGCTCCGCCGACGATCCGGACGTTGCCCGAGAACGTATTCAACTCGAGCACCGCTGAGCCGTCGCCGAAGGTGCCGCGAATCTCCTGCCGGCGACCCCGGCGGCTCTCGTCTCCCCCGAAGCGGACCGTCAACGGCACGTCACTGTGGATGTCGCCGCTGAACGACGTGGCATTCACCTCGAACCCCATCGTGTTCAGGACCTTGATCAAGACGTCGCCGGAATGGGATTTCAGGGCGTAGCGGCCGGCTTTGGCCAGCGGGCCGGAGAACGTCAGGTTGCCACTGACGGACTTGAAGGCGACGCGGTCGGCCGTGACGTCGGTCAGCTCGACGTCTCCACTGACGCTGGAGCCCGAGACCGACGGCGCCTTCACCGCGAAGAGGGTGACATTCCCGCTGACGCTGCTGAGCGTCACAGGGCCGCTCGATGATGCCGACTTCAGCACGACGTCGCCGGATACCGACACCACGCCTTCAATCTGCTTCGCTTCGGACACGCGCACATTACCGCTGACGGACTCGGCCCGCACGTCTCCGTCAACCGTGGTCAGTTGCACGTCGCCCGACACGGTCTTGACCCGGACCTTCGCGCGGCGGGGCACGGTCAGCGTGTAGTTGACCTCAGCGTTGTTCCCCCAGCCCCGGTCCCGGCGCGGATGCCTCGTGGTGATCTCCACGCGACCTTCGGTCGTGATCACCTCGATCTCGATGTTCTTCAGGTCGTCGGCCGTCCTGCCGCGTTTGACGGCGTCGATGATCACCTGATCACCGGCTCCCCCCGTGACGACCACGTTGCCTGAGATGTTGCTCAGGACCACGGACCCGCCCGAGCCGAGCGGGACGGTCTTCGCATACCGTTCCGTTTGCTGGGGTTCACCCCAGGCGAAGCCCGGATTGTCGGCGGGCGAGATCACCATGGCAGCCCGGGCCGGCGTGGCGGCCAGCAGCAGAGAGCCTGCCAGGATTCCTGCGAGCGCGTGTGTCGTATGCATGTGCGTGCCCTATGATTTTGTGGTGCCCTGGACGATTCTGGCCGTGCCCGCCTGATCGCCCTTGCGCATCACGTTGATCAGCGAAATCGTGTCCTCCAGCAGGCTGACCTTCCGCTGGAGCGCTTCAAACAGACTGTCCTGCGCCAGCTGATTGGCTGGTTGCGACTGGAGCGCCGTCCGGCTGTCGCGGATGGCCTGGTCGATGACGCCAAGGTTCTTCTGCAGCGTGGCCGCCAGAGCCGGGTCGAGCTGGTTCTGATCGGATTTGGCGATCTGTTCGAGCCCGCTGATGGCCTTCTCGTAGTGCGATTCCGCCGCCCTCAGCTCGTCGTCGATACTCTTGACGAGATCCGTCTGCGAAGGGTTGACTGTGGTCGCGGCGGGCGTGAGCCCGGGGGCGGCCTGGGATGCGGCCTGCTGGTCGCCGGCGGGCTGGTCCGGCTGGCGGACGAACCACACGGTGGACGCCACGGCCAGCACGAGCACGGCTGCGGCCGCCCAGCCGAGGTGCTGGCGCGTCCAGATGGCCGCCGGTGCGGCGGCCGGCATCGCGGGCAGTTCGCGGCTCAGTTCTGCCGCGATCCGCTGCCAGGCGTCGGCGCGGGGACGCCTCGGTGGCAGGCTCTGCGCGGCCCGGCGCATCTGACTCAGGTCGGCCGCCGCCCGCTCGCAGGCCGGGCATCGGTCGAGGTGGCGGGCCACCTCGGACTGATCGGCCTCGCCGAGGGCGCCGTCCACGTAGTCGTTGATGCGCTCCCAGTACTCGTCGCACGCCCGGCCAGAATCGTGGGCCGTCATCGTGCACCTCCATCCGCCACAGCAGGCGGTTCCACACCTCGCAACAACCGTCTCATACGCGCCCGAGCCTTGTGAACCAGAGATTTCGACGTTCCCACGGCGATCCCGAGCGTCTCGCCTACCTCATGGTGCTCCAGGCCTTCGACATCGTGCAGCACAAAAGCGGCCCGATAGCTGGGTGGCAGTTGGGCAATCGCCCGTTCGAGTTCCATCCGGTCCAGCACGGTGTCAGGGCGCCAGGATCCCGGCGCCGCCGGCTCCACCTGGTCGAGATCCTCCAGGAACCCCGTCGCCTTCTGCTGCTTGCCCTGCTTGCTGCGCAGATGATCGAGACAGCAGTTGACGGCCAGGCGGTACAGCCATGTCCCCAGCGCCGAGTCGCCCCGGAACGTCTCGAGGCGGCGGTAAATCTGCAGGAAAATGTCCTGCAGGAGGTCGTCCGCGTCCGCGGCGCTGCCGGTCATCCGGTAGGCCACGTTGTAGAGCCGGCTGCTGTGGCGCTGGTAGAGCTCTTCGAAAGCTCCCAGTTCACCCCGTCTGCAGCGGGCGACGACGTCCCGGTCTCCCCGGTCGTGCTCTGGTGAGTAAGACGGAATCATGGTGGTAGTTGGTTGCCCGGTGGCCAAGGATAACTCCGCTGACAGGAAACGCAAATCCTGTGTTGGAGATACGGCCGGGGGGACTCACCAGTTCCGTGGGGTAGGGGCAGGGAGTAGTCAGTAGTCAGTAGTCAGTAGTGTCCGGTTAACGCTGTCGCCTGAGACAG
>CAYJPV010000011.1:81614-143202 GCA_964372095.1 uncultured Vicinamibacterales bacterium | reverse complement strand
CCCGAGCCCCGAGCCCCTAGCCCCGAGCCCCGAGCCCCGAGCCCCGAGCCCCGAACCCCGAGCCCCGAGCCCCGAGCCCCTAGTGCCCCTTCGTGTACGTCATCTCTCCCGCCCGTACGGGCACCGTCAGGACGTTCTCCCTGGGCGGAATCGGGCAGTTGTAGTGGGGCGAGTAGTTGCAGAGCGGATTCGTGGCGCCGTTGAAGTCCAGGGTGTAGGCAGCCCCGGGTGGCCCGACGCGGACGGTCATGTAGCGCCCGACTTCGTAGGTTTCGATGCCCGTCGTGGCGTCGCGGAACGCCAGGAACAGGTCGTCGCCTTCCTTGGGCGTGGCCGACACGGTGAGGGCCGTCAGTTTCTGCGGTTTCCCGTCGATCACGAACTCGAACGTTCCTGACCGGAAGTACTCCTTCCGGAGCCCGCGGCTCGTGCCAATCGTGACCGGGCTCGGCTTCGGATTCGGCACGAACACGGCCTTGACCTGGAGCGCGAGGTTCGGGGCGAACCACTTCAGCCCCTTGTAGGCCTTGCGGGCGGGGGCCTCAGGATCGAACACCCTAACGTGGCGGGGCTGCGACTGGGACACGCATTCGATCACGTACCGGCCCAACGTGACGATCTGCCGCTGCGCAAGCTTGATCCGCGATGAGATCGGTGTGCCCGGACCGGCTGGCATCTCACCGTCGCGGCTCACCCCGCGCATCAGGGGGGCGGCTGACCCCTGGACGGGCGTCACCCAGAAGGCATCGCCGTCCAGCGTGAGATCGACGACATCTTTCTGCCCGGTGCCGGCGTCGAAACCCACGCCGGCCGGGCCTGCCAGCAATCTGGCCGTCTGGCCCGGTTCGAAGTACTTGACCGCGACCGCAGTGAACGGTGACATCGCCTGCCGGGCATAACTCTCGTCGATGGCCTTGTGGGACGCCAGAATCGCTGCGGTCGCATCGTTCGGCGCGGCGCCCTGCGCCGCCGGAACAGCCATCAGCACTGCCGACAGGCCACAGACAAGAGTCCTGAACACGTTCCCAGCCACGCGCATCATCCCCCCGCGATCTGATGAATCACCTTGACGTCGGCACCGTCCGGCACCGGCGTTCTGTCGTACGTGCCTCGTGGCACAAACGTGCCGTTGATGAACACGCCCAGCATGCGCCAGATATAGTTCTTCCGCTTGAGGATGTCGGCCACCGTCATCCCTGGTTCGTACGCAAGCGGATCGCCATTGACAGTCAGCACGATAAGGGGCGGCGACGCGGGTGATCCGGTCTGCCTGCTACCAGTCTACGTCAAGGCCGGTACGCTGTCTTGGGCAGACTTGGTGGGCCTGACCGCCACTACTTTTTTCCAGCGGGTGTGCCGAGAATCTTGTTCAGCTCCACGAAGTACCCATCTGGGTCCCACAGGTACGTCACCAAGACCGGAATAGTGCCCTTGCCGTCCGGCGAGGGGTACTCGATACGTTGGGGCTCTGCCTGGAGCTTCACGCCGGGGACCGCCCGCACTCTCTCGAGCCGTTGTTCGAGGTCTTTGGCGTTGATGACAAAGATCACCTGGCCGATGCCGGCCCGTTCGTACTTCACCGGCGGCTCCGACCCCTTGGTGGACTGCCGCTCCATCAGGCCGATCAAGCCGATGAACTGATCGTTGGCCCGCAGGAGCACGAGGCGTGTCTGGTTGGGAGGCTCGAACAGCAGGCGGTCGTAGACCACCGTCAGCCCGACGGCGTCCCGCCAGAAGGCGAGTGACCGTGGCATGTCGCGAACAACAAGCGTGGTGCGCCTGACGTCGACCGGAATACGATCCGAATCCGGCACTGGCTGTGCAGCGGCGCCGGCGGCGACGGTCGCCATGGCGACGAGGAGTAGTGCAGGGCGAATCTGGCGACCGAACATTGGACACTCCCTCCAAGAAGGCTCCCAGGCTGGCGGGCCGGGCAGTGCGCGCTACGCCTCGAGGCGTTGCCGGCCGCTATAGATTGTGAAGTTCCCGCCTCGCAAGAAACCGATTAACGTCAGGTTGGCCTCTTCGGCCAGTTGGACGGCTAACGACGACGGCGCCGAGACGGAAGCCAGGATTGGAACACCGGCCATCCAGGCCTTCAGGACGATCTCAAAGCCCGTCCTGCCGCTCACCATCAGGACGTACGCCGCCAACGGCAGCCAGCGCCGCAGCACGGCATGTCCGATGACTTTGTCCACAGCGTTGTGGCGGCCGATGTCCTCGCGGGCGACCAGCAGGTGGCCGTGCCCGTCAAACAGGCCCGCCGCGTGCAGTCCTCCTGTCTCGGAGAAGATCGGCTGGGCGGAACGCAGCGCCGCAGACAGCGACAGGAGGCACGCTGTGGTAATCCTCGCGCCGTCTCGGAGCGGTTCGGCATGGTGGCGCACGGATTCGATCGATCCCTGTCCGCATACCCCGCAGGCTGACAAGACCAGGCGTGGTTGACGCGGACCACCGCTCGGCGTCATCCCGGCTCCGCGCGTCGGACGACAGTGCGCGTCGACGACATTGCCGCGCGACCCGGGAGCCACGTCGAGAACGGGCTGCACCGCCAGGAGGTCGTCGGCCTGGGCAATCAGGCCCTCGGTCAGCAGGAATCCGGCCGCGAGTTCGTTGTCATCGCCAGGCGTTCGCATCGTGACCGCGGCAGGCGCCCCGTTCACCCGGATTTCGAGGGGTTCTTCGGCGGCGACCTGGTCTTCGACATCGCCATGCCCGGCTTTCCAGACGTCGACACGCAGGACCCGGGCGGGGACGGGGCTGGCGGGCGGCTCCGTGTCCCCTGGGGTGACGGCTGTCATGATGTGCGCATCTCGTACAGCACGACGAGGTGTCCGTCGTGATCTTCGAAGGCCTGTTCGGTGAAGGTCATGCCCTCGGGTGTCTTTGACGTCTTCGCGGGGACCACCTTGAGGCCGGCGGCCGTCAGTCGCGAGACGATCTGCTCGATCCCTTTCACCTCGATGACGATGGCGGTGCGGTGCGGGACCGTGTGCGGCGGCAGCGGGCTCCCGGTGATTTCGGTGAGCGCCAGGATACGCACGCCGGTTGCGGTGTTCAGGGTTGCCATCCGGAGTTTCGCTTCCTTGGGGAAGAGGAACACCGGGTACGAGTACGAGTCGGGGCCGGACGCGTCCACGGCGAAGACCGTGAACCCCAGAATGTCGCGGTAGACCGTGAGCGCGCGATCGAGGTCGGAGACGATCAGGTTGGGGCGCTTGATCTGGACGGCCGCCGCCGTGCCCTGGGCGGCCGACTGGGCGGACAGAGACACCAGAACGACAAGACATGCGACGATGACGCGGACTCGGAAAGCGGTCATGTTCAGACTCCCTGGCCGATCAATCAACGACCGGCGTGTTCACAGGATGATCCCGGTCTCGACCAGTCGCGCGATCGTGCGTTCCTGCAGAGCCAGCAGCTCGGCCCGACTCGTGATCGGGTCACGTGCCTGGTCGGGCAGCACGAAACTGTGCGACGTGTACATCGGCGCATACAGTTCGAATCGTTGCCGTGCGACCTGGTTCGACATTCCCGTCTGCCGGCGGTACCTTCTGAGCGCGCCCAGATCCAGGACCGCCGAGGCGGCCATCGTCTCGCCCTGGTCGGCTTCGGCAAGGACGAGCCCGGTGTGGTCGACCACCTTCGAACGACCGTCCGCCGACTGCGCGGGCATCGCGGTTCCGTGGATGCCCGCCGTGTTGGCCGACACCACGTATGCCGCGTTCTCGATGGCCCTGGCGAGTTTGGCGATTTCTTTCGGGTTGCGGGGGTGCCCGCCGATGTCGGACGTGGAGTGCAGAAACACCTCCGCACCGTGCATCATCAGACAACGCGCCAGTTCGGGGTAGAGGATCTCTTCGGATGCGATCGAGGCCAGGCGCCCCAACGGCGTGTCAGCCACCGGAAAGATCTCCCTGAGTGAATACCGTTCGCGGTACTGCGTCCAGAAGTCGTGGGGCGACGGCGTGTAGAGGCTGTTCAGGCGACGGTACTTGAGGGCCACGCCGCCATCCGGCCCGACCAGCCAGCAGGCCTGGAAATACCGCCCGGGCCACTCCGGATCGAATTCGTAGCTGTTGCCGGCGACCCAGACGCCAAGTGCCTTCGCGTGGGTGCCAATGCGGTCCATTTCCGGACCCGGAAACGTGAGGCAGGCCTTCTCAATCCAGGCGGCGACAGGCTCGCCCATGGGGAAACCTGTGAGGACGTACTCCGGCAGCACAAACAGTCGTGCCGACGGGCCGTAGAATCCGATGGTGGCCCTGATCTGGCCGGCGATGCGGTCGATGGCTGCGGCCATGTGCGGACTGCTCTCCGCGCGGGACTGACAGGCATTCACGGCGTGGCAGGTCGTCTGCAGCGCGACCGCGCGGTAACATGGCGCCGGCTGTTCCGTCACGAAAGACCTCCCTGGGCGTTAACGAATTCCCGCGCGACGCCGTCCGGCGCCAGCGCGTTCACGTCAGGAGTCCGTCGCGGGTCAGGTCGTCCGCGACGGATCCGAGGCGGAGGTCGCGCAGGAGGGCGCGAGTGGGGACCCCCGTCTGCTCATCCCAGCGGCGCACGCGGTAGTAGTCCCGCAATGTCTCCTCGCGCTGCCAGACGTGTCCTGCTGACTTCCCGTCGGGCATCGGTTCCGTCAAGAGACGGTGGGGCATCGTATCGTCCGCGGCGGTGAATCCGTTGCGCATGTTGAATACGCGCTCCACCGTCCAGATCCGATCGTAGATGTCATCGAGGTAGGGTTTGCCACGGAATACCTCGGCGCCGGTCGCCCAGTACAGCCATTCGGGGTACGTGTCGAAGTCCAGCCGGGACTCGGTGAACGCATTGGGGAAACCACAGGCGACCGCGCAGTCGAAGATCATGATGTACCGATTCGCCCAGACCGCGTGGCGTCCCTTGTCGGTGGCCGAGAAACGGTCAACCTGCTCCGGAAAGCCGAACAGTTCCTGGACGGGATAACAGATCTGATGGTGCGCGCCCATGTTGCTCGTGGCCTGGCCGACGCCGTACGCCTGCAGGCCCCGCGGATCGTACGCCGCAAACTCGAGGCCCTTGATGTGCATGGCGAAGTCGGCCGAGTCGCGGCCAATGACCCGGGCGGCGTTACGCACGCCGCCATCGGCGATCCAGTTGGCAGCCCGGCTGCCCCGCGTGACGATTTGGCGCGTGACAGCGACCATCGCGTGCGCATTGCCCCAGGTCAACTCGACACCGTCAAGGTCCGCTTTCGTGATGTAGCCGCGGTCGTAGCACTCCATCAGGAATCCGACGGCGTTGCCTGCGGTGATGGCATCAACGCCGTACTCGTCGCAGATCTGATTGGCGGCGAGCAGGGCGTCGAAGGTCCCGTTGAGGCAATGGGCGCCAAACGACCACATGGCCTCGTACTCAGGGTTTTCGTAGCCCTGGCCCTTGAACTCGCCGGCCGGCACGTCGAACACCGACCCGCATTGCATGTAGCAGTTCCAGCACCCCGATTCCCGAGCCTTGTAGCCAGACGCGTCGATGGCCGGGGGCAGCAGGGCCGCCACCTGGTCGAACACGCCGCGCTGGAAGTTCTTGACGGGGTGGATGCCGATGGCGTGCTTGTGGGAGATGCCGGCCGTCGTGCCGAGGTGGTGGAAACGTTTGTAGTACTCGCCCTTGAAGTTGACCCGGATGTGATCCTTCATCAGCCGGTCGAACCGGTCCTGATCGAAGAACGGCACTTTGTGCGTCCCGAAGGCGGCGATCGCCTTGACCTTCTTGGCGCCCATCACACACCCGACGCCGCCGCGGGCGGCTGACCGCCGTTCGGTCTGGATGCAGGCGAAGGTGATGAGGCGTTCGCCGGCGGGGCCGATGACGACCGACTTGACCCGTGGGTTGCCAAGTTCGCGGGCGACGGCGGCTTCGGTGTCCTCCGACAGGAGTCCCAGCAGCGGCCGCGCGTCGTGAAACGAGACGCCGTCCGCCGTGATGGACAGATAGGTCCAGTCCGGAGCGGCGCCCTCGAGGATGAGGACGTCGTAGCCGGCGGCCTTGAGCATGGCGCCCCATCCGCCACCAGAGATGGAGCGGATGATGGCTCCGGTGTGGGGCGACCGGCAGCCGACGGCGTAACGCCCGGACGACGGCATGCGCGTGCCGGTGAGCGGCCCCGTGGCGAAGATCAGCTTGTTGTCGGGGCCGAGCGGGTCGGTGCCGGGCGGGATTTCGTCGTAGCAGTACTTCGCCGTGAACCCACGACCGCCCAGGAAGTCCAGCGGCACGGTGTCCGGAATCGGCTCCACCTGGAACGACTGCCGCGCCAGGTCGACGCGGAGCAGCCGGAAGTTGTACCCGCAAACCCTGTCGGTCATCTCTGCACCTGTTGAGAGCCTACGCGATCTGCTTCGTCCGCACCCATCCGATGATGAGGGCGCCGGTAGACACGAACAGCAGGCCCGGCAGCACAATCACCCATCCGACGATCGGGAACCAACTTGCGAGCGTGGCGGCCAGCGTCCCGGTGAGAATCTGGCGCAACGGTGTCGCGGATCCCGTGAGCCGCTCCCCGACGAACCGCACGGTGCCGGTGGCGCCCATGACCGTGAGCAGCAGCAGCACCGCCACCAGGCACAGGCCGGGGATCAGCATGCCCATGACCACCTGCACCTTCAGCAGTCGCGGGATGTACCCGTGGGAGAGGAAGTACCAGGCGAGGCCGCCGCCCACGACGTAGGTCAGCAGGCCTGCGGCGAAGGCCTGGAACGGCCAGCGTTCGACGACCGCCTTGCAGCGGGCCGCCGTTCTCGGCATCACCGCGGACGCGAGCGCCAGCAGCGCGGCGAAGCACAGGAGGCCGATGGTCAGCGCGACGACGACGAAGACCAGCTTGATGACGAAGGGTTCGTCTTTGCCGATGATCATCGGCGAGGCCATGGTGGTGACGGCCCGCTGGGCCGGTTGGGTGTTCATGGTGTCATCCTACGACGCAGGTGTGGTGCGCGCCTCGGGGGCGCGCGGGAATCCGCGGGATGCGGACACGTTCAGGTTGTGATCGAAGAAGAGGGCCTCGACGCCCGGCAGCCGCGCCAGGGCGGCGAGGCCGCGTTCCGGCCCCAGAACGAAGAGTCCGGTGGCCAGGGCATCGGCGTCGGTGGCGTTCGGGGCGATGACCGTGACCGCCATCGACCGCCGGGCCGGCTGCCCCGTGGCGGGGTCGAGGATGTGGTGGTACCGGACGCCGTCGCGCTCGAAGAACCGCAGATAGTCGCCCGACGTGACGATCGCGCCGCGGTCAAGACGGATCGTCTCAAAGACGCGGCCCGGGTCGCGGGGATGGGCGATGTGCACCGTCCACGCGCCGTCGATGTCGGTGCCCTCCACGCGGAGGTCGCCGCCGCCATCGACCGCAAAACGCGTGACGCCGCTGGCGCGGAGGACCTCGGCGGCCCTGTCCACGCCGTATCCCTTTGCCACGCCACCGAGCCCGATACGCATGCCGACCTTCGGCAGCCAGGCGCTCGAGCGCCAGGGGTCGAGCACGAGCGCGCGATAGCCGACCGTGTCGAGACACGCTGCCAGCGCGAGGTTGTCAGGAATCCGCTGCTCGCGGATGGACCACAGGCGTCCGCAGCCCGCGAAGGTGATGTCGAACGCGCCACCGGTGGCCTGCGAGGCCCACAACGACCGTTGGAGCAGGGTGAAGACCTCGGCGTCAACGGAAACCGGCGACTGGCCGGCGGCGCGGTTAATGGCGCTGATGTCGCTGGAGTCCTGATATTCGCTGAAGAGCGCTTCCTGGCGCGCGACTTCCTGGAATGCGGCGTTGACGGCGGCGCACCCGTGCGCGGCATCGTCGGTGACCACGCGGATCTGGAAGGATGTGCCCATGAGGGGGCGTTCGGCCCGCAGGTGGTGAGGCCGATCCGGGGCTTCGTGGGGGGACTGGTCGACGCAGGCGACGGCCGGCGGCGCGGGAGGGGGGGCTGCGCAGGCGGCGCCGAGACAGGCGGCGAGCACCGTGCAGCGGGCGATGGCGTGGATCGCGGGAGAGATGGGCATGGGCGGGTTCGCGCGTGACAGTTGCCATATTTATCATATTGTTATTACAATGTCCACCTTCAGGCCCGAGCCGCGATGCGCCGGCGTTCCCGCCCCGCTCCCCGTTCGCGGACCGGCCGGCCCCGGTGTTGACTGGAAGGAGCGGCACATGACGCAGGCGTACGATCGGCGGGCGTTTCTCAAGGTGGTCGGCGGGACGGCGCTGGCGCTGCCCTGGATGGCGTGTTCGAGCGGGAGCGGCGGCGGGTCGGCCGTGATTGTCGGTGCCGGGATCTCCGGCGTGGCGGCGGCGATGTTGCTGGAAGAGCGCGGTCTTGCCGTGACGGTGGTCGAGGCGCGCGATCGGATCGGCGGGCGCGTCTACACGATGGACGACGTGCCGGGCCGGCCGGATGCCGGTGGGCCGGTGGTGGGCGCGAGTTACGAACGGCTCATCAGGCTGGCCCAGGCGGCCGGAACGCCGGTGCAGCCGCTGAAAAGTTTCGAGACCTCCGAACTCGAATACGTCAACGGCGAGAACGTCATCGCCGCCGACTGGGCCGGCGCCCGGGCGAACAGACTCGAAGGCGCCGAACGCCAGGTCCTGCCCGGCCTGCTCGTGGGGTACTACTGCGGGAAGAACCTCACTCTCGCCGATGGACGGGCGTGGATGGATCCGGCGCAGGCCGCCCTCGACATCCCGCTCGACGAGTACGTCAAGCGGCAAGGGGCGTCGGCCGAAGCCCTGCGGTTGATGAACGTGGCGCCCAACGCGAACAACCTGTCGACGACGTCGGCGCTGTGGGCGTTGCGTGACGCGCAGCGGCGCCGCGACTCGAAGGTGCGGGGCATGATGGAGATTCCGGGCGGCAACTCCCGCGTCGTCGAAGCCATGGCGTCGAAGGTCAAGGGCGCCATCCACCGGGGCAGCCCCGTGACCCGGATCGCGTCAACCAAGGAAGGCGTCAACGTGACGTGCGCGAACGGGGCCTCCTACAAGGCCGACTACTGCGTCGTGACGGTGCCGTTCTCTCTGCTCCGGGAGATCCAGGTGGAGCCGGCGTTCGAAGGCGCCCAGAAGGAGGCCGTCGAACGTATTCCCTACACCGCCATCACGCAGTACTTCATGGTGCCGAAGAAGGCGTACTGGGACGACGACAAACTGCCGCCGCTGATGTGGACCGACACGGCCATCGAGCGGATCTTCCCGCAGCGTGATGCGGACGGCCGGGTGCTCAGTCTGACCTGCTGGGTTGACGGCGCTTCGGCCCTGACGCTCGATGCGATGCCCGAGGCGGACCAGGTCGCGTTCGTCAAGGCCGAACTGGCCCGGATCCGACCGGCGACGAAAGACAACGTCGAGGTGGCGAGAATGGTGTCGTGGGGGCGCGAACCCTACTCGAAGGGCGCCTACGCCAACTACCTGCCCGGCCAGGTGACGCGCCTCAGGCCCACGATGGCCGCGCCGTGGCATCGTATCCACTTCGCCGGCGAACACACCGCCGTGACCGGCCCGGGGATGGAAGGCGCTCTGGAATCGGCCGAACGTGCCGCGGACGAAGTGATCGCACGGGCGACCGCGTAAGACGCACGCCCCACGACCGCCGGGGACCGACATCCGTCCCCGGCGGTCGTGGTACTACTCCTTCATCGAACACCCGACCTGAATCCACCGCATGTTGATCCCGATCCTGGTCCCGCCCGTCTCCGTCCAGGTGTACGCGATGGCGTCGACCTTGCCGGCTTCGTAGACCGCCAGCTTCATCACCGGCCGCTGCTGCGCGTACCGGAGTTGTGACAACTCGAACGCGTACGGCGTGGACGTCCCCTGTTCCGTCCGGACCGCCACCCGCTTGCCCTGGTCGTGCATCGCCACGTCGAGCATGCCGTCGTACTTGTCAGTCGTGCCTTCCCTTCGCAGCGCCGCCCAACACGTGAAGGGCCTGGCGCGGCGCAGCTCGAACGCCCGGGTGCCCGTGCCCGGCGCTGCGCCGGCGCTGCCCCGGTCGTCGGCCTGCGCCGAGAGGGACCACGCGTCGGCGGTCAGCCGGTGGGTCTCCGCCAGCGTCACCGGGCGGTCCGTGACCGGTGACCCCGGAACGCGGCAGGCCCCGGGGGCCATGGCTCCGACGAAGGCCGCGCCTTCGGCCTTCCACGTCACCTCGCAGCCCGGCAAGGGGCGTACGCGGTCGACGGGCGGAACGGCGGTCGGCGTCGCCGGCGCGTTGAGCAGCGCCAGAACCCGCCCCGCATCCTCGAAGGCGAACACCCGGAGCGTGATTGTGTCCCCGGCCGCGGTGACGGCATAAACGTGCGCCGCGCCGACGCGGTCGGGATCGTTCCGAGGCGACTCCCGGACCAGAAAGACCCGATCGCCCAGGGCGGGCGC
Organism: uncultured Vicinamibacterales bacterium; assembly: GCA_964372095.1. Lineage (GTDB taxonomy): Bacteria > Acidobacteriota > Vicinamibacteria > Vicinamibacterales > JAKQTR01 > CAYJPV01. The sequence goes on along the minus strand of CAYJPV010000011.1, from coordinate 132,797 downwards.
CCCGACGGACGTGACGGTCACATGCACCCGTCCGTGTGGAACGGCCACCTTGTTTTCCGTGTCCTCGGATACCTGCCTGAAGTTGTCGAACTCGCCGGTCAGCCACTGCGAAAAGCGGACGAGTTCGGCCGGGGCGGAGCCGGCCGGCTGCGCCTGCAGCAGGGCGGGCGACAGACACATCACGGCGAAGCACTGGAACACGCTCACCACGCGCACACGCATGAACTCCTCCCGGGACGGCGGGCGGCCCGGCGACGATGCGCCCGGCGGACCGCGATTGGTATGGAGTGTATAACATTACGCGCGTGTTGCGGGCCGCTGGCGCCGGGCGTCACGAAAGGAACTAATGTTATAACCACTGAGACCTTGCATTGGTATTAGCATTATGACATTATGCCCATGCTCCCAGACGGATCCGTTCCCGGATCCAGCCGGAGGCTCTTGTATGGATGATCCACAACGCACACCGGGCCCGCTGGCCGGACTCCGCGTCCTGGAGGCGGCCACGCTGTTCGCCGGCCCCCTCGCGGCGACCATGCTGGCCGACTTCGGTGCCGACGTCATCAAGATCGAACACCCCAAGACCAGCGACCCGGTGCGTTATCACGGGTATCGGAAGGGCGGATCGTCCCTCTGGTGGAAGATGATCGGCCGCAACAAGCGTACGATTACTCTCTACCTCGGTGCGCCGGACGGCCAGGCCATCATGAAGGACCTCGTCCGCGAGGCCGACGTGCTCATCGAGAGCTTCAGGCCCGGCACCCTCGAGCGCTGGAACCTCGGCCCCGACGTGCTGCACGCCATCAATCCCCGCCTCGTCATCACGCGGGTCACGGGTTTCGGGCAGTTTGGACCGTACAGCGGCCGTCCAGGGTTTGGCACCCTGGCCGAGGCCATGAGCGGATTTGCCGCGATGACCGGCGAGCCGGACGGACCGCCCACGCTTCCGCCCTTCGGCCTTGCCGACGGCATCACGGCGTTGACCACCGCCGCCGCCACCATGTTCGCCCTCCGCGGACGCGACACAACCGGGCGCGGCCAGGTCGTCGACATGGCCATCATCGAGCCCATCCTGACCATCCTCGGACCGCAACCGCTCTGGTACGACCAGCTCGGGATCGTGCAGGAACGTCGCGGCAACCGCTCGGTGAACAACGCCCCGCGTAACACGTACCGCACCGCCGACGGGCGCTGGGTGGCCATCTCCACATCGGCCCAGAGCATCGCCGAACGCGTGATGCGTCTGGTGGGACATCCGGAAGTCATCGACGAGCCGTGGTTCGCCTCCGGCGCCGAACGGGCCGCACACGCCGAAGAACTCGACGCCATGGTCGGGGCCTGGATCGGCGCACATCCCCTGGATTACGTGATCCGGGAGTTCGAAGCCGCCGAGGCGGCCGTGGCGCCCATCTATGACATCCGCCACATCATGGAAGACCCGCAGTTCAAGGCGCTGGACACCATCACCACGGTCCAGGACCCGGAACTCGGGCCCCTGAAGATGCAGAACGTTCTGTTCCGGCTGTCCGAGACCCCCGGGGCGATCAAGTGGCCGGGACGCAACCCCGGTGCCGACAACGACGACGTCTACCAGGGCATGCTCGGAATGAGCGACGGACGGGTCGCCGACCTCAAGGCCAGGGGTGTCATCTGATGCCTCCGTCCCGCGCCTTCGCCGCGTGCCGCGCGCACCTGTTCGCACCAGGCAGTCAGGAACGGCTGCTCGTCAAGGTGTTCGAAGCCGGCGCGGACGGCGTGGTCCTCGACCTCGAAGATGCCGTCGCGCCGGCGTCCAAGCCCGAAGCCCGCCGGCTCGTGGCCGCCGCACTGTCGGCCCGGGCTGGCGTCGCGGGACCCGTGACGGCGGTGCGTATCAACGGCGTCGACACCCCCTGGTGGCAGGACGACCTCGATGCCGTGATCGGCCCGGGGCTGCAGCTCATCCGTATCCCCAAGGCCGAGTCTGCGCGCCAGATCGCGGAGGTGGACGCGCGGGTTCGATCGCTCGAAGTCGCCCGGGGACTGGAAGCCGGGGGCATCGGGTTCGTCGCCACCATCGAGAGCGCAGCGGGGATCCTGGGCGCCGCCGAGATCGCCCGGGCGCCGAGAGTCCGGGGTTTCACGTTCGGGGCGGCGGACTTCGTCCGTGACATCAGCGCCGACGCGTCGGGGCATGACCTCGCCACCTTGTACGCCAGGCAACATCTCGTCGTCGTGTCGCGGGCCCTGGGCCTGGACCCGCCGGTCGCGTCGGTCCACACGCAGCTCGCGGACCTCGACGGCCTGCGCCGGACGACGGAGGAGGCGCGTGCGCTGGGTTTCTTCGGCCGTTCCTGCATCCACCCGAGCCAGGTGTCCGTCGTGCAGGACGTGTTCACGCCGACGCCGTCGGCCGTGGCGGCGGCGCGAGCGACGGTGGAAGCCTGGGACCAGGCCGTCCGCCGCGGTGTGGGCGCGTTCACGATGGCCGGCGGTCAGTTCGTCGATGATGCGATCGTGCGCCGGGCACACGCCCTGATCGCGCTAGCCGAAGCACTGAAGGAGAAGACGTCGTCATGACACAGCGTACGCCGGACGCCCCGTTGTGGGAGCGGTTCGCGGGGGCCCGCATCTACGATCTCGCCCAGCCGCTGGAACAGGGGATGCCCGTTTCGCCCAACCATCCCGGCTACAAACTAGCCCTCCAGCGGCGCCATGGGGACATGGTGCGCGCGGATGGCGGGTCCGCCTCCAACGAGATGATGCTGATGGGCGGTCACACGGGCACGCACATTGACGCGCTCTGCCACGTGTCGCACCAGGGCCTGCTGTTCGGCGGGCACGACGCGGCTGCCGCTCAGACCGGCGGCCGGTTCAAGGTGCTTGGCGTGGAGACGATCCCCTTGATGTTCTGCCGCGGAGTCATGCTCGACATCCCCGCCCTCCACGGCGTGGACGTGCTGGCCCCGGGGACCCCGATCACGGCCGACGATCTGGAGCGGGCGGCGGCGCGGCAGCAGGTCAGCGTCCACGCCGGCGACGCGGTCCTCGTGCGCTCCGGGTGGCCACTGCACTGGAAAGACCCGGAGACCTTCGTCGGCCACCACCACGGCGTGCCGGGTCCGGACGAGAGCGCGGCGGTCTGGATCAGCGATCACAAGGCCAGGCTCACGGGAGCGGAGACGATCGCGTACGAGTGTATCCACCCGAAGATCGGCCACGCCCTGCTGCCGGTGCATAGAACACTCCTGGTGGAAGAGGGCATTCACATCATCGAAGTCCTGAACCTGACGGAACTGGCCCGTGACGGCGTCAGTGAGTTCCTCTTTGTCGTGACGCCGCTCAAGGTCGTTGGTGCCACAGGCGTTCCGGTACGCCCCGTCGCGGTGGTCGCATGACCACTCCGCCCGCAGCCACGCCTCTGCAGACGATGGCGGCGTTTGCCGCGGCCACGACGTTCGCCAGCCTGCCCCGTGCGGTCGTCGAGAGCTTCACGCATCGCGTGCTGGATACGCTGGGCATTTGTGTCGCGGCCACGGCCCTCGACACCAGCGCGATGGCGACGCGGGTGGCCGTCGCGTGGGGGGGGGGCAGCGAGGCCACGGTCATCGGCCACCCCGGACGGCTGCCGGCGCCCGCGGCGGCATTCGTCAACGGCGTGCTCGCCCACTCCCTGGACTACGACGACACGCACCTGCCATCAGTGCTCCATCCGAGCGCGTCCATCGTGCCGGCAGCGCTCGCGGTCGGTGAAGCGACTCAGGCGTCGGCCACGGATGTGGTCGCGGCGGCTGCCGCGGGCTACGAAATCTGTATCCGCACGGGCATGGCGGGGTACGACCGTGAACTGGGCAACTCCGTTTTCTTCGAGCGGGGCTGGCATGCCACGTCGATCTGCGGCACCCTGGCCTGCGCCGTCGTCGCGGCCAAACTCTACGGTCTTGACGCCGACGGGATCGGCCACGCGCTCGGCATCGCCGCGTCCATGGGCTCCGGTATCATCGAGGGCAACCGGGCCGGCGGCTCCGTCAAACGTATGCACTGCGGGTGGGCGGCCCATGCGGGCATCATCGCGGCGCAGATGGCGGCGGCGGGATTTACCGGGCCCGTGTCGGCCCTCGAAGGGCGTTTCGGGTTCTATCAGGCTTTCTGCAGCGGCCAGTTCCACGTTCACGAACTGACGGATGGCCTCGGCGAGACCTGGTGCCTGCCCGACATCTTCTACAAGCCGTATCCCGCCAACCACTTCACGCATGCCGGCATCGATGCGGCCTTGCGTCTCCGCCCCGGCCTTGACGTCGCATCGATTGTCGACATCGAACTGGGAGTCCCCACGCCGACGGTTCGTACGATTGGCGAACCAGAGGATCTCAAGGCCAGGCCCCAGTCGGGTTACCACGCCCAGTTCAGCGGGCCTTTCACGGTGGCGGCGGCCCTCCTGGGGGGCGGTGGTCTCGGCCTGTCTCTGGAGGACTTCACCGACGACCATGTCCACGATCCTCGGTACCTCGATCTGGCAGCCAAGGTGCGCGTCGTCCCGAACGCGGAGTGCGACGCGATCTTCCCGAACCAGTTCCCTGCGGTCCTGCAGATCCGGACTGCGGACGGCGGTGACCATCGGGCGTCAGTGCTCGTGAACCGGGGTGGCCCGGGCAATCCTCTGAGTGTGGAGGAACTGACCGTGAAGTTCCTGGCAAACGCGGACCGCGCGATGCCAGCGGACGCGGCACGGTGTTTGGCGGATACTATCGTGCGCATGACTGAACTGCCGCTCGCCGATGTGATGGCCGGTCTGGCCCTCGCGCGCCCGGCGGCCCGGTAACCGCACGAAGGAACGGAGAACCGCCTTGGCCCGACACCACGCCGACACCAGCCCCGGCCGCACCGAGACGCCGAAGTTCGTTGACCGCAGCGTCCCGCTCTACTACCAGCTCGCGACGCTCCTGAGCGAGAAGATTATCTCCCGCGAACTCCGCACCGGAGATCGCCTGCCCACAGAGGTTGACCTGGTCGAGGAGTACGGCATCAGCCGGATCACCGTACGTCAGGCGCTCCGGTTGCTCGAGGAAGAAGGGCTGATCCGACGGGAGGTGGGCCGAGGCACGTTCGTCAGCGAGTACCGGCCCTTCATCGGCGCCCTGAAAGTGGAGGGCTCCCTCGAAGATATCATTTCGTTGGGTCAGAACCCGGTCAAGGTGCTCGACGTCAAGACGGTCAAGGCCGCTCCAGACGATGCGGCGCTGTTCGGGATCGAGCCGGGGTCGCCCATCATTCGTGCGACGCGCATCCGGTTGCACCACGGCGAGCCCTACAGCCACATCGTCAACGAACTGCCCGGCGACATCGGCCGGCGGCTCAGCCGCAGCGACTGGAAGGGCGTCATTCTGCGAGTCATCGAACAGAAACTCGGGATTCCCCTGCGAGACGCGGAGCAGACCGTTCGCGCATCGCTGGCTGACGCCCGCCTGGCGCGATTGCTCAACACGAAGGTGGGTGCCCCGCTGCTGGCTGTCGAACGGGTGGTCCGCACCGACCACGCCAAAGTGGTCGAGCGCGTACACATCCACTACCGCAGTGACATTTACGCGATGAAAGTGCATCTAAACCGGGAGCACCCTGAGGCGCGTTGGTCGTTCGCGCGGCCGCGAAAGACCCGATAAGCCTGGGGGCACTCCCCGAGAGGGGGCGCCGCATGAGTCGATTCGACGTCGTTGTACTGAACGGCAGCGTGGTCTTGCCGGGCCTGGGTCCGCAATGCCTCAACCTCGGCATCCGAGACGGGAAGATCGCGGCGATCGCCGATACGCTCCAGGTGTCGGACGGCGCCGACGTGATCGACGCGCGGGGCCGTCACGTGCTGCCCGGCGCCGTCGACTCGCACAGCCATATCGGAATCTACCGCCCCTTCAGCGCCGATGCGTTGTCGGAATCGACGTCGGCCGTGGCCGGCGGCACGACGACGATGATCAGTTACTTCCGGACCGGCTCGCACTATCTCAACAAGACAGGGTCCTACAAGGACATCTTTCCCGAGGTGCTGGGGCTGTCGGCCGGGCACTTCCGCTGCGACTACTCGTACCACATCGCGCCGATGACCAACGGGCACCTGGACGAGATCGGCTGGCTCGTTGACCAGGGTGTCGGGTCGTTCAAGCTCTACATGTTCTACAAGTCCTTGACCCTGTCGTCGGATTCGACGAAAGGCAAGGAATACACGATGTCGGACGACTACGACCTCGGGTACCTCTACGAGATCATGGAGCGCGCGGCGGCGGAATCGAAGGCCCGCGACCGCCGCATCTCGCTGAGCCTGCACTGCGAAAACCCGGAGTTGATCCGGACGTTCATTGCCCGCGTGAAGGCCCAGGGCGGAGAAGGGCTCGAAGCGTACAGCAACGCGCGCCCGACGTTGAGCGAAGAACTGGCGATCGAAGAGGCGGTCGTCCTCTCGCATGCCGCGGGGTGTGCGGTCAATCTCCTCCACCTCTCGAGCGGCCCCGCGATCCAGAAGGGCATCGAGGTGAAGCGCCGGTACCCGGATGACGACATCCTGCTCGAGGCCACACTCCATCACCTCATGCTGAACTGGGCCAACGCCGGCGGACGGCTCGGCAAGGTCAATCCGCCCATCCGGACGCCCCAGGATCAGGAGATCCTGTGGAAGGCCCTGCTCGACGGGCACGTGGCGACAGTTGTCAGCGACCATGCCTGCCTGACCAAGGACAAGAAGGACGGGGACTTCTGGGCGGCGTGGCCGGGATTCGGCGGCACCGGATTCTTGTATCCCGTGCTGCTCACGGAAGGTGTGCAGAAGCGCGGCCTGCCTATTCAGCGCGCGGTCGAACTGGTGTCCAGCAACCCGGCGCGGTACTTCGGCCTGTATCCGAAGAAGGGGGCAATTGCCATCGGCAGCGATGCCGACCTCGCCATCGTCGACATGGACACGAAGCGGCCCGTGACGGTCGAGTCGCTGAACTCGGCGCAGGACTTCAGCCCGTTCGAGGGGCAGTCCTTCGCCGGGTGGCCCGTCATCACCATGCTGCGCGGCCGCGTGGTCTTCCAGGGCGGGGCCCCGCAGGGCGCGGCGGGTGGCCAGTTCCTGCGGCGGAGCTGACCGTGAGGCGCGTGTTCTACGGGTGGGTGATCGCGGGGACGGCCTTCTTCACGCTGCTGGTGACGAACGGTCTGACGTTCGCGGGCATCACGGTGTTCGACGAGTCGATGCTCCGGGACTTCGGCTGGAGTCGCGGCACGCTGAAGTTCCGGGATCTCCTGACGATGGGGCTGGCCGGCGTCCTGTCGCCGATCGCCGGTGCGATCGCCGACAAGTACGGCGTCAAGTGGCTGATGGCGGGGGGCGCCACGCTGCTCGCCATCGCGCTGCTGCTCTACGGGCAGATCGGCAACGTCGCGCACATGTACGCGATCCACGTCCTGTTTGCCGGCGTGCTCGCGTCGTGCGGCATTGTCATGGCGGTCATCCTCGTCTCCCGCTGGTTCGTGAAGAAGCGAGGCACGGCGACGGGCCTCGCCATGGTCGGGACGAGCATGGGCGGCGCCTTGTTTCCGGCCCTGGGAGCCTGGCTGGTGGGCCTGTACGGGTGGCGGATCAGCCTCATGCTCTACGCGGTGTTTCCCGCCGCCCTGCTCCTCGTGATTCTGTTTCTCGTCCGGGAACGCCCGTCAGACATGGGGTTGCTGCCCTACGGCGGCGAAGCGGCGCCCCCGGGCGCCCCGGCCGTGGCCCAGGGTATGGAATACCGCGATGCCGTGCGCACCCGCACGTTCTGGATCATCGCCGCGGCCGGGTCGATGACCTTCTACGCCATCCTCGGGATTTCGTCGCACCTGTTCCTGCACCTGCGCGGCCAGGGGTTCGACGTGCCGACGGCGGCGCGTGGCCTGTCATGGCTTTTCCTGATGGGCCTCACCGGGAAGTTTCTGTTTGGTTACCTGGCCGATCTGTTCGACCACAAACGCGTGCTCCTCGTGAACCTCGGGATCATGTTGACGGGCAGCCTGGCGCTGGCCTCGATGAGCGAGGCGCTGTTCTGGCCGTTCGTGGTGTGCTTCGGACTGGGATGGGGCGGCATCTACACCCTGCTGCAGCTCCTGACGATGAACGCGTTCGGCTTGAAGGCGGCGGGACGGGTGCTGGGGACACGAACGGTGCTGGACGCCATTGGCGGCGGACTGGGTCCCTGGATCACGGGCTGGCTGTTCGATCGGACCGGCGGCTACCAGGTGCCGTTTCTGCTGGTGAGTGGACTCATCTTCGTGACCCTGGTCGCCGCATCGGCGCTGCGATCCGACGCCCAGTCAAGGGCGCACGCGTAGGGCATGGTATCCGGAGCCTGAACCTCCAGGCTCCAACGAGAAGGAGTGGCTGCATGGCGACGAATCTGCGGTGTGTGGAGCGGGGATATGCCAACCTGGGCGATGGCCTGCAGATGTACTACGAGACGATGGGGACAGGAGAGCCGCTGATCCTGCTCCACCAGTCCTGGTGGAATAGTTTCGAGTTCGAGGGTGTCATTCCGCTGCTGGCCCAGCACTACAAGGTGTACGCCTTCGACACGTTGGGCTTCGGGTTTTCGCAGCCCGCGCCGGACGCGTGGGAGTTCTCGGACTTCACCGACTCCGTGGTGCGTGCGATGGACGCCCTCGGCATCGAGAAGGCGCATTTCGGGGGGATGCACACAGGGTCGCTGATCATGGCCGACCTCGATGCCCGGCACAAGAATCGCTGCGGCGCCATGTGCTACGGGGGACTGGCGATCTATGACGAGGCGCTGCGGAAGAAGAAGTACGCCTACCGGAGAATGATCGGCCAGAATCAGGCGCCGTACGTGAAGGTGCTCCAGCCGGGCGACGTCATCGGTTACGAAGGGGCGTTGCTGCAGCGCAAAGCCGACGGCAGCCACATGCTCGAGTACTGGATAGAGCAGGTACGAGAGAACCCTGATTCGAAACTCGAGTACATCCAGCGTGCGGCAATCGCGAACCTCCTGCACTACGACAAGGGCGGGGCAGATGCCCTGACCGTCCTGCTCGGGTTCGACCTGAAACGGGCGCTGCGATTCTGCACGCAGCCGAGCCTGCACCTGATTGGCAGCCGCGACGTCGTGAAGAAGCCGCTCTTCGAGACCATCGTGCAGGCCGCGTCGTACCAGAAGTCGAAGATCAAACGATTCAGGGTCATCTACGGCGCCGGCATCATGGGCTGGCTGGACTACCCGCAGGAGTACGCCGCTGCGGTGGTGGAGTTCCTCAAGGATCCCGAGGCGTACGTCGGCACGACCGGGCACGAACTCGACCTGGCCATGGGTGAGTACCTGCTGATGGTGCCGGGCGAGGCGACGTTCACCGACCCGAACACGTATCCGGATTCGCGGACGAAGCCCGTTGCGCGGAAGGTGGCCCGGAAGCGGTGAGGTTCGGCCGGGATCCGGCGGTCCGGCTGATGCCGGACCGCCCGTGACCCAGGCAGTGAGGGGCGTATGCACTGGAAGTCCGTCTACGAGGAGCGTCTCAAGCCGGCCGCCGACGCGGTCGCCCACATCAAGTCCGGTGACCGCGTCGTGCTGGGATCGGCGTGCGGGACTCCGGAACACCTCATTGAGGCGATGCTGACCCGGGCCGGCTCGCTGCGCGACGTCGAGTTGGTGGCGATGGCGTCCGCGGGCCGTGGTACCTACACCCAGCCCCAGTATGCGGGCTCGTTTCGTCACAATTCGTTCTTCGTCGCACCGAGCACGCGTAAGGCCGTGGATGAGGACCGAGCTGACTATACGCCGTGCAATTTCGGCGACTTCCCCGTGATCCTGGCCGACGGGTCCTTTCCTGCTGACGTCGCGATGGTGACGGTGACGCCGCCCGACAAGGCCGGGAACTGCAGCATGGGCGTATCGGTCAGCTATGACTACACCGCGGCGAAGTCCGCCAGGATGGTCATCGCCGAAGTGAACCCCAACATGCCGTTCACTCTCGGTGAATCGACGCTCCATGTCTCGGAGATCGATCACTTCGTGTGGAATGACGGTCCGATCCTCGAGCTTCCGGCGCCGGAGGTCGGAGCGTCGGAGCAGGCGATCGCCTCGTTCTGCGCGCAGCTCATCGACGACGGGGCGTGCCTGCAACTGGGCTACGGCGCTCTGCCGGACGCGGTGCTGTCCTTCATGAGCGGGAAGAACGACCTCGGTATTCACACCGAGATGATCTCCGACGGCGTCATGAATCTCGTCGAGCAGGGTGTCATCACCTGCGCCCGGAAGTCGTTCAAGAACCGGAAGATCATCATGACCGTCGCGATGGGCACCCGGGCGCTGTATGAGTGGATGCACCTGAACACGATGATTGAGATGCACCCGGTGTCGTTTACGAACGACCCGAACATCATCGGGCTGAACGACAACATCGTCTCGATCAACTCGGCGCTGACGGTGGACCTCATGGGGCAGGCGGCCGCCGACATGATGGGGGCCCGCCAGTATTCGGGCATCGGGGGACAGGTGGACTTCGTGCGGGGCTGCCGCAAGGCGAAGAACGGCCGCAGCATCCTGGCGCTGGCCGCGGCGTCATCCGACGGCACGCGGTCCCGCATCGTCGCTGCCCTCGACGCGGGTCAGGCGGTCAGCACGACGCGGAACGACATCGACTACGTCATCACCGACTACGGGATCGCGCACCTCAGAGGCCGCACCGTCAAGGATCGGGCCCGGATGCTGATCGAGATTGCCGCGCCGCAGTTCCGCGAGTCACTCCGTGAGGACTTCCGGCGCATCTACGGCCGCGACTGCTGACGCGACGCCCACGGAAGGACCGCGCGAACGGATTCGTGCCCGGGTTGCTATGAGGATACCGTCATGAGCCTGCTTCCATTCGAGTACCTGGCTCCCACCACGATTGCGGAACTGGCCGCGCTCCTGGCCACCCACCAGGCGAACGCGCGGGTGCTGGCCGGCGGCACCGACCTCGTCAACTGGATGGCTGAACAGATCTACCGCCCGGACTACGTGGTCGACCTGCGAAGGCTGCCAGACCTGCGAGGCATCCGGTACGAACGTGGCCACGGCCTGCACATCGGCGCGGCCACCACCATCGAGGCTATCGAGCGATCGGCCGATGTGCGGTCGGTCTATCCGGCGCTCTGTTCGGCCGCCGGACAGATCGGGTCACCCCAGATCCGCGCGATGGCGACCGTCGGCGGCAACTGCTGCAACGCGTCGCCTTGTGCGGATATGCCGCCGGCCCTCATCGCGCTCGGGGCGACGGTGGTGTTGACGAGCGCGCGCGGGTCCCGGGAGGTGACACTCGAGTCGTTCATCACCGGGAATCGCACCACGGCCATCGCAGCCGACGAGTTCCTGGAGCGTCTGCACGTCCCTGAACCGTGGCCGCATTCGGCGTGCCGGTACGCACCGTTCGGGCTGCGCGCCGCCCAGGAGATCGATATCGCCAGCGTGGCGGTCAACATCGGGCTCGATCCGGCAACCGGCTGCGTCACTCAGGCGCGAATCGCCATGGGGGCCGTGGCGCCGTTCGCGATGCGTGCGACCGGGGCCGAAGGAGAGCTTCTGGGCCAGAAGCCGACTGATGAGACGCTGGATCGCGCAGCCGAAGCGTGTGGCCGGGAGTGCCGGCCCATTGACGATCTGCGGGCGTCGGCGGGATACCGCCGGCACATCATCACCGTGCTCGCCAGGCGAATGCTGCGCGAGGCGCGGTCGGCGATTGTTTGAGGAAGGCCAGGGATATCGCGATGAAACGCGTCATTGAACTCCACATCAACGGTCTCGCCCATGACGTCATGGTCAGCCCGGAAGATCTGCTGATCGACGTCCTGCGCGAGAAACTCGACCTGACCGGCACGAAGAAGGGCTGCGGCCAGGGTGACTGCGGCACCTGCACGGTGCTGATCGACGGCCACCGGGCCCTGGCGTGCCTCACCCTGGCCATGACATGCCAGGGCCGGAAGATCCTGACGATCGAAGGTCTTGAGGACCACGGAACGCTGCACCCGATCCAGCAGGCGTTCGTGGACAAAGGTGCCGTTCAATGCGGGTTCTGCACCCCCGGGATGGTCATGTCGGCGAAAGCGCTGCTTGACGAGAATCCTTCGCCCAGCGAACACGAGATCAGGCACGGCATCTCCGGGAATCTGTGCCGCTGCACGGGCTACGTGAAGATCGTCGACGCCGTGCACGAGGCCGCGAAGGTGCTGGCCGCCAGCGCGGATCCGGGAAAAGGAGCCTAACGATGTCCGGGACGCACACCTCGTTCAATGTGGTCGGCAAGAGCGTGCCCCGGGTGGACGGCGCGGACAAGGTCCGCGGCAAAGCCGTCTTCACCGATGACATGAAACTGCCGGGCATGGTGCACGGCAAGATCAAGCACAGCACGGTGGCGCATGGCCGGATCCTCCGGATCGATACGGCGAAAGCCGCCGCGCTGCCGGGCGTGCTCGCGGTGATCACGGGGAGCGAATGTCAGAAGCCGTTCTCCGTCAACAACCTGAAGCCCACCGAATGGGCGCTGGCCCCGGAGAAGGTCGTCTATTACGGCGAAGGTGTCGCCGCGGTGGCGGCTGTGGACGCCAAGACCGCCGAGCGGGCCGTCGAGCTGATCGAGGTCGAGTACGAAGAACTGCCCGTGCTGCTCGACCCGCGCGACGCGCTGACGCACGACGACGTACGTATTCACGAGTGGGCCGAGCACAACACCAGCTGTACAGGGCTGCAGCAGTTCGGCGACGTCGAGGCCACGCTCGACACCTCCCACGTCGTGGTCGAAAACAGCTTCTACTCGTCGTACGTGCATCCTGGGTACCTGGAGCCGCAATCAACCGTGGCGGACTTCAATACCGGGACGGGGCAGTTGACCGTGTATACGTGCAACCAGCTGCCGCACTACCTGCAGCAGACCATCTCCCGGACCATCGACCACCCGATGGAGAAGATCCGCGTGGTCATTCCCGCGGTGGGGGGTGCGTTCGGCGGCAAGACCGAAGCCACGCCATCGTGCCTGGTGGCGTGCCTGCTGAGCCGGCAACTGGGCCGTCCCGTGAAGATCACGTACAGCCGGGAAGAGGTGTTTTTCCAGAACAAGGGCCGCCACCCGGCCCACATGACCATGAAGATGGGCTTCGATGCCGCCGGGCACCTGACCGCGCTGGACTTCGACTGCCTGCTGGACGGCGGCGGCCACAGCAGCTGGGGCTTCGTCGTCATGTGGTTCATCGCGGCCCTGACGCACATGCCGTACAAGCTGCCCGTCGTGCGCTACCGCGGGAAGCGGGTGTACACGAACAAACCGACGACGGGGGCCCAGCGCTGCCTCGGCGGCGCGCAGGTGCGCATGGCGTTCGAAGTGATGCTCGACATGGGCGCCGAGAAGCTTGGTCTCAGCCCACTTGCCGTACGCCTGATCAATGCCGTCGAGACCGGGTACAAGGGACCGACCGTCATCGAGTTGCGCCACTCGGAATTCAAGCAGTGCCTGGAGTCGGCGGCCGCGCGGTCGAAATTCTCGGAGAAGCACGGGAAGCTGCCCTACGGGCGGGGCATCGGGATGGCCGGCGGACATTACAGCACCGGCGGCGCCTTCCTGTTGTATCCCAGCAACCGCCCCCATTCCACCGCGCAGATCAGGGTTGATACCGAAGCGGGCGTCACGCTCTATATCGGCGCGACAGCCATCGGGCAGGGCGCGGTGACGGTGATGGCCCAGATGACGGCGGAGATGCTCGGGATCGACTACCGCGACGTGCATATCGTGCATCAGGACACGATGCTCGCGCCGATGGACAACGGCACCTACGACAGCCGGCTGACCTATGGCTCGGCACACGCGATCAAGAACGCCGCCGAGGACATCCGCTCAAAGCTGTTCGACGTGGTCGCCGTGATGCTCAACGTCTCCAAGGAGCACCTGGACTGCGCCAACAACGAGATCTACTCGATCTACGACGCGAAGAAGCGGGTGCCGTTCAAGAAGGCGGTCTACCAGCACCTCAGTTCGGCCGGAGCGCTCTTCGGCACCGGCGAGTACACCCCGCCGCAGCCGAGGGCCGACTACGAAGGCAAGCTGATCGGCCCGTCCCCCGCATTCGGGTTCACCGTGCAGGTGGCAGAAGTCGAGGTCGACCCGGAGACCGGTCAGATCAAGGTCGTCGGGTACTGGGAGGCTGGCGATTGCGGTAACCCCATCAACCCGATGGCGGTCGAGGGGCAGGTCGAAGGCGGAATCTCGATGGGGCTCGGGGCCGCGTTCTGGGAAGAGATGGTCGTGGACGCCAAGGGACGGATGCTGAACGCCAACTTCCACGACTATAAGCTGCCGACCGCGCTGGACATGCCGACGCTCGACACGGAGATCGTCAAGAGTTACGACCCGACGTCGGCGTTCGGGAACAAGGAAGTGGGCGAGGGGCCGGTGGGGCCTGTCGTTCCAGCCATTCTGAATGCGGTCTATGACGCCATTGGCGTTCGTTTCACCGAGATCCCCCTGAAGCCGGAAAAAGTGCTCTGGGCCCTGGGCAAAATCGACGCGCCCGCGGAGCGGCGGCTGCACGTCAGCGCCGAGTCGACGTACTGCGCGAGGCGCGGCTGTGCGCCGGATGGCACGCTGATCTAACCCGAACCGTCGACGTGTGAAGGAGTCGTGATGGTGTACGACATTGCGTTGTGGCTGGGCCTGGTCCTGCTGGGCGTCGGCCTCATCCATCGGATTGACGCGTGGTTCCTGCGTGAGGTCGGACTGGGAGAGCGGGACACGACTCCGTCCATGCGCGTGGCCACCGCCCTGAGAGGGCTCGCTGGGACCCTCTTCAGTGCGCGGATCGCCGGCGTACTGAAGGTGTTCCTGCTCGACGTGCTCTTCCAGGCCCGCATCCTGCGCGACGGGCGCGACCGGCTGGCGTGGGTGATGCACATCTGCATCTTCTGGGGGTTCACACTCCTGCTCCTGTTCCACGCCCTCGGCACCACCGTCGTGTCCGGCTACGTGCCGACGCTCAATCCGTTCCTGTTCATCCGCAACCTGTTCGGACTCCTGCTGGCGGCAGGGCTGACGCTGGCCATCGTGAGACGGGTGCGGCGGCGGGGCGAGATCGTCACCACGGCCGCCGACAAGGCCACCCTCGGGCTCATCGCGGCGATCGTCGTGTCGGGCTTCCTTCTCGAGGGGTTGAAGTTCACCTCCGAGGGCGAGTTCAACAGGATGGTGACCGACTACACGGGTGGCGCACTGACGCCGGATGACACCGGCGCACTGAGGGCCTACTGGGTGGAGCGGTACGGACTTGTGCCGGCGGCGCCGGTTCCCGCGCATGACTCCACGCTGATCGAGCGCGGTCGCGAACAGCACGAGGCGTTTTGCCAGTCGTGCCACCAGCAACCGCAGGGCGCGTTCGTGTCGTACGCGGTCTCGCGGGCGATCACGCCTGTGGCCGTCGCCCTGGACCGAGCCGGCATGGTCCGGGGATTCTGGTGGGTCCACGTGCTGGCGTGCTGCCTGGGCCTCGCCTGGATCGCCTTCACGAAGATGTTCCATGTGGTGAGCACACCCGCCAGCCTGATGGTCGCAGAGATCGCGGGTACGAGCCGCGCGGCGGCGGCCGTGGCCACGAGGCAGGTGATCGAACGCGACGGCTGCAGCCACGGCGGGGCCTGCCACCTTTCATGCCCGGTCCGCCAGCGGCGCTTCGAACGGATCGGAGACGAGGCTCCCTACGAGCCGATGACGGCGTACCTCGGCCGGAAGAGTGCGGCCGACCTGGGAAGCCGGCCCGTATCCCACTGACGGTCGCCCCGCGGACCTGACCAGCCGTGGTGATCCGCGGGGGACAGGCCGGTGGCGGCAACCGCAGACGCAGAACTCCTGTCACTGCATCGGAGAGAACGAGATGCTCGCAGATAAAGAACGTATCGTGCAGGGCCGCGACGTGTGGGTCCCGTCAGTGTGCGCCGGGTGTTACAACTGCTGCGGCGTATTGGTGCACCGCGTTGACGGAAGGATTGTCGAGGTCAAAGGGGATCCCAAGGCGGCCAACTCGCACGGGTACATCTGCGCGAAGGGCATCGTGCGAGCCCTGGACATCCACCATCCGTCCCGCGTCACGAAACCCCTGAAGCGCACGAACCCCGAAAAGGGGATCGGCGTCGACCCCGGGTGGCAGGAGATCTCGTGGGATGAGGCCATGGAGATCACGGTCCGCGAACTGACGAAGGTTCGGGAGAAGGACCCGCGTGGCCTGATCCTGTCCCACTTCGACATCGCGGGATACCGCTTGAGCGGTGCGTTCGGCCGCGCATTCGGGACCGTGAACATGCACTGGAACCGTGCCGACTTCTGCGGGTCAGCCTCGCACCCGGCCTGGCTGATCACCAACGGCACGCTGAACTCCGAGGTGGACTTCCCCAGGTGCAAGTACGTCGTCTTGTGGGGCACCCAGCTTGGCCACATGGTCAACACGATTGCGCTGCCGGCCAGCTCTGAACTGGCCGACGGACGGCGCCGGGGGCACAAACTGGTCGTGGTGGACCCGTTCTGCTCGAACGCCGCGTCCAAGGCTGACGAGTGGCTTCCGCTCAAGCCTGGCACCGACGGCGCGCTGGCGTTGGCGATGCTGCACGTGATGGTCAACGAACTGGGCATGATCGATGTGCCCTTCCTGAAGACCCAGACGAACGGGCCGTACCTGGTGAAAGGCGACGGGCACTACCTGCGTGATGAGGTGACGGGCAAGCCGCTGATCTGGGACGCGAGAGACCGGCTCGCGAAGGCGTTCGACGCGGCGGACCTTGCCGACCCCGCCATCGAGGGCGCCTTTGTGGTGGCGGGTGAGCCGGTCAAGCCGTCCTTCCAGGTTCTCAAGGATCATCTGGCGACGATCGACGTGGGGCAGATGTCGGCGATCTGCACGATTCCGGCCGATCAGATCCGTCGGGTCACCCGGGACTTCTGCGACGCCGCGTCGATCGGGGCCACCATCGAGGTGGATGGCCACACGCTGCCGCTCAGGCCAGCCGGCATCGACTACAAACGCGGCGCGGCCGCCCACAAGGGGGGCCTGAACAGCTGCTTCGCCATCCACATGCTGAACCTGCTGGTAGGGTCGGTGGACGTGCCGGGCGGCCAGCGCGGCGTGAATCCGCTCGGGCCGTACTGGTCGCCCGGCATCTCCAGTGACGGCCTCATCATCCCGTCGGACTTCATCGCGAAATACAACAAGCCGTACCCGGGCCGCAAGGCCGGCGTTCCCCAGACGCTTGATTTGCAGGAACTGTTTCCCATCGCGCTGTTCACGCGCGGACTCTACCCGCTGGGGATCGACGAACCGGAGAAGTACGGTATCCCCTACCGCGCCGAGGCGATGATTCACGGCCGGACGAACCACATGATGAACAGCCATGACCCGGTGGCCATGGCCGAGACGCTCAAGAAGCTGACGTTTCAGCTGTCGCTTGTTCAGTTCATCGACGAGACCGCGGAGTTCGCCGACGTCATCCTGCCCGACGCCCACGAGTACGAGCGGTGGGACATGTTCCCGGCCAACGATCCGTACGCGTTCATCGCGCCGGGGCCCGGCGACTGGTATTTCCTCTTCCGGCAGCCTGTGGCTGAGCCGCCAGGTCAGGCGAAGCCGTGGACCGAGATCTACCTCGAGATCGCGGAACGTATGGGGTTCCTCGATGCGGTGTATGCGCTTGGCAACACCATGTGGAACATCGGCGAGGCCCACGCTCTCGACCCGACCCGGAAGTACACCGTGCGGGACGTGGCCGAACGCCAGGCGAAGAAGATCTTCGGCGACGCCTTCAGCCTGGACAGCGTCACGGACACGTCGTCAACGATCCTCAGGGCCAAGACGATTCAGGAAGCGTACCCACGGATGTTCCTTCCGTCGCGCATCCCGATCTACCTCGAGTACCTGCTGGACCACAAACGCGACGTGCAGGCCGTGCTCGACCAGCTGCACCTCGACTGGGACCTGTCGTGTTACAGCCCGGTGCCGACCTGGATACCCTGCGAAGCACACGGCGAGCACGGGGAGTACGACCTGATCGCGACGAACAACAAGGTGCCCACCCACCAGTTCTCGACCACGACGGAGAACATGTGGATTGATGAAGTCGCGCGGGCGAACCCTTACACCTATAACGTCATGCTCCACACCACGGCGGCCGACAAACGGGGCCTGCGGACGAACGACCTCGTCTGCGTCGAGTCGAGGTACGGCAAGTACGTGGGCCGGCTCCGCGTGACCGAGCTGGTGCATCCGGAGACGGTGAACTGCTCGGGCAGCTTCGGCCACTGGGCCAAGGGGCTGCCGGTCTCGCGCAACAAGGGCGTGATGCACAACACGCTGGTGCCCAAGCCGATTCCCGCACGGATCGACATCCTCACGGGCCAGATCGATCAGTGCGTCGCCGTCAAGATCTACAAGGTAGAGGAATAGAGCGCCATGGCCAGATACGGAATGGTCGTCGACCTCAAGCGCTGCGTGGGCTGCAATGCCTGCGTAGTGGCCTGCAAGTCGGAGCACAACACGCCCAACGGCGTCATGCTGACGACGGTGCTTGAGCAGGAGATCGGGCGGTTTCCCCGCGTGAACCGGGTCTTCGTTCCGGTGCTGTGCAACCACTGCGAGCAGCCCCGGTGCGCGGAGGTGTGTCCGACGGGCGCCACGCACAAACGGGCCGACGGCGTGGTGCACATCGACTATGAGCGATGCATCGGGTGCGGCGCGTGTATCGAGCACTGTCCGTACCACGTCCGCACCCTGGTGCGAGACAGCCGCATGCTGTACCCGGATGGACAGACCGTCTTCCAGAAGCCTGTGCACCAGCGGATCCGCGACAACGTCGCGGTCAAGTGCGACCTGTGCTACCACCGCGTCGACCAGGGCAACGTGCCCGCCTGCGTGGAAGTGTGCCCGACCAGCGCGCGCATCTTCGGCGACCTGGCCGACCCGTTGTCCACACCCAACATGCTGGTGTGCGACCACAGCGGTTGGGCCATGCTGCCCGACAAACAGACCCGGCCGTGCGTGTTCTACATCGGCTGACAGGGGGCGGAACCATGGCCAGGGTATCGAGACGGGACTTCCTGAACGGCGCGGCAACGGCGTTGGCAGTGGCGGGCCTCGAAGGAGTGCCGGCTGCCGCATCGGTTCCGGTGGCCGCCGGCAAGGCGGATGCCGACCTGATCGTCGTCGGCGCCGGCCTGGCGGGCCTTGCGGCCGCCATCGCCGCGGCCGACGCCGGGGCATCGGTCATCCTGGTCGACAAGCACTACAAGATCGGCGGGTCGGCCATGGGGGCGGGCGGCAGCTTCAGCGCGGCGGGGTCCCGGCAGCAGCGGGCAAAGAAGGTCGAAGACACACCGCTCATGCACGCCGAAGACGCCGCTCGCATCGGCAAGGGCAAAGCCGACCCGGAACTGCTTCGGCTCTACTGCGAGCAGGCGGCGCCGACGCAGGCGTGGCTCGAGAGCCTTGGTGTGGAGTTCGACGCCAAGGGGCCCCGTTTCGCTCCGGAACACGAGCTCTACAAGACGCCGCGCACCTGTGATGCACTGGGTGGTGGCCCTGGGTTCATTGCCGCGCTCGGCCGGCAGTTAGAGGCGCGCATCGCGGCCGGGAAGGTATCCATGCGGGGCGAGACCACGGCGGACCGCCTCGTCAAGGAGCATGGGCGGGTCGTTGGCCTCGTCGTCATCGATGACGCGGGCCGTCGGCGCACGTTGCGGGCGGCGAACGTCATCCTCGCGTGCGGCGGGTACGGCGCGAACCGGTCTATGGTGCGCAAGTACAACCCGGAGTTCGGCCGCGCGCTGACGGTTGCGTCCAAGTACGCGACCGGCGACGGCCTCCGCATCGCTGAGGCCGCCGGCGCCCGACTGGTGAACATGGGCCTCATGGCGCCGTATTTCGCCGGTGTCGAGAATCCGCCGGGGTCCGGCCGCACGATAATGATCAGCCTGATCAGCGGTATCGTCGCCGGCTTCAGCGGCGACATCTGGGTCAGCCGCCTCGGCACGCGTTTCATGAACGAGGACTCGCCGAGTCCAGACGAACGTGAGCGGGCGCTTCGACAGATCCCCGATGCGGCCGTGTTCGCGTTGTTCGACGATGGCATGCTCAAGGCGGCAGGTAAGCCGCCCCTCTTCAACTTCGATGCCCACCTTGCTGCCGGGCTCACCGTCAAGAAGGCCTCGAGCATCGGCGCGCTGGCACTCGACATCGGCGTGCCTCCGCACACGCTGGTCAACACCATCGAGACGTACAACGGATTCGTCGACGCGGGCCGTGATGCGGCCTTCGGCCGCAAAGCCCTGGTCAAGTTCAACCGGCCGCCGTTCTACGCCATTGTGGCCTCGGGCGTGATCTTCATGACCATGGGCGGGGTGAAGACGAACGTGCGCCTGCAGGTGGTCGGCACGGACGGACAGGCCATTCCCGGTCTGTACGCCGCCGGCGAGGTGCAGGGCGCGGCGCAGTGGATGGGTGATGGCCTGATCAGCGGCGCGGGCAACGGCGCGGCGCTGGTGTTCGGCCGGCTGGCGGCGAAGGCCGCGGTCGCGGGCTAGGCGCCACCTCAATCAGGTCTGGTGGAGACATACAATGACACGAACGAGAAAGCCCGGAGTGGCCGTCCTGGTGGGTGTGCTGTGGTGCGCGACCCTGATGGGCGCCTCCGCGCCGCACCTCAGTTCCAGGCACACCGGCTGGCGGAAGACCAACTGCAGCGAGTGTCATGACACGGCCACTCTGGCGAGCGTCCACGCGCCTTCACGGATGATCGGGGCGTCGCGTCAGACGGCGGCGGGAAGCCCCGTCGTGGCGGCCGTGCCCACAAAACCGTCGCAGTGCGGCCCATGCCACGGTTACAACGGTGCGCCGCACGAAGGTCACGCCGTGGCGATCAACCCGTGCGGCATGTGCCACAGCCGGGTTGCGCACGCCTCGGCATTCGAGGCGCCTGCCGACTGCATCGGGTGCCACGTGCACCCGAAGAGTCCGCAGGGCCGGTAACGCCGGACAGCCTGGCGCGCCCCGGGTGGCGCGCCGGGCGTGACCAGCGCAATCCATTCAACAACCACCACACGCGCGGACGAGGCGGGCATGGACTTCGAACTGAACGAGACCCAACTGATGTTCCGGGACATGGTGCGGGAGTTCGTCACCCGGGAGGTCAAACCCATCGCCCTGGAGTACGACCAGAAGTCGAAGGCCGAAGATTGCGCGCCGCTCGACGTGTACCGGCGGAGCCTGGCGCAAGGGTACCACCAGATGGTCGTCCCGGCCGACATGGGCGGCATGGGACTCGACGCGGTGAGCACCATCGTCATCCTCGAGGAAATGGCCGCTGCCGACGCCGGATACGCGGTGACGTGGCACGTCAACAACGTCTCGCTGACGATGCTCCTCAACCTCGGGTCCTTCGCCGAGGCTGAGACGTTCATCGGGCAGATCATGGCCGGCGAGGGTGGTGTGGCGTCGTTGTCAACGACCGAGCCCGACGGTGGCGTGACCAGCGCGCTGCTGATCGATCCGGCGAAGTTCGTGTTCAAGACCCGTGCGGTGCCCGACGGCGACCACTGGGTGATCAATGGCGCGAAGTCCTTCTGCAGCAATGCCGGCCTGCCGTTCAGCCGCTGGATCCTGGCCTTCTGTCGTGTCAACGACAAGACCGGGTGGGCCTCGACCCTGCCGTTCGTGATCCCGCCGGATGTGCCGGGCCTGACCATTGGCGCCGAGGAAGACAAGATGGGCCACCGCCTGTCGAGTACGCGGTCGCTGATCTTCGACAACGTCCGGGTGCCGAAGGCGAACGCCATCGGGTCGGGTGGCCGGGCGATGTCGGGAGGCAAACGCCGGACGCCCTACGACCACGACACGGCGATCGCCGCCATCGCGGTGGGATGCGCACGCGCCGCATACGAAGAGGCCGTCACCTGGGCGAAGACGCGCGAGGTGCTCGGCCAGCCGCTGATCAGGCACCAGCTCATCCAGGCGAAGATCGCCGACATGTACATCGGCCTCGAGGCGGCCCGCTCGTTCATGTACCGCACCGCCGCGTACTCGGACACCCACGACCAGATGGATGTGCGGCTGTCGCGGGCCGTCAAGGTGTTCGCGTCAGAGACGGCCAATCGTGTGACGAGCGACGCGTTGCAGGTGCTCGGCGGCATGGGTTAC
This sequence comes from uncultured Vicinamibacterales bacterium, assembly GCA_964372095.1. Lineage (GTDB taxonomy): Bacteria > Acidobacteriota > Vicinamibacteria > Vicinamibacterales > JAKQTR01 > CAYJPV01. The sequence continues at coordinate 110,614 of CAYJPV010000011.1, read as the reverse complement.
TGCAAAGGGTCTGTCACCGAGAAGTGTTTCCGCGATCAGCGCGTCACCCCCATCTACGAAGGCACGAATGAGGCGCAGCGGATCAGCATCGCGCAGCTAATCGAATCGACGTTCTGACCGTCGAGAGCTCTCTTTGTCGGTTGTGGCATTCATCGCGCGCCGGCCGCCGGCCGGGCGTCCCAGGAGGCAAGATGGCGAGTACCTACCCCTCACTTTTTCAGCCCATGAAGCTGGGCTCACTCACGCTGAAGAACCGGATCGTCAAGTCCGGCCAGTGGTTCCTGTATGCGGAGCCTGACGGGTCATGCGGCGATCGGATCTGCGCGTGGTACGAGGGACTGGCCAAATACGGCCCCGGCCTCATCACCATCGAAGAGAGCATCTGCGAATTCCCGTGGGGCGCGAGCCAGATGCCGCACGTGAGAGTGGACGACGACCGGTTCATCCCCGGGCTTCGGAATCTCGCCGCCGCGGTCCACAAGCACGACGTGCCGTGTGTCGTCCAGATCACGCATGCCGGCCCGGCCCATTCGTCGAAGGTGTCGGGCGGACAGCCGAAGGCCCCGTCGAGCATCGATCCGCCGTCTGAGCCCGGGTTATTCGAAGTGGCCCGGGAGATGACCCGTCAGGAGGTGCTGGATCTGATCGAAATGTGGGCCCAGGCGGCCAGGCGGTGTCAGGAGGCCGGATTCGACGGCGTCGAGATTCACCTGGCGCATTACGCCATGGGCAACGCTTTCCTGTCGAAACGGCAGAACAAACGGACCGACGACTTCGGCTGTCAGAATATGGACAACCGCACGCGATTCGGCACGAGCATCATCCGGCGCGTGCGCGAACTGTGCGGCAAGGCGTTCGTGGTCGGCGTTCGCCTGAGCAACAAGGAGTGGGGAGATCCGCTGGGCACGAGCAACGAAGAAGCCTGCGAGATCGCCAAGCGGCTCGAGCAGGCGGGAATCGACTACATCCAGTCTTCGGGATACGGCTACAACGCGTTTACGTTGTGCGCCTTCCCTGATCTCGTGATCTACCCCGACACCGCACCGGAAGCGAAAGAATTCGCCGCGCGCATCGACAACGGCGGGGCGCTTATCCCCGAGACGGCCCAGGTGAAACGGGCCGTCGAGGTTCCCGTGTCCGGCGTGGGGCGTCTGTCGTTCGCCGAGGCGGACAAGGCCATCAAGGACGGAAAGATGGACCTGGCGGTCTTCGGCCGGCAGTTCATGGCCGATCCGGAATTCCCCCAGAAGCTGCGGGATGGCCGCGAAGACGAAATCCGTTTGTGCAGCCGCTGCCTGCACTGCCTCCACATCATGTGGACCTACCAGCCCGTGCAGTGCCGCTGCAATCCGTTTGCGGGCAACGAAACCACCATGACGATCACGCCGGCGCCGCGGAAGAAGAAAGTCATGGTGGTAGGCGCGGGCCCGGCCGGCCTCGAAGCTGCCCGCGTCGCGTCGCTGCGCGGGCACGAGGTGTCGATCTGGGACCAGGACAAGGAACTCGGCGGATCGACGCGTATGGCGATGTTCATCAAGGGTGAGGAGAACGACCACCTGACGGAGTTCATCTCCTGGTACGACCGGATGCTGAAGAAGCAGGGCGTGACGCGCCACCTCGGCAAGGCCGTCACCGCGAAGGTCGTCGAAAAGGAACAGCCGGACGTGGTCATTCTGGCGCCGGGAGCCGAGGCCGTTGAGCCGGACCTGCCCGTGAAGAAAGGCGCGAACGTTCAGACGACCGAGGAGCAGCGGAAGCAGGCGGCGACCGCGCTCAGCTGGCTCGGCGCGAAGATGACGTCTGCGGCCACGAAGATCTTTCTGCCCGGCGGGAAGCGGATCGTCGTCATCGGCTCGGATCTGCCAGGGATCGAAGCCGCCGAGTTCCTGAGCAAACGTGGGAAAGACGTCACCGTGCTCGATGACGTCCCGGTGCCGTTCGAAGGCGTCGATATTCAGTGGTTGCTCAAACTGGCGTTCCCGGGTGGTTACCTCGAGCGCAAGGGCATTCGTGTGGTGCCCGGCGTGACCTTCGAGGAGATCTCGAAAGACGGTGTCACCATCACCGGTCCGGACGGGAAGAAGGAGACCATCCCGTGCGACAGCGTGCTAGTGGTCAACAAGCACAAGAAGAACGACCGGCTTGCCACGGAACTGCGGGGCAAGGTTCCGGAGGTGCATGTGATTGGCGATGCCATGAGCGACAAACTCGGCTACGTCTACGGCGCCACGCACAGCGCCGCCGAGCTGGCGCTCACGATCTGATCTCAGGAGGAGCCGCGCAGGCGGCGGTAGTCCTCTTCCGTGTCGACGTCGAGCAGGATGCGGGCGTCCGGCCAGGGCACGAGACATAACGTGCCCGCGCCGGGCGTGCCCGCGAGGCGTCGAGCGATGACATCGCGGCCGCCGGCATCGCCGGTCAGCGCGAGAAGGTCCGGGAAAGCGGATCGATCGCACAGGACAGGGCTGGTGCGCACGCCGCCCACCGTTGGTGCCACGAACACGTGGTGATCGCTGACGTGAGCGCCGATCAGCGCACGGATGAGTTCGGCGGGAGTATGCGGCTGGTCGGCCATCAGGAAGACGCCGCCGGCCACGTCGGCCGGCAGCGCAGCGACGCCGGCCCTGATGGACGACGCCTGTCCTTCGCGCCAGGCGTCGTTCTGCACGATGGAGACGGGCAGGCCAGCGAGGGCGGCCACGACGTCGTCAGCGTGGGCGCCGGTGACCACGCAGATGGGTGCCAGGCCTGCTGCGACGGCCGTTTCCACGACAGCCCGCACGAACGGCCGGCCGCAGTAGTCGAGCAGTTGTTTGGGGCGTCCGAGGCGGGAAGACGAACCAGCGGCGAGGACGACACCGGCCACACGTCTGTACACGCCGTGGATCTGTGCCTCCGTGCCAGGCACGCGCTGCGGGGGAGCGAGGCTGGCGATAACCACCGCGTGCACGTGCGGGACGAGCAACGAAGCCAGGTGTGAAGCCTGGTCTCGCCGTTCCTGGTCGTCTGCCTGGTTCAGCAGGATGAGGTGGCGTGCACCAGGGGGCACGTTCTTCCGGCCACCGTCGGGGTGAATGAGCACGCGGGCCAGGAGTTCGGCCGTGACCACTGTGCCGTGACGACAGCCGGCAAGGGCAAGGAACTGGTCCGGTCTGTGAACGTGATGTTCGTCGAGCGGGTCGCCCAGGCCGCGGAGGCCGGCGACGGTGACGACGAGGTCCACGCACGGCGGGATGGGCGGTTCGTGCGCGGCAGGCGCCTTCAGGGGACGGCAGCGTGATCCGTCGGCCTCGATGAAAATCGGCCATCCTCCCGCCCGGGCCCTGCGGCAGAGGACGGCGGCCTGTTCGACCGTCAGTCCGCGGATACGGTGTGGTTGAAGGTCCGGGAGTCCGGTGAACAGCGTGATGCCGTCGAGCATTTCACGCCCGGGGGCCAGTTCCTCGACCTGGGCCGGCCACATGACATGACGGTCCGCGAAGGTCGTCTGCCAATCGCCCAGGTGGCTGGTGGCGGCGGCGAAGCAAGGTGCAGACGAACGGGACGCGAGCATGAGAGCCGTGGTCTTGCCGCCAGCACCGACAAAGGCCACGGAGGAGCGGCGGGTGATGCCAAGAGCTTCGGCGAGCGAACGCACGTCAGCTCCAGAGGCGGGCGCGGATGTCTGCTCGCGTGAGCAGGGCTTCCAGCACGCCGCCGCCCACCCCCAGCGCCTTGTCCGACACCAGGAAGCTCGTGTCCCGGACGCCGCCCGGGTCGACGTCCCCGATCTTGGTGTCGCCCGTGACCCACAGGCCAGGTCTGATGAGACCCCGTACGACGCCGGCGAAAGGACTTCGCACCGGGACGCCGCCGACGTCGGCCAGCAGTTGCCCTTCCGCGACCACTTCGCCGATCTCGGCGTGACCGACGACGACACCACTCGCCGGTGCGCGCAGCACGCGGCGAGGGTCACCCGCGGGCGTCGCGGTGTCGCTGATGGCCGACCCCGACCAGTACACACGGCCGAACATGCTTCCGCGCTGCGTCTCAACGATGGCGTGGCAGTCCCGGCCAGCGGTGAAACCCGGACCCAGCCCAATGACGAGCGCGGCCGCGGCGCAGTCGGTGTCCGGCGCGCACTTGATCAGGCGCGCATCGACGATGGAGGCGATGTCCAGAGCGGGGTGCTGGAGGAGGTCCGGAGCGACGAGGACGGGAATCGTACCGCGGTCAAAGGCGGCGATCGCCTCCGAGACCGTGCCTGCCCGTTGAGCCGTCACGCCCTCGACTGTCCACGTCCCCTCGTAGACCGCCTCGCAGAACGCGACAGCCCGCCGGACGGCCAGGGGTTTGGGCAGTTCCGTAATCAGCACGCTGATGCCTGCGCGGTGCAGCCTGAGCGCCACGCCCGTCGCCAGATCGCCGCCGCCGCGCATCAATACGATAGCCATCTCGACGTCATTCTAGCCCGGACGGGCGGCAACTGCCGAGCCAACGCCCGGAGATCGATGCTGCGCCGCAGCAGAGGAGCCGAATCATGGTGACGAACGGAATCGACCGGATCAAGGTCAGTGTGCGCGACATCGACGAGTCCGTCGCGTTCTTCCGCGACACGCTCGAGATGACGGTGGTGTCGGACGTCAGCCTGGCAGCCGATTCGTTCCAGCGTCTCTGGGGCATGCCAGCCGGTACGACGGCCCGGTCCGTGTGCCTGGGCAATGGCGAGCAGAGCACGCTCGTCGAGTTGGTGGCGGTGTCGCCGAACTCGGGCCGCTACATCCGCGATGGGGCGCGTACCTACGACTATGGCCTGCTGGATATCGCGTTCCGAGCCAAGGATCTCGCCGGTATCTACGAAGACCTGCGGCAGCGGGGCCACACGTTCGTCTCGGCACCCGTGGTGTACACCGCCGACTGGGCCAAGGTGACGGTGGCCGAAGTCATCCTGATCGGTCCGAACAAGATGCCCGTCGCCCTGATCGAACGCCTGTCCGAACCGAAGCCCGTCATCCGGGGCCGGTTCGGAACGATGGTCGACGTGGCCCAGTACGTGCCCTCGATGGAGTCGTGCGCGCCGTTCTATACCGACCTGCTCGGCTACACGAGCGTCTTCGACGCGGACCTGCCCGCCGGCCTGATCGACGAGGTCGTGGCCCTGCCGCCCGGGACGAGGTCGCGGCTGAACCTGATGTACCAACCGCACACGAAGACTCCCGCCGTGGAACTGATCGCCAGTTCCGCGCCCGGGGCGAGTCTGGCGCCGGTGGTGCATCCTGCCAATCTTGGTCTGTTCGCGATGGCGTTCGAGACCGCCAACCTTGGCGAGTTGCTGCGGCGGGTTGGCGATGCGGGCTTCGCCGTCGTGGCTGGTCCCGTCGAGTATGACGCGCCCGTCCACGGGCGCGTGGTGGCCGCCACCGTGCGCGGGCCGAACGACGTGTGGTTGGAGTTCTTCAGCAGGTAACGAAGTCCGTTCGAGGAGGCTCCCAATGGCGCAACTGACCAGACTGTTTCAGCCGGTGACGATTGGTTCGCTCACGCTGAAGAACCGGGTCGTGATGACACCCATCACGACCCTCTACGACTTCGAGGGCGGCGCGCGGTACAACGCCTTCTTTGCGGAGCGAGCCCGGGGCGGCGCTGCGATGATCACGATCAATCTGCAGGCGCTGTATCCGGGGCGGGCGAGCAGGAGCGGCTACGTGCCCGACGAGAGCGTGGCCCAGAAGGGCCACATCACGATCAACCACGACTTCTACATTCCACGGCTGGAGACGTTCACCCGCACACTCCACGAGCACGACTGCAAGGCCTGCGTGCAGCTGGCCGTCTACGGATTCTGGGCCCCGGGTGGATACGGAACCGCGGCGCTTGAACTGTCGCCGTCGGGGGTGCGGCTGCAGGGGCCACAGTACCGCCCGGACCTCGAGGGCCTCTCGTTCATCAAGGAAGGGCGGCCGGCCACCGTTGATGAACTCCGGCGAATTCAGCAGGACGTGGCGGCGGCGGCACGCCGCGCCGTCAAGGCCGGGTTCGATGCCGTGCAGTTGCAGGCGCTCGGCGGGAACTTGCTGAGCCGGTTCCTGTCGCCGCTGACGAACCACCGCACCGACGACTACGGCGGTAGCCTGGCCAACCGGGCGCGCATGCTCCTCGAGACCGTCGGCGCCGTCAAGGACGCCATCGGCCGGCAGTTTCCGCTCCTCGTGCGGATCAACGGTGACGACCTGCTGCCGGGAGGCATGACACCGCCGGACTACCGGGAACTCGTGCCGATGCTGGAGGACGCTGGCGTGCATGCAATTGACGTCATGCCGGGCTGGTACGAGACCCGAACGCCCGTGAACCAGATGAGTGTGCCGCGGGGTGCGTTCGTGTACGCGTCGGAGGCGCTCAAGCAGGTGGCGCGGGTGCCGGTGTCTGCCAACATTCGCATCACCGATCCTGAGCTGGCTGAACGGATTCTCGAGGACGGCCGCGCGGACATCATCGGCATCTGTACCCCGCTCATGGCCGATCCTGAGTGGCCGAACAAGGCGCAGGCCGGCCGCCTCGAAGATATTCGCCTCTGCACCGGGTGCTGCAACTGCTGGAGCGACCTCGCCGGGTCACGCCGGCCCATCGGGTGCTCGGTCAACGCCCGTGCGGGCATGGAGTCGGTGTACGTGGTCGAGCCGGCGCGGGCGGCGAAGCACGTCGTCGTGGTCGGCGGTGGCCCGGCGGGGATGGAAGCGGCCAGGGTCGCCGGGTCCCGGGGACACCGCGTCACGCTGTACGAGCGGAAGCCGGTCCTGGGCGGGCAGCTGCTGTACGCGGAGTTGCCGCCACACAAAGGAGAGTGGCGGACGTTCACGACGTTCCTCGAGACACAGTTGCGGAAGCAGCACGTGGAGCTGAAGCTGGGGGTGACGGCCACAGCGGACGCCGTGCTGGCGGAGCACCCCGACGTCGTGGTGCTGGCGACGGGCGCGCGCCCGGTCAAGCCGGTGATTCCTGGCATCGACCTGCCCCACGTGACCACGTGCGTGGGTGTCCTGACCGGCAAACATCAGGCCGGTCGGCGCGTGGTCGTCATCGGCGGAGGCTGCAACGGGAGTGAAACCGCGGAGTTTCTCGCCGAGCGTGGTCACGAGGTCGCCATTGTCGAGATTCGGCCGCAGGTGGCGCTGGACGTGGACTTCTGGAATCGCTGGGTCCTGATGGACCGCCTGACCGAGGCCGGCATCCGGATGTTCGTCAATGCGCGGGTCGAGGAGGTCACGCCGACGGGCGTGCGGGTTACCGCCGAAGGTCAGCCGCCGGCGTTCGTGGAGGCCGAGACCGTGGTGTACGCCATCGGTTCGCAGGCGTACAACCCGCTGGAGAGCGAGCTGGAGGGGCGGGGGCCCGAGCTGCACGTGATTGGGGACAGCCAGACGCCGCAGCGAGTCCGGCAAGCCGTGGACGCGGGTTTCCGCGTGGGGAACGGCGTGTAGGCCGTCGTCAGTTCGTCTTGCCGTCGCTGCCGAAGTACTCGCGGTAGCCGCAGATGCGTGCCCCGCAGACGTCGAAGGAGACGGCGACACGGTTCTTGTAGGGTTCCCCGCGCAGTTCACCTTCGTCGCGGAACTCGTAGACGAAGGTGGTCGAGCCGCCGCTCTTGCGCATGACCTCGGTGACGAGGATGCCCTTGGGGAAGGTGGCGGACACGTACCGGAAGAACTCCATGGCTTTGTCCTTGCCCTGATGGGTGCCGAGGTACTTGCCCATGGGGAAGGAGAAGGTGAGGTCGTCGGCGAGCAGGGCGAAGAACGGGTCCCAGGCGCCGGTGGCGAGGGCGCGGGTCAGGTGGGTGAACGCCTGTTCGGCCACGGCGGCGGGTGGTGCGGCGGGCTGGGCCAGCACCCGTGGCCCCGCGGCGGCCGCGAGGCCGAGGGCGAAGCCGAGCAGCACGGCGAGCGCGAGCGATCTGGTCGTCATGAATCCTCCTCAGGAAACTCTATTGCAGTCGGTCTCGTCTAGATATAGCATATTGATGGAATGTTCTAACATTAGAACCTTTCACAGCTCTCACGTGGTATAGCCCCCAAACCGTGTGTGCGTAGTGCTGGTTCGGACATGCCGCTCGCGGACCGGACACGAGCCGGCAGGAGCGTAGCCGACGTAGTCGCTTCAGGGGGACAGCATGCTGCAATTGCACAGAGTCGCTCGAGTCGTCAGCACAGTCGTTCGGACCGCGCTCGTCACGTGGGCTACCGCCCTGGTGGTGACAAGCGGCGCAGCGATCGCCCAGAACATCGGCCAGACCACCGGACAGATCGAAGGAGTCGTCGTCGATGCCACAGGCGGCGTACTGCCGGGCGTCACCCTCACGATCACCAGCCCCGCGTTGGCCGGCAGCAAGGTCGTCGTCACGGAGGGCAACGGGTCCTTTGTCGTGCCCGGTCTGGCGCCAGGCCTCTACAGGCTGGAAGCCACGCTGAGCGGTTTCACCACCATCGTGGTCGAGAATATCGACATCCGGCCAGGCCAGGTGATCAAGCCGAACATCAGGATGTCGCCAGGCCTCACCGAGCAGGTCACGGTCATCGCGAGCCCGGTGCTCGACGTCATGTCGAGCGCGGCGAGCAACAACCTCAGCGCCGAGACCATCAACGAGTTGCCCAAAGGCCGGTCCTGGGAGTCGGTCGTTCAGCTGGCGCCCGCCGTCAACCAGGAAACGCTCCAGGGCGAGAAGGGCATTTCATTCCGGGGCGCCTCGATCGCCGAGAACTCGTACATCGTGGACGGCGTGGACACCACCGGCGTTGTCGTCGGGAGCGCCGGTCAGGACGTCGTGCTCGAGTTCGTCAACGAAGTGCAGGTGAAGTCGGGCTTCGTCGGGGCCGACTACGGCGGCGCCCTGGGGGGCATCGTCAACGTCGTGACCAAGTCGGGATCCAACGAGTTCCGGGGACTGCTGAACTTCCAGTTCTCCGGTTCTGACCTCACGAGCGCCCCCAGGCAGCGGCTCCGTGTCGTGCCCACCAACAGCAAGCTCGCTGAATACGTCCAGGACCCCGAAGACGCCATGAAGCAGTTCGACTTCGGCGGCACGCTGGGCGGACGGCTCGTCCGCGACAAGGTGTGGTTCTTCGCCGGCCTGATGCCGCAGTACATCAACACCGACAGGCCTGTGACCTTCACGAACGGGACTTCCGACACGTTTACGAACGAGATTCGCCGCGAGTTCTTCACCGGCAAGCTGACGGGCCGCCTCAGCGACTCCGCAACGGTCAACGCGACGGTGAGCATCTCGCCGGACAACTGGATGGGGCAACTGCCCGCGCAGGACGGGACCAGCCCGTCGAACGTGGACTACGCGGCCCGGGGCCGCGACTCGAAGAAGGTGGCCTACGCCCTGGCTATGGACTGGGTGCCGTCGTCGAGGTTCTTCCTGAACGCCTTCGTCGGTTACCACAAGAAGACCACGAGCGACATCGGCGTTCCCGAGGCGGACCGCTACCGGTACGTCAATTCGAACATCGGCCTCGCGGGCGTGCCCGACTCCTATCAGCATCCGACCAACTGGGAGACCAGTTCGGACACGACCAACGTCTACAATAACGACGACGAACGGTTCAGTTTCGGAGCGACGGCCAGCACCACGTTCAATCTGGCGGGTCGTCACCTCCTGAAGCTCGGATTCCAGTACTCCCAGCCGAAGACGTACCTGAACTACAGGCCCACGCAGGAACGGGTTGACCTCCACTGGGGGCTGAGCTTCTTCGGCCAGCGCGGCACCTACGGGTACTGGCGGGCGTTCGATATCAGCACCGACGGTCGCGTGAAGAGCGACAACCAGGCTGTCTACGTGCAGGATACCTGGACGTTCGACCGCTTCACGATGAACCTGGGCGTGCGCACCGAGCGCGAGAAACTGATTCCGTTCACGTCAACCAACAACCCAACCAAGGAGATCTACTTCGGCTTCGGAGACAAGCTGGCGCCGCGCGTCGGCATGGCCTGGGACGTGCGCGGCGACTCGTCGTGGAAGGTGTACGCCAACGGCGGCATGTTCTACGACATGATGAAACACTCGGCGCCGCGCGACGCGTTCGGTGGCGGCGTGTTCGCGATCAAGTACTACACGTTGCCGACCTACGACTACACGCAACTCACGAAAGACGCGCCGATCGGGAACCTGATCTACACCCTGGACCTCCGCGGCGCCGGTGCCCTGCTGGATCCGGCCACGAAGCCCGCCCGCACCAACGTCTATGACGCGGGCACGGAGATCGAACTCGGGCACAACCTGACATTCGGCGCAGGATACGTGCACCGGGACGTCTCGAATGCCAACGAGGACGTCAAGGTCCTGCAGGCGAACGGGACCTACCTGAAGATCCTGGGGAACCCCGGAGAAGGCCTGATTGCGCGACCGTACGGTTCCGGGTACCCCGCGCAGCCGAAGTTCGAGCGGATCTACGACGGCGTGGACTTCTCGATCCGCAAACGCCTGAGCCACAACTGGGCGGGTGGCATCAGCTACACCGTCAGCCGTCTGAAGGGGAACTTCGACGGACTCGCCGATTCGGACCAGCAGATCTACGCCGACTTGAATCCGAACGTCGGGATCTACTGCGACAACCTCGAGGGCTGCTTCACGGCCAACGGCCAAATCGACTACGGCCGTCTCCCGTCCGACCGGCCGCACCAGTTCAAGGTCAACGGATCGTACAGCTTCCCGTGGGGGTTGACCGCCGGCGTCTTTTTCCAGGCCGTCAGCGGCACGCCCATCACGGCCAACCTCGGTGTGAACAGTGCGACGGTCACCCATCCCACGGGGCGCGGCGGTGATGGCCGCAACCCCATGATCAACCAGACCGACGTATCTCTGCAGTACGGGTTCAAACTGGGCAAGCACGCCCGGCTGTCTGCGACGTTCAACGTGATCAACCTGTTCGACCAGAAGGAGGCGACCCGCACCTATCAGAACATGCTGATGGGGGGATCGACCTCGGTCAAGGTGCCAGTGACCACCTACTTCACGGGGTACGACTACAAAGCGGTTGTGGCCGCCAGCGGTTCGGCTGATCCGCGGTTCCTCATGGTGGACCGGTTCCAGGCGCCCCGGGCCATTCGGATCGGTGCGAAGATCGACTTCTAGGGTTCCAGCGGGAATCTGGTCACGTCCGGGGGCGGCGTGCGCCACGTGCGCGCACGCCGCCCTTTTTCCGTCGGGCTGCAGGGATTACTTGACCGCGGGGGGCTTGGCGGCCGCGCGTTTCTTGTCGACAACCTTCTTGAAGTAGGTCCAGGACGTTTCGTTGGGTCGCGTATCGTCGACCGACGGCGGTGCCTGATACTCCGGGTAGTTCGCCCTGATCTCGGCCTTGAGCACCTCCGGCAGCTTGTCCCACGAATCCAGCCGCCGCCCGACGCCGTTGTAGATCATCTGCCCGACCCGGGATCCCATCTCCATCCAGGGCAACCATCCTGAAACGCGAGCCCAGGAGACGGCGACGTCGGGCATGTCAGTGTTCGCGTCGAGCAGCTGGCTCTCAGGGAAGTAGAAATTGAAGATCTCCATGGCCTGATAATCGTTCCCCACGAACTGCTGGTAGTCGCCGCCCATGGGGTTCGTGTAGAAGAGCGGGACCTCCATCGCCAGGAACCCCTGACCGTCCTTGAAGAACCCGGGCCACTTCATCGGGCCCCCCGGGCCCCGCGCGAACATGGGTCTTGAGTTCACCGGGTCGTTGGCGACGTGGACAATCTCGTTCTCCTTCCCGGTCCAGGGATTCTTCCACGTTCGCAGCACCTGCTGTGTCGCTGGATCGAGGTAGATGAGAATCTCGCGGGAGACCTGCCGGTAGCCGTAGCCCCGGCCCGGTTCGACGAGCGTCTTCGCAGCCCGGACGTTCATACCTTGATAGGTGAAGAGGAGACGGTCCTTTTCGCCCGGCACCCGGCTGTAGATGTTGCCTTGCCACCAGTAGACCACAGGCTTGCCGTCGACGAGGGACGCCTGGAACTTCCTCATGGCCTTCACGGCATCGTCGGGGTTCGTGATGTCAAGCCGTTGCTGGGCGGACAGGCTGGCGCCCAGCGTCAGGCACAACGCGGCAGCCAGGCCGCCGGTCAGGGTTCTGCGGACGATTGGCATGTTCATGCGTGATGCTCCTTCAAGCACTACTTCTGCAATTCCCGGATTTCAGCGAGGTCCCTGGGCGGGGCCATCCACAGCGGCGCTTCTGCCCTGACATATTCCCGGATCGACGCCGGAAGATCCTCGAACCGATCGACGCGCCAGCCCACCATCTGGATGATGGCCTTACCCGTGCCGATAAACGCCGGCAGGTCGCCAAACCGATTCCACACCAGCTGATGGCGGGCAGCCGGGTCCTTCTCGGCAGGGTGATACACGAAGTCGTAGTTTTCGTAGGCCTCGTACTTTCCGCGCGGGGTCTGCATGTTGAGAAACAGCGGCGACGAGAAGACCAGCGACGGCCCCAGTGTCCTCAGCAGGAAGTTGTCGCCCGGGCCGATCTTCTGCAGTCCGGCGCCGGCGCCCTGCTCGACGAATGTGGTCAGTTTTTCCCCGACGAGTTTATAGGTGATGAACTGGTACGGATACGCAATCCGTGTGACAGGCCGGCCCTCCCACTGCCGCAAGATCTCGTTGGTCACAGGGTCGCGGTAGACGAACACCTTCCGCGACAGCTGCAGAGAGGTATCCGGCAGGTCTGACGCGATCAGGCGGGCCGTGTCGGAACCCTCGATCGTCAACAGGCGTTTCCCTTCGGGGTACGAGTACACCTCGCCGATGGCGTACCAGTAGACGGGCTCCCCTGTTCCGGCCCGCAGGGTCACGAACTGCCTGAAAGACTCCTTGTCGAACCCGGGTCCCGCCGACATTATCGGCAGCGAACAGACCGCCACGGCCGCCAGGGTGGCGAGCCACGTTGCGCGTTTCACAGGCTGTCTCCTTTCACAGGGGGCGGGCGCCGGGGACCGAGCGCCGATTGGTTATGTTGATATAATCATATACCTACCCCGGGTCGCGAGCGCCATCAGACTGCGCAGGTGCCAAAATGCCGCCGCCGCCGTGGGGGACGCCCCCCCGGCTCGGCTGTGCGAACCACCTTCGATTGGGAACGAACAGGAAGAGCGGGCGCCACGCCGAGGGGGCGGCCCCCCAGGGCCGTGGGCCGCCGTGCCGGCTCAGCCGCCGGCGATCATGTGGACCACCTGGACGTTCGCGCCGTCCTTGACCACGACGGTGCCGTAGTCGGCCCTGGGCACCAAGTCCCCGTCAATCCACACTGCGAGCATCCGGGACTGGTGGTTCGTCCTCGCGAGGATGTGTTCCACCGTCATCCCCGGTTCGTACTCCAGCGGCTCGTCGTTGACGGTCAGCACCTTCGTTACGGACATCGGTAGGGACAAGGGGCAAGGGCCAAGGGGACATCCACTGTCTTTTCCTAGCCCCCTAGCCCCTAGCCCCTAGCTTCTAGCCTCTAGCCTCTAGCCCAGGTGCGGCTTCACCAGCGCCACGACATCCGGGAAGTCGATCTTGAACTTCTTCAGCGTCTCCATCGTCGGGATGCCGTTGGGCGTCCAGCCGCGCCGCTTGTACACGGCGTCCACGAGCTGGTTGTAACGGCCCATCCGCCACGTGCGGTGCAGCTGCATCTTCTCCTCGGTCGTCTTTCCCTCGGGGTCGATGCCGACGATGTCCTTGAGCTGCGTGTCGTAACGCTCCGCGCGCGACTCGTACTCTTCCCTGGTGACCGGGCCGACCGCGCGGTACGGCGGGATGTCGAATTCGCGCGTACCCTGGCCCATGCGCAGGTTGAACACGCGCTGGAAGTTGTACACGGCCTCGGACTGCTCGATGAGGCTCTTGCGGTCGAGGGGCTTGCCGGTGATGCCCGTGTAGAGCGCGAGGTAGTTGTCCACGTGCTCGGGCACCTTGGCGGCCTCTGGGCCGGGGTACTTCTCGTGATTGTCCGGCGGTTCGATGTCGTTCCAGGGCAGCTTGCACAAGCCCTGCAGTCCGAACCAGGTGCGGAACAGCGGGAAGTAGTGCAGCGCCTCGGCTTTATCCTCGAAGGTCGGAATCTGGTTGTTCACCATGTCCATGAAGATGAGCCACGCTTCGTCGTGCTGCGGGCCTTTGTTGGCGAGGGCATAGCCGCCCTGCTGCGCCAGCGACTCCTTGGACATGTACTGCGAGATCTCGAGGCCCTTGATCTGCATGCCGATGTCGCGGATGAACTGCGCGTCACCCCACCCGTTCTTGATGAACAGGTTCTGCATGTACCGCACGCCCTTGCCGACGGTGACGCCGAAGCCCTCGCCGCGCCACATCTGGTGGAGCAGTTCGACCTCCGACTCGCCGTTGCCCCACGTCAGATCGACGCCGCCGGTCCGCTCGGCGTTCAGGATGCCCTTCTCCCAGCACTCCATGACGAACGCGCATGCCGTGCCGTAAGAGATGGTGTCGATGCCATAGGTGTCGCAGTAGAAATTCACCTCGAGCAGCCAGTCCGGATCGAACAGGCCGCAGTTCGAGGCAAGCCCGCCGACGTTCTCGTACTCCGGGCCGTCCACCGTGACGATGTGGCCCTTGTAGGGGCCCGTGCGGACGTGGTGGCCGTCGGCGGCCTTCGAGCAGGCGAGACCGCAGCCGTACCAGCAGCGATCCGGGACCGCCTGCGTGAAACGTTTGTCCCACACCGTCGAGTCGATCTTCGGCGTGTCCGGATGTTTGCCGTACTGGAAGTTGTGGACGGGCAGCAGGTCGTACGCGTCCATCGTCTCGACCAGGTGCGCCGTGCCCTGGCGCCGCATCCGGCACTGCTCGTCATCGTGATCGTGGATCTCCTGATTGATGATCTTGCCGACCTTGATGACCGCCGGCAGGTCGGCGGCGTTGTTGAGGTTCGGTCCCATCTTGGGGCCGCGAACGACGAGCGCCTTCAGTTTCTTGTCGCGGAACACCGTGCCCGTGCCGCCCCGTCCGGCCTGCTTCAGTCGCACCGCGCCGCGTTTCGGGTCGTACCAGGAGAAGTTCAGGCAGCCCATGTACGCCGACTCGGCGGCTTTGCCTGCCGAGACCACCGACACGTTCTGGAAGTCCTTCTGGTTCTCGGCGTACATGTGCGTGAAGAGTTCGGCGGCGATGTGGCTGTCCGGGGTCTCTTCAGGCGCTTCTTCGATGGTGATCAGCCCCTTCGGCCCGTCGATCACCACGACGACGTCCGTCTTCGCTTTGCCGCGGATCACCAGCGCGTCGAACCCGCAGAACTTCAGCAGGGGCCCGAAGTACCCGCCCACGTTGCAGTCGATCGGGATGCCCGTCATCGGCGAGAGCGAGACGACCAGCGACTTGCCGGACCCGGCGTACTGCGGGTTGCCGGCGATCGGGCCCGGGCTGATGACGAGCACGTTGTCCGGGTCGTTCCACTTCGTCTGGGGCGTGATGGCCTGCCAGAGGTAGTAGAGGCCGAAACCGCGGCCGCCGGTGAAGATGTCGATCATCTCGTCGGTGATCGCCTTCTCCGACACGGTCATCGTGTCGAGATCGATGAACAGCGTGCGCCGCGTGTAGCCCCGGTCGGGCAGGCTGGTCGTGAACGGCACCTGCAGGATCTGGCGGTGCGCCGCGCGCAGTGTCGGGACGTCTTCGGTATACGTGGTGCGGACTTTGTAATCGTAGGTGACCGACATGGTCATCTCCTCTGGATGAAGGCAGTTCCCCGCACTCGCAGCGGCGGCGGAACAGAACGAGGGAGGGGGCTGAGCCGGGGGGATCCCCGGGGCCGCCGGCGAGGTACCGGACAGTTTACCACTGGGGGCTGGGGATTGGGGATTCGGGGTTGGGGAAAGACAGGGGGCGAGTAAACTAATTCAAGGACTCATGCGGCCCGAACGCCGACGGACTCGCTACGAAAGGCCCACTTATGAAAAGTCGATACTGGTTGGTCATTGCCGTATCGGTGTGGTTTGCCCTGGTTTCCGCGCCGGCCCTGGCGCAGCCCTCCGCGCCGCCCGCTGGCTTCAGGGCGCTGTTCAACGGCCAGGACCTGACCGGCTGGCGCGGCGGAGATACGTTCGACCACAGGAAACTGCAGGCGATGACGCCTGACGAACGGGCGGCGCAGATCAAGAAGTGGACCGACTCCATGAGCGTCGTCAGTGCCACCACGGGCAAGCCCCATTGGTACGCCGAGCGCGGCGAACTGGTAAACGACGGGTTCGGCGCGTACGCCACCACCGAACAGGATTACGGCGACTTCGAATTGCTGGTGGAATACCGCACGGTACCGAAGGCGGACTCGGGTATCTACCTGCGCGGTGTCCCGCAGGTGCAGATCTGGGACTACACGAACGAGCGGGAGTTCCGGAACGGCGCGAACAAGGGGTCGGGCGGGTTGTGGAACAACAGCGCCGGCGCACCCGGCAAAGATCCGCTCGTGCTGGCGGACAAACCCTTTGGCGAATGGAATGCCTTCCGCATCGTCATGGTCGGGTCGCGTGTGAGCGTGTGGCTGAACGGCAAACTTGTCGTGGACCATGCGATCCTGGAGAACTACTACGACCGGAAGGTGCCGGTGCCGAAACGGGGACCGATCCAGCTCCAGACGCACGGCGGCGAGATCCGGTGGCGCAACGTCTTCCTTCGCGAGATTCCTGCGGACGAAGCCGCGAAACTGCTCGCATCGCGCGGGAACGACGGATTCAGGCCCATCTTCAACGGGAAAGACTTCACGGGCTGGTCCGGTCCGGTGGACAACTACGAGGTGAAAGACGGCGCCCTGGTCTGCAAGCCGGGCAAGGGAGGCACGATCTACACGAACGAAGAGTTCGCGGACTTCACCGTACGTTTCGAGTTCAATCTTCCCAAGGGCGGGAACAACGGCCTGGCGATCCGGTACCCCGGGCAGGGCGATACCGCGTACGTCGGCATGTGCGAACTGCAAGTGCTGGATGATGACTACGAACAGGCGACGGGCAACAAGATCGACCCGCGCCAGGCGCACGGTTCGGTCTATTGGATGATCCCCGCCCACCGCGGTTACCAGCGGCCCGTCGGCGAATGGAACTTCCAGGAGGTGACCGTACGGGGATCGCGGATCACGGTCGAACTCAACGGTGTCGTCATCCTCGATGGCGACGTCGCGGCCGTGACCGAGATCGGGGGGGGGCGCCCGCACCCCGGCAAGGATCGGACGTCAGGGTACTTCGGCTTTGCGGGACACAACGATCCCGTGCGTTATCGGAATGTCAGCATCAAGAAGCTTGGGAAGTAGGAAGTAGACAGTAGGCAGTAGACAGTAGGCAGTGTGGGGGCGAATGACTACTCGCCCCTACACGCCCAAGCTCGAAGCGCGGCGCTAGAATCCCAATGAAGTGCACCGCGCGGAACAGGTAATCCTCGGCGAGCCGCCTGAAGCCGACCGCCGAAGGCCGATCGCCGATGGCCGATCGCCGATCGTCAGAGATACCGCCGCACCCGGGCCCTGTAGTCTCGCCAGGCCTGGCCGAACCGCTCGTCGAGAAAACGTTCCTCCGCCAGGATGACGCGATGGTGAAGCACGATGGCGGTGGCCGTGCTGGTCAGGTTCAGCCAGTGCGGCACGAGCACGCAGGACGCCGCCATCGAACAGAAGATCCCCGTGTAGATCGGGTTCCGGCTCACGCGGTACAGGCCGCGAACCCGGAATTCAGTGGGTTCCTCGGGAAGCCCGACGCGGACCGAGTCGCCCAGGTGCGCGATCGCGGCGAAGGCCGCCGCGAGGCCCGCGACGAACACGACAACGGCAAGCGAGGCCAGGTGGGGGAACGCCAGCGTGCCCTGCCTAACGTGGAGTGCAGCCACCGCCACGAACAGATGTGGCGGCACGAGAGCGGACTTGGCGAGCACGAACAGCCCGGGATGAATAGGCGTGCGGCCGAGCAGCTTCATCGGCGCCGTTTTGCGAGAGCCACGAGTTCGGCCCCCAGCCGCGGGTGTGCGTCGAATCGGGTGACGTACGCTGACTCCTGGCGCGCCCCCTTTGCCCTGATCACGTCGACGAGGGCCTGCCGGTCTTCAGGTGCCCAGCCCGAGAGTTCTGGCAACAGGGCCACCAGCGGCGCCCAGCGTTCCCAGGCCAGCCGCTCCCCGTCAGGCCACTGGCGCCACGGCCCGGCTTCCAGTTTTGCGGCGGCTTCTTCGGCCAGCGTTGTGGCTGCCCGTTCCCGGTCCCAGCCTTTGAGGGACGTCAGCAGGTCCGTGGCGGCGAGGGCGATCTGGTCGGTCGGCACCACGCCGATGACGTCGGTCCGTTCTTCATCGAGATGCAGGAACAGGTTGGCGCGCACGAGTTGCCGGAGCGTTGCCACGCTGGTGCGGGACCCGGGCCGACGCGTGATGCGGTCGGCTTCCTGGCGCGCCAGTGAGGAGACGGCCGGATCTTTCGGGCGAAACCCCATCTTGTAGTAGAACCACCACGCGCCGGACCGCAGTCCCTCGTCGTTCTCGTGCCCCAATTGGTACGGGAAGACCGTGAACATATCCACCCCGAACAGTGCGCGCATCACGGCCAGCAGGCGGCCGTACACCCAGCCGGCTTCGCCGCCGCGGTACGTGTCGAACATGTTGAAGGCGATCTCCGACGACCGCCACAACGCGCTGGCCAGGGCGTATCCAATCGGCACGCCATTGCGGAGCATCAGGAAGCTGTAGACACCTTCGAGGAGCAGTCGCTGCTCGGGGCGGACGCCGTAGCAGGCGAACTCCAACCCGTCGCCGCAGTCGATCATCCGCACGTCCCTGGCGTCGGCCGCGGCGAACGAGTAGAGATCACGTTTGCGCGTCACCATGGATTCTCGCGCGAGATCGATGAGCCGCTCCGCGTCCCGGCGCTGCACGTCGGCGATGTGCCGGGGCGGATCCTGGGCCGCGGTCGCCAGATTCGGCCGTTCCGATCGCAGCGGCCCCGTCTGGGGCGTGACGGCGCGGCGCGGCACGCGCGCCCGTGTCCGGCTCGGCGTGTCCGGGCCCGGCTCGACCCGGAGGGTGAGGCCCAGTTCGTCGTAGAGCTGATCGCCGAGCAGTGACGTGCCGGTGACCGCCGCGCTGCGGCGCACCAGGAACACCGCGTCCGACTCAGAGCCGCGCAGACGGTTCAGCCAGGGGCGCGTGCCCAGGGGCGGTTCGTCGAATACCGCCCGTTCGGCCCAACTGGTCAGCAGGGGCAGCCGCGTGTCGAGGACATCGGCGCGTTCGCCATGTCCCCACTCGACGGCCAGGCTGTCGGGCCACCGTTCAGCCAGCCACCGCGCCGTCGCCGCCGCGAAGGGGTAGACGAGGGCGGTCCCGGCCATCCCCGTGTTCTCGAAACGTCCGCGGAATCGTTGTAGATCAGCGCGCTCGGCAAAAGAACGGAGCAGGCGTTCGACCTGCCTGAAGACGTCCTCATCGTCTGGGTAGGCGTACATGAAGCACAAGGTTTCGTGCAGGGTCTCGACCTCGCGGGCCGATCGCAGCGCGGCGCCCTCGAGAAGCCCCAGAAACTCGCGCTTCATCGTGGCGGGTTCCGGTCCGAAGGCGTGCCTGAGACGGACGAGTCTGTCGAGGGCCCTCCCGGGGACCATGACCGGGCGACGAGGGCGCGAGGGGTTGTTCATGGGACGTGGCCAGTATCCGGCCACGGCGCCGACCCGTCAAGGCCGGAAGTCGGCGGGCCGCAAGTCAACTGTTGGCGGCGGCGGTCAGGCCGTGGACAATAGAGACATGAACACAGCACTGCTGAAAGGCCTCAACGAGCACCTGAAACTCGAGTTCCGCGCGGCGCACGAGTACCTGGCCATGTCGGTCTGGCTGTCGGCCAACGACCTGCCCGGCTTTGCGGCGTGGATGAAGAAGCAGTCGGGCGATGAGTTGCTGCACGCCCAGCGCATCATCGACCACCTGGTCGAACGGGACCAGAAAGTGGCGCTGCCCGGGATTCCCGTGCCGCCGTCATCCTGGAAGTCGGCTGAAGCCGTCTGCGCGCACGTCCTGAGGAACGAACAGGAAGTGACGGCGTCGATCAACGCCCTGTATGCCTTGGCCGAAAAGGCCAAGGACCGGCCGGCAACGGTCATGCTCCAGTGGTTCGTGACCGAGCAGATGGAAGAAGAGGCGGCCGCCCGCGCCGTGCTCGGCCGGATCCGTCTGGCCGGCAGCAGCGGCGTCGGGATGCTGATGGTCGATCAGGAACTTGGCAGCGGCAAAGTGCCGGGCATGCCCGCCGAGCCGCCTGCGCAGGCATAGGCAAGTGAGTACGCCTCCTCGGCGAACGGGTGTGTTCGCCGAGGAGACGGTCATCTAGAAGTTGGCCGCCCACCCGTCGGACGATTCCTGCGCCGGCTTTCTGACGAGGACCGGCCGTGCCGGGTTGGCCACGGCGCGCGCCGGTGCCGGCGCCTGGCTGCTGTGTCGCGACCCGCCGCCCATGCGGGGTGCGGCCATTGCCGCGGCGGCGTGCCCGCCAACGAGCCGGAGCAACGCCTGGGCCGACCCCTTGGTGATTTCGGTCTGCGCGAACAGTTCTTCGGCGGCCGCCGCACTTTCTTCAGCGGTGGCGGCGGTGCTCTGCGTCACCTTGTCCAGTTGCCCCATCGCCGAGGTGATCTGCCCGATCCCCTGGCTCTGTTCCCGGGCAGAGGCGGCCATCGATGCCACGAGCGTTCCTACCCGACCGGCGATCTCGCCGTTCTGCGCCAGCAGTGCGGAGACTTCGCCGTAGAGCTTCAGCGTTTCCTGCGACCTGGCCGACGATCCCTCGATCAGGTGCTGCGTTTCTTTGGCGGCCTGCGCACTGCGCTGTGCCAGGTTCCGCACTTCGTCGGCAACCACGGCGAACCCCATGCCGGCTTCCCCGGCTCTGGCGGCTTCGACGGCGGCGTTGAGCGCCAGGATGTTCGTCTGGAACGCGATCTCGTCAATTGTCTTGATGATACGCGCGGTCTCGGCGCTCGCGCGGTTCGCCTCCTGGACGGCCTTTTCCATCGCCACCATCCGTTCGCCGACCGCCGCGAAATTGCTGGCGGCGTCCTGGCTCATGAGCTGGTCGATCGACGCGCTGTTGTCGGCGCCCTGACGGACCATGCTGGCCAGTTCCTCGAGCGCCGCGCTCGTCTCTTCCAGGGATGCCGCCTGTTCCGTGGAGCCCTGGGCCAGCGACTGGCCAGACGCGGACACCTGTGAGGCCGCCGCCGCCGTCTGCTGGGCGTTGGCATCCATCTCGTCCGCGATGGCGCGCAGCGGCTTCGTGATCATCCGCGTCAGCACGACCGCGCCCGTGATGCCCAGCGTGAGAGCGACGACCGACATGATGACGATCAGCCAGTGGATGAACGAGACCTCGGCCTCGAACGACTCGCCCAGGGCGACCTGGTCCTTTGTCACCGCCGTTTGGATGTCAGCCATGGCTTTGGTCATGCCCTCGCCAATTGCCACGAGCGGCACCTGGGCTGACTGCTCGGCCTCGGCGTCATTGGCCTTGACCGCGGCGATGAGCGTTGCGAGCGCGCCTTCGTAGGAGGCGAACTGCTGCGTCAACTGCGTGACGAGTGTCACGCGCGAGGGCTCCGTGACCGTCTTGCCGGCTTCAGTCAGCTTGCCCACCATCTGCTTGCGGCTGACTTCGTACTTCGCGATGGTCGTGTCGCTCCTGGTCAGCAGGTATTCCTTCAGATCGAGTCTGACCGCCAGGAGACTCGTTCGAAGGTCCGCCGTGAGGATGTTCTCCCGGGCCAGGGCCCGGTAAGCCTTCACGCCATCGAGGGCATCGCTCATGCCCAGGTATCCGGCGGCGGCCACCACGGTCAGCAGCACGAGAACGACAGCAAATCCTGATCCGATCTTTCGTCCGACGGTGACATGTTCCAGCATGGTCATCTCTCTCAGGGATTTCCGGACAACTGATACGCAACCGGCTGATACCCCGCGAAGGCCATCCACCGGACTCATCAGAGAAATCGGCGCCGGGGAACCCTGCTTGAACCGGCGGTATGATGGAAGCGCGTTGAGGAGGTGTGCCGTGCGGAGATGGATGACTGGTGCAGTCTCGTGTGTGGCGCTGGCAGTGACCGGGGCGGCGGCTCAGCCGGCTCCGGTCCCATTGACGGTGGCGTCACCGGACGGCGACGTCGTCATCACGGTCACAGCCGGCACCCATGTGGAGTGGGCGGTTGCCTGGCGCGGCCGCGAGTTGCTCCGGCCCTCACCCCTGGCGCTCGCCCTGGCCGACGGCAGGGTCCTGGGCGACGGCGCCACCGTCGCCGGCACCTCAACGCGCAGCGTGAACACGACGCTGCGGCCCGTCGTGCGGTACCGCCGGGCCGAGGTGCGCGACCACTTCAACGAGCGGCGTATCGACTTCGCCGGCGGCTACGGCCTCGTCGTGCGCGCGTATGACGATGGGGCGGCGTACCGATGGGTGACGGCCCTGCCGGGCGAGGTGACCGTGCGGGACGAAACCGCCACCTTCGCGTTTGCCGACGACCATCTGCTGTACTTTCCGGAAGAGACTAGTCTGATCTCGCACCAGGAACGTTCCTACAAGACGCCGCGTATCAGCGAACTCAAGACCGGCCAGTTCTCGAGCCTCCCCGCGCTTGCCGTGGTGTCCGGCGGCCCCAAAGTGGCTATCACCGAGGCGGACCTCCTCGACTACCCGGGCATGGACCTGACGACGGCTGGCACGCCACACGCGCTGAAAGGGCTGTTTCCGGCGTATCCGCTCAAGACAGCACTGTCGCGTGACCGCACCGAAAACGTCACCGAACGGGCGCCCTACATCGCGAAGACGGCCGGCACGCGGGCGTTCCCGTGGCGCGTGGTCGTCGTAGCCGACCGCGACGAGGTCCTGCTGGACACGGACATGGTGTACCGGCTGGCGTCGGACACGACGATGACCGACACCAGCTGGATCAAGCCGGGCAAGGTGGCGTGGGACTGGTGGAACTTCAACAACATCTATGGCGTTCCGTTCAGGGCCGGCGTGAACACGGACACCTACAGGCACTACATCGACTTCGCCGCGGAGAATGGTCTCGAGTACATCATCCTTGACGAAGGCTGGTACACACTCGGCGACCTGCTGTCCGTGGTGCCTGAGATTGATATGCCCGCCCTCGCAGCTCATGCCAGATCGCGCAACGTCGGGCTGATCATGTGGGTGGTCTGGAAGACCTTCGACCAGCAGATGGACGCGGCGCTCGACCAGTTCGAGCGGTGGGGCGTCAAGGGCATCAAGGTCGACTTCATGCAGCGCGAAGACCAGTGGATGGTCAACTACTACGAGCGCGTGGCGAAGGCGGCTGGCGCGCGCAGGATGCTCGTCGACTTCCATGGTGCCTACAAACCCACCGGCCTCCATCGGACCTATCCCCACGTAGTGACCAGCGAAGGGGTTCTCGGTCTCGAGCAGAGCAAGTGGGGCGCGGAAGCGTCGCCCGCGAACGCCGTCACGTTCCCCTTCCTGCGCATGATGGCCGGCCCGGTGGACTACACGCCCGGCGCGATGATGAACGCGACGAAGGCGGATTTCAAGCCGGTGTTCAACCGGCCCATGAGCCAGGGCACGCGCTGTCACCAGCTCGGCATGTACGTGGTGTACGAAAGCCCGCTGCAGATGCTGGCGGACAACCCGTCCAACTACCGGAAAGAACCCGAGAGCCTGGCGCTCCTGTCGAAGGTGCCGGTCGTCTGGGATGAGACCCGCGTCCTGAGCGCCAGACTGGGCGAGTACATCCTCACCGCGCGCCGGGCCGGCGCGGAGTGGTGGGTGGGCGGCCTGACCAGCTGGGATGCGCGCGACGTCGAGATCGACTTCTCGTTTCTGGGTCCCGGAGCGTTCCGGGCCGAGATTCACCGCGACGGACCCAACGCCGACCGCGTGGGCGTGGACTACGTCCGCGAGGTGAAATCCGTCGGAGCCGCGGACCGGCTCACCGTCCACCTGGCGCCAGGCGGAGGGGTGGTCGTCCGGATGACGAAAACGCCCTGACGTCAGGGCGTGCGGCATCTGCCACCAGGCGTGCTGCGCCCATTGCGCCCGCGGCCGGGCTTGTGGCACGCTTCGCCGGAGGCGAACACCCGACGCCCATGACAGCCGGACACAACCACGAGAACCGTCAGCTCACCTCCGAATCCGGTCCGCCCGGATCCGGCGACTGGGCCGCGTTGCCCGACGACCAGTTGCTGCGCGTGCGGATGTGCGACCTCGGCCTGTCGGTCGAGACGTCGCCCTGGCTCAGCGAGAACCTGGCGGAACTGGCCAGCAACCTCGAGGCCCGAGGGCTGCGGTTCCGGCCGTACTTCTACCTGTCTGACGAGTGGTTCACGCCCGACGGGACGACGGGCGTGGCGATTCCGTTCTACCTGGCCCATCCGCGGCTGGCGAAACTGGAAGAAAGCCAGATGCTGGAAGTCGAGGGGGGCACACGCGAATGGTGCCTGCGGATCCTCCGCCACGAGACGGGGCACGCCATCGACAACGCGTACCGCCTGCAGCGAAGGCGCCGCCGGCAGGAGCTGTTCGGCAGTTCGTCGGAGCCGTACCCCGAGGAGTACACGCCAAAGCCCTATAGCCGCAGTTTCGTCCTGCATCTCGAGTCCTGGTACGCGCAGAGCCACCCGGCCGAAGACTTCGCCGAAACGTTTGCCGTCTGGCTGACGCCCGACGCCCAGTGGCGCGCCCGATACGTCGGCTGGCCGGCGCTGCGCAAGCTCGAGTACATGGACGAACTGATGCGCGACATCGCCGGCCGCGACCCCGTGATCGATCCCGGCAAGCCCGTCGATCCGCTGCCACGCGTCCGTCGTTCCCTCGGCACGCACTACCAGCGGAAACGCACCAAGTACGGCGTGGACTACCCGAACTTCTACGATCGGGACCTGCGCCGGCTCTTCTCGGACGGAGCCGAGCGCGGGCCGGATGTCGAGGCGGCCGCGTTCCTGCTGCGGATCCGCAAGGACGTCCGGCGGCGCGTCGCCCGCTACACCGGGGAGAAGCAGTACACGATCGATCAGGTCATCGAGAACATGATCAGGCGCTGCAAGGAACTCGGCCTGCGTGTCACCGGCTCCGAAGACCGCGCCCAGATGGATTTCACCGCTCTGCTGACCGCGCAGGCCGTCAACCACCTGCACAGCAGCAGGCACAGGCTGGTCTTATGAAGGCACTCAGAATCCTCGCGCTGATGCACGACTACCTGGTGCCGCCCCCGTACACCGAGGGCATGGACGTGGTCAACGTGCCGTGGAAGATGGAATTCGATGTCGTCTCCCACCTGGAGGACATGGGGCACCACGTGCAGAACGTCGGGGTGAAAGACGAACTGGGCGTGATCCGGCAGGCCATCCAGGACTTCAAGCCGGAGATCGTCTTCAACCTCATGGAGGGGTTCGGCGAGATCGGGGTGTTCGACCAGCACGTCGTGAGTTATCTGGAGCTGATGAAGACGCCCTATACGGGCTGCAACCCGCGTGGCCTGATGTTGTCGCGCGACAAGGCGCTCGCGCGAACGTTGCTCGCGTACCACCGGATTCCGGCGCCGGAATTCGCCGTCGTGCGGATGGGCCAGGTGCCTCGCCTGCAGAAACGCCTGCCGTTTCCGCTCATCGTGAAGTCGCTGACGCAGGAAGCCTCGATCGGGATCTCGCAGGCATCCGTCGTGGCCGACGAAGGGGCCCTGCGCGAGCGAGTCAGGTTCATCCACCAGAGCATCGGCACCGACGCGATTGTCGAGCGTTATGTCGAAGGCCGGGAACTGTACGTGGGCGTGCTGGGCAACTTCCGGCTGGCCGTCTTCCCGGTGTGGGAGATGAACTTCGCCCAGATGCCGGATCGTGCGTACCGCATCGCCAGCGAGCGGGTGAAGTGGAACGACGCGTACCGGGAGAAGTACGGCATCATGACCGGACCGGCCGATCTGCCGCCCGACCTGGCGCTCCGTATCCAGCGCCTCTGCAAGCGGGTGTTCAGAACGCTCGACCTGTGCGGCTACGCGCGCATCGATCTGCGGCTCGACGCCGCAGGCCGGGTGTACGTGCTCGAAGCCAACCCCAACCCCCAGCTTGCCTACGGCGAAGACTTCGCGGAAGCCGCGGAACACTCCGGCATCCAGTACGAAGAGCTGCTCCAGCGGATTCTCGGACTCGGATTGCGCTGGCGGCCCGGGCTGGCCGGCTGATTCGTCCACACAACTTTCGCCGACGCCCGCCCGTCTAACCGGAGGCAGGGGGTGCGAGTGGCGAAGATCTGCGCGAGTCTGGGTTGCATGCTGATGCTCGCCGGAACGTGGGCCAGCCCGGGGTACGCGCAAGCGGGCCAGCCCGGGACCGGCACGGTGTCACCCGCCCCTGCCATCCGCGCCGTCCGCGCGACCGCCGCCATCGTCCTCGACGGCAAGCTGGACGAGAAGGACTGGCAGACCACCGAACCCGCCCGCAACTTCACCCAGCGCGATCCCAACGAAGGACAGCCGGCGACGGAAGCCACCGATGTCCGTTTTCTCTTCGATGATGACGCGCTGTACATCGGCGCGAGGATGTGGGATCGGGAGCCGGCCCGCATAGCCAGGCGGCTCTCGCGGCGCGACGGATCGGCGGAGGGCCTGGCCGACACCATCGTCGTGTCGTTGTCGCCACTGCACGACGGCCTGACCGGCAGCACGTTTCGGGTGTCGGCGGCCGGCGCCCTGTGGGACGCCGTGCTGTACAACGATACGAGCGAAGACGATTCGTGGGATGCCGTGTGGGAAGCCGAAGTCAGCACAGATGCAACCGGCTGGACTGCGGAAATGCGCATCCCGTTCTCGCAGCTCCGGTTCGAGACGCGCGATCAGCAGGCCTGGGGACTCAACATCATCCGGACGATTCAGCGCCACAACGAAGAAGACTGGTGGGTACCCGTCCCGAAGACCGATGGCCGGTTCGTATCGCGGATGGGAACGCTGGCCGGCCTCGACGGGCTGCGGGGCCGCCGCCACCTCGACCTGCTGCCGTATACGACCGGGCGCGCCGAATTCAGCGGTGTGACCGACAGGGACCACCCGTTCAACGACGGCCGCCGGCTGTTCGGAGGGACCGGGCTCGATGCCAAGTGGGGCATCACCAGCAATCTCACGATTGACGGCACCATCAACCCCGACTTCGGCCAGGTCGAAGTGGATCCCGCCGTCGTCAACCTCAGCGTGTTCGAGACCTTCTACGACGAGAAACGCCCGTTTTTCATCGAAGGCGCGCAGAACTTCAACAACTTCGGCCGGAACGGCGTCAACGGCGCGATGGGCTTCAACCGGACGAATCCTACGCTGTTCTACACCCGCCGCATCGGCCGTTCGCCGCAGGGACGCGCGTCGGGCGACTACGTCGACCGTCCGCCGGCCACGACGATTCTCGGTGCGGCCAAGCTGACCGGGAAGACCGCGGGCGGCTGGAACATCGGCATCATCGATGCGGTAACCTCGCGGGAGTTCGCCGACGTGGCGTTGGGGTCCGCACGAGATCGGACCGAAGTCGAGCCGCTCACAAATTACCTGGTTGCCAGAGTCCGACGAGACGTCGGGCAACGCGGGGGCTTTGGGTTCATCACGACGGCCGTCACCCGCAACCTGCGGGAGAAGGCGTTGGAAGACCTGTTGACCAGCGGCGCGTACCTGTTCGGCGTGGACGGCCACCTGTTCATCGATGCGAAGCGGGAATGGGTCGTGACGAGCGGCCTGTCACGCAGTTACGTCACCGGCTCGACGGCCACCATTGGCCGCCTCCAGCGTACGTCAGCCCGCTATTACCACAGGCCAGACGCCGACCATCTGGAGTACGACTCGACCCGTACGTCGCTCTCGGGCTGGAACTTTCAGCTCGACTTCAACCGGAATGCAGGCAACTTCCGGCCCAATGCCTCGCTCTGGGCCGTCACGCCCGGGTACGAAGTCAACGACATTGGATTTATGTCGAATGTCGACCGATGGGGAGGCCACCTGGCCTTCGCGTGGGCCAGGCGCACACCCGACCGCTTCTCGCGTTTCCGGCAGGTGATCGTATCGAAGTTCTGGGTGTCGAACTTCAATAACGAGATGATGACCGACGGCCTCTGGACGGGAGGCTGGGTCACGTTCCCGAACTACTGGACCGGGCAGGCTACCGTCTTCGCCGGCCGGACGGGAAGGAGCGATCGTCTGACGCGCGGCGGGCCGATGATGGACAGCCCGGCCGGTGTGAACACGTCGGCCGCGATCTTCACAGACGGTCGGAAGCCTCTGATGCTCGGCCTGCAGGGGGCGTACTCCGGCAGCAGGGGCGGCGGGTGGGACGCCAGTGCGGAAGTCAGCCTCACCTGGCGGCCGACGTCCTCGCTGTCGTTCGAAGCCGGCCCGTCGCTGATGCGCTCACGTTCGACGGCTCAGTACGTGACCACGCACGCCGATGCGGCGGCCACCGCCACGTTCGGCAGCCGATACGTGTTCGGCGATCTCGACCAGACCGAAGTGTCGATGACGCTGCGGGCCAACTGGATCGTGTCGCCGCGCATGTCGTTCCAGCTCTACGCGCAGCCCCTGCTCTCGGCCGGCCGGTACTTCGACTTCAAGGAAGCCGCTGTGCCCCGGACGTATTCGTTCCTGCGATACGGGTACGAGACCGGGTCGATTGTCTACGATGAAACCGCAGGCAGGTACCAGGTCGATCCGGCGGCCGGCGGCGCGGACACGCCGTTCGGGTTCGGCAATCCGGACTTCAACTTCAAGTCGCTGCGCGTGAATGCGGTGTACCGGTGGGAGTTCAGGCCGGGCTCGACGGTGTACCTGGTGTGGACGCAGATGCGGGAAGACTACGCCCGGCCCGGGCAGTTCGCTCTTGGCTCGGACCTCTCGAGCATGTTCGCCGCGCCCGGCGACAACGTACTCATGGCGAAGGTCAGTTACTGGTTCTCACGGTAGCTGGGGGTTGGGGGTTGGGGGTTGGGGGTTGGGGGGAAACAAATTGTTTTGACAAAAAAAAGTTCCCCCAC
>CAYJPV010000011.1:4214-81604 GCA_964372095.1 uncultured Vicinamibacterales bacterium | reverse complement strand
GGGGGGCCTTTTGGCCTAAAAAAATTGTTTCACCCCAACCCCCAACCCCCAACCCCCAACCCCCAACCCCCAATCCCCAGCCTAGAATCCCACGGCCCCGATCGACTTCCGATCGATGACCGGCGCGTACTTCTTCGCAACCGCCTCGATCTCCGCAGCCTTGCCAATCAGCACGAAGGTGAGATTGTCGAGCGGGAAGTACGTCTTGATGATCCGCTTCACGTCGGTCATCGTGGCGGCGTCGATCTTCGCGTAGTACGTATTGATCTCGCGTTCGTCGAGTCCGTGGAAGGCCAGGTCGGCGAGTACGCCGGCCAGCTGGTTGCTGGTCTCGATCTCCGGGGGGAACTGACCCTTCAGGTACGACTTGGCCGATGCCAGTTCGCCCTCCGAGATACCCTGCTCGTGGAGCCGCGCCAGGGCCGCGAGGGTGAGATCGATCGCCTTCTCGGTGCTGGCGTTGCGCGTGTAGGTGTTGATGGCGAAGGGCCCCTTCGCCTTCAGTTCCGCGAATGACGAGCCAGCGCCGTAGGTCAGGCCCGACTTGATCCGAAGCTCGGTGTTGAGCACCGACGTGAAACGCCCGCCGAACAGCGTGTTCACGATCTCGATGCCGACCCGGTCGTTGTTGCTCCGGCTGATGCCGACGCTGCCGATGCGGAAGTACGTCTGTGTGGCGTCGGGTTTGTCCACCAGCAGCAGCCGTTTGCCCGGTACCGGGACGGCGTCCGCCACCGCGGAGGCGGGCACGGCCTTGGCGGGCCATGCGCCGAAATGCGCCGTGAGCTGCTTTTCCATCCCGGCGGTCTCGAAATCGCCGACCACGGCCATGATCGTGGACCCCGGACCGTAGTGCGCCCCATAGAACGTCGCCACGTCGTCACGTGTGATCGCGGCGAGCGACGTCTCGTCACCGCCCGTGGGTCTGCCGTACGGATGGTTGCCGAACAGGTACCGGTTGAAATAGGTGCCGATCACGCCGGCAGCCCGGTCCTTGGCGGCCTTGATGCCGTCCACGCGTTGCCGGACCTGTTTCGACACTTCATCGGCCGGCAGGGACGGTCGCATCAGCGCGTCGGCCACGAGGTCGAGACCCTTCACAACGTCCTTCTTCATGAACTCGGCGGACACGGTCGTCGCGTCGACGTTGGTGCCCGACCCGAAGGAGCCGCCCACAAAGTCCAACTCTTCCGCGAACTGGTCGGCCGTGCGGGACTGCGTGCCGCGGCGGAGCAGCGCCGACGTGATGGCCGCCACGCCTTCTTTGCCGGCGGGATCCGCGACCGAGCCGGCCTTGATGACGGCCGAGATGCTCACGATCGGCACTTCGTGCTGCTCCATCAGGAGGAGCGTCATGCCGTTCTTCAGTACGACCTTCTTGTAGGGCGGGAGCGCGAGCGCGCCGGGTTGCGCCAGCAGCGGCGCGGTGATCCCGACGAGCACGAGGAGGCTGATGGCGAGTCGGTGGATCTGCTTCATGACAGCCTCCTACTTCTTGTCCGCCGGGGCTTCCGGCAGGAGTGTGGCCACGGTGCGGTTGTTCGCCGTGAAATACTTCTTCGCCACGCGCTGGACGTCGGCGGTTGTCACCTTGGCAACCTCGTCGGCGGCCGAGAAGAGCTTCCGGTAGTCGCCGAAAAACACCTCGTACGTGCCAATGGCATTGCTGCGGCCGCTGATGGTCCGGATCTGGCGGTAGAACTCCGACAGCAGGATGTTCTTCGCTTTCTCCATTTCGCCGGCCGTGACGGACTGCGCGGCGACCCGGTCGAGTTCTTCGTAGATGGCTTTCTCGACGGTGACGGGATCCACGCCGGCTTTGGGCTGGGCGGCGATCGTGAAGAGCGTCGGATCGAAGCCGAGGTCGCTGCCGCCGCCGACGGACAGCGCAATCTGGTCCTTGTCCACCAAGCGCTTGTACATCCGCGAACTCTGTCCGGAGAACAGCAGGGTCTCCAGAATCTGGAGCGGGTAGTAGTCAGGATCGGAGGTGGCCGGGACGTGATACGCCAGTTGCAGGATCGGCAACTGCGCGAACTTGCGCACAACAATGCGCCGTTCACCCAGTTGCTCGGGTTCGATGGTCTTGACCGGCGGCGGCGGCGCGGACGACGGAATCGGCTCGATGTACTTCTCCGCGAGCGTGACGATTTCCTCCAGCGTTACGTCGCCGGTCACCACCATCGTCGCGTTGGACGGCGAGTACCCGGTCTTGAAGTGCTGTGTGAGGTCGTCCAGCGTCCAGGACTCGATGTCGGACATCCAGCCGACGACCGGCCACTGGTACGGGTGTGCCGTGTAGGCCGTGGCCCACAACTGTTCGTTGAGAAGACCGGCATTGTTCGCATCGACGCCGTTGCGCCGTTCCGAGGCGATGACGCCCCGTTCGGACTCGACGATCTCCGCGACGAAGGCCAGGTTCTGGATACGGTCGGCTTCGAGATCGAAAATCAGCTCGAGGGCCGATCGCGGGAACCAGTCCTGGTACACCGTAACGTTCTGGCTCGTGTAGGCGTTGTTGGAGCCGCCGTTGGCTTCCATCACCCGGTCGAAGTCTCCGGGGCCGTACTTCTTCGCCCCGTTGAACATCATGTGCTCGAAGAAGTGCGAAAGACCCGTCGTGCCCGGCCGTTCGTTGCGGGAGCCGATCCGGTAGAAGACGTACAGCGCCACGTTCGGGATGGAGTGGTCTTCCTGGACCAGGATCTTCATGCCGTTCTTGAGCGCGTGTGTCTTGACGTCGAAGCCCTGCGCAAACGCCAGGTCCTGCGCCGCAACGAACAGTGCCAGAGCCAGCGTTGCGACCCGTATCCTTGTCTTCATGTCACTCCTCGGTGTGAGCCTCAGGCTCTTAACAGCCCCACGACGCGGTTCAGCAGGTTCTCCGTAAATACGCCGCCGGCTTCGAATGCCTGGCGACTGCGTTCGACGGCGTCGGCAATTTCCATGAACGTCAGCGGGACACGGTTCTCGGTTGCCGCGACGCCGTGGGCCGTCACCGCCGTCCGCTCAAGAGACGCATCCAGTTGTTCGATGCGGCGCCCGGCCGCCATGGCCTGAGCCACACCCGCGAGCAGCAGGTGGGGGTGCGCCGAGCCGTCGGGCAGCCGGAACTCGATCGTGCCGGGACTGGTCTCGCGGCCGTGTTCGTCGGTCGGGATGATCGGGATCCGAATCAGGGCCTTCCGGTTATAGCGGCCCCAGGTCACGACGCTGGGCGCCTCCTTTCCCTGACTCAGTCTGACGAACGAATCGCGGCTCCGGTTGCCGAAGGCCATGAGCGCCGCGCCGTGCTGGACGAGCCCGCCAATCAGCCACTTGGCTTCCGGCAGGAGCTGCCCGCCCGCGTCAGTGTGGGGCCTGTACCCGTGTTCGACGTGCGGGGCGAAGTGAAAGTGCATCCCGCTGCCGGCGTGACCTTTCCGGGCCATCGGCGCGAAGCTGCAGAGCATGCCGGCGCGGAGTGCGAGGTTACGAAGGACCCACTGGGTCAGGACCACGGCGTCGGCGGCCTCGGGCAGGGGTTGCAGCCAGAGCTCGATCTCGTGCTGCTCCCACACGCGGCTGTCGACGGCATCGGCTTCGACGTACCCGACTTCCGCATGGCCGTACTTCACCGGGACGCCCATCTCGGCGAGGTGGACAAGGGCCTTGCGCCGCAACGCCTCCCCGAACACAAATGGCGAACTGGCATGATACCCGCGCTCGTTGGCGCCGTAGGCTTCGCCTTCCTCGCCGCGGTGGCCCAGGAAGTACTCGATCTCGCCCAGCGCGTGCAGTTCAATACCGGTCTCCCGTGCCAGTCTGGCGTGGGCGGCGCGAACGAGCGTGTCCGGCGACTCGGCCAGGGGCTGGCCCTGCCGGTTGAAGTGACTGCACAGCACGGCGAGTGTGGGTTCCGGCGCGAACGGGTCGAGAAAGGCCGACGAGAGCCGCGGACGCATCACGATGTCGGAGGCGCCGACGGGAATGCCAAGATCCCCAAAGAGGCTCGAGCCGTCCGCGCGTTCGCCGCCGGCCAGGATGTCCCTGAGATGCGCAGCGTCGCGCGGCACGAAGTCGAGAGTCTTCAGCCAGCCATCGCCGCCGACATGCATGAGCGACAGCACGCGGATGCCCTGATCGCGGACCAGTTCGGCGAGGTCGTCGGCCGTCCAGGATGCCGGCGGCTTCCCGAGCATGCGGTGAAGGGTCTGGGCCGAGTCGAGGGCGAGGGAGGTGCGCTGGTCTGGTGTCTGTTTCTGGGTCATCGGGAAGCTCCGGACTGTCCCTGCGAAGGGAACGGAGGGGGATAGGCATTATAGCGTGGGCTACAGGCTACAGGTTTCAGGCTACAGGCCTCGCCCGGAGCCCGGGGCCTGGAGCCTGTGTCGTCTGCTACGATTCCTGCATGGTAATTACTCTGTCCAGAGCGTGTCGAACCGTCGTCGCCGGCCTGGCGGCGCTTGTCATCGCCGTGCCCGTCTTCGCCCGGCCGGCCACTGGCCCCGGTCAGACGGCGGGCGGGTTGTCTCCGCAGGCGCTGGCAGCCGTGTGGGATGCCGAGAAGGTCTCGTGGCCGGTGCCGCCGCTCGTCCGCCACGCCGACGTGGACGCGGCGCTGCGCAAGGTTCAGTTGGCCACACCCGACCTGTTCAGCGTCGAGCAGATCGGGGCGTCAGTTGAGGGGCGATCGATCAATCACCTGTGGTTCGGGCGCGGGCCGATGCGCGTGTTGCTGTGGTCGCAGATGCACGGTGACGAACCGACGGCGACGGCGGCCCTGTTCGATATCTTCGAATACGTGCGGCGCCACCGCGACGAACCTCACGTCAGGCGCATGCTTGATGCCCTGACCATTCACGTCGTGCCGATGCTCAACCCCGACGGCGCCGAGCGGTTCCAGCGCCGCAATGCCCAAGGCATCGACATCAACCGCGACGCGCGCCGGCTGCAGACGCCCGAGGGGCGTCTGCTCAAGGCGTTGCGTGACCGCCTGAACCCTGAAATCGGCTTCAATCTCCACAACCAGAACTGGCGGACGTCGGCGGGGAACACCCGCGAACCGGCGTCCATCTCGCTCCTGTCCGTGGCATTCGACGAGGCGCGGACCGAGAGCCCGGGCCGCCTGCTCACCAAGCAGATCTGTGCGGTGATTCGAGACGCGCTGGAGCCCCTTGCGCCGGGCCGCATCGGCCGGTACGACGACGAGTTCGAAGTGCGTGCGTTCGGGGACAACATCACCAGGTGGGGGACGAACGTCGTGCTGATCGAGACAGGACCGTGGCCATCCGAGGCGCCAGACCCGCACCTCGTACGGCTGAACTTCGTGGCACTGGTCACGTCTCTCGACGCGCTGGCGTCGGGTCGCGTCAGGCTGACCGACAAGGCGCGATATGAGTCGTTGCCGATGAATGGCTCGAACGTGTTCTACGTCCTGATCCGCAATGCGGCGGTCGTGCCCGGCACCGGTGTCGCGCCGTTCACCGCCGACGTCGGCATCGTGGGAAACCGCGTCGTGCGGGAGGTGGAAGGCCAGTTGCAGACGCAGGTGTCCGCGCGGATCGACGACCTCGGAGACCTCGAGCCATTCGGCGCACTGGAAGACATTGACGCCACCGGCCTGGTACTCGCTCCGCTGTTCGACCCGGCGCTCAAGGTCGGGGACGCCGTCGTGCTGCCGGACTGGACGGCCAGGAAGTCCGAGCAGACGGTCGCGCCCGGCCAGCCCGCCCAGTTGCTGCTGCTGCGCCAGGAGGGGACGGAGAACCGGTACCAGGTTGTGCGGGTGCTTCGGTACTAGGGGCCACGGACTAGGGGCTAGGGACTAGGGGCTAGGGACTAGGGAAAGACAGTGGATGTCCCCCTAGCCTCTAGCCTCTAGCCTCTAGCCTCTAGCCTCTGAGGTGTGTGTTGAAGAACTCCATCGTCCGCTGCCAGGCCAGCTTGGCCGCGGCTTCGTCGTAACGCGGGGTCGTGTCGTTGTTGAACCCGTGCTGCGTGCCCGGGTACATGTGCATCGTGTAAGAGACCCCGGCGGCCTTCAGCGCGGTTTCGTACGCCGGCCAGCCGGCGTTGACGCGCGCGTCGTTCTCGGCGTAGTGGACGAGCAGCGGCGCCTTGATCTTCGGGGCGTCTTCGGCGCTGGCCTGGCCGCCGTAGAACGGCACGGCCGCGGCCAGGTCGGGGATGCGGGTGGCCAGCATGTTGGCGGCGCTGCCGCCCCAGCAGAATCCGACGACGCCGACCTTGCCCGTGCATTCGGCGTGCGCCTTGAGGAACGCCGTCGCCGCCACCAGATCCTCACGCGTCTTGGCCTGGTCGAGCTTGGGGAACAACTGACGGGCCGCGTCTTCGTCGCCCGGGTATCCGCCGAGCGGCGCGAGCGCATCCGGGGCAAAGGCCACGAAGTTGTCGAGGGCCACGCGTCGGGCGATGTCCTCGATGTGGGGGTTGAGGCCGCGGTTCTCGTGCACGACGAGCACCCCGGGTAGTTTGCCCTTGGCGGCGGCCGGCCGCACGAGATACCCCTTCGTGGTCGAGTTGCCCTGGGGCGACGGGAAGGTGACGTACTCGGCCTTGAGGCGAGCATCGTCCTTGGCCACCTGCTGCGCTTCGGCGAAACGCGGATTCAACGCATCGAGCAGCATGGCAGCGGTCATGCCCCCGGCCGCGTACTTCGACGCCTTGTTCAGAAAGCCGCGGCGGTCGATGGCGCCGTGCACGTACGCGTCGAAGAGGATGAGCACTTCGGGATCGAAATCGGCAGCCGTCTTGCGTTCCATGGGCAGTCCTCCAGGGCAGACATCGACGAGGGCGGCGGCCGCCCTCGTCGGTCGTTGAACAGGTGAACCGCCAGTATACGCGAGAGCCCGTTGCGGAGAACGGGTCTGGCGCGCGCGGTGCCGGTCGCAGGACTCAGGCGATGGCTGCGGCCAGCGCGTCCCTGGTAATCCGGAAGTGTGATGCGTGCCAGGCCACCTGGCCGTTCACGAACAGCAGCGCCTGGGGCGATTCGTGGGGGAGGGGGGGGCGCTCCGCATGTGCGGGGGGGAGGGGGGGAGCGGGGGGGTGGTCCAGGATGTAGACGTCCGCGCGCAGACCCGGTTCTTCGAGCAGTGATTCAACCTCTTCGTGGGCGTACGCGCTCGTGCCGCACGTGGTGCTGTGCTTGAACACCAGAGCCGGGCGGCCCGACGATCCGGCAATGGCCGCGTCGAGGTCGCCGAGCGTGTGCAGGGGTTTCATCATGTGCGCCATCTCCCTGGAAGCGGTCTCGGGCGACCTACAGCAGATCGCGAATCGTGAAGACGATGATGACCAGGATCGCCAGCGGACAGACAAATCTGATCAGAAAACCCCAGACACGGGGGCCGGGAAACCAGGCCTGGTTGGCGCGCAGTTCGTCGAGCGCGCCTTCCACGCCCCAGGCCCAGCCGACGAACACGGCGATGAACAGGCCGCCAATCGGCAGCGCGAAGTTGTTCCAGATGGTGGCCATCAGCGACAGGAAGTCCATGCCCAAGCCGGGCAACTGGCTGAGCGCCGCGACCGATCCGCCCGCGAGCGCCGAGGGGATCGACAGGAGGAACGCCGCGGCGGCGATCGTGATGACGGCACGCCGGCGCGTCCATCCTCGCGCGTCGATCAGGTGGGCGACGGGCACTTCGAGTAACGATATCGTCGACGTCAGTGCGGCCAGTGACAACATGACGAAAAATGCCGCGCCAAACAGGTGCCCGCCTGGGAGGGTGGCGAACAACTGCGGGAGTACGGCGAAGATGAGACCCGGGCCGCTGGCGGAGGGGTCGAATCCGGGGATCGAGAATCCCGCCGGGAAGATGATGAGACCAGCCAGCAAGGCCACCGAGGTGTCGATCACGACGACCCACAGGGCCGCGGCGGCAATGCCGTCCCGCTTCGACAGATAGCTGCCGTACGTGAGCATGGCACCCATGCCCAGGCTCAGCGAGAAGAACGCCTGGCCGAGGGCAGCGTTGAGCACCGCGGGATCGAACAGGCGGCCGAGGTCCGGCTTGAAGTAGTAAGCGAGACCCGCATGCGCGCCTGGCAGGGTTGCGGCCCGGATGGCCAGCCCCACCAGCAGCAGCAGCAGGAGCGGCATCATCACCTTGCAGACGCGCTCGATGCCGCTTCGGACACCGCCGATGATGGCGGCGGCCGTTCCAGTCAGCACGAGCAGAGACAACAAAACTGTGGCCGGGCCGTTGGCCACGAAGGTGGCGAAGAACGTCCGGATGGCCTCAGGGTCTCCGCCGCCGGCGCCGGTGGCCGAGAACCAGACGTAGGCGAAGGCCCAGCCCGCAATCACCGAATAGAACGAGAGGATGGCCACGCCCGCCGCCACGCCGAGGGCGCCGACCAGCCACCACGGCGAGTTCGGCCGGATCGCCGAAAACGCGCTCACCGGATCTTTCTGCGCTCGTCGCCCGATGACCAGTTCGGCAACCATGACCGGCAGGCAGATTACGAAGACGCAGACCAGGTAGACCAGAACGAAGACGGCGCCGCCACCCTTGCCGACCTGCGTCGGGAATCCCCACACATTGCCGAGGCCCACGGCCGACCCCGCCGCCGCGAGAATGAATCCCAGTCGCGAGCCCCACGCTCCCCGGTTCGTTGCCATGTGTCTATTCCCTCGTTCTTCGTCCGCAGCTTCGGACCTCTGACCACCGCCGCCCGCATCCAGCATACAATGCCACAGCCAAGGAGCACCGGATGCGCACAGAACTCCCGTTTCGCGTTGTGTGGGCCATCATCGGGATCGCGGCCGTCGCGTCGGCCGGCATCGCGGGTCAGGACGCAGCCCGCCAGGCAGGATCGCCGAAGTCCTACGAGGGTATCTCATTGTTCGGCACGGCGCTGACGGCGCCTGCGGCGGGGACCGCGGCCCAGGCCAGTTACGAACAGGCACGGCGGGATTTCGAGGCCGGACCGACCGAAAACCGCTACATCTGGCTCGGCCGGCGGGTGGCCTACCTCGGACGGTATCGTGAGGCGATTACGATCTACACCGAGGGACTGCAGAAGTTCCCCGATTCGTACCGTCTCTACCGGCATCGCGGACACCGGTACCTCTCGATCCGGCAGTTCACGCGGGCGATCGCGGACTTCGAAAAGGCAGCCGCACTGGCACAGGGCAAGCCGCTCGAGATCGAGCCGGACGGCGCGCCGAACAAAGCCGGCATTCCGGTCTCGAATACCCATTTCAACATCTACTATCACCTGGGGCTGTCGTATTTCCTGACCCGGGACTTCGCAAAGGCCGAAGCGGCGTATCGCCAGTGCCTGACGTGGTCGAAGAACGACGACTCGGTGGTGGCCGTGACCGACTGGCTCTACATGACGTTGCGGCGGACGGGGCAGCGGGCGGCGGCCGATGCCGCCGTGGCGCCCATTCATCGCGGGATGGCGCTGATCGAGAACGGGGCGTACCTGGATCGCGTGCTGATGTTCAAGGGCACGATCGCGCAGGAAGACTTCGCCCGGTCCCGTGACGGCGAAAGCGTGTCGGAGACGGCAATCCGGGACTATGGCATGGGGCTGGTGGCGCTGTGGCGCGGCGACGACACGCGCGCCCGGACACTGTTCGAGCGTCAGGCGACTGGCGGGTCCTGGGCATCGTTCGCCACGATTGCCGCAGAAGTCGAGCTGGCCGACTTGGTACGCGCCAACCCCGACCGCAAATCCGTGGCCTCGACGCTGAATGCCTGGGTGCTGGCCTGGAACACGTACGACCTCGACCTGGCAGGCGGGCTCTTCACCACGCAGCCGGCACCGTCGTATTACTCCTCAGAGAAACCCGGGCGCATCGCCGGCCGTGAGGCCCTGCTATCGCACCACAAGGGGTTCGGCTTCGTGCCGGGCGGCAAAGCTTCGGACAGCCGACTCTGGCTCGAGGACCTGGCGGTGGAAGAACGGGGGGACACAGCGTTTGCGACGGCCACCTGGCTCTTCGATCGGGACGTTGCGGGCACGGCTGCCCCTCAGCGGGGGCCGGTCACGTTCGTGTTGTTCAAGGACAGTGACGGCTGGCGAATCGCCCACGCGCACTTCGCGAATGAGTGACGGCGCGGAGGGCTCAGACGTCCGGCTGAAGCCGGACGCCACGCGAGAGCCGGACGCCACGCCGAACGAGCGGCTATCGTTCGTACACGACCTTGCCGTCGAAGATCGTGACGTCCACCTCGGCGTCGAGCAACTTGTCTGCGGGCAGGGCGAAGACGTCGGCTGACAGGATGACGAGATCGGCCAGATACCCCGGAGCGAGCTTGCCCTTCCGGTGGTCTTCGAAAGACGCGTAAGCAGCCCATTGGGTCAGCCCGGCAATCGCTTCGTCGAGCGTGATGGCCTGCTCCGGCAGCCAGCCTTCAGGCGGCGTGCCGTCCGGCGTCTTCCTCGTGACGGCCATGTTGATTTCGAGACGCGGATCCAACGAGACCACCGGCCAGTCGCTGCCGAGCGTCAGGCGCGCGCCCGAGTCGAGCAACGTCCGTGCGATCCAGCCGCGCGACGCGCGCTCAGGACCGATGTTGGCCCTCCAGACGTCCAGCTGAGCCGGCGTCGGGTTCGCGTGGAAGGGCATGAACGACACGATCGTGCCGGT
The DNA here is from genome assembly GCA_964372095.1 of uncultured Vicinamibacterales bacterium. GTDB lineage: Bacteria > Acidobacteriota > Vicinamibacteria > Vicinamibacterales > JAKQTR01 > CAYJPV01. The sequence goes on along the minus strand of CAYJPV010000011.1, from coordinate 70,998 downwards.
TGACGCGAATCTCGGGATGTCGGCCGGGTCGATCGTTTCCGCGTGTTCGACCCGGTGGCGGCGGCCGCGCAACGGGGCCGGATTGGCGCGGCCGGCGGCTTCGTACGCGTCGAGCGTCATGCGCACGGCACCGTCGCCGATGGCATGCGTGAAGATCTGCCAGCCGCGGCGGTCGAACAGATTCACGACACGCTGCAGATCGGCCGGCGACATCATCGCCTCGCCCGTCGCGGGTGTGTTGGCGTACGGCTGGAGCATCGCGGCCGTGTGCGACTCGATTACCCCGTCGACCATCAGCTTGATGGCCCCGACCCGGATGACCGGGTCGTTGGCGTACCGGCTCCGGACCGCGTCCAAGGCGTCCGCCTCGGCTTCGGTCGTGTCGGCGCCGGCTCCCATGGCCGCGTACACGCGCACCTGCAGGTCGCCCGCCTTCCGCGCGTCTTCGAACAGCGCGATACGTTCGGGGCTGGTGCCGGCCTCCTGGACGCTCGTGATGCCCAGGCGATGGGCTTCTTTCACGGCTGTCCGGATCGCGCGCAGACGGTCCTCGTTCGTGGTGTCGGGCAGGACCCTGGCCACGAGCTGCATGGCGGCTTCCTTCAGGACGCCGGTCGGTTCTCCCGTCTTCGGATCCCGAACGACCACGCCGTTCCGGGGGTCTGGCGTGTCTTTCGTGATGCCCGCCAGTTCGAGGGCTTTCGAGTTGGCCCAGGACGTGTGTCCGTCGTAACAGGTCATGTACGCCGGCCGATCGGGCACAAGCTCGTCCAGAATATCTTTCGTCGGGAGCCCGCCCGGGAACGGCGAGTAGTACCACCCGCGGCCGAGCACCCACGGCTGATCGGCATGCGATCCGGCAAACTCCACGATCCTGGCTTTGATGGCGTCCAGCGTCTCGGCGTCAAGCAGGTTCACGCGTTCCAGGGCGGTGCCGCCGCCGATGAAGTGGACGTGCGAGTCGTTGAACCCCGGCAGCACCGTGCCGCCGTGGGCGTCGATCATGCTCGTTGACCGCCCGCGCATGGTCTTGATCTCGCGATTGGATCCGACGCGCAGGATCTCGTTCCCCTTGATGGCGAGCGCCTCGGCGCGCGGCTGACCCGGGCCGGCAAACACCTGCCCGTTGTAGACGATCAGATCCACGGCGTCGGGGCGTTCGTCATTGCGGGCGCCGACAATCAGCCCGGCGACGATGGAGCCGACGACAATGACAGCAACGAGGAGGGTCGCGATCCTGGATTCCACGATGGGCGGATTGTACTCCGGGACATGGGGGGTGGGACATGGGTAGGGACAAGGGGGCAAGGGGCAAGGGGCAAGGGGGACATCCACTGCCTTTCCCTAATCCCCAATCCCTAATCCCCAATCCCTAGTACGATGTCCCCATGCACTTTGCCATTGTCGGTTCCGGAGCTGTCGGCGGGTATTACGGCGCGAAACTCGCGCTGTCGGGGCAGAAGGTGTCGTTCGTGGCCCGTGGGGCGCACCTCAAGGCGCTGCGCGAGCGCGGCTTGATGATTTGGAGTCCGCTCGGTGACTTCACGGTTCGTGCGCACGCGGAAGAGCACGCCGCGGCCATCGGACCGGTGGACGTGGTCCTGCTGGCGGTCAAGACCTACGACAACCCGACGGTGCTGCCCATGCTGGCTCCGCTGATGGGGCCGTCAACGGTGGTCATCACGCTTCAGAACGGCGTGGACAGCGTGGATGACGTGGCGGCAGTGGTCGGCCCCGAACGGGTGCTCGGCGGGCCGACCTACGTGGCGACGGCGATTGCGGCCCCGGGGTTCATCGAACAGACCGGCACGCACCGGCGCATCGTGTTCGGTGAGGCGTTCGGCGAGCGGCAAGAGGTGTCCGCACGGGTGGCCGCCATCGCGGACGTCATGAAAGCCGCGGACATCCACGCCGAGCCCGTGGCGGATGCACGCGTGCCGATGTGGGAGAAGTTCATCTACCTGGCGCCTTTCGCCGCATTCACGGGAGCGGCGCGGCTGCCGATGGGACCGCTGTGGGCCGACCCGGTCATCCGGGAGCAGTTCCTGGAAGGCGTGCTCGAGGTCGAGCTGGTGGCGCGTGCCGAGAAGATTGCCCTTCGTGAAGGAGTGCTCGATCGGGTCATCGCGTACGCGGAGGCGTTGCCGCCATCGACACGTTCGTCGCTGCTCATCGATCTGCAGGCCGGGAAGCGGATCGAGATCGAATCGCTGGCGGGATCCGTGGTGCGCCGCGGCAAGGCCGCAGGCGTTCCCACGCCCGTCATGGCCGGCCTCTACGCGGTGCTCAAGCCGCACACACTGGGGATTGGGAGCGGGAAGTAGTCAGTAGTCAGTAGTCAGTAGACAAGAGCCGAGCGACAGCCGCCGTCACTGCCTGCTTCCTACTGTCTACTGTCTACTGTCTACTGCCCCAGCCCCCAGTGAGATTCCGTCCCTGAAGACAGCGACGATGCGCCGCGTGTGGCGGATGTCGGTGAGCGGGTTGCCGTCGACGAGGACGAAGTCCGCTGCTCTGCCCGGGTCAATCGTGCCGGACCGGTCTTTCACGCCAAGCAGGTCGGCTGCGTCGGCGGTGGCGGCCTTGATGGCCTGACCCGGGGACAGTCCGCACGCGACCAGCAGTTCGAGTTCGCGGTGCAGGCTGGTGCCAGGCACGACATACGGCTGGCCGGTGCCGGTGCCGGTCACGACACGGCCGCCCACTCTCGAGAAGGTGGCGACGAACTGCTGCAGGATCGGGAACGCCTGCCTGAATTGCGACAACGTCTGCGGTGTCCAGCCGGCGCGTGCCATGACGTCGGCTGGCTTCCATGCACGGGAGGGTAGCCCGTCGGGCACGTGCGCAAGGTCGGGATGGCTGGCGATGTCCGCGTCTGCGAGGCGGAAGATGGCCTCATGCCACGCCAGGGTCGGGACGAGTACCACACCCTTTTCCGCCAGTTCGCGTGCCACGTCTTCGAGTCGCTGCAGCGTCAGCCGCCGCCATCCCAGTTGGGCGGCTGTCCAGCCTGCCGCAGGGTTTGCGTGCGCGGCGACGAGGGCCGAGGCATCGGTGCTGGCCGCCTCGACAACGCCGCTCACCTGTTCGATGGACGTCACGCCAGCGTCAGCCGCCTGCGTCGCCGTCGTGGCGCCCAGGCGGGCCGCCACGGGCACACCTCTCGCCCGTGCATCCGACACGACCACCGACAGCATGACTGGTCCGAGACGGGGCGACACCGAAATGACTCGCGCTCCGGAGTTGACGAGGAGCCTGACGGCGGCACGGGCCTCACCGACGGTGTCGACGGGGATCGTCTGTCCGGCACTGCTGCCCGGTGCGTCGATCGTCGGGCCGGACGCGATGATGAAGGGGTGCGTGCGCTGGTCGGTGGCGGCGAGCCGGAAGATGTCGTCACTGGTGGTGTGCAGATCCCGTACTGTGGTGACCCCCAGCGCGAAGAAACGCGGCAGCATCCAGGGCTCGAGCCGCACGTGGGCGTCAATCAGACCCGGCAGCAGGGTCCTGCCCGTTCCGTCAATGCTCGCGCGAGATGGAAGGTTGCCGGCCGAACCTCGCAGTGCCGTGCCGGTCAGAATGGTCTCGACGTGGCCGGCCCGCACGATGACCGTCGCATCCGGCGTGACGCGGCCGTCGCCGTGGACGACCCGCACGTGGCGAATGACCAGGTCGGCCGGCGGCTGCGCTGCGTCACTGGACAGGGGGGTGCCCGGCCAAGCCGCCCAGGCGATCAGCAGCGTGAGTGTGCAGGCAAGCCGGCCGGCGGGCTGGGCGATACGTCGAATCACGAACGTCAGGTCTCGTCGCGAGGGTATCGCCGGCGGCGTTGTCCGTCAACGGCTGGCTTGAGACAGGGTGGCGGCGTGTCCCATTCATCGAGACACCCGCGTGCGAAATCGTCGGCCACGAGCGGGAACGCCTCGAGCACGTGAACGAACTCCTCGCGGGTGAGGCCGTACAGGCGGGCCATGCGGACCTGGAGCCTGGCGGCGCATTCGGACCGGTCGGGCGGGTCGTCTCGAAGGGCGAGCGCCAGGCTGGCGACCGCGACGAATTCGGGGTCGTACTCATCCAGCCGAGGCGCAGGCAGTCGAGCCATGACGCCAGCGCCGACGTGGGTCGTCACCCACAGACGCGTCAGGAAGTTCGCGACGACGCTGTTGAGCACCGCGCACAGATACGCCTGCACCTGCAGGGCCATCGGCGACTTGAGGCACAGCACGGTGTGTACGGTGACGTGCCCGGGCGGAATCAGGGCGGCAATCAGGGTCCACTGGTTGGTCGGCCCCGTGACGTCCCGGTATGCCAGCCGCCACGTCATCACCGCCCGGCGCAGCGTGTCCGTCCGGAGTCGTTCCCGGTCCGGTACGCGCAGGCCGCCCGGTTCGACCACGACCCTGAAGGGCGTGATGTGTTTGCCCTCGACGACGGGAAGCCCGGGGCCGCCCCGGGCCATGAGGGGCCTGTCGTCGCTGGCGTTCAGTTCGCGCCCGAATCGGAGGCCCCAGCCGCGCGGGGACGCGAGGGCCGGAAACTGTGCCCCGAGCCGTTCGAGAATCCTGAGGTCCGCGCGGGTCCTGACGTACGGGAACGCTCGTGCGGGGCCGGACAACGCCTGGAGCAGGCCCGGCGTCAGGGTGACACACTCCGGGACGTCCTGCCCGGCCTCCAGGTCGCTCAGGTGATGCACGCCGAATCGGCATGTGACCTGCCGCGTCGAGGGACCGGGCGAAGCCGAGAGCAGCAGGAAGCGCACACCCCTGTGGATCGGGAAGACGCCGTGCGTGTTCTCGAATCCCACGAGCGTGTCGAGCGCGCACCGGTCGATCAACGCCGCGCGCAAGGCGTCGCTGCCGCGATCCGACGCAAGTCCCCAGGGTACGATCAGGCCGACGCGGCCTCCTGGTTTCGTCAATGACAGGCATCGTTCGACGAACAGCTGGTAGAGATTCGCCTGGCCGGTTTCCGCAAGCGTGTACGTGCCCGACTGCCTCGCGAAGGCGACGAGTCTCGTGCCGTGCGCGCGGGTCTGCGTACGGCACTCGGACGAACCAAGGTCGGCACGCACCATGTCCCACGGCGGGTTGGTGATCACGGCGTCGAAACCGGCATCCGCGCGCGGTGTGCCAGCCGTGTCGTAGAAGACCTCGGGAAACTCCAGCGTCCAGTGAAAACACCGCAGACCGTCAGCGATGCGCCGTGCGTGACCGAGCAGATCGTGGAGCGCACCGGCTGGCAGCGTAACCGGACCGCCGCGGAGCGCGGCAGCCATCTCGGCAAACACGCCCGCGGCAGGTGTCGGGCCTGCGGGTGCGTCCCAGAACCATCCCGCACACCAGAGATCCGCGAGGCGCCGCCAGAGGCCGAGTCCGTGGTCCGTACTGCGCAGGGACGCGAGGGCCCGTTCTTTGTCGCGAACCACCGAGACGTGGTCGTCAGGCATGAACGCCAGGCCGGTGCGCAGAGGCAGGGCCCGCGTGAGGGCCGGCTCGACCTCCGAGGCTGCGAACAGGGGGAGTTGGCCCGGCCGCCGCTGGCGTGTGCGACCGCCAGGCGGCCGGCTGGCGACGGCGTCCAGGCTGGCGCCCACGAGGCTGTTGCCGACCGACAGGTGGTGATCGAGAAACGTCAGCGGCTTCGACGCCGCGAGCGTGGCGAGCCACATCGAGAGCCGGGCCACCTGGACGGCCATCGGGTTCAGATCGACGCCGTAGAGGCACCGTTGTGCAACCAGGCGGCGGTAGTGCGCCCGGTCGTCGTCCGTCACGTCGCCGGGCAGCAGGCCGCGTTCCTGGACGAGCGCGTCTTCGTACGCGGCGGCCAGATAGTGACAGGCAGCTACGAGGAACGCGCCGCTGCCCATGGCCGGGTCGAGCACCGTGATGCGCAGGATGCCGTCCGCCGTGCGCCCCGCGACGAGCGGTTCGAGGGCGCGACGAACCAGGTAGTCGGTCATCTCACGCGGCGTGTAGAACGTGCCCGTGGCCTTGCGGCGGATGCCGGTGCCCTGGAGGGCCGCCGTGCGGTCTGCCTGCCGTGATCCGGCCAGCGGCCGGCCCGATGTCGGGGCGGGCACGAGTTCGTAGTCGAGCACGCTCTCGTAGATGGCGCCCAGTTGTTCGACCCCCAGGTCGGAGAACGCGATTCGCTCGCGTCCGTGCGGCACCTGTGCCGTCGTGATCGCCAGCACGGCCCGCGCGACCAGGTCATCGTCCAGGCAGGCAGCCTCGGCAAGCGGCGCGCGCGAGGGCGAGAACAGCCGGCCGTTGAACGGGGTGACGACCAGGGTTCCGGCGTGACAGCCATCGTGGGCCATTCTCGACATGGCCTGGAGCGACGCCCAGATTCCTGTGTGCGGGCCCGGGCGTTCGGCCCGGATCCGGAGGGCTTCGACGGAGTAGGAGCGGCGGTAGGTGCGGTGCCACGCAGGCATCAGCCCGCGAGACTCGGCGAAGAGCAGGAAGAGAAGGCGGTAGATCAGCGTCAGCGACTGCTCGAACGCGGCGGTTCCGTCGGCCGCGCGTGTCCTTCGTGTGGTCCCGTGTTTTGTGAATCCCGTGACGAACAAGGTGAGCGCCTCGCGGACGCCGTCCCGCAGGGAGGCGCACACGGCTGTTCCATGACGGGCGGATGCCTCCGCGATGCGGGCGGTCGAGGCTGCCAGCGCCTCGGCTCGCACCAGAGCCCAGACGACCACGAATGTCCGTTCGTCGTGATACGCGGTCTCGATGTCGAACTCCACAAACGCGCGGGCCCACCCGCGCCGCGCGTCCCAGAGTCGGAGTACCCGGCCGTCGAAACCAAGCAGCCACGGGCCGCGCGCGTGATGTGCCGTTCCTGCGGCCCGGGAGAAGTGCCGGTCGAGGCCTGCGCCCCACGTCGTGACGACGACCGGGATGGGCCCGGCAGGTCCTTCGGCGGGAGCCACGGCGAACGGCACCGCGGACTGGATACGCGGCGGCGACCAGCGGAGGCCCAGAATCTCAAGGAGCGGGCTTGCCCCCGCGTCGCAGACCATCCTGAGGCTCGATGCCGGGCCCAGGCGGCAGCCGTTCGCCCGCCACCACGCACAGAACTCGCGACGGCCGCGCGCGCGTGTCTCGGTTCCGATTTCGTCTTCGAACTCCACGCCCAGCCTCTGGCTGGTGTACCAACCCGACACCAGTGCACCGCGCATGCCGCCAACGAGGGGCGCCCGCACCTCGTCAGGCGGTTTCAAAACCCGTTCTCGCGGTCGCAGAGAGGCCGCACATGCAGGTCCTGAAACCGGTCCTATGGGCATCCCGGCCACCAGAGCCAGCGCAATCGTGGCGGGTGAGCCAAGACAAGGCCCCCCGGGTCGCCTCCGGGCCAGAGCGGAAACCCGAACTGAGACAACTGGCCGGCGATCGGACCGGCTGTTGTCCGTGCCGCCTCCCGCTCCGCGCGCCGGTCGAACAAGCCGGCCTGATAAGGTCCGCCCTCGAGAGCGCGTTCCTGTGATTGTTTCGCCAGCGCCTGTCGTCGGGTCGCGAGCGCACTGCCCGCCGAATCGATGTGGTAACGAACCACCGCCAGTCTCCGCCTGGCTTCCGTGTCGAGCACGTCGCGCACCAGAGGGTGCCGGCCGAGCATCGTGGCGATTCGCAGCAGGCTTGCCTGATGGGCCAGCACGGCATGCGTCGTCAGCCACGACACACGGACCAGCAGGACGATCAGATGTTCGTCGACCAGATGGCGGCGTTCGTCCACGATCTGAAGTTCAAAGACGGCGAGGGCACGGGTGCCTGTCCCGGAGACGAGCAGGCCGGCCCCGCGGCGGCGATCCGACCGGCCGGCGCGGATGCGCAGATACGGCGCGGTGCGGTCGGGTGCCTGCTTCGAGGCGGTCCGGTGCCGGGGCAACGCGTCGGCCAGGCGGCGCCGGCCGATCTGTGCGAGGGCGTGGCGCCTCCCGTCGGCCTCCAGCGCCGGCCGGTGCACGCGGACCTTTCCCGCCGCGTCCGGCGCCGCGCGGTCAGGCGCCGGAACCCACAACGTTCGGGGAGGCCGCAGTCCGAGGCATACCTCAGCCGCCTGAGACTCGTCGTAGCGAGGCTCGGTCAGAGTTGCCGCGGCGGTGTCCGACAGCGCCGCGTTCGCCTGTCTTGAACGCCTGACCAGCCGAGCCAGTACTCGTTCCTCTGGCGTGGCCCGGGCGACAAGGTGGACGGTGTGCACCGTGCGTGTCTGTCCGATGCGATCCACGCGCCCGGCTCGCTGTTCGAGCCGGACGGGGTTCCACGGCAATTCAAGGTTCACCACCAGACGGCAGCGGCTCTGCAGGTTGAGACCCGCGCCGCCCGCGTCTGTGGCGAGGAGCGCGTCGGCCCGGCCGTCCGCAAACCGATCGAGGGCCAAACGGCGCTGCGCCTGATCGAGCCCGCCGTGCAGCGTGGCTACCCGGGCGGCCCGCCCCAGTGTGTCCTCGAGTTCCCGCAGCGTATCGCGATACTCGGTGTAGACAATGATCGGTTCACGCGCCCGCCGCACGAGGCGTTCGACCGCACGGACTTTGCTGGACCCGTGGACGTGTGTCAGGGATGCCGCGATCTGATCGAGCCAGGCCCTCTCGCCGTCGCGGTGGTCGAGTCCCGGTGCCGCCAGTACGTGCCCCGGTTCGTCGTCGGCGTCATCCATGTCGTCGAGCGGAAGCGCCAACTGTTGTTCGGAGGGCAGGGCCCCGGCGTCCAGCAGTGAGCGGCGCCGCTCGATGGACCGGGCCAGGGAGGCCGGTGTCGAGAGCGCGCGTTTGAGGAGCACGGTGGCCACGAGCCGTGCTTCCGCGTCTCGGCGACTGGAGGCGGCTGTCCACAACTCGCGCAGGTAGGCCAGGACGAGCGTGAGCGCACGGGCTTCGGCCCTGGACAGGCGTACGCGCAGCAGGTGCGACCGCCGCGAGACGCTGAAGCCGGCATCCGATCGTGACCGCCTGAACATCGCGATCGGCTCCGCGGGCGTGGCCGCGCCGAGGGCCGTGAGGGCAGCGAACTGGGACGCGTCGCCGGAGTGGGGCGTCGCCGTCAGCAGGATCACCCGGCTGGCGCGGCTGGCGATGTGGTGCGTGGCGCGGTGGCGTTCCGTGTCGAGGGTCACGGTGTGCGCCTCGTCGATGATGACCACGTCCCACGGGGCGTCGGCAAGGGCGTGACACACCTCAGGGCGCTTCGCGAAGTCGATGGACACGATGGCCACACGGGGGATGCACCACGGGTTGACCGTGGCTGGAGCCCCCGAGCCCAGTGCGCGGAGCGCGCCGGCGTCGATCACGTCGGCCTCGATGTCGAATCGCCCGCGCAGCTCCGCCGCCCATTGGTCGCGCAGGGCGGGCGGCACGAGCACCAGGGCCCTGGCGGCTTCACCGCGGGCGAAGAACTCGGCGGTGATGAGGCCGGCCTGAATCGTCTTGCCCAGGCCGACGGCGTCGGCCAGGAGCACGCGAGGGACACGGTGCAGGACCGCAGCGATGACGGGTTCGAGCTGGTAGGGAAGAATGTCGATGGTTGCCGCTGCCGGGGCCAGAAGGGTGTCGTACCCACGGAGGGAGAGCGTGCGGCGGGCAAGGGACCGCCAGAAGACCCGTCGCGAAGCCGCGGCCGTGCGGCGGGGCGCGGCGTCCGGAGCCACGCGGTCGAACGGATGCAGCAGCACCAGAGGTTCCCCCAGGGAGACTCCGGGGTGAGGCGTCAGGTCCAGCGCTACACAGTCGTCATGTTCTGTGACACCGCGCAGGTGCCAGGCGCGGCCCCGTGCGCACACGGTGTCGCCGGGAGAAAAGGGAGATCGCAATTTCTGCCACCGTTCGCGTCGGGGGCGTGTGGACGGAACTGCGTACTGCGGAAGGCGCCCCCGCAAAACGCCGCGCGATTGCCGACCCGAGACCAGCCGCGCACTTCGCGAGGAGCAAGGTTGGTACCGTCCCCGGTGTAGAATGGGGCCGATTCCGACGGTGACCGTGCATGCCAGAGACCCCAGGTCCCTCCGACCCCGATCTCCTTGACGGCTGGAAGGCCGTTGCCGACTACCTCGGTAAGTCGGTGCGGACCGCACAGCGCTGGAGGAACGAGCTGGGCCTGCCTGTCCACAAACCCAGCGGCCGGGAGGGAGAAAACGTCTTCGCCTTCCGCTCCGAACTGGACGCCTGGCGGCGCCGTGCCGCCGCGCGCGATGCCAGCGGCAACGGAGACACGCAGGAATCCGGCGCTGAGGCCGGCAGCGATGCGACCGACGCCGTCGACGAAACGGCCCGCCGCCGCCCGGCCTCATTCATCGTCGCCGTCGCGCTGGGCCTCTTTGCCCTCCTCGCCATCGCCGCCATCGTCGCGTGGACACGCAGCACTGCCGGCCAGCCTGCGAAGTACCGGGTCGCCGATGACACGCTGTTCGTCTTCGGCGAAGATGGTCGCGAGTTGTGGAACAAGCCTTTCCCAGAAGGCCTGAGGGAACGCGCCTACCTCGAGGTGGCAGACGAGGGCCGGGTGGTCCGCGGAGATGACGCCTCGGTAAGTCCTGCCCCAAGAGCCTTCAAGCTGGTCCGGTTTGTCGATCTCGATGGGGACGGCCGGAACGAAGTTCTGTTCGTTGCACGCCACGAAGGCCCGCTGAACAGTGGGACATTGTCCTGCTTCTCGCCGGATGGCGAGAAACTGTGGGAGTACCTCCCTCCGCAGCACGTGAAGTATGGAGACGACCAGTACTCCGGGAAACTCGTGTACACGGTGGGGGTGTTCGTCTTGCGCGAGGCCGACGGCACACCCTACGTGTGGCCGGTCTTCGACCACCAGGTGTGGTTCCCGTCGGTCCTCGTGAAACTGGACGCGACGGGTCGTGAACTTGGACAGTACTGGAGCAGCGGCCGCATCTCGTCCGTGTCGTTTGCCGAAGCCGGAGACCGGAAGTACGTGCTGGTGGGTGCCCCGCACAACGAGACCGGCGGCGGGTCGCTCGCGGTACTAGACCGTATCCGGTTTGGTGGGTTGTCGCCTGCCGTGAAGCCACGGTACCGGTGCCTGAACTGTCCCGGGCCGTTGCCGGAGCACTTCTTCGTGTTTCCGGCGACGGACATCCTGAAGACGACCTCAGGTGGGCATGCGATGGTCACCAGTGCGGACCAGGACGCCAACGGTAGATTGACGGTGAGTGTGCTTCATGGCGAACTCTTCCTGTCCGGTGCTCACCGCCAGGGTGTGACTCAATATTCGCTCGACCAGTCGATGAAGGTTTATTCTGCGGAGTTCTTCTCGCAGTACCCGGTTGTGCACAACGAGTGGCACAAGCGGGGCCTGCTCGACCGTCCATTCGACGCGAAGCTGGACGCCGGGCAGTTGTGGCCGGTGTTGCGATGGGATGGCAGCGGGTATCGCGAGATTCCGGGACCCGAACGGTGACGTGTTTCTGATTCGGTACGTACCCCGACAGTACGTAGCCCCGGGGCTTTTGCCCCGGGGGTGGAGGGTTGTCTGATGATCCGAGTTCGCTTGATGTTCGTGGTGCTCGCCGTCGCGCTTGGCGTTGCCGTGTCTGGCGCGACCGCCCAGCCGGCGTTCACGGTCGAAGACATGCTGAAGCTGAAGCGCGTGTCTGACCCGCAACTGTCGCCCGACGGGACGAAGATCGCGTTCGTCCTGACCGACGTGAACCTCGACGCCAACACCCGTAACAACGACATCTACGTCGTGCCGGTGGCCGGCGGCGACCCGGTGAAGTTCGTGGCGACGGACCGCTCTGAAGACCGGCCCCGCTGGTCGCCCGACGGCAAGTGGCTGGCCTTCGTTTCGAATCGAGACGGCGATTCGCAGATCTGGGTGATCGCCGCCAGCGGCGGCGAAGCGCGCAAGGTGACGTCGATCGCCACCGAGGCGTCTGGCGTCACGTGGTCGCCTGACAGCAAGTGGCTGGCGTTCGTATCGGACGTGTACCCGTCGTGCGCGGATCTGGCGTGCAACGAACGCGAACTGAAGGCCCGCGAAGCGAGCAAGGTCAAAGCGAAACTCGCTGACGGCCTGCTGTTCCGCCACTGGACGGCCTGGAAAGAGGATCGGTTCAGCCACCTCTTTGTCGTGCCCGCCGACGGGTCGCAACCGCCTCGTGATCTCACGCCGGGTGCGGCCGACGTGCCGCCCTTCTCGCTGGGCGGCCCCGAAGACTACACGTTCTCGCCCGACTCGCGCGAGATCGCCTTCGCGAAGAAGACCGACAAGGTTGAGGCGATCAGCACGAACAGCGACATCTTCACGCTGGATCTGACCGTGCCAGGCGCCGCGCCGAAGCTGGTGACGGCGAACGCCGCCGCCGACGGCGGTCCCCAGTACTCGCCGGACGGGAAGTACTTCTCGTGGCGCATGCAGCAACGGGCAGGATTCGAAGCCGATCTCTGGCAACTGGTCGTCATGGACCGGACGACGGGCGTGAAGCGGACCGTGGCGCCCGACTTCGACCGGCCCGTGGATGCGTGGGTGTTCACACCGGATGCCGGCGCCGTGTTCCTGACAGCGGAGGACCAGGGGGCTGTGCGCGTATTCCGGGTGGAACTGCCCGGCGGCGCGCCGACGCCCATCCTGTCATCGGGCGGGTCTTACGGCGATGTGCAGCTCTCACGCGATGGCAAGACGCTCGTATTCACGCGCGCGTCGTTCACGGGACCGTCGGAAATCTACAAGTCGAATGCCGACGGCACGGGCATCGTGCCCGTCACGAAGGTCAACGCGGCATTCCTCAATACCTTCGCCCTGAAGGCGGCCGAGTCGATCACGTTCGACGGGGCCGGCGGCGCCAGGATACAGGCGTGGATCATCAAGCCGAATACGTTCAAGCCGGGTGTCCGGTACCCGCTCCTGTACCTCGTGCATGGCGGGCCGCAGGGCGCTTGGGATGATGCCTGGACCTACCGGTGGAACGCCCAGGTGTTCGCGTCGGCCGGATTCGTCGTCGTGGCGCCCAACCCGCGGGGCTCGACAGGCTTCGGTCAGCGTTTTACCGACGAGATCAGCCGCGACTGGGGCGGAAAGGTCTTCGAGGACCTGATGAAAGGCGTAGACGAGGCAGAGAAGCTGCCCTATGTCGATGCGGCACGCAAAGTCGCGGCGGGCGCGTCGTACGGCGGCTACGCGATGAACTGGTTCCTGGGCCACACCGACCGCTTCAAAGCGCTCGTGAGCCATGCGGGTGTCTTCAACCTGACCAGCATGTACGGCGTCACCGAAGAGTTGTGGTTCCCCGAGTGGGATCTGGGCGGCACGCCCTGGGACAACCGAGAAGCGTACGAGAAGTGGTCGCCGCACATGTACGCGAAGAACTTCAAGACTCCGACGCTCGTGACCCACGGCGAGATCGACTACCGCGTGCCCGTTGGCGAAGGCATCCAGCTTTTCACGACGCTCCAGCGCCAGGGCATCCCGTCGCGACTGCTGATCTTCCCGGATGAGGGGCACTGGATCAACAAGCCGCAGAACGCCGCGCTCTGGTATCGCACGTTCCTCGAGTGGATGGGACGGTGGACTAAGAACTAGGGATTGGGGATTGGGGATTGGGGATTGGGGATTGGGGAAAGGCGACCCAGTCCCCAATCCCCACAGAGCTCCCTGCCATCTGTCGACGGCCGTCTACTGCCTACTGACTACTGTCTACTGACCCCCTACTTCCCGGAGAGAATCCCCTCGAAGAAGGTGAGTGCCCGCGGATCCTTGGACTGGCCGAGCCAGAACATCGCCTGCTTGCGGACCTCGGGGTTCTTGTTCGTGCGGGCGATTTCGATCAGCTTCGGGATGCCCTCGTCTTTGGGCAACTGGCTCAGCGCGAAGACCGCACGTTTCTTCACCTCGATGTCCGGGTCGTTCTGCAGGGCACCAACAATCGTGTCGGCCACCCGCGCGCCGGCTTTCTGACCGAGCCAGAACAACGCCTGCCCGCGCACCTGTGGCTGGCGGTCGTTGCGGGCCACGTCCAGCAACAGGTCGAGCGCGCCGGCTTCCTTGCTCACGGACACGGCAAACACAACCTGCTCGCGGAGTTTGACGTCGGTCACCTGGGCCAGGGCCCGCTTGAGCCCGCCGAATCCCGCCGCGCCGCGCGCGGCCCCCATCCAGAACACGGCCGACTGCTGGACCTTGCGTGACGGCCCCGACAAGGCCAGGTCCTCGAGCGCGCGGTCCGCTCCGCCATCCGCGTGAAACGCCACGGCCATGATCACGCCGTCCCGGCCGCGTGTGTCACCGGTCTCCTTCCTGGCCCGGTCCGTCAGCCAGGCCAGGCTGTCCGCCGGCTTCACGCCGTTCAGCCATATCACCCGAGTGCCTCCGGCATCGATCTCACAATCCTGCGAGAATGCCGCCGCCCGGCTGAACACGCCGCCTTCGAATCGGACGAAGACGGCGAGTTCGGTCGACGGCTCGAGGCGCGCCTTGCCCGCGTCCGTGCCGGCCCGCCCGGCGTGGTCGGCGCCCCTCTCCAGGCGGCAGCCCTCCGAGACCGGCGCGTTGCCGCGGTACTCATGGCAGCAGACGTCCTGGCCGGCTTTGTTCGCCGGCACGCCGTAACCCACCCAGAGGACGCCGCCTTCCCGGGCAGCGATGGCGGACAGGTCGGCGCCCAGGCTGCCCCCGGAGGCCCGCGTCGTGACGGACCCGTTGACGAGGTGCGGCTGCGCGATGGCGGGAGCCGATGCGGCCGCCAGCAGGCACACCGCAAGCGAGAGCACGGTTGTCGTGCGTTTCATAGACACCTCTCCGTGGGGCGTGGGGCGTGGGGCGTGGGACTAGGGTCAAGGGGCAAGGGGCAAGGGGCAACCCCCGCGCCCCTCGCCTCCTGTCCCTTGTCCCTTGTCCCTAGTCCCTACTTGTTGATGATCTCCATCAGAAAGTCCGTGGCTTCCTTGGACTTCATGAGGCTGAGGCGTTCCACGAGTGACTTGCGCAACGCGGGATCCGTTTCTTTGCGCGCGATGTCGATGAGCGTCGTTGCGTCGCCCGCCATGAAGAGACCGTTGATCACGGCGCGTTTTGCGTCGTTGTTCTGGCCGTCGGCGTAGTAGAGGCCGGTCATGACCGCGGTGTTCTTGCCGCGGCCCAGCGCGCCCAGCATCTCGATGGCACGGAGCCTCATGGCGGCGTCCTTGTCGTTCTGAGCCACGTGGGCGAGGCGTTCGGCGTCGCCGCCGGCCATGTAGGCTTCGATGACGGCTCGCTTGACCTCGGCCGACGACTCGGCCTGATAGAGCTTGTCGAGTTCGGCTGTCGCGCGCATCGCGCCCAGCAGCCGCACGGCCTGCGCGCGAAGGGCACTGTCGGATTCCGACCGGGCCGCGTTCAGCACCAGCTCCCGCTGCCCGCCGATCATGTAGGCCTCGAGGATGCGCCGCTTGACGTCCACGTCCTTCGAGGATGTGTAGATGTCGCTGAGGACCTGCAGGTTCTGCGTCCCGCCGAACATCGCCACGTACCGCAGCGCCTCCAGTTGCAGGTCCGGATTGGACGCGCCCTTGGCGATGCCCAGCACGGCGTCGCGCGCTTTCGGTGACTTGCTCTGGGACAGGACGAACAGCGCGCGTTTCTTCAGCTGGGGCGACTGCTGCGAGGTCAGGATCTTCTCGAGCATCGGGATGGCCCGCTCGTCTTCCACGCGCATCAACCCGTTGATGGCCAGCAGTTTCAGCTCTTCGTCAGACGCCGTCGCTTCCGTCGCCGCCGCCGAACCCGACATCTCGACTTCGAGCGCGCGGCTTTCTTTCAGCCAGGGGCTTTCGGGGTAGGCTGCCTTGAGTTGCTGCAGGGTGGCCAGGGCGGCGGCCTTCTGTGCCAGCTTGTACTCGGCGTACGCCTTCCAGTAGAGGGCGCCGTCCGCTCGCGAGCCTTTCAGTTCGGCGGCAGCCGCGAACGCTTCGACGGCCCGGCTCCAACGGCCCGCGTCGAGCGCGGCGGTTCCCCTCGAGTACAGCGAGCGGTCGCGGGATGCGTCCCGGGCCGCACGCTCCTGCTCCCGTGCGGCCAGTTCGCGGGTCCGCTGTGCTTCCCGTTCTTTGGCGCTCTGGTCCTGGTCCGCGAACGCCATCGTTCCGGCAGCAACCCGGGCGAGCGCGAGGGCTTCCGCTTCGATCGCGAGGTGGGTGTCGGCCAATGCGGCGGCTTCGTACGCCAGAGTCTCGGCCAGGACGGGCGCGACGGGTGCCACCGGGGCGGCCGGTCTGACGGGAGCGACCGGCGCGGTCTGCGCCCAGGCGGTTGCGCCGAGCGCCCCGCAGAGCAGGGCAGACAACGTGATTCGAGTCAGTGTGTGCATGGCATCCATCCGTTACGTCGACGATTTCGAACCGGTTGCCGGCGCTGCGGAGACATCCCGCTGCCGCTGGCGAACCTGCGTGCCGAGAACCGTGACTTTGAAAATCAGTCCCTGTGATTCAATCCGTTCCCGCAACCTGGTGAGGTCGCTGGTGGTCGCCGTGTCGCGGCCGTTGGCGATCTCCACGAGGACACGTTCGAGTTCTTCCAGTGTCGACGCCATCGCTGGGTGACCGCTCTCGAGCGCTGTCTGGCGATAGAGCCGGTTGGTTGCGACCAGGTCCTCGGCCGCTGCCTGCTCCGGAATCAGGTCGGCGGCGTCAGCGTCTGGCTGGTTCAGGATCTCCGCCAGGACCATGCGCGATCGTTCCAGGTGATCGCCCACGGCGACGAGCAGGATCCGTTCTTTCACGACGGCAGGCGACGCTTCGGCCACGGCAGGGGCCGCCGGCGCCGGTGCCTGGGTGTATCGCCCGGCGACGAATGCGACGAGGACCAGCGCGGCCACGCCACCTGCCAGCGCCAGGCGCGGCCAGGGCATGCTGCCGAACAGCCACTCGGCCACGCCCGGGCGGCGGGCGGCAGTGGCGAGCTTCGGCTGAAGGCGCGCCCACACCTGCGCCCCGTAGTCGTCGCCGCGTTCAGGCACCTCGATGGCCGACATCGTCGAGAGGTCCCGCCGCAGATCGGCGAGACGTTCCCTGCAGCCGGCGCACGTCGCGAGGTGGGCTTCGACCGCAGCCGCGTCGTCTCCTTCACCGTAGGCATGCATGACAAGCTCGTCGTCTTCGGGGTGTGGCATGGTTGCGTTGCCTGTCTTCCCCGGACCTGAAGGTCCGGGGCTACGTACGGTCGGTCACGTACTCTGGGCCAGCGACACCCGCAGTTTCCGCACGGCGCGGAAGACGCTGTGTTTGGCTGCGCTGGCCCCGAGGTCGAGCGCCCGCCCGATTTCCTCGATGGACAACCCTTCGTAATGGCGCATGACGAAGGCCGCCCGTTCCTGGCTGGTCAGTTCGTCCATAGCCTGCCGAAGGCGGACGTTGAGCCGCCGGGCCGCCAGCACCTGGGCCGGATCTGCTGCTGGCGACGTGTCCGCCAGTTCGATGCGTCTCCGGTCGTCCTCGTCGTCCAGGGACGCCCGGGACCCCTGTTTCGGCCGCTGCCGCAGGAGGTCGTGCGCGCAATTGAAGGCGATCCGGTAGAGCCACGTCGCGAAACTCGAACGGGATTCGAAGCGCCCGAGTTGGCGAAACGCCCGCAGAAACGCCTCCTGGACCACGTCGTCTGCGTCTTCTTCCCGCCCCGTGAGGCGGTAAGCGACTCGGAAGACGGCCCGGCTGTGCCGTTCGACGAGAATGCGGAATGCGTCGTGGTTGCCGCGCTGGACCAGGGCGACCACGTCAGCGTCGGTGCCGTCCATTCAGTTCATTAGACGACAACCCCGGCGGTTGGTTAGCCGGATGTTCATGAACAGGAACCGATTGGCCGATTGACCCGGCGGGGCCGGCCCCGAGTGCTCCTTCGTGTCTACAGGGATTCGTGCATGAACTGGAAGTCGTCGTCCAGGACGCTGGCGTATGCTGTGACGGCCGGTCTCGCTGGGTTTGTCCTGAACGGATACCCGCTGCGTTTCCGGGAGGATCTCCTCTTCGTTTTCGGCGGCGTGATCACGCTGTTCGTCGTCGTTCGCGATAAGCCCATTCATGGGGTGTTGGCCACCGGCATCGCAGCCAGCCGCACGGTTCTGGCCTGGAAACACCCGGTCGGGGCCGTGGCCTCGGTTCTGGAGGCGGCCTGCGTCGGGACGCTGATTCGGCGTGGCTGGCGACCGATGGCCGCCGCGGGCCTCTTCTGGGGCCTGTTGGGCATCCCGGCCATTGCCGGAGGGCTGATCGTGGGGTTCGGCCAGTCCGTGCTCGCGAGCTGGACCGTCGCCTTCAAGTACGGGGTCAACGGCCTGCTGAACCTGCTGCTCGTCGAGTTCATCCTGACCGTTCCAGCCATCGGACACATTGCGGACAAGATCTGGTCACCCGCTCCGACCAGGACGCTGAAGGTTCGTATTCTCAAGGCGTTTCTGGTTGTCACGGCGGTGCCCTTGCTGTTTCTCACCCTCGTGACCGGAGGCACCGAAGGACAACGGCGGCACCAGCAGGCGGCGGTGCGCCTGCAGGAATCGGCAGAGGCGATCTCGCGTGATGTGGACGGCTACGTGGGCGAACACCTGCGCGCGGTCTCGGCGATCGCCGCGACGGTGCCGTTCGAAGGTGACCTCGCGGCGGCCCTCGCGAGGGACCTTCGAATCCAGCACCCCTTCTATGAGGGGTTTCTGACCATGCTGGCGGCTGACGCCAGCGGGCAGATTGTCGCCGTGGATCCGGCATTGCTGCAAGCGCCGGTCGGGGGCGCTGCCGCGCTGAACGTGGCCGACCGTCCCTATTTCAGAGGGCCCATGACGAGCGGTCGTGCGTTCGTATCGGACGCCCTGCTCGGGCGCGGCTTCGGTTCGGATCCCATCGTTGCCATCAGCGCGCCGGTGTTCGGCGCGGACGGACGGCCGCGCGGCATTGTCGAAGGGTCCCTGGACCTGGGCCGGTTTCGGCGCGTCGAGGAGCACTTCCGAAGCCTGTCGCAGGCAACCGTCATCATCCTCGACAAACAATACCGTGTCGTCTACTCCAGCGAGTCGCTCGGGTATCAGCCGCTGCGGCCCTTTGCGTCGGACCCGCTGGTGTCGGCGGCCCTCACCGGGAAACCCGTCTTCTCGTACTCAGGGCACGGCGAAGGCGGAAAGGCTGCCACCCCGCTGCTGGTGGGTCGCGCGAAGACGTTGCTGGTGGATTGGGAGATCTTCGTCTCCCAACCAGAGGCGGTCGTCCGCGCGCAGATGGACCGGTATTACCTGTTTGCGCTTGCCTGGCTGGGCGCGGGGATTCTCCTGTCCATTGCCATGGCGGGTCTTCACGCCCGCAACGTGACCGCCTCCCTCGAGCAGGTCGTGAAGTTCCTGCAGGACTTCGAAAGGGGCCGAAACCGCGCGGGAGAGCGATTGACGCTCGTGGACGCGCCCACGGAAGTCGCCCAACTGGCAGACGACGTCGCCGATCTGAGCGCGAGGCTGGCGGCGTCGTACGAAGAGCTCCAGATGGAAGTCGCGCAGCGGCGTGAGCTGCACCTGCGGCTTGAAGATCTACTCGTGGACCTTGACCGCAAGGTGCAGGAACGAACGGCCAGTCTCGAAGCCTCCCGGAACGAAACCCGCCGGCAAGCTGCCGCGCTGGAACAACAGTCTGCCGAACTGCGCGTCGCGCGTGACGAAGCCGTCGCGGCAGCCCGGGTCAAGAGCGAATTCCTGGCCATGATGAGCCACGAGATCAGGACTCCGATGAACGGTGTCCTCGGCATGACCAACCTGCTGGCCGACACCTCGTTGTCGGACGAGCAGCGCGAGTGCGTCGGGTCGATTCGTAGTTCAGGCGAGGCCCTCTTGCTGATCATCAACGACGTTCTGGACTTTTCGAGGATCGAGTCAGGCCGTTTGACGCTGGAAGCCGCGCCGTTCGACCCGAGGACCGTCAGCGAAGACGTGCTCGACCTGCTGGGAGAGCAGGCCTATCGCAAGGGGCTGGAACTGGCCGGCTTCACCGACGCGCAGGTTCCGCCCCGGCTGCTCGGCGATTCCGGGCGGCTCAGGCAGGTGGTGCTCAACCTGGTCGGGAACGCCGTGAAGTTCACCGACAGCGGCAGTGTGGTCGTGAAGACCAGCTTTGCGGGCGAGTCCGACGACGCCGTCCGGCTTCGCGTCGAGGTGATCGACACGGGCATCGGGGTCACCCCCGAGGTCCAGCGCAGGCTCTTTCAGCCGTTCGCCCAGGCTGATGCGTCGACGACGCGCCGTTACGGCGGCACGGGCCTGGGCCTTGCCATCTCGCGGCGACTCGTTGAACTGATGGACGGTGAAATCGGCGTGCACGGCGGGGAGGCGCAGGGCGCGACGTTCTGGTTCACCGTTCGGCTGAAGCGGTGCGACGATGGCGCGACCTGGATCGCCCCGGAGTTGTCCGGCGTGAAAGTGCTGCTCGTTGCCGAACGGGAAGACGGGCGCGCGCTGCTGACGCAGCACCTCGAAGCCCTGGGCGTCGAAGTGGCCGCGTCCGCGTCGGCGTCCGATGCCGGCCGGACGTGGGGCGACCAACGGGTAGCGGACATGGTGCTGCTTGACGCCGGGGACGGGGACGTCGATAAGCTGCTGCGGGAGATTCGAGACGTTCCCCGGTTTGCTACGCTGCCTCTCGTGGTTGCCGCGGACGCCCGTCGCCGGTCATCCCTGGCGCAGGACGGGCTGGCCGGCATCTTGTCGAAGCCGATTCGCCAGTCCAGACTGCCCCGCACGGTGGCTCACGCCCTGGGCCGGGAAGTCCAACCAGCACCTGCCGTGTCGCCGTCCCCTCACGCGGCCGGCGCACCCTCGCAGAGACGGGGCCGGATCCTGATTGCCGAGGACAACCTGATGAACCAGGCTGTCGCCGTCAGGACGCTGCAGCGTCTGGGTTACCGGTCCGACGTTGTGCAGAACGGCGCGGAGGCGGTTGAGGCCGTGGACCGAGTCCACTACGACCTCGTGTTGATGGACTGCCAGATGGCGGTCATGGACGGCTATGAAGCGACGCGGGCCATCCGCGCTCGCGAAACTGCCTTGCGTCACCTTCCGATCGTGGCAATGACGGCCAGCGCCATGCCCGACGACGTGACGCGGTGTTTCGAATCCGGGATGGATGCCTGCCTGTCCAAGCCGGTTTCGCGGGCCGAACTGGCGGCCGCGCTGGAGCGGTGGGTTGCAGGCGGTCAAGAGCGCCGGGTTGTTGACGATTAAGAGGAACAGTGATCTGAAATGTCCCTCATCGCCTCTCCGAACGTGACCCTGGATGTCGACGCCTTGCTGGAGCGAGTCGGCGGGGACTGGCAGTTGATCGCCCTTCTCGTGAACCTGTTCGGCGGCCAGCGCACTGCTCTGTCCGACACCCTTGACGGCGCCTTTGCGGCCGGCAACCTCGACGGCATCGCCCGCGCCGCGCACGGCATGGCAAGTTCGCTGGGAACGCTGGCCGCGACGGCGGCGTGGCAGGCCGCGAAGGACCTCGAACGGACGGCTCGCACCGCGGGACTGCCGGAAGCGCAGGCGGCGCGTCAGAGGCTGGACGGAGCACTCCAGGCCCTCGAGGGTGAGCTGGTCACGCTGGCGGCCGAGTGCGAGAGCCGCGGTGAGACGGGGATTGGGCAATGATCTCCACCCGCCAGCCACCCGACAGCCCGCCCCACAATCTGGTCCTTGTCGTCGACGACGACCCGGTCGGCCGGGCTCTCGTGGCCGCTCTGCTGCGGGCCGAAGGGTGCGACGTCATCGAAGCCGACAATGGCCTGACCGGCTTCGACGAGGCGACGCGCCGTCACCCGGATCTCGTGCTGCTCGACGTCGTGATGCCGGGGTTGGACGGGTTCGATGTCTGTGACCTGCTTCGAAAGACCCCGGGAGTATCCGACGTCCCCGTCCTGATGGTGACCAGTCTCGAGGATCGGACGTCGAGACTACGAGGGCTGGAGAGTGGCGCCGACGACTTTCTGTCGAAGCCGATCGACTCCACCGAACTGCGTGCGCGTGTCCGGACCATTCTCCGCCTGAACCGTTATCGTCGGGCTGCCCAGTTGAGCGAAGACCTGGCGACCGCATACGAAGCCACACTGGAGGGCTGGGTGCGGGCGCTCGACCTTCGTGACCGCGAGACCGAAGGCCACACGCAGCGCGTCACGACGATGACCCTGAGGCTGTCGGAGGCCGTGGGCATGCCCGCTGCGCAACTGGAGCACGTGAGGCGGGGGGCGCTGCTTCACGACATCGGGAAGATCGGGATCCCGGATGCCGTCCTGCTCAAGCCCGGGCGACTGGATCCTGCCGAGCGGGCGATCATCGAGCAGCACCCCGGGTTCGCCTACCAGATGTTGTCGCCCATCGCGTTCCTGCAGCCGGCCATCGAGATCCCGTGGTGTCACCACGAGCGGTGGGATGGAACGGGCTATCCCCGTCGGCTCGGGGGGACCGACATCCCTCTCTCTGCGCGGCTGTTCGCCGTGGTCGACGTGTGGGATGCGTTGTTGTCGGACCGCCCGTACCACCGCGCCATGTCCCGTGAGGGCGGGCGCGCGTTCCTGCGCAACGCGTCCGGCACCCAGTTCGAACCTATGGTGGTCGACCTGTTTCTCGGCCTCGAATCCGCCGGGAAGCTGGCCGGGTTACTGCCGGGCGTTTCCGACTTCGTGCTGGCGGCGTCGAGATAGTCGCCGGCGAGGGGCTGCCCGTCTATCGGCCGTTGGCGCCACCGGGGCGATTCGTCAGGAGGCTGTTGAACAGCAACCGGAAGGTGGCATGGGCCTGGCCGCGATGCTGGGCCCGGAACCCGATGAGTACGACTCGTCCCGCGCCAGCCGGGACCTCGACGACGGCGGGCTGGCCGGCGATCACCTGTTCGCCTTCGAGCCAGCCGCTCAGGAGCAGGCCTTCCCGGCCGTATCGTGCCGCCACACGGGCGCCGGGGGCTTTGGTGACATCCCAGGCGCTGCTGAAGGCGAAGAATGCCGCCGTGTCGGCGGCCATCCCGAAGCCCAGGGGGTGCGAGCGCTCGACGTCGAGCCGGACAAGTGAGCCTGGACAGAAGAACTTGTCGGCGGGGAGGCCCCGCACCAGGTTGGTGACGGGCAGGCCAAGCGTATCGATGGCGAGCTGCGACGACGCGTCAAGCGTCACGAGGGTGCCGCCGGCCTCGACGAACGCCTTGATGGCCGCTGTGCCAGCCGGGCCGAGTCCGCCGGCGTACTCGTCCGGCACCGAACCCGCCCGGTTGCCGTCGATGAGACGCTGGGGCGCGATCGACGGAAGGATGATCACGTCGTAGTGCGTGTTGAGGTTGCCCCGGCGCATGTCGGTATCACGCACGGTGGTGAAGGGGAACTCGTACTGCTCGAGGAGCCAGCGGGTCCAGCCTTCGTCGATGGCTTCGTTCCAGGGCCGGTACAGCCCGATGCGCGCGGCAGGGATCGGCTGTGTTGCCGACACCCGCGTTCGCGTCCCGGTGGCGCGCACGCCCAATTGACGGACCAGCGACTCCACCAGCTTCCGGCTCGACGGGTTTGCCCGCACGGCAATGGTCCCTGGCGGGTAGGAGACGCCGTCGGCCGTGATCGTCGTGACGGTCCATTCGGGCCTGGCTCCGCCGGTACGCAGGCGGTTCGCGGCCAGAGCCCCGAGGTTGCCCCGTCCGTCGATCAGGTAGACATCGGGGTTCGCGTGCCCGACGAGGAAACGAGGCGGGGCCGCCAGCCGGTCGATGCGTGCCGTCACGGGCAGATCGACCGGCGTTTCGATCCGCTCCGCGGTGACGCCCATCTGGAGCGGCAGCGTCCAGCCGGTCACATCGTACGGCCGATCGGTTCCGCCGGCCGCATTCCTGCTGCCGGGGTAACGCTGCACCTCGAGCAGGCTCTTGGCGTACGCCCGGAAGGGCTGGGCCATCGGCACGATGACCGTGCCGGCATCGTAAACGGTCTTGCCGGCCTTGAAGGGCTCTTGCGCCTGCAGGACCTCGACGCCGCCTTCGGCGAGCAGCGAGACCAGCTTGGCTGCTGCGGCCATGTCGTGCTGGTCGGGCGGAATGACCCAGGCGAAGGGACCTTCGTCTGTGCCTCGCGCGATGGCGCGGCGGCCCATGGTGTAGAAGTTCTGCAGCAACTCGTCACGGTACCTGGCGGAGGCGCCGAGCAGGCCGCGCATGGCGATCAGGTTGTAGTCGACGATGTCGCGCAGGTGCCAGGCGCCGCCCGGCCATGGATTGGGGAAGTTGATCTCGGCGCGGTATTCCGGCAGGCCGCGAGGTGTGCCGCGCAGGTCCTTCGGCGCGATCTCGACGGGGCTGGCCAGGCGCGCCGACGCGACTTCGGTGAGCACGCACACGGTATTGCGGCCCAGGGGGGCGGAGTCTTCGTACCCGGGCCAGAAGTAGTCGTACATCGCGTTTGAAATCACGCCGGGTTTGTTGCGGCTCTCGAGTGCCAGCGCCATCGCGCCGCCGAGCAGACCGGCCGTCCGCCAGATGAGCGGGTCCTGGTTGGGATCAATCGGACCGACGTTCGGCGGCACGAAGAACCGGGGACCGTTCGTCCCCATCTGGTGCATGGCGAGGAACACCTGGGGATGCCACTCCCGCGAGAAGAAGCGGGCGAGCGTCCGGTTCTCCTGCATGTTCAGCATGAAGGCGTCGCGGTTGATGTCGTGGCCGGCGTACTTGTGGTACATCCACGGCATCGGCCCGCCTTCGAGCGGCGTGCCCACCGACTTGCGGTACCAGTCGACCACCATCACGTGGCCGTCCGGATTCAGGGACGGAAACAGGATCACGATGAGGTTCTTCAGCGTGAGTTCCGTCTCGGGATCGTTGGACGTGGCCAGGTCGTAGAGGAGTTCGTTGGCCGCCTGCGTCGCGCCGACTTCGCTCGCGTGGATGCTGGCGCCGATGGCGACGACGGCCCGTGCGCCCGTGCGGATGGCCAGTGCTTCACGGTCGTTGGCCAGCCGGCGGGGATCGGCGAGCAGCCGGTTGTCGATCTGCAGCGTCTCGAGGTTCCTGATGTTCTCGGGCGCACTGATGATGGCGGCAATCATCCGCCGGCCTTCAGTCGTGGGTCCCGCGTCGACCAGTTGCACGCGATCGGACGCGGTGTCGACGGCGGCGAAGTA
The DNA here is from genome assembly GCA_964372095.1 of uncultured Vicinamibacterales bacterium. Lineage (GTDB taxonomy): Bacteria > Acidobacteriota > Vicinamibacteria > Vicinamibacterales > JAKQTR01 > CAYJPV01. The sequence continues at coordinate 45,918 of CAYJPV010000011.1, read as the reverse complement.
CTTCTCGATGGCCGGCCAGTCGGCGAGTTTGCCGTCGGCGCCCATCCGGAATCCGAAGAAGCTCTCCGGCGTCGGCACCTGCGCCGCAGCGGGCGAGGCGCCCCAGACCAGAGCCACCACAGCAACGACGGCAAGAGTGCGCTTCACAGTTGGCATGGGTTCGGCATCGTTCGTTTCGTAGCCCCGGGGCTTCAGCCCCGGGGTCCCCGGACCTAAAGGTCCGGGGCTACGTTCAGGAGGCAGTGCCCCCAACCCCTAACCCCCAGCGTAGTGCGCCGTCACCGTCGTGCTGATGCCGCCGCGGGCGGTGAAGATGCCCGTAACGGTCATGCGGCGGGGCTGGCAGGCGGCGGCGAGGTCGTCGAGAATCTGATTGGTTGCCGCTTCGTAGAAGATGCCCTGGTTGCGGTACTCGAGCAGGTAGTACTTGAGGGCTTTGAGCTCGAGACAGAGTTGATCCGGGACGTACGAAATCCGTATCTCCCCGAAGTCGGGGAGCCCGGTCATGGGACACACCGAGGTGAACTCGGGCGCGTTGATGACGATCTCATAGTCGCGCGAGGGGCGCGGGTTGGCGAATGTTTCAATCTTGGCACTTGACATCGGTCAAATGTTAGCATTTATGGCCGAAAAACCGATGAAACCTGTGTGCAAGGGTAATTGACACACGTTGGATGCCGCGTTAGCATTCTCGTCCTACCGCCTTGAATCCGAGGTCTGCCGCCCGCGCACGGCTGGCTTGCGGTTTTTGATCATGCGCGTGTTGTTGAGGAGAAAACCCATGGCAGAGGCCCGGAGGATGGGCAAGTCGGAACTCTTCGCGCACTTCGCGACCCGCTTCGAGATGAAGCGCGCGCAGGCCCGCGAGATCTTCGACGAGCTGACGATGCTCGCGGAGAAGGAACTGAAGCGGTCGGGCGAATTCAGCCTGCCCGGGATGGTCAAGCTGGTGGTGCAGAAGCGCAAGGCCCGGATGGGCCGGAATCCTGCGACCGGTGAGCCGATCAAGATCCCGGCCAAGACCGTCGTGAAAGCGCGCATCGCCAAGCAGTTGAAGGACACGGTCCTGCCGCGCAAGTAGCCAGGGCCGGCTTCGGCAACCTGATACACCCGCGAAGGCCGGTGGCGGCGCCCCGTTTGTCCGTGGCGCGCCACCGGCTTCGTTACGCGCCGACTCCATCCGCCGGGATTTCCCTCGACGTTCGAGGCCGCTCCACCGCCGGGAACTCCACCGTGAACACCGTGCCCGTACCGGGCGCGCTGGCCGCCGCGATCGTCCCACCCAGTTGCTCGACGATCTTCCGTGAGATGGCCAGTCCGAGGCCCAGTCCCTGCCGCTTGGTCGTCGAGAAGTCCTCGAACAGCGTCTCGAGGCGTTCGGGCGGAATCCCGCAGCCGGTGTCGGCGACGACGATCCGCGCCCGGCCCTGGCCCAGTCCGGTCGAGACGGTTACGCGACCCTGAGGCGGTGTCGCTTCGATCGCGTTGATAATCAGGTTCCGGCAGACACGCCCGATCGCGAACATGTCGCCGGCGACGTACGTCTCGGCGGCGCCGACGTTCGTCGCGTACTCCAGTCCCGCCACGTCGGCATTGGCCCGCATCGCCTCGGCCGTCTCGCCGACCAGCTTGTTGAGATCGAGCGGGAACTTCTCGAGGGGCATCGGCTTGGCGATGTTGCGCAGGTCTTCGAAGACCCGGCGTATCGTCGAGAACTCGCGTTCCACGGTGCGTGAGAACAGTTCCCGGTACTCGGGGTCGGCGTACATCTTCAGGATGAGCTTGCAGTTGTTATGCACGTTCTTGAACGGGTGCGAGAGGTCGTGGACGAGGCCGGCCGCGACACGTCCGAACATTGCGTGTCGTTCCTGCTTGCGCACGTCGTCCTGCAAGGTCACCAGGCGGTCGGCCATCGAGTTGAACGCCGTTCCCAGCTGACCGAGTTCTCCGCCGGCGTTCACCTGCACGCGCTCTTCCAGGTGACCGTCGGCCAGTGCCTGCGTGGCCTGCGTCAGCGCCTCGATGGGCGTGATCAGGGTCCGCGCCCAGTAGAAGCCGCCGACAATCATGATGAGCAGCGCCAGGCTGATGACGGCGATCAGTTCCCGTTCCTGGCGGCGCGCCAGGGCGAACGCCTCCGAGTACGGCTGCTCGACCAGCACGATCCAGTCGAGTTCCGGAATGCGGGCGCCGACCGAAAGCATGGTGCTGCCGTCGGCTGCGATGGCATCCACCACGACGGGATCGTCGCTGTCTGCCTCGCGGATCCTGACGACCGCCGGGTGGCGGGTGAGCCGTTCGCTGCGCGCCACGCGGGGACGTTCGTCCGGGTTGCCATGGGCCAGCAGTTCGCCGCCCGCGCCCACGATCAGCGCGACCCCGTACCGCCCGATATGAATCCGGTCGACCATCCGCCACAACTCTTCGATGCTGAACTGTCCGACGAGCGTGCCCGTCAGCGTACCCTGATCGCGAATTTCCTTCGTCACGATGGTGGCCGGCATCAGGTCGTCGTCCACCGTAACGGGCGTCATGGTCACGCCCATCACGAGCCTGGTCTTCGCCGCGTCAGGGCGTGCGGATGCGGCACCCACGCGGCTGGATGCCCGTTGCCGTCCGTCGGCGTCGTAGAGGGTCAGTTCGCGGAACTCAGGGAAACGCAGCACGAAACCCTTCAGGATGCGGTCCTGCTGATCGACCGTGAGGCCGGTGTCTTCGACATCGACGGCGACCGCCTGGAAGATCTGGAGATTGGTCGCGATGTAGCGGCGGACCTGCTCGCCAACCTGGCGGGCGACGTTGGCGTTGCCTTCCACCACGGTCCGGCGGATGCCGACGCGCAGCGTGTAAACGGACACCACCCCGTAAACCACCAGCGGCACGACAGCCGCGGTGGCCAGCATCACGGCGACCAGCACTCGCAGGCTTCTCACCGGGTCTCTCCGCGCAGGCGCCACCGGGCCACGCTGCGGACGGCGTCAGTGCCCGCGGCGTCGTCCGGCAGGATGAAGCGGCGGCTGATGGCCTGCGCGCGTGTGGGCCAGACGAGGAAGACGGCCGGCGGGTCTACGCGCACGGCAGCGATGAACTGCCCCATCGCGAGGCGGAACTCGTCGTCGCTGACCGAACCCCGGAGGGCATCGAGCGCCGCGTCGACGACGGGACTGCTGTAGTTGAAGACGTTCCACCGCGCGTCGGGATTCGGCGAATGCCAGAACCGGTACTGATAGGAGGCGTACGGGCCACCGAGCGGATCGATCATCGCGGCGTCGAAGTCGCCGGTGCCGACCCGCATGCGCAGGGTGTTGACCGAGACCTCCTCGAGTCGCATGTCGACGCCGACGGACCGCCACTGTCGCTGCACCAGGAGCGCCAGGCGCTCGAATACCGAGTGCCCTGCGGGAATGAGGCACGTGACGACCAGCCGGCCGTCTTTCGACAGGACGTCGCGGGCGCCTCCGGGATCGAAGGGAGTGACGGCCCCGGGAAGGCTGCCCTCGGCCGCCCAGAACAAGGGCCACACCGGCGTATCTGCCTGGAGGCCCTGCCCCTTGAGGCCCTGCTCGACCAGTTCCGCTCGATCCACGGCGCGGCTCAGCGCCCGCCTGACTTCCGGGCGGCGGAGACTCGTCCGGCCCGAGTTCAGCACGATGGCGACCGGCTTGAACGACGTGTAGGCGCGAGTCTCGACGGTTGACTGATCGCGGAGGAACTCGAATCCGTCCGGGCCGACCTCGAGGAGGAGATCAATCTGTTCCCGCATCATCTCGGCCCACGGGGCCCGGAGTGTGTCGTACGTCCGGACGACCACGTGATCGACGTGCGGCCTGCCGGCGTGGTAGTGCGTGTACGCCGCAAACGTGGCTTCGTTCTCCGTGGAGCCCGTCCGGACAAACGGGCCGGTCCCCGCCGGCTTTCCGTCGGGGCCGGCGTGCGAGATGTTGAACTCGAAGTCGTCGAGCAGGAAAGCGCACGGGCGGGCCAGGTGGACGACGACGTCCCGCTCGCCGTCGGTCGTCACGTTCGTGATGTCGGGCAGGCAGACGGAACTGGCGCGGAAGACCGGACTGGCGGCGGCCTCGCGGATGGCCTCCCGGACGTCCGCGCTGCTCAACATCGCGCCGTCCTGGAACCGGACCTCAGGCCGGAGCGTGAGCCGCCACGTCCGTCCGTCGGCTGACTGTGCCCACCGCTCGGCCAGCAGGGGGGCGGCCCTGCCGTGCGCGTCGTAGGTTGTGAGGCGTTCGAAATCCGCGCCAGGCAGCCCCATGCCAGGTTCGGCGCCGGGAACCCGGGCGAGGGGCACGGCAATGGTGAGGGTGACAGGGTCGTGCCGAGTGGCGGCTGGCCGGGACGGTGAACATCCCGCAGCCAGCACGCACACCGCGCCGAACGTTCCGTGGAGGAGGAGGACCAGCCGCCGCCGGCGCGTTCGGGCACCGGGGCAGGCACGTGCCGGTGTGGAGCGCCGCGCTCCGACACCGTATCGGTTCGGCGCTACTTCGTGTGCACCGGGGGAATTGTCACCAGCCATGGGCAATATGGTAGCGATTCGGCACGGACGGTGGCAGCTTTCTTTACGACGGCGATACGCATGTCAGGCTCCTTGCTGGTTGATGGCGGTCTCCGCCGCCAGGGTGATGACTGCTGATTCGAAGGCTCGTTTGTGGCACGCCGGGGCCGCCATATCGCCGCCCTCGGAGTGAGCGGCCACGGCGCAGCCTCCGCCGCACACGGGGATGAAGGCGCAATCGCCGCACTGCCGCCAGGGCGCAAGGTTGGCGACCCGATTGGCTGCGGCGGCCTGGAAGACGTCCGGGTCGCGTTCGATGTGACCGACGGCCTGGGCGTTGTCGCCCGTGAACCCCGGGCACGCGAACAGCGTCCCGTCCGGTCCGATGGTGTGGGAGTGCTGCCGGTAGAGTTCGCACGGTCCCATGTGCACGCCGTCGAGCGTCGCGAACCCGTGCCGGCGCGTCTCGGTCTGGAGGAACGCCATCTGGTCGTCCACGAAGTGGCACGAGTCGCACACGGACCGGCTGCCGGAGCCCGTTCCGCTGCCGCTCCCGCACCCGCTCCCCGTGACCGGGCCGCCGCCGGCCACCGCCGTCAGGGGAATCACGCCCTTCACGGCACCCGCGCGGGCGGGCTGGATAATCGGCTTGAACGACACCTGAATGATGCGGTCCGCGAACTCCTGTTCGCGCAGGAACGCCAGGAGCGCCGGGTACCGGTCAACGGTGGCGGCATCGAAGTTGCCGCCGACACTCAACGGCACCAGGGGCGCGACGCGCCGCATGTTGTCGACGATCCGATCGAACGTGCGCTGGCCGCCGCGCATGGGCCGCAGCCGGTCGTGGGTCTCGCGGTCGCCGTCGAGCGTGACCTTGACTGCGCGCAGGCCGAGGGGCACGAGGCGCGTCACGACCTCGGGCGTCAGCAGCAGCCCGTTCGTGATGATCGTCATGGCGAACTCGACACCCAGCCCGCGGGCGGCGTGCGCGCAGCGTTCAGCGATGTCGTAGAGCGCGGGCAGGTTGAGGAGCGGCTCGCCGCCGAAGAACGTGATCACCAGCATCGACGGGCGGAGGCGTTCCATCTCGCACGCGATCCAGGCCGAAACCTGGCGGGCCGTCTCCAGGGTCATCTTCTCGGCGGGTTTCGCCGCAGGTCCGTGGTCTCCCTGGTAGCAGTACTCGCACGCGAAGTTGCACTGCATCGTGGTCAGGATGGTGATGCGGAGTTCGGACGCATCCGTGCGGAACGCGGCAAAGTGGGTCTCGAGTGCCGCACGCTCCGACCGCGGATCGCTGACCAGGAACCCGTGTTCCGAGAGAGTGTCTGCTGCCTCCCTGACATCCGGTGCGGAGGGCAACGCGCTGAAACCCTCGGCCGCCGCGACGTCGAGCAGGGTCGCGACTTCGGGCGACACGACGAGCTGAGCGTCGGTCAGCGTGTTCATCAGGAACACGTCCCCGGAAGCCAGCGGCGCGCGCACGTTGAAGGCAGAAGGCACCATCGTGACGAAATCTCCGCTGGCACTTTCTGCAACCGCCGTTCCACGGTGCATCCGCAGGCAGGCGTGCGAGACGGTGTGCAGGAGCACCCGGGCCGCAGCTACTGCCGGCTGTGGCACTTCGTGGCGAGAACTCCAGAGATTGTGGTGGTCGTGCAGGCCTGCGCAGGAGGACGCGGACGACAGATGTGTCCAGTTCCGTGACAGCGTGCGTTTTCTGCGATCTCGGAATCGTGATCGACGTTGCAGAAACTGCAATACGCGCGCGGCCGCTTACGGAAACCGCGTGTGCGGGTTCCGCACGTGTGCGGGCGGCTGGGGCCCACCGGGGTGGTCCCCGATCCCCGGCCCCGGTTCAGATGCCGCGGAGCTTGCGGGCGAGGTCCTTGATTTCGAGGCGTTCGATCTTGTGTTTCATCGTGCTGAGCGGCACGCCGAGGTTGCGGGCCGTGGCCGTGACGTTCCAGTGGGCCTGTTCGAGCGCCTTGATGATGAAGTTGCGCTCAAAGGTCTCGCAGGCGCGTTCGAGCAGACCTTCCGTGACGGCGTCGGCCCGTACGAGCGGCGCGAGGTGGTACTCGTACGGCAGGTCGCCGGTCGTAATCCACTCGCCGTCGCTGACGGCGACCATCCGCTCGAGCAGATTCTCGAGTTCCCGGATGTTGCCCGGCCAGCGGTACGCCTTGAGGACGTCCAGGGCCGCGTCTTCGATGCCGAGAATCGACTTGCGGAACTTGGTGTTGTAGCGCCGGAGGAAGAAGGTGGCCAGTTCGGACAGGTCTTCGATGCGGTCGCGCAGCGGCGGCAACCGCAGCGGGATGACGTTGATCCGGTAGAAGAGGTCTTCGCGGAACCGCCCTTCGCGGACCGCCCGCTCGAGATCGATGTTCGTAGCCGTGATCAGGCGGATGTCCACCTTGATAGGGTGGGAGCCGCCCACTCGTTCGACCTCCGATTCCTGGATGGCGCGCAGGAGCTTGGCCTGGACGTCGGGCTTCAGCTCGCCGATCTCGTCGAGGAACAGGGTGCCGCCGGACGCGAGTTCGAACTTGCCGAGTTGCTGCTTGACGGCCCCGGTGAAGGCGCCGCGTTCGTGGCCGAACAACGCGCTCTCGACCAGTTCCGACGGAATCGCCGCGACGTTGACCGGCAGGAACGGGGCGTCGGCGCGATCCGACTCCCGGTGTACCATCCGGGCGAGCAGTTCTTTGCCGGTGCCGCTCTCGCCGAGAATGAGCACGGTCGCCGACAGGCCCGCGATCTTGCGGACCACGTCCAGGATGTCCCGCATCGCCTGGCTGGGGCCGACCACGAAGGGGCGGCCGCCTTCGTCGGCCACCTGGGCCGACAGGGTCAGCACCTTGCGGTTGAGGTCGAGGCGTTCGCAGGCGTTGCGCACCAGCGAGAGCACCGCGTCGTACTCGAAGTCTTTGGTGATGTAGTGGTACGCGCCGAGTTTCATGGCCTGCACGGCCGTCTCGACGTCGGTGATAGCCGAGATCATGATGACTTCGACGAGCCGCTGCGTGTCCTTGACCTGACGCAGCACGTCGAAGCCGCTCATGCCGGGCATCCGCACGTCGAGGAGGATGACGTCGACCGTGTCGCGGCTCAGCACCGCGAGGCCCGCTTCGCCGGTCGGCGCCCGCAGCACGCGGTAGTCGCGGCGCAGGATCGCCGTCAGCGTGTCGCGCATGCCCTCGTCATCGTCGATGATGAGGATGGTGCGTGTGGGCTTCGGCAAGACGGTCCTCGCTTGAAATGAGAGGGACGCTGATTGTACCCTAAAGTTCTGCCCCGGAAATCCGCCCGCGCCGAGAGCGCTCACGCACGGACGCCGGGTCTCCACCCATGGACCAATCACACTCCGCCCGAAAATCGAAGATCGACAAGGCGCTGGCCCTGTTCCAGCAGGCCTACGACCGCCAGATGTCCGGCGAACTGGACGAGGCCGCCACATTGTACCGGGCGTCCATCCAGCAGCATCCGACGGCCGAGGCCCACACCTTCCTGGGGTGGACGTACTCCTTCCAGGGCCGCCTCGAGGACGCCATTGCCGAGTGCCGCAAGGCCATCGACGTGGATCCCGAATTCGGCAACCCCTACAACGACATCGGGGCCTACCTGATCGAGATGGAGCGGCCGGACGACGCGATCCCGTGGCTCGAGAAGGCGACGGCCGCAACCCGCTACGAGAGCTATCAGTTCCCGTGGTACAACCTCGGCCGCGTCTACGAGGCCAAGGACCAGCTGAGCCGGGCCCTCGAATGTTACGGCCGGGCCCTCGAGCACGATTCCGACTATGCGCCCGCGCGCAAAGCCCTGCACGGGGCCCGTGTGAAGATCAACTGATCAGGAGCAGACCAGTGGCGAACCAGTACGACGTCGTCGTGATCGGCGCCGGAACCGGCGGATACCCCGCCGCGATCCGCGCCGCCCAACTCGGGTTGAAGGTGGCCGTGGTCGAGCGGCAGAAGACCCTGGGGGGCACGTGCCTGAACTGGGGGTGTATCCCGACCAAGGCGTTGCTCGAGCACGCGCACGCCCTGAAGATCGCCCAGAACGCCAAAGAATGGGGCCTGATTCTGGGGGACCAGCCCGCGCGCATCGACATGAACCAGGTGCAGGGGCGCAAGGACAAGATCGTCACGATCCTCACCCGGGGCATCGAGTTCCTCTTCAAGAAGAACAACATCGACTGGATCAAAGGCAGCGCCCGCCTGGCCGGCAAGGGCACCGTCGAGGTGACCGGCGGCGACGCCCCGGTGACCCTGACGGCCAGGGAGATTGTCATCGCCACGGGATCGAGCGCGCGGAGCGTTCCCGGCATCGAACTGGACCGCACACGGATCATCACGAGCGACGAGGCTATTCACCTGCGCGAAGTGCCGAAGTCCATCATCATCATGGGCAGCGGGCCCATCGGGGTGGAGTTCGCAACCGTGTTCAAGCGGTTTGGGTCGGACGTCACCGTCATCGAACTGCTGCCGCACCTGGTGCCACTCGAGGATGAAGCCGTCTCGGTGGAACTCGAGAAGGCCTTCAAGAAGAGCGGGATCAAATTCCACACGTCGGCGTCCGTGACCGCGGCGAGGGCCGGCGCTGACGCCGTCGAGATCGACGTGAAGATGCCCGACGGCTCCGCGCAGAAGATGTCGGCGGCGTTCCTCCTGGTGGCCACCGGGCGCGGGCCCGTGACCGCCGGCCTCGGGGCCGAATCGGCCGGCATCAAGATGGACCGCGGGTACGTGGTGGTGGACGAGCTGTTCCGGACCAGCGTGCCGAACATCTCGGCGGTCGGCGACGTGATCTCGTTCGGCAAGCCGGGACACCTTCAGTTGGCGCACCTGTCGACCGCGGAGGGCGTCCTGCTGGCGGAACGCCTGGCCGGCAAGGCCGTGACGCCGCTGAACTACGACCACGTGCCGAAGTGTACCTACAGCGACCCGGAGATCGGCAGTGTGGGCCTGACCGAGAAACAGGCCGCCGAGCGCGGGTACGACGTGCGCGTGGGGACCTTCCCGTTTCAGGTGCTCGGCCGTGCCCGCATCGCCGCCGAAACCGAGGGCTTCGTGAAGATCGTGGCCGAGAAGAAGTACGACGAGGTGCTTGGCGTCCACATCATCGGACCGCGGGCGACCGAACTCGTGGCCGAAGCCGTGCTGGCCCTCCGGACCGAGTGCACCGTCGAAGAACTGATTCGCACGATCCACGCGCACCCGACCATGTCGGAAGCCATGGGCGAAGCCGCCCACGCGGCCCACGGGGCGGCGATACACGTGTAGCGGGGGCTGACGTGTGCCGGAAGCAAGAAGCAGGAAGCAGGAATCAGGAAGTAGGAAGTAGGAAGTAGGAAGTAGGAAGTAGGAATACTCCCTACTGACTACTGACTACTGACTACTGACTACTGTCTACTGTCCGTTCCGCCGTCCGATAGCCGAACGCCGATGGCCGATGGCCGAACGCCGATAGCCGATCAGCCGAGCCAAGCATCAGAGCGAGGGGAATATGTCCGATGTCGTAATGCCGCAGATGGGCGAGTCGATTGCGGAAGGCACGATCGTTCGCTGGATCAAGAAGGTCGGCGAACGCGTCGATCGCGACGAACCGCTGTTCGAGATCTCGACCGACAAAGTGGACGCCGAAATCCCCTCGCCGACCGCGGGCGTACTGCTCGAGATCAAGGCGAAGGAGGGCGAGACCGTCCCTGTGAACTCGGTCGTGGCCGTAATCGGCGACGCCGTTCCCGCCGGCGCGCCTGCGCCCGCGGCCGTTGCTGCCCCGGCTCCGGCCGCCGCCCCGCCGGCTCCCGTCAGGGTCGAGCCTGTTGCCGCGCCCGCGCCGCCGCGGGCCGAACCCGGGCCGGCTGCCCCCGTCAGCGCAGATGATCTGCGCCGGCAGAAATCGTCGCCACTCGTCAGGAAGATCGCCCGGGAACACAACGTGGAGATCGCGCAGATCCCCGGGACCGGCCTGGGCGGGCGTGTGACCAAGAACGATATCCTCGGATTTATCGGCGGGGCGCCCGCAGCCGCTCCGGCTCCGGCCGCAGCCGCTCCCGCTCCGCCTCCGGCCCCCGCAGCGCACGCCCCGGCCTTCAAGCCGGGCGAGAACGTCGAAATCGTGCCGATGTCGGTGATGCGGAAGAAGATCGCCGAACACATGGTGTTCAGCAAGCGGACCTCCGCGCACGTCCATTCGGTGTTCGAAGTCGACTATACCCGGGTCAACAAGATCCGCCAGGCGAAGAAGGCCGACTACGAGCGCGCCGGAGCCAAGCTCACCTTCATGTCCTTCATCATCAAGGCGGTCGTCGATGGGCTGAAGGCCGTGCCCATCGTCAACACCTCGATCGACGGCGACCACGTCGTCTACAAGAAGGACGTCAACATCGGCGTGGCCGTCGCCCTCGACTGGGGGTTGATCGTGCCGGTGATCAAGCGGGCTGACGAGAAGAACCTGCTCGGCCTGAGCCGGGCCGTGGTGGACCTCGCCGCGCGCGCGCGGGCGAAGCAGCTGAAACCCGACGAGGTGCAAGGCGGCACGTTCACGATCACGAACCCCGGCGTATTCGGTGCGCTCTTCGGCATGCCCATCATCAGCCAGCCGCAGGTGGCCATCATGGGCGTCGGCCACATCGAAAAGCGCGTGGCCGTCATCGACGATGCGATTGCCATCAGGATGAAGGGGTACCTGACGCTGGGCTACGACCACCGGCTGATCGACGGCGCCGTGGCCGACGAATTTATGTCGCACGTCAAGAAACAGCTCGAGAACTGGGACGAGGGGTCGGTCTGATCTCAGGGGCTAGGGACCAGGGGCTAGGGGCTAGGGAAAGGCACTGTCGAGTCCCAAACCCCAAACCCCAATCCCCAGGCCCCGAGCCCCGAGCCCCGAGCCCCGAGCCCCGAGCCCCGAGCATGCGTCCACTGACCGTCCGCCGCCTCGGTGTCATCTCCTACGCCGAAGGTCTCGACCTGCAGCGGCAACTCGTGACGCAGCGGATTGCGGGCGACATCGATGACACGCTGCTCCTGCTGCAGCACACGCACGTGCTCACGCTGGGTGTGAAGGCGGGTGTCAGCCGCCAGCATGTCCTGGCGACGCCGGAGCGGCTCCTGTCGCTCGGCGTCGAACTCCACGAGACCGGCCGCGGGGGAGATGTGACGTACCACGGCCCCGGACAGGTCGTCGGGTACCCCATCATCAGCCTGAAACCGGACCGCTGCGACGTGCACAAGTACGTGCGGGACCTGGAAGAGGTGATGATCCGCGTCACGCACGATTACGGTTTCGACGCCGGCCGCATCGAGGGGCTGACCGGCGCGTGGGTCGAGGCCGAGAAGATCGGGGCGATCGGCGTCCGAATCCAGCGGTGGGTGACGAGCCACGGATTTGCCTACAACGTCGCCACCAACCTCGACTTCTTCAAGCTCATCGTTCCCTGCGGCATCACTGATCGGGGCGTGACCTCCCTCCGCAAACTGACCGGCCGCGACATCTCCATCGCCGAAGCTGAAGATCGGCTAGAAGACCAGTTCCGGACGGTGTTTGGGTACTGACTTCAGCGCCTGAGCCGCAGCCCGGCCGACCATGTTCCGGTGCGAGGGCACCGAGACGGCTCGCTCGAGAAACGTGATGGCGGCCCGGTCGCCCGTGTTGCCGATTGCCCGCACGGCTTCGGTCCTGACCAGATCACTCGGGTCCGTCTCGAACCGTTCCTTGAAGAAGCCCAGCAGGCCCGGGTCTTTCAGGCCGCCCAGCGCCGCCACGGCCGCTGCCCGCACGGCCGAGTTCGCATCACCGCTGGCCTGCGTGAGAACAGCGCGTACGCGGGTGTCTGACAGTCTGCCCAGGGCTTCCACCGCGCTTCGCCGCACGGCCCAGAACGGGTCGGTGCGGGCGCTGGCCGCCAGCGCATCGAAGGTCTCCGGGTCGTTCGCCAGCGCCGCCAGGCCGGCGGCCGCCGCCATCCGGCCGATGACTTCGTCGTGACGCAGCTGGTAACGCCATTCGTCGGCGGGCCTGGCGACCGTCATCTCCTTGACGAGGGTATTGTCATCGTCGAAGTCGACCAGCAGAGGCCGCGAGGCCGCGGGCAACTCGAACACGTCCTCCTGCTTCTGCACCCACACCGTGGTATTCGTGCGGCCCTCGGCTGTGACGACGGCAATGGACACGGGCGCGCGGAACAGGGGGACACCGCGGGTCGTGTCCTGGACCTGGCGCACCGTGACCGTGACGACTTTGCGGGCCGGATCCCAGGCGCTGCGCACGTCGAAGATCGGGTGCCCCGGCTTGAAGAGCCACTGGTCGAAGAACCAGTCGAGGTTCCGGCCGGTGACGGTCTTCACCGACCGGATGAAGTCGTGCGTATCGACCGCGTCGAACGCGTACCGGTGCAGGAAGTGCCGCAGGACGGCGAAGAATGGCTCGTCCCCGAGGATGTTCCGCAGCATGTGCAGCACGCGCGCGCCCTTGGGATACGTGTGCGAGTCGAACATGTCGCCCGGCCGTTCGTACCGGTCCGTCACGATGGGCCGGATATAGCGCGTCCTGGCCTCGCGCAGATAGGCGGCGAGTTTGCCCTCCAGGTTCACCGCCCCCTCATCGTCGCCCCGCTCGTGGCGGAAGTAGAGGTAGTCCGAGTACGTGGCGAAGCTCTCGTTCATCCACGTGTGGGCCCAGCTGCGCAGCGTGATGAGGTTGCCCCACCACTGGTGGGCGATCTCGTGCGACACGATGCCGATGGCCGGGAAGTCGGCGGCGCGCGCCTCGTCCACCATGATGCTGTGGGTCATGGCCGTGGCTGACGTGCTCTCGGCCCCGCCGCCCGACGGCACCGACACCTGGTCGTACTTCTGCCACGGATAGTCATAGCCGTACGTCCGGTTGAAGAACTCGATCATCCTGGGCGTCTGGCCGTAGGTGGACTGCACCTTGTCCACGTCCTTCGGGTAGACCCAGTAGCTGATGGGGAGGTTGCCGCTCCGTCCTTCGACCACGGCGTAGGGCGCGGCGGCCAGGAACATGAGGTACGTGGAATGGGGAAGGTCCTGAGACCAGTGGTAGGTGACTGTGCCGGCGGCAGCGTCTTCGGCCACGGCGACCAGCCGGCCGTTGGCCGCGACCTTGAGTCCGGTTTTCACCGTCGCGATGATCTCGTTGGTGGCCTTGTCGTTCGGGTAGTCGAAACACGGGAACCAGTGGTGCACGTTGTTGGGCCACGAGTCCGAGTAGACGAGGGCCGGGTTGTCCGGGGACTCGGCAACGAAGCGGAGGCCGGCTTTGGGCCCGCGGCCCGCGTAGGTGCACGTGAACGACCGTGTTTCGCCGCGCGTCAGCGGGCGCGCAAAATGCACGGTCAACTCCGTGGCCGACTGCTCGAACCGCAAGGGCTCGCCCCGGTCGCTCACGACGCTGGTGACGGTGAACTCTTCGGCGTCCAGCACGCAGGTCTCGAGCCCGTCTGCCAGCGCGGTGATCGACACCGTGGCATTCCCATCGAAGGACGCCCGCTCGAGGTCGAGCCGGATGGCGACGCGGTAGTGCCGGGCGTCGTAATTGCGGCTGCGTTCGGACTGAGCCGGTTTGGCCGACCAGTCGACCTGCTGAGCCTGGGCGGACCCGGCGAGCATGACGCCGCACATGACGAGACGAACGAGTCTGCGCATTCGAGCCAGCCTTTCTGGAATCACGTCCAGCGGAGCGGACCTGCCTGACTTCGCCCTGCCTGCCGGCGCGACTATCGGCCGGCGCGCGCCAGGACCTGGAGCAGGCCGTCCTGCTTCATCAACGCCTCGATGTCGGCCACGGTCCGGGGCAGGCCGGGAGAGAGGTTCTCGTAACCGGTTTCCGTGATGGCAATCGTGTCCTCGATGCGGATGCCAATCTGCTCGTCGAGGCTGAACAACTGAATGTCACACGCGAACACGAATCCGGGCGCGAGCACCTCGTCGGGGCCGGCAAACGTCCCCATGACGTCGTGGGTCGCCATGCCAATCGAGTGGTTGTAGCCACCCAGCCGGACGATGCCGCGGAATTGCGTGGCGAATCGTTCGAGCCCGCGAGCCTTGATGAAGGCGTCGACCTGCGCGCCCACCTGCTTGAAGGTCATGCCGGGGCGATAGTTCGCCTTGCACATTTCCGAGACCGCCAGCGCGGCTTCGTACAACTCCCGTTGTCGAGGCGAAAACGTGCCCGAGGCGGGGAAGGCTGTCGAGATGTCCACGTGGTAGTTGGCGTAGTCGGGCCCGGCGTCGAGGATCAGAAAGTCGCCGGCCGCCAGCACGCGGTCGTACGCATGGTAGTGGCCGTACGCGTGGTTCTTGCCCGACATGATGATCGAGGGGTACGCGAGGCCCTGGGCTCCCGCCCGCCGGGTGACGAATTCGAACACGGCGGCCAGCGCTTCTTCACTCACACCGGGGCGCGTGGACTGCATGAGTGCGATGTGGGCGGCCACGCCGATACGCCCGGCTTCGCGCATCAGCGCCAATTCGGCCGGTGACTTGTACTTGCGCTGGTTCCAGACGAGCGGTGAACAATCGCGCAGGTCCGCCTGGGGGAAACGTTCGCGCAGGTGCTTCACGAACTGCAGTTCGCGCGTGAGCCGGCCGTCCCAGGGGTGCTGGGTCATCGATGCCTGGAGCGCGTTGAACTTCTCGTTGCTGTTCTCGGGGCCGAGTTCTTCAGGCTTGAACATCGTGTAGAGCGCGCGCCCGCGCGTCGCGATGCCGGCCAGGAACGCGCCGAACCGTTCTGCGGGCAGGACACGCTCCACGCCGGTGTACTCGACGGGCTGGCGGACGAGATCGAGCGCAAGGCCTTCGCCGTCAGCCGTGCGCTCATCGAGGGTGTAGAACAGCACGCTTTCGCGGCGGCTGCCGTCCACCACCAGGAAGGCGTTCGGGACATTGATGCCGGTGAGGTAGTAGAAGTCGTGGCCCTGCCGGAACTCGATGTCGCCGGCCGGCGTGGTGGCGCCCAGGAACACGGCCGCTCCGTCGCCGATCGTGTCCATCAGCCGCGCACGGCGGCCCGCGTACTCGGCCTTGTCGAACGGTCCGGCGGCAAGGGCCGCGCCCGGCACTGGCAGGATCAGCAAGAGAACGAGGGCACGGAACAGCGTAGGGCGCACGGCCACCTCCGGGGAGTCGGGTTGTGGGCCTCACCTTACCACGCCGCTGCCCAGCCGTTGCCGGCTTCGAACGGCCCCGCAATCAGCCTGCTGTCGAAGCCGGGGTGAAGAGACCGCACGAGGGCGACTGCTTTCAGGGTCCCTGCGTTGGTGGGTTCCATGAAGTCGCAGGGCATGACTCCTTGACAGAGAACAGTAAGTGATATTGAGTCAGTAGTTTACGCGGAATTATGAAATAGGACAGAAGTAGTCGGAATAAACTGGCCGGCTGCCGGGTTCTAGTGATGGAACCCACACGAACGAGGAACAACGAACATGGCAGCCTCCATCACTCCGAACCGTGCAGAACTGGCCCTCATCGAACGGATGCGCGCGCGTGACGAATCGGCCGTCGCCGAACTGGATGCGGTCTACCGGTCGCGTATTCAGCAACTGGCGTTGCGATACATGAAGAACCCTGAGGACGCGGAGGAAGTGGCGCAGGACGTGCTCCTCAAGGTCTACCACAAGATCGACGCGTTTCGGGGCGATGCGGCCCTGTCGTCGTGGATCTTCCGGATCACGTTCAACACCGTGATGTCGCGTCTGCGCAGCCAGAAGTTCACCCACAAACGTGAGGTCCGTGCCGACGATCTCCTGGCGGATGTGGAAGAGAACGGCGGGCGGATTCGTCACGAGCCGGTGGACTGGTCGTCGATGGCCGACGAAGCGCTCCTGCGGGCCCAGATGCGCCAGAAGCTGAACCAGGCGATGCAGCAGATGCCCGAGATCTACCGCGTGCCGGTCGTGCTGCGCGACCTGCACGGCCTGTCGACCGAAGAAGCGAGCGAACGCCTGGGCATCAAGGAACAGACGCTGAAGTCGCGCCTGCACCGCGGGCGGCTCTTCCTTCGTCAGCGGCTGTCCGACTTCGCATCGGGCCTCACGCTGCACCGCCCGGTCGCGTCACCGGCCCTCGGCATCTCTTAGCTGGAACCCACGAGAACGGGCCGCGAAGCCGCCTCTCACACGCGGTTTCGCGGCCTGCGCAGGTGGGCTTGCTGGCTGGGTCCCCTGCTCCTTGCTTCCTACTTCCTACTTCCTACTTCCTACTTCCTACTGTCTACTTCCTACTGTCTACTCTCTACTTGTCCACCCCCCTCCCCTGATACCCTGTAAGGATGAACTACCCCACGTCTCAGCGCGTTGCCCTCGTGACCGGCGGATCGAAAGGCATTGGCCGCGCGATTGCCGCTGAATTGCTCGAATCCGGCACCCACGTCCTGATCACGGGGCGCGATCCTCACGCGCTGCGGACGGCGGTGTCGGATTTGTCGTTGCCGGCCCATCACGGGGGCGCGCGGGTTGAGTGGGTGTCGGGCGACGTGCGCCGCGAGGCCGACGCCCGCGCGATGGTCGATGCCGCGGCCGCGCGGCTGGGCGGCCTCGACATCCTGATCAACAACGCGGCCGTTGGCATCATTGTCGAGACGGCGTCGATGACCGGGGAGCAGTGGCGCGAGACGATCGAGACGAACCTGAACGGCGTCTTCTATTGCACGCACGCGGCCATTCCACATCTGCGCCAGCGCGGCGGCGGGTGGATTATCAACATCAGCAGCCTGGCGAGCGCCAATCCGTTTGCCGGCGGCGCGGCGTACTCGGCGACGAAAGCCGGTCTCAACGCGTTTGGCGAAGCGCTGATGCAGGAATTGCGCTACGACGACATCCGGGTGACGACCATCTGCCCGGGTTCCGTGAAGACCGGGTTCGGCGGGTTCGACGCCGGGAATACCGCGGACTGGAAACTCCAGCCCCAGGATGTGGCGCGGGTGGTGACGGACCTGCTGGCGCACCCCGGGCGAAGCCTGCCCAGCCGCGTCGACATCAGGCCGTCGCGTCCTCCGAAGAAGAAGTAATCGACCGATCCAGCAGCACCCAGCCGACGGCCGGCAGGATGAACAGCGCCCCGAGGACCCGTGCCAGGAAAAACGGTGAGAGCCCGTACTGATCGAGCGCAATACCGCAGGCGTAGCTCGACAGCGCCGAGACGGTCATGACCAGCGCAAGCTCGGTGGCGAAGACGCGGCCGCGGAATCGGTCGGGCACGGACAGTTGCAGCAGCACCGTGCTGAACACCCACAGGACCGATCCGGCGGCGTTTGACAGCAGCACGGCCACGCTGGCCCAGCCGATGTCGGGTGCCCAGCCGAGGGCCAGATAGAACACGGCCACGAGCAGGTAGGACGGCGCGATGGCCCGGCGCATCTGCTCGGAACGCTGGCCCAGCCAGGCCCGGGCCAGGATCGGACCGATGCCGGCGCCCACGCCCCGCGCGGCGTACAGGATCCCGATGCCTGCAGCGGCGTCGCCGCCGACAGGGAACACCCGCTCTCCGAACACGGTCATCAGCAGCAGCGCGCCCCCGGCCAATCCCCATCCGGCCTTGACGAGCATCAGTGCCGCGACACGGCGGTCGGATCGGACGTATCGGAAACCTTCCACCAGGTCGGTCGCGCCGGTCATGGTGCCGAGGCCCGCGGGTCGCGTAACCGCAGGCGGGTCTGCCACGAACCGTGTGCGCGCGATGAATACCGCCGAGGCGAAGAACGACACGGCGTTGACGACGAACGCGGTGTCGCGGCCGAACGCGGCCGTGACGATGCCGCCGATGCCGGCGCCGATGGCCAGCATGGCCGACCACGTTGCGCTCGAGAGAGCGTTGGCCGTCAGTAGCTGTTCGCGGGTGGTGACGGCCGGAATGACCGCCGTGCGCGCGGGCTCGAAAAACGCCGTCGCCGTGACGGTGGCGCCCATCAGGAGGTAGACCAGCCACACGTGCTGCTCGCCCTGCACCAGCAGCAGACCGAGCACCAGCACGCCGCGCAGCACATCCGCGGCAATCATCAGGCGCCGGCGGTTGACCCGATCCACGACCACGCCGGCCAGCGGACCCACGACGGCCATAGGCAGGAACTGGACGATGATCATCAGCGCGACTGAAGTGGCCGTGCCCGTCAGTTCGAGGAGCAGCGCGTAGATCGCGACGGAGTTGAACCAGTCGCCAAGCTGGCTGACAACCTGCCCGAGCCACAGGAAGCGGTAGTTGCGGTTGCCGGTGAGAAGAACGCGATATGGATTCACAGTGGGACTGTCTGCCGCTACAATCGGGGTCACTGCAACCGGCTTCCTGGGCCTGCTCCGGCGGTTGGGAACAGGCCGCGCATTCAGATCTCGGCAACCAGTATAGTCGGACGCCGTATGGCCGATACCATCGGACACTATGAACTCCTCGGGCTGCTGGGTACCGGCGGGTACGGCACCGTGTACCGTGCGCGCGACACCCGTGCCGGCCGTACCGTGGCCGTCCGTGTCCTGGGTGACCCGTCAGCGGACGCTGCGGCCCGCGCGGGCTTCGTCGAGTCGGTGCGACCGTTTACCGAGATCTCGCATCCGAACGTTGCGACCCTCTTTGACGTCGGCGAGCACCAGGAGCACCCGTACCTGGTCTATGAGTTCGTGCCAGGCGAACGCCTGGGTGATCTGGCGGCTGGCCGGCCCGTCAACCTCCGGCGGACGCTCGACTTGTGCACGCAGGCTGCCGACGGCCTGGCCGACGCGCACTCCTTTGGCCTGGTCCATGGGGCGCTGACGCCGTCGTCGCTGGTCATCACACCGAAGGGACGCCTCAAGATCCTCGACTTCGGGCTGGCGTTCTGGCAGCCAGGCGGCCCGGGGCGCCTGACGGCCGTGCGGCTGGACCAGCGTGGCGCGGCGCTCGGACCGGCGGCGATTGCGTACATGGCGCCCGAGCAGGTGCTGGGACAGGCCACCGACCACCGGGCCGACATCTTCTCGCTCGGGGTCATCCTGTACCAGTTGCTCACGGGCCGGCAGCCGTTCGAAGGAACGAACCCGACCGACACCGCCGTGAAGGTCACGCAGGCAACCCCGCCCCCACCCAGCACGGTCAACAGCGACGTGCCTCCGGCTCTGGACCAGATCGTGGCCAGGGCCCTCTCCAAGAGCGTGGCGGATCGGTACGACAGCGCCGCCGCGCTGGCGGGCGACCTGCGGGCGGCCGCGGCGGCCGTGCACCAGCGTGAAGCCGCTCAGGACGTTGCCGGGATGGAATCCACCCGCGCGCCGGAACGGACACTGGGCAGGACGGTGCTGCTGATCACCCTGCTGATCGCGGCCATCGCGATTGCAGGCTGGACCTGGCGTGAGTGGTTCGCGCGTGCGTGGACCGGCAAACTCGGCCGGCCGTTGGAGCCCGTGGTGGCCGTCGTGCCCTTCGCCGTCGGAAGCGGCGACGTGCTGAAGGACTACGTGGGCGGAGGCGTTGCCGAAGAACTGGCCCGCCGCCTGGGGCAGATCCCCGGGGTGACGGTGAAGGGGAGGACTTCCATCCGGAGGCTGGGGAAC
Organism: uncultured Vicinamibacterales bacterium; assembly: GCA_964372095.1. Lineage (GTDB taxonomy): Bacteria > Acidobacteriota > Vicinamibacteria > Vicinamibacterales > JAKQTR01 > CAYJPV01. The sequence continues at coordinate 25,855 of CAYJPV010000011.1, read as the reverse complement.
AAGCCGACCGCCGCCGTGGGCACGGAAACCGGGGCGGAGGTGCTGCTGACCGGCCTGATCGGTCCCGGGTCTGACGGCTGGGCGTCGTTCGAGATCAACGTCGAGTTGATCGACGTGGTCGACGGCCGAATTGCGTGGAGCGCCCGGTATGGAGGGGCAGGCCGGGATCTCGCGGCGTTGCAGTCGCGAATTGCCCGGGATGTGGCGACAAGACTGGGCATGACCGGGGCGGCGTCGGTCTCCAACGATCGATCCGCGATGCGGACCGTCGATGCGGACGCGTACGACGTCTATCTGCAGGGCCTGGAAGCGCGGGCCGAAGGTGACACGGCCCGGGCCTCACAGCTGTTCCAGACCGCCATCGACGCCGACCCGGGCATCGTCGAGGCTCAGGCGGCGCTGGCCTTGTCGCTGTACACCGAGGTCGTGTTCGAGGCCCGGGGAGACTACGCGACGACCCGGGACCGCGTGCGGCAAATCGCCGAACAGGCGGCGACGGCCGACCCCGACCTCGCTTCAGCCCATCTCGCGCTGGGCGTATCGTCGGATACGTATCCGGAGGCGTTCAGACACCTGCGCCGGGCCGTGGAACTCGACCGGTCGAGCGCGTCGGCGTGGCTGGCCGTCGCCGACGTGGTTCGGGATCTCGATCCTGCGCGGGCCGTGGCCTACTCGACCCGCGCGGCCGACAACGATCCGCTTCTGCCGATGGCCTTCTATCAGGAGGCCGCAGCGGCGCTGCAGGCGGGCCACCGCGCCGATACGCTCGCGGCCGTCGCGCGCGGGCAGGCGTTCGCGCCGTCGGCTCCGTGGTGGGACGCGCTGCGTCAGCGGGCAATCCTCATCGGGCCGAGTGCCGACCCCATTGTGGCGGCGGCCCGCAGCGTGGCGGATTTCACGCCGGGGGCCCTGGTTCGGGCCGTCGCACTGGTGCGGGAGCGGCGTTATGCCGACGCGGCCGCCCTGCTGGGAATCGTGACGAGGATGAATCCCGGATTGTGCGATGCGCGAGCGCTGCTGGCTGGCGTGAGAAGGCTCGAGGGCCATCGCACGGAAGCGGACCGGCTGGCGGCCGAGATCATCCAGGGGGCCCGGGCGGCTGCGGACCCGGCCCCATGGGCGCGGTGCGCGGCAACCGCGGCGGCGGCGACGCAGGACGCCCGAGAGGCCGCCTACTGGCTGAGCCTGGCAGCCGGCGATGCCAGGACCCTTCGAATGTGGAATGCGGCGAGCGCGGTGCTGAGTCCGCTGCCGTCGATTCGTCAGCACCTGTTTCCCTGGGACGCCGTGACGGGCGATCCGCGTGTCGGGGGGGCCGTGACGAGCATGGAGTCGGCCCTCGGCCGCGCGCGAGGAGAAGCCGCCAAAGCCCTGGACGGCATCGACCGCCGCCCCGATGCGCCTGCCGCCGCGCGTTAGCGCGGCGAAGCGCCCAGCAGCCCTGCCAGCCTGGCCGCGTCGATGTTCGACCCCGACACGATCACGGCGACGTTCACGCCGCGCGGCCGGATCCCGCTGAGCAGGCCCGCCACCGCCGTGGCGCCGGCGCCTTCGGCGATCAGGTGTTCGTGGGCGACAAGCGCGCGCACGGCGTCTTCGAGCGCTTTCTCAGGAGCCAGTTCCACGCGATCGACCAGACGCCGTACGTAGTCGAACGTAATCGTTTCGGGATCCATGTTCCCGGCGAGCCCGTCGGCAATCGTGGGGCGCACCGCGACGGTGGTGATCCGTCCGGCCGCCAGTGACGTGTGGAATGCCGGCGACGCCTCGGCTTCGACCCCGATGACCTCGATGCCGGGCGAGATCGCCTTGATCGCCACGGCGATGCCGCTGATGAGGCCGCCGCCGCCGACGGGAACGACGATGGCCTCGACCGAGGGCCATTCCTCGACGATCTCGAGGGCCACCGTGGCCGCACCCGCGATGACGTCAGGGTGGCTGTAGGGCGAGATGTAGGTCACCTTCGCGTCCGCGGCGAACTGTTTCGCCATCAGTTCGGCGTCTTCGTAGGACGGCGCGACGGCGCGCAGGTCTGCTCCGTGCCGGGCGATGTGGTCGAGTTTGGCCCGGGGCGCGTCAGCCGGGGTGAAGACCACCAACTGCATCCCGAGCCGTTCGGCCGCGTACGCCATGGCGCGGCCATGATTGCCCGCCGACGCGGTGACGATCAGCGTGTCCCTCTGCGGATCGCCGGCTTTCCATTCCAGGCGGGCCACCGACGCGTTGACCGCTCCCCGGGCCTTGAACGAGTTGGTGACCTGGATGGACTCGAGTTTCAGACGGACGTTTGCGCCGGTGTGCGCAGAGATCCACGGCGAGTGCACCAGCGGCGTGCGGCGGACGTACGGTTCGATCCGCTGACGGGCGACGAAGACATCGGCGAGTTTCATAACGCGATACCATTGTACCCGCAGGCAGGCGGGCGCCTGCAGTCGATAGCCGAAAGCCGAAAGCCGATAGCCGATGATCTTCGAAACCCGGGCCGCAGAGCCCTTCATGAAGAACGGATTCCTGATTGCATCCGAGACCAGCCGCGATGCGATCCTGATCGATCCAGGCGACGAAGTCGAAGACCTGCTCCGTCTGGTCACAGGCCTCGGTCTGTCGGTGCGGTGCATCCTGCTGACCCACGCCCACGTGGATCATGTCGCGGGGGTGAACGCGGCGCGCAGGGCCACCGGCGCGCCCGTCGGCCTGCATCGCGACGACCTGTTCCTCTACGAAGTCGCCCGGGAGCAGGGCCGGATGTTTGGCTACGACATCGAACAGCCAGGTCCGCCGGACTTCTTCGTCGATGCCGGCCAGCATCTGACGTGGGGAGGGTTTGGTGCCACCGTCCACCACACGCCGGGTCACAGCCCCGGCGGTGTGTGTCTCGAGGTGGGCCCCATGCAGGCGGGGGTGAACGAGTTGATCGTGGGGGACACCCTCTTTGCGGGTTCTATCGGCCGGACGGACCTGCCCCGTGGTGACTACAAGACGTTGATTGCGTCGATCAGAAACGTGTTGTTCCTTTTCCCGGACGACACGGTGGTGCACCCGGGGCACGGGCCTGCCACGACGATCGGCGACGAACGGCGCACGAATCCGTTCCTGCGCTGAGGGCTACGCGGTACGTCGTACGTAGCCCCGGGGCTTTAGCCCCGGGGTACCCTGGACCTGACCGCCTCCGCCAAGGCTGCGGCGGTCCGCCGAAGCGCACCGCGCGAAGGCGGAAGGTCCGGGGCTACGTACAATCGCGCTCGAGTACGAATTCCACACGCCCGACGCGGAGGATCTGGCCTTCGGAGAGCGGGGCCGTCTCGACCTTGTTCCCGTCGATCCAGGTACCGTTGGTGCTGTCGAGGTCCGTGACTTCGACGAGACCGTCCTCCCCGACCGTGATGCGGCAGTGCACGCGCGAGATGAGCGGCGCGTCCACGATAAACGTGGCGCCGGCGCCTCGGCCGATCGTTCGCAGGTGGCCGGGCAGCAGGCGGAAGGTCAGGGGGTGTTCCGGATCGGCCGGCACGACTTTCAGCGTCCACATCGTTACTGTTTCCCTGCGGCAGGAGCGGGGAGCCTCTCCTTCAGCCACCGGGTGATGTGGCCGAGGAGGGTGGGACTCACGGTCTTGTCGGTCAACGTCGCGTACTCGGTGACCTCGCCTGTCGGCGCGGGCACAAGCAGGTGATTGATGCCGTCCACGACCACGAGGTCGGTACCCCAGTTGGCCTTCCGGGCTTTGCCCAGGGCGAGCAGGATCTCCCCGTGCCTGAGCGGCACCTGCCGGTCCCGCTCTGCCTGCACGATCAACAGGGGCTCCTCGACCTTCGGCAGGACCTTTGCCGGGTCGAACAGCAGGAAACTGCGGAACCACGGCGTGTCTGCCTGGCGCTTGAATCCCGACGGGATCGCCTCCCAGCCGGTGCCTGAGATGACGGCCTGCTGGATCTTCTGCTGCAGCTCCATCCGGTCTCGCCGTTCGCCCTCGGGCAGCGGCAGGCGGTCCAGGATGTGGCGCTGCTGTTCCAGCACCAGTTCCGCGCCGGTCGTTCCGGGCGTGGCCACCAGCACCACGGCCGCCACCTTCTTCTTGTCGCGGGACGCGGCCAGCATGCCAGTGAAGCCGCCTTCGCTGTGACCGACGATCGCGATGCGCTTGTCGTCGACGTCTTTCCGTTTACGGAGGTAGTTCACGACCGCCCGGACGTCTTCGGCGAAGTCGTCGATGGTGGCCGCTTCCTGGCGGCCTCCGCTCTGGCCGACACCCCGCTTGTCGTAGCGGACGACGATGAAGCCGGCGTCGGCGAGGGCGGTGGCCAGTTGCGTGAAGACGGAGATGCCATAGGCCGTCTCGTCGCGATCGACGGCGCCCGAGCCCGGCACAAGGACGACCGCCGGCAGTGTCGGGATGTTCTTGGCCTTCGGATCCGGCACCGTGGGGCCCGGCCGTGACAGCGTGCCCGCGAGCGAGAACCCGCTGGCGGGCATCCGCACCTGTTCGTCGCCCGGCCTGGTCCCGCGCTCGATACGCGCCGACACCGAGGCCACGTCGCTGCGGGCCACTTCCAGGCCCTGGCTGTTGACGCGGAACCGCAGGAGCCTGGCGTCCGCGTCAATCCACACCTCTCCCGCGACGTTCCCGTTGGGATTGACGAACGTGACGTCGTACCGCCTGGCCACGATGGTGCCCGCGGGCGTCTGGATACGCTCTTCGGTCACGCCCGTCACCTGCACGGGGATTTCCACCTGGGGCGCGATATAGGCGCGCAGTTCGGCGCCGGCTTTCGTTGTGGCCAGGCGAATGGCCAGAGCCTCGTACGCCGCAAAAAACATGTTCGGCAGCACGATCGTGTCGGCAGCGACCGCGTCGGTCTTCTGCGACTGTTGTCCCGCCTGCATGATCTCGCTCGCGGCCGTACCGTTGGCGAATGTCGTGCGCAGGATGAGCGGCTGGCCGCGGATCGATCCGTCGATCTCGAGCCGGAGGGGTTTCCAGTCGCGGTCGTAGTAGGCTTCGAATCGTGATGTCGTCACGTTGACCGGCGCCCCAAGGCGGCCAGACCCCTTGATGAGCCAGCCGTCGGCGTTCGACGTGACCGTCACCGTCTCGGTGCCGAGGGGCATGCCCTGCATGAACACCGTGAGGAACGTTTCGGCGGGCGGGGTGGCCGGCGGCTGCGCGACGGCAGCCGCGGCACCTGCCAGGATGAGGATGGCCGCAGCAGCGGTACAATGGCGGTACAACATACCGAGTCTGAGCATACCAGCAAACGCCCGGGCAGAACCCCGGCCTTCAGCCTGACCTGACATATGCCGTTCTCCTTCGACCAATACCGCGCCGTCCGTCAGTCCGCCGGTGTGCTCGACCGCTCCAGACGGGGCCGGATCACGCTGCGCGGACGGGACCGGCTGACGTTTCTGCACGCCCTGCTCACGAACGACGTGGCCGGGTTGGCGCCGGGCACCGGCTGTTACGCCGCGCTGCTGACCCCCCAGGGCCGGATGATCGCCGACATGCGGGTGTTCGAACTCGGCGATGCTGTCCTCTTAGACGTCCACCGGGAAACGAAAGACGTGCTGCTGGCGAAACTCGATCAGATGTTGTTTTCCGAAGACGTCGAAATGGGTGACGTCTCCGATGCGTTTGGCTGCATCAGCGTCCAGGGCCCGCTTGCGGCGGGTGTTGTCGGGGCGTCGGTCGGCCTCGACGCCAGCGTTCTCGCGTCCTGGCAACCGTTCCAGAATGCGAGGGTGTCCTGGGGTGGGACGGCGGTCATCGTGACCAGAACCGACGAGTTCGGACTGCCAGGGTTCCTGCTGTTCACCGACATGGCGGCAATCCCCTCGTTGGCTGCCCTCGCCGGGGCCAATGGCGCCGAGGTCGTCGAGGCAACAACCGAGGAAGTGTTGCGGGTGGAGGCGGGGCAGCCGGCGTTCCTCGTCGACATGACGGACGAGACGATTCCTCTCGAGGCCGGCCTGGAGACGACGGCCATCAGCTATACGAAGGGTTGTTTCCCGGGGCAGGAGGTGCTGGTGCGGATTCGCGATCGGGGCCACGGGCGGGTCGCCCGGAAACTGGTCGGTCTGGTGCTCGACGGCGGCGAGGTTCCGGAGCGTGGCGCGGTGGTGCGGGAGGGGGACAAAGACGTGGGGCAGGTGACCAGCGCCGTGCTGTCACCGGAATTCGGGAAACCGATCGCCCTGGCCTACCTGCATCGGGACAAGAGCCAGGCGGGTACTCTGGTGACGGTGAGCGCCGGCGGCCAGGTCGTGCCGGCGACGGTGAGGGCGCTGCCGTTTCGGTAGAGACATGGGGCAGAAGCAAGAAGCAAGAAGCAAGAAGCAGGAAGCAAGTAGGCAGTAGTCAGTAGTCAGTAGAGGGCCGAAGGCTGCAAGCCGAAAGCCGCAGGCCTGGAGATCGTGTCCCCATGAAACCGCACATCGTCGTAAGCGCGGCCGTGATTGAGCGAGACGGGGCGTTTCTGCTGACCCGGCGACTCGAGGGCACGCATCTGGCCGGGTTCTGGGAGTTTCCTGGCGGCAAGTGCGACGCAGGCGAGTCCTTGGCCGAGGGCCTCGTCCGTGAAATCCGTGAGGAACTGGATGCCGAGGTTGATGTCGGCGATGAGATTCACGCCACATCGCATGACTACCCCGAGCGTTGTGTCGAACTCCGCTTCTTCCACTGCAGGTTGCTGACGGAACCGCGCCCCGCGCTCGGCCAGGAGATGGTCTGGGTCCGTCGTGAAGACCTCGCGTTCTACGCTCTACCGCCAGCCGATCACGAACTGGTACGTCTGCTCACGAGCTAGCGGAGTCCCTCCTGTCCGCCGGAGCCAGATCTGCAAAGGCCGACGCTCCGAGCCCCGAGTCCCTAGCCCCGAGCCCCGAGCCCCGAGTCCCGAGCCCCGAGTTGCGTGCGGCACATCCCCGCCATCGGGCACACGGGGCACTGGGGTTTTCGTGCGGTACAGACCATCGCGCCGAGGTCCATGATGGCCTGATTGAAGTCGAAGACCCGCTTCACGGGAACGAGCGTTTCCGACACCTTCCACAGGTGCTTCTTCAGTTGATGCTGCTTCGGGTCGCCCGGGCCGACGAATACGCGCAAGAGGACCCGCGCGACGTTGGTATCCAGGATGGCGGCACGTTTGCCGAACGCAAAGCTCATGATGGCGCCAGCGGTGTACGGGCCGATGCCCTTGAACGAACGCAACGTGTCGGCGTCCGACGGCAGCGCCCCGCCGAACCGTTCAACCGACTCCCGCGCAATGGCGTGCAGGCGCCGCGGCCTGATGTTGTAGCCCAGCGGGTACCACGTCCTGACGGCTTCGTCGACCGGAGTGTCGGCCAGTGCCGCGAGCGACGGGTATCTTCCGAGCCACTCGCCGTACTTTGGCAGCACCCGATCCACCTGGGTCTGCTGCAGCATCACCTCCGAGACCAGGATGTGGTACGGGTCGGGCGTCTTGCGCCACGGCAGGTCCCGTCCGTGGCTGTCGTACCAGCGCAGGAGTCTCCGCCGGAATTGCTGGCGTTGCGGCGGCGGGGGGATGTCGAGGCACGGTTTTCGTGAACGTATCGGGGGGCGTTTGGGCATGTGAGGGGTGTCGGCTTCGGGTTCAGGGTACTCCCCACTTATAATCCAAACACCATGAAGATCTACACCCGGACCGGCGATGGCGGCAGCACGACGCTTTTCGACGGGACACGTATCGCGAAGTCCGACTTGCGGGTCGAAGCCTACGGCGAAGTGGACGAAGCCAATGCGGCGATTGGCCTGGCCCGCGCAGAAGGCCTCGATGCGGACATCGACGCGGTCATGGACAGGGTCCAGCGCGAGTTGTTCGCTCTCGGGTCGCGTCTGGCGGACCCGGCAGAGCGGATTGCCGATCGGGTGACGAAGATTGCTCTGGGGCAGGAAGATGTCGCCAGGCTCGAAGCGTGGATCGACAAGTACGAAGAGGAGCTCCCGCCGTTGCGGCGGTTCATCCTGCCCGGAGGGACCCGCGCTGCGGCCGCGCTGCACATGGCCAGAACGGTCTGCCGCCGCGCCGAACGGCGGATGGTGGCCATGGTGTCGGTGGAAGTCGAGTACCTGGCCTACATGAATCGGCTCTCGGATCTGCTGTTCGTCCTGACGCGCGTGGTGAACAAACGCGCGGGCCGGGCCGAGGTCGAGTGGTGAGACTCGCCGACGCGTACGCCGAGTGCGAACGCCTGGCCCAGTCGCACTACGAGAACTTCCCGGTGGCGTCGTTGCTGCTGCCGCGGCGGATGCGGCCGCACGTCGCGGCCATCTATGCGTTCGCGCGGACCGCGGACGATCTGGCCGACGAAGGCGACGTGCCGGCCGACGCCCGCCTGGCACAGCTCGACGTGTGGCAGGCGCAATTGCACGCCGCCGTACGTAGCCCCGGACCTTCAGGTCCGGGGAACGCCTCAGCCGAGCCCGTCGCACCGGTTTTCAAGGCGCTGGCCGCCACGATCCGCCTCCATCACCTGCCCTTGTCTCTGTTCGACGACCTCATCAGCGCGTTCAGGCAGGATGTCGTCAAGAAGCGGTACGACACGTGGGCGGATCTGCTCGACTATTGCCGCCGCTCGGCCAATCCCGTCGGCAGGCTGGTCCTGCGCGTGGCGGGCACCGCCGATCAGGCCCTCGATCGGGCGTCCGACGCCATGTGCACGGCGCTCCAGTTGACCAATTTCCTCCAGGACGTCGAGCGGGACTGGCAGAAGGAGCGGGTCTATCTGCCGCTGGCGGACCGGGAACGCCTCGGTGCCCGCGAGGAAGATCTTGCAGCGCGGCAGCTGACTGCGGCATGGCGAAACGTGCTCGCCGAAGCGGCCGCGCGGACGCGCGCGCTGTTCGCTGAAGGCAGGAGCGTGTGTGACGGTGTGCCAGGCCGGCTGAAGTACGAGCTGCGTTTCACCTGGCTGGGCGGCAGCCGGATTCTCGACAGGTTGGAGGCGGGCCGGTTCGACGTCTTTGCGAAACGGCCGGCGCTTGGCAAAGCGGACATTCCTGCCCTGGTGTGGCAGGCCCTGACGTGGAGGGCGCGGAGTGGGGATTGAGCCGGGGCGGTGGCTCTGGCCTGCCCCAACCCCCAATCCCCAATCCCCGACCCCCCAGGTAGCCCCATGGCCCGACGCGACACGAACTTCTATTACTCGTTCGTGGCTCTGACCGCCGAGAAGCGGAGGGCGATTGTCGCCGTCTGGGACTTCATGCGGGCTGTCGATGACTCCGTGGACGAAGACGGCGACGGCTCCGGACACGGCGTGCCGGACGCGGGCGAACGAATCGCGCTGTGGCGGCGCGAGGTCGATGCGGTGTACGGCGGCGGTGTCCCGCAAACTCCGCAGGGACGTGCCCTCGTGCCGCATGTCGGGCGGTTCAACCTGCCCCGCCAGGCGTTCGAAGACGTGATTGCCGGCGTTGAGATGGACACCACCACGCGGACGTGGAACACCTTCGATGACCTGTACCCGTACTGCCTGCGCGTGGCATCGGCCGTGGGTCTGGTCTGCATCGAGATCTTCGGGTATCGCAACGCCGGGTGCCGCCAGTACGCGACAGATCTCGGTGTCGCACTGCAGTTGACGAACATCCTGCGGGACGTGGGGAAAGACCTCCGCAGCGGCCGTCTGTACCTGCCGTTGGCCGATCTGGCGCAGTTCGGCGTCACGGAAGAGGTGTTGCGCGCGGGCCAGGTGACACCTGGCATACGGGCGCTGCTGGTGCACCACGCCAGCCGCGCGCACGAGTACTTCGCGAAAGCCGAACGCGCGTTGCCACGCGAAGACGCGCGCAGTCTTGTGGCGGCCCGTATCATGGGCGGCATCTACGCGGCGCTCCTGCGACGTATCGAACGGAGCGGCTTTGACGTGTTCGGCGAACCACTGCGCCTGCCGCGATGGCAGAAGGCGCTCATCGCGATCCGCATCTGGTGCGCCACGATGGTCCGTGCGTAGCCCCGGACCTTCCCGTACGTAGCCCCGGACCGTGAGGTCCCGGGAATGGCCGCGGCGGGGTGCGGGGTCTCTCCCGGAGCGAATGCGAGCATGCCGCAGGCGTCAGTTCGCAAACCCGTCCGTGGGGGGGTGAGTTGCGCGTGGATGGGATGCCACGCGCCTTGCTCGGGACAGGACCCGGCAAGGACGGGTTTGCCGGCATGTCGAGCCTGAGCGAGGGGAGAGACCCCACACCCCGCCGCGGCGCACCGGCGCGAACGATGAGGTGATGGCATCTGCGGAATGCACCATGATCAGTGACGACATCATCATCATCGGGGGCGGCATCGCCGGGTTCAGCGCCGCGACAGCCCTGGCCGCGGCCGGCGCGCGTGTCTGCGTCGTCGAGGCGCGGCCGACGTCGGGAGGACGCGCCTCGTCCCACCGTGATCCCGCGACAGGCGAGATCGTCGACAACGGGCAGCACATCCTGATGGGCTGCTATCGGGAGTCGTTCAGGTTCCTGCGGCGGATTGGAACCGCCGACCTGGTGCGTGTCCAGGCTCGTCTGGCGGTGCCGATGGTGGACGGCGCCGGCGTGCGGTCCACGCTGTCCTGCCCCCCGCTTCCGGCGCCGTGGCATCTGCTCGGCGGTGTCCTCGACTGGGACGCGCTCGGGTGGGCCGACCGGCTGTCGGTGTTCCGCATCGGCCCGGCCATCCGCACGGCCCAGCGCCACCTTCGCGGCAAGACCACCAACCTCGCGGCGTCGCCGGACGAGACGGTCGAGAACTGGCTGATCCGCAACGGGCAGACAGCCCGGCTCCGGGACCTGTTGTGGGAGCCGCTGGCGCTGGCGGCCATGAACCAGCCCGCCCACGAAGCCGGGGCGACGGCGTTCGTCCGGGTGCTGGCCGACGCGTTCGGCTCGAATGCCGGAGACAGTGCCATTGCCCTGCCGCGTGTGCCGCTCGGGCAACTCTGGGCGGATCCGTCCCGGCGCTTCGTGGAAGCGCGAGGCGGGACGGTCATCACCAACGCCCTTGCCCGCGTGAGTCTCGACGGCGGACGTGTTACGGGAATCGTGACCAGGGGAGGCGAACGCCTGCGGGCCGGCGCCGTGATCTCGACGGTGCCCTGGCACGCCGTGCCCACGCTCTTCGAGCACGTGCCCGCGCCGCTGCTCGACCTGGTGAACAACGCCCGTCGCATGAAGAGTTACCCGATCGTCACGGTGAATCTCTGGTTCGACCGGCCCGTGCTGGACGTGCCGTTCGTCGGCTTGCCCGGCCGCGAGATGCAGTGGGTGTTCGACAAACGCGCCGTGTTCGACGGCGCGGCGACGCACCTGTCGCTCGTGTCCAGCGGCGCGTCGCGGCTGGTGCCGATGACGAACGAGCAGGTTGTCGCTATCGCCATGCGCGAGCTGGAGGCCGCTATTCCGGAGGTGACGCGGGCGAGACTCCGGCACGCCGGTGTGATCCGTGAGCGAAACTCGACGTTCTCGGTCGCGCCCGGCGAACCGCCGCGCCCCGCCTGCCTGACGGCCCTGCCGGGGTTCTATCTGGCTGGCGATTGGACCGATACCGCATTACCGGGTACGATCGAAAGCGCCGCCATGAGCGGCCACACGGCAGCGCGGGAACTAGAGGCTAGAGGCTAGAGGCCAGAGGCTGGGGACATCCGCTGCCTTTGGCTGTTTCCCTAGCCCCTAGTCCCTAGCCCCTAGCCCCTAGTCCCAGGCCTCCTAATGAATACCGTCATCGTCCATTACCAGGAAATCGCGCTGAAAGGCCGCAACCGGCCGTACTTCATCGGCAAACTCGTGCGCAACGTGCGCCGGATGACCGCCGATGTGGGTGTGGCGGAAGTGCGGGCGCTGATGGGGCGCATCGAGATGGTGCTGAAGCCGGAGGCCGACTATGCGGCCATTCGCGAGCGGTTGCAGCACGTCTTCGGCATCGCCAACTTCTCGAAAGCCGGACACGTGCCTGTCGATCTCGAAGGCATCTCGAGGGCCATCATCGACGATCTTCACGGTGTGGACACGTCGAGTTTCCGCGTCAGCGTCAAGCGGGGCACGAAGACCTTCCCGATGACGTCGCCGCAGATCGAGCGCGAAATCGGCGGCCGGATCAAGGAAGCCCGCGGCTGGAAGGTGGACCTCGACCACGCCGCGCTGACCGTCCGGGTAGAGATGCTGAAAGACGAGGCGTTCTACCATTTCGACCGGGACAAAGGCCCTGGCGGGCTGCCGACGGGCGTAAGCGGACGCGTGGCAGCGTTGATGTCCGGCGGGATCGACTCCCCGGTTGCCGCCTTCCGGATCATGAAACGCGGGTGCTCGGTCGTACTCGTGCACTTCCACAGCTACCCGTTCCTGTCGCGGGCGTCGCAGGAGAAGGTGCGCGACATTGCGCAGGTGCTCACCCGCCACCAGATGCGTACACGACTGCACCTGGTGCCGTTCGGAGAGTTGCAGCGCCAGGTCGTGCTCACGGTGCCGCCGGGGCTTCGTGTCGTGATCTACCGCCGGCTGATGCTGCGTATCGCTGAACGGATCGCCCTCGACGCCGACGCCCGCGCGCTCGTGACCGGCGAGTCGATCGGGCAGGTCGCGTCGCAGACACTCGACAACATGACCGTCATCGCCGGTGCCACCAGAATGCCGGTACTGCGCCCGCTGGTCGGGATGGACAAGGAGGAGATCGTGGCCGAAGCCCAGCGTATCGGGACGTACGACATCTCCATCGTGCCCGATCAGGACTGCTGCCAGCTCTTCACGCCGCGCAACCCCGAAACCCACGCGCGCCTTGGCATCGTCGAACACGCCGAGTCGAAGTTGCCGATCGACGAGATGATCGCGAGCGCGCTGCACGGGACCGTCGTCGAGAAGTTCAGGTTTCCCGCCGCGGAATCCCGTACGTAGCCCCGGACCTTCCGCCTTCGCGCGAAGTACGTAGCCCCGGACCTTCAGGTCCGGGGGACCGGGTCAGGTCCGGGGTCCCGGGTCAGGTCCGGGGTCCCGGGCTCACGTGACCAGCACCACAATCACTCCCGCCGCGGTGAAGAGCGCCGTCGCGATCAGGATCGGCCGCCTCAAGCCAGGTCCGCCGAGGAACACAGCCAGTCCGCACTTGACGGCGGTGTTCGCCAGCGCGGCCACCACGATCGCGTTTGTGGCGATGGCTGGGTCGCCCGTCTTCCCGTACTCCGCCATCGACAAGGTGATGGCGTCCACGGCCGTGACCCCGGCGAGTGCGGCCAGGGCGTACAGCCCTTCGCCCGGGAGGTGGTCTTGCGCCACCCTGACGAGGAGGATCACGACGGCGAAGAACGCGCCGAACTTCGCCGCTTCGGTGAGACTGAAGGGGTTCTTCAGGTCCACGTCGCGCACGGCTCCTTCGGCGCCGTCAGCTGAGCCGCGGGTGCCTCGCTTGTAGAACACCCAGGCCGTGACCGCGCCGACAGTGCCCATGACGGCGAACGGCAGCGCGACGGCGGGCACCATGGCGCGGTTGACGACCAGCACCTCCACCACCACACGCACGCACATCACGCACCACGAAAGCAGAATGCCCGCGGTCAATGCGGCGGCAACGACCGGGCCCTGTTCGGACCGGCTCCGTCGTGCGAACGACAGCGTGACCGCGGTGGACGACACAAGCCCGCCCGTCAGGCCGGTGACGGCGGCGCCACGATCGGTGCCGAGCCAGCGGGTTGCCACGTAGCCGACCAGCGACAGGCTGGCAATCAGCAGGACGAGCAGCCAGATCGTGTAGGGGTTCAGCGCACCCCATGGGTCGACGGCATGATTGGGCAGCAGTGGCAGGACGATGAACGTCGCAATGAGAAGGCGAAGGCCCGCGAAGACATCGTCCCAGCCCAGTCTGTCGACGAGGCCGTGGAGCGGCTGCTTGTAGGCGAGGGTGGCAGCCGTCACGACTCCCAGCCCGATGGCGAGGTTCTGGTAGCCGAGTGTCGTGAGACCACCCAGCAGGCACGTGATGATCGCGGCGGCTTCGGTTGTCAGGCCGACCGCTTCGGGCAGGACGGACGACTCGCGGAGGTAACCGGCTGTGAGGATGACGGTGACGGCCGCGAGCGTGGCGACCAGAATCCACGGGGCGGAGAACACGCGCGACAGGTAACCGGCGATCGCTCCCGCCTCGGCGATGAGGATGAAGGTACGCAGGCCGCCGGTGCCGCTGTGCGTAGACGCAACGCCGCGGCGTTTCTCGCGCTCGAGGCCGAGGAGCGCGCCGATGAGGAGGGCCGTTCCAAAGTCCCGAACCACCGCCGGGTCGAAGCCGGGCTGCATGGAGGGATTCTATACTGGGGATTGGGGGTTGGGGATTGGGGATTGGAACAAGAAGGGACAAGGGACAAGGGACATGGGGCAATGCCTGCGAGTGCCTCGTGCCTGGTGAGCACGCGCTAGCGACTTGCCCCTTGCTACTTGACCCTTGCCCCTACCAAGGCCGCGCTACTTCCGAAGCAGCTCCGATCCCGAGAACGTGCCGGCGCAGGTGTTGGCGGTGTAGTTCACGCGGACGCCTGTGCCCTCGAGCTGGGCCGTGCCGTTCACCGTGAACGAACAATCGCCGATCGGAGTCTTCGCGAGGCCGGCTGCCTGCCAGGTCAGGATGGAGCCGTTGAGCGTGCCGTCCGCAGTGCCGGCCAGTGAGATGCCCCCGGCGCAGGTTGCACTGAAGGTTCCTTTGGCGGAGGTGTCGTTGATCTCGGAGATCGACCACTTGAAGTCGCCGCAGGCGTCCGGGTTGATGCCCCCGTTGCTCGACCACAACCCCGTCGACAGCGTCTTGATGATGTCGGCTGAGGCCGACGGCTCACTGATGCGCGAGATCTCGATGCAGGCCGACGCCATCGTGATGGCGGCCACCAGGGCGACGAGCAGTCTCACCGTTGTACGGTTCTTCATAGCGGTTCCTTCAGGCTACAGGCTCCGGGCTCCGGGCTCCGGGCTTCCAGAGCGTTCCGCGCTAGCGCCCCTTGCCCCTTGCCCCTACCCATGCCCCATGTCCCATGCCCCTTGCCCCAAGTACTCCCGCAGCGCCAGCCTCGTGCTGTCGAAGGCAAGCAGATCCCACGGGATATCTATCGGTGCGAACGCGCGCACCTCAAGACTCTCGTCGTCCGATGCATGCAGCGTGCCACCCACCGCATGCGCGGCGTAGACGAGGACAATGGGTGTATGTCCTTGGAAGGAATAGGCGTTGATCAGCCCGTCCAGTTCGACCTCCAGGCCGCATTCTTCAAGGGCTTCACGACGCGCACCGTCTTCAAGCGTCTCCCCTCTATCTATGTAGCCTCCCGGGAAGACCCACAGGCCGTAGCCGGGTTCGATGGCTCGCCTGGCCAGGACAATTTCGTCACTCGGGAGGCGAATAATTGTCCCGACGGCCACTTTGGGATCCAGGTAGTGGACAAAGCCGCACGCGTCGCACGTTGGACGTTCGGGGCCGCGGTCCTTTTCGGGGCGCCGGACGAGCAGTGCCGCGCAGTGGGGGCAGAACCGGAAGGGTTGGTCGGTCATGGGTGGTTACTGCGGGTGGGGCATGGGGCTTGGGGCATGGGACATGGCACATGGGGCATGGGAAGTAGCAGGAAGCAGGAAGCAAGGAGCAGGAAGCAGGGGGAACCTGGATTCTTGCTTCTGGATTCTTCTTTCTACTACGCTCCGCTCGCGAGCCCCTAGCCCCGAGCCCCGAGCCCCTAGTACAATTGTCCCCTATGTCTATCCTGAAAGTCTCGCGCATGGGGCATCCCGTGCTGCGCAAGAAGACCAGACCTGTCACTCAGGCCGAAATCGACACGGCTCCGATCCAGCGCCTGATCGATGACATGACCCAGACGATGCTTGAATATCACGGCGTGGGTCTGGCCGGACCCCAGGTGCACGAAGAGCTTCGCCTGTTTGTTGCGCTGGTGGTTACCGACCACGACGAGGACGAGGAGCAGGCCGCCGAGCCGGAAAAGCCGAAGGTCCTGGCCATCCTCAATCCCGAGATCACTCCCGTCGGACGGGCGGTCGAAGAAGACTGGGAGGGGTGCCTGAGCATTCCCGACATCCGTGGTCTCGTGCCGCGCGCGCGTGACATCCGGGTGCGGGGATTCGACCGTACCGGCCAGAAGATCGACCTCCAGGCCAGCGGGTTCATGGCGCGCGTCATCCAGCACGAAACCGACCACCTCGACGGCATCCTGTTCCTCGACCGCATGAAGTCGTTCCAGAGCCTGTCGTTTATCGACGAATACGCGCGCTATCACGCGGGGCAAGAGTAGGCGGTGTTCAGTGATGACAGGAGAAAGTAGACAGTAGACAGTAGTCAGTAGACAGCAGGCATCTAGCTACTTCCTACTTCCTACTTCCTACTTCCGATTGACTGCTCTCCCGCGAAAGTGCCCATGACTACGTCCCCCCCCCTCGTCACCCTCCGGAGTGCCCCTGCGGCGCCGTTCGACGGGGCCATTGCGGCGGCGCGTACGTGTTACGCCCCGAGGGTGATTGGCGTGAACGAGGTGACCGAGGGCCAGCGGGCATCGATTGGCGCGCTGACGTTCGACGCAGGGCACCACACCGTCTACCAGCACGCCCACTTCGAATTCGGCCTCGAGAACATCTCCCGGCAGTTCGTCTGGAGTTTCCTGCACGCGTACCCGTTCTACAACTCGGAGCAGTCGAGCCAGCGATACGTGAAGCTCAACGAGCCGCGGGTGTTCGTGCCGCCGCTCGCCGGCGAAGCGCGTGACGTGTACGAACGCGCGGTCCTGCGCTCGTGGGACGATTACGGGCGCCTGTCGGCGCTGCTGAAAGACCGCACCTTCGCCATCCTCAAGGAGCTGCGCTACATCACGCCGAAGGTGAGCGCGGAGCGCCTGAAAGGTATCGAGAAGGAAGCCGAGAAGAAGGCCATCGAGACGGCGCGTTACGTGATCCCGATTGCGGCGTTCACGTCGATGGTGCACACCGTGTCGGGCATCACGCTGCACCGGCTGCGGCGGATGATGAACACCGGGGACGCGCCGCACGAAGCGCGGCTGGTGGTGGGCGCGATGGTGGACCTGGTCAGCCGCCACGATCCGCAGTTCTTCGAGCGCGTCGGCCTGCTGCCGCTGGACGGATCGCAGACACCCGAGGCGTCGTTCGTGAAACCGTCGGGCGGGGCCGATCGGTCGGCGGCGGAGTTCGACCGGCGCCTCGAAGGTCGCGTATCGCGGCTGATCGACTGGTCCGGGCGCGCGGAAGAGCTGGTCGCGGACGCCGTGCGGGCAACCTTCGGGCTGACAGCGGACGACCTGCCGACCGCAGAGGCCCTCGACCGCCTGCTGAACCCCGCACGCAACCCCTACCGCCTCGACACGCTGAACGTGACCTATCACTCGCCCCTGATGCGCGCGCTCCAGCATGCGCACTACACGTTCGCGAAACGTATCAGCCACACGGCCGACTCGCAGGATCAGCGTCACCGCATGGTGCCGGCGTCGCGGCCCCTGCTGACGTTTGCCGATACGCGACGTCCCGACTTCGTTACGCCCAGACTGATTGCCGGCCATCCCGAGGCGCGCGCGGTGTACGAAGCATCGATCGACGCGGCGTGGGCGGCGAAGAACCGCCTGCTCGAACTGGGCGTGCCGGTGGAGTTCGCGGTGTACGTGCTGCCGAATGCCAAAGCCGTCCGCCTGGTCGAATCGGGGCCGCTGATCGCCCTGATGCACAAGTGGACGCAGCGGACCTGCTTCAACGCGCAGGAGGAGATCTACGACGCGTCGATGGACGAACTCCAGCAGGTCCGCGAACGTCATCCCGCGCTGGCTCGCCACATCGGGCCGCCGTGCGTCGTCCGCAACGGGCTCGTCTCGCCCCGCTGCACCGAGGGGAAGCACTTCTGCGGTGTGCCGGTCTGGAACCACTTCCCCAATGTCGAGCGCCGCCTGTGAAGAAGTCCCCGGTCATCATCGTCTTTGTCACCGTCTTCATCGACCTGCTGGGCTTCGGAATCATCATTCCGCTGCTGCCGTTCTATGCCGAGAGTTTCGGGGCCACGGCCTTCACCGTGGGCATGCTGTCCACGTCGTTCTCGCTGATGCAGTTCATCTTCGCGCCGATCTGGGGCAGGCTGTCGGACCGGATCGGGCGCCGCCCGATCATTCTGGCGGGCCTGTTCGGATCGTTCCTGTCGTATCTGGCGTTTGCTTCGGTTTCGTCGTTGACGCTGTTGTTCGCCGCCCGGATCTTCGCCGGCATCGCCGGCGCCAATATCCCGACGGCCCAGGCCGTGATGGCCGACATCACCACGCCTGAGAACCGCGCGAAAGGCATGGGCCTGGTGGGTGCTGCGTTCGGCCTGGGATTCATCTTCGGCCCGGCGATCGGCGGGTTCCTCAGTCAGTGGGGATATGCCGCGCCGCCGCTGTTCGCCGCGGCGTTGTCCATCGTGAATTTCACGTTCGCCTGGTTCCGGTTGCCCGAAACCCTGAAACCCGAACATCGGGCGACGGAGCGGGTCGGCCGCATCGACGCCCTTCGTAAGGCGCTGGCGCGGCCGCACCTGCCCCTGCTGCTGCTGACCGGCTTCCTGACCGTCGGTTCGTTCTCGGTGTTCGAGTCCACCTTCGCGCTGTTCGCCGAGCGTCAATTCCAGTTCACCGCCGCGAACATCGGCTACATCTTCGCGTTCGTCGGCGTCATTCTCGTTATCATCCAGGGCGGGCTCGTCGGCCGGGTCACCAAAGTGGTGGGCGAACACCACCTGGTACCGATCTCGCTCTCGGTCGTTGCCGTGGGATTGCTGATGATTCCCGCCACGCGCACGGTGGGTGCGCTGCTGGTGTCGCAGGCCGTGCTGGCGGTCGGGATGGGGTTCAACGGCCCGGCGCTCATGTCGCTGATCTCCCGCCTGTCCGCTGCTGAAGACCAGGGCGGCGTGATGGGCCTGACGCAATCGCTCAACAGCCTGGCGCGCGTGCTGGGGCCGCTCTACGGCGGGTTCACGTTCGACCACTTCGGCCGGAGCGTGCCGTTTGTCAGTTCGGCAGCGTTTATGGCATGTACCGCACTCGTGGCGACGTTCGCCCTCTGGCGCGCGCGCAACGAACTGGGGGTCGGGGGGTAGGGATTGGGGATTGGGGGTTGGGGGTTGGGGAAGGCAGGGATGTCCCTATGGATCCCCGGGTCTGGTGATCGTGGAGCCTCGGGTCTTCAAGAACCGGGGGAGCCCGTGGCCCGCAGCCTGTCGCCTGTAGCCAATGGTGTTCGCTGATGAGCCGTTTCCGCTATTCCACGCCAATTACCGTACGCTTCCGTGACTGTGATCCGATGGGTCACGTGAACAATGCCGTGTACCTCACGTATCTCGAGGTCGCGCGCTTCGCTTACTGGAACGACGTGGCCGGCGGCCGCTGGTTCGGTGACGTCGGGTTCATCGTCGCGCGTGCCGAGATCGACTACAAGGCGTCAGCCGTGACCGGCGATACCGTGCACGTGCACCTCGGCATCACCGGCCTCGGCCGCACGAGTTTCGTCTTCGAGTACGAACTCGTGGACCAGTCCGGAAAGCTGATCGCTACGGCGAAAACGGTTCAGGTCATGTACGATTACGCGCAGAAGAAGCCCGTCCCGTTGCTGGACGACTTCAAGACGCACATTGGCCAGTACGAGGGACTCACGTAGGGACATGGGACGTGGGACGTGGGAAGGCGTTAGCCTTCCTCCCATGCCCCATGCCCCATGCCCCATGCCCCATGCCCCAGAAGGAGCGCGAGCGATGCCCAACGTCACCATCTTCGGCAAGGACACCTGACCCTACACCAGCAGTGCCCGTGAGGCATTTGCCGGCCGGGGTTACGCCGTCGACTATGTGAACGTGAAGAAGAACGCCGCAGACCTGCAGCGGATGCTCGCAGCGAGCGGTGGTCGCAGGGACGTGCCCGTCATCCTCGAAGACGGCAAGGTCACCATCGGCTACGGCGGGACGTGAGGCGTCTAACCACGGTCCCGGGGGGACCGCCAAAGGGGTCGGGACGCTTTTAGTGCGCGTGGGTGTCCTGATAACAAAATCGTAATCGACAGGCGCCGATTACGATTTTGTCGCTGGTTCGTCCAGAGGCACTAAAAGCGTCCCGACCCCTTCCCGTTCCCGTCTGCGCTGCGCGCGTATGAAGAATGCCAGCCCCACGGCGAGCGGCAGCAGCGATCCGCTCGCCAGCTTGACTTCGTAGGTCACGACATTCGTTACATCGTCACCAGGCGCGAACGCGGCGACAATGCCCACCGCGCTGACGGCGAAGCCGACCGCTCCGGCCAGGCGCTTCCAGGCCGGTTCGTCCTTTAGCCGAATCAGCCCGAGGAACATGTAGCAGAACGGGATGAGCGTCGTGATCACCGACGACTTGAGCAGGACCTGGTAGGCTTCGCGCACCGTGGAGCCCCACATCGTGGTCGCAATGAACCCGAGCGTCAGCGCGCCCTGAACCAGGAGCGCCACCCACGGTGAGCCCCATCGCGGGTGTACGCGGCCAAGGGCGCTGGGCAACGCGTTGTTGAATCCAGCCACGAACGGAATGCGCGTCGATCCGGCGTACCAGGCGCCCAGGCCGCCAGCCAGCGACACCGCCATCACAATGGCGAGCGGCGTGGCAAACCACTCCAGGTGCAGGCGGCGCGCCCCGAGGTCCACGCCCTGCAGAATGCCCTGAATGGCGCCGATGTCACCAGGGGGCAGGAGTTGCTGCAGGGCCCACGTCACGGCGACGTACACGGTCAGCGTCAACGCGCCGGCCGTCATGGCCGCGCGCGGCAGGTCCCGTTCAGGTCTCTTGATCTCGCCGCCCATCGTCGAGGCCAGTTCAACGCCCATGAACGCGAAGCACATCACGCTGAGGCCCGAGAAGATGTCGGCGGGCGATATCGGAATCGTCGTGGGCGGCACGGCAGATCCGGATCGCACAGCGACGAACCCAGCCCCGGCAATCAGCAGGGCTGTGATGGCCGTGCAGATGGCGCCGATGTTCGGCAACCACTTGCCGACGCCCAGCCCGACAAAGTTCACGGCCGTGACCAGGCAGAGCCAGCCGAACGCCACCGACGCCACGAACCACTTCTGATCCACAAGCGTCTGGTCCGCGCCGTGGGCGGCGTACGCCAGCACGCCGGCCAGGTAGACGAGCTGCATCGGGAAGTAGAAGAGGTTGCCCGTCCAGTAGTACCAGCCCGAGATGAACCCATGCGTCGGGCCAAACTGGCGATTGGCCCATGTGTAGAGCCCGCCTTCTTCGGGGTAACGCTTGGACAGTGCGAGAACCGCCACTACTTCAGGGACGAAGAACAGCGCGAATGCCACAATCCACAGCCAGAGTGCCGGGCGCCCCAGCCCGGCCACCGGTGGCAGGAGGCTGACATTGACGATGGCAACGAGCTTCAGGAGAAGGAGATCGCGGAATCCCAGCGTGCGCGGAAGTTCAGGGGCGCCTTGTGACATTCGCGTCATGCTCATGTAAACGATTGGCGATTGTTACACGACGGGGGGAGAGGGGCAAGAGAGAAGGGGCAAGGGGCAGAAGCAAGAAGCAGGAAGCAAGGAGTACGTAGCCCCGGGGCTTCAGCCCCGGGGGGCCCCCGCCCGAACGGGCGGGGGGGCGACCACTAGCCGGGCGGGAGCCGCAAACCCAACGCC
>CAYJPV010000011.1:0-4204 GCA_964372095.1 uncultured Vicinamibacterales bacterium | reverse complement strand
GATCCCGCCGGGGGGGGCCCGGACCTGAAGGTCCGGGGCTACGTACAGTAGCAGGTCGGTAGCCGAAAGCCGATCGCCGAAAGCCGATCGCCGCTACTGCCTCGTGATTCCCACCGACGCGACGACCCTGTTCGAGATCACATCCCTGACCAGTCCGTGGTTGAAATCGAGGGCGACGTCGATCTGAAAGCGCTGTGCCGGCCGTTCGAGTGACAGCTTCAGCGTGCCGCGTACGTCCGAAAAGCCCGAACTGTCGACCCACATGCGGTGGTTGTAGCCGAGTGCTGCTTCGGCCGTGGCGACGACACGGGGAGAGAGCCGGTACGGGTAAGACACGGCGGCCGACGCGTAGACGCCCCGTTCTTCGCTGACGCTGTAGTACGCCTCGATCGACGGGTTCAGGGGAAGGTCGC
Organism: uncultured Vicinamibacterales bacterium; assembly: GCA_964372095.1. Classification (GTDB taxonomy): domain Bacteria; phylum Acidobacteriota; class Vicinamibacteria; order Vicinamibacterales; family JAKQTR01; genus CAYJPV01. The sequence goes on along the minus strand of CAYJPV010000011.1, from coordinate 3,791 downwards.
TTGCCAGCATCACCGCCAGTTCGCTGTGCCGCTCGCGGCCCTCGGGCTGATCGAAGAAGTAGTTGGTCAGCCCGGCGGTAATCGTCGCCCGCGGGATATCACGGGTGTAGTAGAGCGACAGATCGTATTCGGCGTTGTGGAGGCCGTCATCCATGACCTCCAGGTTCATCCAGGCGTCGAATACGATCGGGCCGACGCTGACCCATGCCCCGGGCTGGAGGCACCGTTCGTCGCTCTCGAGGAATCCGCGCCAGACGTACGACGTCGCAGCGACCGCCTCGCCTCCGGCGCTGAAGAGAGATGAGCGGCCGGCGGCGGGCTGCGACGCTGGATCCGCCGGAGCAGGCTGACCTGTCGCGGGCGCGGCCGCAAGGAGCCCCGCCACCAGCGCCCAACTGGCCAACCGGACGGACGTGCCGAGGCCGCCTGTGCCGCTCAGGCGGTGCCCGCGTTGGCGAGTCGGATTCCACATGCGGCGCATTGTAACCGCTTCCACTCAGACTTGGCCCTGACCGAAGCCCCAAGTAAACTGGCCCCAATCCCATGATTACCCTCTCCGGCGTCACCAAGACCTTCGACGGCAAACGGACGGTCACGGCCCTCCATGGCGTGGACCTGCAGATCGCCAGGGGCGAGATGGTCTCGCTTGTCGGCCCTTCAGGCTCCGGCAAGTCGACGATGCTCAATCTCATCGGCGCGCTCGATCGGCCGACGGCGGGCTGGATCGAGATTGACGGGCAGCGGCTGGACGGACTGGACGATGACGGGCTGACGCTGGTGCGGCGCGACAAGATCGGGTTCATCTTCCAGTTCTTCAACCTGCTGCCGACGCTCAACTGCATCGAAAACGTGGCCCTGCCGCTCCACCTGCGCGGGTGGGCGCGGAAGAAATCCGTCGAACGCGCCCGCGAACTGCTCGACCTGGTGCAACTCGGCCAGCGTGTCGATCACGTGCCGGACGAACTGTCAGGCGGCGAACGGCAGCGCGTGGCGATCGCCCGGGCCCTGGCGGTGTACCCGCCGGTGCTGCTGGCCGATGAACCCACGGGAAACCTGGATTCGGCCACGGGTGCCGACATCCTTGCCCTCATCCGCGACCTGCACCAGCGCCTCAATGCAACCGTCCTGATCGTCACGCACGACCAGAACGTGGCCCGCAGTTGTTCGCGGACGATCGCCCTGCGCGACGGCCACATCGTCTCGGACGAACGGCGATGACGCTCCTGCGCCTCATCTCGTGGCCGTATATCCGGCGCCACCGCCTGCGCACGGTGCTGACGACCGTCGGCATCATGCTCGGCGTGGCGGTGTTCATCGGGATGCACACGGCCAACCAGTCGGTGCTGTTCGCCTTCTACAGGACGATCGATCGCATCGCGGGAAAAGCCGAACTGCAGGTGACATCCGGAGAGTCGGGGTTTCCGGAAGAAGTGCTCGAGAGAGTCCAGGCGGTGCCTGAGGTACGCGTCGCTGTGCCGGTCATCGAAGCGCCGGTGGAGGTGGGGAAGACCGAAGGGAACCTCCTCATCCTCGCGGTCGACATGACGGGCGACCGGAGCCTGCGCGACTACGACCTCGAGAGCGGGGACGAAGCCATCATCGACGACCCGCTGGTATTCCTTGCGCAGCCGGACTCGCTGATGGTCACGCGCGAGTTTGCCGAACGCAACGGTCTGCGGATTGGCAGCCGGGTGCCGATGCGGACGATGGAGGGGGAGAAGCAGTTTACGGTGCGGGGCATCATGAAGTCCGGAGGGCTGACGCAGGCCTTCGGCGGCAACCTCGCGATCATGGACGTGTATGCGGCGCAGCTTGTGTTCGGCCGCGGCCGCAGATTCGACCGCATCGACCTGGCCCTGCAGGAAGGTGTGACGCCCGAAGCGGGACGCGCCGCCATCGAACGGGCGCTGGGTCCGGGTTACGACGTGGAGGCGCCATCGTCGCGCGGCCAGCAGATCGATTCGGTTCTGCGCGTGTACTCGTTCACGGCCAACCTGAACAGCGCATTCGCCCTGTTCATCGGCATGTTCATCATCTACAACTCGTTCTCGATTGCCGTGGCGCAGCGCCGCCACGAGATCGGCGTGCTGCGGGCGCTGGGCGCGTCGCGCGGACAGATTCGCACGCTGTTCCTGGCCGAGAGCGGGTTGTCCGGGATTGTCGGGTCGGTGTTCGGCCTCGGCCTCGGGCTGCTCATGGCACGGGGGCTTGCCGACTACGTGTCCACGCTGATCAAAGGTGTTTACGGCGTGGCCGACCGCGCGATGGATGTCGCGACCGAACCCACGCTGATGCTGCTCGGCCTGGCCATGGGCGTGGTCACAAGCCTCGTTGCGGGATTCCTGCCGGCACGCAACGCCTCACGAGTGGACCCGATCCAGGCGCTGCAGAAAGGCCGCTACCAGGTCATGTCTGCGGGCGAAAACCGGCTCCGGCGCGTGGCGGCCATTGCTGCCGCGACGCTGGCAGCGGTGCTGCTGGTGGCCGGCCGGTCGGGCCCGATGTTCTACACGGGGTTTGCGGCCATCATCCTGGCCACGCTGCTCATCAGCCCGACGGCCGTCCTGTGGCTGACGCGCGGCATCAGACCGGTCCTGCGCTGGCTGCGGCCGGTGGAAGGCGCGCTCGCGGCCGACAGCCTGATCCAGGCGCCGCGGCGCACGTCCGCCACGGTGACGGCCCTGATGCTGTCGTTGTCGCTGGTCATCACGCTCGGGGGCATCGCGGTGGCGTCGTTCGACTCGATCATGGACTGGACGACGCACGCGCTGAACCCGGACCTCTTCGTCACGACGTCCCAGACCCTGACCGAGCGCCACTTCCGGTTCCCGGCGGCTTTCGGCGAGCGCCTCGAGCAGGTGCATGGCGTAGACCTGGTACAGCGTGTCCGGAGCCACCGCATCCAGTACGCGGGGGCGCCGGTGCTCCTCATCGGCATCGAGGCGATGTCGCTCGGCCAGCGCGCCGCCCGGCCGCCGGTGGAGGGACCGCGCGAGATGTACGAACTGGCAGCGCAGGGCGAGGGCGTGATCCTGTCGGACAACTTCGCGCGTATGCACGACCTCCACTACCAGGACACGATCGAGATCCAGTCGCCCACGGGCGCGCATCGGATCCCCATCGTCGGGCTGGTGGTGGACTGGAGCGATCAGCAGGGCGCCATCCTGATGGACCGGCAGATGTACATCCGCCTGTTCGAAGACGACACCGTCAACATCTTCAGGATCTACGTAAAACCCGGCGCGGCGGCAGCGGACGTCCGCCAGCGCATCATCGAGCAGTTCGCCGGCACGCAGCGGCTCTTCGTCCTGACCAACGCCGAAGTGAAGTCCTGGATCGGCGATCTCACGCAGCAGTGGCTCGGCCTGGCCTACGCGCAGATCGCCATCGCCGTCCTAGTCGCCATCCTGGGCATCGTCAATACCCTCACGGTGTCGATCATCGATCGGCGGCGCGAACTGGGCGTGCTGCAGGCGGTGGGCGGGCTGCGGAGGCAGATCCGCCACACGATCTGGATGGAAGCCGTTGCGATTGGCGTCGTGGGGCTGGCCCTGGGCTTTGCCGTGGGCTCGGTCACCTTGTACTACATGCTCGAGATGACGCAGCAGGACATTACAGGCGCGGCTCTGCCGTACCAGTTCCCCGTCCGGATCGCCGCCATGCTCGTCCCGCTGATCCTGGGCTCCGCGTTCCTGGCGGCCTTGTGGCCGGCCGAGTCGGCCGTTCGCGGGTCGCTGGTGGAGGCGTTGGAGTACGAGTAGGGGCATGGGACATGGGGCATGGGGCATGGG
>CAYJPV010000010.1:136849-148783 GCA_964372095.1 uncultured Vicinamibacterales bacterium | reverse complement strand
CAAGGGGCAAGGGGCAAGGGGCAAGGGGCAAGGGGCAAGGGGCAAGGGGCAAGGGTACGTACGACGGGGCCGCCCGGCTATGCACCTGGCGGCCCCGCATGGTCACTTCTTGCTTCTTGCTTCTTGCTACTTGCTTCTTGCTTCTACTTCCTACTCTTGCCGATCGCCGAAAGCCGATCGCCGATCGCCGAAAGCCGATAGCCGATAGCCGATGGCCGATCGCCGATCGCCGCCTACAGCTTGAAACTCACCGTCACCGTCATGATGACCGGGACGGCCACTCCGCCCACGACGGTGGGCGTGAACTCCCACTGCCGCACCGCGTCCAGGGCGGCCTGATCGAGCTGCGGGATCGAGCGCAGCACCTTCGCGTCCTTGACCTTGCCATCGGCGCCAATCGTCGCTTCGATAATCACCACGCCCTGAATGCCGGCGTCTTTGGCATCGGGCGGGTAGACGGGCCTGACGTCATAGGTCTTGATGGGAGGTCCGATGGTACCGCCAACTCGCGCGACGCCCGCATTCCCACCCGCGACACCGCCGGGTGTGAACACCTTGGCACCGGGTGGTGGTGGTGGCGGCGGCGGCGGCGGCGGCGCCACCACAAACACGTCGCCTGTGACACCGTCCAGCGTGAAGTTCACCGTCACCGTCATGACAACCGGCACAGGAACCCCGTTCAGGTGCGTCGGCGCAAACTCCCAGCCGCCGACGGCGGTCATCGCCGGTTCGTCGAAGAAGGGAATCGACCGGAGCACCCGCTTCGCCTGGACCTTGCCTTCTTCGTTGACCAGGATCTCGAGAATTACGACGCCCTGGACGCGGGCGTTCTGGGCCGCCTCCGGGTAGACCGGCCTGACGTCCTTGATCTTCGACGGCGGCTTGATCGTGCCGCCTACGCGGACCGCGTTGGCCGGCACCGCGTCCCACTTCTCACGCTGCTGCTTGAGGCGCAGGGCTTCGTCTCTCAACCTGTCGGCCTGGGCGATGAGGCGTTCCTGCTCCGCCGCGTCGTCAATCGTGCCGGCCTTCAGCCGGAGCAGCAGGTTCTTATAGGTCAACGCCTCGAGGTAGTCCGCCTTCAGGCGGATCGCTTCGTCGACGTAGGCCAGGCCCTTCTCGACCAGCTGGCGCTTCTCTTCCGGCGCCAGGTCGGTCTTGCGATAGGCACGGTCCCAGTGGTACGTCGCCAGCGTATAGAAACCTTCGGGGTTGCCCGGTTCCACTCCGGTCCGCTCGATCAGCGCCTCGATGCACTTGTCGAAATCCTGCTGGCGGTTGTAGTAGCCGGCCAGCTGCAGAAGGACCCGCGTGCTCTGCGGCTGCACGGACCGCGCATCGAGGAGCACGCGCTCCGCGTCGGCCAGACGCCCCCCCTTCTCGTAGAACGAGGACAGCGCGAAGTACCACGACACGTCCTGCGGGTTGGCCTTGATCTTCGCCAGCATCATCGCCTCGTTCGGCGGTGCCGGAGGAGGGGGTGGTGGCGGCGGCATGCCGGGCCTGGGCGTCTGTGTTTTCGGGTCAACCGTCGGCTTGGCCTGTTCGACCGACGGAGTCAGGGTGGCCGTGTCGGTCAACTCCACCGTGGCGAGCGGTACCGGAGCGGAGAGCCCGTCGCCCGGAAGGACGCGGCCAGCAAGAGGTTCGGCAGCGACCGCCGGCTCTGGCAATCCGCGCAACGGCCACGCCTGGACGGCCATCACGCCGCTCGTTACGAGTACCGCGAGCACAACCACAAACGACACGACGAGACGCACACGGGACATAGACGCCTCCCGGACGAGCAGCGCCACCCGCTGGGCGAGGTGGCCGTGTTTCAGGAACAGTGACGCTGGCTGCAGGACGGGCATGGGTCCGGCCTCCGCCAGCTTGAGGAGCGCTTCGAGATACGGACGGCGTTCGCCAACGAGACCCACGACCTCACGATCGACGACCTGCTCGACGCTGAGGTGAATCTGCTCGATGAGCCACCACAGGACGGGGTGGAACCAGAACACCGAGAGCAGCAGCCGGTCGGCAAGCGCGCGCACCCAGTCGCGCCGGCGCACGTGCAGCAACTCATGGGCCGCGATGGCCGTCTGCTGAGCGGTTGTGAACCCCGTGAAACCTGACGGTACCAGCACCACGGGATGCCGGAGGCCGAACGTGGCCGGGCGCACGACGCGATCGGACACGCGGAAGTCCGCGTCCTGCCCCACCATCAGGGCCGCATCGTCTACGGCAGCTGGGCGTGGATCGAGACGTGTCGAACTGCGGCGCAGCCGCGCCAAGGAAACCAGGCCAAGCCCGGTCCACGCCAGGCGCCCGACAAGGCCGGCGAGATAGACCGCGGCGAGGATCAGTTCGAGCGGCCAGCGCCGGGGAAACGGAGAGCGCACCAGAGGAGGAGGGGCGGCCCCGCCCGCCTCCCCGGCCCCCGGCCCCAGGGTATCGGTCAGGGCGAGGGGCGCGGGCAGGCCGTCGGCCGGAACCGTTGGCAGCAGCGGCACCCAGGGCTGGATGAAAGGCAACGCCAGACAGACCACCAGGAGTCCGCGAAGATAGACCAGCCTGGCTTTGGGTGACGTGAGCCGGAAGAGCACCGGCAGGACGAGGCCCAGTGCGGCAATCGCCGCCACCTGCAGGCCCCAGGCAAGTGTGTTCCCGAGGAGGATGATCCTCATGTCAGGCCTCGTCGATGAGCCGAGCCAGTCCTTCGAGTTCTTTCCGTGTTAGACGCCGATCTTTGACAAGATGCACCACGAGGGGGTGGGCGGAGCCATCGAAGAGCCGGTCCACGAACTCGCGGACCATGCCGCGGACGACGGCGGTCTCAGGACGCGTGGGTTTGTAGACGTAAGCCCGGTCGTCCTGGCGTTTCTTGAGGTGCCCCTTGCCTTCGAGCACCTTCATCATCGTCATGACGGTGGTGTAGGCGATCTTGCGGCGCTCGCGCAACGATTCGTAGACGTCGCGGACCGTGGCTTCGCCTTTCTGCCACACCACTTTCATGATTTCGAGTTCCTGGGGCGTGAGGGTCGCGGATGCGGGTTTCATGACTACTAATAACTTAGTAGTTAGTATACCGTTTGTCAAGGGCACGCCAGGCCCCGCTGTGTTACCATGCGCTCCGCTGCCGCTCCCACCCACGAGGATGCCATGCACAGCCGACCGCTTCGTTCGTTCCTGCTCGCCGGATTCGTCCTGACCCTCACACTCTCGTCGGCCTCGCTGGCACAGCAGCCCGCGTTGACGTCGCCTCCGGGCCCCGAACCCGCCCCGGCCGCCATGCACGGCATCTCCAGCCACACCATCCTGGACTGGGTCAAAGAGATGGCATCCGAGAAGTACGCGGGCCGTCTCACCGGCACCGCCGAATACGACGCCTGCGCCGACTGGACCGCCGGCCTCCTGAAGACCTGGAAGTACAAACCCGCCGGCGACAACGGCACGTTCCTGCAGAAGTTCCCGAACCCCTATACGCTGGTCAAACCAGGCACCGAACTGACCCTCCACGCCCCGCTCGCCGGCGGCGGTACGGTGAAGAAGTCGTACACCTGGGAGACGGAGTACTTCCAGGGCGCCACATCCGACTCGGGCACGCTGACCGCCGAGACCGTGTATGTGGGTTTCGGTATCACCGCGCCCGAACTGGGGTACGACGACTATGCCGGCGTGGACGTGAAGGGCAAGATCGTGGTTGTCGAGCCCGAGGTGCCGATGGGACCGGCGCCCGACGCCGAACTCTTCAAAAAGTGGCGCCCCTACTCATTCCACGACTACAAGATGAAGAACGCCGTCCAGCACGGTGCGGCCGGCATGGTCTACGACTACCACATCGTCAATCCCAACGGCGTGTTCCTGAAGGGGCTGCTCCTCAGCTACGTGGGCCGCGCCGTCATGGACGACCTGTTCGCCGGCCGGCCGGCCACACACGCTCAGACCGTCGATCAGATTCGCAAGACGCTCAAGCCGGCTTCGCAGGCGCTCGGCAAGACCGTCACCATCAGGAACACGACCGAAAACCACCCGGAAGGCATCGCGTCGAACGTCGTCGCCATCCTGCCGGGCACGGATCCGGTCCTCAAGGACGAAGCCGTCATCATCGGCGCGCACCTCGACCACCTCGGGTACAGTCACGAACTGATGCCGGGCGCCCACGACAACGCGTCGGGCGCCGCCGTCCTCCTGGCGGTTGCCGAGGCCCTGTCGAAGGCGAACATCCCGCTCAAACGGACGCTGGTCTTCATCCTGTTCGGCGCCGAAGAACAGGGCGTCAAGGGTTCCGAGTACTACGTCGCGCACCCCGTCGTCCCCAACGCGAAGGTCACCGCGTTCATCAACCTCGAAAGCGTCGGGCGCGGCGAACGGATCACTGTCGGCTCGGGCAGGGACTATCCGCAGATCTACGAGGCGATGGAACGCGCGAACAGCCGGTTCGTGCACCGGACCATGAGCGCGTCCGCGAACGCCAATCTGGCGCGGCCGCGGCAGGACGCCGCGCACTTCCTGTGGGCCGGCATCCCGTCGGTGTCCATCGGCGTCGGTGGTGCGCCGCCGATGCCGTACGCGACGTACCATACGACCAAGGATCGCTGGGAGATCCTCATGCCCGAGACCATGGAAGACCTCGCACGTATCGTCTTCCTCTCGACGCTGGACCTGGCGGGACGGTAGAATCCGCCCAGTCATGACTTCCACACCCACCGGCGTGCAGCAGGTCATCGAGCGGCGCGCATCGCGCGTCCGCCGCGTACCCAGTCTGTTCCTGGCCCACGGGTCCCCGTTGTCCGTCATGGACAAGCAGTTCGGCGCCGCGCTCCGCAAGTTCGTTTCGCGGCAGAAACGCCTGCGCGCCATCGTCGTGGTATCGGCGCACTGGCAGACCCAGGGCGGCCTTCGGGTCACCAGCAACCCTCAGCCGCAACTGGTCTACGACTTCATGGGATTCCCGAGCTGGGTGTACCAGCTCTCCTATCCCTGCCCGGGCGACCGCTCCGTGGCCCAGGCCGTGGCCATCCTGCTCGAGCGTGAGGGCATCGATGCGCGTCTCGACCCCGACCGCGGCCTCGATCACGGCGTCTGGGTGCCCCTGAGCCTGGCGGTCCCCGAGGCTAAGACGCCCGTCGTGCAGTTGTCACTGCCTCTCCCCGGCGATCCCGACGTCCTGCTCAGGATCGGCAAAGCGCTGGCCCCCCTCCGCTCCGAGGACATCCTCATCGTGGGCACGGGGGGCATCGTACACAACCTCCCGCGTCTCGAAATGGACACACCCGACGGTATCGCGGAGCCATGGGCTGAAGAATTCGACCGATGGGTACACGAACACGCCGTGGCCCTGGACACCGCCTCACTGGTGGACTATCGCAGGCTGGCTCCGCACGCCAACGCCGCAGCGCCCACGCCCGAGCACTTCGACCCGCTGCTCGTCGTCATGGGCTCGGCGCTCCCGAACGACTCGGTGTTCGATCTGTACCAGGGATTCCGTTACGGTACTTTGTCGATGCGCTCATTCGCGCTGGTGGGGAGACGGCGGGAAGACCGGGGCACGTAGCGGGCAGGGCCCCACCGAAGCCGGGACTGGAATCGACAGACGCACCGGAGGCGGGTACAAAACAGTAGCCCGTCGCCCGTTTTCCAGAATGTCCGGCCCCCATCGGATATCCCAGAGCCCGAGCGGCGGGCTGCTGTCCTCTTACTTTAGCAACCCGCGTGCCATCTGCCCCACCCGCTGAAACTGGCGCAATTGCGCGGAATCACCCATCGGTGCACTCCGGGATGGCAGGTCGCCTGCCGGACTTGCTTGCGAGAACCCGACGCCCTGCCGAAAGACCGGCGGTCAACCCGCCGTCCGCAGTGCCTCACACACCCGTCGGGCCATGCCTGAGCACGACTCGGTCCCGGCAGTTCCGGGTTCGGCCAGGTCGGCCGTGCGCCCGCCTTCAGCCAGCACCGTGGACACGGCCTGCTCGATGGCAGCCGCCTCGGCCTCCATCCTGAAGCTGTGCCGGAGCATCATGGCAACCGACAGGACCGCCCCCAGCGGGTTCGCCACGTCCCTTCCGGCCAGTGTGGGCGCCGAGCCGTGCACGGGTTCGTACATGGCTCGGCCGTCGCCGAGGCTGGCCGACGGCAGCAGGCCCAGCGACCCGACGATGGCCCCGGCTTCGTCAGAGAGGATGTCGCCGAACAGATTCTCGGTGAGGATGATGTCGAACCGCCTGGGGTCCAACGCCAGAGTCATGGCGCAGGCATCGACGTACATGTGCTCAAGCGCCACGTCCGGGTAGCCCGCGCTGACGTCGGTCACCACGCGGCGCCAGAGTTGCGACGTCTCGAGTACGTTGGCCTTGTCGACGGAGGTGACCATCCGCCGGCTCGCCCTCGCCAGGGCAAACGCGATGTGCGCCACGCGTTCCACTTCAGGCCGGGTGTAGGGCAGCGTGTTGACGGCCTCGGTGCAGCCTGCATCAATGTGGCGCGGTTCACCGAAGTACAGGCCGCCGGTGAGTTCCCTCACCACGCACAGGTTCGTGCCCAGGACCCGTTCGGGCTTCAGGGGCCCGGCAGCCTCCAGACCGGGCCACAGCCGGGCCGGCCGGAGGTTTGCGTAGACTCCGAGCGACTTGCGCAGGTTCAGGAGCGCCGTCTCCGGCTTGAGGTGGCGGGGCGACGCGTCGAACGCCGGGTCGCCCACCGCCCCCAGTAACACGGCGTCGGCGGCCAGGCACCCCTGCAGCGTGGCATCGGGCAGTGGGACGCCGGCCGATCGGAGGGCCGCCCCGCCGATGGGCCAGTGCGTGATCTCGCAGGCCAGCCTGCCCGAGCCGACGAGCACCTGCAGGACCGCCAACCCGGCCTCAACGACTTCGGGGCCGATCCCGTCCCCCGGCAACACCGCGATACGACGCACCATCTCCACCTGACCTCCGACGACGGGCCGCCGCTACACGCCGTGCCCGTATCCCATTTCCGCCGGCATCACCGCCGCCTCGGCCGTCACCGGTTCAGGCACTGCCGCACGGACACGCTCGCCGGCCGCCCCGGGAGCGTCGGTTCCCGCCGTGACCTGCGCGACGATGGCGGCCAACTGGACGTCGGTGACCGACTTGTGGGCGTCGGCAAGGGCAATCATCTGGCGGTACACCCGGTCGATGTCCAGACGGGACAGTACCACCCCCATGGCCTCACACCGTTTCTGAACCGCGTGCCGGCCGGAGTGTTTGCCGAGCACGAGCGTACTGGCCGGCACACCGACATCTTCAGGCCGCATGATCTCATAGGTCCGCCGGTCCTTGAGCATGCCGTCCTGGTGAATCCCGGCTTCGTGGGCGAAGGCGTTGCGCCCGACGATGGCTTTGTTGGCCTGGACCGCCTGCCCAGTCACCTCGGTCAACAGCTGGCTGGACGCGTACAGTTCGCGCGTCCGGATGCCCATCTGGAAGGGGTGCCGGTCGGACCGGACCGAAATCGCCATCACCACCTCTTCCAGCGACGCGTTACCCGCCCGCTCGCCGATGCCGTTCACCGTGCACTCAATCTGGCGAACACCGGCCCGGACGGCGGCCAGGGAGTTGGCCACGGCCAGCCCGAGATCGTTGTGGCAATGGGTACTGAACACGGCGCGGTCGCCGTTCGGCACCCGCGAGAGGATGGAGGTGAAGAACTCGGCGATCTCGTCGGGCGTCGAGTACCCGACCGTGTCCGGCAGATTGATCGTGGAGGCGCCCGCCGCGATCGCCGCCTCGACCACGCGGCACAGGAACTCGGGATCGCTGCGCGTCGCGTCTTCCGCCGAAAACTGGACGTCGTCCGTGTGTCGGCGTGCCAGGCGAACCGCGGCCACGGTCGCCTCCAGGCACGCCTCCCGGGTCATGTTCAGTTTGCGGGACAGGTGGAGGTCCGAGGTCGCGATGAACGTGTGAATCCGCGATCGGGCCGCCGGCCGCAGGGCCCGCGCCGCGCAGTCGATATCGCCGGGGCAGGCCCGCGCGAGCCCGGCGATGACGGGGCGCCGCACCGCGGCCGCGACGGCCTGCACCGCCGCGGCGTCCGCGTCGGACGCGATGGGAAAGCCGGCTTCGATGACGTCCACGCCCAGGCTGTCGAGCTGGCGCGCCAGGCGCACCTTCTCGTGAATCCGCATCGAGTAGCCCGGAGCCTGCTCGCCGTCCCGCAGGGTCGTATCGAAGATTGCCAGTCGGCCTCCGCCCATCATGCCACCTCGTGGTGTCATTGTGGGCTGGCGCCGCAAGCACTCCAAGTTTATAATTATGAGGTTTTCATCAATATTGCTTATGAACTTCGCCGACCTGCACGTCTTCCTGACCATTGCCGCCGAACGCAGCTTCTCGAAGGCCGCGGGCAAGCTGCACCGGACGCAGTCGGCCGTGAGCCAGGCCCTGAAACGCCTCGAAGCCGACCTGGGCGAGCCGCTCGTCGACCGCGCGACCAAAGACGGCCGGCTGACCGACGCCGGCCGCGTCCTGCTGGACTACGGGGAACGCCTGGCCCGCCTGGATGAAGACGCGCAGACGGCCGTGCGCGACCTGCGCGATCTGCGCCGGGGCCGCGTCCTGATCGGGGCCAACGAAGGCGCGGTCCACGGCCTCCTTCCGCTCATCGCGGCGTTCCGGGACCGCTTCCCCGGTATTCAGGTGGACGTCCGCCGTGTGCACGCCCGTCACATCCCCGCGGAGATCACCCAGGGCAGCCTGGACATCGGTCTGCTGACGTTTCACCCGCAGGAAGCCGGACTCGTGTCCGTGGTGATCGACGTCGACGACCTGGTGCTGCTCGTCGCCCCGGGCCACGAACTGGCCCGCCGCCGGGTGGTGCACCTGGACGCCCTGGGGCGCCATCCGGTCGTCGCTCACAACGACCCGTCACCGGCCCGCGAGCGGGTGCTCCGCACCGTCGAACAGAAACACGCCGCACTCAACATCGTCGTGTCGCTGCCCAGCCTGGACGCGATCAAACGGGCCGTCGAAATGGGGCTGGGCGTCGCGATCCTGCCGAGGCGCCTGGCCTCGACCGAAATCGCCCGGCGGGAACTCATCGCCATCCGTATCCCCGAACTGCGGCTGCGGCGCCAGTTGCGCCTCGTCTACCGGAAGGCCGGCGCGCGGTCGCACGCCGCACGCGAGTTCATCGCCGTCTCGCAGGAGTTTGCGCACGCACGAGGATAGGCGGGCAGCGTCGAAGCAGGAAGCAAGAAGTAGGAAGTAGGAAGTAGGAAGTAGGAAGTAGACAGAAGGCGAGCCTCCAGCCGATGGCCGAAAGTCGATCGCCGATCGCCGATCGCCGATGGCCGATGGCCGATGGCCGAAAGCCGTTAGCCGCTGGCCGTAAACCGATAGTGCAGTCTCGCCTCGACCGCCCGAACCTCGTGAAAGTCCGCCGTGAGCAGCGCCGTCGCGTCCCAGGTTCCGGCAAGGAATGCCTCGCGGGCCGACGCGGGCATCCCGCACGTCCAGCTTCGCCCCCCCTCACCCACGGTCATCGCCGCCAGATCGACGGTCACCGTCGCGCCCGTCTCCTGCGCGATCGTCGCCATCAGCGCCGCCACCGCGTCGTGCCCGGCCGACACGCACGGCATCCCGAGGGCCGTGGCGTTGCTGAAGAAGATCTCGGCGAACGATTCTCCCACGATGGCCCGGATACCCCGGCGGGCGATGGCTTGCGGAGCGTGTTCGCGGGAGGACCCGCACCCGAAGTTGCGGTTGACGACCAGAATCGTCGCCCCCTGCGCCTCAGGCGCATCCAGCGGATGTGACCCGGCAGGGTCCGCCGCCGCCCGATCGTCGGCAAAAAGGTGGCGTTCCAGACCGTCGAAGCTGACTGCACGCAGGAAACGCGCGGGCATGATCCGATCCGTGTCGATGTCGTCGCCGCGCACGGCCACGGCCCGCCCGCTCAGGGCGGTGATTCGCGGGTCACCTTCATCGTAACTGGCCATCACACGCCCCCGTTCATAACACGCCGCACGTCGGCCACTTCGCCCGCCAGCGCCGCCGCCGCCACCATCGCGGGACTCATCAGTAACGTGCGCCCGGTCGGGCTCCCCTGCCGCCCCTTGAAGTTGCGGTTCGACGACGACGCGCTGACTTCGCGCCCGTGCAGCCGGTCCGGATTCATCGCCAGGCACATCGAGCACCCGGCGGACCGCCAGTCGAATCCGGCGTCCCGGAAGATCTCGTGCAGGCCTTCCCGCTCGGCTTCGTCGCGCACACGCCGCGACCCCGGCACCACGAGGGCCCGTACGTGCGGCGCCACACGGCCGCCGCGCACGACGGCCGCCGCCTCACGCAGATCGGACAGCCGTCCATTCGTACACGACCCGATGAAGGCGACATCAATGCGCGTGCCAGCGATGGGCGCGCCCGCCTTCAGGCCCATGTAAGCCAGGGCGTCTGCCAGTCCGGCGCGGGACGATTCGGGCACCTCATCCGGCGTCGGCAGGCGCCCGTCCACCGGCACCGACTGCCCCGGATTCGTCCCGAACGTCACCATCGGCCGGATCACGGTGCCGTCGAGCTCCACACGGTCGTCGTACGCCGCATCGGCGTCCGACGCCAGCGCCAGCCAGCGCGCGGCCGCCTCCTCGAACGCGGCACCTGCGGGCGCGAACCGGCGGCCCCGCAGGTACGCCACCGTCACGGCATCCGGGTTGACATACCCCACCCGCGCCCCGCCTTCGATGGACATGTTGCACACGGTCATCCGCTCGTCCATCGTCATGCGGTCGATCACCGGCCCGCCGTACTCGTAGGCGAATCCGACGCCGCCGTTCACGCCAAGCATACGGATGATCTCGAGGATGACGTCCTTGGCGAAGACACCGCGCGCGAGCCGGCCGTGGACATCGATGCGGCGCACCTTGAGCGGTTCCATGGCCAGGCACTGCGACGCCAGCACGTCCTTGACCTGCGAGGTCCCAATCCCGAAGGCAACGGCGCCGAAGGCCCCGTGCGTGGACGTGTGGCTATCGCCGCAGGCAATCGTCATTCCCGGCTGCGTCAAGCCCAGCTCGGGGCCGATCACGTGGACGATGCCCTGATCGGTACCGGAGTGGCCGAAGAGAGGAATCCCGGACTCCCGGCAGTTCCGTTCGAGCGCCACCAGCATCTGCTCGGCCATGTCGTCGGCGAACGGACGCGCCTGGCCGTCGGTCGGCACGATATGGTCGACCGTCGCGAACGTCCGGCCGGGGCAGGCGACCGTCCGGCCCCGGAGGCGCAGCATGTCGAACGCCTGCGGGCTCGTGACCTCGTGCACCAGATGCAGGCCAATGAACAGCTGCGTCTGCCCGGTAGGGAGGCGGCGGACGGTATGGAGGTCCCAGACCTTCTTCAGCAGGGTGTCACTCATGGAAGAAGGGATTATACAATGCCCCTATGAGCTCCCGTCCTGACCGCAAAGCGTTGGCCGCCGCCGAGGAGATCGGCATCCCTCATGCCCGTCGCCACATCTTCCTGTGTTGCGACCAGTCCAAGGCGAAATGCTGCGATCGCAAACGTGCGGACGCAGCATGGGACTATTTGAAACAGCGTCTGAAGGAACTGGACCTCTGTGGTCCCGAAGGCTCGGTACTGCGGACCAAAGCCAACTGTCTCCGCGTGTGCGAAGCCGGTCCGGTGGCCGTGGTCTACCCCGAGGGGGCCTGGTACACCAACTGCGACCCGCCGGTGCTTGAACGTATCATCCAGGAGCATCTCATCAAGGGCCGCGTCGTCGAAGACGCGCTGTTGCTGGAACACCCGCTCGGCGACGAGAAGTAGCGAACGACGCACGTCGACTTCGGGCTCCGGACTCCGGGCTTCGGGCGGCGCGGGATGGCCTGAAGCCTGTGGTCTGTAGCCTGTCGCCCTGCTCCTGGCCCCTTGTACAGAGAAACGGGCGGGGGGTGGGCGGGCCCCCCCCCGTTGCCGGGTGGCCGCCATAAGCCGCCGC
>CAYJPV010000010.1:0-136839 GCA_964372095.1 uncultured Vicinamibacterales bacterium | reverse complement strand
GGGGCCGGCGCGCGGCCGCCCGGCCCCCCCCCCGCGGGCCCCCCGCGGGGGGGGGGGGGGCGCCCCCCCCCCCCGTTTCCGTCGTGCCCGACTTCAGCGCCCGAAGTCCGCTAGAACGACCAGCGACCGCCGAACGTAATCTGGCGCGGGGCCTGGATCGACGTCGGCGAACCGTACTTCACGACGGCGCTCTGCGCCTCGTTGTTGGCATCAACGTAACCCAGCGTCGAACTCGGGTAGCGCCGCTGAATCCCGGTGATGATGTCCGAGTTGAACAGGTTCTGCACGTCCACGAAGACGCCGAACCGGTGGACGTCGATGTTGAACGTCTTCTCGGCCCGGAGGTCGATCTGCTGGAACATGTCGTACCGGTAGTCGTTGCTGTAGGCCACGAGCGGGATGTTCAGCGAACCGGACGTGCCCAGCGCCGAGCGGGACACGTTGATGTACGGCTGGTACGGCAGGCCGGTGATGGCCCGGTAGTAGGCGTTCAGCGACACCTCGATCTTCGGGATCTGGACGCCGGCAAACACCTTCACCTCATGCGTACGATCCGTCGGCATGAGGCCATCCGTGTTGATGAGTGAACGCGTCGGGTTCTCGAACACCGATCCGGTCACGCTCGTGGTGCCGCCGTTGGACACGTTGCCTTCGGTCTTGGACCACACGTAGGAAACCTGCGCCTGCCAGCGGTTGGAGTAGCTCTTCGTGAGCACGGCCATCACGCCGTTGTAGTCACGGTACGGATTGAGGGTTTCCAGCACCGACCCGTTGCTGCCGAGGTACTGGAATCCGTCCGTGTTGCGAATCACGAAGTCTTCGTTGCTCGACGAACGATTGTCCCATCGGTAGATCGCCAGCGAACGAGGCAGGCTCGCGAGCGGATCCGTGCCGAGGTCGGACGGCCACGCCGGCAGATTGACGCTGCTCCTCGACCAGCGCGCCAGCGGCGCAACCGAGTTGATGAAGTTCTTGTACTTGCGGTTGATATACGTCAACGACACCCGCATGTCGCGGCGCAACTGGTGTTCCAGCGCCACGTTGAACTCATCGAGGCCCAGATGCGTGATTTCCTTGCCGCCGCACGCCGCCGGCAGCGTGTCACCCGAGCAGATGCCGTAGATAAGCGGCGGAACCCGGTCGAATTCGACCTTCTGGCCGTTGATCACGTCGTAGTACAACGTGTCGCTGTACCCTTCGGTGGCGCGCTGCCACGGGTTGAAGCTCGCACCCTCGTAGTACCGTCCCCAGAAGCCCTTGGCCACGGTGGAGCCCTTGCCGGTCAGGTCGAACGCCGCGCCAATGCGGGGCCCCACGCCCAGCTTCGGCGTGTAGACGTCCTTGTCGGCCTTCGGACTGTAGCCACGGATCCGATCGAGCCGGAGGCCGAGGTTGGCCGTCAGGCGGCCCACCCGCCACTGGTCCTGCGCGTAGAGTGATTCGCGCTTGTTGCGCCCGTCGATATCGTAGCTGCTGTTGAACGCGTAATACGGCTCACCGTAGTAGTCGTAGTAGTAGGCGTCCATGTAGCCAAAGCGGCTCCAGGACTTGCTGCGTTCGAACTCCGCGCCGAACTTGAAGTTGTGGCTGCCGTAGAAATCCACGAACTGCGACAGCGAGATGTTCGCCTGGTTGCGTCCGCGGTCGGCCTGGTAATAATAGCCCGCGCCCCCGAGTTCAGCACCGGTCCCCGTATCGTAGTGGTACGGAGCCGGGTCAACCGGATCGAGGTAGTAGTACCCCCAGTAGCCCGTCATCTTCGCTTCGAGGAACGTGCTGGAGCCGAACACCTTGCGGTACTGGGCGTTCCAGATGGCCTCGGGCGAGTCCTGCTGCACCGTGTCCTCGTCCGTCGCGGACGCCGTCGACACCAGCCCGAGACGACCGGTGACATTGTAGTTGTCGTACTGACTGCTGAAGGTCAGCGTATCGTTCGGCGTCAGCTGGAACGTCAGCTTGGCGTTGTAACGCGGACTGACTTCCGTGGACTTCGTCCGGGGGCCGGTCGGATCCTGGTCGATCGCGTAGCGCTGCGCGCTGAACCACCAGAACACCTTGTCCTTCTTGATCGGTCCGCCGAGCTGGACGGTATAGTCCGTCAGCTGTCGCATCACGTTGGCGCTGCCGAGCGCCGGGTTCAGCTTCAGGTTCTCGTCGCTGATGTTCTTGCCCGCGAGATCTTCACCCGTGTACCGAGCTTCGAACAAACCCGCGTACTTGTTGCCCCCCGACTTGGTGATGGTGTTCACCACCGCGCCCGAGAAGCCGCCGTACTCGGCCGGCGCGCCGAGGCCACCGACCTGGACTTCTTCGACGATGTTGAAATTGAAGAATACCCAGGCCGACCCGCCTTCGGGGTCGCGCGTGTCGACACCGTCGATCAGCAGGGCGTTGCCGTAGCTCGCGTCACCGCCGAACCCCGACCCGCCGTTGACGCCGGGCGTGTAGTTCAGCAGGCTCGTCGCCGCGTTGAAGTTGCCCATGTTGATGGGCATGTTCTGCAACAGGTCCGACGACAGCGAGTTGTCGGTGGCCGTGCTGGTGATGTCGATCGTCGCGGCGCTGCCCAGGACGTCGACCGTCTCGGTCAGCCCGCCAACCTTCAGCGTGAAGTTCACGGCGATGTTGCGGCCGATGGCCACATCGACGCCGCTCTCGGCCCGGGGCGTGAAGCCGGCGAGTTCCGCCTTCACTTCATACACGCCAGGGTTCAACCCGACAAAGCGGAATTCGCCCCGCTCGTCGGTCACGGTCGGCACGGCGCCCTGCCTGCCCGTCAGCGTCACCGTGACGCCCGGCAGCACCGCGCCCTGCTCGTCCACGACCTTCCCGTTGATCGTGCCGACCAGCGACTGCGCGGACACCCCTGTCGCCACAAGCGCCAGGAGCACCGCAAGTAATACCGTCATGCGCTTCATTAGTGTCGTCTCCTTTGGCGCCAACTACTTAATCTGGTCGACCTTAACTCGATCCTTGCTGGTCGAGTTGAGGGCGAAGCCCACGCCGACCGCCGTCACCACGAGGGTGATGATCCCGGCCGGAGACTTGAAAAAGCTCGGAGACCCGAGGTCAGTCGTCGTGCCGCCGCTCGAATCCTGCGAGCGGGCCACGGCAGAAGCCTTCACGGTCACGACCTCTTTCGCCACGACCTTCTGGATGGAGGCCTTCAGGTTGAGGTTCGCCTGGGGTGTCGGGGGGTCCCCGGCGAAAGCCGGCAGAGGCGCGGCCGCCACGGCAAGCGCGAGCACCAGCACGCGCAGCACCGGGCGTTGCCACGGTCGCGTCAAGTAGTCCACGTTCCATTCCTCCTGAGGAATTGATGTTGTGCCCGCCTGCCCGTCACGGAGAGACAGGAGTAGGCGTCAGCAGTCTATAGCAAGATAGGTTCCGGGTCGAGGGCCTCGTTGCCCAAGTCCCTTCACGGCTAATCTCCAGCGAAATCGACACTTGCAGGTTCGGGACCTCGTAAGAAAACGGTAAGGATCCAAACGTCCGGACAATGCGGCTCCGATTTTCTGGATTTGACGAACCCGGCGCCTTGTTGCACGATGGGATCAGGCACATCACCGCAACCATCAGGTTCCTTCCACCGTGGCAAAAACCCGCACACCCGCTCCTCGTCCAGCCCCCCCGCCGGCAGGCCCAGGGACCTCTCGCCGCGCCCGTCTCTGGGCAGCGCTGGCCGTCGTGGTCCTGGCAGTCGCGGCGGCGGCCCTCTGGCACTGGTCCTCGTCAGCCGGCACCGGTTCCGGCGGGGCGAGCCCCCTGGCGGGTCGCGCGGGCCGCCCGCTCAACCTGGTCGTGATCACCCTCGACACCACCCGGGCGGATCACATCGGCGCCTATGGATCGGCCGACGTAAAGACGCCGGCGATGGATGGCCTGGCCCGCGAGGGCGTGCTCTTTGAACAGGCGATGACGACGGCGCCGCTAACCCTGCCGGCACACGCCAGCATCTTCACTGGGCGGTTCCCGCCCGAGCACGGCGCCCGTGACAACGGCGGCTTCTTCGTGGGACCCGAACAGGTCACGCTGGCCGAAGTGCTGAAGACGCGCGGCTTCCGCACGGGCGGCTTCGTCGCCGCCTACGTCCTCGACAGCAAGTGGGGCCTCGACCAGGGCTTCGACACGTACTTCGACGACTTCGAAGGCATGAAAGCCGGCCGGCGGCTGAGCGGCGACCTGCAGCGGCCCGGCAACGAGGTTGTGGACCACGCCCTCCCGTGGATGGACTCCGCTAAAGACGATCCGTTCTTCGCGTGGATCCACCTGTACGATCCCCATACCCCGTACGCCCCGCCGGAGCCGTTCCGCTCCGCGTACGAGGGCCACCCCTACCGCGGCGAGGTTGCCTTCACCGACGCGCAGGTGGGCCGCGTCGTCGAGTTCCTCCGCGAGCGGGGCCTGCTCGAGAAGACCGTGATTGCCGTGCTCGGCGACCACGGCGAGAGCCTCGGCGATCACGGCGAAGACGCCCACGGGTTTTTTATCTACGAAGCGGCCACGCGCGTGCCGTTCGTGATTCGGACGCCCGCCGACCGCATACGCGGACGGCGGGTGGCCGATCCCGTGCGTGTGGTGGACATGATGCCCACCGTCCTGGAACTCCTGGGCATCGAGCGTCCGCAGGAAGTGTCGGGCGCCAGCCTGCTGCCGCTGATGACGGGCGAACGGATCGAGCTCGGGCTCGAAGGGTACGCCGAGGCCATGTACCCGCTCCACCACTACGGGTGGAGCGACTTGCGGGCGTTGCGCGCAGGCCGCTACAAGGCCATCGACGCCCCGCGTCCCGAGTTGTACGACCTCCAGGAAGACCCGGGCGAAACGCGCAACATCTTCGAGACGCGGCGCACGCTGGGGGACCAGATGGTCAGTCGCCTGCGCCAGATGGATCAGGCCTTCCGCAAGGTGTCGGTGGCCCAGTCCGCCCAGGACGTGGATCCCGAGGTCCGCGCGCGTCTCGCCGCACTGGGGTACGTGGGCTCGTTCGTGGCGAGCGCCAACGACGCACGCACCGACCGCGCCGACCCCAAGGACAAGATCGACATTTTCAACCGCCTCTCGACGGCCCGCGAGGTGGAGTCCGAGAAGGACGGATTTGCCAAGGCGTCCGCGATCTATCGCGGCGTCATCAAGGAAGACCCCACCGTCATCGACGCGTGGTTTGCCTTCGGCAACCTCTACGCCAAGAACCGCCGCTACCGGGAGGCCATCGAGCAGTTCTCACGCGCGCTTGCGCTCAAGCCCGACTACGACCTCGCCGTCATCAACCTGGCCACGGCCTACCGCAATCTGGGGAATGACGAGGCGGCGCTGGCCGGGTACGAGCGGTACCTCACCATTGATCCGAAGGACCCGTACGTCCGCTACCAGATCGGCGAAATCCACCTCGATCGCGGCGACATCGCGAAGGCCGAGGCGGCGTTCAACAAGGCGCTCGAACTGGACAGCGGCGTGGCCCAGGCGCGAACCGCCCTCGCCGTGATCGCGTTTCAGCGCGGGGACCTGGCCACCGCCGAACGGCTGGTGCAGGAGGCCCTGGCAGACAAGCCCGACGTGCGCCTGGCGCACTACAACCTGGCGCTCATCGCCGAAAAGCGGGGCGACCTGCAGACGGCCGAGAAGGAGTACCTGCTCGAACTCGAGCAGCATCCGGATGCGTACCGCGCCGCCTTCAACCTTTCGCGCCTCTACGCGCAGATTGGCGAGCGGTCGCTCGAGATGGACGCGCTGCGGCAGACGATCGCCGCGAACCCGGAATACCCACCGGGCTACTCGTACCTCGCCAAGGCGCTGCTCGACTCAGGAGGCCCCGCCGGCGAAGCAGCCCAACTGGCGCGTAAGGGACTGGAACTGGCGCCGCCCCGCTCGGACGCAGCCCGGCTGGCCCACTACGTCCTGGCCGACGTCTACGCCCGCCAGGGCCGGCGCGCCGACGCTGCCCGGGAGCTCTCGGCGGCCCGCGCCCTCGACCCACGACGGTAGATCGGCTTTCGGCCGTCGGCTATCGGCCATCGGCCATCGGCCATCGGCTATCGGTACGTAGCCCCGGGGCCACGTCCGCCATCTCGCCCGTCCCTGCGGCGCATTTCGCTGTACAATCCCGCCTTCGGTGTCCGCATATCCGCCGTCTGAAGGAGTCCTGCATGTCCGATACCCAAACCCGAAGCCAGTTCCCGAAGGTCTTCTGGGTCGCCAACGTCATGGAGCTGTTCGAACGGGCGGCCTACTACGGTATGAACTCCGTTCTGGCGGTGTACCTGACCGGCGCGATCGCCGAAGGTGGCCTGGGCTTCACGGAACAGTCCGTCGGCTTCCTGCAGAGCATCGTCTACGCGATGACGTACGTGCTGCCGATCCTCGGCGGCGCCCTCGCGGACCGGTACGGATACCGGCGGATGCTGATGGTCGCCTTCTCGCTGCTGGCCGCGGGGTACTTCGCGGCGGGCTACAGTTCCACCTACGCCGTCGTGTTCCTGGCCCTGCTCATCATGGCCACCGGGTCCGGGCTCTTCAAGCCCATCATCTCGGGCACGATCGCCCGCTCGACCGACGAAAGCAATTCCGCGTTCGGCTTCGGCATCTACTACTGGATGATCAATCTCGGCGCGTTCCTGGCGCCGCTGGTCGTCAGCTACCTGAAGGGCTTCTCGTGGCAGTACGTCTTCATGGCCTCGGCGCTCTACACGGGCTTGATGCTGCTGCCCACGGTTTTTGCCTACACCGAACCGCCGCGGCCTGAGAACACCAAGACCCTGAAGCAGGTGCTCGTCGGCGCGGGCGAGGTGCTGGGCGACTCGCGCTTCATGCTGATGATCGTGGTCTACTCGGGGTTCTGGATTCTCTACTTCCAGAACTTCGGCTCGATCCTCTGGTACCTGCGCGACTTCATCGACAAGAGCCCGGTGGACAGCGCCATCAACGCGCTCGTCGGCGGCATGGGGATCACGTTCAAGTTCGATGCGGAACACGTGACGGTGATCAACGCCGGCACGATCATCCTCCTCCAGGTCTTCGTCAGCCGCATCGTCAAGAACCTGCCGGCGTTGCCCACCATGGTGACGGGCATGCTGTTCGGCGCCGTCGGGTTCGTGCTCCTGGCCATGTCCCAGAACGCGTGGATCTTCATCCTGGGGATTGCGGTGTTTTCCATCGGCGAGATGACCGCGCACCCGAAGTACTACAGCTTTGTCGGGCTGGTGGCCCCGCAGGACCGCAAGGCCGTCTACATGGGCTACGCGTTCCTGTACGGCGTCTTCGGCTCGCTGCTCGGATCGAGTCTCGGCGCGTATCTCTACACCGAGTTCATGAAGCCGGCGATCGGGCTGGCCGACGCCGCCACGACCACCCGCAACTTCTGGCTGATGTTCGCCGCCCTGGACGTCGTCGCGGCCGTCGGCCTGATCCTGTTCGCCCGGGCCTTCACCGCGGACACACCCGACACCAACCGCCGGGCCCGCCTCATCATGGCCGGCGTGTACGCCCTGGTCCTGTTCGTAGGCGCCTGGTTCGCCTACGACGCGTTCACCTCCACACCCGTCAAGTACCGGATCGCCGTGCAGTCGATCATCTTCCTGGCGCTGGGCGCCGGTGGCCTGCTGGTGACCTGGCGCTCCAGGGCCGGGGCTAGAGGCTAGAGGCTAGAGGCTAGAGGCTCGAGGCTAGGGGCCAGGGGCCAGGGGCCAGGGGGGAGGCTGCCATGCGACGTTCGGTCATATTCCTCAGCGCCGTCCTGGTTGCCGTGGCGGCGGTATCGGCCACCGCGGCGCCTCCTGGCGCCGAGCCGAAGGGCCATCTCGTCGTGGTGGGCGGCGGGGGTGTCCCCGACGTCATCCTGCAGCGGGCCATCAGCCTGGCCGGCGGTCCGGCGGCGCCCATTGTGGTGCTGCCGCAGGCCTCGGAGCTCCCCGACACGGGTGACGTGGCCGTCGCCATGTGGGCGAAAGCCGGCGCCACCAACATACGCTGGCTGACCCTGAAGGATCTTGCGGCGGACCGGCAGGCCATCGAGGACGCGTCACTGATCTGGTTCCCGGGCGGCGATCAGAACAGACTCATCCGGGCTCTGGAGGGTACGCCCCTGCCGGAAGCGATCCGGGCGCGTTACGCCGCGGGCGCCGTCGTCGGGGGTACGAGTGCCGGCGCGGCCGTTATGTCGGCGGTGATCCTGACCGGCGACGCCGACCTGCAGAGCATCACAGCGGGCGCAACGAAAACCGCTCAGGGCTTCGCCCTGTGGCCCGAGGTCATCGTCGATCAGCACTTTCTGAAACGCCAGCGGCACAGCCGGCTGATCAGCGTCGTGCTGGACCACCCGCACCTCGTCGGTGTCGCCGTCGACGAACGCACGGCAGCCATTGTGTCGGGGTCGCGATTCGAGGTGCTCGGCGAGAGTACGGTGCTGGTGGTGGACGCGCGCCGGGCCGCCGTCGAATCCCGCCAGCCGGGACAACTCGGCGCCGCCCGGAACGTCACCCTGCACGTGCTGACGAACGGGATGGGGATCGATCTCAAATGACGGGAACCGGGGCCGGGCGACAGTTGTTGCCCGGCCCCGGTTCGGCAGTAAGCAATCAGTAGTCAGTAGTCAGTAGTCAGTAGTCAGTAGTCAGTAGGGCGAGGGCCGTTCCCTAATCCCCAATCCCTAATCCCTAATCCCTAATCCCCAGTTCAGATGTATCGCATCTCGATGGCCTTCTGTTCGAGTTCCGCGCGGAACTCGGGTGCGGCTACGTCGATGAGCGCCTTGGCGCGCTGGCGCAGCGACTTGCCGTACAGCTGCGCGACGCCGAACTCTGTCGCCACGTAATGCACGTGGTTGCGGGTGGTCACGACGCCCGCACCGTGCTTCAGCATCGGGACGATCTTGCTGAGAAGCTGCCCCTTCACGTTGACGGTGGACGGCAGGGCGATGATGGGCAGCCCGTCTTTCGAGCGGGACGCGCCGTAGATCATATCCACCTGCCCGCCCACGCCACTGTAGATTTTCGGGCCGATGCTGTCGGAGCAGACCTGCCCGGTCAGGTCGACTTCGATGGCGGAGTTGATGGCGACCATCCGATCGTTCTGCGCCACGACGAACGGATCGTTGACGTACTCCGTCGGGTGCAGCTCGATGATCGGATTGTCGTGCACGAACTCGAACAGCCGCTTGGTGCCCACCATGAACCCCGCGATGATCTTGCCGGGGTGCAGGGTCTTGCGTTCGCCGTCGATGACACCCCGCTCGACCAGATCGATGATCCCGTCCGAAAACAGCTCGGTGTGCACCCCGAGGTGCTTGCGGTCGGTCAACTGCCTGATGACGGCATCGGGGATGGCGCCGATCCCTGTCTGCAGCGTGGCGCCATCGGGGATGAGCGCCGCCACGTTCTTGGCAATCTGGAGGGCCAGCTCGTTGGTGCCCGCCAGGCTGATGGACGGCAGGTCGTAGTCCGTCTCGACGATGTGATCGATCTTCGAGACGTGGATGAACGAGTCCCCGAGCGTCCGCGGCATCTTGGGGTTCACTTCGGCGATGACCACCCGGGCCGCCTGCGCCGCCGTCTTGGTGACGCCCACCTCGACGCCGAACGAGCAGAACCCGTGTTCGTCGGGCGGGCTCACATGGACGAGGGCGGCATCGAGCGGCAGGTGTCCGTTCTTGAACAGCAGCGGCACTTCCGACAAGAAACACGGCGTGAAGTCGCCCCGTCCTTCGTGTACCGCCGCGCGCTGGTTGTCGCTGATGAAGAGCGTGTTGATGCGGAGATGCCCGACCAGCTTGGGATCGGCATACTCGGCCTTGCCGAACGTGAGCAGGAGGCACAGTTCGACGTCCCGGAGCGACATGGCACGTTCGACCAGGGCGCCAACGATCACCTGCGGGACCGAGCAGTTGCCGGTCAGGAACACCCGGTGGCCCGACTCAATACACGCGACGGCCTGCTCCGCCGTCTTCACCCGCGCCCGATACACATCCATCCAGCTCACAACGTCACCTCCGGCACGCCCACGTGGGCCGCCAACGCCGCATTGACCACTTGCCCGGCATGTGTCGCCACGCCGCGCCGCAGGCCGGGCACGATGCCCAGTGCTCCCTCGATGCCGTGTTCGGCAACACCGGAGATGAACGGCCAGGCGGCATTCGTCAGGGCGTGCGTGGCCGATCGCGCCACGACCGAGGTCATGTTGGGCACGCAGTAGTGGATCACGTTCTCGGCCACGAACGTGGGGTCGCGGTGCGTGGTCGGCCGGCTGGTTTCGACGCAGCCGCCCTGATCGATGGCGATATCCATGATCACCGACCGCGGCTTCATCGCGCGCACCATTTCCCGGGTCACGACGATCTTGCTGCGCGCGCCCGGCACGTGAATGGCCCCGACCACAACATCGGCAAACGACAGCACCTTCCGGATATTGGTCGGGTGCGCCACCATCATGACGATGTGCCGCCCGATGCCGAGGTGATCCTCGATACGCTGCAGGCGCTTGATGTCCTGGTCGAGCACGTACACGCTCGCGCCGAGGCCCAGAAACGACCGCGCGGCCGCCATGCCGAACGTGCCCGCACCCAGGATCGCCACCTCAGCCGGCGGCACGCCGGGCACGCCCGACAGCAGGATGCCCTTGCCGCCCCGGTCGTTCTGCAGCAGCGTCCCGGCCACCTGCGGCACCATCAGGCCGGCCATGTGGCTCAGGGCCGACAAGACCGGCAACGAGCCGTCTTCCATCTGGATCGTCTCGTACGCGACGGCAGTCACCTTCTTGGCCAGCATCGTGTCGATGTGGTCCCGGCGGCCGGCAGCCAGGTGCATGAACCCCATCACGATGGAGCCGTCCTGCAGCCAGGAGGTCTCCTCCTGGATGGGCTTCGAGACCTTCGCGATCAACGTGGCGCGGCCGAACAGCTCCTCGCCGGAATACACAATGCGCGCGCCGGCCCGTTCGTACTCGATGTCGGCAAACCCGGCCCCGCGGCCGGCATCCTTTTCGACGACGCACGTCTGCCCGTTAGCGGTCAGCAATTCAATCGCGGCCGGCGTCAGCCCGACGCGATGTTCGTCGACTCGACGCTCACGCGGAACACCGATGGTCATGGGTCCTCCCAATCCGAAGCCTTCCCAGGTGTTCGGCCCGGGAACTTCTCAATTCTAGCCTCTAGCCTCTAGCCTCTAGCCTCTAGCAGGGCGAGCACCTCGTCGAGGGCGGGGACCCCGCCCATCGCCCCGAGGCGCGTGCAACTGACGCCGGCGCAGGCGTTGGCAAAACGGAGTCGCTGCTCCAGCGGCCAGCCCTGCACGAGTCCGTAGATGAAACCTGCGCGGAACACGTCGCCCGCCCCGGTCGTGTCGATCGGATCCACGGGGAACGCCGGCACGGTCACGAGCTGCTGCCCGTCGAACCCCATCGAGCCGCGCTCGCCCAGGGTCACGACCGCCGGCACGTGATACCGATCCCAGATCATCCGCAGCGCCTCGCCTTCGTCGGTCTGCCCCGTCAGGTCGAGGGGCACCTGTTCGGCGAAGACCGGGTGGCTCACCAGCCCGAGGAGAGCCTGCGTGCGAGGTGTGATGTGATCGATGTCGCAGGTGACGGGCACGCCCGCCTGCCGCGCGATCCGCGCGCCTTCGGTGGCCGCCACCGGGTCCACGTCATCGACGTGCACCACTCGCGCCGCCGCCAGCGCCGCTTCCGGCAACCGGTCCGGCGGCACGCACAGACGGATGTCCCGGTGCCAGAGCACGAGGCGCTCGCCGCTGTCGTCGATCAGGATGGTCGCCGTGGCCGTCGGCACCGCGAGGGCGCACACATCCGAGACGTCGATGCCCCGCGTCGACAACTCCCCCCGGATCCGCCGGCCCTCGTCATCGTCTCCCACGGCACCGACGTACTTGGCGCGCAGGCCGAGTCGGGCACAGGTCGCCAGCGCGGTGGCCGTCTGCCCCCCGCACATCCGCGACTCGCCGTGCATCCGGATCTTGGACGACGCGCTGTCGGGCCGGGGAAACACGGGCAGGCGGCAGACGTGATCCAGGCACGCCGCACCAATGCCCACGACATCCCACACCGCGCCGGCGGCGGAAACATCCATCTTCGTCATCAAGACCTCAATCAGGCTTCGGGGGATCGGCTATCGGCTATCGGCTATCGGTTCACGCGGCCCGTGCATTGAGCCGAAAGCCGAAAGTCGAAAGCCGAGGTCGGCGATCGGCTGCTGCCTTGTCCAATCCCCAATCCCCAATCCCCAACCCCCAGCTAGTACCCTCCCGCTCCCCCATCCGGCGCGCGGCGGTCCACGCCGCCTTCGAGTTTGCCCTCGCGGCTGTTGACCACGATGACCTCGGCCACGCCCTGCGCCGGGACGGGAGCCAGACTGTGCCCCATCGCCTTCAGCAACGCGAGCGTATCCGGCGAGACCCCGTGGCGCTCGAACTGGATGCGGTCTGGCAGCCACTGGTGGTGGAATCGCGCGGCATCGACGGCTTCCTGGGCGTTCATGCCGTGATCGACGACGTTGAGAATCGTGAGCAGCACCGTGTTGATGATCGTCCGGCCGCCGGGGCTCCCGGTCACCATGAACAGTTGCCCGTCCTTGGTGAGAATCGTCGGCGTCATGCTCGAAATCATGCGCTTGCCCGGCGCCGCCAGGTTGGGCTCCGTGCCGATCAGGCCGTCCACCGTTGTCAGGCCCGGCCCGGCGTTGAAGTCGCCCATCTCGTTGTTCAGCAGGAAGCCCGTGCCGGGCGCGACGATCTTGGACCCGTAGCCGGCCTCGAGGGTGTAGGTCAGCGAGACCGCTCCCCGTGCGCCGTCCACGACCGAGAGGTGGGTCGTCTCGTCCGACTCCCGGTTCCACTCGAAACTGGACGGTGACGACGGTGACGCGCGATCCAGGCGAATCGTCTGGCGCAGCGACGCCGCGTACTCCTTCGAGATCAGCCGGGCCACCGGCATCTGCGGGTTGAAGGCCGGGTCGCCGATAAAGCGGGCCCGGTCCGCGAAGGCCCGCCTCATGGACTCCGTGATGAGGTGGATGTTGCTGGCCGACCCCCAGCCGTTCGCCGCAAGGTCGAATCCCTCGAGCACGTTCAGCATCTGGATCAAGGCCGTCCCGCCCGAACTGATGGGCGGCATCGAAAGGACCTCGTAGCCGCGGTACGTCCCGCGCAGCGGCGTCCGCCGGAGCGGCGTGTAGTTCTTGAGGTCCTCCTCGGTGATGAACCCGCCGTTGGCCGCCATGTCCCTGGCCAGCAGTGCCGCCGTCTCGCCTTCGTAGAAGCCGGCGGGCCCGAGTTCTGCGATGCGCGAGAGCGAGCGGGCCAGGTCCGGCTGCTTCCACACGTCCCCCGGCTCGTACGGCGTGCCGTTCTTCGAAAACTGGGCCATGGATCCGGGGTAGTTCTTCATCGACGGCAACACACGCGCCAGCGACCGCGCCAGGCCTTCAGACAGCGGGAAGCCGTCCCGCGCCAGCTTGATTGCCGGTTCGATGAGCCGTTTCCACGACAGCGTGCCCCGCTCTTTCCAGGCCATGTGCAATCCGGCCACGGTCCCGGGCACGCCGACCGAGAGGTAACTGTCGTGGTGCAGCGCGGAGTTGTACTTGCCGTCCTTGATGAACATCCCGGCGTGCGCCTTTGCCGGGGCCATCTCGCGGAAGTCGTAGGCCACAGGTTCGCCGGATGGCGGACGATACACGATGAACCCGCCGCCGCCGATGTTGCCGGCCGTGGGGTGAACGACCGCCAGCGCCAGGGCCGTGGCCACGGCGGCGTCAATCGCGTTGCCGCCTTCCCGGAGCACGTCGGCGCCAATCTGCGACGCGATCGCGTTCTGCGAAACCACCATGCCCTTCGTGGCACGAACGGGCTCGGACGACGAATGCACGCCTCCCGTGGCAACCACCACGACGAGCACGAACAGCACGAACCAACGAACAGGTTTCATAAATGCAGGCTCCAGGCACCAGGCTATCGGCTATCGGCTATCGGCTATCGACTATCGGCTTGCTTCTACCCCTTGCCCCTTGGCCCTAGTCCCTACGCGTCTTCAGCGGGCCGCCCGTGCCGCCGCGTACGCCGGCCCGCGAAGCACGCGGCCGGGTCGCGCCGGCGTCATCTGCCCATTCTCGAAGATGACGGCGCCGTTCACAATCACCGTGTGCACCCCCTGCGCGTACTGGTGCGGCCGCTCGAAGGTGGCGGTGTCCTGAATCGTTCCGTCGTCGAACACCGTGATGTCGGCTTTCATGCCGGGCCTGAGGATCCCGCGATCGTGCAGACCCACCCGCCAGGCCGGGAACGACGTCATCTTGCGGATCGCGTCGGGCAGTGCCAGCACCTGTTTCTCGCGCACGTACCGCCCCAGCACCCGGGCGAACGTCCCGTAACTGCGCGGATGCGGCGAGGCCTGCCCGAAGATCGTCACTTCGCCGTCAGAGGCAATCATCGTGGCGCGGTGCTGCAGGATTCGAATCAGGTCGTCTTCGTTGATCGCATGGAAGATGCCTGACGCCCCTCCCTGCTCCACGATCCACATCGTCGTCTCGGCCGCGTTCTCGAACGAGGGCTCCGCCCCCCGTTCGCGAGTGATGTCCGCGAGGTTCCTGCCCGCAAGCGCCGGGTTCCACCGGCACGACGAGACGGCCACGTTCCTGGGATCGCCGCCGCCGCGGTCGACTTTCAGCGATTCGACGATCGCCGCCTTGATCTTCGCGCGTTGCGCCGGATCCCGCAGGCGTGCCACCACATCGGCGTTCTCACCTTCGAGCGCCCATGGCGGAAGCAGGACGTTGATGCCGGTCGCCGAGGCCGTGTACGGGTACTGGTCGATGGTCACGTCCACGCCCCGGGCGCGGGCTTCGTCGACCATGCGCAGCGTCTGGACGCTCTTGCCCCAGTTGCCCGTCCCGATGATCTTGTGGTGCGTGATCTGGGTGGGCATGCGGCCACGCTCACCGATCGCGATGGTTTCCGCCACGCTCTCGATGATGGTCGCCGCCTCGTTGCGCATGTGCGAGATGTAGATGCCGCCCATGCTGCCGGCCACCGCCGACACCGTGACGACTTCGTCGGTCGGCGTAAAGACGCCTGGCACGTAGAACAGGCCAGAGCTGATGCCGAACGCGCCGTCCGCCATCCCCTGGCGCACGAGGGCCTTCATCTTCTCGATTTCGTCCGGCGTGGCCTTGCGATCGGCGCGGCCAATCACCGCTTCGCGCACCGAGCCCTGGCCCACGAACATTCCCCAGTTGACCGACGTCTTCAGCGCCTCGATCCGCGCCAGGTACGGCGCCAGCGGCACCGGTGAACTGCCGTCAGGCCCTTCGAACACCGTCGTCACACCCTGCCGGACGTAGTTCTCGGCCGTCGGCACCTGCTGGATGCCGCGGCGGGCGTGGGTGTGCAGATCGATGAACCCGGGCGAGACCACCAGCCCGCGTGCGTCAATCTCGCGCCGCCCCCTGGCCGCCAGGGCCGGGCTGACTGCCACAATGACGTCGCCGCGCACCGCCACGTCCGCCAGCACCCAGGGATTGCCGGCTCCGTCGAAGACGAAACCGTTGCGGATGACCAGATCGAAGTCGCTCGCGGGCTGACCGCCGACCAGCGCCACGGTCGCGACCACTCCCACGACGACACCAAACCATCGTCTTCCACGTCCGCGCATCAGTTCCTCCGCTGGAGTCCAACCGGGGTGAGCCCTGCGATTATACGCTCCGGGACCCGGGGCTCGGGGCTTGGGACTCGGGGCTCGGCGCTCGGGCGCTGTCTCTTGCCTTTCCCCAATCCCCAACCCCCAGTCCCTAGTCCCTGTCCGGCCACATCGTGAGGTGCTCGAGGATCGAACCGCCGACGAACTCGCGCAGGATCGAATTGTCCGGCACGACGTCGTGCGGCGCGGGTTTCACCCATTGCAGGAACGACAGCAGCCGGTTCGCCTCGATGAACGATGCCGAGAACGGCCGCACCTGGAGGAGGAGCGGCTCCGCATACGGTTTGAGCACGGCCAGTTCGTGGACCAGCGACGAGTTGAAGATCGCGTCCGCGTTCTCCTGGTAGGGGAAGATGTTCAGCTTCTCGCCGCGCACGACGGAATCCCAGCGCCGCAACGTGTCGAGCGCCGTGTACCCGCGCGTGGCGGCATCCCGGACGATCCGGCGGAGCAACCGGACGTCGGTTGACGACACGCGGTTGTGGCGGTCCAGGTTCAACGGCGTCAGCGCCGACGCATAGATCCGGTAGACCTGCGACTTCGGGGTGTCGCGCAGCAGCGCTGGGTTGAGGCCGTGGATGCCCTCGACGATGAGGACGTGGTCCTGCTCGAGGGTGACCGTATGGCCGACTTCGCCCATTCCGGTAAGGAAGTTGTACCGGCGGAGCGTCGTCGTCTCGCCGCGCATCAGCGAGGCCAGGTCGCTGTTGAAACGATCGAGGTCGAGGGCCCGAATCGTTTCGTAGTCGTAGTCGCCCTTCTCATCCCGCGGCGTCTTCTCCCGGTCCACGAAATAGTCGTCGAGCGCGATGGGCATGGGTCGGATGCCGTTGGCCAGCAACTGCACCCACAGGCGCTTCGAGAACGTGGTCTTGCCCGATGAACTCGGTCCCGCGATGAGCACAACCCGGATCAGCCCGCGGGCCGTGGCTATCTCGCCGGCGATGCGGGCAATCGTGGCCTCGTGCATGGCTTCGGCCACAAGCGAAATCTGCCGGACACGCCCTTCCTGAATGAAGTCGTTGAGCGTGCCGACCGACCGGAAGCCCAGGCGATCCAGCAGGTCGCTACGTTCCTCGAACACGTGGAACAGTTTGGGATATGGCGTAATCGGACCGAGTTCTTCGGGGCTGTGCTGGTGGGGGAACTGCAGCATGAATCCCGTCGGGAACGCGTGCAGGGCGAAGTGCTTGAGGCACCCCGCCGACGGGACCATGTAGCCCTGGAAGTAGTCGCGGCGCCCGCGGAGCCGGTACAGGATGACTTCGTCGCGCACGCGGTGGGTGAACAGGCCGACCTTGTCCGATTCGCCCCGGTTGGCGAACAGCACGAGCGCGTCTTCCGACGGCGTGACCAGGCGGACGATGGGCTCGTCGGCCGCGACGATCTCGCGCATCTTTGCATCGATGGCCGCCAGGTCCCGCTGCGTGAAGGGCACGCGCCCGCGCACTTCACAGTAGTAGGCCGCAGCAGTGGTCGCCGAATGCTCCACCCACACCTCGGCCCCCGGGAACACCTCGTCCACCGCCGCCAGCATCAGGAACTCGACCGACCGGCGGTAGATGCGTACGCCGTCGGTCGTCCCCGATGTCAGCCACGTCACTTCCGAGTCGTGCCGGACCGGAAAGGTCAGTTCGCGGAGCCGGCCGTTGACGATGGCCGCCACAACCGGCGGCGACGCGCCAGGGTCGGACACGTGGGCCACGTCTTTCAACGGCGTCGCCAACGGCGCTTCGTAGATGCGGCCATCGGTCAGCTGCAGCTGCACCTCGCCACGCGGCTCGCCCTTCACGATCTCGGACATCTCACGCTCCACTTCAGAGGCTAGAGCCTAGGGACTAGGGGCTAGGGAAAGGCAGGAATGTCCCCAAGCCTCTAGCCTCTAGCCTCTAGCCTCTAGCCTCTAGCCTCTAGCCCCTGTCCCTCGTCGAGTCCCACCACAGATACGCGCACAACGCGATGAAGCCCACTGCCGAGACCGTCTGCGAAACGGGATCGTAGTCAAAGAACGGCGTCTTCACGAGGTCTTCGCGATACCACGAGAACAGCCGGAGCGCCGCGCCAAAGACACCGCCCAGCGCGCCACCGGCCATGAAGCCGGACGCGATGATGACGCCGCGTTCCCGAATTCGCTGCCCTTTCTGGCCGCTCGCCGCATCCGCCCGCTTGCTCAGGTAGTGCGCGATGGCGCCGCCCACGAGGGCCGGCAGGTTGAGCTCGAGCGGCAGGTACATCCCGAGGGCGAAGACCAGCGTCGGCACGGCCAGCATCTCGACGAGCACCGCAATCATCACGCCGGCGCCGAACAACGTGTAGGCCACCGGTTGCTGGCTCATGAA
The DNA here is from genome assembly GCA_964372095.1 of uncultured Vicinamibacterales bacterium. Lineage (GTDB taxonomy): Bacteria > Acidobacteriota > Vicinamibacteria > Vicinamibacterales > JAKQTR01 > CAYJPV01. The sequence goes on along the minus strand of CAYJPV010000010.1, from coordinate 118,804 downwards.
CCCTTCGACGAGCGCCTTCATAATCGACGCCTGGGGCGACGCCAGAATCGGCCGCGTGTCGCCCACCGCCGCTTCGCCGAACTGGAACGCCTGGGCCAGCATCACGATGGCCAGCCCGGCCGCGATGGCCGACGCCGCGACGCCCAGGAACTTGACGCGCTGCTGCGCCGCCGGTGTCGAGCCCAGCCAGTAGCCGGTCTTCAGATCCGTGATCGTCTGCCCCGACACCGACAACGCCGTGCAGACCATCCCGGCGATGGCCATCACGAAGAACATGCCCGATCGCCCCGACAACCCGAACTTGAGCAGCACGATCGACGAGATGATGATCGTCAGCATCGTCATTCCGGAGACCGGGTTGCGCGCCACCGTGGCGATGGCGTTGGCCGCGACCGATGCGAAGAAGAAGGCGAACACGAACGTCAGCACCAGGCCCGCCACAACCACCGTGACCGATGGGGTCAGGCTCCCGAAGAAGACCGCGACGCCAAGGGCCGCCACAATCACGCCCACAAGCAGCGTCAGGACGGGGATGTCGCGGTCCGTCCGCTCTTCGCCGGCCACCTTGCCGGCGCGGAACGCCTTGAACGCGATCCCGAACGAGCCGGCAACGATGCGCAGGGATTTGATGATGCCGAAGATGCCGGCCGTGGCGATGGCGCCCACGCCGATGAAGCGCACGTAGCCGCGGAAGATCTCGGTGGCCGTCATCTCGGCGATCGGCGTCGTGCCGGGGGCCACCAACACCTCCGGCGACGCGTGGCCGATCATGTAGATGAGGGGCACGAGCACGAAGTTCGCCAGCACGCCACCCGACACCAGGATCATGGACGACCGCAGGCCCATGACGTAGCCGAGGCCCAGGATGAAGGCCACCGCGTCGAAGCTCGTGGCAATCCGGGCTTTGTCGGCCAGGTTCTTCACCACAGGCACGAACTGGAAATCGATGTACTCCTTCCACACCTGAAAGGTGGTCACGAAGAAGTCGTAGATGCCGGCGAGGAACGTGGCCTGCAGTAGCAGCTTGGCCTGTGAGCCGCCTTTCTCGCCCGTCACCAGCACCTCGGTGATGGCCGTGGCTTCGGGATACGGGAAGTCGCCGTGGCGTTCGCGTACGAAGTAACGCCGGAGCGGAATGAGGAACAGCAGGCCCATGCAGCCGCCTGCCAGGCAGATAAACACGGTCTGCACCGGGTGCGGATCGAGCTGCAGGATGTAGAGGGCTGGCAGCGTGAAGATGGCACCCGCTACGACCGCGCCGGACGTGCCGCCGATGCCGGTGATGATGACGTTTTCGAGCAGCGTGGACCGCCGCTTGTAGACGCGCGCCAGGCCGATGGCCAGAATCGAAATCGGGATGGCCGCCTCCATCACCTGCCCCACCTTGAGGCCTGAATAGGCCGAGGCCACCGTGAAGAGGACGCAGAGGAACAAGCCCCACGACACCGACCGCCACGTCGTCTCCGGCATGACGGAACTGCCCGGGACGATGGGCTGGTACACCTCGCCGGGCTTCAGTTTCTGATAGGCGTTTTCGGGGAGTGAGGTCGTCGCAGGATCACCGAGGCCATGGGACATGTGACACGTCTCCTCTTGCCCTGAGCAGGCTGCGGCAGTGTACTCGGGCCGGGGGCCAGAGGCTAGGGGCTAGGGGCTAGGGGCTAGGGGCTAGAGGCTAGAGGCTAGAGGCTAGAGGCTAGAGGCTAGGGGCTAGGGGTCGCCTGCCTGCTTCGTCCCGTCAGGGAGTTCCACAGCATGAGGCAGGTGGCCGAGAGCGCAAAGATGATGTTCGGCAACCAGACAGCTAAGGCCGGCGACAAGTGGAGTCCCTCTGCCCGCCTCGAACCCCAGGTGATGAGTACGTAGTACGCGAAGACCACGACCGCAACGGTCACGACGCGACGCACCGTCTCACGGGCCGTCCGGGTTGACGCCAAGACCGTCCCGAGCCACCCGAACACCAGACAGCCGACGGGAATGGATAGCCGCTTGTGGGCGGCGATTTGGTAGGCGATGGCAGGAGCCGGCATGCCCGTTCCCCGGTAGCGCAGTACTGTGTTCCTGAGTTCTTTCATCGACATCTCGTTGGGACCGGGAGCTGGCCGGGCAACGTCGCCCGCACCGCGCGCCCATGTCGCCCACACGCGCACACGGTACGCCTGGTTGGCGGATGGCACCGCCCACCAAAGAACGCCCGCCGTGACGCACGAAGCCACGACCGTGAGCACGGCACCCGCCCACACCCCTCCGCTTGGTCGCCCGGCCATTCGCCGGGGCACGCTCATCGCGCCCAGCAGCGCACCGACTGGCAGGCCGATCACCAGCGTTGAAGGCAACAGGTAGACGAGCGCGCCTGGTGGGACTCTGGTCATGACCGCGCCGATTTGCAGCAGGACGACCGTTCCGCATCCAAGCACGGCCCACACGAACGGGCGAAGACTCGACGCGCGTCCGTCATCCCGGCGCGTGCGGAGGACGAGATCGAGGCACAGCGCCGATCCCAGCGCAACAGCCCAGCGGACGCGAAGCTCAATCCACCGATGCCTGCGCGTGCGCGGGCCGATGGTCCTGGCCTCGTGTTGGAAGTCTGCCAAGCAAGGGTCCACGACTCGAGCCATCGTATCGTCGCCGCAGAGGCGGGCTAGCCAAGCGCGCGTACGAGTCCCCGGAGGGTTGCCCGCTGAAGGTCCGTCAGACATCACTCGGTCCCCCATGCCAGCGTTGAGCGCATGAGCGTCCACGCGTCCAGCACGCGGCGTCCCAACGCCGTCGGCCCGTAGAGACGGCGCGGCAGGCCGGCAGCGCCCGGGCGGCGATCCTCGACCGTGGACTCCACGTAGCCCTTCTCCTCCATGCGCCCGAGCGTTACGTAGACCGTGCCTCGCTTGAGCTGCCCCCTCGAAGACGCCACCAGTTCGAGACCGTACATGGGGACGCCCGCCGACAGCAGGGTCAGGATGAGCAGTTCCTTGGAGGAGAGCGTCGGGAGTCTCGCAGATCTCGTCATGGCCAGCACGCGACGACCAATAACTTACATGATGTAAGACTTGATTTCAAGGCCAAACACGAGCCGGGGCTAGAAGCTGCGGGCCAGAGGCCAGGGATGGCATGGGTCTTCCATAAGGTCGTCAGCAAGTCAGGAGGGCGACTGGGTATGTTCGGGCACAAACGCCTCACAGTCTGGAACAAGGCGATGGACCTCGTGGAGTTGTGTTATCGGGTGACGTCGCAGTTTCCGCGTACTGAGGCCTTCGGGCTTTGTTCTCAGATTCGCCGAGCGGCTGTTTCGATCCCCTCCAACATCGCCGAGGGTCACAATCGTCGCAGCCGTCCGTCGTACGCGCAGCACGTCAGCATCGCCCTGGGTTCCCAGGCCGAACTTGAAACGCAACTTGAACTCGCCGAGAGGCTCGGTATGGCTATGCCAGCTGAACTCTCGCCAGTTCGTGCGCTTGCTGCAGAAGTCGGCCGCGCGCTGCATGGACTCGCACGTGCCCTTGAGCGGCCTCCCCTCTAGCCTCTAGCCTCTAGCCTCTAGCCTCTAGCCTCTAGCCCCTAGCCTCTAGCCCGCGAATCGGTACCCGAGCCCGTGAACCGTGAGGATGAACTGGGGGTGGCGGGGATTGGGTTCGATCTTCTGGCGCAGCCACGCCACGTGCACATCCACCGTCCGCGTGGAGGGCATCGAGTGGTAACCCCAGACGTCGTTGAGGAGTTGCTCGCGGCTGAGCGTCTCGCCGCGATGCTCGATGAGGTACTTCAGCAGCAGGAATTCGCGGGCGGACATCTCGAGGACGGCGCCGTTGCGTGTCACCTCGGCCTTCCGCGTGTCGACGATCACGTCGCCGAACCGGAGGTGCACGGGGTCGGACGTCGAGGCCGCCGAGCGCCGAAGCTGCACTTCGACCCGCGCCAGCAGTTCCATCATGTCGAAGGGCTTGGTCAGATAATCGTCGGCGCCGAGTTTCAGCCCGAGCACCTTGTCCACCACCTGCCCGCGGGCGGTCAGCATGATCACCGGTGTGGCAATCCCCCGCTGCCGCAGGTCGCGGCAGACGTCGAATCCGCCTTTGCCCGGCAGCATGACGTCCAGCAGGATGACATCCCACGCGTCGCGTTCGGCGAGCGCCAGGCCGGCGTCCCCGTCCGTGGCCGAGCCCACCTCGTACCCTTCGCTCCGCAGACGATCGGTCAGCGTCAGCACGAGCCCGGGTTCGTCTTCGATGAGGAGGATACGTCTCATGGCGTGGCGCCCTGCGCAGCGTCGCTCACGGCACCGGACTCGGGCACCGCCGGCAGGTAGACCACGAACGTGGCGCCTTCGCCCGGCGTGGACGTCACCGCCACTCGTCCGCCGTGAGCCTCGACGATACGCTTGACCAGGCTCAGGCCAAGGCCGTTGCCGTGGACCTGTTGCTCGACGGCATGCCGGCCGCGCCGGAACGGCTCGAAGATCCGTGACAACTCGGACGGCTCGATGCCGCGGCCGCGATCACTGACGGTCACCTGCACTTCGCGGCCGCTCTTCACCTCACACGACGACACCTTCACGCCGACCCAGCGGCCGTCGGCACCGTGTTTCGCGGCGTTGGTGATGAGGTTGGCGACGACCCGGCCGAGGGCAGCCTCGTCACCCATCACGGCAGGCACGTCTCCGTCGGGTTCACCCAGGTCGACCTCGAGCGTGCATCCCGCCGCCTCGCAGGCCGGCCGGCACGACGTTGCCGCATCCTCGACCACCGACAGGACGTCAACAGGCCGTGGCGAGCGCACGCGGCGCTGGCCTTCGAGGCCCGCGTAGTCCATCACCTGCTCGACCATGTCGGTCAGGCGGCGTCCTTCGGTGTCGATCAACTCGCCGTACCGGCGGGCCTGGGCCGGATCGGCAATGACACCGGCCGACAGGTTCTGCGCGGCCGATCGAATCACGGCCAGGGGCGTGCGCAATTCGTGCGACACGGTGGCCACGAAGTCCATCTGCCGAGCGGCCAGTTGCTCGGAACGGCGCGCGTTTCGCACCACCAGCAGCATGCCCACGGCCAGCACGCCCAGGATCGTGAAACTCAGCCACAGGTTTCGCAGCCGCGCCCGCGAGACGGCCGCATCCAGCGACCCCGCTGCGTGCTGCAGCCGCAGGGTCCAGGCCGGCCGCGTCGTCTGGATCCGGGCGCGCACGCCCGGTGCGGTACCGTTCCTCGCATCGGATGCGATGATGAACGAGTACTGTGCCGTCGTGACGGTCCTGCCGGCCGCCCCGGGGCTGCCAGGAGCGGCCGACACCCCGCCCGGGCTGCGCGCCACTGCAGTCTCGGCGTGCCCCAGGACATCCGGCACCAGATCGACACGCAGCGTGAACAACGCCATCGAGACATCCGCCTGTGCCACGCCCGCGGCGGCGCCCGGCGCGAATCCACGCTGGTACTTCACCTCCCCGGACGGCCCGGTGACGGCCAGCCGATACGCATCGCCGCCGTCAGCCGGAAAATGACGGGCGGCCAGGGCCGGCAACACGGTCTCGGAGAGGTACGTGTCGTCCAGATGCACAATGACCGCCGATCGCCGGGCGTCGATCCACCGGAACACCGCCGACGACTGGACCGGGCCAGCCGGTGCCGCCATCGGTGTCGCCACCGCGCCACCGCCTGATTGATTGACCACGGGAATCACCAGGGCCGGCACGTCCGCCGCGAACGACGACACGGCGATTGCCACCACCTGGAGCGCGCCGCCGCCAGGCGACGCCGGCTGTCGAACGGTCGCCAGCGGCGGCGGGCCCGGCACGTGAACCCCGGGGGTGTCGCTCTCGAACTGCCGGCGTAACGGCTCCAGGTCGGCCGGCCAGGCGGGCAGCGGAACATCAGCAAACCGCCGTCCCGCACCGTCGTAGGCCCGGAGCACCAGATCCTGCCCGACCCAGTCCGCCAGGTAGATGCCGCGCACGACCTGCGGATGGCGCGCGCCGCGCCGCCAGGTGTCGTACGCCTCGGCAAACGTGGTCCACGACTGGTCGGCCACCGACTGCCTGGACAGTTGCAGGGCAAAGTAGAGCCGCGTGAGTTCGCGATCGAAATCTTCGGTAAATTCGCGGGCGCGCTGCGTCAGCGAGCGGCTCAGCTGTTCGCGTTCGGCCTCTGACACCTGCCCGAGCCAGCGGTACTGGAACGTGGCCAGCGCGCCAACCAGGCCGATGAGGAACACCGGGAGCACGATCCCGAGCGGGAACCGTCGCCGCAACATGGCCGGAGTGTACCATGCGGATTCGCCGCCGAAGCACCGCAAACCGGGCTCAGGCAGCCCTTTTTACGTGCTTAACGATCTCTTAGCGCGGGCTTAACCATCGCGCCCGGCCAAACCGCCAGAATGGATCGTCCAAGGTTGGTGATGAGCGGGCACACGGCTGAATCTGGAGGCTGAAGGCATGAGACTCATTGTGAACGTGGCGGCAATCGCCGTCTTCGCCGCACAGGCGGTGGTGGCCGGGCAGGGCAAAGATGCCGCGCAGGTGCTGGCGGACGCGCGCAAAGCGCTGGGCGGCGACAGACTGGCGGCGGTCAAGACGTTGTCCGCGGAAGGCCGCAACCTGCGGACCGGTCCGGAAGGCAATACCCGTGAAACCGAATTCGAACTGTCCATGGAGCTGCCGGACAAGTACCTGATGCGCAGCGTGCTGGCGGCCATGGGCAACATGAGTATCTACCGGATGACCGGCTTCAACGGCGGACAGGCGATCGAAGAGATCGACCAGCCGCCGAACCTCGCGGGCGGCAACGTCATGATTCGGATCGCCGGGCCCGGCGGCTCGCCCGCCGACGTGGCGAAGTTGACGCCCGAGCAGAAGGCTGAGTTCGACCGGATGCGGTTGCAGCAGAACAAGCGAGAATTTGCCCGCCTGGCCCTCGGCATGTTTGCCGCGTCGCCCGCAGCCTTTCCGCTCGAGTTCACGTACGCCGGTGAAGCCGAGTCGGCGGACGGCAAGGCAGATGTCATCGACGTCAAGGGCGAGGGCGAGTTTGCGGTGCGGCTGTTCGTCGACCAGCAGACCCATCTGCCCCTGATGCTGAGCTGGATGGACAAGGAGCCGCTGGTCATGACGATGGGGACCGGGGGACCGGGAGGGGGCGGCGGCGCGAGCGGGTCGACGTTCGTGGCCAGCGGCGGCGGCGGCGGCGCGGCGGTCCACCAGACCTGGGAGTCGGCCGGGGGCCGCGCGCCTTCGCGCGAAGAGATCGAGAAGCGGATGAAAGAGATGGAAGAGCGGCGCAAGGAAGCCGAAGCCAAACGCCGCACCGTCGAGTATCGCGTGTATTACGGCGACTACCAGCAGGTGGGCGGTGTCCTGCTCCCGCACAGGATCCAGCGGTCCGTCGACGGCAAGACGACCGAAGAGATGGTATTCGACCAGCTGAAGGTCAATCCGAAGATCGACGCGAAGAAGTTCCGGCCGTCGAAGTAGCCAGCCGACGGCGCCAGTTGTGGGGCCCGGCTTTGGTTGTGGGGTCCGGTTTGAGCCGGACCCATCCCGTACGTCTCAGGAGTCCGACCGTGTCACCTTGGCCATTCCGTGCGCTGTCATGCGCGCTTGCGTTCGTGGTTGCCGCGTCCCTGCCGGCTGAGGCCCAGGGACGGCGCGGGCGTCTGATCGTGACCGTCGCCGACCAGACGGGCGCGGTGATCCAGCACGCCACGATCACGGTGACCAATCAGGACCCGGCGACGCAAGGGGTGGTGATCGAGCCCACCCACACCGGTAACGAAGGCGTGGCCGTGGTTGATGGCCTGCCCGACGGGCGTTACACGCTGCAGGTCGAGTTCCCCGGCTTTGCGACGTCGGTCCTGCAGGACATCCGTGTGCGCGGCGGCGACACCCGCCGCCGCGTCACGCTGCAGATCAGCAAACTCGACGAAGCGGTCACGGTCAGCCGGGACCGGCAGTCCGCGGCGCTCGACCCCCAGGGCAGCGCGTTCAGCAGTGTACTGACGCGTGAACAGATCGACTCGTTGCCCGACGACCCGGACGAGATGGAGGCGGTGCTGAAGGCCATGGCGCCGCCAGGATCGACGATCCGCGTAGACGGCTTCACCGGCGGCAAGCTGCCGCCGAAATCGCAGATCCGTTCCATCCGGCTGCCGCGCATGGACATGTTCGCCGCCCAGAACCACGGCGGCATGATGGGCGTGATGCACATCGACATCATGACGATGCCGGGCAATGGGCCGTTGCGGGGCAATACGGACATTCATTTCATGGATGAGTCGTTCAACGCCCGCAACGCCTTCACCAGCACGAAACCCCAGGAGCAGCTGCGCCAGTACGGATGGGGCCTCTCCGGGACGATTAAGCCTAACCGCACGTCGTTCTCGATCAACGGCGGGGGCGGGTCGCAGTACGCGTCACCGAACCTGCTGGCGGTGCTCCCGGACGGCAGCACGACCACCGAAACCATTCGCCAGCCGCGCGACAGCTACAACGTCAACGCCCGGCTGGATCACGCCATCAACAACGACCACGCCATCCGGGCCAGCTTCGATCGGAACGCCAGCACCTCGCGCAGCCTGGGTGTCGGCGGCTACAACCTGTTCGACCGCGCGTTCGACACGGAATCGTCCATGAACACGTTGCGCTTCTCCGAGAACGGCCCCGTCGGCCGCCGGGGATTCACGGAGTCGCGCCTGCAGCTGCGATGGACGGGCAACGAGAACACGTCAGCGGTCGAAGCGCCCACGATCCGCGTACAGGACGCCTTCACCAGCGGCGGCGCGCAGCAGCGGGGCGGCCGGCATGCATTGGAAGTCGAACTCGCCTCGGACTTCGACTACGTGAAAGGCGCGCATTCGTGGCGCACCGGGGTCCTGCTCGAAGGCGGGCGGTACCGGTCGGACGACACGAGCAACTACCTGGGCACCTACACGTTCGCCAGCATGGCGGACTACCAGGCAGGCCGTGCCGCCAACTACTCGCGCCGCACCGGCGACCCGAACATCGAGTACGCGTCGTTCCAGGTGGGCACCTACGTGCAGGACGACTGGCGCCTGACCCGAAGCCTGCTCGTGTCGGGCGGCATCCGGTTCGGCCTGCAGAACCACGTGGGCGATCAGGCCAACATCTCGCCGCGGGCCTCGGCCGCGTGGTCGCCGTTCAGGAACGGTTCCACGACGGTGCGCGCCAGTTACGGCTACTTCTACGACTGGGTCAGCACCGACCTGTACAAGCAGACGCTGCTCATCGACGGCTTCCGCCAGCGCGAGGTCAACCTCTTCCAGCCTTCGTACCAGGACCCGGGCGATGTGGGGGAAGCGCCGCCGACCAACCGCTATCTCTGGTCGGACGACCTCGACCTCCCGATGGCGCACCGCATCACGACCGGCCTGGAGCGGTCGCTGACGAAGAACAGCCGGCTGAACCTCAGCTACTCCCGGGGCTGGGGCCGGGGCCTGCTGCGCGGCCGCAACGAAAACGCGCCGGTCAACGGGCAGCGGCCGGACCCGCGTTTCGCCAACACCGTCGCGATGGTGTCCGACGCAGAATCCCGAACCGAATCCGTCGGCGTGTTTTTCAGCTTCGTGCGGATGGATTGGCGGCGGACGTTCCTGACGGCGAACTACAACTGGAGCCGGAACGACACCAACACCACCGGCGCGTTCTCGATTCCGGCCAGCGGTGATGACCTCGGCACCGAATGGGGTCCAGCGGGCACCGACATCCGCCACCGCTTCGGCGGGTCGTTCAGTTCGTCGCCTTTCAAGAACGTGTCGGTCGGCCTCAACGTGCGGGCGCAATCGGGCATGCCGTTCAACATCACGACCGGCCGCGACAACAACACCGACGGCCTGTTCAACGACCGGCCGGCGGGCACCGCGCGGAACTCGGCCCGCGGCGACTGGCAGATCGACCTGGGCGGCCGTGTGTCCTACGCCATCGGGTTCGGCAATCCGCGCCAGCAGGGCGGGCCGGGCAGCACGCAGATCGTGATTGGCGGAGGCGGGGGGGGGATGGCGCCGGGCTTCGGCGGCGGCGCGGCTGACAAACGGTACCGCGTGGAGTTCTACGTGTCGGGCCAGAACCTGCTCAACCGCGTGAACTACACCGCCTACAGCTTCGTGATGACGTCGCCATTCTTCGGCCAGCCCATCGCCGCGTCCCAGCCGCGGAGAATTCAGGTCGGGGCACGGTTTGGATTCTAGGCTGGGGATTGGGGGTTAGGGGCTGGGGATTGGGGGAAGCGACAGATGCGCCGACCAATCACATCCTATCGGGACCTCGAGGCTTGGCAGGAAGCGATGGAACTCGCAACAGAATGTTACCGCCTCACGCGGAACTTCCCGCAGGTTGAGGTGTTTGGCCTGACGAGTCAGATCCGCAGGGCGGCAGCATCAATCCCTGCCAACATCGCGGAAGGACATCGGAAGACCCGGCTGGGCTTCGTCGCTCACCTTCGCATGGCTGCCGGTTCGCACGCGGAAGTCGAAACCCAGTTGGAACTTGCGCTGCGTCTGGAATACCTGTCAAGGGACGCGGCATCGGATGTGATCGCCAGGACATCGAGGGTGGGTCGGCTTGTTCACGGTCTGCTGCGCTCGCTCTCAGGCGGGACCCGGGCTGTTCCCCAACCCCCAACCCCCAATCCCCAATCCCCAGCCTAGCCGCGCAGCAAAGCCCCCCCGCGGTACAAGAGATAGAGCGCGCCCATCTGCACGACGTGGAACAAGTCGTTGTGGTTGAACTGCGGATGCGGCGCCAGCTTCAGCGCCTGGATGAGCGCAGCCACGACGGCCACGGCGGCACCCGCGTTCAGCCACGGCAGCGCCTCACGCATGCCCCTGGTACGTGATGTCCATGCCACGACCATCGTGGCCAGCAACGCCGATCCGTAGTCGACGATCACGGACAGGAAGTCGGTGTGGGACGACATCCACCAGAGGTAGCCCAGCAACTTCGCCGCCACAACCACCAGCAGAACCCGCCGGACGACGCCGGCTGTTCCGGCGAACGCCGCCGCTCCCAGCAGACACGCGCTGGCCACGCCTGTGGCGTAGAGTGTCCCCTGCCAGAGCACGTGGCCGGTCGTCTGGGGCAACATCTGGATGAACCCGTGATAGGTGCCGCCCAGGAAAGATGCCAGCGCCGTGCACGCGAACAGCCCAGCCCACAACAGGACGGGCAGCTGGCGGCCAGCCGCGCCGTGGCGCGCCAGCCGCGCAGCCAGGACCGTCGCCATCCCCCCCATCACATAATCCGTCACCATCGTCATGGGCTCGGTGATCGTCACGGTGCCTCCATATTCTCCGTGAGTCGCCCCGATCCGTCCGGAGCTGCTTACGGAAGGCCCGGCATGGGGTACGTAGCCCCGGGGCTTCAGTCCCGGGGTGGGCTCATCGCGAAAGCGTCCGCAGCTACGCCCAGGTCTGGTGGCCGCAGGCGGCGCAGAAACGGGCGCCGGTGGGGACGAGCATGCCGCAGTTCCCGCAGGGCTGGCCGGTGGCATACATGCTGGGCGCCGGCCATTCCTGGCCGCACGGGCGGCAGAAGTACGTGCGGTCACCCGCCGGGTTGCCAGGTTCGACCGGGCTTGGTTCGTACGGGTCCACCTGCTGGCCGCACTGTGTGCAGAAATGAAGCGTGCCGCCGATAGGGACCGCCACACGTTTGCCGATCACGACGTCGGTGCCGAAGGGCGTCGCACGACGGTGGATCTGCTCCAGGCCGCTGTCCACCAGCCAGGCACGGATCTCGTCTTCCGTGAACGTGTCGCCGTGGTCGGTGCCCACCAGCATGTTGATGGCGAAGAGCGCCCCGGCTTCCGGCTTCACGCGGTCGGCGTCCATGACCCAGTCGACGACCGCCACTGAACCTCCCGGGTTCAGGGCGCCGACGCACTTGGCGATCAGGCGGGCATTCTGCTCGGCGTTATTGCTGTGCACGACCGCCGACATGAACACCAGGTCGAATCCCCCTGGCAGAGGGTCGGTCAGGTAGTCGCCGACGGCCGTGGTCACGAAATCGCCGAGCCCCGCGTCGGCAATGTAGCGTTGGGTCAGCGGCACGACGTTGGGGAGATCGAAGACGACGGCCCGCAGACCGTGCGTGCGCCGCGCCATCGCCATGGCGAAGGCGCCCGACCCGCCGCCGACGTCCAGAACCCGCGAGGACTCGGTCAGCGGCAGCAACGCCGCGACGGGATCGGCCTGGAGCCGGGCACGGTAGTGCATGGCGGCGATGAACGGCTCGAGCCAGTCGTCGCCGCGATCCTTGACCGCACCCCGGCCGGGTTGCTGTCCCTGGCGGACCCGGTCCGTCAGCCCGCTCCACGCGTGCCACATGCTGGCAGAGTGGCGGAGGCCGGCCGCGTACTCCGGGCTCGAGTCCATAAGGTAGCGGAGGCCCTCAGGGGTGTTTCGGAAATGCCCGTTCCGTTTCACCACGAGGTGCACGGCACTCAGGGCATTCAGGAGGCGGTCCGTCGCGTGGGCGTCGGTGCCCGCCCGTTCCGCCACGTCCGCCGACGTCAGCGTCTCGGAGCCGATGAGGCTGAAGATCCGCAACTCGACCGCCGTCAGCAAGACACGGCTCGACTGGAACCCGATGCTCATCTCGCGGAGCGCGCCGGGCGTCCAGGCACGAGGCAGCGCGTGGTTGTCCCACATGTTCAGGCCTTCTTGATCCAGACCTTGCACCAGCCGGCCGCATGCACGGACTTGCCAGGGAAGATCTTGCACGGGCGCCAGGTGGCACCCTCTTTACCGGTCAATTGCGAACAGTTCGCACACGTCTGCACGGGCTTGTAGGTCGGAAACTTGGTCTTGTCGACTTTCCTGGCGTCTGCGACGTACGCGAAGGCGATCGCCATCTTGTCTTTCTCGTCCAGGTGCGGCAACTCAGCGGTGGCCCTGGGGGCCTGGGCGGTCGTTTTCACCACGCCCGTCAGGGCCGCGGCGCTCCCAAGCAGGGCCGCGAGCAGTTGTCGGCGGGTGGCGTCAACACGATTCATCGTCGATGCTCCTGTGTCAGCGGGCGCGGGGGGCCTGCAGCGCAAGCCGCAGACCGGCCGCAATCTGTTCGGGACTGTCAGCGAGGCGGAACAGATGCCGCACCCGCCCGTCCCGATCAATCAGGTAAAGATAGGTCGAGTGCGATACCGCTGGCCCGCCTGCCGAGTCGGAGGGGGTGATCTCGTAGGTCGCTTTGTACTGGTTCACCACGCCATCCACCTGGGCACGCGTGCCGGTGAGCCCGACAACCGGTACCGGAAATCCCTTGAGGTGCCTGGCCAGCACGGCCGGAGTATCGCGATCGACGTCAACCGTCGCGAACAGCGTGACGACGTCCGCACGTTCCTCCGGCGTCAGCAGATTGAACGCCCGGGCGATGCGCGACAACGTCATCGGACACACGTCGGGACACATCGTGAACCCGAAGAACAGGAGGTGGACTCGCCCGCGGCCCGCGGCCAGATCGAACGGCCGTCCCTGGTCATCCGTCAGGACAAAGTCGCCGCCGAACTCGAAGGTCTGCAGTTCCACGGAACCCGCGACTTGCGCAAGGTTGTTCGCGGCACCGGGCGCGGACTGGGCCGGGCCAGCGGCGTCGCGGCACCCGCCGGCCAGTACGGCGGCGAGCGCCAGTGCGGCCAGTGCCCCACGGCGCCGGGGGCGAGGTCCCTGCGTCACGATCGTCACGCCCCCATCGCCATCTTCTTGCGAATCTCCGCGCGCACCGTCGTGGACGTTCCGTCGGCGAACCGGAATGTGATCGCGGCCGTCCCGCCGGGCTCGAACGCGCGTGTCCGCTGGAACAGCATCAGGTGCAGACCGCCCGGCTTCAATGTCACCGCCCCTCGGGCCGGCACGATGATGGACGCCACCTTGGCCATCGCCATCATCTCGCCTTTCACCGTCATCTCGTGAAGTTCGACCACGCCAACGCCGTCGATGTCCGCGCCGACCAGTGTCACTGGCAAGCCGGTCGGGTTCTCAAGGGTGGCGTAGGCGGCTGTCGCCGGCTGTGACGTGGCGGCCTCGCGAATCCATGCGGCCTTCACGACAACGGGACTGGCCCCAGGCGGAGCCTGGGCCAGCACGCCGGAAGGCGGCAGGGCGAACAGCAGCATCAAGGCGCCCGTACGGGCGCGGTCGCGGAATGAGCGCATCGGGCACGGCCTCACAGGGTTCAGTACTGATGGTACACCGTCCGGGCGGCCGTCGCGACCCACCACGCGGCGTCAGGCCGTCGGGTAGGTACGCCTCATGTGGGCGACCGAGGCCGTGATGAGGGCCTCGAGGACGCGGGCGTCCACATCGGACAACCGCTTGACGTAGAGGCACGACTTCCCTGTCTTGAACGTGCCTAGTTTGGCCATCAGGCTTTCGTACTTGTCGAAGCCGGCCATGATGTACAACGTCAGCGCGGCCTTACGGGGCGAGAAACCGCAGATGGGCCAATCGCCTTCCCTCCCGCTCGCGTAGGTGTAGTGGTAGGTGCCGAACCCCACAATCGAGGCGCCCCACATCTTCGGCTTGGCCCCCGTGACCTTCTCCATCAGTGCCGCGACAGCCTTGCAGTCCGCCCGCATGTTCACGTCGGGAATAGCCCGAATGAACGCCGCCACGCTGGCGGTGGTCTTCTTCGTCTTGAGTTCGGCCATCTCGTGCCTCCTCAGCCGATGATAGCCGAGGCACGGGCGCGACGGGGTCCAGTCTGTGCCGCTTCTGCGACCGTCCAGGGGGAAAATAACGCCGGGTACAAATTGTGCTATACTCTTGATGTTCCGCTTTGAGTCCCGTCGTCGACGGCACGCCTCGTGGTATGCCGTTCCCGTCTACTTCAAAGCTATAGGTTGTGCGACGCGATCTCCTCTGCGCTCTGGCCAGACCGATTCGCCGACTCATCCGACACGGAACAACACACGGGGCCGTTCTGCGGCGCTCTGGCGGGCCTCGGTTCTCAGACAGTCAGGAGTTGGTCATGGCAATGAACGGCACAGTCAAGCGGTTGGTCAGCGAAAAGGGCTTCGGATTCGTCGCGGCCCAGGACGGCAGCGAGTATTTCTTCCATCAGTCCGCGTGCGTCGGCACCCGGTTCGATGACCTGCGCGAAGGCCAGGCTGTCACGTTCGAGCGCGGTCAGGGCCCCAAGGGTCCGCGTGCCGAGAACGTCAAGCTCGCGGAATAACCGCGCGTCACAGATACGCTTCGAAGGCCGTCCCCCCCGGGGGGACGGCCTTCGTCGCGTACACCCGAAAAAAGGGGCCAGGCCCCTTTTGCATTTGCCCTAAAACCAGATTCGCGAATTCTGGCGCAAATTGCGAGGGTTGCGTCGTGCGAACCGGAGAAACGGCCGAAAAGGGGGCAGGCCCCTTTTCACGGGCAGCGGGCCCACGCCGGCGTGCGGAAGTCCGCCAGCGCGGCCTTCACATCAGGAATCCGCATCGCCCAACGCCCACCGCGCGGCGGCTTCGGCGTGAATGGCCGCCGTATCGAACAGCGGCACGGCGGCATCCTCGGGACGCAGCAACAGCCCGATCTCCGTGCAGCCCAGGATGATCCCTTGGGCCCCCGCCGCCACGAGGTCCGCCACCACCTGCCGGTACGCGTCCCGCGATGAGGAGTGGACCCGGCCGAGACACAACTCGCCGTAGATGACCTGGTGAACCAGTTCGCGCTGCTCGGCCGGCGGCGTCAAGACCGTGAGCGCATGCCGCTGCTCAAGACGGCCCCGGTAGAAGTCCTCCTCCATGGTGAACTTCGTACCCAGCAGTCCGACCCGGGTCACGCCAGCCGCCTTCACACGCCCGGCGGTGGCATCCGCAATGTGCAGCAGCGGCACGTCCACGGCCGCCTCAATCCGAGCCGCCACCTTGTGCATCGTGTTCGTGCACAAGAGGATGACATCGGCCCCGGCCCGGCGGACGGCGCGGGCCGCCTCGGCCAGCACGTCGCCGGACTCGTCCCACCGCCCTTCGCGCTGCAGGACTTCAATCTCGTGGAAGTCCACGCTGTAGAGCGCAATCTTCGCTGAGTGCAGGCCGCCCAATCGCTCGCTCACAACGCGGTTGATGACCTGATAGTACGGAACGGTCGACTCCCAACTCATGCCGCCAATCAGACCGACGGTACGCAGGCTGGACGCAGACTCCTGTGTCGTGTTCATAGCGGCCGGAGTCTATCAGGGGCCATGGGCTGGAGGCCAGAGGGGAGGGATAGGAAGCAGGAAGCAAGAAGCAGAAAGCGGGGCCGAAAAAGTGGGGCGGCGGCAGGTGTCGCAGGACTCGGCGACATGAGGAGGAAGAGCCTTCCGCCACCCCGACCTCGAAAACCCTCAGACCCGCTGCATCGGGCCTGTTGGACAATGTGCGCGTTCAGCCCCGAGAAGTCTTTCCGGATCGCTTCGATAGGCATTCGAAAGGGACTGGATCGCCCGATCGGGCGCCCTCGGGCGGTAAGACTTCCGTAATGAAATCCGAACCAAACTTCGGCCTGCTCTTCCGCGTCTATTCCGGACAGAACGCGAATGTCCCTGCATCCCAATCAGGCTGGAGGCCCGCCGAATGCCCGAACAGCAGATGAGCGGTGCCGGAGGTGAGTCATCCCCCGGCGTCGAGTTCACCATGGGTGATTGGATCGTCCAGCCAACGCTGAACCGCGTCTCGAAGAACGGCACGGCGATCCATCTGCGTCCCCAGCTCATCGACGTGCTCGTCTGTCTGGCCAGCCACGCAGGACAGACCGTCCTGCGCGGTGAGCTGCTCGACCGGGTGTGGCCCAATCAGTTCATCGCCGACACGGCGCTTGCCCGCTGCGTTGCCGAGTTACGGCAGGCGCTGGGAGACGATGCCCAGGCTCCCGTGCTGATCGAGACCATTCCGAAACGTGGGTATCGTCTGATCGCGCCCGTATCCCGCATCACCGGCGACTCGTCGCTATCGCCACGCGCGGACGACCGTGGCAACGGGAATGGCAACGGCCAGGGGCACGTCCTGGAGGATGAGATCGCCGTTCTGTCGGACGATCCCTGCAGCCAGACCGTCGACGTCGTCGACACCGGCCCTGGACTGGAAGCCCCGTCGACGATCGGCGACCGGTTGCGTCCAAGGCTGACGGCGGTGATCGTCGCCCTGATCGTGTTCGGCGGCATGGTGGCGGCAGTGGGCTGGCTGGCCGTCACGCGCCCCGCCGCTGCGAAAGCACCGCTGGCCGAGCGCGACCCCGTTGTCGTGGCGTTTACGAACACCACCGGCGACCCGGTGTTCGACGGCACGTTGCGTCTCGCACTGGCGATCCATCTCGAGCAGTCGCCCTACCTGCGGCTGACGCCCGAACGCACGATGCAGGAGACGCTCCGGTTCCTCGGCCAGCCCGCGACGGCAGCCGTCACGCCCGAGGTCGCGCTCCAAGTGTGCGAGCGTGTGGGCGCGTCGGCGGTGCTGCACGGTTCGATTGCACCGATGGGCCAGCGCTACGTCGTCGGCCTCGAGGCTATTGCGTGCGTGTCGCACGACACCGTGGCGCGAGCCCAGGCCGAGGCGGCCGGCCGCGAGCAGGTGCTCGAGGCCCTGACGCGGGCAGCCAATACCCTGCGGCGGGACCTTGGTGAGTCGTTTTCCTCCATCGCCCGCTTCGACGTCCCGCTCGTACAGGCCACCACCCCGTCGCTCGAAGCGCTTCGGGCGGTCAGCCTCGGAGACCGGGAGCAGTTCCGCGGCGCGTATGCCGAAGCCCTGCAGCACTACCGACAGGCGACCGTCATCGATCCCGACTTCGCGCTGGCGTGGGCGCGCGCAGGCGTCACGCTGCTCAACCTCCGGCGCCGCGGCGAAGCCCAGGTGCCCCTGACACGGGCCTTCGACCTGCGCGAGCGCGTCAGCGAGCCCGAACGCCTCTACATCGCCGGCCACTATTACAACGGCGTGCTCGAGAGCCCGTTGCGGGCGATCGACGCCTTCTCGGCGCTGAGCCGATCAACTGCCAGGGCCACGCCTGCGCGGATCAACCTCAGTGCGATCTACCAGCAGATCGGCTTGTGGGAGCAGGCCATCGAAGAAGCGCAGACGGCGGTCGAACTGGAGGCGGACAACGTCGTCGCCCATGTGGTGCTGGCCGGGGCCTTCACCGGTGCCAGCCGGTTCGACGAGGCGCTGGCGGCGCTGGTCGCAGCCGAACGCCGCGGCCTGCAGTCGCCCAGCACGCATGACCTGCGCCACGACCTCGGGTTCCTGCGGGGCGACGACGCGGTCATCCGCGAGGAGGAGGCGTACGCCATGCGGGAACCGTCCATGGCACCGTTCCTGCTCACACGGCGGGCCCGCATAGCGATGTACCGCGGGCGGTTCCGGGACGCGACGGGTCTCTGGTCGCGGATCCGCGCGGATGCAGAGGGACGGCAGGACGATGTCGCCGCCTCCGCGGCGCTGCTCACCGAGGCGGGCAGCCGCGCCCTCATCGGCGACCGGGCGGGCACCTCGCGGGCCCTCGCCGCGGGCCTGGCCATCGATCGCAGCCCCAGCCGGGTGGCCCAGAGCGCGCTGGTGCTGGCGCTGGCCGGCGACGTCATGGGCGCACGACGTTACCTCGCCGAATACGAACGCCTCGTCGAACCGGGCTCGGACCGTGACCTCGAGTTCGTTGTCCCGGCCCGCGCGGCGCTGGCTGTCGCGGAAGGCCGGTTCGCCGACGCAGGTCCCCTGCTCGAGTCGGTCCGGCCATACGAGTTGGGCACGCGGTTCGAGTATCTGCCTGTGTTCATCCGGGCACACGCGGCGCTGGGGATGAAGGCGTACGGAGACGCCGCCCAGGCGTTTCAGGCGATTCTCGACAACCGGGGCGTGCTGCCGTACTCCGTGTTTCATCCCCTGGCGTGGCTTGGGCGCGCGCGGGCGTACGCCGGGCTCGGACAGACCGCAGAGAGCCTGCGCAGCTACGAGATGGCCCTCACGATCTGGAACGACGCCGACCCCGACCTGCCCCTGCTTGCCACTGCACGCCGCGAAGCCGGTGCCCTGCGTCGCAGCCGGCACATGGCGGCAGCGGACCGCTGAGGGTATCCTGTCGGGCATGTCCACACCGGGTTACGTGATCCGCCGCGCCGACTCCCGCGATCTGCCCGCGGTGGGACGCATGGGCGCCCTCCTGCTCCGCGCGCACTATGACTTTGACCGCCGGCGTTTCATGGCGCCTCGGCCGGATTCGGAGGAGGGGTATGCGTGGTTCCTGGGCCAGCAACTCCACCGCGACGATACGCTGGTCAGCGTGGCCGAGCGGAACGGCGTCGTGGTGGGCTACGTCTACGCAGGCGTCGAGCCGTTGTCCTGGAAAGAGCTGCGCGACGAAGCGGGGTTCATCCATGACGTCTATGTGGATGAACGCGCACGGGGACTGGGCATTGCCACGGCCCTCGTCGAAGCGGCCACCGGATGGCTGTCCGGTCGCGGCGTGCCGCGCGTGCTCTTGTGGACGGCCGCGCCCAACGGCGGCGCCCGCCGCCTCTTCGCGCGCCTCGGGTTCCGCGAGACGATGATTGAAATGACGCGGGAGACCGCCGGCCCCGAGTCTCTCGGGCCCGGTCAGCCCTGAACGGCGTCAGCCCTGGCGGACGAAGTGAGGCATCGCCTCCGGGATTTCGAGCGACAGCTCCACGATCCCCGCGGGCTGTCCGTCCCGATACCACGGCGCCTGGTAGATCAGCCCATCGCGAACGCTCGCACCACACGCACGGGCAACGGGTCGGTCATACGGCCTCCGGGCCTGGTGTCGCAGATTCCGGGCCTGCGTCGATATACACTGGACTCGAGAGCCAGATGATGACACCCATGCTCGGCGTCAGGAGGGTTTTGCTCGCAGGGGTCGTCGCGGCCTGTCTGGTCGCGGCGCCGGTATCCGCCCAACAAGCCGGCCGGCGCCCATTTGCCACGCTCGGGCCGGATCAAGGGCTGCCGTCCGGGGCTGTGATCACGATGGCCCAGGACGCCGACGGCTTCATCTGGCTGGGAACCGAAAACGGCCTCGTCCGCTACGAAGGCGCCGGCCATTGGCGCCGCTGGTCGATTGCCGAGGGCCTGCCCTCCGCTTGGATTCCCCGCCTGCTGCCCGCCCGCGACGGCGGCCTGTGGGTGGCGACGTTGCGCGGACTCGTCCGCTTCCAGCACGGAACATTCGAGTCGGCCCTGTTCGGCGCCAGCCCGTCGTCCACGCCTGTCGCACACCTGGCCGAAGACAACCGTGGCCGTGTCTGGGTGGCCACGCCGGGTGGCCTGTTCGTGCACGAACGCGGCCTCCAGTTCCGCGCGCACGCGGCACGGATCGATGGCCGCCTCCACGCGTTGTTCATCGGCCCGCACAGCGGAGCGGTCTACGTAGCCACCGAGCGCGGCATCCTCGCCATCCACACGGACGACTCGACCCACACCTGGGGTCCGGCTGACGGTCTGCCCGAAGGCGGCCCGACACTGGTGGCCGAAGACGGCGCGGGCCGCCTCTGGGCCGGGTCGGGCCGCACCCTCGTGATGAAGGCCCCGGCCGCCGGGCGGTTCGTCGATGAGTCTGCGCGCCTGTGGGCCAGCCTCTCGCCCAACAGTTCACCGTGGGTCGATCGCGACGGCTCGGTGTGGCTGCCCACGCAGGGAGGAGCCCTTCGCATCGGCGCCACCGATCAGGAACGGCTGGACTCGTCGAACGGCCTCCCGTTCCGATGGGTGCGATCGGTGACACGCGACCGGGAGGGCACGTTGTGGGTCATCGGACCGGCCCTGGCTCGCCTCCAGGGCGGCGGGCGCGTGTGGAACTACAGCCTGTCGGACGAGGACTCCGGCGAAGTCGCCTGGTTCATCAATCGTGGTCGTGACGGTCGCCTGCTGGTGGCGACCGATGACGGCGCGGTGCGGCTGGGCCCCGACGGAGCCACGCGTATCCAGGGCACGGAGGGCCGTCGCATCAAGTACCTCGCGGTCGACCACGGCGGCACGCTGTGGCTGGTCAATACGCTGGGCCCGACGCTGTGGCTCCACGCCAGCGCATCGGCGGCCGTGCAGGCACCGCTCGGCACCTTCGGTTCGTCGGTCAACAGCGTCATGGTGGATACAACGGGTCGTGTCTGGCTCGGTCACACCCGGCACGGCGTGATGCGGTGGGATCCCGCCGCCCGGCGTCTCGTCCAGGAAGTGAGCCCGGCGTTTGCCGGCGCCCCGACGCTGGGTGCGTACGGCATGCGCGAAGATTCCGCCGGCCGTTTGTGGGTTGCTTCGAGTTCCGGCCTGCTGATGCGGGACGCGCAAGGGCGCTGGCGCCTCTTCACGAGTGCCGACGGGCTGCACGCCGGCACCGTACGCGGCCTGGACTTCCTCCAGGACGGAAGCGCCTGGGTGCACTATCAGGAGCCGGTTGGCCTGACGCGGGTACGGCTGGACGGCGAACGTCTCACGGCGATTGAGCACCGCGTCAGCGGCCAGGGCCTGCGTTCGAATCTCGTGTACGCGGTGGCCGTGGATGACCGCCAGCACGTCTGGATTACGACGGATCAGGGGCTGGATCGCCTGGACCCGCCCATCCACATCGGTCGCCACCACGGGATGGCCAGCGAAGACTGTGCCGTCCACGCGCTGCTGACCGAGTCCGGGCGGGTCTGGGTCGGCACGGCCAGCGGGCTCGTCCGTTACGATGTCGACGACGCCCTGTCGGCGCCCACGGTGCCGCAAGCCCGCATCCTCGATGTTCACACCGGCACGCAACGCGTCGAGCCCCCGTTCGGCCGGATCGGCCCCGTGCCCGACAAGTCGGCAACGCTGGAGTTTCGCGTGGCCGCCCCCTCGTACGCGGACGAACGCGCCCTGCGTTTCCAGGTCCGCCTTGAAGGTCTCGAGCACCAGTGGGTGGAGGTAGCGTCCCGGGACGTCCGTTACCCGGCCCTGCGCGGCGGGTCGTACCGCTTCGGCGTACGGGCTGCGATCGGCGACGGATCATTCGGTCCCGCAGCGTATGCGGATGTCGAGGTGCTGCCCCCCTGGTGGCACACCTGGTGGGCCTACCTGGCCGCCCTGCTCGCCGTGCTCGCCGCCGTCCGCGCCATCGTCCGATGGCGTGTCGCAGCCCTGGCGCAGAGCAAGGCCGCGCTCGAAGAGGTGGTGGCGCAACGAACCGCAGAACTGCGCGCGCGGAACGACGAACTGTCGGATGCGCTCGGCAGGGTCAAGCAGCTCTCAGGGCTGCTGCCTATCTGCGCCAACTGCCGGAAGGTCCGCGACGACAAGGGGTATTGGAACCAGCTGGAACTATATCTGCGGGCGCATTCCGACCTCGACTTCTCGCACGGCATCTGTCCGGCCTGCGCCAAGGAGCTGTACCCGGAGTACGATCTGTCCGCTGACGACGAGACCAGGAAGCCCTGAACGGCCGCCCGCCGTCATGACGCCGCCGCCAGGATGGCGGCCGCGTCGGCCACGACATCCTCGACACACGCATCGATCTGCGCCTGCCGCGTCCGGAAACTCAGCACGCACACGCGCCCGAGGAACCGGCCATCCACCGTGCAGCCCGTGATCATCACGCGCCCGCGCCTCGTCACCCGCTCGAGCAACGTTTCCGTGGCGGTGTTTTCCTGCTCGAGCGTGGCGCCTGGCCACGACAGGTGGAACGCGCACAGCGACAACTGCGGCGGTGCCACCATGACGAGGCCGGGCACCGTCGCCAGACGCGCAGCGACCTGCACCGCCAGCGCCCGCTTCTCGGTCAGGGCCGCGCGGAACCGCGCCGCGCCGAAGACCTTCAGGCACATCCAGACACGCAGGCCCGGAAACGGCCGCGACAACTCCGGCCCGTACTGGCTCGGGTCGTAGAAGCGGTCGGCGTCTGGTGTGCCCGGCAGGTATCCAGCCGACATGCCGTGCACGGCTCGCAGCGCGGTGCCGTCGCGCACCAGCAGCGCGCCGGTGCCGTACGGCAGGAACAGCCCCTTGTGCGGATCGAGCGTCAGCGAGTCGGCACGGGGCAACCCGTGCAGCAGCGGCCGCAGGTCGTCGCACATGTGGAAGAAGGCGCCGTACGCACCGTCCACGTGATGCCACAGTCCTTCGGCGTCGCAGAAGTCGGCAATGGCGTTGAGCGGATCCACGGCCCCCGTGTTGGTCGTCCCGGCGGACGACACCACCATGAACGGCCGCAGGCCCGCCGCCCGGTCGGCGCGGACGGCGTCGCCGAGGGCGTCGATGCGCATGCGGAACTGCCCGTCCACCGGGATGTGCCGCACGCGATCCTCGAAGATGCCCGCGAGGCGCGCGGCTTTCGCCACCGAGTGATGTACGTGTGTCGAGGTGTAGAGCACGCCGGGGCGGACGTCGCGGCCCAGGTGCCGCTCGCGCGCACACAGCACGGCATTGAACGCCGCCATCGATCCGCCCGTCGTGAGCAGGCCGCGCGTGGACTCTGGGAATCCCATCCACGAGCGGAACCAGTCGAGAACGTTGGCTTCGAGCTGCACCAGCGCCGGCGCGGCGAGCCACACGCCCGTGTACCGATTCGTCGCCGCACTGATGAAGTCGGCAATCGCCGCCGGGTACAACCCGCCGCCGGGAATGTAGGCGAGATACCCCGGCGACGGCGTGGTGAACGATCGGGGAATCCAGTCGCGGAAGAGCGGGTCGAGCAACGTCTCGACAGGCGCCCCTGCGTCCGGAGCAGCCTCGCGCATCGCCAGGCACAGCGCTTCGGCCGCCACGTCGCCGCGAACCGGCAGATCGGGCATAGCGGCCACGTGGGCTACCGTCCGCGCCAGCGCCGCCTCACCGAACCGCTGCATCTCTTCGGCGGTCAGTTCGAGACTGGCCGGATCGGACGGGTGCCCGAACGCCGCCTCCGAGACGACGGGCGAATGGCCGGGGCCAGACCCGGCCGGCATCGGTGCCGTCAGGGTCTCGTGCTCCACGTTGCCCGTGTTGCGCACACCGGACGGCTCGCACAACAGTACCGACACGTCGTCGTCGGCCACCGGCCGGTGTTCGATGCCGCGTGGCACGACCACGCAGTCGCCCGCCTGCAGGCGCACGACACGATCGCGGAACTCGATGCGAAACGCCCCGTCAAGACACAGGAATAACTCGTCGGCATCGGCGTGGTGGTGCCACACGAATTCGCCGCGGAACTTCACAAGCTTGATGTCCTGGCCGTTGAGGCGCGCCACCACTTCCGGGCGCCAGTATTCAGTGATTGAGGCCAGCCGATCGCCCAGGTTGACGTGTTCCATCGCCCACACTCCCCTGATAGCTTATCCCGACGCATGGTCGCAGCGGGGGCGTGGCGCCAGCGCGGCGTCAGAGCAACGGTGAGCACAGGCGCAGGGTCGAGTCGACGAACCGCGTGAGTGGCGGGCGGGCCTGGTACTTGGCCCTCGAGAACGCCACGCAGCGCCCGAGGTCCGACTCGAAGCAGGCTTCGAGTTCGCGTGTGGTCCGCTCGTCGTAGACCACCAGGTTGGTTTCGTAGTTGATCGAGAAGCTCCGGATGTCCATGTTGGCCGAACCGATCGAGCACAGGACCGAATCGACGCACACGGTCTTGGCGTGGAAGTAGGCGCCCTTGTACAGGAAGACCTTGACGCCCGCGCGGGCCATATCGGCGGCGTACGTGAGGCCGGCCCGGTAGGCGGGCGAACACTCCGCGCCCCGCGGCGCGATCATCACGCGGATGTCCAGTCCGGCCAGCGCCGCCGTCTTCATGGCCTCGGCCACGCTCGAGTCCGGAATCAGGAACGGTGACTGGATGTAGACGTGATGGCGGGCCAGGGCGATCATCGCGAGGTACGCCTGGCGGATCGCTTCCCACCGCGAGTCGGGTCCCGCGCTCACGACCTGAACGGGGACGCCGCCTTGACGCTCGGCGACTTCCGGGAAGAACCGCTCCGCCCAGAGGTTCTCCCCCGTGGTGTTGTGCCACATGGTCGCGAACACCGCCTGAAGAATGGGCACCGCCTCTCCCGTCACGCGGGCGTGCGTATCGCGCCAGCCGGTGAACCCCTCGGGCCCGGTCAGGTGCGCCTCGCTCATGTTCAGCCCGCCGGAATACCCGACCACGCCATCGAACACGGCGATCTTGCGATGATTCCGGTAGCTGAGCGTGTGCAGGCGGTACAACGGCGAGAACGGGTGCATCCGAATCCCGTTCTCACGGAGCCTGGCGACATAACGACGGCTCAGCATCGTGAGGCTGCCGAACGGGTCGTAGATGATCCGGACCTGCACGCCGTCTCTGGCCTTCTCGGACAGCAACTGACCGACCTCTTCCGTGAACGCGTCCGACGCCCACTCGTAGTAGAGCAGGTGAATCGACCGGGACGCGGCCCGAATGTCCTCCATCAGTCGCGGATACTTCTGGCCGGCGTCCTGCAGGATTGTCAGGTCATTCCCCTCCGTGAGCGGCGACTGGGCGGAGGTCCAGAGCATGTCGGCCAACCGCGCGTACTCGTGGTGCGTGTCGGCAAGCGCCTCGAGGTTGCGGGGCTGCTCCGCCACCAGGCGCGCGGCGCGCCGGGCCAGTGTCTTCCCCTCGAGGAGCCTGGTGATGCGCCGTGTGCGGCTGAACGCATGCATCTTGCGGCCGAACATGATGTAGATCAGGAGGCCGCCAAGCGGGAAGGCCAGCAGCAGGAACAGCCACGCGAGCGTGGATTGCGGGCTCCGGTTCTCGAGAATCAGGAACACCGCCACGCCGAGCGCGTAGCCGCCGATGACGACCGTGAGCACGACGTCCCAGGAGAGCGCGCCCAACACCTGTGCTGCGTCCATAACGCGCGGTTCCTCACCTGCCGAGCCCGATGCCATCGGAGAATACGGCATCTCGCTCCATTCGTCGAGGCCGACGGCCCGTGATAGAATCCGCCGGTCCACCCCGTCCAATTCAAGGAGACCCCTATGGTGCCCATCCTTGCGCTCTGGCTGCCGATCCTGGTCGCGGCCGTCATCGTGTTTGTCGCGAGTTCACTGATCCACATGGTGCTGCCGTTCCACAACAACGATTACGGCAAGCTGAAGCATGAAGACGAAGTGATGGAGGCCATGCGAAGTGCGGGCGTCACGCCGGGCGACTACATGATGCCGTACTGTTCATCCCCGTCAGACCTGAAGGACGCGACCTTCGTGGCGAAGATGACGAAGGGCCCCGTGGCGATGATGACCGTCATGACGCCCGGTCCGCCGGCGATGGGCGGGCAACTCGCCCAGTGGTTCGCCTACTGCCTCGTGGTCAGCCTGTTCGCCGCGTACGTGGCGGGACGCGCAGTCGGGCCGGACGCGCATTACCTGGCCGTGTTCCGGTTCGCGGGCACCACCGCGTTCGTCGGGTACTCGCTGGCGCTCTGGCAGAATTCAATCTGGTTCAAACGCGCGTGGAGCACCACGATCAAGTCGACGATCGACGGGCTGATCTACGGCCTGCTGACGGCCGGCACCTTCGGCTGGCTCTGGCCCCGATAAGGCGCCAACGCCTTCCGGTAATGGATAGTCTCGGGTTCGTAGCCCAGGCGGTCGTAGAGCGCGCGGGCTCGCGTGTTGCGGTCGAACACGTTGAGCGTGACCCACGAGTACCCGCGCGCTCCGGCCCAGTGCTCGATCGCGTCCATCAGGGCCCGTGCCACGCCGCAGCCCTGCGCGGCCGGATCGACGACCAGCACCTCCACGTGCGCGTGCGCCACGTGCGTGAAGTAGTCGAGTTTCGTCGTGGCGAACACGTAACCCGCCCGCGCGCCGTCCGGCGCCAGTTCGGCGACCAGAATCGCGGCGTCCCGCAGCGCGCCACTCAGGGCGTCCCGCAGGATCTGCCGATCGGACTGCGCGATCTCGTCGGCTGTCCGCCACCCCGGCAGCGGGAAGTCCGCAAGCAGCGGCGTCAGCGCGATCAGGAACGGCTCATCGGCCGGACAGGCGGGACGGATAGTGATCGTCGGCATCATCCCGATGATACCGCGGCTACGGGCGCTTGACGGGGACCTGCGCCGTGGCGACGACGGCCGGCGCCTTGTCGGCCGCGTCGTAGTAGCGCCCGAACTGCTCGATGGCCGGCGTCTCGTCGGTCCGCAGGTCACGGACGAAGCGGTATGACGCGGGTTGATACAGCAGCCGGGCGGTCACGGTGAGCGGGCCCGACACCTGCGGCAACTCGACGCTGTAGGTCACCTCGTCCGACCCGCCCGTGAAGCTGCGATCGAAGCGGGCATTGCCGTACACCGCCACATCGGCGTGTGCCGTGGCGGGGTTGAACCCGCTCGGCAGCAGCCGGTTGTCTTTCGCGTACTTCGCCCCGCGCAGCAGCGTATACGTCACCGCTCCGTCGGTGTCGGCCATGATGGCCTCGTAGATCTGCACCTGGTCGGCCGCCGTAATCGACTCGTAGTGCGGCTCCAGCGCGGCCGCGTCGTCGTCCGCCGCGTTGCCGGCAATGCGCCCGTCTTCCAGCGGCCGCCCCGACTCGAACACCACGCGTCCCTGCTCATCGTTGACCGTCAGGTGAATCCAGGCGCGCCGCGACGGGAATCCCGTCGGGAATTTGTGCCCGGCCAGGCTCTCGATCTTGACGACGGCCGTCACCTGCCGATCCTCGACCCAGGTGTCAACGATGGACAGGCGGGCCGTGCGGGACTGCACCTGGTCGGCCGTCCGCTGGATCGTGGCGTCAAAGTTCGCCGTCGAAGCCGTCAGGCCGAGTTCGTCCGTCAGCGACTTCAGCATGCCCAGCATGAACGAGTTCGCCCCGACGAAGTAGTGCTGGGTGAATGGCGCGCGCGCCGGCAACCTCCCCGGGCGGTTCGAGATGACCGCCGGACCCACGGCCGCCGGCATGTGGCACTGCTGACAGCTTCGCTCTTCGCCCAGGCCATCGCCGTAGATGCTGTGTTCCCACTCGAGGTACGGCGTCTGCTCGGGCAGTTCGCCCACGATCAGGCCAGCGGCGTTCACCGTCGGTGTGTACAGTGTGTGGCAGGTGGCGCACATACCCGACTCACGTGTGTGGGAGCCCTCGATCGGCGTGAAGCCAGACGTGTTGAGCATCGGGATTCCGAATGGCGCGGCGAACGGCCCGTAGGCAATCCGGTTCGGCGGTGCGGTGGACGTGTCGATGTGGTAGTGGCCCGTGAAGCTCGCCGGCGTCCCGAGGTCGGTGTTCCGGATCTGGTGGCAGAGCGTACACGACACGCCGTCCGCGCCCGCGGCGTGCAGCGGATGTGCGGAGTCGAAGAACCCGTCTCCCAGGAGCGCCACCGGCGCACCGTCGGTCAGGGCCTGCGTGCGGGCCATGGGCGTGTGACACGTGGCGCACTTGGCTTCGATGACGCTTTTCAGTTCAGGGTTCCGCGCCACTTCCGCGCTCACCTTCGCCCGCCACAGCGGGTCCTTGCTCGAATTCGCCATCATCGTCGAGCGCCAGTGGGTGTCGATGGAAACGTCCGTGCCCGTTGAGTCCTTCAGGCCCGTGTGGCACACCGCGCAGCTGCCCGATCCCGAGAAGTCGGCGGTCTGAAACGTCGTCAGTGGAAGGCCCGGTCGCGGGCCTTCCTGGGCGAACACGACCATCAGGGAGCCCAGGGCCACCGACGTGCCTGCCAGCAACGCCAGCCAGCTCCTGCCGCTCCCGCGGCGTGAACGTGAGGTCGAGACGACCGTGGAGGAGTTCATCGACTGGCTCACGGAGTGGCTCCCTTCAGAATCGAGAGGCAGGCGCAACAGGCCCGGTCGTCGCGCCCGCCCACAGACTCGATAGCAATCCGCGGGCCAGCATGGTCGAATGCTCGCGCCGTAGCACTAAGCCATTATCTGCCAGCCGGTTAGCCGCCTGCGCCAAAGCTGAGTTTCACGGCGCGCGGCCACACATTCGACCACATGGTCGATGTTCGCGACACGCTGGTCGAGGGCGGACCACAGAGGTCGCCCCGGACGTTCATGACGCACACCACGATGCCTGCAAAAGTAGCGCGCACGGTCCGGATCGAGACGCTCGAGCCGACCACCGTTGCCTACGTCCGCCACACCGGTCGAGCCGGAGGGGAGCCCCCTGCAGCCCCGGGGCCGGTGTTACCATGTCGGCCAATGCACACGCCCCGCACGACTCGGCTCCCCCGTCACCGTCGGGCGTATCTTCTGGAGACGTGCTCCATCATTGCGCTGCTGGTGCTGTCGCTCGCGCCTGCGGCGTGCGCCCAGTCGCCGGCGACCTTCACCGGACGCGTCGTCGGCGTAACCGATGGCGACTCGCTGGTGGTCCTGCACGCGGGGCGCGAGGTCCAGGTCCGTCTCCACGGCGTGGACGCGCCCGAAGGCGGTCAGGCCTTCGGCAACGTCAGCAAGCGGGCGCTCTCGAACCTCGTCTTCGGCAAGACTGTCACCGTGACGGTCGTGGACATTGATCGGTACAAACGCCGCGTGTCTCGCGTGACGGCGGACGGCAGCGACGTCGGGCTAGCGCTGATCCAGAGCGGCTTCGCGTGGCACTATCGCCAGTATTCGGACGATGAGCGGTACGCGATGGCTGAGGAGAGCGCCCGACGTGCGCGCCGGGGCCTGTGGCAGGACGCCAGGCCGATGGCGCCGTGGGACTACCGGCAAGCCCGCTCGCGGCGCGCCCCGGCAACCGGGCGCTCGCCGTTCGGCACGCCAGGGGCGGCAACCTCGGGGCCGTTCCACGGCGACGTCAGGAGTCGGGTCTTCCACGCGCCGGGCTGTGCAAACTACAACTGCAAGGACTGCACGGCGGTCTTCACCACGCGCGAGTCCGCAGTGGCGGCGGGTTACCGCCCGCACGCGGAGTGCGTGGGACGGTAGGCTTCCCCGAATCCCTTGCTCCCGACACCCGGCATGAGCCAAGATCCGCGGCATGACTCACCAGCCGTCACCCAGTTCCACCTATGCGCGTCGGCCGGCTCGCGCGGCCGTTCGCCTGGCCGCCTTCTGCGTCGCCCTGTCCCTGCTGACGCTGCCCGGATCGGCGCAGGCACCAGGCGCCGCGCCCGCCGGCGGGCCGCCCATGGAGGGCCGCGTGGCACCGTACGACATCATCGACGCGCACGTGCACATCTTCGTGAATAGCCCGGCGTACCTGGCCATGCTTGAACGCGTGGGCGTCCGCGCCCTCTCCGTCTGCCTGGTAGACCGGCGGTCGCCCGCGAACAGCGATCCGCTCCCGCAGTTTCAAGTGTCCAAAGAAGTCGTGGCCGCCAGCCGCGGACGCCTCGCCTGGATCTCGACCTTCGACCCCGAGGAGTTCGAGAACTTGGCCTTTGCCGCCAACACGACTCGCCTGCTCGACCAGACGTTTCAGGACGGCGCCGTCGGCGTGAAGATCTACAAGACAATCGGCCTCGCCATCAAGGGACGCGACGGGAAGTACCTCCTCCCGGACAACCCCGCGTTCGACAAGATCTTCGACCACATCGCCGCCCGCAAACGTATGGTCTTCGCCCACATCGCCGAGCCCATCGGCGCCTGGAATCCGCTCGACCCAGCCGACCCGGACTACAACTACTACCGCACGCATCCCAACGAGCACATCTTCCTCAATCCGGGCCCGCCCGCGAAGAACACCATCCTCGCCGCTCGCGACGCGATGCTCGCGAAACACCCGAACCTCACGGTGCTCGGCTGCCACCTGGGCAGCATGGAAGACAACGTCGACGAGATCGCCAAACGCCTCGACGCCTACCCCAACTTCATCGTCGACACGGCGGCCCGCATCCGGCACCTGAAACTGCAGCCGCGCGACAAGGTCCGCGCGTTCCTCATCAAGTACCAGGACCGCGTCGTGTACGCCACTGACGCAGGACTCAGGCCCGGCGCGGACGTCGAAGGCACCGTCAAGCGGATGGAACGCACCTACCGCGAGGACTGGACGTATCTCGCCACCGACCAGATGGTGAGATACGGAGACCGGCAGATGCAGGGACTCGCGCTGCCCGACTCGGTGCTGCGGAAGATCTACCGTGAGAACGTGCTGCGCTGGATTCCCGGTGCGTTCTGAGGCCCTTCCTGCTGCAGCTGCCAAGCCTGCAACGAGAGGTGTGTTCTGAGGAGGCAACTCGGGAGAAGAGATGTCATCGATCGCCCGCCGGCCGCCTCTGGGCGAAGAGCCACTCGACCAGCGCCGGCTCGGTGTACGCCCACGCGAACACGGTGTGGCCGAGGTCGGGGTACTCGGTGTGCCGAGGCCGCCCCCCGGCCTTCTGCAACGCCTCGATCACCGCGCGCGACGAGGCGACCGGCTCCACGTCGTCTTTGGCCCCGTGGAAGTTCCAGATCGGGACGTCCTTGAACGCCGCCGCCGTCTCGGGATGCCCGCGCCCGCACACCGGTGCGGCTGCCGCGAAGAAGCGGGGACGATGGGCAATCATGTGCCACGTGCCGGCCCCGCCCATCGAGTGGCCGGTCACGTAGATGCGCGAACGGTCGATAGGAAGGGTGCCGAGCAGGGAGTCGATGACTTCGAACGCCAGGCGCGCGCCGATGCCCAGTGCGTCCGGCGGGCAGAGCTTGATGTCGGCGGCGATCTTCGGCGGGTTCTTCGGATCGATGATCACGCAGGGCCAGTTCCAGTCGCTCTGCGGCGCCAGGACGAACGCCGGGTACCTGGCCTGGTTCCCCGGAAGAGCCCAGACCAGCGCCCCGTACCGATTGCCGCCCTCCAGCTGCTTCGTGTCATCGGTTCCTCCCGTCGCGTATGTCAGAGTTAGACGTCGCGAATGCGTCGCTCCGCGTAGCGTTGAGTGAGACCTCGTCCACGATGAACAGGTGCGGAGGTTCGAGGCCGTCAGAGACGGTCGCCGTGACGAACGGATAGCGGATCCCGCCGACGTGGCGGTAGTCGTAGTACACCCGCTTCGCCCGCCCGTTGTCCTCGATCCGCATCCGCAGCAGCCCCGAGTCCGCCTCGATGCCCAGGCCTGCGTGACCCGCTCTCGATGTACCGCGGCTGATGGGCGTCGTCGTCGAGCACCTGCCTGAGCTCGGCGATACAGCGCGTGAGGCCGGAATAGGCAATGAACTGGCCCGGCCAGACTCCGGCCAGGATTTCCTCCCTGAGCACCAGATCGCCGGGGCGCCTGGCAAGGCATACCAGCAAGCCCATGAGCTGAGGGCGGATGCGTCGAACGAGGTCGCCGCAGGTGAGACGGCAGGTCCGTGGTTCGACGATCCAGTCGCCAATCGAGAAACGGGCGAGGCGGGGGACGGACTCG
This sequence comes from uncultured Vicinamibacterales bacterium, assembly GCA_964372095.1. Taxonomy (GTDB): domain Bacteria; phylum Acidobacteriota; class Vicinamibacteria; order Vicinamibacterales; family JAKQTR01; genus CAYJPV01. Next base: position 86,616 of record CAYJPV010000010.1, on the reverse strand, counting down.
GACGCGTCTTCGGCCATCGGAGTGTGACGAACGTCATCACTATACGCCGCTTCCGCCGTCCCCGTCTCCTTCGTGGACACTCAGTGTGTAGGCCGGAGACGGCGCCCAGGAGATGACCGGCCGCAGCCGGGGACTAGCGGCGCGTGCCGACGAGCAGCGTGTACGGCTTGGCCTCGGGGCCCAGGGCAAAGGCCTGCTCGTCGACGTCGAACCCGGCTTCGCCAAGCACGCGCAGCCATGTGGCTTTCCGGAACAGGCCAATCACGTGGCGATCGTGCTCCAGCCGCGCGCGACGGCCTTCGCGAATCACGTACGTCATGAGCACCTCGACGGTGGTGTCTGCCGGGTCGGGGTCCCACGCGAACTCGAAATAGGTGACGTCGACTGTGCCGTCGCCGTGCGTGGCCGTGTGGACCGATGGCGACCGGAAACTCTCAGTCGTGAAATCCGGGCTCGTGATGAACAGCCCGCCGGGCCGCAGGTGCGCCCCGGCGGTCTCGAACGCCGCCCGCAGGTCTGCCTCGGTGGTCATGTAGCTGATGGCGTCGTGAATCAGCACCGCATCGAAGGTCCGTCCCAGCCGCACGTTTCGCATGTCGCCCACGAGGAGTTCGACGCCCGGATTGAGTGTACGGCATTGCTCGAGCATGGCCGCCGACAGATCAACGGCGGTGGCGTCGAACTCCGCCGTCAGGTGCGACAGGTTGTGCCCGCCGCCCACGCCCAGTTCGAGCAGGTGGTGCCGGCCTTCGCCCAGCCTGGCTCGCAGCACACGCCGCCAGAACGCCGCCTCTTCGGCATATTCGGCCGGCGGGCTCAGCAGCCGGACAATAGCGGCGAGGTCGGTGTAGAGGCGCTCTCCAGCAGGTGTGACGTCAGATAGTCGGTCCATGGCACGTCTGGATGCTCCGACGTCACCGCCTCACGGGATACCTGAACGGCGGCGGCAGCGGTTTGCGCGGCAACATCTCCTCACGCATCGCGGTGTGGTAGACGAAGCTGGCCGTGATCACCGCTGACTGGATCAGGTCTTCCGGCACGAGGTGATCGTACACGTCCATGTTCGAGTGATGGACGCGCGTGCCGTAGTCGATCGGATCCTGGATCCACTGGAACGCGGGAATCCCGATGTAATCGAGCGCCCCATGATCAGAACCGCCGGTCGACCGCGTGACGATCTGCGTCATGCCCAGGTCCGCGAAGGGCTGCATCCAGGCGGCAAACACGGGCCCCACTTCGATGTTCTGCTGCAGGTGGATGCCGCGAATTCTCCCGGTGCCGTTGTCGTAGTTGAAGTACGCCGAGACCTTCCCGTGTTCGGGCTTCAGCGTCATCGTCTCGACCTCGCCGAAATGCTGCTCGACGTACGCGCGCGAGCCGAGCCACCCCTTCTCTTCGGCGCTCCAGAGCACGACGCGAATCGTCCGCCGAGGTTTCACCCCGAGCGCCTTCAGAATCCGCACGGCCTCCATCGACACCGCCACGCCAGCGCCGTTGTCGGCGGCACCGGTGCCCGGGCTCCAGGAATCGATGTGACCGCCCAGCAGCACGACTTCGTCCCTTTTGTCGGTCCCTGGAATCTCGGCCACCACGTTGTAGCCCCGCAGGTCTTTGTCGTAGAACTGCGTGCGGACCTCCACCTCCAGCGTCGCGGATTCCTTGTACTCGTGCACGATGCGCACGATCCGGTTGTAGTGCTCGACGGCCAGAATGATCTCCGGCAGCGGCCGAGGCCGGTCGGTCTGGCGGGCCGACCGGAGGCCCGTCGCCACCACAGTGCCGTAGTCGCCACGGCCGCCGCTGCTCGGTGAGACGAGCACGCCGACGTCTTCGGCGCGGAAGAAGTCTTCGAGTTCGTCGAGGAACCCGCGTGCGTAGTCCTGGCCGAGCGGGGATTCGTCCGGAATGGGATACACCGAAAGTTGCGCCAGGCTGTTCGTGTCGTGGCGTCTCGCGTCCGCCGCGAAGTGTGGCGTGGTCGCGCGGGGCGGCTGGTACAGGACGATACGCCCCTTGAGCGTGCCGCGGTACTTCGCCAAGTCAGCCGGAGATGCGATCTGGACGTAGACCGGCTGGCCGGCAATCTTGCCCTTTGTGGACGACCCCCACTCGACCGAGATGGCCAGCAGCGGCGCGTAGTGCGGCGTCAGCAGGTGCGCGCTGACATACTCGGGCGCCCAGCCCACGCCGAAGGTGTACGGCTCGAGGTTGACGTTCTCGAGGCCCCACCCCTTCATCGTGGACGCCGCCCAACGATTGGCGCGGTCGATGGCGGGTGAACCCGTGGGCCGCGGCCCGATGACGTCCGACAGGTAGCCCACCAGACGCATGACCTGTGAGTGCTTGATGCCCTCGGTGCGGATGCGGGCCACCATGGCCAAGTCGGCCTGATCGTCCTGACCGGCGCCGGCCGTCAGGGTGAGTGGACACAGGGCAAGGGCCACGACGAGCGCAACAACGGGAAGTCGATGGGTACGCATAAGTCCTCCGAACCGGGCGAAGGATATCACGGGGCATGGCCCCGGACCTGAAGGTCCGGGGCTACGTATGATCCGCTCCGCTACTCAGGCGTCCAGCGGGGCACGCGGCCGGGCGTCCACGGGGCGCCGACGGCCTCCAGCTTTTCGCCGAGCGCCTTCATCTCGACCTCGACAATCGCCCGCAGCTGTTCGAGCACCGGCCCGAATGCCTCGGCCGCAATGCGGTAGTTCTCGCGCTGCGTGCCCGTGGCCGGAAGCGTCGACGCCAGCAGCCCGCCCACGACCGCCTCCACGCGATTGACGATGGAGGGCGGGACGGGTTCGTTGTGGCGAGCGACGACGGTGTCGCCGTTGAGTGCCACCTGGATGTCGCGCAACCGGAGGTCCAGCGCGCGCACGGTGTCCAGCAGCGCGGCGTCGGCCTTCGGCGTATCGAAGGTCGCCGCGCGGGCCAGCGACAACTGCTGCCGCGCGGCGCGCGCGGCTTCAACCGAGCCGAGCACCGCCCGCTGCAGCCGCCCGACCGCCTGCTGGAACGCGAGGTTCTCTGCACGGGCCGGTGCGGTGATGGCGGTGTTCGTGATCGGGACCACCTGGAACGTCTGCGACTGCCCCACCGCCGATTCTTTGCCGTCAGACCACAGCGCGAGCGACACCGTGTACGTGCCCGGCGCCGCCATCGGCCCCGTCGGCAACGCACTCCACAGGTTGTCAGGATCGATCGCCGCGGTCGGATCGGTCGGCGACGTCGCCGGATACCGGAGGTCCCACGCTACACGGTGGAAACCCGCGGCCGTCGGCCCGGTGATGCGGCGCACCACGTTGCCGGATTCATCAGTCACCGTCAGGACGGCCGACGACGGGTCTTCCCGATCTTCGGCGCGCAGCGCATCCCACGACGGATAGGCAGTGTCGCCCCCGTCCGTCGCGATCTTCTTGTCAGCCGCGAGGCGGGCCTGCCGCTTCGTCTTGAGCCCGTCTTTCAGGTAGTAGGTGAACACGGCGCCGTGCGGCGGATTCGGTGCAGTGTAGAAACTCTCGCCGAAGAATGACTTGCCCCGCAGTGCGTACGGCGTGCTCGGCAGGAACTGGTACGCCTGGCGCAGCGGGAACAGCGTCGCCGGCGCCCCGAGCACCTGCGGCGTCACATGACGCAACGGCGTGAAATCGTCGAGGATGAAAAAGCCGCGTCCGAAGCTGGCGGCCACGAGATCAACTTCACGCTTCTGGATGACCAGGTCGCGGATGGCGATGACCGGCATGCCGCCCGTCACCTGCACCCACGCCTTGCCCCCATCGATCGTGAAGAACAAGCCGAACTCCGTTCCGGCGAACAGCAGGTCGGATTTCGCCGGGTCCTCGATGACCACGTGCACGGAACCGCGCGCCGGGAGATTGCCCGTGATGGACGTCCACGTCTTGCCGCGGTCGCGGCTCTTCAGCACGTAGGGCTTGAGGTCGCCCATCTTGTGGTTGTTGAACGCCGCATACACCACGTCCGCATCACGCGGCGATGCCTCCAGGCGCGAGACATACGACCGGTCCGGCACGCCGGGGAACGTCTCCACTCTCCGCCACGTCGTCCCCGCATCCTCCGTCACCTGCACCAGCCCGTCGTCTGTCCCGACATAGATGAGGCCCTCTTTCACGGGCGACTCGGCCAGCGACACGATGTTGCCGTAGAACGACGTGGACGAGTTCTTGGCCACCGCCTCCGGGCCCCAGACGCGGCCCATGACCTTCAGCGTGTTGCGATCGATCTGGCGCGTCAGGTCGCCGCTGACGGGCTTCCACGAGTGACCGCGGTCATCGCTGCGGAACAGGCGGTTGGCGGCGAAGTAGAGCCGGGCCGGCGCGTGGGGACTGATGATGAGCGGCGAATCCCAGTTCCAGCGCAGGGCGGGTTCGCCCTTGCCGGCCTGGGGCTGGATGTCGGTCATCTCGCCCGTGCGCCGATCGTAGCGGACGAGGGCGCCGTGCTGGGCTTCGGCATACACGATGTTCGGATCATCCGGGTCGATGCGGCTGACGAAACCGTCACCGATGGACGTGACGAACCACTGATCGTTGGGGATGCCGTTCTGCGTGAGCGTGCGCGACGGGCCGCCCAGCGACATGTTGTCCTGGGTGCCGCCGTGGACGAAGTAGAACGGCTTCGAGTGGTCCACGTCCACGCGGTAGAACTGCGTGACCGGGAGGTTGGCCTTGAACGCCCACGACTTCGCGCGATCGAGGGATTCGTACACGCCGCCGTCGTTGCCGTTGATGAGGTGATCCGGGTTCTGCGGGTTGATCCACAGCGCGTGGTTGTCGATGTGTTTCCATCGTTCCCCGGCGTTCCGGAACGTGCGACCGGCATCGTCACTGACGAGCAGATAGGTGTCGAGCGAGTAGACGCGATCGGCGTTCGACGGGTCGACCACAATCTCGTTGTAGTACATCGGGCCGGCCGAGACGTAGTTGCTCATCTTCTCCCACGACGCGCCGCGGTCGGTCGAGCGGAAGAAGCCGCCGGCGCGGTTCGCCGCTTCGACGATGGCGTAGATGGTGTCGGGGTTGGAGGGCGCGAGGCCGAGGCCGACGCGGCCGAGGTCTTCGGTCGGCAGGCCGTTGGTGAGCCTCGTCCATGTCTTGCCGGCATCGGTGCTCTTGTGGAGGGCCGACTCGGGGCCGCCGTTGATGAGCGTCCACACGTGACGGCGGCGCTGGTACGACGCGGCGTAGAGCACGTCAGGGTTGCGTGGGTCCAGCACCACGTCAACCACGCCGGTGTTCTCGCTGACGGCCAGCACGGCGGTCCAGGTCTTGCCCCCGTCGGCCGTCTTATAGAGGCCCCGTTCGCCGCCCGGCGCCCAGAGGTTGCCCATGGCCGCCACGTAGACCACCTGCGAGTCGCGGGGGTCGACGGCGATCCGGCCGATGTGCATCGAGGTCCGGAGGCCGACGTTGGTCCAGCTGCGGCCGCCGTCGACCGACTTGTAGACGCCGTCGCCGTACGACACGCTGCGCTGGCTGTTGTTCTCGCCGCTGCCCACCCAGACAACCAGCGGGTCGTTCGGGTCGATGGTGATGCAGCCGATCGAGAACGAGCCTTCGCCGTCGAAGACCGGCGTCCAGGACGTACCGTTCGTGGTCGTCTTCCAGACGCCGCCGACCGTGGCCGCGTAGTAGACGTGCGGTTTGCCGGGCTCGACGGCGATGTCGATGATGCGGCCGGACGTGAGAGCCGGACCGATGTTGCGCATCTCGAACCCGGCAAACGTGGCCGCCGCCATCGGATCCTTCGCCTCGGGCTTCGGCCTGGCTGCGGGCGTGGCAGCCTGTTGTGCGGCCAGGGCGGCGGCCGCGCAGACGACGGCGAGGGCGGTCAGGGCGATTCGTTTCACGTGAGCCTCCAGTCAGTGTTCCGGAAAAAGGGGCCAGGCCCCTTTTGCAAATGACCTAAAACGCCGGCGGCGGGGAGTCTACTGCACACCGGCCGCCGTCAGGACGATGGCCAACGCCACCTGGGAGGCCTTGACGCTGGAGGTCTTCTCGACATCCACCCACTCGTCGAGCGAATGCCCGCGCCCGCCCTTGCCTCGCCCGATCGTAATGGCGGGTATCCCCATGCTGATGGGGATGTTCGCGTCGGTGCTGCCGATCTGGAAACTGGGCGTCATCCCGAATGCCCGAACGACGGCAGACGCCTGCTGGACCAGTTCCGCCGCCGCCGGCGTCTCGCCGGACGGCCGATCGCCGAGCAGGTTGATGTCGGTCTCGATACGTCCCTCGGCAGTCGAGCGGGTGCGGTTCTCTTCGTCTACCGCCTCGCGCACGACACGCAGGAACGCCTGATCCAGCCTGGCCAGTTCCTGCGGCGACTCGGAACGCATGTCCACGTCCATGAACGTCGATCCAGGAATTGAATTAACCGAACTGCCGCCCCCCACGATGCCGACGTTGAGTGTGGTCTTCGGCTTGGCGGGCACGCCCACCCGCGAGAACCGATCGATCGCATTGCCCATGGCGAAAGCAGGACTCACGAGGCCGAAGGCGCCGTAACTGTGGCCGCCCGGCCCCTTGAACGTCACTCGGTAACGCCGGCTGCCCAGGGCGCCCGTGACAATCGAGGACTGGTCCCCGCCGTCGATGGAGATGAACGCACGAATCCGAGCCTTGTACTTGCCCTGCTGAAGCAGGTACCGGACGCCCCGGAGATTGCCCGGTCCCTCTTCGCCAACATTGCCGACAAAGAGGACGTCCTGCCGTGTCTGGATGCCGGCCGCGTTCATCGCCCGGACCAGCGCCAGGATCTGGGCGACCCCCGTGGTGTCGTCACCAATGCCGGGTGCCATCAAACGCGTGCCGTCGCGGCGGACAGTGACGTTCGTGCCCTCCGGGAACACGGTGTCGAGATGCGCCAGCACGGCCAGCACCGGTCCGCCGCCGGTGCCTTTGCGCAATCCCATCACGTTGCCTTCGGCATCCATCTCGACCTCAGCCAGGCCCAGATCACGCAACATGCCCAGGACGGCCTCGGCACGTTTCTGCTCCTTAAAGGACGGCGCGGGAATCTCGGTCAGCGTGATCAACTCGCGCACGAATCGGTCGTGGTCCGCTTCGAAGAACGCCGCAGCCTGCTTGAACGCTGGTGTCGCCAGCAGGGCCGCCACGTCGCCTTCACGCCCCTGCGCCCCCACCGCGGCCGCAGCCAGGACGATTGCCATCACCACAAACGTCGCCACGCACCGTCGTCCCATCGTGTCCCTCCATCCCCTCAAGCGGGTGCCACCCCAGTCTATAGCGGCACGATACGCCCCGTGCGTAACGAGACGACCGCGCGGTCCAAGACAGGTTGGCCGGTCGCGAGCTGCCACGCATCAGCGTACTCGCCCAATTGCGCGCCGTGGCGCGTGCGAAGCTCGGCTTCGATATCGGCGACGCCGTCGAGCCGATCGGTCTTGTAGTCGACAATGTGCCAGCCGCCGCTGGCGCGGTAGACGAGGTCGATGATGCCGCGGTGGACGATAGGAATCCCCGCCGACGTCTCGACGGAAGCGGAAAGTCCGGGGCCACCCAGGACGCCGAAGGGCACTTCCACCAGCCGATCGCCGCCCGCCATGGCCTCCCCCCAGAACGGCATCCGCTGCACATCGTCCACCCAGTCGAGCGCGTCGTTGATGTGGGGGCGCAGGTCGGGGTGCTCGACCGTGAGCCACTGCGCGAGGCGGGCCAGGTCGTCGCGTGTCGCCGCGGTGTGGCGCATGGCGTGTTCGAGGAGGCCATGCAGGAGCGAACCCCACGCGGCACCCGCGTCCGCACGATAGGGCGGCGTGTCCGGGATGCCGGTCGCAGCCGCTGCCTCGGTCAGGGCGGCGCGGATGCGGGCGGCCACTGACGTCCGGGCCTTCTCGCCTGGCGGGGACGCAACCGACCACGTCGCCGCACAGCGTGCTCCGTCACGGACGGCACGAGCGTCGTCTGCGTCCTTCCGGGCCTTGGCCGAGAGGTCTGCCGTGATGATGCGCGTCGGCCGTTGGGCCAGCGGAATCGTGATAGACGGCTTGTCCGCGAGGAATGCCTCGAACACGTTCCACGCCCTGTTCTTCTCCGGATTGTCCACGCGGCACACGACCAACAGGTCCCCGGCCCTGGTGCCGGCCACATACAGCAGGCGGAGGCGCTCGGCAGCCAGATACCGTTCTTCCTCCGCCGCGTGGGTGTCCCAGTCGGCCGGTTGCGCGAGGACAGTCCCCCTCGGGTTCTTCTCGGACGGCCGCACGATGTTGAGGTGCCCACGCGGTGACGAACCCGTTCGCTCAATGCGGACGCTGGCCGGGAAGTCCCAGGAGTGTGTGGAATCCGCCAGGATGACGACTGGCGCCTCAAGGCCTTTGGCCTTGTGGAGATTCATCAAACGCACGACGTTGCGGCGGCCGGACTCGAGAGGCCAGGCCTCGGATTCGGACGATTCCGCATCCTCGTCGAGGGCGGAAGCCGCGTCGGGCAGGCCGCCCCCCGCTTCAACAACCTGGCGCACCTCGTCCACCGCCTGGAGCAGGTGCCCGGCACTCGCGCCACCGGGCGTCGTCGCCGCCAGTGCGAGCCATCCGGAACGTTCCAGAATCAGGTCCACCGCGGCGGCCAGAGGCAGGCGGCGAGTCAGGAGCCACTGTTCCCGCAGTTCCCGCATCACGGCCAGCGCGGGCCCGAACGTGGCCGCATGGACCCGTTCGGCGACGTCGTCGCCGCGGTCGGGCAGCGGCGCGTGCAGTTCGAACCGGCCACCGGCCTGTCTGAACCGGAACAGATCCGGATCGCTCAGCCCGAAGATCGGGCCGCGCAAGACCCCGACGAGCGTGACCGCATCCAGCGGGTCGGCAAGGGCCCGCAGGAGCAGCGCGAGGGCTTTGACCTCCGGCGACTTGCAGAAGAGGCCGGCGCCGCTCACCTCAACAGGGATCTCGAGGCGGTCGAAGGCCGCGGCATAGTGACGCAGTCGAGGCTTCTGGCGGGTGAGCACCAGGAAATCGCCGAAGCCGCGGCGCCCCGCTGCCACCTCCGACTGCACGTAGGCCGCGATCGCCTCGGCCTCTGCCGCCACTGCGTCGGCTTTGTCACGTCCGAACTGAACGGTAAGCGTCGCCACACCGGACAACGCCGCATCCTTGCGGGGACCGGCTTCACCCGGCCTGGAAGACCTCCGGCTCGAGCCGGAAGCCTCGCCGTGGGGGTCATCGCGCATGGGCATGAGCGCCACGAACGGGGGTGAATAGAGCTCGGGGTACGCGCCGAACAGCGGCGGGAACACGGTGTTGGCCACCGCGCAGACCGCCGGCACCGACCGGAAGTTGGCCGTGAGAGACAGTACGTCACCACCGGTTTCGACAATGCGGCGGGCAACGCGGCTGTAAACGTCGATGTCAGCGCGCCGGAAGCGGTAGATCGACTGTTTCGGGTCGCCGACGACGAAAAGCGCGCCCGGCCGGAGCGGAAGGGTGAACGGGTCGCGCGCTCCGGCATGGTCCTTGCGTTTTAGGTCATTTGCAAAAGGGGCCTGGCCCCTTTTTCCGGGGGCGGGGTCGGCGGCGGCCAGGCACAGGAACACCTCGGCCTGAATCGGATCGGTGTCCTGGAACTCATCGATGAACAGCCAGCGGTACTTCTGCTGCAACGCCCACCGCACGTCGGGCGACTCACGCAGCAGGCCGGCGGTCACACGCAACAGGTCCACGTAGTTGACCACGTTCAGGCGGCGGCGGGCGCGGGCGTAGGCCTCCCGCGCCTCGGTCAGCACGGTCATCGCCAGGCGATGCACGTAGGCACGCCACCGAACCAGGAACGGCTCGACCACCTCGGCCTGGAACGCCTCGACCAGCGCCTTCGCCTGCTGCGCCTCATGGTCCCCCCCGCCGTGCGTCGAGTTCCACCACTTGGGTGTCAGTTTGGTGTTGTCCCAGAACGTCAGCAGGCCGGCCAGCTGCGTCAGGGAACGTGTGCGGCGCACGGCCCCCAACCGGCTCTCGAACTCCGGGTACTTCTGCTGGGCCTTGCACTTGGAGTCGGGGTCGAATTCGCCAGGTTTCAGCCTGGACAGCCCTCGCCAGAACCGTTCGACGTCCTTCAGCGCGGCGTCGAACGCGGGCGGCTCGCCGGCTCCGGGATCGAAGCACACGTCTTCGTGCTCGCAGACGGTCGCAAACGCTGCGTCCAGATCCTTCGGCTTCACGCCGGCATCAAGCAGTTCGAGCATCGGCGCGAATCCCCGCGCACGGGCCGCGCTCACATAGTCACGCCAGGCGCGTTTCCGCTGCCACGCGTCCTGCACGTCGTCCAGTTCTGCGAAACCGGGCGCCATCCGTGCGTCGACGGGCCGCTCGCGCAGCAGATGCGCGCAGAACGCGTGAATCGTGCCCGCAAATAGCCGCTCAATACCCGACAACGCCGCCTCGAGCCGGACTCGGGCGTCGGCCGGCGGGTTCGCGCTGAGACGCTGCTCGAGGGCAAGCTGGAAACGCCCGCGCAACTCGGACGCTGCCTTGCGTGTGAAGGTCACGGCGGCGAGATGCTCGACGACATACCGGCCGGCTTCGACACCCGCGGCCATCCGCATGGCAAGGCAATGGGTCTTGCCGGAGCCGGCTCCCGCCTCGACCAGAAGATTCTGATCGAACTCCCTGACGATACGGTCCCTGACAGTCTGGTCGGCCGGAAGTCGCCGAGGCGCGGGTCCCCGTCTACTCATGGCTCCGCAACCTCCGGAACGCGTCAAGCCTGTCGTTGGCCGGGTTGTCGATCTTCCCGGACGCAGCGTCCACCGCGTTGGGATGACAGGCCGCTGCAAAATCGCACCAGCGGCACGCCTCCTCCCCATCAGCGGCCACGAACGCGCCGCTGGCCACGACGTCTGCCAGGTCGCGCAACACGGCCACCAGGACCCCCGTCGACGGCGCAAGGATGACCTTCTGGCGGCCGTGGCCCTTCACGGCCGGGAAGACGTAGCGCCCCTGCGTCACCCGGACCTTCGAGCCCGCGCCCCTCAGCAACTCCGCGGCCGCAAACCCGTAGATGGCGTGCTGCAGACGCGTGCCGCCAGCGAACTCGCCGGCCCAACTGTCAGCCCAGTAGCCGCCCGTCTTGTAGTCGATTACTTCGTACTCACCGGGTTTCACGCGATTGATCCGATCGATGCGTCCGCGCAGACGTAGTGTCCGGCCGGCGCCGAGGCCGAAGGCCAGCGGATCGGGATTGGCCAGCCGCTCGTCACCGCCTTCCAGCGGAAACCCGAATCCGACTTCGAACGCCACAGGCCCGGTACCATGACGTCCCGCGCACTCGGCCACCAGAAACGCCTCGAGGTCATCGCACAGCGCCCGTGACTCGCGGGCGTAGACTTCGTCTGACGGCGGCGGCATCTCGGCCCGGATCTCCTCGAGACGAGCCTGCCCCCACGCCCGCAGCCGCTTGAGGTCGCGGGCCATGTCTGGCGTCCGCTCTTCCTCTCTGAGCGTTCGCATCATGCGGGCAAAGAGCGCGTGCAGTTCCGACCCTCGCATGCGCGGACCGAGCCACACATCCGCATCCGGTTCCTCCTCCTCGATGGGCCGGACACCGAGGCCCTGGCGCAGGAAGTAGCTGAACGGACATGCCGCCGCCTGTTCGAGCGTCGTCGCCGACGTCGCGCGGTTGCTGCGGGCCGGATCGAGCACCGGGCCGGCCTCGGGCACGAAGCCGTCGTAGATCGTGAATGCCATCGACGCGCGCGCGGCCTCGGCATCGAGGCCGGCGCCGAGCGACGGAAATGCCGCCGTCACGGCCGGGCGCGCGGCCGTGTGGCGCGCCGCCCCGGCCAGCCACCACTCCGCGTCGGTGAGCGCAGTTTCGGGCGCGGAAGGCACGGCCGACGCCGGATCGCCGAGCGCCTTGGCCAGGTCCTGGTATGTGAGGGAGTCGTCGCCACGCTGGTCGCGGAAGGCCCGAAGGAGGAGCCACGACGGGTGAGTGTCGCGGAACTGCCGGGTGTCGCGGCACGCATAACTCAGACAGAGGTGCGCGGCCGACGTGCGCACCGACTCGAGGCGCACGAGCGCCGACCACACGGCTTCGTCGACCCGGTCGGCTGAGGTCCGCAGTTGCGGACTGATCGCCTCGCGTTCGGCATCGAGCAGGATGGGATCCTCGACTGCCGCAGGAAACACGCCGCCCTCGACAAGCCCAATGACGAACACGTGCCGGCGCCCGTTGAAACCGGCTTCCTGCAGGGTCGAGACGTGGAGCGCGCCCGGGCGAGCACGATCGCGGCCGATGGCCAGCGACTCGACACCGGCCCGGACGAGCGCCAGCGCCGACGGCAGGTCGCATCCGCGCGAGCCGAGGGCGTTCACGAGATCGGTCAAGGCCGACTCGATGGCCACTAGGGCCTGTGCGTCCAGCGCGCTGGCCCGGCTGACGTTGTTCGTCACGAAGGCCAGGGCGGCAGCCGCCATGCCTCCCAGCGGCACGTCACCCCCCGCCGACCCGGGCTCGGGAATCGAGGCCAGCACGCCCCCAATCCAGGCAGCCAGCATCCGCGTCTGTGCGCCTTTGCGGGCGTTCCACGCCCGGTCTTCCTCACTGGCTTCGCCGTCGGCCGCGCGCGCCTCGTAGTCTCGCGCGAGACGCGCGAGCGCGGACGGGTACGTCAGCCGCCCCCACGTCGTCTCGGCCTTCAGCAGCAAGCGGGCCGCCTGACCCGCCGTGAGCGCCCTGCCGGCCGTGCCCATGCCGGCATCCGCGTCCGCGCCATCGCCCCCGGCCCCGGATTCAGCCGTCCCCTCGCCGTGGGCTCGGAACGCGGCCGGCGCGCAGTCGCCGGACTGTAACAGGCGACGCAGGTCAGACGCCGTGAAGTTGCCACCCACCCACTCCACAAACCGCAGCAGCAGCCGACCGGGACGGGTCATCGTGACCGGAAGGCCAGTCGCGACGGTGACGGGCCATCCGAGGCGCTGCGCCCGTTCCCACACGAGCGCGGCGTCATCTGGCGAGGCGCACACGATCTCCGACTGGTCAAGCGCAGCGCCGCACCGCGCGACACGGCGAAGCACTTCGGCAACCTCGGCGTCCCTCCCGCCCGCGTGGAACATGTCAGCAACCGCCGGGCTCGCGTCGGCCGTTCGCGACACCCGGTCGGATGCGGCACCCAGGTCAGCCGCGCGCCGCGGTTCCCGGCCCCCCGCAGGCGCGAGCGCACGCGGGTGGATCCGCTCCCCCGGCAACGCGTTCAGCAGACGCCGCTCAAGCGGCGACCAGAGGACATCCGGCACCTCCACGACGGCGTCCTCAGCCTGGATCGGGCACCAGTCCAGATGCCGCAACGCTTCGTCGAGCACAACAGGCATGTCGGCCACGTGAGCGTCGGTCAGGTATTGTTCGTAGGCGCCCAACACGGCCGTGAGTTCGGCGTGTTTTTCTGGCGGCACGAACGCCGCGACCGGCAGATCGGCCGCCGACAGCCCCGCGTACCGCAGTTCCCGCAACGTCCGCCACAACGCGTCGGCCATTGACGGTTGCGCGGCCATGGGCCGGAAATAGCCGCCACCCTCCTCCGGTTGTTCGAGCAGCAGGCGCATGGCGAGCGCCGGCCCCAGCAACTCCTCCGAGGGGTCGAGCCCGCGCTCCAGCAGAAAGGGCGCGGCCATCCGAACGGCCACGTCGAGGGGCGTCACAGACCGGAGGTTCACCCAGTCGGTGCCCTCGCGCGCCAGGCGCTCGCCCAGCGTGGCGCCCATCGCATGCGTCGGCACGAACACCCACTTCGTCCGCGTCGGGTGGGCACGGCACAGGTCGGCAAGCTGCGCGAGGAACGGGTCGGCAATCATGGCCAGGGGAGTATACGCGGCCGTTGCGTCAGTTCACCACCGGGGCGGCACGCAGGGCCTGCGCACCCGGGGCGACGAGTTCCAGTTCCAGGTCGTCCACCCGGTTCGACACCAGGGTCTTCATCAGCAGCGGCGTCGTCCCGCGATATCCGAACGCATCGAAGAAGACGCGGAGCGTCTCGCGCGCCACCCGATCGGCCTCGCGGCGCGTCGTGATGTCCAGCCGCTTCTGGAAGTTGCGGGCCGCGCCCCCGGCCGTGAATCCCATCTCCAGGATCTGTTGCCGAGGCCGGCCCCTGACGAACCGCCGTGCGCCGGGATTCCACGACCCCGAACACACCTCCCACAACACGGGATCGAGCGGCTCGGACCAGAACTGCACATAGAGCACCGCGTCTGGCGCCACCGCCGTCTCGACCACGAGGAACGCGTAATCACCCGGCCGCCACGACCTGCCAGCCCTGCCGCGATTCCACGCCGTCAGGTCAGCAATGGCTCCCGCCAGCGTCGGGCGGCACACCGTGGACAACTCGGCCCACGTACAGAGGCGCGCCCGCGGTGCCATCAGTTGCCGTGCGATCTCCCGGCTCTTGCGCCTGGCCATTAGTGCTCGCCCTCCTTCGGCTCGTGCCGGGCGAACCGGCCCGGCACGCCGTCAGTATCGGCGAGGCGTGTGACGGCTGGGGACACAGGGACGGCTGGCGGCCTTCGGCCGGCCGTCTTCAGCGCATCGTGGCCTGGAAGGTCTCGAGGGCCTCGCGCAGTTCCGTCGCCAGCGGCCCATCCGCCCCCAGCCGCGAGGCGACGCAGTCGACCACGCCCGCGTGGTACCACGCGATGTCACCCGGCCCGGCATTGAATCGCCCCATCACTGCGGGGCCTTGCACCCGGAGATCGCGGGTGAGTGCGGAGAGGTTGTGCAGGCAGTCGGCGGCCTTGATGGCGCACACCTCGTCTGGAGCCTGCGCCAAGGCCGCCAGTTGCTCCTCCTTGCGCACCTTCCAGGGCCGCCGGGCGCCGGCGTCGTCGGTCTTCTGTTCGGTGACGTGGACGACGAGATCGAGCACGGCCTGGCCGAACGCCTCGCGCACGTGCCCGACAACGGCATCCCGGAACGCGTCGCCGGCGCGCGGGGCCGTACGCAACGCGGGCACGACAGTGCTCAGCCGCTCCTGGACGGTGTCGCGCTCGTAGTGCGGGTCTTCGAGCACGTCGTGCAGGATGCCGGCAATCACGACGTCTTCGCCGAAGCCGTGCCGATCCAGGATGAGCCCGACGTGAAACGGGTGCATCACATACGGCACCTGCGTGCCCTTCCGGACGTCTTCGTGGTGCGCAGCGGCTGCGAATCGCAGCGCCGCGTCAATCCGCTCCGAGTACGCCCACCCCTTGCGATCGGTCTCGTCCTGCTGGCTCATCCGCACTCCTCCCCGCTTCAGCGCCCGCCCTACCAGGGCGGCTGTCCCTGCGCGTCGGTGACGCACCAGACGTCCACCGTTGTGCCCCGGTCGCAGGGCTGCCGCGTCAACGTCACCGCCCGCGCAGCGTGGGCGTCCACATCCGCCCTGTAAGCCGAGATCCGAATCACATCGTCCGGCGAGACGATGACCTGCTCGCGCGACAGGAAGGTGATGACGTACGCGTCCCAATAGACAGCCCGCCCGTGCGTCACGCCTTTCGCCACCAGGTAGTTGGCCATCACGCGATGATGATTGCGCGGCGGATTGGTGACGTACTCATGCAGCAGCCGCCCGTTGTCCCACACGTTCGACGCCGCCCAGATTGTCACGGCGACGGCCACGCCGGCGCGCCAGGGGCGTCCGGGCTCGCGCTGGAAGAACCAGGCCAGGACACCAACGGGCAGGAGCAGCGCAAAGAGCACGTACGCAAGCACCACGGGAGCCCCAACCGGCAGTCCCCCGCCGAGCCCGTATGCGAGGAGTGTCCCGGTTGCCACGAGCGTGAGGTAGAGGAAGAACCGGCCGCCTTCCCCACACGCCTGCGCGGGCCGGCGCGCCGACCACAACAGCCGCACCAGGGCCACCAGCAGCGCGGCCGCGAAGAGGACCGCGGCCCAGTCGCGCCCCTGGGACAACGTGCTCCTGATGGTGAACTCGGCCAGCGGTCGCGGCCCGGCGCCGAACACGTCGGGCAGCCCACGGGTGACGACATCACCCAGGCGCCCGACGTATCCGTCCCAGTCGAACGACAGCCGCTTCAGCACCGTTTCGACCTGCAGCAGGAGCGAGCCCGTCGATTCGACACCGCCGCCCGGGCCGTACGTATTGATCCGTAGTTTCAGCTGGTTCACCACCAGCCACACGCCAGCGAATGCCGCGCCGGCGCGCGCGAAGCCGGCCGCGGGCCACGCGCGCCAGTCCTTCGACCCTGCCACGGCAAACGCCGCCAGCGCGAACACGGTGAACTCACGGTGCAGCATGCCGAAGCACGCCAGCGCCCCGAACGCCACCGGCCGCCGTCGCAGCGCCCACAGGCACAGCACGTAGAGAAACGGCTCGACGCTCGCACCGAGCGTGAACATCAGTTCCGCCGACATCGCTGGCGACGTCGCGACAAACGGCAGAGCGGCCACGAACGCATCAACCGGCCGCACGCCGCGCCTGGCAATCGCCGCAACCAGCACCACGGCTACGATGGCATTGATCAGCGCCAGCGGCGCCCGGAGCATGGTCAGCGTCGGGCCGCCAAGCCAGTAGAACGGCGCCGCCATCCACGCCTGCACGCCCAGCATGTAATTCTGCCCGTAGAAAAACAGCGGGAACGTCCGGCCCTCGCTCAGGTGCTTCGCCATCAGTCCGACGATGGCCTGGTCCGAGTCGAAGATGAACTCGAAGGCCAGGAGCGGCAACGTGCGGAGAACGACGAGCGCGGCGGCCGCGCACGCGAGACCCGCCAGGGCAGCCGACGCGCGAGCGGACGGGGCTGGCGGCGCGGACGTCTCCCGCACGGGCGCACCGCTCATGAGGGGATCGTCTCGCCGGCCCGCTCGGCAGCCGCCCACAGCTGCGCGAAGCAGTCCGGACCCGTGTGCACCACGCCTGCGGTGCGATCGTAGAGGCGCTGCGCGAACGGCACCAACGCCCGTGCTTCGGCGTGGCGCAGCATCCGCACCTTCAGGTCATTCAGGCGAACACGGTCGAGGCCGTCAGCGTCCTTGAGGAGCGCGGCCAGGCGGTAGTAGTCATCCGACGCAGCCGGCTCCCCCGAGCAGTGGATGCTCACCGCGAAGGCGATTGCCGGATAGTCGGCCTCGACCACGCCGCCGCGGGCGAAGAGCGCCCGCACGTCCGGGAGCTGCGCGAGCCGCGCCCACGCGTCTGCGCCGTGGCGGGCGCAGCGCCCGTCGTGCTCACGGGCGATGTCGTGCAGATAAACCGCCGCCCACAGCCGGGCGGCTTCTTCCGGGCATCCGGTCGCCGCCACAAGGTGGAATGCGTGCACCAGCACACGCCCGACATGCGCCTGGCCGTGGACCCGGCTGGGGTGCACGAACAGCGACGGCAGCGGGGTCAGCTCGTCGTCTGGAACCGGGATCAGGGCGCGAACACCAGCGGGCGTGAGCGTGGTCGTCATGGGTGCCGACGCCCAGCCTACCACGAGGACCCGTCCGCACGCCCGGAGACGCCGCCCTGGGCCGGTGGCGCCTCCCGCCCATCTCCGCTCCCCTCCTCCGCCACCTTGGCACCATCGTCCGCCCCGTCGGTCGGGAGCGCGCCGCGCGCATCATACCCCGAACCCGCCCCGGCCCCCCGGCCCACCCCGGTTCGGAAAAAGGGGCCAGGCCCCTTTTGCATTTGCCCTAATTCTGGGGCCGACGGTTCGGGTTAGTATGGCCGCCATGGGGATACGCCCGTCACGCCAAAGCACTGTTTGCCTGCTCACTGCCTGTGTGTCCGTCCTCGCGGTCGCCGGTTATGCCCAGACGCCAGCCTCGACGCCGGACCGTCCCAACATCGTCGTCATATTGGCAGACGACCTGGGCTATGGCGACCTGAGCGCGTATGGCCACCCCAGCATTCGGACGCCGCGCCTCGATCGGCTGGCGGCGGAGGGCGTCCGCCTGACGACGGTGTATGCGGCGCCGTCCTGTTCGCCATCCCGCGCCGCTTTGCTGACCGGCCGGTATCCCAGGCGGTCCGGGCTCAACTCGGTCCTGATGCCCGACGCGAAGACCGGTCTGCCGGCGGCTGAAGTGACAGTGGCCGAACTCCTGAAAGGGGCGGGGTACGACACTGCCATGGTCGGCAAGTGGCACCTTGGTGATCGGCCTGGATTCCTGCCCACTGATCACGGGTTCGACGACTACTTCGGGCTGTTATACAGCAACGACATGATCCCGCCGTGGGTCCAGACCACCAAACCGCGGCGCCTGGTGCGCGGCACGGCGGAATTGCCCGGCGACGTGGACATGCACACCCTCACCCGGCATTACGTGGACGAAGCGATCCGGGTGGTACGCACGCGGCGGGAGCGGCCGTTCTTCCTCTATCTCGCCTACTCGATGCCGCACGTCCCCATCGGTGCCTCGCCGGCGTTCACCGGGAGGTCGGCGGGTGGCCGGTACGGCGACACGATCGAAGAACTGGACGCTGAGACAGGACGCCTGCTCGACGCGATTAGGGAGCGCGGCATCGACCGGAATACGCTGGTGATCTTCACGAGCGACAACGGCCCCTGGGCCGAAATGCCGCCGCGCATGCTGCCTATCGAGGCTGTCCGTGCAACCGACGCGGGGTCGGCGGGGCCGTTCCGCGGGTCGAAGGGATCGACATGGGAGGGCGGCGTCCGGGTGCCCATGATTGCCACGTGGCCCGGGCGCATCCCGGCCGGTCAATCCAGTTCCGCGATGGTGGCAACGATGGACGTTTATGCGACCGTCGCGCAGGCCGCGGGCGTGGCGCTGCCGGCGGACCGCCCGATGGACTCGCACGATCTGCTCCCGCTGCTGACGGCCGGGGCGGCGTCTGGCGCGGCAGCAGCCTCACCACGGACCGACTACGTCTACTTCAGTGACGGGCGACTGGAGGGGCTGCGCGACGCACGGTGGAAGATCAGGCTGGTGCCCCCGGCGGCCGGCACCCCCGCCGTGCCGCAGTTGTACGACATGGTAAACGATCCCTACGAACGTTTCGACGTCGCCGCCGCCAATCCCGACGTGGTCAGGACGATGCGGGAACGTCTCGTGCACGCGTCGCAGACCATCGTCAGGTAGAAAAGGGGCCAGGCCCCTTTTGCATTTGCCCTAAACCGGGCTGGAGGCGGCCCGCGGACGCCCGCGCTTCGCTGGCCGGCGGATCGCCTCGAGGACGTCGGGTGGCTGTTCCTTGTTCACCAGCGAAACCCAGTCGGGCGGCAAGCTGACCGCCGGGGGAGTCAGCAGCCTCCGCCCTGCCGTGACTCGCTCCCACAGGCTGCCCCACTCCCAGTGCTCGGCTCTGGACACAAGTCCGGCACGACGTGCGTTATCTTCCACGTAGCGGAGCGTTGCCACGTACTGTTCGGCATCCGCGAGGACCTGGCTCCAATAACGCCGCTGATACACGTGCCCGAAACCGACGGTTCCTGTACCTTCCCGAAGTCGCATTGCGCTCAACGTGGAGATGCGGTGCAGGTACGAAACAATTGCGTACGGTTCGCGCTGGCGCACCACCAGGTGAAAGTGAGTGGTCAGGCAGCAGTACCCATCGAGGTCAACCGCGAAACGGCGCGCAGCGTCGGCCAATGAGCCCGCAAAGGCAATGTAGTCAGAACGTTGGAGGAAGATGGGCCTCCGTTCGACTCCGCGATTGACGATGTGAACCGCCCAGCCCACAGGCAAGATACGTCTCGGTCGTGGCATCCGTTGTGTCACCTCCCGGGTTTGAGCCGGGGCAAATGCGGTGCCGTACGGGATTAGGTCAAATGCAAAAGGGGCCTGGCCCCTTTTTCGGGCGGGCGCGTTATGATGGCGTCCGAGGAGAGTGTCGATGCCCGTTCCGGCCCCGTCCAACGACCGCCGCGCGTTTCTGCTGCGCGTGCTGCGCCTCGGCAGCGTGAGCGCCGCCACGCTGGGACTCGGCGGCTACCTGGCGGCACGCAGCCGGCGCCCGCACGAAGGGGCCGCGCGGCAGGTCGATCGCGACCACCGGGTCGCAGACCGCCCCGACCTCCCCGAGATGGTTGTCGCCCAAGGCGCCACGGCCTCACCGACCGCCCTGGTCGGGCGCGCCATCGATGCCATGGGGGGGATGGCACGCTTCATCTCGCGCGGCGACACCGTCGTCATCAAGCCCAACGTCGCCTGGGATCGCCTGCCCGAACAAGCCGCCACGACCAACCCGGACGCGGTCGCGGAAATGGTCCGCCTCTGCCTCGCAGCCGGCGCGCGGTCGGTCATCGTCACGGACGTCACCTGCAACGACGCTGAAGCCTGCTTCGACCGGAGCGGCATCGCGGCCGCCGCACGGGCTGCCGGCGCGGAAGTCGTCCTTCCGCAGCCGCGCTTCTTCACCACCGTGGACCTGAAGGGCGATACGCTCGGTGAATGGCCGGTGCTCGCACCGTTCCTCGACGCCGACAAGCTCATCAACATGCCGATCGCGAAACACCACAGCCTGACGGGCGTCACGCTTGGCATGAAGAACTGGTACGGCCTCATCGGCGGCGACCGCAACCGGCTGCACCAGCGGATTCACGAGAGCATCGCAGACCTCTCGGCCTTCGCCAAACCCACGCTCACGGTCCTCGACGCCTACCGCGTCCTCATGCGCAGCGGCCCGACCGGCGGCAGCGTGGACGACGTGGAGCAGAAGAACACGGTGATCGCGTGCGTGGACCCAGTGGCGGTGGACGCCTACGCCGCGAAGGCCTGGTGGGATCTCGACGTGCCGCGCCTGCGGTTCCTGCGTCTGGCCGAGGCACGCGGTATCGGCCGCGCGGACTTCGCGGCCCTCCGCACGAGCATTATCGAAGTGTGACCCGCGCCGTGGCACGCCGGTCAGGGTCCTTACGCCGGCGTGCCGCCGACCGGAACGGGATGGTCGGCCTCGGGAACCTGTGCGTTGCCAAGGAGCAGCAACAGCCCCACCGACACGCCCAGCCGGTGCGAATCGAATTCCAGCGTCACGTCCGGGACCGCCATCGACCCGGTGTTCTCGCCGACCCACGTCCGGGGCAGCTGCATCTGCGTCTGGATGCCGGCCTCGACCAGACGGTTCCTCAACCGTCCGACGATGATGTTGATGAACTCAGCGGCGGTCGCGACGACATCGTCCTGATGCACGTCAGCGGGATTCGCGCCGATCAGGTGGGACGTGATGGCCCGCGCCGAATCACAGTCGGCCCGGAACAACACCGAGATCACGGTCCCCTCCGACGTGCGCAGGTCGATCTGCGCGTGGACACCTGTGCCGGGCCACCGATGCAGCGGAGCCTGCCCGTGCGGCACCGTCATCACTTCGGAGGACAGCATCAGGCCAAACAACTGCTCGGTGGCAGCCACGGTGTCGCGCTCGATACTCGTGCGGAAAGCGGGCAAGCCTGTCAGATGCACGGTCGCGCCAGTGGCCGCCCGCTGGAAACGCGCCAGAAACACCTCGGGCAGGTACGCCCACTCCACGATGTCATCGAACAGCCCCGCACCTTCAAACGCCTTGGCGCGGGTATGGAACCCCAGCACAAGCGCTCCAGACGCGGTTGGCAACGACCGCAGCTTGGGCAGAAAGCGGTCAACCAGCGGCAGCCCGACCTGTTCTCCTACGAGTACGGTTTCGAAGGGACTGGTCTTCGGATCCATGCACGTCCTCAACGCCGCGGCCGACGAGTCGGCCGCCGTGACATCGAAGTGCGGCGCGAGGACGGTGACGATGAAGTGCCGGCGGTCGGGATCCTGCTCGACGACGAGCACGCGATGGGCGTGGCCGTCGTGCGCCGCCCGGTGGGCCGCCGGCGCCCGCAGGCGCCCGATGATGCGGGCCAGTCGCTCAGCCAGCGTATCCCGAGACAGGGGCTTGGACAGGTAGTCCGTGATGCCGAGTTCGACGAGCCGGCGCACCACCGCGTCGCCCTTCTCGCTCGTCAGCACGACGACGGGCAACGTCTTGTACTCCGGCGACGATCTGATGGCCTCGAGGGCCTCGAGGCCATCCATGACCGGCATGTTGATGTCGAGGATCACCAGGTCGAAACGCTGACGCGCAATCGCGTCCAATGCTTCCAGCCCGTTCACGGCTTCGACGATGTCGGCCGGAGGAAACTCGTCCACCGCCCGGCGGAGCATGGTGCGGATGGTCGAACTGTCGTCCACAATCAAGGTCTTCATACACTCCTCCGCCGTCCAACGAAGGCATCTCGGGGTCTAATCGGCAGTGAGGCAGGTCGGCATGAACTGGGGGCCGCGGCTGCGTTATCATAGGCCGACTCTTCCGCCAGGAGTTGGCCGGCATTCCCGCCAGCGAGCCGCTCCCGTCCTGTCCCCCTGCGTGGTACCTGTATGCGAGGATCGACACTTCGCCGCCTCCGCCTGACGTCTCAACTGTCGTTCTTCGCCCTGTTTCTGTTTCTCCTCGTCCGCACCGAGTTTCCGGGCCGGATTGGCTCGGCCTCCCTCGACGTGCGCATCCCGTGGCCGGTTGGCTGGTTCCTCGAGGCCGATCCCCTGGTGGCTCTCGCCACGGCCCTCTCTACCGGGACGCTCTACCGGAACCTGCTCTGGGCCCTGCCCTTCCTGCTGCTCGCGATCCTGGTCGGCCGCGCGTTCTGCGGGTGGATGTGTCCGCTGGGATCCCTGAATCACTTCCTCGGAAGTCTCAAGTCCGAGAAAAAGCGCGGCGTCAAGCTGCTCGAGTCGAATCGCTACAAACGATGGCAGGCGGCCAAGTATTACGTGCTCGCCATCGTGCTGGTGGCCGCGCTCTTCGGGTCGGTCGTCGGCCTGGCACTGGATCCCCTGTCGTTCATGGTGCGGTCCATGTCCATCGCGGTTCTGCCGGCCGTCAACGCGGCCCTCCGCGCGGGCCTGGATACGGCTTACGGGTGGCCCGCGGCCCCGGTCCATGCGGTCGTCAACGGACTGAGCGTGGTGCTGAACGCGACGATCCTGAGCTTCAAGCAGCCGCACTTCCACCAGGCGTTTTTGATCGGCGGCCTGTTCGTCTTCGTGCTGGCACTGAACACGCGGGTCACGCGTTTCTGGTGCCGCGCGATCTGCCCGCTCGGCGCGCTGCTGGGCGTGTGTTCGCGCTGGTCGCTGGTCCAGTTGCGCAAACACGAAGAGAAGTGCGACGACTGCCGGCGGTGCCTCCTGCATTGCCAGGGCGGCGACGACCCCATTCCTGGTGCGCAGTGGCGCAAGGCCGAATGCCACCAGTGCATGAATTGCGTGAGCGACTGCCCCACCGGCGGCATCAGTTTCCACTGGGCCACCACGCCGCCACCCGCCGCGCGCACGCGCGAAACTCCCGAACTCAGGCGCCGCGCGCTGCTCACGAGCCTGGCCGCCGGCGCGGTGGCCGTCCCGCTGATGCGATCGGGACCGGGCCTGCACACGGCCGCGGGCACGTTCCTGATCCGCCCGCCGGGGTCGCTTGACGAAACCCACTTCCTGGACCGCTGCATCCGCTGCGGCGACTGCATGAAGGTATGCCCGAACAACGCGCTGCACCCGGCCCTCTTCGAAGGCGGCGTCGAAGGGCTCTGGACTCCCGTCCTGGTTCCGCGAATCGGATACTGCGAGCCGAACTGCGTGCTGTGTTCACAGGTCTGCCCGACGGGCGCGATCTGGGAGCTCACCGTGGCGGAGAAGACGGGCTCGCCTTCGCTGACCCGCTCCCCCGGGCCAGCTCCGGCGGAGCGAGACGGATCGGCTCCGACGAGGTCCCCGATCCGTCTCGGCACGGCGTTCTACGATCGCGGCCGCTGCCTCCCCTGGGGCATGGGCGTCGAGTGCATCGTCTGCGAGGAGTGGTGCCCGACCTCACCCAAGGCCATCTACCTGGTATCCGCCGAGGTGGTCGACAGCGCCGGGCGAACAAAAACCGTCCAGCAGCCGTATGTCGATCCGAAACGCTGCACGGGCTGCGGAGCGTGCGAGTACGCGTGCCCGATCAAAGGCAGCCCGGCCGTCTACGTCACCAGCGCAGGCGAAACCCGCTCACGAACGAATCAGTTCCTGCTCCAGGAAAACCAGCCCCGCCAGAGGTCGTCATGAAGAAGCGCCAGCCGTACCAGCCGATGCCGACGTCCACGGACGTCACCCGCCGGGAATTCGTCAGAATCGGAGCTGCCTCCGCCGTCGCGGGCGGCATCGTGCTCGGCGTGCCGGCCGTGCCTGGCGCCCAGGAACGGACGCCGCCGCCGACGCCCGAGACGAATATCGGCGACTTCACGAAGGTCCCGAAGGGCAAACACGCCCTGCCCGGCCCGTTCCCGGGGAAGGTCGTGGAAGTCAAGGACAAGCGGTCCTTCGTCGACGAGAAGTTCGACGGCAAGGTCATCGGCGAGATGTTCGAGCGGGGCATCCGCACGCTCACCGGCAAAGACATGAAGGCCAGCTTCGACCTGTTCTTCCAGCCCACGGACGTGGTCGGGATCAAGGTCAACCCCGTCGGGCCGCCCCTGATCAACACGCGCCCGGAGCTGGCAGACGCGGTCATCACGTGGCTGGTGGACAACAAGGTCCCCAGGAGCAACATCGTCATCTGGGATCGTTTCGACTACATGCTGAAGGATGCGGGGTTCACGCCCGAACGTTTCCCCGGCATCAGGCTCGAGGGCCTGCAGACGATGGACGAGACGGGAAACACGTGGAAGGGGCCTGACGGGAACCACGTGAGCCTGAACAACTTCGACAAAGACGTGTACTACTTTGCGAAAGGTGTCGTCGGCAAGAACGTGCGCGGGTACAAAGACGACGAGTTCTACCTGAACCAGCACGTCTTCAACGGCGAGTATTCGTATTTCGGCAAACTGCTGACACAGCGCCTGACGAAGATCGTCAACCTGGCGGCGTTCAAGAACACCGGCCACGGTATCTCGATGGCCACCAAGAACATGGGCTACGGGTCGTTGTGCAATACGGGGCGGCTGCACGCGCCGCTGTTCTTCAACGTCTGCACCGAAGTGCTGGCCGCGCCGCCGGTCCGGGACAAACTCGTGCTGAACGTGACGGACGGCCTCCGCGCACAGTATGACGGCGGTCCCGACAAGAACGCGCAGTTCGTGTACAACAACCACTCGTTGTACTTCGCGACCGACCCCTTCGCGCTCGACATGATCTGCCACAGGCAACTTCTGGCAAAACGCAAGGAGATGGCGATCACCGTGAACGAGAACCCGCGGTTCACGGAGTACCTGTTCTACGCGGAGCGCCTCGGGCTCGGTGTGGCGACGCCGGAGAGAATTCAGTACGTGCTGGTTGATGCGTAGGTCCGCCTTCGCCAAGGCTACGGCGGACTCGCTTCGCTCGGGGCTCGGGGACGGAAGTAGGCAGTAGACAGTAGGCAGTAGGAGGGCCGAAGGCCGCAGGCCGCAAGCCCAAGGCCTGTGAATCCTGGAGCCAGAAAGATGTATCGCCTGCTCGCGGCGCTCGTCGTGATACTCGTTCCGGCCGGCGTGGCGGCCCAGGGAACGGCCCCGTTACACGGCCCTGCTCCCGCGGAGCAGGGCCCGGCGTCCCGCGTCGAGGTCTGGGCCGCCGGGCAGTGGTCGCCTGGCACCACGGGGAGCGCGCAGTCGAACTACGCGCCCCAGATGGCATACGGCGCAGGCACGGGAGCCGCGAGCCTGACACTCACGATGGATTCGTCCGCCGCTTTCGGATTCGACGCCGGGGCTCGAGTGTTCCTGACGCGGCACGTCGGCTTCGAGGTCGGTGGCGGTCGCACGTGGTCGAAGATCTCAGGCGTCAACGGGCCGTACTCGGTGGCCATCGACTACGTGTCGCGGCAGCCGCCCGACTACCAGCCCCGGGACGTGCATTACGAACGCGATCTGCCGTGGCGTGACACGCGCGGGGATCGGCGCGTGACAACCCTGCTGGCCGGTCCCGCGGTACGATGGACGCAGGGCGCGGGACGCGTGAACGGCACCGTCTCGGGCGGCCTGAGCCTGCAGCGGTTCGATGGCCCCGTGAGAAGCCTGGCTTACACGGTGTTCCGACTGGGGGGCCATTCGACGTTTTTCTATTCGCAGCATCGGGTGGAGGTCGAGCCCGAACCGGACAGGTGGTTGGCGGGACCGTATCTGGCCACGGACGTCCGGCTGCGTCTGGCGGCCCGGGTCGGGCTCGTGGGCGGCCTCCGTGTGCACCTGGCAGACAACCCGCTGTCGAGCGGGGCCCGCGTGGTGCGGTTGGTCGATCCGAACGAAGACGTCTTCATCCCTGAACTGCCGGACGTCACACGTGCGCTCGAGCCCGGCGCCACCATGGACCACGCAGTGGCGCGGTGGCAGGTATTCGCGGGGCTCACACTTATGGTGAAGTAGGGACACGGGAAGAAGTAGACAGTAGATAGTAGGCAGTAGAAAGTAGAGAGCCTGGAGCCTGCAGTCTGGAGCCTGGAGAAGATGATGATCCGACGCGTCGTGGTGATGGGACTCACCCTCGTACTGACAGTGGGCTGTTTCGCGGCCGCACCGGCCTTCGCCCAGTCGGCAGACCTGAAACTCCTGCCTGCTGACGGCTTCGCCGGCGCGTGGAAGAAGTCAGCACCGCCGCGGACGTTCACGAGCGCGGACCTGTATGGCCACATCAACGGGGGCGCGGAGCTGTTCCTCGAGCTGGGCTTCGAACAGCTGACCGTTCAGAAGTACAAGGACGGCGCGAACGAGCTCGGGGTGGAGATCTACCGGATGACCGACGCGACGGCGGCACGGGCGGTCTACATCGCGCGACGCGGGAAAGAAACGCCCGACCCGGCGCTGAAAGCCCGGCATACGGCCAGTCGGCATCAACTGCAGTTCCAGCGCGACAAGTACTACGTCATCGTGAACAACGTGAGCGGCGCAACATCGGTCACGCCTGTGCTCGTCAGCGCCGCCGCCGCCGTCGTGAAGCTCATCCCCGCAGACGGCCCGATCCCGGCGCTGGCCTTGCTGCCCAAAGCCAACCTCGTCCCCAATTCGGAACGTCTCATCAGGGGCACGTACACCCTGCAAGCCCTGTTCACGCTCGGGGAAGGCGACATGCTGTCGCTGGGCAGCAAACTGACCGCGGCGGCGGGCGACTACACGGGCGGTGCCGGCACCACCACGCTGGTCGTCTCCGAGTATCCGACGCCAGCGGCGGCGGTGGCGGCGTTCGCGTACCTCACGAAACACCTCGACACCTACCTCAAGCCGATGACCAAGACCTCGTCGAAGCTGGTATTCCAGGACTTCGAGAAGAAGTTCGGCATCGCCACGGTGGCCGGCAAGCGCCTCGAGATCCGCCTGCGGCTGACGCAGCCGCCCCAGGCGCCCCGGCCCTGACCAGCCCCGGGGCGCCCGGCCACCGCAGCGACGGACCTACTGGCAGCGTTCCGGCCGCTCGAACCGCGCGAAGGTCTCGTACAGGGCGGGCACGACGAAACGCCGCAGCACCATCGCAAACGCGAACCCGCCAACGTACACGACGGCGAGGGGCCGGTGCAGCTCCGCGCCCGTCGTGTCGATGAGCGCCAGCGGCAGCACCCCCACAATCATGACCAGATCGGTCATGAAGATGGCCCGAAACTTCACCATCGACCCGTTCACGATGGCATCGCGGAGTGTCTGGCCACGTTTCCGCAGTTCGTTGATCTTCGCCACGAGGATGATGTCGTTCTGCGCGCAGATGCCGAAGAGGCCGATCAGCCCGATCGTTGACGACACGTTGAGGGTTTCTCCCACAAACCACAACGCCAGGATGGCGCCGATCAAGGTGGTCGGAATGTTCAGGATGATGAGCAGGGCCTGCCCCACCGAGCCGAACGACGCAAACAGCACGACGAAGATCACGAGCAGCGCCAGCGCCATGACGACCGACAGGTGGCGCAGCGCGCGCTGCTGGCTCTCGAACTGCCCGCCAAACGTCACGTAGTATCCCGGTGGCAACGGTACGTCCGCCGCCAGGCGCCGCTGCGCCTCTTCGACCACGCTGCCCACATCCCGGCCTTCCACGTTGCACATGGCGATCTTCCGCCGCATCATGTCTTCGCGGAAGATGGTCTGCGGCCCCTGGTCCCGCGTAATCGTTGCCAACTCGGACAACGGCATACGTTCCCCCGTCGGGGTATCCACCAGGAGGTTGCGCACCGCGGCTTCGTCGCGCCGCGCCGATTCCGGCAGGCGTACCAGCACCGAGGTCACACGGTCACCTTCGTACACGTCCGTGACTTCGATGCCGTTCAGGGCCGTCTCGATGACGTCGGCCACTTCCGAGACGGAAATGCCGAATCGGCTCAGGCGCTCCCGATTGACCTCGATAATCAGCTGGGGAATGCCCGCCGTCTGCTCGACCTGCAGGTCTTCAATCCCGTCGATGGTCGCGAGGACCTGGCGGATCTCCTCGATGTGCTCGTTCAGCACGGCCAGATCGGGTCCGAACAGCTTCACCGACAGTTCGCCTTCGGTGCCGGTCAGCATCTCGGCCAGCTTGTTCGAGATAGGCTGTTCAAACAGGTACCCCAGGCCGGGGAGCTTGTCCAGTTCCACGCGCATCGCGGCGGTCAACTCCGCGAACCCTCGTGTCCGCTCGCCGCGCGGTTTCAGTGCGATGGAATAGTGGCTGTGCCCGACGGGATGCACATGTTCCGACGCCTCGGCCGTGCCGGTGGTCCGCGTGACCGACGCCACCTCGGGCAGCGCCATGATGATGCGCTCAACCCGCTTGCCCATGGCGATCGACTCGTCGAGGGACGTCTCGGGCAACATCACCGTCGACGCCATGATGGCCCCCTCATCCAGGGGCGGCACGAACTCGCGTCCCAGTCTCGGCAACGCGAACGCTGCGGCGACGGCCCCCACGAGCAGCGGCGTGACCACCACCCACTTCCGCTCGAGGCCTCCGAGCAGCAGGCGCCGGTACCAGCGCAGCAGGAACACATTGACCGGGTTCTGGCGCTCGGGTCCGCGCTGCACGCCAAACGGACAGGCGCAGAGCACGGGCTGCAACGTCAGGTTCAGGACCATCGATCCCAGCAGGGCTGCCGCCACCGCGTAGGCGGTGGGCCGGAACATGGCACCCTCGAGGCCCGAGAGCGTCATCAGCGGCAGGAACACCAGCACGATGAGGAAACTGGCCGAAACCAGGAACGGTCCGACCTCGCTCGCGCCCTGCAGCGTCAGTGCGTCGGCGGAGTCTTCGCCGGCGTGTTCACGCTGCACGCGGTAGATGTTCTCCACCATGAGGATCGAGCCGTTGGCCATTTTCCCGATCCCGATGGCCAGCCCTCCGATCGACATGACCGTCAGGGTCACCCCGCCCAGGTCCATCAGGATGAGGGCGATGGCGATCGAGAACGGAATGGTCAGCGACGCGATGAGGGCGCCGCGGATGTCCCACATGAAGAACAGCATGACGACCACGATCAGCGCCGCGCCCAGCAGGATGGACCACTGCACATGGGCGAGCGAGTCGACGATGAGGATCGACTGGTCGTAGAAGGGCCTGATCGCCATGCCCTCCGGCAGTTCGGCCCCGATGCGGTCCAGGCGCTCGCGCAGGTTGGCAATGGCGGTCAGGGTGTCGCCGCCGTACTGCTTCTCGACGGTGACGTTGACGGCTTCTTCGCCATTGAAGCTGGCCGCCTCGCGCCGGAACTTCGGGCCCACCTGCACGTCGGCCACATCGCGCACGCAGATGGGCACGTTGTTGCGTGTGGCCACCACCGTCTGGCGGATGTGATCGATGGACGCGATGCGCCCCACGCCCTTGATCAGCGTCTCCTGGGCCCCGCTGATCAACACGCCACCGGAGAAATTGCGGTTGCTGCGTTCGATGGCCAGCCGCACGTCTTCGACGGACAGGTCGTGGTGCTTGAGCATCTCGGGGTTCAGCAGCACGTGATACTGCTTCACGAACCCGCCGAGGTTGACGACAAATGCCACGCCCGGCACGCCCTGCAACTGGTACCGAATCGTCCAGTCGGCCACGGAACGCAGTTCCATCGGGTCCGTGCCGGCCCCCGTCACCGCGAACTCGAAGACCTCGCCCATCCGTGACGACACCGGACCCAGCAGGGGCGGCGAGGTGTTCTGCGGCAGCCGCCCGGCAATCAGTTCGAGCTTGCTCGAGACGATCTGCCGGGCGTGGTAGATGTCGGTCCCCCAGTCGAACTCCACGGTCACGACCGAGTCGCCCGTGGTCGACTCGGACCGGACCCGCGTGACGCCGGGAGCCCCCGCCAGCAGGCTCTCAAGCGGCAGCGAGATCAGCCGTTCGACATCCTCCGACGCCATGCCCGGATTCTCGGTGACGATGTTCACGAGGGGGGCGTTGAGGTCGGGATAGATGTCCTTCGGCATCCGGACGTACACGAGGACACTCCAGATCGCGACGAGCGCGACCAGGAGCATGGTCAGCAGTTTGTGGCGGAGCGCGAAGCCGATCAGTCGGGCGATCATGTGGGTCCTGTCACCGGTTTCATCACCCGTTCCCGCGGTCAGGATCGGCCGCTTCGCGCAGGTGATGAAATCGTTCTAATGTGTGTGGCCGCTCTTGACGGCGTTCTCGTACAGCTTCGACTTGAGCTGGTAATGACCACCGACGACCACGACGTCACCGGCCGACACGCCATGCACCACTTCCCGGTTGCCATTGTCCTGCGCACCGAGGTCCACGAGGCGCGGCTCGTAACCGGACGCCGTGCGGACGAACACCAGGTGGCCGTCGGTGTCTTCCAGAATCGCCTCCGCCGGCAGCGCCACCACGAACGGGCGCTCACCGATCTGGAACGTCACGTTGGCGAACATGCCCGGCTTCAGCCGCTGCTGACGGTTTGGCACCTCCGTCCGCACGGCAATCGTGCGCGTATCGGTCCGCACGACATCCCCGACGTAGTTGACTGTGCCCTCGAACACCTCGTCCGGATAGGCCGGCACGCGCACGGCCACCTGCTGGCCCAGCTGCACCCTGGCGATGTCCCGCTCGTAGATTTCCGCGTCCACCCACAGCACCCGCGGGTCCACGACCGTGAGAATCTCCCGGGACGCGTCCACCATGGCTCCGAGCACGGCGATGCTGTCGACCACCTTGCCGTCGATTGGAGCCGTCAGCGTCAGCTCGGCGGGACTATCGTGGCTCGTGTCGATCCGGCGGATCTCCGCATCCGACACGCCGAACACATGCAGACGGCGTTCGGCGGCCAGGCGCGATGCCTCCGCGATCCTGAGGTCGCTTTCGGCGCTGAAGAACGTCTTCTGGGCACCGACGCCGTTGTCGAACAGCCGTTTCTCACGCTCGTACGTGCGTCGCGCCAGGTCGATCGCGGCCTGTGCCTTCTGGTACTCGCTCTTGGCCAGTCCTACGTCGTCGCTCTGCAAGGTGACCAGGGGCTGCCCGCGTGTCACCCAGGTGCCGACACCCGCGTGAATACGCGCGATGCGGGCAGCGAACGCGCAGCTCACGATGGCCTTGCGGGGCAACGGCACCGTCACCTCGCCCATGGCCCGCAGCGTGGTCTTGAAGGGGGACGGCGTCACGGTAACGGTGCGGACACCCAGCGTACGCTCCTGCTCCGCGGACAACTGGACGAGCGTCGAGCCCCACTGGCGCCCCCGGCGCCGTCCGCCGCGGCCCGGCTCGTCCGCCGGGTCCAGCGGCCCACCCCCACGCCCGCGTCCTGGTCGCGCCCGGACATCACCACTCTCCCGGACGGCGGTCTGTTCCGGCTCGCGAGTGTCCTGCGGTGTCGAACACGCCCACGCCGCCCCGACCAGCAGGCATACGCCCACGACAACGGCTCGTCTACACATGTCAATCTCCCTGCCCTGCATGGGCCTGGCGGCCAGCGGCTTTATCGACGGCGGCCACGGCCACCGCGTGGTTGAACAGGGCATCGGCATAGCCGAGCCGCGCGGTCACGAGCGTCCGGCGCGCGGCAATCAGCTCCAATCCCCCGATTTCGCCCTGCTGAAAACTGAACTGCAACATCCTGAAGGCCTCTTCGGCCTCGGTGAGAATCTCGTCCTGGTACAGCCGAATCTGCTCCCGGGCCATCTGCGCTTCGACGTAGGCCGTCTCCACCTCGAGGTCGATCGCCTGCCGCTGATGGTCGAACTCGCGCTGGAGCGCGAGTTGATTGGCCTGCGCTTCGGCTGCCGGCCCCTTGGCCTGCTGCCGATAGAAGAGCGGCACCGGCAGCGACACGCTGACGTCCCACGTCCCCGTGGTCCCGTCGATGCGGTGGTGCGACACGCCGAGTTCCAGCCCCGGCCAACGCTCCTGTCGCGCCTGTTTCTGGCGCAGCACTTCGGCCTCCTGCAGGAACGTGAGCCGCTTCAGTTCGGCCCTGGAAGCCAGCGCCACCTGGCGGATGACGTCCCGCGACTCCGTCAACACCGGGGCCCGAAGGTCTCCGGCAATCGCAATGGGTTCACCCTGGGGACGGCCCATGCTCACGTTCAGGGATGCCGCAGCCAGCCGCACCGCGGCGGTTCCGGCCTGCACCTGGCTGGCCGCCTGGGCGGCCTCCACGCGGGCCCGGACGACTTCGACGCGAGCCACGTCGCCAGCCGCAAGCCTCGTTTCCGCCGTCTTCAGGACATCGTTCGCCACGTCACGG
The DNA here is from genome assembly GCA_964372095.1 of uncultured Vicinamibacterales bacterium. Taxonomy (GTDB): domain Bacteria; phylum Acidobacteriota; class Vicinamibacteria; order Vicinamibacterales; family JAKQTR01; genus CAYJPV01. The sequence goes on along the minus strand of CAYJPV010000010.1, from coordinate 54,054 downwards.
TCCTGCTGAAGGTGCCGGAGGCGTTCTTCCGCGAGCAGCAGCGCGTAGAACGCCCGGCGGACGTTGAATTCCACATCGACGCGCACCACTGACACGTCGGCGCGCGCCGCCTCCTGCTCGAACCGGCTCACACCGATCCGGGACCGCCGCAGGGCCGGAAACTCGAGCGTCTGTGACACCCCGAGGTACGACTCCCCCGACTTGACGTAGTTGAATGGCTGCGGCTGCAGATCCGAATCGAACGACACCACCGGCTGCGGCAGGGCTTTCGCCTGCTCCACGCGGGCGGCAGCCGCGTCCACACGGTGGCCGGACGCCTTGAGCAGCGGGTGATTGGCCAACGCCGTGCGCAGGCAGTCATCAAGCGACAACGCCCCGGCTCCTGGTTGCGCAGCAGCAAGAAGCGGAGACAGGCACGCGCCGGCCAGCACCAGCAGGGCGAGCCCCATTCGTTTCCTGGACACCACGGAACCTCGATCGTCTGGCCCGTCCGCCCCGCAGGTTCGGGCGGCAGGCACCGTGCCCTATCAGCGATGAGACCCCTGATCACACGGGGTCTGCGGTGAGGATGTGGCGTTCACACCCGGCGGGGGCGGGTGCGCGCAGGGACCGGCGTCGCGGGTGGTGACACCCGCACGTCCGGGCGGCCTGGCATGCAGGAAGGGGGCCCGAGGGGAATCAGAGGAACGAGGGCGGACTGCGCGGAGGAGGTTCGAGCGCGGAGCAGCCGGCCGCGTGGCCGGCAAGGCAGGAGTCCTGAACGACGCCCAGCGATACCAGAAGGGGGACGGCAACGGTCGCGGCGGTGGCCGACGTCGCCTCGCTGGTCGCGCGGTCAATGCGGCAGGCCGGGCAGTCGGATCGCTGGCCGAGACCGTCGTGGTTGTGCAGGAAGTCGCGTGCGGCCGTCAGCGCCGTCACGCTGACGAGCACGACCAGCACAAGCACACGCGGCAATAACACTCGGCCCAGCATCGCGCCCCATTGTATATGCGGGCAGTCACGGCCCCGTTAAGGAATCCCCGAACGGGCCGCAACCGCGCCAACCGACAGCTGTCCCGAAAAGGGGCCTGCCCCCTTTTCCCGACGACCCTGCGTTTTAGGTCATTTGCAAAAGGGGCCTGGCCCCTTTTTCGGGGAGCCGCCGCGCTATTTCTCCATCTTCGGCTGCCACACCTTCCACACGTTTCCCACAAGATCGGGGCCGGGTTTCAGCGTCAGCTGTCCGGGTTCCCACCCGGCCGGCATCGCTTCGGTGCCTTTGCTGGCACGCACGTGCTGGAAGGCCTTGACCTGCCGAATGGTTTCGGCGAACTTGCGCCCCACCGGCGGCGTCAGCACTTCCATGCCCTGAATCACGCCATCCGGGTCGATGATGAACCGGCCGCGCAACTCAATCCCTTGGTTCTCGTCCCAGACCCCGAAGGCACGGCCGACGCTGCCGGCCTGGTCCGAGGCCATATGGAACGGAATGCCGCCGTCCACCATCTTGACCAGTTCGTGGTCGTTCCACATCTTGTGGACGAAGTGGCTGTCCACGCTGACCGAGATCACTTCAACACCCAGTTCCTGCAGAGCCGCGTACTTGTCGGCGACCGCCGACACTTCGGTGGCTCAAACGAAGGTGAAATCACCCGGGTAGAAGCAGACGAGCACCCACTTCCCGAAGAAGTCCGACAGTTTGACGTTCGTAAAGGCGCCCTTGTAATAGGCGGGCGCCTGGAAATCCGGCGCTTTCTGGCCGACACGAGCCGACATAAGTAAGGTCTCCTTCACCGGGGCAGGCTGATCTGAGGGGGCTGTGGGCGCCTGGTCGCCGACCACGGCGCCAGTAACACGAGCGCAACCAGCGGGCGGGTCCGCCATTGTTCCTCCTGTGGGGGCAGGTTACGTAGGCGGGGGCGGAGGGGTCCGTCACAGGCAACGATACCCTCACACTGGTTTGGTGACAAGCGGGCGTATCGCACCCGAGATGACACGGCGCCCCTTCTATGCCCTTTTTGTGCCCTTTCTGTGCCCTTTCTGTTGGTCCGGACGCCGGTTGGTCGTACAATCCGGATCCAACCCCGACCTGACCGCCTCCGCCCAGGCCGAGGCGGTCCGCCGAAGCGCGTTGTGCGAAGGCGGAAGGTCCGGGGCAACGCGACGAGTACATTGATGACCGACAAGAAGAACTGGGGGCACACCGTCATGGGCTGGTTCATCGAGAACGATGACAGCCCTCCACAGGGCGCGCCACCCACCGATGCCCCGCCATCGTCCACCGAGGCCGCTGCGCCGGCCGTCGAACAGGTCTTTGTCACGAATCCGCCTGCTGCTATTGATGGGAAGGTGGACTTCGATGCCGTCTTCACCGCTGCTGGTATTTCCGAGGACGACCGGGGTAGGGTCACCAAAGCTTCCGACCTGCTCGGGAGTCTGCCGCCCGAGACGCCGGTAGCGGTCAAGAGGCAGATAGTCGAAGCGTCGCTGAAAGCGTTCGGCGTGCCTATCGACGAGATCATCGAAGCGGGCGTCGGCGAGATTCAGGCGCTCGAGGGTTACATCCGCGCGGGCGCGTCCGACACCCAGCACGTCCTGGCCGACGCCGAGAAGCGCATCAAGCTGTATGAAGAAGAGATTCGCCAACTCCGCGGCATCATGGAACAGCGCGTGGCCGAACAGCAGGCCGTGATCAGGGCCTGCAACGACAAGAAACTTGCGGTACAGCAGGTACTGGAGTTCTTCGGCCAGGAGGCCGTCTCGCGGGTCGTGCATGCGTCGCCAAAGCTGCAGACGCCGGAGGCGTAGGGGCTCGAGAGGCCAGAGGCTAGAGGCTAGAGGCTAGGGATCAGGAACTGGAGGCTAGGGATATGGGATTCTTCAGTCGACTGGGTAATCTGTGGCGCGGGTTTCTTTCGATCTGGATTGCGGACGTGGAAAAGGCGCACCCGGAGATCGCGTACGAAAACGCCATCAATTCGATGGTCGAGAAGTACACGCGGCTGAAGACGGCCACAGCCAACATCATCCGCCGGCGCGAAGAACTCGACGCGCGGTTCTCGCAGGTCAACCGTGACCTCCAGCAGACGGAGGCCCAGCTGGCGGCGGCCCTCGACACGAACCAGGACGATCTGTCAGTGGTCCTGATTCAGAAGAAGAACGAGCTGAACCAGGAGCTCACGGAACTCCGCGCCGACCTCGACCTCGCGCAGAAGGACGCCGACTCGGCCAAGTCGTCCCTGCTCACGGTGCAGGCCGAGATCAAGAAGCTCAAGTCCGAGCGTGACTCGATGCTCGCGAAACTCCAGTCGGCACAGGCCCGTATCAAGATCCAGGAACAGCTGGACGGCCTGTCGGTGGACGACGAAGTCAAGGCGCTCGACAACGTGCGCTCGCACATCAAGACGACCATTGCGGAAGCGAACCTGGGTCGTGAACTGTCGGAATCGTCGCTGGATTCGCGGCTCGCCGCTCTCAAGAACCAGGCTGGCGACGTGCAGGCCCGCGCGCAGCTCGCCGAGATGAAGGCCAAACGCGCGGCCCAGCAGGCGTCGCAGAGTCAGAAGACGATGTAAGGTCGGAGGACCGAGAACATGAGGCTTACGCCGTTCGCCAAGCTCTTCATCACCGTCGTCATTCTCGCGGTGGTCGGCTACGCGTTCTACACCTATCGCGGAGCCGACATCCGCCAGTGGGCCGTGGGCGACAAGGACACGAAGCCCGCGGAGCAGGTGTCGTCGACCGACTTCGACGCGTTGAAGAACGCGCCGCCCGATCCCGCGCGCGGGACGGGATCGACAGGCGTCAGCGGTACGCTGCTCGGCACGTCCGGCCGGCTGTCGCGGCCGCTCGTCGTCGCCATCAATACATGGGCGGGTCACGCGCCCGGCATCGTTTTCAACGGCGGCCTCGACGTCGCGGCGAGCGGAGGGTACTCGAAACGCTTCGGCATGGACGTGAAGTTCGTGCTGATCGAAGACCCGGCCGCCAAACTTGCGGCGTTCCGCAAGGGCGACGTGGACGTCATGTGGAACACGGTGGACAACTGGGCCCGCGAGGCGTCCATCCTTGCCGAGCAGAACACCCGCGCCCGCGCCATTCTGATGCAGGACTGGTCACGCGGCGGTGACGGCATCGTCTCGCTCAGCTCGATGAAGTCCATCGAAGACCTGAAGGGCCGGCGGATCGCCTGCACGCAATTCACGCCGTCGCACTTCCTGCTGCTCTACCTGCTGTCGCAGTCGGGACTGTCGCCCGAGGACCGCGGTGCCCTCGAGAAGTCGATCATCTTCACACAGGACGCGCCGGCGGCGGCCGCCATGTTCAAGGCCGCCCAGGTCGATGCGGCCGTGACGTGGGAGCCGGATCTGTCGTCCGCCGTCACCGCCCGCGGCGACGACGCCCACATCCTCGTGTCGACCTCGGACGCGAGCAACATCATCGCCGACGCGCTCGTCGCCCGCCAGGACATCATCGACCAGGCGCCCGAGACGCTTCGCGACTTCGTGCACGGCTGGTTCGAGGGCATCGAGATGATCAAGACCGACCCGGCGGCGTCGTACGCCGTGGTGGGCAAGGCGCTCAAACTCGACAGCGACACCGTGTCGGGCATGCTCTCCGGCCTCAAGCTGACGCCGTACGCCGACAACGCCCAGTTCTTCGGGCTGACCGGCGGCAAGGCACACTACGAGACGCTGTTCGATACGGCGTTCGTCATCTGGCGCAAGAAGGGCCTCGTCACGCGGCCCGTCGAAGCCAAGGACTGGGCCGACGTGCGCTTCATCGGCGCGCTGGCCACGGCCTACGCCGGCCAGGTGGTGGAAGAGCCGAAGATGGCCGCGCGGGCCCCGTCCGCCAAGGACCGTGCCATCGTCAACAAGCAGATCCAGATCCACTTCACGCCGGGGTCCGACGTGATCATGGCGGGGTCGTACTTCGTGCTCGACGCCCTCGGCGAGACGATGACATCGTTCGGCAACACGTACCTGCGGATCGAGGGCAACACCGACTCGACCGGCTCGGTCGCGGGCAACCTGACGCTGTCGGAGCGCCGGGCGCAGGCCGTCAGAAACTACGTGCTGCAGAACTTCCCGAACATCCAGCCCGCGCGGTTCCAGACCATCGGCCGCGGGTCAGCAAACCCGGTGGCCGAGAACACCACCGAAGCTGGACGCCAGCTCAACCGCCGCACGGACATCAAGGTCGTGCTGGCGGCGCAGTAGCTAGAGGCTAGGGGCTAGGGGCTAGGGGCTAGGGAAAGACGGGGGATGTCCCCGGTCCCCGGTCCCTGGTCCCCAGCTCCGGTTCCGACCTCTCTGCTGACTACTCTCTACTGCCTACTGGCTCCCTGCTTCTTGCTTCTGACGCGAATCGCCGATGCCCAGAAACCGCCTGTTCGCCCTGCGTGAACCGCTGCCCAGGTCCGTCAGTCTGCCGCTCGGCTTCGTGATGCCGGTGCTGGTGCTGGGCGCGTGGTGTGTCGCCTCGTACGGGGGCCTGGCGCCGCCCGACTTCCTGCCTTCGCCCACGGAGGTCGTGCGCGGCACGCTGCAGCTGTTCATCGAGCACGACCTCGGCCTGGCCATCTGGATCTCGACCAAACGTATCCTGATCGCGTTCTTCCTGGCGGCGGGCGTTGCGTTGCCACTGGGCGTGCTGATGGGCGCGTTCGAGCCCATCAACCGGCTGTTCGAGCCGATCATGGCGCCGGTCCGCTACATGCCGATCTCGGCGTTCATCCCGCTGCTGATCCTGTGGTTCGGCATCTACGAGTCGCAGAAGGTGGCGTTCCTCTTTCTGGGCGTCTTCGTCTACCTGCTGCCGGTCGTCGTCACGGCCATCCGCGCGGTGCCCGACGAACTGGTGCAGACGGCGCTGACACTTGGGGCCTCGCGCGGGCAGGTCGTCCGCACGATTCTGGTGCCGGCGGCACTGCCCGAGATCTTCGACTCGTTCCGGGTGATGAATGCCATCTCGTGGACGTACGTCATCCTTGCCGAAGCCGTCAATCCCGAGCATGGGCTGGGCTACATGGTTGAACTCGCCCGCACGCACCAGAAGGCGTCGTGGTCATTCGCGGGCCTGATCGTCATTGGCGGTATCGGGCTCCTCACGGACGTGCTGATCCGGGCCACATCGAGCGCCATGTTCCGCTGGCGGGAGAAGGCGTCATGAACGACCGGCCCACGAGCGACCCGAAACCCGGCGAACCCGGCACGGTAGCCGTCACGGTCGAGGCGACCCCGTCAGTGGCCCCGACGTATCGCGCCGATCTCGCCGGGAAGGCGCCGAAGTTGCGCGTCAAGGACCTCTTCGTCACCTACGTCGACCGGTTTGGCCACGAGACGCCCGCCGTGCATGATGTGTCGTTCGACGTCGACGACAAGCCGGGCTGCGGCGAAATTGTGGTGTTCCTGGGACCGTCGGGCTGCGGCAAGTCCACGATCCTCAAGGCCGTGGCCGGGCTGATCGAGCCGACCAAGGGGCAGGTGCTGCTCGACGGCCAACCCATCGACGGACCCAGCCGCGATCGCGGCATGGTCTTCCAGGCCTACACGTCCTTCGCGTGGCTCACGGTCCAGCAGAACGTCGAGTACGGCATGAGACTGCGCGGCGTGCACGCGGCCGAGCGCCGCAGCAAGGCCCGCAAGATGGTCGATGCCGTCGGACTGGGCGACTTTGCCCACCGCTACCCGAAGGATCTCTCCGGAGGCATGAAGCAGCGTGTCGCCATCGCCCGCACGCTGATCAACGATCCCCGCATCGTCCTGATGGACGAACCGTTCGGGGCGCTCGACCCGCAGACACGATGGGGGATGCAGAGCCTCTTGCTGGACGTCTCGCGCACCGCCGACAACACGATCCTGTTCGTCACCCACGACGTGTCCGAAGCGGTATACCTGGCCGACACCGTGTATGTGCTGTCGACGCGGCCGGCGCGTATCCTTCACCGGGTGGACGTCCCGTTCTTTGCGGAACGCAGTGCCTCGTTGAAGACGTCGCCCGAGTTCCGGGCGGTCGAGAAGCAGTTACTGGGGTTGCTCGCGCCACAGAACTAGGGATTGGGGATTGGGGGTTGGGGGTTGGCGGACAGCCAAAGACAGGCGGGGTCATCCCCTGACTTCCCCCAATCCCCAATCCCCAACCCCCAATCCCCAGTAGAATGGCACCCATGGCATCGCCGCCGAAACCCGGGCCCCGCCCCATCGTCCGACCGGCCTCCCCCGCCAGGCCCGCCACTCCGGTTCCCGGGCAAGGCGGCCGACCGTCGTCGCCCGTGCTCGACACGCCATCCGTGCCGCCGCCCGAGAAGCCGTCGTACACGAAGTACGCGTTCCTGAATCCCTACAACATCTCCCTGTTCGTCGGGGCGATGGTCATGTCGATGCTCACGCAGAACCCTCTGGTGGCCGTGGCGGCCCTGGGGGCGGAGGCGATCTGGATGCTCAACGCGCCCGGGTCGCGCGCCCTGCAGCGTCTGCTCTGGGATCCGCAGTTCGAGCGCGAGAAGAAAGCGTGGGAAGCGCAGCAACGTGCCAGCCGCGTGATGCTCCTCAACCCGAGCGATCGGGGCCGCATCGAGCGCCTGATCCAGCTCAAGCGCGACATCCAGCGCCTGGCGAGCCAGAATCCGTCGTTCACGGGCGAACTGGTCCGCGCCGAACTGGTGAAGACCGAAAAGCTGGCGGACTCCTTCCTCGACATGGCCGTCACGTGCGCCCGATACGAGCAGTACCTGAGTACCGTGGATCTGCCCGCCCTCGACGTGGAGCGCGACCGGTGGGACCATGCGGTCAAGGACGCCGCCTCGGACCGTCAGCAGGTGGAGATCGCCAAGAAGAACCTGGCGATCATCATGAAACGTTTCGAGAAGGTGCAGGAACTCCGGCGGTATCTCGACGTCGCCCGGGGTGAACTCGACCTCATCGAGAACTCGTTCCGGCTGCTCGCCGATCAGATTGTGACCATGCAGTCGCCGCACGAACTGGCCGGCCAGCTCGACGAGTTGCTGACCAGCGTCGAGGCCATCAAAGAGAGCGCGACCGATACCGAGAGGATGCTCGCCTCGATCGGCGCGACACAAACCGCGTGAGAACCCTCATGTCCGACGCTCGTCTGCTTCCGCCCTGGGCCGAAGACCTCCGCCGCCGCTACCTGCGCGGCGAAGCGTCCATGTTCGTCCTGCACGGCAACGTGTACGACACGGTCGTACACAACCAGAAGTCGTATGCGCTGACCGAGTTTCTCACGGACGTCCTGCTGAAGGAGTCGCGCGAAACCGTCGCGGTCTTCAACCTCGCCAGCGGCGTCCGCTTTGCCACACGCGCCGCCTCCGTCACGGACGTCGAAGATCTGCTGCTGGCCTCCGAGAAGGGCAAGGTCCTGCCGGCGCTCGAGCGCCTCCTCGTGGGCACGATGCGCACGGCGGTCATCGTCGAATACGCCGAAGCGATCGCCCCGGCTGGCGACCCGACGTTCCACGCGGACTCGGACCGGGCGGCGATCATCACGTTGCACCGGTGGTCGTCGCTGCCGGCCATCGAGAAGGGCGACAACATCATCCTGCTCGTCGCCGAGAACATGAGCGAACTCGCAACGAAGATCGTGTCGAATCCCAAGGTGGCGGTGGTCGACATCCCCATGCCCGACCGCGACACTCGCCGCGCCGTGGCGCGCCTGGCGGACCCGCGTCTCACCGAGAAAGACGCCGATCGGTATGCGGAGGTCACCGCGGGCCTGAAGGCCGTTCAGATCGCGTCGATTCTCACGCCGCCTCCGGCGACGGAAGAAGAATCCGCCCAGCGCGAGGCGTTCATCAGCGCCCTGATCGGTCCGGGCCCGGATGCCGTGGAGCGGGCGAAGAAACTCGCGGCGCTCACCGCCGGCCTGGCGCAGGACGAAATCCGGAAACTCCTCGCGCCGACGCCGGCGCAGGCGTTGCCGGCCTCCGTCACAGAGGCCGCCGCGGCCGATCGCAGCCGCGCGGATGTCGACCGTCTCATCGCCCGCCGCAAACGCGAAATTCTCGAGCGCGAGTGTTTCGGCTTGGTGGAGTTCGTCGAACCGGGGCACGGATTCGACGTGGTGGGCGGCATGGACGAGGTCAAGAAGGACCTGATCGTCCTGGCCGAGAACATCCGGGAGGGCCGCACGAGCCGCGTCCCGATGGGCATCCTCTTCACGGGGCCGATGGGAACGGGCAAGACCTTCGTGGCCGAGGCGTTCGCCAAGGAGTGCGGCCTCACGACGATCAAGCTCAAGAACTTCCGATCGAAGTGGGTGGGGGCGACGGAGGGCAACCTCGAGAAGATTCTGACGGTCATCAAGGCCATCGGCCAGGTGGTGGTCATCATCGATGAAGGCGACCGGGCGTTCGGGAACACCGACGGCGAAGGCGATGGCGGCACCTCCTCGCGCGTGATCGCGCGGATCAAGGAGTTCATGTCCGACACGTCGAACCGGGGCCGGATCCTGTTCCTGGTCATGACGAACAGGCCGGACAAGCTAGACGTGGACCTCAAACGCGCCGGGCGCCTGGATCGCAAGATCCCGTTCCTGTACTCCCAGTCACCCGAAGAGGTGGAGAACGTCGCCAAGGCCGTGGCGCGGAAGAACAAGATTCGCACGTCCGTGGACTTCGCGGCGATCCGCGACGGCTTCTCGATGAAACTCGTGGGCTACAGCAACGCGGACGTCGAAGCCGTCATCCTGATGGCCAATGACGACGCCGCACGGGAAGCGGGCGGCGAAGCCACCGTGGAAGCCGCGCACTTCGTCCGCGCCGCCGCCGACTACTTCCCCAGCCGCGACGTCGAATTGCTCGAGTACATGGAACTGCTCGCCGTCTTCGAGACATCGAGCCGTCGCCTGCTGCCGGCCAAGTATGCCGAGATGACGCCGGAAGAGCTGGATCTGCGCCTGCGGCACTTGCGGCTGACGGTCGCCGGGCGGCGGTAGAAGCCTGGGGATTAGGGATTAGGGGTTGGGGATTGGGGACAGGCAGGGGATGTCCCCAACCCCCACAGCCTCACTTGAGCAACGAGAGTCTAATCCCCGACGCGGCGTCCTTCGAACGGTGGACGCGCTGCGTCGCGGTCTTGAAGTCCGCCTCGGTTGCCGTGTTGATGTTCACGAACGTCTGCGGATTCAGGTTGACCAGCGGGAACCACGAACTCTGCACCTGCACCATCAGCCGATGGCCCGTGCGGAACGTATGGTACACATCCGGCAACGCGTACTCGACGGCGGCAACCTCCCCCGGCACGAATGGCTCGGGTTTCTCGAACGACTTGCGGAACTTGCCGCGCATCGCTTCGCCGCGCACGAGCTGCTGGTAGCCCCCCATCGTCGAATACCCCGCCTGGCCTCCGCGGCCTGCCGGCGCCGCAGCGTCCTGGATCGTCTCCGGATACACATCGATGATCTTGACCACCCAGTCCGAATCCGTGCCGGTCGTCGACACGCGGAGGCTGGCGACGACGGGGCCGGCCACCGTGAGGTCGTGGTCGAGGGGCTCGGTCTGGAAGACCAGCACGTCCGGCCGCGTCGCCGCAAACCGCTGGTCGTCCACCATGTGTTCCTGCGTCATCCCGATGGCGATGCCGTTGATGTACGGCACCGGACGGGATGGATCGCTGACGTACTCGTCAAAGGCCGGTGCGGCGTCAGAGGGGGCCTCCCAGGCCAGCGCGCCTCCGGCACGGAAGTAGATCGTCTTCATGTCGGCCGCTTTCGGGGGCCACGCGTCGTGCCGGCGCCATTCGTTGCGGCCCGTCTCGAAGACGTACGCTTCAGGCAGTTTCGGATCGCCCTTGCCTTTCAGGTGGAACTGGAAGAACGGCAGCTCGATGTGTTCCCGGTAGAATGGCCCCGACTTCCCGCCGAACGTCACCGCACCCAGCCGGTCCCCGTCTCCCCGCGCCCACCCGCCATGCACCCAGGGACCCATCACGAGCATGTTGGTCGCGCCCGGGCTCTGGCGTTCGGTGTTCTTGTAGGTTTCGAGGGCTCCGAACAGGTCCTCGGCGTCGAACCATCCGCCGACGGTCAGCACGGCCGGCTTGATGTTCTTCAGGTGCGGCCGGAGATTCCGCGCCTGCCAGAAGGCATCGTACGTCTCGTGCTCCATCATCTGGTTCCAGAACTTGATGTCGCCTTTGAAGTACTTCGTGTTCACGTTGGCCATCGGCCCGAGCTTCAGGAAGAACTGGTACCCGTCGGCCGTGCCGAAGTCGAACCGGGGCGGCCACTGCGTGGTCGGCCCCGTGCGCGGCCGGCCGAACCCCGAGAGGAATCCGAACGCGTGAGGCAGGTAGAGCGCGCCGTTGTGGTGGAAGTCGTCGCCGATGAACCAGTCGGTGATGGGCGCCTGGGGCGAAACGGCCTTGAGCGCTGGATGGGCGTCAATCATGCCGGCCGACACATAGAATCCGGGATACGAGATACCGTACATGCCCACCCGGCCGTTGTGGTTGCCGATGTTCTTGAGCAGCCACTCGATCGTGTCGTAGGTATCGGTGCTCTCGTCGATGTCGTTCGGCCCGTTCTTCACCGCCAGGTGCGGGCGCATGTCCACGAACTCTCCTTCGGACATCATCCGGCCACGCACGTCCTGGTAGACGAAGATGTAGCCTTCTTTCGCGAACAGGTTCGACGGCCCCAGGCTGGTCTTGTACGCGCTGCTGCCGTAGGGCGCCACGCTGTACGGGGTGCGGTTCAGGAGAATGGGATACGTGTGCGACCGGTCCTTGGGGACGTAGACCGACGTGAACAGCTTCACGCCGTCCCGCATGGGCACGTTGTATTCGTACTTCGTGTAGGTCGCCCGGATCTCATCCAGCCCCTGGCCAGTGACGCCGATCGACCCGACCGCCAGCGCCACGCCCACCGCCAGCACACCCAGCACATACACGAACTGCCGTCGTCGCATCACGAACCTCCTCGGGGGATTCTACTACTGGGGGTTGGGGATTGGGGATTGGGGATTGGAAAGCCCGGAGAGTAGGAAGTAGTCAGTAGAAAGTAGAAAGTAGCAAGTAGCAAGTAGAAAAAAGTCGAGTCCGGTTTCGGGTCACCGAAACCGGACTCGACCTCATTCCCTAGCCTCTAGCCTCTAGCCTCTAGCCTCTAGTATCTGTAGTGCGCCGGCTTGTACGGGCCTTCGGCCGGCACGCCCAGGTACGCCGACTGCTCGGGTGTGAGCGTGGTCAGCCGCACGCCGATGTGCGCCAGGTGCAGCCGCGCCACCTCCTCGTCGAGGTGTTTCGGCAGCATGTACACTTTCTTCTCGTACTGCGCCCGGTTCACGTGCAGCTCGAGCTGCGCCAGCACCTGGTTGGTGAACGACGCCGACATCACGAAACTCGGATGCCCCGTTGCACAACCGAGATTCAGCAACCGCCCCTCGGCCAGGATCATCACGCTGTGGCCATCAGGGAACCGCCACTCGTCGTACTGCGGCTTGATGTTGATCCGCCGGATGCCAGGCACGGCCTTCAGGCCGGCCATGTCGATTTCGTTGTCGAAGTGGCCGATGTTGCCCAGGATGGCCTTGTCTTTCATCCGCGCCATATGCGCTGCGGTCACGACGTTGAGGTTGCCCGTCGCGGTAATGATCAGGTCGGCCTTGCCGACGACCTCGTCGAGCGTCGCGACCTCGTATCCTTCCATCGCCGCCTGGAGCGCGCAGATCGGGTCGATCTCGGTCACCACCACCCGGCACCCCTGGCCGCGCAACGCCTGCGCCGAGCCTTTCCCCACTTCACCAAAGCCGCACACCACGGCCAGCTTGCCGCCCAGCATCACGTCGCTCGCCCGCATGACGCCGTCCGTCAGCGAGTGGCGGCAGCCGTAGATGTTGTCGAACTTGCTCTTCGTCACCGAGTCGTTCACGTTGATCGCCGGGAACAGCAGCGTCCCGGCTTCGACCATCTGATACAGCCGGTGCACGCCGGTCGTGGTCTCTTCGCTCACGCCCTTGACGCCCTTCGCCACAGTCGTCCAGCGGCCGGGGTGTTTCGCAATCTCGGTCTTGATGAGCTGGAGGATGACGCCCCACTCCTCGGGGTCCTCCTTGGGCTTGAACGCCGGCACCGCGCCGGCTTTCTCGAACTCCGCCGCCTTGTGCACCAGCAGCGTCGCGTCCCCGCCGTCGTCCACGATCTGACCGGGGCCCGTGCCGTCCGGCCAGATCAGGGTCTCGTTGGTGCACCACCAGTATTCGTCCAGCGTCTCACCCTTCCAGGCAAACACCGGAATGCCCCGTGGATTCTCAGGGGTGCCGCCCGTCTCGGGCCGCCCCACGACGACCGCCGCGGCTGCGTGGTCCTGCGTCGAGAAAATGTTGCAGGAGCACCACCGCACGTCGGCGCCCAACTCCGCCAGCGTCTCAATCAACACCGCCGTCTGAATCGTCATGTGCAGGCTGCCCATAACCCGCACACCCGCCAGCGGCTTCTTGGCGGCGTGCCGGCTACGGATCGCCATCAACCCTGGCATTTCCTGCTCGGCAAGCCGCAGCTCTTTCCGGCCGAATTCCGCCAGGCTCAAATCCGCGACCTTGAACGGCTCACGCCCGGCTTTAACGGCGGCCTCAAATGGATGGACACGTTCGACGGCGATACTCATACAGGCTCCTCACACTCACAATCACAATCCCCGGACCTGAAAGGTCGGGGGGCTCACACAGGCTATCGGCGTTCGGCTATCGGCTATAGCTGACACTGTCCGCTCGCCAGACGACAGCAGAAACTCCCATTTTACCCTACTTCCCGGCCCCGCCCTTTTGACGAACGAAGGCCGCCCAACGATCCACCAGGGCGATATTCAGACCCCTGGCCTCCTTGTAGAGCGTCGCATACTTCGTGGCCAGTGCGGCGTCCTCGACACCGGTCCGGACAGCCTTGCCCTCGGCGTGTGCGTCGTACAACAGGCGCATTCCCAGAAACAGCGCTTCGCTGTCGTCTGGGCGCCGGTCGAGGTAGGGCGCCAGCGTGGTCAGGGCATCGGCCCGGCGTTGCTGGATCGCCAGAGACGCGGCAAGGCGAGGCACGAACGAATCGTCCGCCGGCCACCGCCCGATGGCCTCCCGAAGGATGGACTCAGCCTGGGCGCCGTTGTTCAGCCGCAGCCACCCGTCCGCCAGCACGTCATACACGATGCGCGACTCGCTTTCGGTGATGAGGGACGTCTGCCAGGCGCCCACCGCTTCGCGGTCCCGGCCGCCGGCCGCATAACAGGCGCCCAGGTAGAACACCGCGGGCAGGAACTCGTTCGATGCACGGAGGGCCAGACGGAACTCGCTGGCCGCCGCCTCGAGGTCGCCCTTGGCGAACAACGCGAGCCCCCGCAGGAACGCCGGTGCGAGCTGCGGGTCTCCGCCAGCCGCCACCTGGCTCAGCACCGCATCGTACTCGCCGGCCCGCAGGGCGTCGACCGCCGGTGCCAGCGCCGGCGGCACAGGCTCGGTATCAGCCGCCTGCAGCCGACCGATGAAGTAGCCGACGGCCTCGGGCTTCAGGGCGTCTTCGGGGCGGAACCGGTGCACGAGGGTGCCGGCCGTCGCCATGCTGAACGGCAGGCGCGGCCCGCCGCGCGCGACCGACGCAATCATGCCCTCGAAGCGGAACGGCCGTGACACACTGCCCACCGCCCGTTCGCCGTCGAAGACCCGGGCGATGAGTGTGTAGGCGCCGGGCGGCAGCGCAGACAGGTCCACGCCGCCCTGGGCCGTCCAGCGCCGGCCCGGATCCACTTCTTTGGTCGTCGTCGTGAACGACACCAGCGGTTCGCCGTTGGGGCGCTCGGCCACCTCCAGCTTCACAACGGAGAACGACGTCGTGGTCTGCGGATAGATCTCGAGATACGCGTCCACCCGGTCGCTCCAGGTGCGGCCGTCGGCCAGGGGCGACAGCCCGGATTCCGCGACGCGCGACGGGTCCACCAGCACAAGGTCGCTGAACATGGCCCCGGCGCCCCCCACGAGGCCGGCGGTCACCTGGTGTTCCACCGACCCCATCCGGCCGGAGGCATCTGCGGCCGCAAACCGCACGGTGTAGCGGCTGGGCGTCAGCAGCACGGTCTCCACGAACGACAACGTGGCGTCGTCACCAGTCCCGATCAGGGGAAGCCGCCGCGATTCGACGCCACTCTCGGCTGCCTGCCCCGCGCTGCTCCGGATCGAATACGCCGCGCGCACCGTCGACGGGCTCTTCACGCCCCGGCCAATATTGGCGCTGATGACCAGGCGCACTTTGTCGCTCGACGGGTCACGCAGGACCTGCGTGGACAGCCGCACGGGCAGGTCGCGCTCGATTCCCGCGCTCTTCAAAGCGTCAAGTATCGCCCGGTCGCCGGTACTGTCGGCTCGTGCGCGTGGCACGAGTACCCGCTCACGGGCGCGGATCGACACGTCCGGACGGGCCACGTGCACGCGTATGGGATGGGCGGTGCCGTCACGGTCGGCCGGCACGCTCTCAACGCCGAGCAGGTAGTACCCGGACAGTTCCGACGCCACGCGGGCGAACGCCGTGGACGAACTGGCTGACAATCTGAACACCGGCCCGCCCGCCAGCGTCGCGATGTGCTGGAGGCCGGCCAGACGGAGTTGGGACTCACCCAGGGCGAAGCCCGTCGTGCGCTGCCGCTCCAGGCTATTGGCGTCGAAGAAGCTCGAGTCGGTGTGGATGACGTACAACGACGCCTGAGCGACAGCCGCCAGCTCGGCGATGCTCTTGATCTCGTCCAGCGTACCCAGCGCGGAGACGTGTTCGCCGGCCACCAGGCCGGCGCTGATCAGCACGATGGTCTTGGGGCCTGGCACGACGGCAAGCAGGCGCATGACATTGGCCAGCTCCTGCAGGCTCACGGTCGAACCGCGGCGCGCGTAGTCGACGTACTGCGGCACGTCTATCTGGATCTGCTGCCGGCACGCATCAGCCTGCGAGGGCCGACCGTCGATGGTGCCTTGGCCCGACGCGCCCGCACACACCCGGTCGATGACTCTCGACAACTCGCCGGCGTCGCCGCGATCGACGGCGAGCGCCTCCGCGAGAGTGATGCCGGTCTGAATCCGCGGCGCCGGCTCCGCCATGCCGATGACGTTCGCGATGCCCTCACGCACGCGCGCGTGGTTCACCGATGGCGCAATCAGCGACCCCGGCGTGGGAAACGTCATCAGACCGACTCGGTCGAGGGGACTCAGCGCGCCGAGCAGGCCGGTGGCGGCTGCAATCAGGCCACGGCTCGCCACGGGCGAGAACGTACTCTGGTCGATGGCAATGACGATGCTGCGGGGTACCGGCAGCGAGGCCGACGCCGCCGTTCCGGGGCCTTCATTCGAGGCGTAGGTCGCCTCCACGGCTTCTTCGCCCTCGAGGCGGCCCAGGTTGACGGTCGCTCCCGGCGCCGTCGATCGCTGCTCGACGTACTGGGCCGACACGACCCGCCGGGACTTCCCGTCGATCGTGACCTCAAACTCCTCGGGTGTGATCCCGCGGATGGGCAGCCCGTTCCGGTCGACGGCAATCACGTCAACCGCCACGAGCGCGACATCGGCCTTGAAGACGGGCGGCTGCGTGTCCTGCACGCGGACGCCTCGTCCGAGGGCTGTCGCCAGCAGGCCCGCAACGAGGAGCGGCATCACGAACGGTTGGAGGCTGGACTTCATGGTTAATCCCTAATCCCTAATCCCTGTTTCGTGCCCACCCTATAACCCTGGCGCGCACGGATGTGCAGGTCCTTGCCAGGAGCTTCGACGCGGATCGTACGCCACTTGCCGTCGTGCGCGGGATTGGTCGAGACGTATCCCAGCAGGTACTGATTCGACAGCTCTTCCAGGATGCGGGCGAACACATCGTTGAGTTTCGCGATGTCTTCGAAGAACGCCCGCCCGCCGCTCTTGCGGGCCAGTTCGTCCAGGACGACCTTCAGGCTCTTCACCTCGGTGGCGCGGCCCTGCCCGATCGGATAGAGCACGGCATCGTTCGACTCGATCCGTGACACGGCCGTCTCGAGCGGGATGTGGCTATTGAGGTCCTCACCGTCAGTAAACACGACCAGGACCCGCCGGCCGGTCTGCCGCCCGAGCTGGCCGATGGCCTGAACGATGACGTCGTAGAGCGCCGTGCCGCCCCAGGGCGCCAGGCGATCGATGGCACGCAGCCGGGTAGCCAGGTCGGCCGAAGGCCTGGCCAGCGTGAACACGTTGTCGTTGAAGCCGATGACGGTCACCCGGTCGCTCGGCCGCAGGGCCGAGAGAAACGTCTTCACGGCCGACTTCACGTGGCCCATCGCGTCGGTCATGCTGCCGCTCACGTCAACCGCCACAATGATCTCGAGGGGGATGTTCTCGGCCGCGAAATGCGTGATGGTCTGCCGTACGCCATCTTCGAACACGCGGAATGCCGTCTGCGGCAGCCCGCGGACGAAATTCCCGTCGTTGTCGGTAATCGTCGCGGTAATGTGCACGACGTCCACGTCCACGGCTTCCGCGTAGGCCACGCCCTTCGTGCGGATGGCCCGGGCTGTACGGCGGCCGTCCACGGTGACGACGACGGCACGCAACAGGTGTTCATTCACCCGGGGCCCGGCGTCCCACGGGCACTCGAAGGGCGCCCGCTCGAGTGTGCAGACGAGGCGCCCGTCGGCGAACAGGCTGACGTTCTTGACCGGTGTGTCTGGCGGATCGAGACGAACCGACAGGGTCATGGGTCCGCTGGCGAACGCACCGTCCTCGGGCGACGTAAACACAATGCCCGGATCGGGCGGAGGCGCGGACGGGGGCGGGGCCTGGCCCGTGGCCACCGCCGCCCATGTGGCCACCAGGGCCGCGACGACACCCACGACGTAGCTACCGGTCGTTCTCATGCTGAGTCTCTCTGTCGGCTGGCGTGAGCGCCCCGCCGATGGTCAGTGCGGAGACGAAGTCCTCGATGCCGCCCGCCGTCGTCTTTCGCGCGTTGACGACGAGCGTCATCCAATCATCCTCGTGGTTCGTCCGGATCGTATCAAGGAACGCCTGCGTCGCCACAGCCAGCACGCCTCCGGAGAGCCGTGCCGGCAGGCCCAGGCCCGCGAGGGACTCGGCCAGGGCGATGCCAAGGTCCGCCACGAGCGCAGGCACCATCCGCGTGCCCTTGCGACCGGACAACGTGGCCCACGGCTGCCCCCAGGGAAAGACAGTCGAGAGGCGGCCATCCAGCGACAGGCCGGATCCGCCCCAGGCATCAAACCCGGGCGGCCGGGGCTGGCCGGAGAGCCCGAGGACCACCAGTTCGGCAAGCGACCACAGGCCCTCGGCTCGGGCCGGTTCGTGCACGAGCACCCATGGCAGCATGGCCGTGCGCCACTCGTCCAGGCCGGCGTCCACGGCGTACGCGGCAATCGTGGAGGGTGACGCCGCCGCCAGATGCGCACGGCCCGCTGCGAGGGCGTCGAGCAGCGCGGCGCGCGCGTCATCGGTGAAGTCGAACGGACTGACGAGCCCGACCGCCTCAGTCAACGCCTGCCGCTCCACATCGGTGAGCATCGGCGGCGGCGGCATCACCTCACTGGGAACACGGCGCAGGGCGAAACGGCCCAGCGCGACGTCGAGGCCGAGCAGCGACCCCGTGACCAGCCACTGCTGACGGCGGTCGCGCCCTTCGGCCGGGAGCCGCCACATCGCTTCGATCCGGCGATCGATCCGGGTGTCGTCGAGACCGAAGTCGTGCCGGCTGGACGGGTCGCCGCCGAGCAGGGCCGGGCTGTCCGCCTCGCCGAGATGCGGAGCGTACGCGAGCGACACCAGCACGTGAGCCAGATACCAGTCGGCGGCCCGGGTGAGCGGCCGGAGCACGCTGGCCATGCCTGCCGGAGAGATGGCGCGGCGCACGTTGCGCAGGCGTCGCTCGACGTCGGCCCACACTCGGCCCAGATCCGGCTGACCCTGCGCGATCAGGCCGCCGTCCACCGGCGCGTCGGCCTGCAGTGCCGCCACCGCGTTCGACAGGGACGCGACCCGCGGGGCCAGATTGGGGAGCCCCCCGATGTTCTCGGTAGCACGCAGGGCATGTATCAACGCCAGGACGGCATCCAACGACGGACCACCCTGCCGGACACGGACGTCCACCGTCCGGCGCAACGTCGCCCCCGCCGGGTCGACGCGGTACCGAAGGCCTTCCCACTCGATCACGGGCGTGAGGGAGGTGTCTCCGGACCGTGTCCGTGTCACGGCCCCGGCCATCAGCGCTGCCAGACGGGTTTCGAGCGGCCGGTCGGGATCGGGGAACTCGGGCATGGACGCCGGGGCCGGAACCGCCGACGCCAGGAGGTCGTCGAGCCACGCGGCGAGGGCTCCCAGATACTCGCGTTCGTGCGACAGGGAAACCGCCGCCAGCCTGAGGAGCCACGCGTCCGCAGTCTCAGCATCACAGGCACGGTGAAACCGGGCACGCTCGATGATCGAGACCGCGCTCTGGAACTGTGCCACCGTCGTCCAGGCGTGGCGGCCCTGCGCCCGGGAAATGCCGTCAGCCGCGACGACCACTCGCGCGTAGGTGGCCGCGTCGGTGATGCCCACGCGCTCCAGCGTCAGCAGCAGCGCCGGGAACCGCTGGAACCCGCGCACGGCCACAAGCACGTCGTCCAGGTCCGTGTCTGCGGGCTCCGGGAAGACGCGTTGGGCGAACATCCACGCTTCGGCGCGCAGACGGCGGTCGGACGTGCTCGGAACGCACAGCAGGCCCACGAGCCCGGGCGCGTCGATGCGCTCTCCCACCGCCATCCGGCGTGCCGCCCCGGATTCGATCATCACGCCCGTGCCTCCGAACGCCTCAGCCCAGAAGCGGGCGGAGGCCGGTCCAGCGGGACGACGTCCGTCCGCCGCCATGCGCAGGCACGCGAACAGGTGTGACGCGTCGAAGGCGACCCGCTCGAAGGGCCTGGCGCGCGGATTCCATCCGACCAGGCACCGCTCGGCGGCGGCCACCAGGTCCCTGAACCGCTCGACGCGCACGGCCACGTCGGGCTGGTCGCTCCCCAGCACAAATCGTCGCACGTCTGGCGCCGCGTGGCTGATGCCGTCGTAGAGCAGGGCCAGGCGCCCGCCGTCCCGGTCGAGGAGTCTTGGCACGAACGCGGCCGCGTCGCCCACCCGCTCACCGACGACGACCTCCCAGAGCGGTTCGGCATCGGCGCCGCCGGGCACCGCCACACGGCCCCCGGCCACGCGCACACTGCGGCCCAGGTGCGCGAACACCGAACTGCGCCCGTCGTCATCGAGCAGGGTCGGCGGGCCATTCTCGATGAACGCGCGCGTCGGGCCGTCCAGCGCGGCGGCGCCGTGGTAGATGAACGAGCCGCGGCGATCGGACAGCAGGCTCGTGAACAACGACCCCGCATACGCCGGGGCCGGCTTCAGCAGGCGGGCCCACGCGTCCCGTGACAGCACCAGCGGGACCGAGTCCGACGGCCGCGCCAGGGCCACGGCGGTGCCCGCGTTGAGCCCGGCCACGAGCGCCTCTACGGTCACACCAGCGTCCGAGAGCCAGCCGGCGCGGCGTCGCACGGCCGGGTCCTCAGATGGCCGCAGGCGCCATCGGCCAGCGCCCTGATCCTCCAGGTGACAGCCGAGCGCGCCAGCAAACACCCCGGCGTCAGCCAGTCCGAGCCGTCCGACGAGCGTGGCCAGCATGATCGGCTCGCCTGCGGCCGCCTCGCGGGCCCGCTCGAGGGCGGCCAGCGATTCCAGGTAGGCGAGCCCGTCGGCCCGGCGGCGATCCGCGCCCGCGTCCACCCCGGCAGGCACGTCCCACATGAGCCGAACCATCGTCAGCATGAGGCGCGCGCGCGGCGCATCCGGTTCCGCTCCAAGGACGCGGGCAAACGCGGCGATGCCGCCCGGCACCTCCATCGACGCGGAGGGTCCGGTCTCCTGCCCCCGCAGGCCGGCGGATGTCAGACACACGAGGACCGCCACCACCACGGCGACCACGCCCGACGCCGCCCCCTGCGGTGCGGTCTGGCGCGGTGCCCGCGGCGGCGGCGCGTTCATGGCGCTGGCCGTGAGGCCAGTTCGGTCTCGAGCCTGGCCAGGAGAGAGCTGAACTGATCGACGACGGCACGGACGGTGCCGGCGTCGCTCAGGTCCACACCCGCGCGGGCGAGCAGCGTCATCGGGTAGTCACTGCCGCCGGCCGCCAGCAGCGCCAGGTATCGGTCCACAGCCGCGCCGCGCGCGGCGGAGGGCCCCTCGATGATGGTCTGGGCGATGCGGGCCGCCGACGCGAAACAGGTGGCGTACTGATAGACGTAGTAGGGCGAATGGTAGAAGTGCGGCACCCGCGCCCAGGTCATCCGCGCGAGCGGCTCGTCGTCAAACACGTCGCCGTAGAAATCGCGCATGACGGCGGCGTAGAGCTCGCACAACACGTCCGCGGTCACCGGTCTGTCACCTTCGACCAGCCGGTGCGCCCGGAGTTCGTAGTCCGCGAACAGGACCTGCGTGTAGAACGTGCCGGCGATGCTCTCGAGCGCGTGCTGCAGCAGCACGATCCGCTCGCGCGGATCGCTGGTTTGCGCGAGCAGGTACTCGAGGAGCAGCATCTCGTTCAGCGTGGACGGAACCTCGGCCACGAAAATCGTGTAGTCCGAGTACACGAAGGGCTGCGAACGGTGAGCCAGCACCGTGTGGATGTTGTGGCCCATCTCGTGGGCCAGGGTGAACACCGCATCCAGCGTGTCGTTGTGATTCAGCAGCATGTACGGGTGAACGCCGTACACCGGCGCCGAGTACGCGCCGCTGCGTTTGCCGTCGTTCTCGTAGACGTCGATGCTGCCGTTCGCAAACGACGCCCGCACATCGCGCTGGTAGGCCTCTCCCAGAGGCGCGACCGCCTCGGTCACCCACTGCCGGCTCTCGTCATAGTCGTACGTGCGGTCGTACTCGAACAGCGGAACCAGCGCATCGCAGGGGAAGTACTGCGGGAGGCCGAGCACACGTTTGCGCAGGCGGTGGTACCGCCGGAGCGGCTCCACGCCCTCGCGAGCCACGGCAATCAGGGTTTCGACCACCGCCGTGGGGATGTGGTTGCCGAACAGCGCGGCGTCGAGCGACGTCTCGTACCCGCGGGCCCGGGCCAGGAACCAGTCGCGCTGGCACACCGCGTTGTAGAGGGTCGCATAGGTGTTGCGCGTGCGGCCGTACAGGTCGTGGTACGCGCGGAACGCCGCGATCCGATCGGCCTGCACGCGGCCGGTCGACAGGATTGAGCGGTACTCGCCGTAGGTGACCGTGACGGCCCGGCCATCGCTCAGGGTTATCGTGGGGTAGGTCACGTCGGCGGTCGACAGCGCGCCGTACGCGTCACTCGGCGCACCGTCGAAGCGGCCGGCCAGGGAGAGCAGGTACTCCCCCTTCTCGTCCAGCACGTGTTCACGCTGCCGGAAGAGCGACTCGATCGCGAATCGGTAGTGCGCCAGACCGTCGTGGCTGTCGATCCAGGTGCGCACGGACTCGAGCGGCAGGGCGAGCAGTTCGGGATGGAACCACGACGTCACCTGCTGCCACCGCGCCATGAGCAACTGGACCTGTTGCCGGCGGGCGTCAACGTCGTTGTCCCGCTGATCCTGGTCGTGTTGCAGCGCCGGATAGAAATAGACGCGGTAGGTCAGCTGCCCCAGTTCGTCCTGGGCCCGGAACGCGTCGAGCAACGCCTCCGGTCCCTGCGCGAGAGTCCCCCGCCGCGCGGCGAACGCGTCGATCTTCGTCTCGAGGTCCGCGAAGGCGCCGCGCCAGGCGGCCCAGTCCGGGAATACGTGGCTGAGATCCCACTTGTACTCGTCGGGAATCTCAGCGCGGTTTCTCGTCTGCGGTTTCAGCACACACCTCTTCTGGTTCGGCGCCGGGCGCCGCCACGACGACGCGGACAGACCGGCCGTTACCGCGCCGGACCGCCCGCGGGTTTGCGCCTCTGGTCGCGCAGCTTGAAGAATCGCTGGCACGCATGCTGGAACCGTTCGTCCAGCTCGCGCCCAACCGCATCGGGCACCGGGCCGACGCGCCGCCACGCCGCCTGGGCCTTCTTGACTTCCTCGGCCCCGTTGCGCCACCGCGCTTCGTCATCGACGCGACCGCCGATGGTGTTGGCCGCAAGAGCCTCGCGCCACTGCGTGGCCAGGATGGCCGCCGGCGACAGATCGCCAGGCGTCCGGTCTTCACCCACCAGCGACTCCACGGACTGGCACAACTGCTCGAGCCGCTTGCGGTTCTGCCCGGCGTCGAGGTCGGTCCCCGCGAACGCGTCACCATACAGGGAGACGACGCGCGTCATGGCCGCGGCGTACCGCGCCGCCAGCGGCTCCGACTGCTCGCGGGGGATGCCCGGCGACTGATCCCACTGGCGCTTCAGCGCCAGCACGTCCTTCACGAGGGTCTCCGGCACGTCGGCCGGCGCCGGCGCGTCCTCCGCCGGCAGGAGGGCCTCGAGCTGCGCGATGAGCTGCTCGCGCGCCTGGGCCTGCTGCGCCGTCTCACGGTCGTTCCGGTGGGCGTAGTTGTCGAAGAACTTCTCGCACGCCGCGCGGAACCGCAGCAGGACGGCTTCCGACCGCGTCCGTTTCACGGGTCCGACCGTCCGCCAGTCTGCCTGGAGGTGCTTGACCTCGAGCATCGCCCGATCCCAGTCGGTGGTCTCGGCCAGGGTCTCGATCTGCGCGCAGATCGCCTCTTTCTTCTGGAGGTTCGCCGTCCAGACCACCTTGCGTTCCGAGAGGTCGTCCTTGCGGCGTGTGAAGAAGCGGTCGCACGCCGCGCGGAATCGTTCCCAGATCGCCTTCTCGTGTCCCGGCGTCACCGGGCCGATGCCCTTCCACTGCGCCTGCAACCCCTTGATCGTCTCGGCCGTGCGGATCCAGTCGCTCGAGTCGGCCAGTGCCTCGGCCTGCTCGCAGAGCACCTCTTTGTTGCGCAGGTTCTCGGCCCGCTCCACGGCGACCTGCTGGAAGTAGTCTTCGCACCGGGCGCGGATGTCACCTTCCACGATCTTGTAGCGCTGCCACAGCTCGCGGCCCTTCTCGCGCGGTACCGCGCGCACCTTGTGCCACTCGTCCTGGACGTGCCGCAGCTGCTTCGCCACCACGCCGAGGTCGGCTTCTTCCCGCAGCCCTTCGAGCTTCTTGATCAGGGCTTCCTGGACGCCGGCGTTCGCCCAGCGCTCCCATTCGTCGGCTTCCCGCAGGTCCTGCACCCGGGGGAACAACGAGGACTGAATCGCCTTCAGGCGCCCGACGATGGCCTGCTGTTCCTGGCGGGACGGAAGCGGCCCGGGTGCGTCGAGAGCCGCCCGCGCCTCGCGCAGGGCGCGCTCGACGTCGCGCAGGGCAATCTTGTCGGACTGCGCCAGCTTCTCCAGCTGTTCGCACATCTGCTGCAGCCGGTGCAGGTTCTCGTGCTGCTGCCGCGTCCGCGCCTCGCGCAGCTCTGCTTCGCGGGCATCGATGCGCCGCTCGATCTCGCCGATCCGGCCAACCGTCTCCTCGTCAAGTTCCACGCCCGGGATCAGGGCCGTCCACTCACGCCGCAGGGCAATCCAGCGGGCCCGGGCGTCCGGCAGATCCGTGGCGTCGAGCAACTGCCGGGCCCCGTCGAGCATCTGGGCCAGCTGCACCCGGCGCTGCGCCTGTTCGTCCGCGCTCAACACCGGCACCTCGACAGGTGCGGCGTCATGCACGGCCTCGGGCGCGGCGTCCGGCTCGGACGCGGGCGTCGCGTCCTGAACGGGTGCGGCCACCGCAACGTCGGCCGGCGCGGCGTCCCCGGCAGGTACCGCAGCAGGTTCGGGCGTCTCTGCCGGGGGAACAGCGTGGTCACTCACAGGAGCATCCACCGGCACGGCCGCCGAGGGGCCGTCGGAGGCGTCCCCACTCGGGACATGCGCCGCCCGCACGGCGTCGACGGCCCGAGTGAAACGGTCCGTCAGCCCGGCGTCCTCGTGACCGGCCAGTTCGGCCCAGCGGGCCGTCGCCTCCGCGATCACGGCGGCGGTGTCGGCCCCGGGTGACGAAGCGGCCATGGCTTCGAGGCGTGCGCAGATGTCGGTGAGGTGCTGGATGTGCTCGTTCTGGAGTGTAACCACGGTCGTTCTCCGACGCCCATCCGCAACCACGATTCACGCACGCGGTTACGCCGGGTCGTTCGGCCTCGCCGGACAGGCGCACCTTCGCGCGGGTCCGGCATGCGACGAGTTGATGCCACCACGCCGGGCGCCGACCGTCATCGTCGGCGCGCGTCGTGCGTACGTAGAGAGAGCGGCTATCGGCTATCGGCTATCGGCTATCGGCTGTCGGCTATCGGCTATCGGCTATCGGCGTTTCTACTGCCTACTGCCTACTGCCTACTGCCTACTGCCTACTGACTACCCTGCTTCTTGCTTCCGACTTCTTACTTCTTCCCTGACACGCCCAGTGCCGTCAGCTTGGCTGCCACGTCCTTACCCGCCGTGGCCGTGCTGATCGTCTTGTCGATCGCCAGGATCTTGCCGTCCAGGCCGATGTAGAACGTCCACCGATATGCCAGGGGCCGGGTTGGCGTCACCACGCCGTAGGCGGCCGCCACCTCCTTGCCCGGGTCGCTGAGGATCGGGAAGTCCAGTTCGAGAGACTTCGCGAAATCCGCATTGATCTCGGGTGCGTCCACACTGGCAGCGAAAAACGCCACGTCGAAGGCCCGAATCTCGGCGCCGCTCTCACGGAGCGACTTGCATTCGGCCGTTCAACCGCCGGTGAAGGCTTTTGGAAACCACGCCACCACCACCACACGCTGGCCCGCGTGTTCGGCCAGGCTGTGGGTCTTTCCGTCCGAGCCCGGCAACGCGAACGCTGGCGCGGGGTCCCCCACCTGCAGTTCGATCGAGCCAGTCCCCTGCGGCGTGGCAGCCGGCGTCTGGGCCATGGCCAGTCCAGCCGTGAGCACGCCAGCGGCGACGAACAACGTCAGCATCACGCGCATCGCTACTCTCCTTAGTCCCGGTCAGCCCTAGTCCAGGTTCCGAAGTTCTTCGTCAATGCGCTCGGTCTCCTCGTCCGTCGGCGGGCCGGCCGTGGCCCCGCGTCCCGCGACGGTCTCGGCAGCGGGCACCCGGAGTTTGCGAATCACCAGGACGACGAGACCGACGCTGCCGGCCAGGAAGATCCACGGCAGCACGTAGATCAGGGTGCTGAATCCCCGGGCCGGCGGCTCGGCCAGGATCCGATCGCCGTACTCGGCCACGTAGACGTCCAGGATCTGCTGGCGCGTCTTGCCGTCGGCGAGCAGGCGCCGGATGGTCTGCTTGATCTCGTCCGACGCCGGCGACTGGTGCAGGGACACCTGCTGGGACCAGCAGCAGGGCGCAATGAGCAGACCTTCGATCACCTTGGCCTCTTTCTCGAGAGAGGCGGGATCGGGCGCGGCCAGCGCCAGCCAGAACGCAAGGACCAGTTGAGACATCATCAGCATGGGGGTCACCCGTGACAGGGGGACCGCTGACGGACAGAGGCCCCCTGGGAACTTCTGAGTGTACCGCATCCGGAAAGAATGCTCCACTCCGACGCTGGGGGTTGGGGATTGGGGAGAAGCAAGAAGCAGGAGGAGTACCCCTAGCCCCTAGCCCCTAGCCTCTAGCCTCTAGCCTCTAGCCCCTAGCCCCTAGCCCCTGGCCCATATCCCCGCCAGTTGCGCCTTGGTGACCTTGCCCATCGCATTACGCGGGAGTTCTGCCATGACGGCGACACGTTTCGGGATCTTCCACGGCGCCAGCCTGGTCTTTGCCCACGAGCGGATCGCCTCGCTCGACACGGCCGCGCCCGGACTGGGCACGACCACCGCGCAGACACATTGCCCCCACTCGTCATCCGGCGCACCGACGACGGCACACTCCAGGATCCCGGGGCACTCGCGCAGCACGTCCTCCACCTCGATGGCTGAGACTTTCTCACCGCCAGTCTTGATGATGTCCACCGACTGGCGCCCCAGCAGGCGAATCACGCCCTGCGTGCGCTGCCCCACGTCGCCGGTGCGGAACCACCCGCCGGCCAGCATCGCCTCGGCCGTTGCCGTCGGGTTGTCCCAGTACCCCTTGAAGATGCCGGGGCCGCGAACCTGCACCTCGCCGGGCTCCCCGTCTGCCACCTCCCGCCCGGCATCGTCGACGAGGCGCACGTCGACACCCGGCAGGGGGGAGCCGACGAAGCCGGGACGGCGTTCGCCGTGGAGCGGATTCGAGAGCAGCATCCCCGTTTCGGTCATGCCGTAACGTTCGAGCAGCGCCTGCCCGGTCGCCAGGCGCCAGCGGTCGAAGACCGCAGCGGGCAGAGCCGCCGATCCGGACACCATGAGGCGCAACTGGCGCGCGCCGTCCGACCACACGCGGCGGGTGGACGCATCGGCCGCGTCGAACGCCGCCAGCAGCCGCTGATACATCGTCGGTACCGCCATGAACACCGTGATGTCTCCGGACGCCAGGCGGCTCCAGACTCGCGTCACGTCGAACGACGGCAGCAGCTCGCAGACGGCGCCGGCCCAGAGCGGACAGGTCAGTGCGTTGATCAGGCCGTGCGTGTGATGCAGCGGCAGGGCATGCAGCAGGCGGTCTTCCGCCTGCCAGCCCCAG
The DNA here is from genome assembly GCA_964372095.1 of uncultured Vicinamibacterales bacterium. Lineage (GTDB taxonomy): Bacteria > Acidobacteriota > Vicinamibacteria > Vicinamibacterales > JAKQTR01 > CAYJPV01. Next base: position 26,446 of record CAYJPV010000010.1, on the reverse strand, counting down.
GCCTCCACCAGGGATTCCACCTGGGCCTGCATCTGGGCGTGGGTGAGGACCACGCCTTTCGGGCGGCTCGTCGTCCCGCTGGTGTAGAGCATGAGGCCATCGCGCTCCGGCGGGATGTCGGGCAGGCGCACCGGCCGGGCACGTGCATCGGGCGGGACCACGCGGACGTGTGCAGCGACGGCCACCGGCGCGAACGCGGCGGCAGCGGGCGGGGCCGCCACCGCGAACGACGCGCGGCTGTCCTGCGCCACGTACCCCCACTCGGGTGCGCTCTGCGCGGGCGACAGCGGAACGGCCATCCCGCCCGCCCGCCAGGTCGCCCACAGCGCCGCGACCGCGTCGATACCGGGCGGCACCAGCATCAGTACGCGCGCGCCGTTCAGGTCGTGGCGGCCGTCAAGCAGCGCGGCCGCGAGAGCGGCCGAGCGGTCGAGCAGATCGCCATACGTCCAGGTGCCTTCGTCATCCACCACGGCGGTACGCTCAGCCTGGTCGAGCGCCCGGGTCACGATTTCGAGTCCTCGCATCGGGGACAGTGTATAGGGGCGAGGGGCTCGAGGCTAGGGATTGGGGATTGGGGATTAGGGATTAGGGGCTAGGGCTCTCCCCGATCCCCAATCCCCAACCCCCAACCCCCAGTGTTATAGTGCCCCCGTCGCGCCCCGCCTTGCCCAGGAGAACAACCATGCGGTTCCGTCTCGCGCCCGTGCTGCTCGCCGCCGTCATCCTGTTCACCGCCATCCCGGCTGAAGCGCCCCTGGCCGCGCAGGGCGGTGCGCCGGCTATCCAGACCCCAGAGTCCTTCCTGGGCCACAAGGTCGGTGCTGACGGCAAACTCGCGCGCTGGGACAGAATCCTCGACTACCTGCGCCTCGTGGACGCCGCGTCCGATCGGATCGAGATCCGCGATCTTGGCAAGTCGACCCAGGGCCATGCGTTCGTGAGCGTCGAGATCAGTTCGCCGGACAACCTGAAGAGACGTGACTACTACCGGACGCTGCAGCGCCGGCTCTACTTCCAGGACGGTGAACCAACGGCGGCACAGCGTGACGAAATTTTCGAGGCCGGCAAGGCCGTGGTCATCATCACGTGCAGCATGCACTCAACGGAAGTCGGCGCAACGCAGATGGCGCTCGAGCTGGTGCACAGGCTGGCGACGGACACGTCGGCCCGGACGCGTCACGTACTCGATAACGTCATCCTGCTGCTGGTCCCGAGCCTGAACCCGGACGGGCAGATCATGGTGGTGGACTGGTACAACAAGAACGCCGGCACACCGCACGACGCGTCGCCCATGCCATGGCTCTACCACCCGTATGTCGGCCACGACAACAACCGCGACATGTACATGTTCACGCAGGTGGAGAGCCAGCTGACGGCGAAGCTCCTGTGGCACGACTGGTTCCCGGCGGTGTGGCTGGACGAACACCAGCAGGGGGCCGCCGGCGCGCGGATGTTTGTGATGCCCGCCACCGATCCGATCAACCCGAACGTGCACCCGCTCATCTACCGGTGGAACGGCATTCTCGGGCAGTTGCAGGGCGCGGCCCTCGAAGCGGCCGGCAAGGACGGCATCATCTACAACTCGACCTACACGAACTTCTGGCAGGGCGCGATGGCGTGGAGTGGCTGGTGGCACAACCAGGTCGGCTTGCTGACGGAAGTGGCGTCGGTCCGCATCGCCACGCCGACCGAACAGCGCCGGGCCGTTCTCGGGCGCCCCGCCGCTGGGGCGGCTGAGGACTTCCAGACGCAGGCGCGCCGCCAGATGGAGAACCCGAACGAGCCGCTGCCGGCGCCGCGTGACGTCAATCCGCGCACCGAGTATCCCCGCCCCTGGCTCGGCGGTCGCTGGACGCTCCGCGACATCGTCGATTACGAACTCATCGCCACGATGGCGCTGCTCGAAGGCGCCGCCGACAAACGCGAGACGCTGCTGCGGCACGTCTACGAAGTGAATCGCGTGACGATCGACGAGGGGAAGAAAGGTGACCCCGCTGCGATCCTCATCCCGGTGGACGTCAACCACGACCCGCAGGCCGCGTACCGGCTGGTGGATCGGCTGCAGGTGGGCGGCGTGCAGGTATCCCGGGCCGAGGCGCCCTTCAAGGCCGACGGCCGCGACTATCCCGCCGGCACCTTTGTGGTTCCTATGAACCAGGTATTCGCGCGCTACGCCAAAGACGTGCTCGAGAAGCAGACGTATCCGGAAGTGCGCCGCTCGCCCACGTCTCCACCCGAGGCGCCCTACGACGTGACCGCGTGGTCGCTGGGCATGCTGGTGGGTGCCGACGTGACATTCGTGCGCACGCCGCTCGACGCCGGCGTTGCCTTGACGAAGCTGCAGACCGCACCGACACCGGCCGGCGGCGTGACCGGAACGGGCAAGCGGTACGCGTTCGACTATCGGGGCCCGCAGGCCGCCATCGCCGTGAACCGGTTGCTGAAGGAGGGCGCGCAGGTCGGCCTGGCGCCGTCGGCAGGCCAGACCGTGGTGGACGTCGCCGGCGTGCCGCGCGCGCGCGTGGAGGCGGTCGCGTCGGCGCTGGGGCTGAACGTCCGCGCGGTTGGCGACAGGCCCCCGGCCGGCACGACGGCGTTGAAGACGCCGCGCCTGGGACTCTACCAGCCGTGGACCGCGAGCATGGACGAAGGCTGGACACGCTGGGTCCTGGAACAGCACGAGTTCGTGTATGCCACGCTGCACAACGCCGAGGTGAAGGCCGGCAGACTGCGCGACAGGTTCGACGTGATCCTGTTCGCCGATCAGTCCGCAACTGGCATCCTGCGGGGCAACGACGCGCCGAGCATCCGTCCGGAGTATCGCGGCGGCCTCGGTGATGAGGGCGTGGCGGCGCTGCGGGAATTCGTGTCGGCTGGCGGAACGGTGATCGTGATGGGCGCCGCGTGCGACTTCGCCATCGAGAGGTTTTCGTTGCCCGTGCGTAACGTGAAACGCGACTTGACCCGCGACCAGCACTTCGCGCCGGGCACGCTCGTGCGAATCGAGGTGGACCGGGCGTCGCGCGTGGGCGCCGGCATGCCGGCCGTGACGCGGGGCTTCTACGTGAACAGCCCGTTCTTTGCCGTGACCGAGGGATTCGCGTCCCAGAAGGTGTCGGTCGTCGCCCGCTATCCCAACACCGAGATTGTGGCATCCGGGTGGTTGCGGGGCGAGGAGTTGATGGCCGGGCGTGCGGCCGTCATCGACGTGGACCTGCAGCCCGGGCGAATCGTGCTGTTCGGCCTGCGCCCGCAGCACCGCGCACAGACGCAGGCGACATTCCCGATGCTGTTTAATGCGATCTACGGGGCCGGGAAGTAGGGGGGCCAGTAGGTTGCGGGCAGTAGCTGGTCGGTAGTGGACAGTAGACAGTAGACAGTAGACAGGAAGGGAGTGGGCACCAGGCGTGGGTTGCCCTGCTGCTTGCTGTCTACTTGCTACTGCCTACTATGCCCAGATGGGGTTAATTCCGTCCTACCCCCGCGGCTTGAAGTCGCGAACGAGTTTGCCAATCATCTTGTCGTGCCGCTTGCGGTCCTGCGCCACCTTCTCGTCCACGCGCGCAGCCTGGAAGCGGCGTTCCCGCTGGAGTTGGCGGTAACTCTCGAGACGATCCTGCCCGAGGGTTCCGTTTTCCACCGCGTGTTTCACGGCGCAGCCAGGTTCGCTGTCGTGCAGGCAGTCCGAGAAGCGGCAGCCCGGGGCGAGGGCCTCGACATCCTCGAAGACGGCGCTCACGCCGGTGGCGCCGTCCCACAGTTGCAGTTCCCGCATCCCCGGGGTATCGACCAGCAGCGCGCCGGTGGGCAGCGCAATCAGCTGCCGGTGCGTGGTGGTGTGTCGGCCACGCTGATCGTCTTCGCGCACTTCACGCGTACGCTGCATCTCGTGGCCGATCAGGCGATTCACGATGGTGGACTTGCCGACGCCTGATGATCCCAGCAGCGCCACCGTCCGGCCGGGCTGCAGGTAGGCGTCCAGCACCGACAAGTCGAGGTCGTGCCGCGTGCTGATCGCGAGGACCGGCACGCCCGATGCCACCGCCTCGACCGCGGCCACTGCGGCGGGCACGTCGTCACACACGTCGGTCTTGTTGAGGATCACCACGGGCGCGGCACCGCCGTCCCAGGTGGTGATGAGATAGCGCTCGACGCGGCGCAGGCTGAAATCGCCGTCGAGGCCCATGACGATGAAGACCGTGTCGACATTCGAGGCGACCACCTGCTCCACCGTCGTGTCGCCGGCCACCTTGCGCGAGAACTTGCTCCGCCGTGGCAGGACGGCCTGGATGACGGCGCGGTGGCCCGGTTCGGGCGGCGTCAGGGCCACCCAGTCACCCACCGCGGGGAACTCGTGACGGCCGGCGGCGCGGTGGCGCAGGCCGCCAGCCACGTGGGCCAGCATGTCGGTGTCGGCCGTCTGGACACGGTAGATGTGCTGGTGTTCCAGGACAATGCGGGCGGGAACCAGGCCTTTGTCGCCGAACGGTTCGAAGGCCGCGGCGAAGACCTCATCCCAGCCCAGTGCAGTCAAATCCACGCCCCGAGGGTACCACAGCGCCAGCCGCCGCGTTTTAGGTCATTTGCAAAAGGGGCCTGGCCCCTTTTTCCGGAGAGTGGCGGTTTCCCGAGGAAATCCGCCGCACAGCCGGAAATGGGGCCTGGCCCCTTTTTCGGGATCCGGGGGGCAGGGAGGCGCGTCAGAATGTATACGCGTTATCACACTTCGTGTGATAACATGCATTTACGTCGTCCACGTGCCCCGGTACTCACTCTGGATCCAGGAGGTCCCCCGATGCGCAAGTTGCTGTTCGCCGCCGTTCTCGTCCTCATCACCGCCAGCGCCGCTCAGGCCCAGACCTGGACCATCGACACCAGCCACTCCGGCGCGCACTTTGCCGTCCGTCACATGATGGTTTCCACGGTCCGCGGGGATATGGGCAAGGTCGCGGGCACCGTCAGCTTTGACGGCACGAACCTGGCCGCTGCAACGGTGGACGCGACCATCGACGTCACCGGCATCAGCACTCGTGACGAAAAGCGCGATGCCCACCTCAAGAGCGCCGACTTCTTCGACGTCGCCACCTACCCGACGATGACGTTCAAGTCCAAGAAGGTGGTCCCGAACGCCGACGGCAGCTTCAAGCTGATTGGTGACTTGACCATGCACGGTGTCACGAAAGAAGTCACGCTGGACGTCGAAGCCATGCGCCCGGTGGTGAAGATGGCCAACGGGTCGCGCACGGGCACGACGGCCACCGCCAAGATCAATCGCCAGGACTTCGGTGTGAAGTGGAGCCGCACGATGGACGGCGGCGGGGTGGTGGTGGGCGACGAGGTCTCGGTGACGATCGACCTCGAACTCATTCAGCAGGCGGCGAAGTAGGGATCGGCTATCGGCTGTCGGCTATCGGCTATCGGCTATCGGCGACAGGCCAGCCTCAACACGCAGGGCCGCCCGGCTGGGCGGCCCTGTGTCGTTCGGTCCGGCCGATTGTGGCCGTGCTACTTCTTGGTCGTCTTCTTGGCAGCCGGCTTCGTCGCCTTGGTAGCCTTGGCTGCGGTCTTCGCCGCGCCCATCGTTCCTGTTCCACAACGTCCCACGAGTACCTCCCGGGTTGCTGGGGGCAACGGTCGCCGATTCTACCAGAACCTCAGCCAGGGCCGGGCGTTGTTCAGGAACGGCCACGGCGTGGACGCGAGGATGACAACCAGCGCCACCCCGAAATGCAGCAGGATGTGGCGGTGCGACGACACCGCCGCGGTTCGTTTGGCCCGGGCGAAGCCGAGGTGCGTGAGGCCCAGGGCGACGAACATGGGCAGCGGGTGCTCAACAAGCCAGTAGCGCAGCGCCGGTGTCTTCATCGCGTCGCCCATGTTCGACATGGCCCCGCTGACCAGCGGGCTGATCACGCCATACAGCACGACGCCCACCAGAAACTGCGTGTCGAGCGCGATGACGAACCATCGGTGCGGACCGATGTCGGCCGGTGACCAGAGCCGCTTGCCGATGACTCCGCTGAACGCCAGGCCCACCGAGTACAGCCCTGTCAGCACGACGGCCCATCGAAGCAGCGAGTGGAGGATGAGGGTTGTCTCGTACATAAGAACAGTCTACCCCGGGGGCCACAGCCCCGGGGCTACGTACTGTCTCCCCCGGGGCTGCGTACTGCGGCCGCTAGTGCTGCGTACTGCGGCCGCTAGTACTGCCACTTCCCTTCTTTGAGCATCTTCAGCACTTCGTCGATCGCGGCCTGGAGTTCGCGGTCGATGCCCTTCAGTTCGTCTTCGGGCGTGTTTTCGGCCCACACATCCGGGTCCACGCCGTAGTTCTCGAGGTTGATACCGTAGTTGTTCGGCCTGGTCGGGTCGTACGTCACCACGAGCGACCCGGGCGTGCGGATGCTGCCCCCATTGATCAATCCGTAGCTCCCGGTCGCGATAACGGCCGCGGCCGTGGTGTTCCCCACGATACGCCCGAGCCCCAGTTGCCGGAAGCCGAGCGGCGTCACCTCGCTGTCCGATCCTGACCGGAAGTTGATCAACATGACCTTGGGTCCGGCAATCGCCTGACGCGGCCGTCGGCCCCAGGCGCGCGAGCCCCACCGGTTGTTCCAGTACTGGTACGGGCGGCGCTCGAGAATGTCGAGCAATTCCTGGTCGATGTTGCCGCCGCCGTTGAACCGGATATCGACAATGATGCCCTTCCGATCCCAGAACTCGTTGATCTCATTCTGGAAACGCCTGAGCGACGGCTGATTCATGGACCGGATGTGGACGTAGGCGATCTGGCCGTTGGTCGCCTGCTCCACCTTCTCGCGGTTCTTCTTGACCCACTCCTCGTAGCGGATATCGCCGAGAGAAGCGACGGTGCGAATCCGCACGTCGCGCACGGCCTTGGGATCCGCGCCGCTCGCGACCGTGACCGTCACGTACTCATTCAGCGGCTGGCCGAGCAGCATCCAGTAGTTGTCGCCCGGCTTCACCGCCTTGCCATCGATGGCCAGGACACCGTCGCCGGTCTTCAGACCCAGCCACTCCTTGTCGGCCGGCCCGTCACGGTAGATGTGTCCGATACGATAGGTGCCACCGGACGCCTCGATCTCGAATCCCAGGTACTGCGTGGTGTACTGGGCCGGCATCGGGCGGCTGGGAGGGCCGTTGACGCCCATGTGCGACGCGTTCAGCTCTCCGATCATCTCGTTGGCGACGTCGTAGAGATCCTGGTTCTCGCCCACGTAGGGCAGCAGCAGCTCGTACCGGGCTTTCACCGCCGCCCAGTCCACGCCGTGCATCTTCTCGTCGTAGAAACGGTACTTCATCACGCGCCAGCACTCGTCGAGCATCTGCGCCCACTCGGCGCGGCGGTCCACGCGCACGTTGACGGCGAACTCAACGCGCGTCTTCTTCTTCTCGCCGGCGAGTTCCATCTGGTAGACCTCGCCATCCTGCGCGTAAAAGACCTTCTTGCGGTCTTTTGTCGGCGAGACGTTCGCAAAAACGCCGTCCGCCACCCGTTTGCGGTCCTTGCCCTCCAGCGTGACCGAGAACAAGCCCCGGCCGCGCTCGTCGGCGCTCGTGAAGTACACGAGCCTGCCGTCAGCAGACAGGAAGAAGGCGCTGACGGCCTGCTCCCCTCGCGTGACCTGGACAGCCCGCCGCCTGATCCCCTCCCCGTTCACCACGAAGGCCGGCACCGCCTGGTCTTTCGCGTCCTTCTTCTCGGCCTCCGCCTTGCGCGCACGCTCCTTCCCGACGGGGTCGTTGGGGTCCTCAGCCTGGCGCTCGAGCGGCGTCACGAACAGATGGGCGACACCGTCCGCCCGGTCGGACAGGAAGACCAGCTTCTTTCCGTCTGGCGTCAGAATGCCCCGCAGGTCGGCAAACGGGTCGTCGGTCAGGTTCGTCTCTTTCTTCGTCGCCAGTTCGAACGCATAGATCTCGGCGTCCAGCTGGTCGTCCCGACGCGAGTAGATCAGGTACCTGCCGTCCGGCGAGAACACCCCCAGCTGGTACCCGCCGGCCGGGTTGTGCGCGATCTCGGTGACGGCGCTGGTCTCGATGTCGATCGTGAACAGGCGATTGGCGGCCGTCACGGCCAGGCGTTTCGAATCAGGCGCCCATACGGCAGCATCCTTGAACGACGCGTGCGTCGTGAGCTTCCGCCGGGTCCCGTCCTGGCGGTCGAAGATCCAGAACTCCTGTTCTTTCGTCTCGTCGGACACGTACACGATGTACCGTCCGTCGGGCGACACGACGGGGTTCTGGTCGCGCCACGGCGACGACGTCACCTGGCGCTTCTCGCCAAACTCGGGGTCTGCAGGCACGACGAACAGCTCACCGTGGAATTGCACGACCACCGCGTCGCCCTCGGGCGACGGCGCGAAGGCGTCTGCCTTGCTCTTCGACGGCAGGAACTCCACGGCGTTCAGCCGGGCATCGGGCTCGATGTCGATCGTCAGCTTGCGCGGGCGTCCGGCGGGCACGTCCAGCGTCCAGAGTTCGAACTCGTTCTCGAACGCGATCGTCTTGCCGTCCGGGCTCATGGACGCGAACTGCACGCCGTCTTTCTTGAACGTCGTCACCTGTGTCGGCGCGCCGCCGGCCGGAGCGATGCGCCAGATGTTGAACGTCCCGTCCCGCTCGGACACGAAGTAGACCTGCCCGTCCGCACCCCACATGGGATTCACGTCGTGCACGAACGACTTCACGGCCTTTCGATCGGTATCGGTCAGCAGCCGGATCGCCCTGGTCTTCAGGTCCTGCACCCAGACATCTTCGCTGGCGTTGCCCCGGTATCCTTTGCGCGTGTACCGGAACCCGCCGCGGTTGAAGGCCACCGCGCTGCCGTCCTGCCTGATCATGCCGTCGCCGGCGCGGTCCATCGGCAGCGCCTCCGGCACGCCGCCGTCGCGGGACACGGTATAGAGCGGGCTGCCCCAGGCACCGGGTCCCCGCGACGTCGAGAACACCACACGCTGGCCGTCGGGCGTCCAGCCGAGCACGGTGTCCCCGCCGCTGAAGAAGGTCAACTGGCGCGGCTCCCCGCCCGTCGCCGGCATCACCCACACGTCGTCATTGCCCATGCGGTTCGACGAAAACGCCAGCCACTTGCCGTCCGGTGACAGGCGCGGGTACGTGTTGCGGGCAACGTTCGCCGTCAGGCGGATGGGATTGGTCCCGTCGGCCGACGCGATCCAGATGTCGCCGTGATACGCGAACGCCAGCTTGCCCTGCGACACGTGCGGGAAGCGGCCGAACAGGATGGGTCGCGCGTCCGCGAGGCCCACCGCCATAGCCAGTCCGATCAAGGCGAATACCAGACGACGTGTCATGATGCCGTTCCTCCGGGTGAATCAGCCGATACTCCGGGGCCGGATCCCCGGACCTGAAGGTCCGGGACTACGTACCCTTTGTGAAGCCGCAGCCCCTGTCCCTAGCCCCTAGTCCCTAGTCCCTGCTCCCCAGCATGCGGTCGCGGGCGGCCTTGAACTCGCTCGTCGGGCTCCATTGCGGATACGTGTCCGCCTGCGCGATCCGCCACGCCATCACGAAGTAACACTGCAGGTCCTGCACGCCGCCCGACAGGTCCCAGTCCGGTCGATACTCGTCCGACGGCTTGTGGTAATGCTGCGCCGTGTAGGCATCCCGCAGCCGACGCACCTCCTCCGACGGCCGGTCGATGAAGTCCGCGCCCCCGCCTGCGTTGATGGCCGGGACACCCTGCTTGGCGAACGGGAAGTGATCCGACCGGTAGTAGCCGCCGGTCTCGGGCGTCGGATCGGGCTTGAGCACCCGCCCCTGCGCGGCGGCGGCGTCGCGCGCGTAGTCGTCCAGCTGCGACTGGCCCAGGCCCACCACGGTCATGTCGCGCGTGCGGCCGTAGATGTTCAGCGAGTCCATGTTGATCACGGCCAGCGTCTTCGCCAGCGGGTACAGCGGGTTGCGCGCGTAGTAGTCCGACCCCACGAGACCCTTCTCTTCCGCCGTCACCGCGAGGAAGAGGATCGACCGTTTCGGCCGCACCGGCTGGCTGACGAACGCCTTGCCCAGCTCAATCAGACCGCCGATGCCGGTGGCGTTGTCGAGGGCCCCGTTGTAGATCGTGTCGCCGTTGATGGCGGGGCCAATCCCGTAGTGATCCCAGTGCGAGGTGTAGATGACGTATTCATTCCTCAGCACCGGGTCGGCTCCTTCGAACTTGCCGGCCACGTTACGCGAGGCAAACCGCCGGGTCGTGCTCTTGAGGTCCATGTCGGCCGTCAGGCCGAACGCAACAGGCCTGAACGCCCGAGTCGCTGCCCGGGCCTTCAGGCTGTCGAAGTCCTGACCGGCCATCGCGAACAACGCCTTCGCCTCGTCAAGCGTGATCCAGCCTTCCACGGCCACGCGCCCCATGTTGTCGTCGGCCGGCGCCTGGGCCACCTGCTCGGCAGCCATGCTCTGCACGACCGAGAACGGGTAGGCCGCGGGGCCCGTCTCGTGGACGATGAGGACCGCCGCCGCCTTCTTGAGGGCACCGATCTCGTACTTGTAGCTCCAGCGCCCGTAGTAGGTCATCGCCCGGCCGCCAAACGTCTTGGGGTCGAGCGCCGACGCGTCGGCCGGATCCGGCACGGGCGGGTCGTTGACCAGCATGAGGACGGTCTTGCCCGCCACGTCGACGCCTTTGTAGTCGTCCCACTGGAACTCGGGCGCCTGCACGCCGTATCCCACGAACACGACATCGCTCCCGGCCACCACAACTCGATCACGCACACGTTTGGTCCAGGCGACGATATCGTCCCGGTACTTCAGCGTCCGTGACTCGCCGCCTTTCTTGAAGACGAACGTCGATGACGGGTCGGCCGTGATGCCCACCATGGGCACCTGCTGGAAGTAGGTGCCGTCGGGGTTGCCGGGCGTCAGGCCAACCTTCGCGAACTGCTCGGCGATGTAGGCGACGGTCTTGTCCTCACCCTTGGTGCCGGGCGCGCGACCCTCGAACTCGTCCGAAGCCAGCACCTTCACGTGTTGCACGATGGCGGCGGCGGTGATCGCCGGCGCGGCCGGCGCTCCGGTAGCTGGCGGTTGGGCCGCCAGCGGTGTGGTCAGCAGAACGACGACGGCGGGGAACGCGAGCAGTCGGGATGTGTTCATAGTGGTCTCTTCGGCGATCGGCTTTCGGCTATCGGCTATCGGCTATCGGCTATCGGCTATCGGCTATCGGCTATCGGCTATCGGCCATCGGCTTTCGGCTGCTTCTTGCTTCTTGCTTCTTGCTTCTACTGTCTACTGTCTACTGTCCACTGCCTACTCTCCCCGTCACGCATCCTCGAACACGCCGGCCTTCCGGTTCTTGCGGACGCGGTCGTGGGCGAAATACCGCCCGTTCATGGCCACGTACACCCCGGGCGGCAGCACCTGGGCGAACGAAATCGCGCTGCCGAGGTTGAAGAGCCCATCCGAACTGCCGAACGCGTAGGGCACCATCGCGCCCGTCAGCACGACGGTCTTGTCCGTCACACGCGCCGCCACGACGGCCGCGGTCTCCACCATCGTGTCGGTCCCGTGGGTCACGACGATGCGGGATTCCGGCGACTGCTGGCAGTTCTGGGCGATGAGCTCACGATCGGCGTCGGTCATCTCGAGGCTGTCCACGAGCATGACCGTGCGGACCGCCACATCCACCTTGCAGCGGCCCAGCCGGAGCATTTCGGGCAACTGGCTGTCCGTGAACGCGAGCCGGCCGTTGATCTCGTCGTATTGTTTGTCGAAGGTGCCGCCGGTGACCAGGATGCGGATCGATGCCATGGTGGAGGGCATTCTATCCGAGCGGGCGCCCCGGGCGGGAACGGCACATGCCTTGCGTTTATGTTATCCAATCATATAGATTTATGGATATGGATCAGACTGCCAGCCTGTACCGGCTGCTCGGCGAAGACGTTCGCCTCCGCATGCTGCGCGTGCTCTGGCGCGAGCGCCTCAACGTCACCGAGCTCACCGCCGTGCTCGGCCTGGCCCAGTCGGGGGTCTCACGCCACCTGGGGCTGCTCAAGGACGCCGGCCTGGTGACCGAAGAGCCGGCCGGCGGGTTCACCTACTACCGCGTCGGGGCCGCCCTGGAGCGGGGCCCGCTCGCGGATCTCTGGCCGGTGCTGCGGGCCCAGTTCACGGCGGGCGCCTCGTCCGCCAGCGCAAAGGCCGATGACGCCCGCCTGCAGGAAGTGTTGCGCCTGCGCACGGAGAACTTCGAGACGCACGGCGGCGAGACGGGCCAGCTCGTCCCGGGGCGGAGCTGGGCTGCCTGGGCGCGGGCGCTCGGCCATCTGCTGCCGCCGATGGACGTCGCCGACCTCGGCTGCGGCGAGGGGTACCTGACACTGGAGGCCGCTGCCTGGGCGCGCCGCGTCGTGGCGGTGGATCGGTCCGCCGACGTCCTGCGCAAGGCCCGGGCCCTGGCCCGCAAACGCCGCGTGGCCAACGTGGTCTGGAAACGCGGCGACATCGAGCGTGTGCCGCTGCCCGACGCGTCGGTGGACCTGGCGCTGCTCTCTCAGGCGCTGCACCACGCCCAGGATCCGGGCCGGGCCGTCGCCGAGGCGGCCCGCGTGCTCAGGCCCGGCGGCACGGTGCTCGTGCTCGACCTGCGCCCCCACGATCAGGACTGGGTGAAAGACCGGCTGGGCGATCAGTGGCTTGGCTTCACCGACGACCATCTCGTACGTTTGCTGCAGTCCGCCGGACTCGTGCACATCCGGGCCCAGGTGGGCGCCAGACGCGCCAGCGGGCCCTTCACCGTCATCATCGCCAGCGGCCGCAAGCCGGAGGCGCCGGCGCGCAACCCGCGCGCCCGTTCGTGAGGTCTCTCATGCCCAGCCGACCCGACATCGCCGCCACGCTCGATGCCATCCTTGCCCGGCGCGTACTCGTGCTCGACGGCGGCATGGGCACGATGCTCCAGCGCCACCGGCTCACCGAAGCCGACTTCCGCGGCGAGCGGTTCGCCGATCATCCGCACGATCTCAAGGGCAACAGCGACCTGCTCGTGCTCACGCGCCCGGACATCGTGGAGGGCATCCACGGTGCGTACTTCGAAGCCGGCGCGGACATGGTGGAAACCGACACGTTCACGGCGACGCCCGTGGCCCAGGCCGACTACGGGCTGGAATCACTGGTCTACGAACTGAACGTGGCGGCAGCCCGCATCGCGCGCAAGGCGGCCGACGACTGGACCGCCCGCACGCCCGATACGCCGCGGTTCGTTGCCGGGTCGATGGGCCCTACCAACAAGACCCTGTCGCTCTCGCCCGACGTCAACAATCCGGCCTTCCGCGCGGTCACGTTCGACGAGATCAGGCGCGGCTACGCCGAACAGGTACGCGGGCTGCTCGACGGCGGCTGCGATGTGCTGCTGCTCGAAACGATCTTCGACACGCTGAACGCCCGCGCCGCCATCGTCGCCATCGAAGAAACGTTCGAGGCGCGGGGCGTGCGCGTGCCGCTGCTGATCTCGGTGACGATCACCGACAAGAGCGGCCGGACGTTGTCGGGACAGACGGTCGAAGCGTTCTGGGTGTCGATTGCCCACGCGCGGCCGTTCAGCGTGGGCATCAACTGCGCCCTGGGCGCGGCGGAGATGCGCCCCTACCTGGTTGATCTCGCCGCCATCGCCACGTGCCACGTCAGTTGTTACCCGAACGCCGGGTTGCCCAACGCGTTCGGCGCCTACGACGAAACACCGGACGTCACGGCCGGCCTGATCGCCGAGTTCGCGGAGGCCGGCCTCGTGGACATCGTCGGCGGCTGCTGCGGCACGACCCCGGATCACATCCGCGCCATCGCCCGGGCCGTGGCCGGCAAAGCCCCTCGGTCGGCCAGACGCCGCGGGGATGGTGGCGTCCGGCTTCAGCCGGACGACCGCTACACGCAGTACGCCGGCCTCGAAGTGCTGACGATCCGCCCCGACAGCAACTTCACGATGATCGGCGAACGCACCAACGTCTCCGGATCCGCGAAATTCCGCCGTCTCATCAAGGAGCAGCGCTTCATCGAGGCGGCGGAGGTGGCCCTCGACCAGGTGCGGAGCGGTGCGAACGTCCTCGACGTCAACATGGACGAAGGCCTGCTCGACTCGGAGCAGTGCATGGCGGAGTTCCTGCACCTGATCGCCACGGAGCCCGAGATCGCCCGGGTGCCGGTGATGATCGACAGCTCCAAGTGGTCGGTCATCGAGGCGGGTCTGCAGGCCATCCAGGGCAAACCCGTCGTGAATTCGATCAGCCTCAAGGAGGGTGAATCCGATTTCCTGCACAAGGCGCGGCTGCTGCGCCGGTACGGCGCCGCCATGGTGGTGATGGCGTTCGACGAACAGGGCCAGGCCGACACCGTGGAGCGCAAGGTCCAGATCCTGCAGCGTGCGTACGGTCTGCTGACCCGGGAGGTCGGCGTGGATCCCACGGACATCGTGCTCGACCCGAACGTGCTGGCCATCGGCACGGGACTCGAGGAACACAACGACTACGCCGTGAATTTCATCGAAGCCACGCGCATCCTCAAGGCCACGTGCCCGGGCGCCCGGGTGAGCGGCGGCATTTCGAACCTCTCGTTCGCTTTCCGCGGCAACGACATCGTCCGCGAAGCCATTCACGCCGCGTTCCTGTATCACGCCATTCGCGCCGGCCTCGACATGGGCATCGTCAACGCCGGCCAGCTGGTCGTTTACGAAGACATCCCGGCGGCGATGCTCGAGCACGTGGAGGACCTGATCTTCAACCGGCGCCCCGACGCCACGGAGCGGATGGTGCGCTTCGCCGACACCGTGAAGGGCAAGGCGCAGCGCAAAGAACACGACCTCTCGTGGCGCGAGGCCACCGTTGAGCAGCGGCTGGCGTACGCCCTGGTCCACGGCGTCGTGGACTTCATCGAGGCCGACACCGAAGAAGCGCGGCAGAAACTGGGGCGCCCGCTCGAGGTCATCGAAGGCCCGCTGATGGACGGGATGAAGACCGTCGGCGATCTGTTCGGCGCGGGCAAGATGTTCCTGCCGCAGGTCGTGAAAAGCGCCCGCGCCATGAAACGCGCCGTGGCGTACCTCGAGCCGTTCATGGCCGAAGAGAAGCGCCTCGCCGGCGACGCGGCGAAAGACCGGGGCACGATCCTGCTCGCGACGGTGAAAGGCGACGTCCACGACATCGGCAAGAACATCGTCGGCGTGGTCCTCGCGTGCAACAACTACCGCATCGTGGATCTGGGTGTGATGGTCCCGGCCGAGAAGATCCTTCGCGCGGCCCTCGACGAACAGGCCGACATGATCGGGCTCAGCGGCCTGATCACGCCGTCGCTCGACGAGATGGCGCACGTCGCGAAAGAAATGCAGCGCCGGGGCTTCACCGTGCCGCTGCTCATCGGCGGCGCCACGACCAGCCGCCAGCACACGGCCGTCAAGATCGCGCCGGAGTACGGCGGAGCGACCGTGTACGTGCCCGACGCGTCGCGCGTCGTGGACGTGGCCGCCAGCCTGCTGAGCCCGGGCCAGCGCGAGACGTTCACCGACGAGAACCGCCGGGTTCAGGAGGAACTGCGCGTGCGCCACAGCGGCCGGGCCGCGCGCGACCTGCGGCCCTACGACGAGGTGCGGGCCCACGGCTTCCGCATCGACTGGGCCCGCGAGGCGCTGCCCGTCCCGGCCTTCATCGGTCGGCGCGGACTCGAGGACATCGCCCTCGCGGACCTCGTCTCCTTCATCGACTGGACCTTCTTCTTCTCGGCGTGGGGGCTCAAGGGCCGCTTCCCGGCCATCCTCGATCACGCGGAGTACGGTGCCGCCGCCCGCGATCTCTTCGACCACGCGCAGAAGATGCTGGCCGGCATCATCGCGGACGGATCGGTGCGCACCGGCGGCAGCTACGGGTTCTGGCCCGCGGCGTCCGACCGCGACGACATCGTGGTGTACTGGGACGACACCCGGACGACCGAAGCGGCACGGTTCCCCATGCTGCGGCAGCAGGAGTTCATCGAGGACAACCGCGCGTTCCTGTCGCTGGCCGACTTCGTCGCGCCCGCCGGATCCGGCGGGCGGGACTACGTGGGTGCGTTCGCGGTGACGGCCGGTCTGGGTGTCGAGACGCTGGCGGCGCGCTACGCCTCGCAGCACGACGATTACCAGTCGATCATGGTGAAAGCGCTGGCCGACCGGCTCGCGGAGGCGTTCGCCGAGTACCTTCACGCGCGCGTACGCCGCGAGTGGGGATATGAGACGCAGGCGTCGTGGACGGCGGACGACCTGGCCGCCGAGAAGTACCGGGGCATCCGCCCGGCATTCGGCTATCCCGCCTGCCCGGACCACAGCGAGAAGGTGACACTGTTCTCGCTGCTCGACGCGCCGTCAGCGGGCCTGCACCTGACGGAGTCGTGCGCGATGACGCCGGCCGCATCCGTCAGCGGCCTCTACCTGGCGAGCCCGCACGCGAAGTACTTCAGCGTCGGCCGGATTGGCCGCGACCAGCTCGCATCCTACGCCGCACGCAAGGGCATGGCGCTCGATGAGGTGGAGCGGTGGCTCTCGCCGAATCTGTAGGGGCAAGGGGCAAGGGGCAGGGGGCAGGGGGCACGCGGGGCTCGGGACTCGGGGCTCCTGTCTTTGCCCCAACCCCTAATCCCCAACCCCCAGCGTCCTACTTCCCCTCGTACCGGACCTGCCCTCCGACGATGGTGTAGAGGACGTTGGTGGAGAGGATCTGATCGTCAGGCACGGTGAGCAGGTTGTTCGACAGCACGGTGATGTCGGCCAGCTTGCCGGTCTTCAGCGACCCTTTCAGCTCGTCCTCGAATGCCGCGTAGGCTCCGTTGATCGTGTACGACTTCAGGGCCTGGAGGCGCGTCATCTTCTGATCGCCGAAGAACACCGTTCCGTCCTTGAGCCGGCGGGTGACCGTCGCATAGTAGCTGGCCATCGGACTGATAGCCTCGACGGGCGTGTCGGTCCCGTTGGAAATCGTGGCGCCGCTCTGCATCAGCTTCTGCCAGACGTAGGCCCCTTCTTCCGCACGCTGCGGGCCAAGTCGCGCCAGTACGTAAGGCGCATCCGACGTGCAATGCACGCCCTGCATTGCCGGGATGACGTGCAGTTTCCCGAAACGCGGGATGTCCGGCAGGCTCAGGTGCTGGGCATGCTCAATGCGCCAGCGCACGTCCTGCTTGTCGGGATGGGCCTTGAACGCGGCTTCGTAGATGTCGAGCGCCTCACGGTTCCCGCGGTCGCCGATGGCGTGCACCGCCATCTGATACCCGTGGGCCATGGCGAGTTTCGCCGTCTCGTGCACACCCGGTACGGGCGCGGTGTTGAGCCCGGTGGCGCCGTCCAGGTCGGCGTACGGCGTCAGCAGCCAGGCGCCGCGCGATCCCAGCGCCCCGTCGATGGACACCTTGATCGTCCGGATCGTGACGTGGTTGCTGGCGTAGCCGATGGTCCGGAACTTCGCCAGATTCTGCGCCAGCCGGGCATTGCTCTCACGGATCATCACGTAGAGGCGCACGCCCAGGCGGCCGGCGTCGGCTTCGGCCTTGTAGAACGTGGCGGTGTCGAACGACACGCCGGCGTCGTGGAACGTGGTGATGCCGTGGCGCAGCGCCTCGTCCACGGCCAGTTTCAGGATGCGCCGGGCTTCTTCTTCGCGTTCCTGCCGGGTCATATTCGCCCGGGCGGCCTGCTCGGCACGCGCGAGCAGCCCCGAGGCCGTTTCCCGGAACACGCCAATCGGGTTGCCCGACGCGTCCTTGAGGATCTCGCCGCCGGGCGGGTTGGGCGTCTCGCGCGTGATGCCGGCCAGCGCCATGGCCCTGGCGTTGGCAAAGGTCGCGTGGCCGCTGGCGTGCGACAGCACGACGGGATTGTCCGGCGACACGCGGCTCAGCGCGTCGTGAATCGGGAACCCCTCGACGGCCGGCACGGGCGTCTTGTTCCACTTCTCCTGGTGCCACCCGCGCCCCTCAATCCACTGGCCGGGTTTGGCCTTCCTGGCCGCGTCCGCCACCATCGCGATCACCTCGTCCCAGTTCGCGACGTTCATGAGGTCGAGGCCGAGCTTCATCTCGCCGGTCCCCATGAAATGCCCGTGGCTCTCGATGATGCCGGGAATGGCGGTCGCGCCCTTCAAGTCGATGACCTTCGTCCCCGGTCCGATGTAAGGCTGCACCTCCGCCTCGGATCCCACCGCGACAATCCGATCGCCGCGCACGGCCACGGCTCTCGCCTCGGGCGTGCCGTCGTCGACGGTGATGATCGTCCCGTTGCGCAGCACGAGCGACGCCGGACCGCCGGCGGGGGTCTGGGCCGCAGGCCCGGCCTGCCCCAGGAGTACCGCCACCACACCTGCCGCGATCAACACGCCGCACGATCCACGGACCAGCTTCCTCACGTCAGCCTCCTTGCGATGTTCCGGACCCCACTCTTGTAACCTACTTGCCAGCCGCGCTCAAGGGGCGTGCTACGATCGAGCACATTCTCTCGGACGTGCTCATTCTGGAGGTTTCCTGCCATGACGAAGTTCGCTGCCCTGCTTTCCTGCCTGGCGCTCGCCCTGTGTCTGACGGTGCCGGCCCTGGCTCAGACGCCGAAAGAGTCGGAACTGAAAGCCGAAGTGCCCGCGCTGACGGCGATGCATGAGGTCATTTCGCCGCTCTGGCACGACGCCTGGCCGAAGAAAGACACGGCCATGATGGCCGGCATGACGTCGGCCATCGAAAAACACCTGGCGGCGATCGAAAAGGCCGAGCTGCCGGGCATCCTGCGCGACAAGACGAATGCGTGGAAAGACGGCGTCGCCAGACTGCGCGACACGGTCGCGGCCTACAAGGTGGCCGTCAACGCGAAGGATGATGCGGCACTGCTGAAGGCCGCGGAGGCGCTCCACGCCAACTACGAAGGCCTGGTCAAGATCGTCCGCCCCATCCTGAAGGAAATGGACGACTTCCACACCTCGCTGTACGTCCTCTACCACTACCAGCTCGAGCCGCTCGACGTGGCCAAGGCGACGGAGACCATCAGGGCGATGAAGCCCAAGATGGACGCGCTCAACGCCGCCGCGCTGCCCGAGCGTCTCAAGGCCAGGCAGGACGCCTTCGCCGCCCAGCGCGCCCGGCTTTCGAAGTCGTTCGACGACCTGCTGGCCGTCGTTACCGCGGGCCAGACGGATCGCATAAAAGAAGCCATCGAGCTGATGCACATCCAGTACGAGAAGTTGGAACAGATCTTCTAGGACCGGTTCCTTGCTTCTGGATTCTTGCTTTCTGCTTCTACACGTTCAGACGAGTTCCGTTTCTGCGACGTGACCCGGGCCTGCGCCGTTGCAGGAACTGCCATGCCCGTCATGCGCAGACCCGGGTAGTCCGGCGAAACCCTGTGCCAATCCGTTGACGGCGGCCACCGCGGCCGCCGTCGGCGGCCTGACGGACCGCATTGCCCCCGTTCCCACGCCGGCCCGCCGCTGCACCGGACTGCACATCACCGCACCGGCACGAGCCTTGCTCTCTACATCCCCGTGCCGCCCCACAAGGCTGGTGTCATTCTTTGAACGACACTGCCGATTATTCAGGCACGGAGGAACCGTCCATGGCAGCCAACGATGTTCACGTTCCCGGCCTCGCCGCCCGCAGTCTGGCCTGCGCCGTGATCAAACAGGCGATGCACGACGCCCTCGACCCGACGGCGCCGCCCGACGTGCGGCGGGATGCCGAACAGTTCCTGGCCGGCGACCGCTGGTACGAAGCCTGGTGCGAAACGGCGGGCCTTGAGCCGACACCGATGCTGAGCCGCCGACACTCGTAGGACACCGGCGCTCGACGCCATCCGCTGACTTCCGGTACACTCTCGGCCGATGGTCGAACGGCGGACAATCCGCACAGTGTGCCCGCGCAACTGCTACTGCACGTGCGGGATGGTGGTCACGCTCGACGAGCGCGACCGCATCGTGTCCATCGAAGGGGATCCCCTCAACAGCGCCACGGCCGGCCGCATCTGCCTCAAAGGCCAGAGTTACGCCCGGCGGCAGACGTACGACGACAGAATCCTGACGCCACTGCGCCGTCGGAAACCCGGCCGGACATTCGAGCCCGTGAGCTGGAGTGTCGCGATGTCGGACATCTGCGTCCAGCTTTCCGACATCCGAAGGGTCCACGGTCCGACGTCGGTGCTCTACTATGAAGGTTCAGGCTCGCACGGGGCTCTGGGCGGGCTGTCCATGGCGTTCTGGCGGCAGTTCGGCGGCTGCACGACGACCTACGGCGATCTCTGCTGGCCGGCCGGCCTCGAGGCCACGCGGCTGACCTACGGCACCAACCTCCACTCCCACCCCCGCCTGACGGCCGACAGCCGGTTCATCCTGCTGTGGGGTCATAACCCGGCCGAAACCAACGTGCACTTCTGGCGCCTCGTGCTCGACGCCCAGGAGCGGGGCGCCATCGTTGCCGTCATCGACCCCCGCTCCACCGACACGACGGACGCGGCCGATATCCATCTGCAGCCGCGGCCGGGGACGGACGCGGCCCTCGCCCTCGGTATCGCGCGCGTGATCGTGGATGCGGGCCTGCACGACACGGCGTTCCTGGCGCGTCACGCACACGGCTTCGACGCGTACGTGGCCAGGCTGGCCGACTACCCGGTCGAACGTGTCGCCGACATCACAGGCCTCGCGGCGGAGACCATCACAAGCCTGGCGCTGGCCTACGGGCGCACACGCCCGGCGTTGCTGGCCGCAGGTTTCGGGCTGCAGCGCCACCACCGCGCCGGCCAGACCATGAGGGCCGTGGCTCTGCTGCCGGCCCTGACCGGCAATGTCGGCATCGCGGGCGGGGGATGGCAGTACGCCAATCTCGCCAGCCACTGCCTCCGGGAACTGCCCCTGCCGCCCGAACCTCCGGCGATGCGCGGCATCCCGGTCTCGCAGGTCGCCCGGCACCTCGAGTCCCTCGCCGACCCGCCCGTTCGAGCCGCCTGGATCGAACGCGGCAATCCGGCCAGCCAGAACCCGGCGGTACACCGCGTGCGCCAGGCGTTGTCGGCCCTGGATCTCGTGGTGGTCGTCGACCAGTTCATGACCGACACGGCGTCCTTGGCCGACTACGTGCTGCCGGCCAAGACGCTCTTCGAAGAAGAAGACCTAGTGACGGCCTACTGGCACCCGTACCTGCAGTGGCGGGCGAAGGTCTTCGAGGCGCCAGGCGAGGTGAAACCCGAAACGGACATCTGGCGCGCGTTGTGCGCCGAGTTCGGGTACGACACCTCATGGTTCCCCGACGACCGTACGGCGTTCCTGCGCCGGCTGTTGCCTGATGCGCACCAAGGGTCTCTGGAACGCCTCGCCCACGAACCGCTCGACCTCTCGGGGCGTGGCGACGTCGCGTTTGCTGACGGTACCTTCCCGACGCCGTCGGGCCGGATTGAGTTCGTCTCGGAGCAGACGGCGTCATTGTGGCGCGTCGATCCGGTGCCCGAGTACGTCGCCCTGGCAGAAGGGTGCGCGTCGCCCCTGGCCGCGCGATTCCCGCTGCAGTTGCTGTCCTGCAAGACCCGCGACCGCATCCATTCCCAGTTCGGCAACCTCGACTGGGTTCGCGCGGTCGAACGGCCGCACGTCCTCGACATGCATCCGGGCGATGCCGCGGCCCGGGGCATCATCAGCGGCAGCCGCGTGGCGGTGTGGAACGATCGCGGCCGCATGGAACTCCAGGTGCAGCTGACGCCCGGCATCCGCCCGGGTGTCGTGCACGTGCTGGAAGGCCGGTGTCACGACGGCGACCCCGACGTGAACGTGCTCACCGACGAAGGCATCACGGACATGAATCACGGCGCCACCTTCTACGAATGCCTCGTGGAGGTGGCGCGAGTATGAGCGGCGCGGGATTCGTGCTCGATCTGCACCGGTGCGTCGGCTGCAACGCCTGCGTCATCGCCTGCCGCATCGAGAACGACCGGACGCACGCCGCTGCCTGGCGCCGTGTCCTGCCCCTCAACCTGGCCCGCCGCCCCGGCGGGCCCACGTACTCGTTGTCGGTGGCCTGCCACCATTGCGACGTCCCCGCCTGCCTGCGCGGCTGCCCCGCCAACGCCTATGAGAAACGCGCGGACGGTGTCGTGCTGCACCACGACGAGCGCTGCATCGGGTGCCGCTACTGCGAGATGACGTGCCCCTTCGGCGCGCCGCAGTTCGACGCGGACCGCGGCGTCGTCTCGAAGTGCCATCTGTGCGCGCCACGCCTCGACGCGGGGCTCGATCCGGCGTGCGTGGCCGCCTGTCCCACAGGCGCCCTGCTGTACGCCACTGACGTCCGGCTGAAGCCGGACGCCACGAAGGCGGACGCCACGCACGGGGATAGCACGAACGGAAACGTGGGAGCCGGCTTCAGCCGGCTCGAGGACACACGTCCCTTCGTGCCTGGCTTTGTCGATCCGGCAGGCTGCGGCCCGAATCTGCGGTTCAAGCAGCCGGCAGGCGCGCGCCGCACGGCGCTCTACCGCGCGCTCGAGGAGGCGCTCAAGCGATGATGGACCGCCGTGACGGACACGGGCCGCTGGTGGCGTTCACCAGTCTGGCCATCACGGGCGCCGGCGCTCTCGCAGCCGCGGCGGCCGGTGTCTTCGAGCCACCGGCCTGCCGCGTGGCCGCCTGGCTGGGGCTGATCCTGCTGGCAGGCGGCCTGGTTACGTCGTTGTGGCACCTGGGCCGCCGTGACCGCGCCTACTTCGCCATCCGCGGACTGCGGCGCAGCCCCATCAGCCACGAAGGCGCCCTCGGGGCACTCACCCTCGGCCTGGGTCTGGTCACGGCCAGCGGCATGGCCGCCGGACTGGTTGGCCCGGCCGCAGGTCCAGCCATGCACGGAGCCACCGCCGTACTGGCGGTCCTGCTGCTCGTGTCGATCGGCCTGGTGTATCGCCTCGGCGGCCAGCTGACATGGGGAGGTTTCGCGGCCGCCACTCCCCTGACCTCCGGCCTGGCGTTTGGCGCGATCCTGGTTGACAGCCTGCCGCCGCCGCACCTGGTCTCGACGGTCACGCTCGTCGCCATTGGCATCGATGCGTTCGTGTTCTCCCAGCGCTGGCGCCTCATCGTCCAGGTCTGCCTCGATCACGCCGGCGCGCTCGGCCCGGCGTTCGACCGGCGCCACGAGTGGCTTGCCGCGCGATTCCTGCTCGTGAACGCCTTGCCGGCCCTGAGCCTGTTTGTCTGGCCCACGCCCCTGGCCGCCCTCATCGCCGCGGCGGGGATCGTGGTTGATCGGATCGCCTTCTACGGCCTTGGCCTGCAGCATCGCACGGAAGCCGAAATCGGCCGCGTGGAGCGGTTGCTGGACCGATGAACGCGCTCAGCGACCCCGCCCTCGTCGACATCATCGCGCTGACCCTGCGCGTGACCGGTCTGGCGTTGCTGATCGCCACGGTGGCCGGCGTGCCGGCCGGCGCACTCATCGGCATGACACGGTTCCCCGGCCGTCGCCTGGTCGCGTTGCTCCTGTACACGGGCATGGGCCTTCCGCCGGTCGTCGTCGGCCTGTTCGTTTACATGGCGCTGACACGCAACGGCGTCTTCGGCGATCTCGGCTGGCTGTTCACGCCGCGGGCGATGATCGCGGCGCAGACGGTCATTGCCTTCCCGCTGGTCGCCGGGCTGACGATGAGCGCCGTGGAGGCGGTCGATCGGGACATGCGACTGCAGATTCGCGCACTCGGCGCCACGCGATGGCAACTGGGCTGGACCGTGCTGCGCGAAGCCCGCATCGGCGTCACGGCGGCCATCGTCGCGGCATTCGGCGGGATCATCTCCGAGGTCGGCGCGGTGATGCTGGTCGGCGGCAACATTGAAGGCCAGACGCGCGTGCTGACCACCGCGATTGTCTTGTTCACCCGCCAGGGAGACTTCGCGCTGGCCATGGTGCTGGGGGTGGTCCTGATCGCGCTGACGCTCGTCGCCAATGCGGCCCTGATTCAGTTGCAGGGGCGATCCAAGTGAGCGCACCGGGATCCTCGTCCTTGTACCGCCTCGAAGACATACGCCACCGGTACGGTGCGCGCACGGTCCTCGCCTTGCCGGCGCTCACGATTGCCGAAGGCGAGACCCTGGGCATCGTGGGTCCGAGCGGCGCGGGCAAGACAACCTTGCTGCGGCTGCTCCAGTTCCTCGAGCGGCCGACACACGGCCGCATCAGCTTCCGCGGCCACGAGGTTGGCGCGCCGGCGCCACTCGACGCCATGCGCCGGATTACGACCGTGTTTCAGCGCCCGCTGATGCTCGACCGCAGCGTGCGCGACAATATCGGCTTTGGCCAGCGCCTGCGGGGACGGCGTGCGGATGCGCTCGTGGACGACCTGCTCGAGCGGGTGTCGCTGACGCCCCTCGCCCGAAGCGCGGCGCGTACGCTGTCGGGAGGCGAAATGCAGCGTGTGGCACTGGCGAGGGCCATGGCCACCCAGCCGGACGTCCTCCTGCTCGACGAACCGGCAGCCAATCTCGACCCCGCCAATGTCGCCCTGGTCGAAGGGCTCATCCGTGCTGAACAGGCACGCGGCACCACCCTCGTGCTCGTCACCCACAACACGCACGAAGCCCGCCGCCTGGCGGACCGGACGCTGCTGCTGATCGATGGCCAGCCCGTCGAGGTCGCCGCCACCGAGGTGTTCTTCACCGCACCGGCAGATCCGCGCACCAGGGCCTTCCTGGGCGGGGAACTGGTCTACTGACAGGACGAGTAGTCAGTAGTCAGTAGTCAGTAGAGAGTAGCTGAGAGTAGCCCCGGTTTTCACCGTCTACCGCCTGCTGTCTGCTGTCTACTGTCTACTGTCTACTTCCTACTTCCTACTTCCTACTTCCTGTCCTCAGGCCGTCAGCCGCAGGCCGTTGTAGAATGGCGTGGATGGGATGGGGACATACGTCGCGAGCACTGGTCCTGGTGCTGGGCCTGTCGGCGCTCGCGGCCAGGTGCGGTAACTCGCCCGCCACACCGACGCCCATCCCCGAACCCGAGCCGCCGCCGCCGCCGCCACCCACCCTGACGATCACGTGTCCGTCCGGGCAGTCGGGACTCTCCATCCAGAACCAGCCTGTGGCGGTGTCGTGGCCAGCCCCGGCAACAACGGGTGGTGCCGCGCCCGTCCAGACAGCGTGCACGCCGGCGTCGGGGACACCCTTCACCCCCGGCGTGACGACAGTCACCTGTTCGGCCAGCGACGCGGGTAGCCAGCGCGCCAGTTGCGGATTCAGCGTCACCATCACCAGGCCGCCCCAGATTGCCGTCACCCGGTTCCTGGCCTTCGGCGACAGCATTACGTGGGGCAAAGACGCGCCGGCCGCGACATTTCTCGCGTTCCCCGAACCGCCTCCCGCCACGTCGTACCCGACGCAACTTGCCGGCCTGCTGACCGCCAGGTACCTCGATCAGACTATCGTTATGGTCAACGAAGGATGGCCTGGAGAGGCGGTCAGGGAAGGGCTGAGCAGGCTGCCGGGCGTCATCGACTCGGCAACGCCAGAGGTGCTGCTGCTGCTCGACGGAGCCAACGACCTGCTGGGCCGGCCTGAACGAGAAACGACCGCGTACATTGCGTCCCGGCTGCAGGACATGGTGCGTACGGCGAAGCGCACGATCCAGCCTGCTCGAATCCTGCTGGCGACTTTCCCGCCGCAGTATCACGGCACGATCCCGTACGACCGCGGCGCGGGGGCCGATTTCGTGCCGGAATTGAATGAGCGGATTGCGTCGGTGGCACAGGCTGAGGGCGTGACCCTCGTGGATCTCTACACACCGCTGCTGCCCGGCCTGAAGCAGAACATCGGCGCCGATGGCCTTCACCCCACCGTCAAGGGCTTCACGCTGATGGCCGAGGCCTTCGCCCAGTCGATCAGGCAGGCGTTCGAGCTGGCGCAGCCCACCGACACCGATGCCGGCGGGTGGATGCTGCAGGCGCCTAACGCACCCCGAGTCCCGGGATCTCCCGCAGAGCTGCGTCCACGTCTGCCGTGGACGAGTATGGAAACACCCGCCCGCAGGCGTTCGTCAGGCCGCTGATCAGACGCGACACCGTGTCGTGCCGATCGCGGCGGTAAAACACGTACGCACGCTGCCCGGACTGCGGTGCCCGGCCCAGCAGGTATCCCACTTCGAACCCCACACCGTAGCTCGACCCCGACGCTTCGGCGATCAGGATGTCGCACGATTCGACCCAGGCCAGGTCCCGCTCGTACACCTCCTGGCTGGAGCGCGCACGTTCGTCGCCTTCGACGTCGTCCTCCAGCAGATGGGTCGTCAGCACCACGTGGCCGGCCGCCTGAAGGCGCCTGGCCATGTGCCGGACCACGTCGAGGGTGCTGCGATCGCCACGAACGGTACAACCGAGGTAGATGTTCACAGGCTCAAGGCTCCAGGCTACTGACTACTTCCTACTGACTACTTCCTACTGACTACTTCCTAC
>CAYJPV010000009.1:150902-151790 GCA_964372095.1 uncultured Vicinamibacterales bacterium | reverse complement strand
GCAAGGGGCAAGGGGCAAGGGGCAAGGGGCAAGGGGCAAGGGGCAAGGGGCAAGGCTGAGTGGGCCTAGCCCCGGGTGGCCTTGCGCTCGCTGAGAATGGCCAGCACCCGCTCGACAACCTCTGCGGCCGAAATCGACGTGGTATCGATGACGACGGCATCCGGCGCGATGACCAGCGGCGAACTGGCCCTTGTGCGATCGCTGTTGTCGCGGCTGGCCATGGCCTGGGCCACGTCGGCGAGCGCCTGGGTCTGGGCGGCGGTGTGCGCCGGATCACTGGCGCGGCGGCGGGCCCGCTCCTCCGGTGAGGCATCGAGGTAGACCTTGAGGTCGGCGTCGGGAAAGACGACGGTGCCGATGTCGCGGCCTTCCATGATCACGCCGCCGGCGTCAGCCATGGCCCGCTGCCGGGCCACCAGCCGCTCGCGCACCCTGGACAAGCGGGCCACGCGCGTCACCGCCCTGTCAATGTCGGGCGTGCGGATGGCATGGGACACGTCGGTCCCGTCGATCCAGATCCGCGACCCTTCCACGCGGATATCCGCCGTGGCTGCCAGTTCGCTCACGACCGCTTCGTCGTCGAGATCCAGGCCGAGTTGCAGGCCGCGCCAGGCCACGGCGCGGTACATGCCGCCCGTGTCGATGTGCCGCAGTCCGAGCGCCGCGGCCAGCGCCCGCGCCACGGTGCCCTTGCCCACGCCTGATGGTCCGTCGATGGCGATGATCATGGATGCTCACACTGGGGGTTGGGGATTGGGGGTTGGGGGTTGGGGACATCGCCTGTCTTTGCCAATCCCCAATACCCCATACCCAACCCCCAAATTAACAAGTTACCCAAGCGCCTTAGGACCATAGCCGCCGCCCTTGTAATCCATTTCACACACCGCC
>CAYJPV010000009.1:0-150892 GCA_964372095.1 uncultured Vicinamibacterales bacterium | reverse complement strand
TTCCCCCCCTCGTGGGTGGGGGGTGGGGGGGGGGGGGGTGTGGGGCACAGCGCCTTTCTTTCCAAACCCAAAACCCCAAACCCCCAACCCCCAATGTAACATGTTCCCCATGCGCCTTCGGACGATCGCCGCGGCCCTTGTCATCCTGTGCACACTCGGCGCGCTGGCGGCGCCGTACGTGCGGTCCTATACGCGTGCGGCGGCGCTCATCACCGGGATGAGCGGGCTGGAAGGCCCGGTTGCCGACGTCCTGGCGCACGAACACGAACTCTACACGGTCAGCGAAGTACGCGTCCCGTCCCGGCACGGTCTGCTGCGGGCGCGTCTGTTCGTCCCCGACCACATCCGTCGCGCCGTTGTGCTGGTGCCCGGCTTGCACGCCGTCGGCATCGATGAACCGCGTTTCTACAACCTTGCCATCCAGTTGGCCCAGGTGGGCCTGGCCGTCCTCGCCACAGAGTTGCCCGACCTGGCGCAGTTCTCGGTGACGGCACGGACCACCGACATGATCGAAGACTCGGCGCTGTGGCTGGCAAAGCAGAAGCGCCTTGCCCGGCACGGACGAATCGGTATCGTCGGCATCAGTTTCGCGGGCGGGCTCGCAGTGGTTGCAGCGGGCCGTCCGTCACTCCAGGATCACGTGGAGTTCGTCTTCGCTTTTGGCGGCCACGCCAGCTTCCCGCGCGTGCTGAGGTTCCTGTCGTCCGGGAGGGTCCCCGCCGACCTGCCGCCCGCCGGCGCGCCCCCGTCCTCCGTGCCGGCCGAGACCTACCTGCGGCCTCACGACTATGGCGTCGCCGTGCTCGTGCTGGGACTGGCCGACCGCATGGTGCCCGCCGAACAGTCCGGGCCGCTGCGCACCGCCATCCTTGAGTACCTCACGGCGTCGTGTTACGACCTCATCAATCTGAACCGGGCCCTGGCCATCTACAAGTCGGCGGAAACCATGGCTGCGGCGCTGCCCGAGCCGGCGCGCACGCTGATGCAGTACGTCAACGCACGGGACGTGGACGCCCTGGGACCGCGAATCCTGGCGTTGTTGCCGACTGATGGTTTCAGCCCCGCCCTCTCGGCCGACCTTTCCCCCGCTCCGACGGCGCCCGTGTACCTGCTCCACGGCACCGGCGACAACGTCGTCCCGGCCGTTGAAACGCGGTATCTCGCCCGTTATCTGGAAGGCCAGACGCCGGTCCGCGCCCTGCTCAGCGGCCTCATCACCCATGCGGAACTGAACGACGAGCAGGGCCTGGGCGAAGCCTGGAAGCTGATCGACTTCTTTGCGGACTTGCTGAGAGAGTAGACAGTAGTTAGTAGGCAGTAGGCAGGGAGGTTCCTACTGTCTACCGACCGCCGTTCGCCGATGGCCGACCGTCGAAAGCCGAAAGCCGAAAGCCGAAAGCCGATCCTGCGGTAACCTGTACCCGTGCCTATCCAGCTCGAAGGCGAACGTCTTCAGAAGATCCTCTCAGCCGCGGGCGTCGCGTCACGCCGCGCCGCCGAAACGCTCATCACCCAGGGCCGCGTCTCGGTGAACGGCGCGATGGTCCTCGAACTCGGCACGAAGGCCAACCCGGACACCGACGACATCCGCGTGGACGGCCAGCGTATCCACATTGCCAGCCGCCGCCGCTACATCATGCTGCACAAGCCGCGCGGCTACATGACGACGCGCAAAGACCCCCAGCGGCGCGAGACGGTCTTCGAGTTGCTGCCCGAGGTCCGCGAGTACATCTACCCGGTCGGCCGGCTCGACTACGATTCCGAGGGGCTGCTGCTGCTCACCAACGACGGCGAACTGGCCGAGCGGCTGATGCACCCCAAACACGAGGTGGAACGCGAGTACCACGTGCGCGTGCGCGGCGTGCCCGATGATCGGGCGATCGGCCGACTGCGTGCCGGCGTGGTCATCGAAGGACGCCGGACGGCGCGGGCGGACGTGACCCTCGTGCAGACCGGCCTTGGTGCCCGCGAGGACCAGGCCTTGCTGTCGGTCATCCTGCACGAAGGCCGCACCCGCCAGGTCCGCAACATGTGCGAGGCCGTGGGACATCCGGTCGTACGGCTGCGCCGCGTCCGCATCGGACCGATCAACGACCCGGACCTGCGTGTGGGCGAACATCGCGACCTGACGAGCCACGAAGTGGCGCGTCTGCGCAAGGCCGCGGGTCTGAAGCCCGACCCGGCGTCGTCGCCTGGCGGAATGGCCCCGCGCGCCCGCACGACTGAACGAACCGTCCTGCCCGCCGCCAAGCCGGTGCGGCCCCCGAAAACTCACCGCATGCCGGCCGAACGCCCGGCACGGGCACCGCGCGCGTCGCGTCCGCCGGGCCCGCCTCCGGCTGGAGGCCGTCCGCGTCGCTGATGGCGTCAGTCGAGCCACATATGATGCTGCGTACCTTGCTGCTCGCGCTTGTGGTGTCCGCGTCTGCCGCTCCCGTGGCGACGGCCGGCCAACCGCCCGGTGGCCAGGCGCCGGTCGATCTCGGGCAGTACGTGCACGACGCCTGGACACGGGCCCAGGGGCTTCCGCAAGACTCGGTCAACGCGGTGCTCCAGACCCGCGATGGCTACCTGTGGCTGGGCACGCAGGAAGGACTCGTCCGCTTCGACGGCGTGAAGTTCACGCTGTTCAACAAGAGCAACATCCCGGCCTTCAAGCACAAGGACGTGTTTGCCCTCGCCGAGAGCCCCGACGGCAGCCTGTGGGTGGGCACGTTCGGAGGCCTGGTGCAGTGGAAGGCCGGCGCGTTCACCGCGCATCCGACAGGTCAGAACCGGGAACGGGACGTCACCACCTCGCTCGCCGTCGGCGTCGACGGTTCGGTCTGGGCGGGCACGCAGCAAGGGGGACTGAACCGGCTGCGGGGCGGCCGCTTCGAATTCCTGTCCTCGGACACCGGCCTGGCCAGCAACGGCGTCGATCAGGTCGCTGTTGACGCGACCGGTGCCGTCTGGGTCGCGACGACCGGCGGACTCAGCATGCTCCGGGACGGACGGTGGGTCACGTACCGGCCGGGTCCTGAGATGGCGTGGACCACGGCCTGGTGCGTCCGGCCGGCGCGCGATGGACGCGTCTGGGTCGGCACGGACCGCGGCCTCGGGGAGGTCCGGGACGGGGCCGTGCGGACGCCTGCGGAGGCCGCGCCGCTCGCGGGAACGGCCGTACGGGCGCTGTTCCAAGATAGCAGCGGCGCCCTCTGGGCCGGCACCGACGCCGGCGTCGTCTGGCGGTACGCCAACGGCGCCTGGTCGTCGCGGACGCTGGCACCCGACGGGTCGGGCAACTTCATCCGCGCGTTCGCGGAGGACCGGGAAGGCAGCATCTGGATCGGTACCTACTCGTCCGGACTCCACCGGCTGTGGCGGGGCAAGTTCACCCACATCACGCGCGAACAGGGACTGGGGCACGACTACGTCCGTACTATCCTCCAGACGCGCGACGGCTCCGTCTGGATTGCCACCGAAGCCTCTGGCGTCTCGCGGGTTGACGGCCGGTCGCTCGTGAGCTACACGATGAAGGACGGCCTGGCCCACGACACGGCCCGCTCGTTCTTCGAAGATTCCCGCGGCGTCTTCTGGGTTGGCACACGCGACGGCCTCTCGCGCTTCGACGGACAGCGATTCCGGACGCAGGACGGCACCCGCGGCGACAATATCCGCGCGATCGCGGAAGACCGGCACGGCACGCTGTGGGTCGGCACGGTCAATCGAGGCGTGCTCCGCCTGGTTGACGGCCGGCTCGTCGATGTCGCGGAGGACGACCGCACCAAACTGCCCGGCGGCGTCGTCCGTTCGCTGTTCCGCGACCGTGACGGGACGATGTGGATTGGCACGAACGAGGCGCTGACGCGCTGGGACGGACGCTCGCTCACAGTCCTCCCAAGCGCCGACGGATTGCCCCTCGATGCCATCTACTGCCTCTATCAGGACCGCGACGGCACGATCTGGCTCGGCAGCTACGGCGGCGGGCTGATCCGCATGAAAGACGGGCACGTCAGCCGAATCACGCAGGCCGACGGCCTGTTCGACGATGTGGTGTACCAGATCCTGGAAGACGGCAGCGGGAACCTGTGGCTCAGCTGCAATAACGGCATCTCCCGCGTGAGCAAACGCGACCTGGACGACTTCGCCGCGGGACGGCGTTCCCGGATCACGTCCGTGGCGTATGACAGCAGTGACGGCATGCTGAGCACCGAGTGCAACGGGAACGTACAACCTGCCGGATGGAAGACATCCGACGGCCGGCTGTGGTTTCCGACCACGCGAGGCGTCGTCATCATCGACCCGGCGAACCTGCGCGAGAACCGCCTGGCGCCCCTCGTGGCGATCGAGAGGGTCATCGTCAACAGCCGGCCCTATGCGGTCGCCGCGGAGGCGGTGGCCCCGCCCGGCCCGGGCAATGTGGAGCTCGAATTCACGGGGCTCGGGTTCATCGCCCCGCACAGAGTGCGGTTCCGCTACCAGCTGGAAGGCTACGACCGCGAGTGGGTGGACGCCGGCATGCGGCGGCAGACCATCTACACCAACCTGCCGCCGAAGCGGTATGTCTTCCGCGTGATGGCCTCGAATCGCGACGGCGTGTGGAGCGAGAACCCGGCCACGTTCAGCTTCGTGCTGCGCCCGTATTTCTACCAGACCTGGTGGTTCCAGGGCCTGGGTCTGCTGGCTGTCGCAGGAGCCGCGTTTGGCGTGTATCGGCTGCGGGTATGGCAACACGTCCGCCGAGAGCGGGAACTGACGCATCGCGTGGATCAGGCCCTGAGCAGCATCAAAATCCTGGGCGGTCTGATTCCGATCTGCGCCAGCTGCAAGAAGATTCGCGACGACAAGGGTTACTGGAATCAGCTCGAGATGTACCTGAAGAGCCATTCCGAGGCGACCCTCAGCCACGGCATCTGCCCTGACTGCATGGTGAAGCTCTACCCGGAGTATTCGGAAGACACCGAGAAGTAGCCCGCTACTCCTCCCACTCGCGGTCCGGGACAGGGGGCTCTTCCCCCGCAGGCTCCGGCCCGCGCGGCTCCAGGTCACCCGGCTCCGGTTCGGCCAGACCGTCGTCGGTCGGGGTGGGCTCGTCCGGCTCTCCCAACGGGAGCATCTGCTCGGTCGGCAACCCTTCGTTCAGCAGGCCTGGGAGTTCGAAGCCCAGCGCGTCGGCCAAATCTTCGACCTTCGGCAGGTCGCTGACGTCATTGAGACCGAATCGCAACAGGAACTCTTTGGTCGTCGCATAGAGGAACGGCCGGCCGACCACGGCCTTGCGGCCCGCCGTCTTGATCAGCTTCCGTTCCACCAGCGTCGACAACACGCCCGATGTGTTCACGCCCCGGATCTCGGCGATCTCCGCCGCGGTCACCGGCTGCCGGTACGCGATCACGGCCAGCGTCTCGAGCGACGGTACGGACAGGCGCGTGTTCTTCCGTTCGTGGAACAGGCGCCGAACCCACTCGTTCAGATCCGGCCGCGTGACGATCTGCAAGCCGCCGGCGATTTCGACCAGGTGCAGGCCGCGGACCTTCCGGTAGTCCTGCTTGAGCGCCTCGATGGCGCGTTCCACCTCTTCAGCCGGCTCGCTATCGAGCAGCTTGCAGAGCGCCTTCGGCGTCAGGGGGTCGGGCGACGCGTACACCAGGGCCTCGACGATCGCCTTCAGTTCGTCAGAGACCGGCTGTTCGGCAAAGGCCTCGGCGACGTCGTCGGAGGCCGGCACGACCGCCTCTCCGCTGGCGCCCGTCGTCCCGGCCGGTCCCACCAGGTCGTCCACCGTCATCGTGGGCGGTTCTTCAGGAACCGTCGCGTCAACGACAGGTGAGCCGGTCGCCTCGTCCAGGGTCACGACGGGATCGGACGCCGCCTCCGGCTCAACGGCACCGCTCGCGGTTTTCGACTTACGCTTCTTCTTGGTGTTCTCGGCCATAACAGTGACGATCGGCTATCGGCTATCGGCTTTCGGTATCGGCTATCGGCTATCGGCTTGCGGCCTTCCTACTGACTACTAACTACTGACTACTGACTACTTGCTTCCTGCTTCTTGCTTCTTCTCCCGCGTCCCGCCGTCAGTGCCCTGCCGCGCGATACACGCGGATAACCCCAAACATGCCGGCCTGGAAAACCCGGACGATCTTGACGCGGATCATTTCGAGCAGCGCCAGGAACGTCACGATGAGGGCGGCTTTCGAATGGGCGTCCTCGAACAGTTCTTCGAAGCCGCACGCCTGAGTTTCCGACAGCCGGCCCAGGAGCTGTGCAATCCGCTCCTCGATGGAAATCTGGGCGGCCGGCAGCGGCACGGTCGGACGCGACTGCTGGCGATCGAGCACCGCCTTGAAGGCGGCCATCAGGCTGAAGAGATCGACCTCGAGTTCGGGCTCCACCTCTTCGCCGGCGATCCCGGCCACGATCTGGTCCGGCCGCTGCCACTGGGCGCTCCGCCACGTCTCGCGCTCGAACAGCAGGTTCGCCGCGGTCTTGAACTTCTGGTACTCGAGCAGGCGATCCACCAGCACCTTGCGCGGATCCTCGTCGTCATCGTCCTGCGCCGGGTCGGGCCGCGGCAGCAGCATCCGCGACTTGATGTGAATCAGGGTCGCGGCCATCACGAGGAACTCGCCGGCCACGTCCAGGTCAAGCTCCTGCATCAGTTCGATGTACTGCAGGTACTGGTTCGTGATCAGGGAGATCGGGATGTCGTAGATGTTCACCTCGTTCTTTTTGATGAGGTGAATCAGCAGATCCAGCGGCCCCCGGAACGCCTCGAGGTCGACGGTGTACGCGTCGGGCGACGACTCGAAACTGGATTCGACAGGTGTCATGACCGGTACGAGATCTTCATGGCTTCACGGACGCGCACCATCGTCTCCTGAGCGACGGCGCGGGCGCGGCGGGAGCCTTCGAAGACGATGTCGCGCAGCTGCGCCGGCTTCGCGAGGATCTCGGCCCGACGCTGCCGCATGGGCTCCAGCGTGAGTTCGAGGGCCGCCACGAGTTTGCGCTTGACCTCGACGTCACCCACCTTGCCTTCCCGATACCGGGCCTTGAGGTCGTCGACTTCCGCCACGTTCGGGTTGAACGCGTCGTGGTACGTGAACACCGGATTGCCCTCGACGTTGCCCGGGATGTCCGCACGCACCCGCGCGGGGTCCGTGTACATCGACATCACCTTCTTCCGGACGGTTTCGGCGTCGTCGGCCAGGTCGATGGCGTTGCCGTAGCTCTTGCTCATCTTGCGGTTGTCGAGGCCGGGCAGGCGCGGGAAATGCGTGAGCAGGGGCTGCGGTTCGACGAAGACCTCGCCGTAGAACGCATGGAACCGGCGGACGACTTCACGCGAGAGTTCGAGATGGGGCACCTGGTCTTCGCCGACGGGGACGAACTGGGCGTTGTAGATGATGATGTCCGCCGTCTGCAGCAGCGGGTAGCCGAGGAACCCGTAGGTGGACAGGTCCTTCTCGCTCAACTGGTCGCGCTGCTCCTTGTAGGTCGGGACGCGCTCCAGCCAGGGGATCGGGATGATCATCGACAGCATCAGATGCAGTTCGGCGTGCTCGGGCACCAGCGACTGCACGAAGAGCGTAGACCGCTCGGGGTCGAGGCCCGCCGCAATCCAGTCGGCGACGTTCGCGTACGCGTAGGACGAGATGTCGTCCGTCGCCGCGTACTCGCTCGTCAGGGCATGCCAGTCGGCCACGAAGTAGGAACAGTCGTACTGGTCCTGGAGCGGCACCCAGTTGCGGAGCGCCCCGACGAGGTGCCCCAGATGCAGGCGGCCGGTTGGCCGCATTCCCGACACGACACGCGCTTTCACAACAGCCACGACATCACCATCGAATAAGGCCTGCCGATGAGGGTGGCCAGCCACCCCGACAACATCAAGCCGTACAACACCACGAACCCGTAGGGCCGCACCACGTCAAACGCGCCGGACACGCGGGACGGGAGCAGCCCGGCGAGCACGCCGGACCCGTCCAGGGGCGGGATCGGCAGCATGTTGAACACCGCCAGCAGGACGTTCATCCCGAGCATGCGGCCCAGAAACTCGAACGCAGGCCCCGCGACGGCCGGGCCCGCCGCCGCCAGCGATTCCGGAGGGATCATTCGTATCACTACCGCGGCCGTGACCGCCAGCAGAAGGTTGCTCGCCGGCCCGGCGGCCGCCACCAGCATCGAATCCCGTCGCTCGTGCCGCAGGCGGGACGGGTTGACGGGAACGGGTTTCGCCCAGCCAATCACCGGCACGCCGGTCACGATCGCCATGAGGGGAAAGACCACAGTCCCCAGGAGGTCGATGTGCGGCAGGGGGCTGAGCGTCATGCGCCCCATCAGGCGGGCCGTGTCGTCGCCGCACCGGTACGCCGCCCACGCGTGGGCGGCCTCGTGGACCGTCAGCGAGAACAGCAGGACCAGGAACGCGATGAAGATCTGGGCAACAGACAACTCAAGCACGGGAGAACCAGCGTACCACACCGGGGTCAGACCTTGAATCGTGACTTATCTGTCAATTCAAGGTCTGACCCCGGAAGTGGGCGAGCACGGCATCGGCCGCCTTGGGACCCACGGCGGCTGTCAGCGCTTCCCGGCTGGCCCGCCGCACGCCGGCGACGCTGCCGAACGTCTCAAGGAGGAGTTTGCGCCGCCGCGGCCCGATTCCGGGAA
Source organism: uncultured Vicinamibacterales bacterium (assembly GCA_964372095.1). Taxonomy (GTDB): domain Bacteria; phylum Acidobacteriota; class Vicinamibacteria; order Vicinamibacterales; family JAKQTR01; genus CAYJPV01. The sequence goes on along the minus strand of CAYJPV010000009.1, from coordinate 142,240 downwards.
TGTGGTCGACCTCGGATCGTAACATCCGGCGGCCGCGGGACTTGCGGTGGAAAGTAATCGCGAAACGATGCGCCTCGTCGCGGATCCGCTGGAGCAGTAACAACGACGGGTGGCTGGTCGGCAGCGCCAGCGGCTCGGCCGCGTGCCGCGTGACAATCAACTCCTCCTTCTTGGCCAGGCCAACCGCCACGAGACTCCCCTGCCCCAGCAGCGTCAGCGCCTCATAGGCGGACGACAACTGCCCGGCCCCGCCGTCGATCAGGATCAGGTCGGGCAGGCGTTCGGCACGGTCAACGACCCGCTGGTAGCGGCGGAACACCACCTCGCGCATGGCGGCAAAATCGTCGGGCTGTCCGATGCCCCTCGCGGTGCGCACACGGAACGTGCGGTACTCACTCCGGCGCATCCGGCCGTCCTCGCAGACGACCATTGACGCCACGGTATTGGTGCCCTGCAGCGTCGAAATGTCGAAACACTCGATCCGGCGAGGAAACTGGGGCAACGCCAGCAGACCCCGCAGGGTCTCGAGGGCTTCGAAGTTGGCGACCCGGCCGCCCCCGAACCGCGACTGGTACGCCAGCGCCGCGTTTCGCGTGGCGAGGTCCAGCAGGCCCCGGCGGTCCTGGTGCCGCGGCACGACAATCGAGACGCGGCGCCCGGCCCTGGCCGACATCCAGGCTTCGAGGATGTCGCCGTCGGGCAGGGCCGCGGGCACGTGAATCTCGGGCGGAACGTCCCGGTCTTCGTAGAACATGGCCACGGCCGCCTGCAGGACCTCGGCTTCCGACTCCGTCTCGCCGTGCTCGGCATCCGCAGCCAGTTCGAGGCGTTCGATGACCCTCCCCCCGCGCATCTGGAAGACCTGAATCACGCTGCCCGACAAGCCGGTCTTGACGCCGAACGCGTCGCGGTCGCCGAGGGCAGCCGACTCCATCTTCTGCTGACGATCGCGCAGGGTCTGCAAGGTGCGGATGGCATCACGCAGGTGGGCGGCGTGTTCGTACCGTTCGTCCGCGGCCGCCCGCTGCATCTCCTCCTGGAGCTGCCCCGCCAGTTCCGCGTTCTTGCCCTCGAGGAAGAGGCGGGCGCGCCCCACCGCCTGGCCGTAGGCGTCGAGCGAACAGATCTGCTCCACGCACGGGGCCAGGCAGCGGCCGATGTCGTACTCCAGGCAGGGCCGATCGCGCCGGCCATTCAACTCCTCGTTGCACGATCGGATGCCGAACAGCCGGTGGGTCAACGTTCGCATCCGGCGGGCCAGGCTGGCGGGCATGAACGGTCCCGCATAGACGTGGCCGTCCCGCTCGGCGCCCCGGGCCACCAGGACTCGCGGGTAGGTCTCGGCCACCGTCAACTGCAGGTAGGGGTAGTGTTTGTCGTCACGCAACCGGATGTTGTAACGGGGCATCCGCTGCTTGATGAGGTTGTTCTCGAGCGCCAGCGCCTCGACCACCGAGTCGGTGACAATCACCTCCAGGCGGGCAGCCTCGGTCAGCAGGGCATCGATGCGCGGGGACGCGCCCCAGGCCCCCAGATAACTGCGCACCCGGTCGCGGAGCGACGCGGCCTTGCCCACGTAGAGGGTCTCGCCCGCGGCGCCGAAGTACAGGTAGACCCCAGGCTGTTCCGGCAGGGCAACAATCTGGGTCTTGAGGTCCTGAATCGCCATGAACTACCATTACCCGTTCGGCTGCGGTCACACGTGTAGCGATTATACGAGACGATGACATTCACGGGACTCATCGGCGCCATCTGCAACATCCCCCTGACGGGCATTATCCGGCTGTGCATCGCCCTGCGCATCTCGCCCGACATGCTCACGTTCATCGGCGTGCTAATCAACGTCGGGGCCGCCTGGGAACTCGCCCACGGGCGCTTCGTGTCGGCCGGCGTCTGGATGGTGGTCGCCAACATCTTCGACTACATCGACGGCAAGGTCGCCCGCGAGCGCAACATCGTGACGCGGTTCGGGGCGTTCTTTGATTCGGTCATGGACCGCATCTCGGACATCACCCTGTTCATCGGCCTGATCTCCCTCTACAACCGGATGGGGTCGGGCCAGGGCGACTACGTCCTGATGACGTCGATCGCGATGATGTTCTCGGTGATGACCAGCTATACGCGAGCCCGGGCGGAGTCGCTGATCGAGAAGTGCAAGGTCGGGTTCCTCGAGCGGCCCGAACGGATTGTCCTGTTCATGATCGGCGCGTTCACGAACCGCATGGCCGCCGTGATGTGGGTCACGCTCGTCCTGTCGATCGTCGCCGTGCTCGATCGCATCTTCTTCACGTGGCGGGAACTCAAGGCCGGGCGCAGCCTGGAGGCCGTGTTGGCCGGCACCGCGCCGGCGCCCCTGCCGCCGACGCAGGTCGGCCCCATCCGCAAGGTCGTCACCCTGCCGGGCATGATTCTGTGGCGCGGGCTGTTCTGGACCTACGAACGCGCCACGTGGCAGTACGACGTCATGGTGGTCACGATCCTGGCGTTCGTGTGGCTCACGCCGCCAGCCTGGCTGGGCGACCCGATGGCCATGGACGGCCAGGGCCTGCTGCAGTGGCTGGGGATACTCTAGCTGGGGGTTGGGGGTTGGGGATTGGGGGTTGGGGAAGGCAAAGACGTCCCCGGCCCTACTTCCCACTTCCTACTCCCTACTTCCCACTTCCTACTCCCTACTTCCTACTTCCTACTTCTTGCTTCTTGCTACCCCCGCCCCCCGGCGGCGCGTTTCTTCGGCGCCGGCATCCGCGCCACCTTCCCGGCGGCCGCACGTCTGGGCAACTCCGCTTTGGCGGGTTTCTTCTTGCCTGAACTGACCGCATCGAGGCTCTTGCGCAGGGCCTCCATGAGGTCCACGACCTTCGGAGAGACGTCAGCCGGCGGCGCCACCACGTCCTGGCCGGCAATCTTGGCGTCGATAATCCGCCGCAGTTCCTGCTGGTACTCGTCCTTGAAGTCCTGGAGGTTGAGCGCGCCTTCGAACGAATCGATGACCTGCCGGGCCAGCTTGGCTTCCGCCGGCTTGATGGCGGTCGGCAGGTCCTTCAGTTCGTCGATGGCGTCGATGCTCCTGATTTCGGCCGCGTGGTGCAGCGTGTACATCACCATGCCATTGCCCTGCGGGCGTACGGCGACGAAATATTCACGACCGTACAAGGCCACTTTTCCGACGCCGGCTTTGCCGGCCATCCCTTCACGCATCACGGCGAACGACTGGGCGGCCACGGGGCCCTCGGGGGCCAGGTAGTACGCCTTATCTACGTAGATCGGATCGATTGCCGCCGCATCGGTGAATTGCACCAGGTCAATCACGCGTGTCGACTCGGCCCGGACCTTGGCGATGTCCTGCTCGCCTACGACGACGTAGTGGCCTTTCTCGAACTCGTAGCCTTTGACGATTTCGGTGTTGGCCACCTCACGGGCGCACGTCGGGCACCAGCGTTTCTGCTGAATCCGCGTCTGGCAGTCGCCGTGAAGCTGGTTGAAGCTGATGGTGGCGCCCGCATCGGTCGCGGGGAACACCTTGACCGGAATGGTCACCAGGCTGACCTTGAGATAGCCCTTCCACGTCGGACGAGCAGCCATATGGGGACTCCTTCGTCACTGTATCGGACGGTCGGCGGCTCGGGAACAGGGGCATGGGACATGGGGCGTGGGGCGTGGGGACATCCACTGCCTTCCCCAACCCCAATCCCCAATCCCCAACCCCCAGTCCCTAGACATCCTCCCGTCGATCGTGCCCGCCGAGGTCCAGCAGCGGCCTGGCCATGTGTAACTGGTCATCGCTGATGCGGTCGCGCAGCAGGCGCCGGGCCTCGGCATAGTGTTCGAGGGGCACGTCGAGGTGCCCGGCCAGCTGGCGATGGCCCGCGACGATGATCAGCGTCGGCCCGGGCTCGTCCTTCCAGGTCAGGCCGGTCACGTCGTGATACCGCACGAACCGACGTTCCAGCCAGATCCCGTGTTGGTAGAAGCCGCGTTCGACCGTAAAACTCAGCGGGTACCACACGGCGTAGTACAGGAACATCATGCCTTCGCCGAAGACCCTGCTGGCCGGCCATCGCAGGAGCACCAGCTTGTAGAACAACAGTCCGCCCAGTCCCACGGCGATCAACGTTGACAGGTGCGCCGGGCGCGGCCGCGGGAGCGGCCACGTGAGTACCGCCGTGGGCCGGCGTCGGCGATGCTGCCACACGTCGGCCATGACGAGGAGATTCGCAACGAGGAACCCGGCACCGAAGAGGAGCAGGATGAGGGCCAGCGGATCATCCACAACGGCCTCCATGCTCACCGTCCGCGTTCAGGCGCCGGCGTGTTCGGCTCCGCCAGCCAGCGTCGGATCGAAGCAGGCCCGGCACCGGGCCTCATAGGTCCCCTGCGCCCCCAGCAGCAGACGGTCGCTGCTTGGGACGAGCCGCTGGGTGTGGTTGGCGGGACTTCCGCACACCATGCAGATCGCCAGCGTCTTCGTAATGTACTCCGAGATGGCCAACAGCTGCGGCATCGGCTCGAACGGCTTGCCCAGGTAATCCTGGTCGAGCCCGGCGACAATGACTCGTTTGCCCTGGTTCGCCAGGGCATCGCAGACGGCGGGCAGGTTCGTGTCGAAAAACTGCCCCTCGTCGATGCCGACCACTTCCGTGTCGGCGTCGACCTCGTTCAGCAGGTCGGCCGAACTGGCCACGTTTTCCGACGACATCCGCATCGCGCTGTGCGAGACGATTTCCGCCTCGCTGAAGCGGCTGTCGAAGCGGGGCTTGAAGATCTGGACCTTCTGCCGGGCGATCTGGGCACGGCGCAGCCGGCGGATGAGTTCTTCGCTCTTCCCACTGAACATGCTGCCCGTGATGACTTCGATCCAGCCGGTGTGTTTTGAACGTTCGATGTCCATGGTTATCGGCTATCGGCTATCGGCTATCGCCCTTCGGCCTTCGGCCGGATGGGGACATCCACTGCCTTTCCCCAACCCCCAACCCCCAATCCCCAACCCCCAGCTGTCTATGCCCGAGACTGGTACTCACCCGATTCGGTGTTCACCCGGACGCGGTCGCCGACCGCGATGAACGGCGGCACCTGCACCACGAGGCCTGTCTCCAGCGTCGCCGGCTTGAGCTGCGCCGACGCGGTGGCCCCCTTGATGGCGGGCATCGTATCGACCACGGTCAGGTCGATGGTCTGCGGCAGCTCGATCCCGACGGGTTCTGTCCCGTAGAACTCGACCTTGATCGTCGATTCGGCGATGAGGTAGCCCACGAAGTCCCCGAGCACCTCTTCCGACAGCGTGATCTGCTCGTAGGTGGTCGTGTCCATGAAGTGGTAGCCGCCGGCGTCCTTGTACATGTACTGCATCTCGACTTCGTCGAGCGTGGCGCGCTCGATGACGTCTTCCGAACGCAGCCGTTCGTCGGCCAGGGCCCCGTTACGCAGGTTGCGCAGCTTCACGCGCACGAAACCGCGGAGATTACCGGGCGTGACGTGCTGCAGTTCGAGAATCCGGAACAGGTCCTGCCCCATCTTGATGAGCATGCCCTTTTTGAGACGCGTCGCGTTGATCGAACTCATGATGTATGTGCCGGTTGCAGGGACGAATGGCGAACCCGCTCAAGTGTCCCGAGTCAGTTTGCGGCTCTCGCCGTGTACGGCCGAAACCCGCATCGTAGCATAGGTGAACGGGCTGTCCCAAACATGCTACGATGCCGTTCGTGGCCTTCTCGAAGTGGGATCCGCTGCACGACTTGATCGCGCTGCACGAGCGCCTCAACCGGATGGGATCCGCCGACGTGCCGGGGTGGTCCCCCGCCGTGGATGTCTACGAGACGGCCGACCGTTTCGTCGTCAGCGTGGAACTGCCGGGCCTCTCGCGCGACGACATCACCATCGAGTTCCAGCAGAACACGTTGGCGCTGCGCGGCGTGCGACCGCACACGGAACGTCCGGACGCCCGGTTTCATCGGGTCGAACGGGGCCATGGCGCCTTCGCGCGCGCGTTTACGCTGCCGGCCCCGGTGGACGCCGCGGCCGTTTCTGCCGAGTTTCGGGATGGCGTGCTGACGGTGGTCGTCCCGAAATCCGAAGGCCCGCAACGTCGGGTGGACGTGCAGTAGCACGTTGCGCCGGAATCCGGATCGCACCATGAAACGAGTCATCTTCGCAGCGCTCTCGATCAGTGTGGGGTTCCTGGCCGGCCTCGTCCTGACGGGCCGCCTGCCAGGCGCGCTCGTCAGCACCGCCGCCCCGCAGTCTGCGCCCGCCGCCGGCGTGGAACCGGCCGCCATGACCGCCGGCCCCGCCGCGGAGCAGGCTGTCGTGGCTCGACCGGCAGCCCTGCCCGACTTCACGATCGTGGCGGATGACGCCATCCGGGCCGTCACGAACATCGCCTCGATGCAGGTCGTCCGGCAGCGGAATACCCCGTTTGGGGACGACCCCTTCTTCAACTACTTCTTCGGCGACCAGTCCGATATGTTCGGCTCGCGCGACCGACAGTCCGAGAGCCTCGGCTCTGGCGTCATCGTGTCGCCCGACGGCTACATCCTCACGAACAACCACGTCGTCGGCGAGAACGCGGCAGACATCACCGTGTCGTTCGCCGACAAACGCGACCTGCACGCGACCGTCGTGGGCGTCGACCCGGCCACCGACATCGCCCTCCTCAAGGTCAAGGCGACGGGGCTGCCCGTCATCCCCTGGGGTGATTCGTCCCAGCTGAAGGTGGCGGAGTGGGTCCTGGCGATCGGGAATCCGTTTCAGCTGAACTCCACGGTGACGCTGGGTATCGTGTCGGCCAAAGGCCGCGCCAACGTAGGTGTGGCGGCGTACGAGGACTTCATCCAGACCGACGCCGCGATCAACCCGGGCAATTCGGGCGGCGCGCTCGTCAACGCCCGCGGGCAGCTGATCGGGATCAATACGGCGATCTACAGCCGCAGCGGGGGCTACCAGGGCGTCGGGTTCGCGGTGCCGAGCAACCTGGCCCGGCGCGTCATGAACGACCTCATCAAGTACGGCGAGGTACGCCGGGGGTCGATTGGCTACATCGAGGTCCGGCCGCTGACGGCAGCCGTCGCCCAGCAGATGGGCACCCCCAGCGACAAGGGAGTCTGGATCTACCGGATGCGCAAGAACTCGATGGCCTACGAGGCCGGCATGCGCCCGGGCGACGCCATCGTCTCGCTGAACGGCAAGCCGATCGAAGACGCCGGTCAGCTGGCCCGCGGCATTGCCGACACGCCTGCCGGCAGCCTGGTGTCGATTGGCGCGTATCGCGAGGGCCGCAAGATCGAGTTCCGGGTCCGGGTCGAGAGCGGCTCGGCACGGCAGTAGGGCTAGAGGCTAGAGGCTAGAGGCTAGAGGCTAGAGGCTAGGGGAAACACCCATGGCCCATGGCCCATGCCCCATGCCCCGAGCGAGTCACGTCCTCCCTGACGCGCAGGCATGCCCGGCAATCACACACCGCCAGGCGTGCTCCAGGCCAACGCGGATACCGATGCGGGCGGTCCATTCCACCGCGTCCACCGGCACGCCCCGGTCCTCAATCCACAGGCCGCCGGCGTCCGCGGGACACCGGCCGGCCGGACGCACCAGGTCCGCACGATTGTGCTCCGGACCGATCCCCATCGCCCGCGTCAGGTTGCCCGGGCCGCGACAGAGATCGTGCACAGCCACGGGCAGGCCGTCACGACGGGTGCCCCGTCGGGCCCGCATCAGCGCCACGCCTTCCACCGGTTCCAGCGCGCGAATCAGCACAGCGGCGGGAATCCCTGCCGGCTCGGTCACCACGTTGACCAGGTGGTGGATTCCGTAATTCAAATAAACGTACGCCCGGCCGGGCTGACCGTACATCGGTTCGTTGCGCGCGGTCGGCCCGGCCGCGGCGTGGCAGGCGGGGTCGGACTCGCCGATGTACGCCTCCACCTCCACGATCAGGCCGGCGGTCCGGCCAGCCGGGGTATCGTGCACCAAAACAAGCCCCAGCAGGTCACGGGCTACGGCAAGGGTGGGGCGCCGGTAGAACGCCCGTCGCGGGCAGCGCGCCGCCACGCCGCCCCCTACATCAGGCGCGGCGCGTTCGACGGCCGTGGACTGAGCCGCTTGACCGATCGGATGCCAGCCTCGGACACGGCGCGGTTCCGGTCGCGGCTCAGGCTCTGGACCACGAACACGGACGCGTCGTTGCCGACGACACCCAGGACTTCGGCGATTCCGGCCCGAACCTTGGCGTCCTTGTGGGCCGCGGCGGGCGCCAGCACGTCGGCGACGGCCGGTCCGAGATCGAGCAGGTAGTCGAACGCCAGCGGCGCCAGTTGGTCTTTCCGGAAGCCCTCGGCCACGGTGACGATCTGGGCCGGGTTGCCGTTGCGTGCCCGTGAATACGCCAGCGCCAGCTTCACGAACTGGGACTTGTCCCGGGCCATCCGGGCGTCGGTCTCCTGAATCACGGCCGCGTCGCCGATCCGGCCGATGCCCGTGACCGCCCACGCCCGCACCCATTCGTCCCTGGCCTGCAGGGCTGCCGACAACGCCGGCAGGCTGCCGGGATTCGCGATCCGGGCCAGCGCTTCGTACGCGTCGCGCGCCATCCCGCCGGTCTTGTAATAACTGCCGATGTCGATCAACGACTGCACGGCGCGCTCGAGCCGCATCTCACCGACGGCCTTCAACGAGGCCTGCTTCACGTACGGGTCGGTGTCGTTGATCCCGGCAATCACCTGGTCGCCGGCGTCGATGCGCCTGGCCATCAGGTCGATGTTCGCCTTGTCGTTGCGCCAGACCGCCTCGTAGAGCCGGCCCAGCACCTGCGTCGCCGCCAGGCGCAGCAGCGGGTTCGGATCCTGGGCCATCGCCGTCAGCCGGTCCGCCGCGGCCTTGCCATCGGGAACCGTCCCGCGGCGCGCCGCGACGGGGGCGAAGACGCCAAACGCGTACGTCGCGTTGAACCGCACCTCCATGACGGGCGAGTTCAGCGCCACCACCAGCCCTTTCACGAGTTCCGGCGGAAACTGGTTTGCCACCAGGGCCCCGGGGCCCTGCGCGAAGGCCAGCAGCGGCAGCGACCCGCTCTTGCTGTTGATGATCTCGGCACCGTACTTCCGCGTAAACGCCTCGTCCACCAGGAACAGGCTCAACAGCGTGTCGATCGCCGCGTTCTGGACTTCGGCCACCGAGTCGTTGAGGAGCGGCGTGACCGGCCCGGCCGCCTCGATGTACCCGGCCTGGGACAACATCCGCAGCGCGTCGAGTTTCACCCGCGGGTCCCCGGCCTTGAGGTTCGCCACGACGTCTTCGTACGCCACCTGCTGGCCGGGCACGCGCGTCCCGGCGCGGAGGTCACCCGCCGCGCCCGCGATCAGCCCACAGACCAGCACCGCGGTCAGCCCAAGGCGCCCTGGGGTGATGACGCGGGTGATGAAACGGCTCGTCGCTGTGCGTGTCATCGTTCTCATGCTCCAGGTTCGTCGTACCGCCGTCCTTCGGTCAGCACCTGCCGCAGGTACCGTCCCGTGTGCGACGCGGGCGACGTGGCGATTTCTTCGGGCGTACCCGCCGCCACCACACGGCCGCCGTCTTCCCCGCCTTCGGGCCCCAGATCGATGATGTAATCCGCCGTCTTGATGACGTCCAGATTGTGTTCGATCACCAGCAGCGTATGGCCCGCCTGCAGCAGGCGGCGGAAGGCCGCCAGCAGTTTCGCGATATCGTCAAAGTGTAACCCCGTCGTGGGTTCATCGAGTATGTAAAGCAGCCGGTCAGCCCCCGAAGACGACAGGTGGGCCGCAATTTTGATGCGCTGGGCCTCCCCGCCGGACAGGGTCGTGGCGGGCTGGCCCAGGCGCAGGTACCCGAGGCCGATCTCGTCGAGCACCTTCAGGCGCCGCAGGACCTTCGGTGCCCCGGCGAAGAACGCCAGGGCCTCGCGGACGGTCAGGTCGAGCACCTGGTGCACGTTCTTGCCGCGAAACTGCACCTCCAGCACCTGTGGCTTGAACCGCCGCCCGTCGCACACGTCGCAGGGCACGAAGACATCCGCCAGGAACTGCATGTCTACCCGGACCTGCCCTTCCCCTTCGCACGCGTCGCAACGCCCGCCCGGCACGTTGAACGAGAAGTGGCTCGCCGTCAGGCCCCGGGTCTGCGCGTCTCGAGTCGCCGCAAACAACTCGCGAATCGGATCGAACGCTTTCAGGTAGGTGACCGGGTTCGACCGGGGCGTCCGCCCGATCGGCGTCTGATCCACCAGGACCGCATCGGAGATGAACTCGGTCCCTTCGAGACGCCGGTACGAACCCACCCGCTTTTCGGTTCCGCCCTTCACACGTCTGATGGCCGGGTACAGGATGCTGTGCACGAGCGTCGACTTGCCCGACCCGCTCACCCCGGTAATCACCGTGAGCGTGTTCAGGGGGATATCCACGTCGATCTGCTTGAGGTTGTGCTCGGCGGCGCCGGTCAGCCGGATTCGCTGCCCGGTGCCCCGAAACCGGCTCGACGGGACCGGAATCGACAACTCGCCGCGCAGGTACCGGGCCGTGAGCGACCGCGGTTCGTGCGCCAGCCCCGCGATCGGTCCGCTGTAGATCACGCGGCCACCCTGCTCGCCCGCGCCAAGGCCCAGATCGACGATGTGGTCGGCCACGGCCATCATCTCGGCATCGTGTTCGACCACGATGACCGTATTGCCCTGATCCCGGAGGAGCCGCAAGATGTCGATCAGCCGCTGGTTGTCCCGCGGATGCAGGCCGATCGACGGCTCGTCGAGCACGTACAGGGTCCCGACCAGGGCCGACCCCAGCGACGTCGCGAGGTTGATACGCTGGGACTCGCCCCCCGACAGGGTCGACGACAGGCGATCAAGCGTGAGGTAGTCCAGGCCGACGTCGCTCAGGAACGTGAGCCGCCGCCGGACTTCCGCGAGCAGCTTGCCGGCGATGACCGCGTCGCGATCGCCGAGTTCAAGGGTCTCGAACGACCGCCGCGCGTCACGGACGGTGAGCCGCGACACCGCGTCGATGGTCTTCCCGCCCACCCGCACGTCCCGCGCCTCACGGCGGAGCCGCGTGCCGCCGCAATCGGGACACGGGAGGTACCCCCGGTAGCGGCTGAGGAACACACGCACGTGCACCTTGTACTTCTTCCGTTCGAGCCAGCGGAAGAACCCGCGCACACCGTCGAACTCTTCACCCGTGCCCTCCAGCACCAGGCGGCGTTCGTCGTCCGTCAGGCCGTGCCACGGCACGTCCATGCGGACGGCCCCCTGTTTCGCGACACGTTTCAGCGCCGCCAGGTGGCTGCGATAATGCGGCTTGCTCCAGGGCTCGATCGCGTTCTGATTCAGCGTCTTCGACGGGTCCGGCACGACGAGGTCCATGTCGACCTCGATGATGTTCCCGAATCCATGGCACGTCGGACAGGCGCCGAACGGGTTGTTGAACGAGAAGAGCCGCGGCTGCGGCGTCTCGTAGGCAATGCCGCATGCCCGGCATTCGAAACGTTCGCTGAACCCCTGCGGGGCCGACATCGAGCCATCCGGGGCCACTTCGACGGTCCACGCGGCGCCGCCACCCTCCGAGTAGGCAATCTCGATCGAGTCCGTGATCCGGCTGAGCACATCCGGGGCGATGACAACCCGGTCCACCACCACCTGCAGCGAAAGCTGGCCCGCCAGCGACGCCGGCTCGACGTCTTCCACCGTCACCGCCCGCCCACCGACGAGCAGGCGCCCAAACCCCTTGCGGCGAAGTTCCGCGAACGCGGACGCCACCGCTTCCGGCGTCGCCGCACCGGAGGTTGGGGCGTGCCCATTCCCGTTCGCCGGCGCCGGCACGCCGTGCTCCGCATCGGCCGTCCCGGGCGCGTCCTCGTCCGGCCCCTCGTCCATGTCATCGGCGCCGTTGCCGGCGTCCGGGCCGTCGGCCTCATCCCCCGCGGCGCTCTCACTATCGTCGACCGCATCCAGCGCATGAGATGCCGGGGGGCGCTGACGCGCGTTCCGCCCCAGGACCCCGGACGACTCGGCAATCTCGTCAACGGTCTCGGAGGCTGTGCCGTTGCCCGTGTCGCCGACCGGGACGATCGGCGCGTCGTAACCGATCAGCAGGCGCGTCCCGTCGGGCAGGCCGCCCAGGTGCTTCGCCACGACTTCGGCCGTCTCCCGCGAGACTTCCTGCCCGCACTGGCGGCAGAACGTCCGGCCGATGCGCGCGAACAACAGGCGCAGGTAGTCGTGGATCTCGGTGGTCGTGGCCACCGTCGACCGGGGGTTCCGGATGGAGTTCTTCTGGCGGATCGCGATGGATGGGGACACGCCGTCGATGGAGTCGACGTCGGGTTTCTCCATCCGTTCGAGGAACTGCCGGGCGTACGCGGACAACGACTCGACGTAGCGGCGCTGGCCCTCGGCGTAGATGGTGTCGAACGCCAGCGACGACTTCCCCGATCCGCTGACACCGGTGATGATCACCAGCTTGCCGGACGGCAGGGTCACGTCGACGTTCTTCAGGTTGTGCGTGCGGGCACCGCGCACCACGATGTCGGTCGAACCCGGTGCCTGGGGCTCCGGAGACACCAACGGTGCGCCCGTCCCGTCTGGCTCGTCACTCACGGGGGTTCTCTCTGCCGGGCTACAGGGGCTATCGGTAAACACCCAATGTTAGCACGGCAGGGAGGCGCGCCCCAGGGACATGGGGCATGGGGCGTGGGTAGGGGCCAGGGGCATGGGGCAAGGGGCAAGGGGCAAGGGGCAAGGGGCAAGGGGCAAGGGGCAAGGGGCAAGGGAATTTTCCCCCAGCCCCTGGCCTCTAGCCTCTAGCCTCTAGCCTCTAGCCTCTAGCCTCTAGTGAAAGTAGTTCGTGTACTTCCCCCACAGGTCCTCGGCCAGTTTCCAGTACGCGTCCACCGCGCCGTTGGCGACATCGTGTGAATATTTCGTCAGGAACGCCCGTGCCTTCGCCGGATCCTGCTTGTAGAGCGCCAGGGCCTCGGCTTCGACCTTGGCCTGCTCGGCCCAGGCTTTCTCTTCAATTGGCCGCCACACCTTCTCGATGTCCGCCACCATCGGCTGCCAGCGGAAGAACGCCAGCTGGCTGACCTGCCGGAACGCCCACCATGCCGAGTCGCGGCGGAACTTCGCCCGTCCGTCCACCATGTAGCTGGCCGGCATCTGGTCAATCCCGATATAGAACGGCGTGTGCGGCGTGGTCATGGGGTTGTCGTATCCCAGCCACACGACACCGCCGATGGGGTCCGGCATCCACTTGCGCGACTGCGTCACGCTCAGGTAGGTGGCCCGCTTGCAGGCGATCGTGCGCTCCATGGGGATCTTGAAGGCGTCCAGGTAGTCGTTGTTCATGAACGGGTTCGCGATGGGGTTCTTCGTGGCCTTCCCGTCGCGATCGATCTTCAGGATCGTCCGTGTCATGTCGTACGGCGTGTTTTCGTAGGTGTCCCGGAAGATGTCGAATACGTCCTTGACGGTCAGCTTCTTCTCGGGCTTCACCGACAGCGGATAGTGTTCGGCGTTCGGGTCCAGGTTCAACGACGGCGCCAGCCGGCTCAGCGCCCGCCACTCGCGGCGCCGGCTGCCCAGCGACGACCGCGATCCGTACACCGTGCAGAACTCGAACGGCTCGCCGCTTTTCGGGTTCCACCAGCCGAGCTGCTCGGCCAGCGTGTGCACGTTCGCCGACGCCATGTAGTTGTTCGGGTCGCCCAGATTCAGCTTGCGAATCCGCGGCGCGTTCGCGCTGACCGCCACTTCGTCGTCGGGAATCCGAACCGCCGCCCACACCGCGCCCAGGTTCCCGCGCCCGGGCCCCAGGATCTCGAAGAACCAGACTTCGTCCTTGTCCGCAAACGTGAACGCCTCGCCCCAGTCGTTGTAGCCGTACTGTTTCGTCAGCTCATCGGCAATCCTGATGGCCTCACGGGCCGTCTTCGCCCGCTCGAGCACGAGCCGGTACAGTTCCGGGCAGTCGATGATGCCCTTGTCGCTCTTCAGCTCGCGTTTGCCGCCAAAGGTCGTCTCGCCGATGGCGAGCTGGTGCTCGTTCATGATCGGGTAGGCGGCGTTCAGGAACTTGTAGGTTTCCGGCACCTGCGGGATCTCGCCGGCCGGAATCCGATCCGGGTCGTCGGGCCCCTTGCTTTCTTTCGGATCCATCCACAGCGTGGCTTTGGCGCCGGGCTCGTGGGTCTGGTTGGGCACCATGTTCATCCACGTCCGGTCCGTGGTGCTGTCGCACGAATGCGACGTCATCGTGGACCCGTCCGCCGACGCCAGGCGGCCGACCAGGACGCTCGTACACCCTTCACACTCGCAGAACTCTCCATCGGGCGGCTCCTGAACAGCCAGGCCCGGCTGGATTCCGAACAGTGCCACGGCACAGACGAAGACGATGGCGCCGGCCTTGCGCAGGAATGCTGGTGACGTCATAACTCTCCTACCGGCCGGCTGCTGGAGCCGGCTGACTGACAAGCGCGTTGAACAGGAACTTGTAGGTGCCGTGTGTCTGGGCACGATTCTGCGTCCGGAAGCCGATCAGCACGACGGAACCGCCGCCGTACTGCAACGACGCCATCGCGGTCTTGCCGGCGATGTACTTCTCGCCATTCAGCCAGCCGCTCCGCTCGACGTTGCGATCCGCGTACCGCACGACCACCTGATGCCGATCATTGAAGTCCGTGGCCACGACGTCGAACGCCGGACTGTAGTGGAAGAGCACCAGCCCCTCGGCCGGCATGCCGTACGCCAGCGGATGCGTGTTGTCGATCCGCACGCGGAGCGTGGAACCCGGCACGAAGAACTCCTTCGGGCTCAGGCCGGCCACGGCATTCCTGACCGGGAGGCCGAGTTTGCTGATGGCAAAGTCCGTCGCGCCACCCAGCGTCACCAGCGTGCCGCCTTTCTGGACGAACTCCTTGATGACGCGGACGCCTTCCGCACCGATGCCGCTCCGGTATTCCGGCGGCGTGGTGTCGGGCACACCCTCGAACGACGCCCGGCCGAAGCCGCCGCCACCTCGTTCGCCGGTAATCATGGCGGTCGAGTCGTCGGCGAAGAGGAAGACGTCGTACTTGGCGTTGAGATTACCCTTCAGGAGTTCCGCGTCGTACACCTCGGCAAACGGGAACCCCCACTGCTCGAAGAGCCAGCGGGTCCAGCCTTCGTCCATGTTGCCGCCGCGATACCGGCGGTAGATGCCGATGCGCAGCCGCTTCGCGTCGTACACGCCGTCGGTCACCGCCGCCTTCAGCGCCACGAAATCGACCCCAGTCTGTCTGGCCGCCCCGGCAACAACGGCATCGCCCCCCGCGGGCACGACCCAGTCGCCCGCACGCAGTCCGCCCGCCGTCTTGCTGGCCCGCCTGACGGCCACGCCCTTGTCCCACAGGAGATTGACGGCCTTGAAGCTGTCGTTGAGGCGGCCGTCGAGCACGTATCCGAACGGCGCCTTGGGCGCCACGGACCCGGTCGGCACAATCGGCGCGGTCACCTTCACGAAGTCACCCGTCACGGCGTCGTCGAGCGGATCGGCCACGATGCCCATGAACTCCGCCAGGACGTCCTGGCCCATGTCGTACGGCCTGATGGGCGTGCCATCCTGCCGCCGGGTGTGCTCGTTGTCCATGTAGTGCGTTTCGCCGAGCAGGTACCGAATCAACCCCATCTTCGGCTGGGCCAGCGGGACGTAGAACGACCCAGACGGATAGGTCATCCCGCCCGGCGAGGCAAACCCGGACGCCGTCCGCATCACTTCGATCCCGTGCGCCAGCAGGGTATTGACGAGTTTGTTCAGCGTCAGGGGATCGTGCTGCTTCGCCGACAGGGCGTACGCGGCGGGTTTCCCCGCGGCGCCGCGTTCGGTCTGGCGGCTCGCCTTCAAGTACGCATTCCACAACACCGTCTCGCGGTTCCGTGCCGCCTGGTCGAGCGTCGCCCAGGCCGACACCTTCTGCCGCTCCACGATGCCCCGCAGCGTCCACCAGCCGCCCGGCCAGGGGTTGGGAAAGTTCATCTGCTCCTTGTAGGTCTCCAGGCCCCGTGCGCCCCCCTCCAACTGGCTGGGATCAATGTAGAGCGGCGTGGCGATGCGTGCGCTGGCCGACTCGGTCAGCATCCCGGCGATGTTGTGGAACGGCGTAATCCAGTGGAAGCCGAAGTGTCCCCAGCCCGAGTACTGCGACGTGTTCGACACGCCCGAGAGGCCCGCTTCTTCTTCCTTGTAGGCGATGTGGCCACCGTACCACTGCATCTCGCGCCAGACTTGCGGGTCGGCCAGCGGCCGAATCGGCTCCGCGTAGGGCGGCACGTAGATACGCGCGCCGTAGGGCCCCATGTGATGGTGGTCGACGTACGCCTGCGGCTTCCAGTCGACGAACATCAGTTTCCCGACGTACTGCGCATCCTTCATGTTCATCGTGAGGGCGTCCCGGTTGTTGTCGTGACCGATGTACTTGTGGTACAGCCACGGCAGCCCGCCGCCTTCATATTCCGTCCCGAGGTATTTCACGTAGTA
The DNA here is from genome assembly GCA_964372095.1 of uncultured Vicinamibacterales bacterium. Taxonomy (GTDB): domain Bacteria; phylum Acidobacteriota; class Vicinamibacteria; order Vicinamibacterales; family JAKQTR01; genus CAYJPV01. The sequence goes on along the minus strand of CAYJPV010000009.1, from coordinate 125,732 downwards.
GTCGTGAATCATGATCGCGCCGTCCGGGTTGAACGACGGGATCTCGAGAAACACCACGTTGTCGAGGATGCGCAACGCTTCGGCGTCCGTACGCGACACGAGGTCGTACGTCAGTTCCGGCGCCATATTGATACCGCCCACTTCACTCGCGTGCATGCTCATCGTCTGACAGATGACCACCTTGCCTTCGGCCACGATGCGCTTGATCTCGGCCAGGGGCACGCCGCGCGGGTCGCTCAGCTTGAGATTCATCTGCCGCAGGGTCTCGAGGCGGGCGTGGTTGGCCGGGGACGTGATGATGACCAGCAGGAAGGGGTTGCCCATCTCGGTGGGCCCCATGTCGATGACCTTGAGTCTGCCTCCGCTCTGGCGCTCGAGCAGACGGTAGTACTCCACGGCCTTGTCCCAGCGCACCAGTTTCCGGTCGGCCCCCATCTGGAAGCCGAAAAACTGCTCCGGCGTGGTGATCTTCACGGCAGACGGGGCCTGGGCCCGGATCGGGCCTGCGGTCAGGCCCGGCATCACGAGGGCACAGACGGCCAGCGCGACAACGATCATGAGGTATCGGATCGGGCGATTCATAGCAGTCTCCAGGGAGGGCGGTGGCGCGGGAGCGTATCCGCGCGGGAGGATACCACAAGGGCATGGGGCATGGGACATGGGGCTCCCGCCTTCGCCCTCCGGGCTACGGCGGGCAGGTGGGGCTCGGGGCTTGGGACTCGGGCAGGGGCAAGGGGCAAGATACCAGGCAGAAGCAAGAAGCAAGAAGCAAGAAGCAGGAAGCGATTCCTGCCGAACGCCGAAAGCCGAATGCCGAAAGCCGAACGCCGATTTCCAGCCTCACCGCCGGATCATGTAGGCCAGCTTCACGAAGAGTCCGTCGGACGTGCGGCGGTAGCTGGATGTCCGGTACAGGTCTTCGTCCCGCGCCAGGGTACTGCCGTATCCGAAGAAGGCCACGGTACCTGGCGTGGGCTCGAACGACGCGAGCCAGTCCATCCGCAGCGTACGCGTGTGCTGGGGACCAACGACGACGCCCTGCGACCAGACTGGAACGCCCGTCAGCGGGTCCGCGAGGGCCGCGCGGCTCTCGGAGCGGTACTCGGCCACCAGGCGGAAGAACAACGACCGGCGCGGCTGGTATTCCAGCTTGAGCCGCGGCAGCGTCGTGCGAGCAAAGACGTCGCCGTCCCGCTCACGCACGAGCCGCGAGACAACCAGACTGCCCTCCGCACGAATCGACGCGGTGGGGCGCAGCCCCAGCGTGGCCGTAATACGCGCCTCGGTGCCCTTGGTACCTTCCGCGAAGATGGCCACGCCGCCGTACTTCACCTCGACCTTGCCGTTGATCTGCTGGAACGATGGCGTCGTCACCGAGTAGGTGCCGCCCCAGTTCGCCACTTCGGGCAGCGGCGCATAGGCCAGCATGGAACCATCCGGCGCCGCCGTGCTGTAGGCCGCGAACGTCGATGGGGCAAACGTCACGAAGTCGCGGCCAAGCCTCGACGACAACGTCCAGCCACCGCGTAGCGTGGCACTGAAATTCGCGTAGTCGTTGCCCTCGATCGGACTGGCGGCACCAAAATCGCCGTACTCCCAGATCCGGTTGGGGCCGAAGAACACGGACATGCTCTCAACCGTCGACCCGCGCTGCCCGTAATACGTGAACCGGTTCGATGCCCGGCCCTCGACGATGTTGTTACGGGGAACGTAGCCGGCTTGGGCATCGAACGAGTCCCCGAACGCCACCAGCTTGTAGTTGAACCCCCACTGGCGGGCCGTGCGGTCGAACTCGGCCTGCCACATGGGCGACGCGTCCGTGGCACCGCCGCGATCCGTCCACGAGGCGCCCACCTGCCCCAGCACGTAGTAGAGCTTCTTGAAGACGATTCGCGCGTCGGCGGCCAGCACACGATTGAAGGTGCCGTCCGACGACCGGTCGGTGAAGGTGAGGCCTGCGAGCGAATCGGACCCGAGATCCTGCCGCAGTCGCGCGACGTTCACCCACGCCCACCCCGGCCCGGCTTCGTCGGCCGCCGAGAGGACGGCAATGCCCGTCTTGCCGATCTTGCCGGTGAACTTCGCCCCGCCAATCGGGTCGACGATCCGCCGGGTGTAGACCAGCTGGTTGGGGGTGGCGAACAGTTCGATGCCTTCGAGGAAGAAAGGACGTTTCTCGGCGAAGAACAAAGCAAACCGTTCGTTGACCGTTACCTGGCCGGCATCCGATTCGACCTGGCTGAAGTCCGGGTTGACGGTCGCATCCAGGGACACGTTCGTGAAGCCCAGCCGGACGTTGACGCCCGGTCCGACATCAGCCGCGTCGCGTGAAAAACGCCCCTGGCCCCTCCGGGCGCCGTTCGACGATCCGGTGACGAAAGGCTGAATCTCGGTGACGACGCCGCGATGCAGATCGTGCAGGCCTTCCATGGTGCCGGCCTGGCCGAGGAAGCTGGCAATCCGCTTGGCGTCCGTCCACGTGTCCTCGCGGCCGGTGCGCTGGGTCTTGCGCAGGAAGTTGATGCCCCAGCGCAAAGGCCCGCCGCCCGGATACCGCAGGCTCTTGAACGGGATCCGGATCTCGACGACGTAGCCCTCGGGCGTGATCTGGCCCTTCGAATCGAACTGGTAGTCAGGGCTCAGATCCACCGACCCGCCCATGCCGAACATTCGTCCGGCGTTGAAGGCGCCTTCCGTCTGCACGCCGTCTTCCTGCACGCCGAGCGGATTGACGCCGAAGATAAAGGCGCGGCGGCGGTCGTTGAACGTATCGAGGAAGATGCGGATCGAATCGTCCCGGTCCAGGTTGTCACGGTCGGCCACCGTCGCCCGGACCGACCCTGGCTGCGAATCGTAGGCCCGCACGCCAATGTACAGGGCGTTCGGCGCATACCAGATCAGGATCTCCGTGCGCTCGCTGGCCCGCTGGCCGTCGACGGGGCGGTACTCCGAAAATCCCGAGAGACGCGTCGCACGGGTCCAGGCCGGTTCGTCGAGCCGGCCGTCAACAACGGCCGGCTCGTCGATCCGCGGGATCGAGAACGTGGGGGATCCCAGGCCGTCGACGGCTGGTGCCGATTCGGCAGCGGCGGCGGGAGCGGCCGGTGCCGCCCCGACGGGGGCCTGGAGCAAACCGATGGACAGTATCAGTGCAAGCATGTGCGGAATGACGGGGCGGATAAGGCAAGTAGGCAGTAGGAAGTAGTCAGTAGACAGCAGGCGGACGCCGACGTACCCGCTCAGTGTATCAGGCTTGGGCAGGTGGGGCGTGGGGCGTGGGGCTTGGGGCTTGGGGACATCCCCTGCCTTTCCCTAGCCCCTGGTCCCTAGCCCCTAATCCCTAGTCTTTCCGCGCCGGTGCGATCTGTTCCGGCGTCGTCACGCCGGGGGGCAGTTCGAGCAGGCGCACGTTGCGGAAGTGAATCTCCGCCCCTTCGGCCTCGAGGCACAGGTAGCCCTTCTTGCGGGCCGACTTGCTGATGCCGTTCACGAACTTCCCGTTGACCGAGAGTTTGACCGTGCCGTCGACGGCCACGACGTCGTACGTATTCCACTGCCCCTTCCCCACCACGCGGTTCTCCACCGAACTGCTGCGTTCACCGCGGGGGTTGTCGGGCGCGATCTTGATGCCGCCGACGCCGAAGACTTCACCATGCACGTAGGCAATCGGCGGCTCGACGCCGTCCCGGGCGTTGAGCTTCACCCACTCCAGGTCGAGCATCTGGACTTCGACGCCATCGGGCAGGCGGTTCTTGGGACTCGGGTCGGCGTTGCTCCACAGGAACACGCCCGAGTTGCCGCCGGCTTCGAGGTGCATCCATTCGACGTGCAGCAGGAAGTTCTCGTACATCTGGGTGGTGCACATGACCCCGATGGGTTTGCCCGTAGTCACCACCTTGCCGTCCCGCCACGCCCAGGTCTCCGGGTCCGTGTTGATGTTCGCCCAGCCGGCGAGGTCCTTGCCGTTGAACAGATTCTGGAACTGGGGAGCCGGCTGCGCGTATGCGGCCGCGCTGGCCAGAAGGCAGACAGACGCCGCGACGAAGATCCGTTTCATGGACTGGTCTCGTTTCCAGGGGGCATGGCGGCGCGGCCGTCCATTCGGCCTTGCACGCATGGCCCTCTGGCCGTATCTTACACGCCATGGCACGACACATTCGACCCAGCCGCCGTTCGTTCATCCTGTCCGCGGGCGCCACCGTCTCGGCACTCTGGGCATCAGGGCCCGCCGTCCTCCGAGGCCAGACCGGGGACAAGCTCCGCATCGCCATGATTGGCGTCGGCGGCCGAGGCGGCGCGAACCTCAAGGGAGTCGCGGGCGAGCACATCGCCGCCATCTGCGACGTGGATCGCAATGCCCTCGACAAGGTGGCCCTGACGTATCCGCAGGCCCGCAAGGAGGTGGACTTCCGCCGCCTCTTCGATCACCCGGGAGAATTCGACGCCGTACTCGTGAGCACGACGGAACACACGCACGCGTTCGCCACGCTGCCGGCGCTGCAGCTGAAGAAACACGTCTATTGCGAAAAACCCCTCGCCTACAACGTGCACGAGACCCGCATCATCCGTGAGGCGGCGGCGCGCGCCGGCGTGGTCACGCAAATGGGCACGCAGGTCCATGCCAGCGAGAACTACCGGCGCGTCGTGGAACTCGTGCAGTCCGGCGCGATCGGCAAGGTCTCCGAGTGCCACGTGTGGGTGGCGCGCGCATGGGGCTGGCACGCCAGCGAGGCTGACGCCACGGCCCACAAGGACATCGTCTTCGTGCAGGACCGGCCGGCGGCCGTGGATCCCGTTCCCGCCGGCGTGGACTGGGATCTGTGGCTCGCCGCCGCGCCGGCGCGCCCGTACAGCAACGTCTACCTGCCCGGGCCGAAGTGGTATCGCTGGTGGGATTTCGGCAACGGCACGATGAGCGACCTCGGCAGCCACTGGATCGACCTGCCCTTCTGGGCACTGAAACTGCACGCGCCGGCCACGATCGAAGCCAGCGGGCCGCCGGCGCACCGGGAGATTGCGCCGGCGTCGATGTTGGCCAGGTATGAGTACAAGGCGTCCGGCGATCAGCCGGCGCTCGCGCTCACGTGGTACCAAGGCACGATGAAGCCGCCCGTCTGGACCCGGGGCGAGATCCCGCAGTGGCCCAGCGGTGTGCTGTTCGTGGGCGACAAAGGTATGCTGCTCACCGACTATGGCAAGCACGTGCTGCTGCCCGAAGAGAAGTACAAGGACTTCACGCGGCCGGCGCCGTCGATTCCCCCGTCGATCGGGCACTACGCCGAGTGGATCCAGGCGTGCAAGACCGGCGGCCCGACCACGTGCAACTTCAACTACTCGGGCTGGCTGACCGAGGCGAACCACCTCGGCAACGTCGCGTACCGGGTCGGTAAGAAGCTCGAGTGGGACGCCGAGAAGATGCGCGCCACCAATGCGCCCGAAGCAGAGCCGTTCCTCACGCGGTCGTTCCGGCCCGGCTGGAAGCTCGTCTGAATCGCGCCGGCGCGTGCGCCGGGGAGTCCTGACATGTCCACGAATCGTGTCCGCTCGTGGCGGGGGCTGCTCCCCGCCCTGGTCCTGGCGATACAGACCATCGGCGCCGTGCCGCCTGCGGCAATCCCGTCACAGTCCGCTGCCGTGCGGGCGGTGACGGCATCCAACCCCGACTTGCTCGCGCGACGCTGGGACGCGAAGTGGATCGTGGCGCCCGGCACCGACCCGTTCGGCTACGGCATCTACCACTTCCGCAAGTCGCTCGACCTGCCCGAACGGCCGGCTCGATTCGTCGTGCACGTCACGGCTGACAATCGGTACCAGCTCTGGGTCAACGGCACGCGCGTCGTCTGGGGACCTGCCCGCGGCGATCTCAATCACTGGCGGTACGAAACCGTCGACCTGGCGCCGCACCTGCGAGCCGGAACGAACGTGCTGGCGGCGGTCGTCTGGAACTACGGGGAGCTGGCACCTGAGGCGCAGGTGACGTGGCGGACGGGATTCCTCATCCAGGGAGACACGACAGCCGAGCACGCCGTCAACAGCAACGAGTCCTGGAAGGCCACGCGCAACGCCGCGTACGCGCCCATTCCGTTTACCCACGCCCAGATGCGGGGCTACTACGTGGTCGGACCTGGCGAACGGGTGGACGGGGCGAAGGCGCCGTGGGGCTGGGAGGCCGCCGGTTTCGATGACTCGGCCTGGGCCGCGGCGCAACCGGCGGTCGCGGACGGCCGCGCGAACGGGTCTCCACGCGGGGCGCAGGACGGACCGAATCGCTGGCTGCTCGTGTCACGATCGATTCCGCTGATGGAGGAACGGCCCGAACGTTTCGCGGCGGCACGCCAGGCGGCTGGCGTGGCCGTGCCGCCTGCGTTTCCGAAGGCTCGTGAACCGTTCACGGTTCCGGCCGGAACGCGGGCGCGGGTGCTGCTCGACCAGGGGCACCTGACGACGGCGTATCCGGTCCTCGACTTCAGTGGCGGTGCCGGCGCGACCATTACCCTGGGCTACGCCGAGTCGCTCTATCTGCCGAAGGCGCAGGGCGGCGACAAGGGCAACCGGAACGAAGTGGACGGCAAGGAGTTCGTGGGGAATTCGGACGTGTTGGTCTCCGACGGCGGCAGCCACCGGCGGTACAGCCCGCTCTGGTGGCGGACCTACCGCTACCTCGAACTGACCGTCGAGACGCGAAACGATCCGCTGGTCATCGAGGATCTGTCCGGCATCTACACCGGCTACCCGTTCGAGCGCCGCTCGCGAATCGACACGGGGTCGGCCGTCGTTCCGCAGATTCTCGACGTGGGCTGGCGCACGGCACGCCTCTGCGCGCACGAGAGCTACATGGACTGCCCGTACTACGAGCAGCTGCAGTACGCGGGCGACACGCGGATCCAGGCGCTCGTCTCGCTCTACACATCGGGCGATGCCCGGCTCGTGAAGAACGCCCTCGCGCAGATCAACGATTCGCGGACGGCGGAGGGCGCGACGATGAGCCGGGCGCCGACGAGACAGCAGCAGTACATTCCGCCGTTTTCGCTGTGGTGGATCGGCATGGTGCACGACTACGACACGTACGTCGATGACCGGGCGTTCGTGCGCGAGATGCTGCCCGGCGTACGCGCCGTCCTGCAGTACTTCGGCCGTCATCAGAAGACGAACGGGTCGCTCGGGCCGCTGCCGTGGTGGAACTACGTGGACTGGACGACCGAGTGGCGCAGCGGCGTGCCCCCGCGTGAGGCGGACGGGTCGAGCGCGCCGCTGGACCTGCAGCTGCTGCTGGCGTACGACTGGGCGGCGCGTCTGGAGGGCGACCTCGGCTCGAAGGCGCTTGCGTCGGAGTACGCGGCTGCGGCCGCGCAGCTTCGGACAACGATCCGATCACAGTACTGGGACCAGGCCCGGCAGCTGTTTGCCGACACACCGTCGCGCCGTCAGTTCTCGCAGCACAGCAACGTGCTGGCCGTCCTGGCCGGTGTCTCGACGGGCGACGAGGCGCGCGACCTCGTGCAGCGAGTCATCGGCGACCGGGCGATCACGCAGTGTTCGTACTACTTCCGGCACTACCTGCATGAGGCGGTGAACCAGGTCGGCCTGGGCGACCGGTATCTGGATCTGCTGGGCGAGTGGGAAGGGATGCTCGCGCGCGGCCTCACCACCTTTGCGGAGCGGTACGATGCCCCGGGCAATCCGTCGCGATCGGACTGTCACGCGTGGAGTTCCAGTCCGAACTTCGAGATCTTCCGGACCGTACTGGGGATCGACAGCGCGGCGCCGGGATTCGCGCGTGTGCGGGTACGGCCCTTCCCGGGCACGCTCGAGCGCGTCTCGGGCTCCATCCCCCACCCGAAGGGCGAGGTTGCGGTACGTCTCGAACAGACGCCGGGTGGCCTGCGCGCGGAGGTGACGTTGCCTGCGGGCATCACCGGGGAGTTCGAGTGGCGTGGCGCGCGGCGTGTGCTGGCGCCGGGGCTGAACCGCTTCACCGTGGCTGCGGCGCAGTAGGGCGACCGCCGGCCGATGCCGTGGCCCTGTTACCAGATCGTCTGCAGTCCCGGGCTGCGGCGAAGCGCACGGTCCTTGGTCACCAGGGGCGCACGTTGGCTGATCGCTGTCGCGGCGATCAGGCGGTCGGCCGGGTCGCCGCCTTCGTCACTCAAGTGGGCGGCGGCTACCGCGATACCTGGCGTCAGCGGGAGGAAGGCACAGCGGGGCTGCGCCAGGGCCTGCTGGACCCACACGAGCACGTCGCGGTCGAGTTCCAGGCGCGCCTTCTCGACCAGCATGGCCACTTCCCAGCAACTGATGGCTGCCACCCCGACTTCACTGGCCTGTTCGATGGCGTGGCGGGCGCGTGCGGAGAGTCGATCCGGGTCGGCCGTCCACCAGATCCACGCGTGCGTATCGAGGACGATCATCGGTCGGCATCCCAGGGCACGCCAATCGGCGCGACCAGGTCGCGTTGTCGACGGATGCTGCCCAGCAATGGTTTCGGGGCATCGACCGGCACGAGCCGGGCCACCGGCTTGCCGCGTTTGGTGACCGTCAGGGCCTCCCCCGTGGCAGCCACCTCGTCGAGCAGTGCCAGACAGCGGGCTTTGAACGTTCCTGCCGGAACGGTTCGTGTCTCAATACTCATGGTCATATGATTATAGTCATATCCAGGAACGTCTGCACCGCCCCCGGAACGTGATCACCACGTCAGGTACTGCTCCGCGAGGCGGCTCACGCTGGCGATGGCCGTGAAGTCGCGGTCCCTGTGGAACAGCATGATGCCGTGCTCGATGGCAAGCTGGGCAATGCAGCAGTCGATCGGGCTGTGGACCGTGCGGCCGCGGCGGCGCAGGTCGAAGTGGATCCGCGCGGCTTCCGCCCAGGAAGTCGATGACATCTCCACGTAGGCCTGGGCATCGAGGTATTCCCGGAGCGTGAGCCAGCTGCGGTCGTCGGCGCACCCCTGCAGCAGCTCGAGTTCGCTGAAGCGGCTCAGGACCGGCTCTTCCCCATTGAGTGCTGTCCGCAGCGCCTGCGCACGGGATCCCGTCCCGTCGCGGAGGACGTCGATCCACACGGACGTGTCAACGAGAACCACCGCGCAGCTCCCTCAGCTTCTTGTGATCGAAGTCCGGGGCGAACGTCACGCGTCCGGCCAGGTCGGTCAGGTCCTTCTTCTTCCGCAGGCGCACCAGTTCACCCAACGCCAAGTGCACCACTTCCCGCTTCGTCTTGGCACCCGTCAGAGTCATGGCTTCACTCACCAGGATGTCGTCCAGTTCGATGTTGGTCCGCACGGAGAGACTCCAATGTGTATGTCTATGTGTATCATACACCTACCGTCCGTGCAGTCGCCTCCCGTGACGTGCACGTCCCGACCCAGCCGCGCCGGATGGCCGGAATCTGAGCCATCTGCGGAGGTCACCCGCGCGCGGGCCTGGGCGATAGCAGAAACTGCACGCCGATGAGACCGTCGACGGTTGCAATTCCTGCCATCCACCTCGGAATCGCCCCCTCTCTGGGGTAGTTGACATCTGATGCGTGATGCGCGATGCTGCGGTCATGCGAACCACACTGGACATCGATGACGACGTCCTGCAGGCAGCCAAGGAACTGGCGACGGCCCATGGCCGGACGGCAGGTCAGATGTTGTCAGAGCTGGCACGGCGGGGGCTGACCCCGACGGTCACAGCGCGTGTACGGAATGGCGTCCCGCTGATACCCAGGCGGTCGAGCGGTCAGCCAAAGCGCACGATGAAGCTGGTCAACGAACTGCGGGATGAGGTGTGAGCGTGGTGGCGCTCCTCGACGTCAACGTCCTGATCGCGTTGTTCGACCCGGACCACATCCACCACGAACTGGCCCACGACTGGTTCGCCGGACATCGGGCGAGTGGCTGGGCCACGTGTCCGATCACGGAGAACGGGTTTGTGCGCGTGCTGACCAACCCGGCATATGCCGGCACTGCACTACGTACGGCTGACGTCGTGTCGGGCTTGCGACGATTCACCGGGAGCGGCGGACACGAATTCTGGCCGGATCAGGTCTCCATCCGAGATGACTCGTTGTTCAACCTTCCGATATCCTCTGGCCATCGTCAGCTCACCGACATCTACCTGCTGGCACTGGCTCAGTCGCGCGGCGGCTGTCTGGCCACATTTGATCGCGGGATCCCCGTGCGCGCGGTGACACGAGCGACGCCGGCCACGCTGCTGGTCATCGCCCCCGCCGACTGACATCGGCTGCGCGCGCAGACAGGTTGACGCTGGCGAACCGCGGCGCATGTGCTATAGTGGGTGTTCGTTCCGCGCGGCATCGCGTTGCGCAGGGCACCCACCACGCCAGCCGGCGTAGCTCAGTTGGTAGAGCAGCTGATTCGTAATCAGCAGGTCACCCGTTCAAGTCGGGTCGCCGGCTCCAGAAATTTCAACCAGAACAGAGATTCGGCTAGGCCTTCCGTCTGACGGAGCCGTCTCTGTCAGTTGGTCGCTCGCCCTACAGGCCGGGGGCACCATCCCTCATGCCCTCAGCCGTGAGAATCCCGACGAGCGGCTCGTTGATGTAGTAGTTCGAACGCCCGACCTTCTGCTTCTTCAGCACGCCACCTGCGACGAGGGTGTCCAGATACTTCGATGCGGTCAGACGAGTCACGCCGAGGTCGTTCTGAAGAAACTCGATCTTGGTGTACGGGTGTCTGAACAGGTTGTTGATCAGGTCCTGGCTGTAAAGCTTCGGAAACGCCGCACGGACCCGGTGTTTCACCCCCATCAGTAGTTCTTTGATGGCGCCGACGGTGGCAATCCCTTGCCTGGCCGTCAGTTCAACGGCGTGCAGCAGGTAGACTACCCACGGTTCCCAGGCATCCTTGTCGCGGACGTCCTGCAGGAGCCGGTAGTACTCGGACTTGGTCCGCACGATGTGACGGCTCAGATACAGAATCGGGATGTCGAGGAGGCCGGTCTTCACGAGGTACAAGACGCAGATGATGCGGCCCGTACGCCCGTTGCCGTCATAGAACGGATGCACGCTCTCGAACTGATGGTGGATCAACGCCATCTTCACAAGCGGGTCCGCATCGAACAGGTCATCGTCATTGATGAACCGCTCAAGGTCGCTCATGAGCGCGACGATGTCGGCATGGGCCTGGGGCGGGGTGTAAACGACGACTCCGGCATCGGTCTTGAGGGACGTCCCTGGCAGCCTTCTGTAGCCAGCATCGTTCTGCTCGAGTTCCTGCTGGACCCGCAGAACGGTGTTGTTGGTCAGCAGCCGGGACTGTATGACGGCCTGCCAGCCGATGTGCAGGGCCTGGCTGTAGTGGGCAACCTCTTTGGCCGCCACACTCGCGGCCGCCCCGGGAGACACGGCGTTACGGAACAGCTCGTCGTGTGTGGTGACGATGTTCTCGATGGCAGAGCTGTCCTTGGCTTCCTGGAGCCCGAGGGAGTGGATCAGGATGCCCTGGTTGGGGATAGACGAGGCCACCCCCTTGAGTTCCGCCAGGTGACGGCTGGCCGCGGCGAGGCGTTTGAGGATCTCAGGAGCGTCGAAGCGCCGGGGATCGAGCCGTTGGAGGGGCTGCATAGGACTCATTCTCCCCTGCCTTGGGCCACAACATGCATAGAAAATGCGCCATTCATATACACGTCAGTGCCGATATGCATAGCATACTGCCTACTACCTGCTACGTCGCACTCCCTGAACAGTCCAACAGCTACTGCCAGCCACGCGAAGCCGGAAAGACCCCCAGGCAGGAACGTCTCCGGGGCCTATCGCGATGGCGATTCGTGCCCCCAGGGTGCGGGAGGCGGCGGCACGCTCGCCGTCAGATCAAACTCCACGCGGAACAGGCGGCCGGGCCTGCTCAGCTCATACGCGAACATCCGGCCCGGATACATCTCCATCGCCCAGGTGTTTGAGTTCGACACGCTCCGGTCCTGGCGCGTGAACATCTCCTTCGAGAACGCGTCCACCGGAAACGCCTGCCGGTTCGCCGTGCCCGGCTCGAGGCTGTCGCCGCCGTACATCGTCAGCACGTCGGCGGTGCCGTCTTCGTGCCGGTGATCGTGCTTGAGCCGGAGCCGATCGCCCTGGAGCGTCAGCACCCACGTGCGCGACCGGTCCGCGCCGACGTGGAAGGGCACGAGCACCCGGCCGGGCTCGCACGTGCGCACGTGCATGACCAGCGCCTGCCCGACGAACGGGTCGTTCGGGTGGGCGGGCTCGTTGGTCGTGATGCGCCCGGCAAACGCCCGGCCGCAGACGCCGGCCAGCGCGGACAAGAATTGCGCGGCGGGCGACACGGCTTCACCTGCGGGGGCCTGCGCAACTGGAACCGCGGGTTGGCTGCAGGCCAGAACGCCGGCCGCAACCGCCGCAACAAGGCAGACGCGTGAGTATCGCATGGCGCATTATCGCCGGAAACGCGTCATCGTCTCCGTCTCCGGCTCCTTCACCGCCACCACGCGGACCAGCAGGGCTGGCTGGGGCCGGTTGCGCGGGCGGGTACCGGCCCGTACAATCCCGTGTGCACGTGGCCATCGGACGGAACACAGGGGGCAACATGGAACGATCGCCGCTGAACGACCCGGAGGTCTACCCCGACGGAGGCGAACTGGCGACGCATCTTGGCAAGGTCATGCCGGCCTGGGAGGCGTTCGCAGCAGGCGTGGCGGCGTCGTTCGGGAAGGCCTGCCTCGAATGGCGGTACTACAGCGACGGTCAGGCCTGGCTCTGCAAGGTCGTGCACAGGAAGAAGACCGTGTGCTGGGTCTCGATCTGGGAGAGGTGCTTCAAGGTCGCCTTCTACTTCACCGAGAAGAACGACCGGGACATCGAGGCGCTCCCGATCCCCTCGGAGCTGAAGGCCGCCTACCGCGCGCACGCGCCGGTCGGCAAGCTGAAGCCGCTCGTCGTCGTCGTGAAGACCAAGAAGTCGGTCGAGCCGGTGTTCGTGGTGGCCACGTACAAGAGCGGATTGAAGTAGCAGCTGGTCCAGCGCCCGGGTCCCCGTCGCTCGTACACGACCTCGTGCCCGGCACTTGCGCCGCCTGGGCGCTGGGCGTCCAGAACCGCGTCCAGCTCAGCTACTTCGTTCAGAACCGGCTGCCGCGGCGGGACGCCGCCACCCAAGCAGGGCATCCCCGTCCGAACCCTGAGCAATCTCCCGCAACCTCGCCTCAACGCCGGCAATGACATCGTCGGGCGTGGACGTGCCTGCGGTAATGCCTGCCACCCGCGCACCCTCGAACCACCCGGCTTGCAGATCGCCGGCTTCCTGGACGAGGAAGACCCGCTCGCAGTGACGGCGACACGTCGCGGCCAGTTCGCGCGTGTTGTTGCTGCCGGCGCCGCCAACCACAACGGTGACATCACATGAAGCCGCCAGCATCTCTGCCGCCTCCTGCCGTAACCTCGTCGGGATACACACGGTCTCCGCCACCCGGACGTCTGACTGCGGGAATCGTCGGCGTATCAGCGACACCAGGTGCCGCACCCGCTCGACAGGCTGTGTCGTTTGCGCGGCTACCCCGAACCGCGGCTGCGGCCGGAGCGCCTCCACGTCGTCATCGGTCAACACGACGTCGAACGCAGCCAGGTCCTCGGTCAGTCCGCGAACCTCGACGTGGTGCGGCGTGCCGATAATGACCGGGTGGAATCCGTCCCGCTCCAGCGCCAGCACGGCTCGATGAGCGGCCCGCACGATCGGGCAGGTGGCGTCGAGCACCGTGAGACTGCGAGCGCTCACCGCCGCCCGACGCCGGTCGGACACACCGTGTGCGGTGATCGCCACGCCAGGCGTGTCCACCTCCTCGATTTCACGCCGAACCCTGACACCACGGGCCGCCAGGCGTTCCAGCACGATCTCGTTGTGAACCAGGTCGCCCAGGACGGTCAGCGGCTCGCGCTCTCGGGCCCGGAGGACTTTCGTGATCGCCTCACGCACCCCGAAACACATACCCAGGTGGCTCGCCCGCACGACCCGCATTGTCTGGCCGTCAACGTCCCGGTCCTGAGCGACTCCCTCGCGACTTTGCAATACAAAGTCTGGGCTCAGCATCTCAGCAACTCCTTCTCGTTCACACACGTGTTATTGGGGTTTGGCGTCCTTGATGATCCGCTCGAGCAGCGCAAGGTAGTCGCTGAAAGCCAGGCGCCCGCCGGCGGTCATCGCCACGGTGGTCAATCGACGATTGTTCCGGTAGCTCTTGGCCACCGAAACGTAGCCTGCTTCCTGGAGCGTGCGGATGTGGGTCGTGAGGTTGCCGTCGGTCATCTGCAGGGTCTCGCGCAGCTCGATGAACGACAACTCCGGCGAGGCAGCGAGCATCGACATGATCGCCAGCCGCCCTTTCTCGTGGATCACACGATCGATCTGCAGGAGCGTTTCCGGGTTCACGCCGGAGTCTTCCGTGGTTCGGTCAGGAACAGATACGCGCCGTACGCCAGGTGCGCCGCGCCGAAGAACCCGCCCATGAGGGCGTGGTCCACGATGGCGGTCGCGCCGGGCGCGAAGACTGGCCGCGTGAAGAGGACGGCTCCCGCCAGGACGATAACCAGCCAGCCGAAGAGCTTCATGCCCCGGGGCATGAAGAGCCCGGCCGCGTGCACGGCGCAGCCGTAGAACAGCGCGTTCCCGAGTACGAACAACCACCGCTGGTCGCTGGGCGCGAACACGATCAACGCCAGGCTGAGCAGCAGGCCGGCGACGAGCGGCGGCAGCAGGGCTTGCGTCACCCGAAGCGTCGGCGGCGACCAGAACGGCTCGCCGTCCTGGAGGGCCTGACGCCTGGCGAGCACGAAGGCGCCCGCAACGGCGACCAGGGCCGCCGCGAGCCACCAGATGCAGAACGGGCGTATCGCCTCGATGCCGAGTGCGATCCCGCCCAGCGCCGCGCCCCCCCCCACCGCACCGACGTACACGACGATGGGCCCGAGCGTCCGACGGTAGAGGGCCGAGCGCTCCATGAGCGTGCGAATGACCTGCAGGTGTTCGGCCGCAACGTGCTGCTCCATGCGGATTACTTTGCCATACAAAGCCATGGGACGCAAGAAGGTTCCCGGCCTTCCCCCACTGTTTCCCCCCGGCTGGCCCCACACGCGCACTGGCTCGGATTCCGGTACAATGCACCCAATGGACGCCACCCGCGCTGCCGCCCGGGCTGCTCGCATAACGGTGCAGCGTTTCGCATCGGCCGCGGACGCCGACCGCCATGACCGCGACTTCTGGGCGGCGATCCCTCCAGGCGAACGTATGATCCAGGCGTGGCGCCTCAGCGAAGAGCTGTGGCGATGGCGAGGCGAGTTTCCTGATGAACCAGGACTTTGTCGATCTATTGCGGTCGTTCATCGCCCATGACGTTCGTTTCCTCGTCGTAGGCGCCTACGCCCTGGCCGTGCACGGTCGCCCCCGTGCCACCGGCGATCTGGACGTGTGGATCG
Source organism: uncultured Vicinamibacterales bacterium (assembly GCA_964372095.1). Lineage (GTDB taxonomy): Bacteria > Acidobacteriota > Vicinamibacteria > Vicinamibacterales > JAKQTR01 > CAYJPV01. The sequence goes on along the minus strand of CAYJPV010000009.1, from coordinate 110,306 downwards.
ATGCCACCGCCGAGAATGCTCCGCGGGTGCTTCGCGCCCTTGGAGCGTTCGGTGCCCCAACGCGCGGTCTGGTTGCTGCGGACTTTGCCAGGCCCGGTATTGTCTATCAGATGGGACTCCCGCCCGGCCGCATCGACGTGATCACGAACCTGACGGGCCTGACGTTCGACGAGGCGTGGCCCGACCGCGTACAGCAACCGCTCGAGGACATGACCGTCCCCATCATCGGCCGCGAAGCCTTCATCCGGAACAAGAAAGCCACTGGCCGGGCCAAGGACCTTGGCGACGTCGAAGACCTGTCGTAACCGCGCGGTCGGCGGACGTCGGCGTCGTCACCGAACGCGCCCCAGGGCGTAGCTCACCGCCACCTCGACGCGCAGCACGCGCGGCCCGAGCGACACCGGCACGAAGCCGCGTCGCTCGAGCAGATCCACCTCGAACGGCACCCAGCCGCCGTCCGGGCCGATCGCCAGCGTCACCGGGCGATTCGCGTCCACACGCGGCAGCACCGCCTCCGCCGAGGGATGCGGCACGAACCGCGCTGACGGTCCCGCCCACGCGTCGAGTTCGTCCTCGACAAACGGCCTGAAACGCTCGCGGACTTCGATCGTTGGCGGAAGGGTATCGCGGGCCTGCTCGAGACCAAGGTCGATCAGGCCATCAAGAAAGGACGGCGCGAGGACGCTCGAATCGAAGTAGCTCTTCTCAACCCGGGCCGCATTGATCAGCACGACGCCCTCCACGCCGAGCGCGGCCACCGCGGGGATGACGCGCTTCAGGGCCTTCGGCCGGGGAATCGCCAGCACCAGCGAGATGCCGGATCGCGACGGCGGATCGTGGTCAAGACACAGCCTGAGGCGCAGCCCCTCGGGCCCCTCCGACAGGACTTCGCCGGTCCCGCACTTTCCACCCCGCACGCCGACGCGGAGCGTCTCCCCCGCTTGCACGTGCAGCACCGCTCGTGCGTGCTCGTGCCGCCGCCCGGTCAGCAAGGCCGTCGCGTCCGCGCCGACCTCGGTGGGGGCAAGGAGTAGCAGGTTCACCTGGTTCCTGGAATCACGCCCCGGTCAAGCGGCCGTGCCTTCGGCGGGCACCACCATGTCGGGACGTTGCAGCCGCCGGTACACTTCGACAGCGACCACGATACCGAGCGCCATCAGGACCACCGCAACCACGGCCAGCGGCATATTGCCTTTTGGCACGTACTGCCAGACCAGCTGGTAGAACAGCGCGGCTTCGGTGGTGATCAGCATGAACACGCCGGGCACGAGGGTGAAGACGGTCTTCCGGCGATAGCCGAACAGGTAGGCGGACACCACCAGCAGCGCGAGAGCCGCGATCAGCTGGTTGGCTGCGCCGAACGCTGGCCACAGCACCCGCCAACTGTTGCCGGTGGTCAGGAAGTACGCCCCGACCAGGCTGATGGCGGTGGCCAGGTACCGATTCCGGAGCAGCGGCACCCTGCGTCCGGCACTCTCCACGACGATGAAGCGCGTCAGCCGCGCGCAGGTATCGAGTGTCGTCAGGATGAAGGCGTTCAGCATGAGGACGCCGAAGGCGATGCCGAACTGAAGCGGGATGCCGATGTTCTCCAGCGCGCGTCCCATGGCACGGCCGAACGTGATGTTGGCGCCTTTCTCGGCAAGCGACGTGCGGAAGACAAAGTCGCCCAGCGCCGCCGTCGGCGCCGCGTCCCAGAACATGACGGCCGACATCAGCAGGATCACCAGCATCGCCAGGGCGCCTTCGGTGAGCATGCCACCGAAGGCAACCACCCGGGCTTCGCTTTCGCGGCCGAGTTGCTTGGCCGAGGTGCCGCTGGACACCACCGCATGGAAACCCGAGACGGCGCCGCACGCCACGGTGATGAAGAGCAGCGGCCAGAGCGGCCCCTGCGGACTGGTGGCGCCGATGAACGCCGGCCCCGTGATGTCGGGCCGCATCACCAGGATGGACACGAAGCCTGCCAGCAAACCCGCCACCAGCAGGTACATCGACAGGTAGTCGCGCGGCTGCAACAGGACCCACACGGGCAACGTGGCGGCAACAAACGAGTAGACCAGGGCGAAGATCAGCCAGAATTCGTAGCTCGCCTGCACGGGATAGGCATCGCCCGCGAAGACCAGCCCAACCAGGACGGCCAGCGCGATCACGGTACCCATCCAGACGTTCAGACCACGGCGGTAGACCGCCGTGCCGAAGAGCATGGCCAGCACCATCAGACCCAGGGTCGGCACAACGATCTCGGGCTTCTCGGCCAGCGTCTGGGCCGTGAGGACCGCGAACACCGCGATCACGAGCACCAGCGCCAGCCAGAGGAACGTCGCGAAAATCCACCGCGCCGTCTTCGACACGTGGCGCTCGGTGATGTCCGCAATCGACACGCCGCCGCTGCGGACCGACACCATCATCGACGTGTAGTCGTGCACGGCACCGATGAAGACCGACCCCAGCACGACCCAGATCAGCGCCGGCAGCCAGCCGAACATCGAATACGCCAGCATCGGGCCGACAATCGGACCTGCGCCGGCAATCGACGAGAAGTGATGGCCGAACAGAATCGCTGGACTGGCCGGAACGTAATCGACTTCGTCGCGCAGCGTGTGAGCCGGCGTGGGGCGGCCATCGTCGGGCCGCATCAGACGCCGGGCGATGAAGCTGCCGTATACACGGTACGCCAGCACGAACCACGCCGCTCCCAGGACAGCAATCAACGCAGCATTGAGCATCGGGGCCTCGACTCGTTCGGGGGGTTCTGTGTCCAGTAACGTTACCGGAAGTCGGCGGAACGCGGCAAGGCGCCTCGCCCGTTCACGCCACGCCGGCGAACGCGGTCCACAGGAACCAGATGCCCATCACCAGCAGGAACACCTGGGAGAGCCGGTTGACGAAGGCCCGGTTGCGGGCCAGCAACTCGTCGGCGACAGACAAGCCGAGCAGGGCTGGCGCTGTCCCGATACCGAACAGCGCCAGCGCGGCGGCGCCCTCGAGCGCGCCCCCGCGCGCCACCGCTGCGATGAGGGCGGAATAGAGGAGGCCGCACGGCAGCAGACCCAGGAACAGACCGATGGCAAACGGGTGCGTGGGCACCCGCCCTTTCAGTCGGCCAGCGACGCGGGCGAAGAGCTTGCCGCCGGCATCGAGTCCGGGAACCAGATCGGATAACGCCACCACCGCCCAGATGACGAGCACGCCGCCCGCCACGGCCGATGCGCCGCGCTGGAGCCCGAGTAACCCGCCGGCGAGTTCGACCACGCCGCCAAGGGCCCCGGCCACCGCACCGAGCCCCGCATACGTGACGACCCGTCCGGCGGTGTACCAGCCCTGCGCGACGAAGGCCGCCTGCCGCCCGCCATCGGGCGCGTAACGACGCGACACGAACAGCACGAAAGGCGAACACATGCCGACGCAGTGCCCGAATCCCCCCAGCAGACCAAGCGTCAGGAAGCCGATCAGGTCGATGGTCTGGATCACGGCATCACTCCCCGCGCCGGGTTACTTGGGGGGCGTCAGATCAAGCCGGAACCTGGCGGTCACGGGCCGACCGGCAACGGTGCCTTCAACGGTCGCGTACCAGCGTCGATTGCCGCTCGGGCAGAGCGGGAGCACCACCTCGGCCTCCTGGCGTCCGCCGTCTCCAGGGACGAGCGAATACCGATGGTCCCCCATCGGCATCTTCATCTCGAAGAAGATGACACCGCCATCAAGGACAACCGGCGCCCCGTGCGCGTCGGCGGACACCCGCACGCGCATCTTGCCGAACGCGACCGGCGGTTGCGGCATCAGCGACAGCGTGATCCGGACGTCGCCGGCCGTCGCGGTCGCGTCAGCGAGCGTGGCATCCGGCAACGACGCGTCATCCGCCGCTGCCGACGTGACTGGGGCAGACGTCGCGGCGCCCGCAGGTGTCATCTGGGGTGCCGCGGAACGTGAGCGGGCCCAGAACACCCCACCCGTCACGAGTGCGAGTACCAGGAGGCCGACAAAAGTCGAACTGCTCTTCATGTCGATGCTCGCAGAGGCCGTCAGCCGCGGGCCGCAAGCCGGACGCCTCTGCTTCTACGTGTGGTATTCGAGACACGCGCCAATCGAAGGTTCCTTCAGCGGCACGGCATTGTGCCGCGCGAGGAACCAGCCGAATACCAGCGTGAACAGGCCCAGAAACCCCAGCGTCACCAGCAACTCGACGATCGGCACGTGGCCGTGAGACGCTTCGGCTCCGTGCCCCACCGCCGGGCCCACCATCACATACAACTCCCAAAACTGCGCGAAGAGAATCAGGATCGACACGGGGACGAGTCTGCGCGGACTGCGCTTGGCTTCGCGCGGCACCAGGAGGAGAAACGGCACGACGAACTTCAACGCCGGCAGCGACAGCAGGAATGGAAGCCAGCCGTTCTCGGTCCGGCGCAAGAAGTAGACCGTCTCTTCGGGGATGTTGGCGTACCAGATCAGCATGTGCTGGCAGAAGTAGATGTACGCCCAGAACCCGGTCGCCGCAAACACCATCTTGCCGAGGCTGTGAAGGTGGTTCTCGTTCAGGAAGCCCTTCAACGTCCCCGTCGCCACGAACAGGCCCGCCACGACCGCTACGAAAGCCGTGCCGGTCTGCACGACATCCGTAAACACGAGCACGGCGAACATCGTCGAGAACCAGTGCGCGTCCAGGGACATGAGGAAGTAGAAGCTCACGATACTGATCGTCACCGAGAAGACGACGAGGAAGACCGCCGAGAGCGTGCGGCTCCTCCGGGTCGGTGCGATGCCGCCCTCCCGATCCTGCCGATGAGACGTGCCGACCAGCAGCGCGGCGAACACCACCCAGAGGACGAAACTCGCGCCCACCAGGACGACGAACATCGTCAGGTTCAAGAACGGCGCCTTGTGCGTGAGCAGCACGTCCTGCGCGACGACGTCGGCATGGGACCAGTGATAGAGCGAATGCGCGCCGAGCGCGACGACCATCGCCAGCGCGCCGCCCGGCAGCAACCACGCCGTCATCGCTTCGGGAACGCGACGCATGGTCACCGACCAGTCGGCGCGGGACAAATAGAGGATCGCGAGCCAGGCGGAACCGAAGACACCCAGACCCAGAGCGTAGAACACGCCGATGAGGTAGGCGCTCCAGGCAAGCGGCGCGTCGCCGCGGCTGAACGCCCACGCCAGCGCCGCCCCGCCTGCAACGACGGCCGCAGCCGACAGCCCCTGCACTGTGCCGGGCAGCGCGAGGCGGCCAGGCTCTGCCGGAAGTTCGTGAGGATGATGATGGCTCATGGCGTCACTTCCCTCCCGTAGGTGAAGCCGCGGCGGCAGGGGCCTGCCCCGCCGTAGCTGCACCGGAGCCAGGCGCTGGCGAAGGCGCAGCGGAGGCGGGCGCCACCGGTTCTGCCTGCTGCATCTCGCGGATGTAGTGGATCACCGCCCAGGCGTCGTGTGCGTCCACCTGCCGCGCGTGGCTCGGCATCGACGCCTGTCCTCTCATCGGGCGGTGGAAGAGCTGGCCGTCGGGCCAGTCGCGCACCTTCTGCGTCATCAGGCTCGGCGGTTTCGGAAACAACGCCGTGACATGGCCGTCCCCGGCGCCCTTGGGACCGTGGCACGTGGTGCACACGTTCTCGTACACGAACTTCCCGTGCGCGAGCACCGCGGGCGTCGGCTGGAGCGGGTTCACCAGTTCGGCGCCGGCACGGTCAGCCTCGTTCTGGGCGTACGGATACGGGCTGTCGCCGACCGCCACCGTGCCGGGCTGTGGCTCCATGAGTCCGGTGGCGCGTGCACCGAAGAGGTCCTTGCGCTGCGGCTTGAGCTTCGGCTGATCGCCCATGTCGAGGCGATTTCCCTCGCGATGGGGTGTCCGTCCAGCCGGGAGGCCAACGTCGCAGCCGGACAGCAACACGGTGGCCAGCGCGATGAGGGCCAACGATCGGGCCGTGTTACACATCGGACCCTCCAACATTGATGAGCCTGACGCCATCGGCGCCGAGGGATCGGACGAAGGTTTCGGCCTGCGCGGCATCCCACTTCGGATCCGTGGCGGAAATCCAGAGCACGAACCGATCGACGGTCGCCCCGGTTTCCACGAGCATCGGCGGCGGCTGCGGGATCGTGTCGGTCTTCCCCGCGATGATCGCGACAATCGCGCTGCCGAGCGCCGCCCAGAACACCATGGCCTCGAACGTGATCGGGATGAACGCCGGCCAGGCCGCGAACGGCTTGCCGCCGAAGTTCATCGGCCAGTCCCAGACCATCACGTAGTTCTGGAGCCCCTGAGCGAACAGGATGCCGCCGAGCGCGAGCACCGCCGTCACGTACGGGATCCACGACTTCTTCTGGCCCATCGCGTCTTCCATCCCGTGGATGGGAAACGGGGTCAGAAAATCGAAATGTTTCCAGCCGGCATCGCGGACCTTGGCGGCCGCCACCAGGGCGTCAGCCGGCTCGTAGAAGTGGCCGAGGATACCTTTGGTCGAAGTCGGCATCATGGCTCACACCTCCTGAATCGCCGCGGCGGCGGCGGGAGCGGGGTTGGATCGGGCGACCTTCGGATCCATCACGCCCTTGACCTCCGAGATCGCCACGACCGGCAGGACGCGGACAAACAGGAGGAACAGCGTGAAGAACAGCCCGAAAGACCCGAGGAGGATCGCGTAATCCCATCGTGTCAGCGCGTACATGCCCCACGACGACGGGAGGAAGTCGCGGTGGAGCGACGTGACGACGATGACGTACCGTTCAAACCACATCCCCACGTTGACCAGGATCGACACGGTGAAGAGGACCCAGGTGTGGCGCCGCATCGATTTGAACCAGAACAACTGCGGGATGATGGCGTTGCAGGTGAACATGATGGCGTAGGCCCACCAGTACGGGCCGAACGCGCGGTTCTTGAAGACGAACCCTTCCCACTCGCTGCCCGAATACCAGGCCATGAAGAACTCGGTCGAGTAGGCGAAGCCCACCATCATGCCGGTGAACATCAGGATTTTCGCCATCGCTTCCATGTGGTTCAGGGTGATGTAGTGCTTCATCCCGAAGTAACCGCGCATGAAGGTCATCAGCGTGATGACCATCGCGAAGCCGGAGAAGATGGCCCCGATGACGAAGTAGGGCGGGAAGATCGTCGTGTGCCAGCCCGGCATGACCGACGTGGCAAAGTCGAAGGACACGATCGTGTGGACCGAGAACACTAGCGGCGTGGCGAGCGCGGCCAGAACCATGTAGGCCGACTCGTAATGCCGCCAGGCCCGGTGGGAACCGGTCCAGCCGAAACTCATGGCGTTGTAGAGCTTCTTCCGCCAGGGGTGCGTCGCCCGGTCCCGTACGGTGGCGAGGTCGGGCAGCAGCCCGACGTACCAGAAGGTCAGAGAGACGAGACCGTACGTCGAGATGGCAAAAATGTCCCAGGCCAGCGCCGAGTTGAAGTTGACCCACAGCGGGCCGCGGGCGTTCGGGTACGGGACGAGCCAGTAGGCGAACCAGGGACGCCCGAGGTGGATGATCGGGAAGATGCCCGCGCAGGCCACGGCAAAGAGCGTCATCGCTTCAGCCGCCCGGTTGATGCCGGTCCGCCACTGCTGGCGGAAGAGGAAGAGCACGGCCGAGATCAGCGTGCCGGCGTGGCCGATGCCAATCCAGAAGACGAAGTTGATGATGAAAGAGCCCCAGCCCACTGGCTGGTTCACGCCGACGATGCCCATGCCGGCGTAGAAGAGCGTCATCAACGCAAACACCAGGACACCGAGGAACACCAGCGCGACGCTGAACGCGATCCACCACCGCTTCGTGGGGAACTGCTCGGCGTGCATGCAGATGTCGCGATCGACGTCCGCCCAGGTCTTGCCGCCCGTCACCAGCGGCTCGGGAACCTCGAGGTCACCGCCGTACGGTCCGGCTCCCGGAAGGACGATCGGCCGGCCGGTCAGTTGGCCGTCGTCCATCACCGTGGCGTAGGGACTCGCCTCATGCCTTGTCATGGCGCACCTTCGTCAGATAGGAGATGGACGGCTTGACGCCCAGGGCGTCGAGGAGCCGCATGGCGCGCGGGTGCGCCGAGAGAGCCGCCACACGCGATTCGGGGTTGTTCACGTCGCCGAACGTGATCGCGCCGGCCGGGCAGGCTTCCATGCACGCCGGCACGACCGCGCCGTCGGGGAAATGGTCCTTCGTTTTCCCCTGCTTCACCGCCTCCGCACCCGCCGCGCGGATACGCTGGATGCAGAAGGAGCACTTCTCCATCACGCCGCGGCTCCGCACCGAGACTTCGGGGTTGTTCTTCATCTGCATCGGGCTGCGCGTGTTCAGGTCCGCGTTCTGCCCGATGCGGGGAACCAGCCACCGGAAGAACGTACTCTCCTGCGCCTTGCTGTACTCCCAGTAGTTGAACCGCCGCACCTTGAACGGGCAGTTGTTCGCGCAGTAGCGGGTGCCGACGCAGCGGTTGTAGATCTGCTGGTTCAGGCCGTCGGCGCTGTGCATCGTGGCCACAAACGGGCAGACGGTCTCGCACGGCGCATTCTCGCAGTGCTGGCAGAGCATCGGCTCGAACAGGGTCTGCGGATCCTCCACGACCTCGAGCGGGCCGTCCCAGACTTCGGCGTCCCACTGTCCGTCCTTCTTCGGTGCGTCGTAGTATCGATCGATACGCATCCACGACATTTCGCGGCCGTCGAGAATCCCCTGCCGGCCGACCACCGGGATGTTGTTCTCGGCCTGGCACCCAATCACGCACTTGCCGCAGCCGTTGCACTTGCTGAGGTCGATCGCCATCGCCCACCGGACATTGGGATACTCGTGAGCGGGCCAGATGGACGGACCGCCCGCCTGCTGCTCGGTGCCCGACTTCGGGTTCCGTTCGTACGCCGACAGCGTAGTGGCGGGCACGAGAGGCCGCCGATCACGGTCGATGACGTCCGAGCCCTGCGCGAACGCGAGCGCCTCGTGACCGTCAACCCGGCGGATCGTCACGGACAGGCCGGCCGAGACCAGCCGTCCGTCCGCCAGCCGGCGCAACGGGAACGCGTTCGGGCCGACACCCGTGCCGATGACACCGCAGGCCGCGCGGCCGAGGCCGAGCGGCAGGGCCACCTGGTCGTAGTGCATGCCCGCATGGCGGTACGCGGGCGCCACCAACTTCGCGTGGCCCGCGTCGATCTCGACGAAGTCGCCGTTGGCGAGTTTCATCTCGTCAAAGCGGCGGGGCGCCATCGACAGGGCCCCGCCCCACGTGATCCGCGTAATCGGGTCGGGCAGTTCGTGGAGCCAGCCGTTGTTGGCCGAACGCCCGTCATCGAGCGCGATATGGGGATACAGCTGGAGTTCCAGGCCCGCAGGCGCTCCTGACGAGGGCAACGCAGCGAGGATCGCCACGGCGGCCTGCGGGATCCCGGCATAGGGAGACGCAGGCTGCGCGCCCTTCGCCGGGGCGCCGGCTGCGGCGGCGGTTGGCGCCTTCTCCGTCTTCACCGGAGTCCCGGCGAAGACCGGCGCAGACCAGCACCCCGCCTTCAGGACCTCGTTCCAGGCCGTCTCGAACGCCGGCGACGCCGGTTCGAGGCCGAGCCTCGTTCCCCACGCCGTGCGCAGATAGTGCCACGCCACGCTCGGGCTCGGCGCAGGCGCGGCCGTGGCCGGAGCGGGAACAGCCGCGACGGCGGCCGCGGCCGCCGTCGCAGCCGCAAGTGCCGCCGTATCGCCAACAGCGGCGCCCCACTCGACGAGCAGGTCGAGGAGGCCGCGCGTGTCGAAAAGCGGCTGGATGACGGGCTGCTGAATGGCGCGGATACCCTTCGGCAACGTGGCGTCGCCCCAGCACTCGAACGGGTGACTGACCGGAGCGAGGACGTCGGCCAGTTGCGACGTTTCATCGATGCGATCGTTGAGCGACACCACGAACGGTACCTTCGCCATCGCCTCCGCGAATTTCAGCGACGCAGGCGCGTCGTAGACCGGGTTCACGCCAGCCACGATCAGCAAGTCCACCTTGCCGGCTGCCATCTCCGCGGCCAGGCCCGAGAGGTCAGCCGCGCCGCCGGTGAAGGGCGATTCCGCCGCCGACTCGTCCAGGAGCCCGGCGTCGAACGCGCCCAGCGTGATGTTCAGCAGCAAGGTCACAAGTTCAAGCGCCGGCCCTGACGCCGACGCGCCCGCCGATCCGCCCGCCACGACGACGGCCCTCCCCGCCGCGGCGGCGAGTTCGTCCGCGAGCCCCGAGATGACCTTGCTATCGAGGCCCGTCCCGGTCCCGATCGTGCCGAGCGCGAGTGCGAGCGCCTGCCCCGCCGCCGCATCGGCAGCCAGCGGCCCGATCTGCCTGATGACCATCAGCTCGTGCGCAATCGCGGCGGCGACGCGGACGAGCTGCGAGTCGCGCACACGAATCCGCGTGTCGGCGTTGGCGCCGGTCAGGGTCAGGCGCCCTTCGAGCTGGATGAACCGGTTCATGCCGCCCTCGGGCGCCGGCACGTCCGGTGAACGCCGCGCCGCGAAGTCCCGCTCGAGACCGTCGCCGGGACGGTCGAGGAACTCCGCCCCGAGGCCCAGGATCAGATCAGCCTTGTCCAGCCGCGGCCTCGCGACACGCCCGTGACCGAGGGCCTGCGTCCACGCCACGGCGGCGGCATCCCATTCGAGCGGCGACCACACGACGTGCCTGAGGCCGGTGCGCGCCGCGAGCCCCAGTAAGGCCGCCGCGAGCGACGGACTGGACGCGGGCCGCAACAGCAGCACGGCCTTCGGCCCGGCCGCCTTCAGTCTCGACACGATGTCCGCACTCACGACCACCCATCCCGAGGACACCGGCGCCCCGCGGCCCCTGCGCACCGAGATGGGCCCGCGGGCACGATCGGGGTCGTAGAGATCCATGAGCGCCGCGTGGTGGCGGACCGTCAGGCCGCGGCCAATCGTGTCGTTCGGGCTCGGCGCGACGAGAACCGGGCGGCCCTCCCGCGTCCTGACCAGGACCGGCGAGCCGTCAATCACCGTGTGGAAGAACCGGGCCCGCCCGATGCCATCGACCAGCGTCTCGGGCATGTCGTGGAACGGGATCGTCGCTTCCTGCGGGGCCTGGCACCCGGCGCTCGCCAGGGCCCCGGCGGCCGCCATCGTGCCGCCCAGCCGGAGAAACTCGCGCCGGTCCATCCCGGAGATGTCCGGCCGCGCGCTCGTATCGTTCGGATTCATCGTCTTCTCCCCTTCGACTCGCTTCGCTCGCTCAGGGCAAGCCCTAGCGATGACACACGACGCAGTCGGTGGACGCCTTCATCTCGGGCTTCCGGTGGCAGTCAAGACACCACTGCATGTTGAAGGCATGCTGCACCGAGACGATGTCCATCTCTTCGACCTTGCCGTGGCAGGTCTGGCACACGACCATCGGCCGGCCCTGCTCGTCCGTCGTCGGCAGCAGCGGTGTGCCGTCGCCGTCTTTCGCGTTCAGGTGGGCCGCGTGGTCGTAGTAGACGAAGTCGGGCAGGTCGTGCACCTTCACCCACGGGATCGGTTCACCCCGTTCCCAGAACTCCTTCATCTTCAGCACCCATTCCCGGTTGAGCCCCACACTCGTGTGGCAGTTCATGCAGACCGCCGTGGACGGGACCGTCGAGTGGCGTCCCTTGTAGGGCATCGTGTGGCAGTAGACGCAGGGAATGCCGAACCCCCCGACGTTCACCTGCTCGCCTTTCTCGTTGGCCTGCCAGACCGGCGGTCCCGCCATACGTGTGTGCCGGAAGAGGATGGGCTGGCGCGGCTCGTAGCCCTTGCGCGCGTTACTGAGCGCGTAGGCCAGGGTGCCCGTCACGGTCACCACCACCAGCAGCCCGAAGCTGAGGACGGTCTTGCTCCGTAGGTTCATCGAGGAACCCTCCTTGTCTCCGCCTTCGCGTCCTTCGCGGAGGCTTCGTCAACACCAACGACGCTTCGGCGGACAGGAGCGGACACATCGCGCCCTGTCCGCGGTTGCGGTTCTTCGTCGTCGAACAGAATCCGGACCGCAGGTGTGTCGAGATCGTCGAATTGCCCGGTTCGCGCGGCCCAGATGAAGAAGCCGACGGCAATGGCCGCGATGAGCAGGGCGAGCGGAAGCAGCACGAAGATGGTCTCCACGTCAGCCCGCCTTCGCGCGTCGCGCGTCGCCGGGCCGCGCGAACGTGCGCGTGAAGGCCGACGAGAGGATGACCGTGAGCGACGACGCCGGCATCAGGAGCGCCGCCAGCAGCGGCCCCACCAGGCCGGCCATCGCGAGCGCGGAGGCACCGGCGTTGTAGACAAGCGAGAAGGCGAGGTTGCGGCGAATGACGCCGCGAAGGCGGCGCGCCCCGTCGATGAGGTCAATGATCGGCGCCACGCCCTGGCGCGTCAGCACCACGTCGGCGGCCACAATCGTCGCGCCCGTGCCACCCTGGACGGCAATCCCGACGTCGGCCAGCGCCAGAGCCGCCGCGTCGTTCACGCCGTCGCCCACCATCACCACGGTGCCGGTGCGGTCACCAGGTGCCGTCAGGCCCGCCACGATGTCACGTTTGCGTTCCGGCGTCAGGCCGCCGAGCGCGTCGTCAGGCGGCAGGCCAAGGCTGGCGGCGAGGCGGCTGACGACGTCAGGATGATCACCGGACAGGATGCGCACGCGCACGCCGCGCCGGCGCAGGGTCTCGACCGTCCTCCGGGCGTCCGGTCGAAGCGCGTCCCCGATGCCGGCCACACCCGCCACGCGCCCGTCCACCGCCACGAACACCGGGCTGAGGCCCTCGGTGACAATCGCCCTGGCCACCGCCTCGAGATCCTCGGGGACCGACACGCCATCGGCTTCCACATGGATCCGGTTCCCGACGCGGACGTCATGGCCGTCCAGGCGGCCGGCGATGCCGTGCCCCGGCACCTCGACCACGCCGTCCACCTTCCTCACCACCTTGATCGAAGGTCCGAACGACGAGCGGAAGGCCCGGGCCACCGCATGCGACGACTCGGACTCCAGGTCGCGGGCAAACTGGAGCGCCACGTCGTCGCCCTGCCAACGCGCCACCGTGGCCCGTCCCTCGGTGAGCGTCCCGGTCTTGTCGAGCAGCACGGTGCCGACCAGCCGCAGACGCTCCAGGGCATCGGGGTTCTTGATGAAGACACCCGCGCGCGCGGCACGTAGCAGCGCCACGGACACGGCCAGCGGCACCGACAACCCGAGCGCGCACGGGCAGGCGACGACCAGCAGGGCCACGACGCGCTCCATCGCCACGGCCGGGCCGCGGTGGAGCCAGGCGACGGCCGTCAGGACGGCCAGGACGAGCAACGCCTGCACGAAACGCCGGGCCAGGAGGTCCGTGGTGCGCAGGAGGGCCGGCTTCTTGGACAACGCGTCCTGGACAATGGCCAGCAGGGCTCCCACGCGCGTCCGATCGCCCGCCGCATCGACACGGACGACGAGCCGCGCGCCCAGGTTCGTGGCGCCGGCATTGATGGCATCGCCCTCCTGCACGGGCGTCGGGACGGCTTCGCCGGTCAGCACGGCGTTGTCGAGCGACGAGCGGCCCGACAGGACGATGCCGTCAACGGGAACGAGTTCGCCGGAGCGGACTTCAACGCGGTCGCCGGGCGTGAGGGCGGTCAGCGGCACCTCGACCAGGGGCGCATCAGGCCCGGGCCCCGTGAACTTCCGGGCGAATTCGATGAACGCGGCTCCGCGCAGGCTGTCGGCGCGTTCGAGGGCCGCCCGCTGGGCAGCCCGCTGAACCTGCCGGGCGCCCAGCAGGGCCGCGACGAGCATGGCGAGCGAGTCGAACCAGATGGGCCCGCTGCCGCGCACGGTGTTCCACGCGCTGGCCGCGAAGGTCACCGCGAGGCCGATCGCGATCGGCAGGTCGATGTGGACAATGCCGGCCCTGAGACCGGCCAGGGCCGTCTGGAAAAACGGACGGGCCGAATACAGGAGGACCGGCACGCCCACCGCAAACGACAGCCAGCGGAAGAACACGTAGTAGGGCGAAGCCATGCCGGAGTGATCACCGGCGTAGATCGCCCCGTGGAGGAACATGAGGTTCATCGCGCAGGCGGCTGCCACGCCAAGCCGGGCCAGCGAGGCGCGATCTTCGACCCGGCGGGCTTCCTGGACACCGGCCGCGTGGTGGAGGTGCGGCGTGTAGCCCAGGCGGTCGAGGGCGCGGGCAATCACCGACAGGCGCGTGTGGCCGGGCCGCCAGGTGACCTCCGCGACGGCATTCCCGTAGTTCAGCCGGACTTCGTCCACGCCGGCCAGCACGGCCGGGAGTTTCTCCACCAGCCAGACGCAGGCCGCGCAGTGGACCCCTTCGAGATAGAGGCGCGTACACTGGCGTTCTGGCCCGAGGCTGGAGGTCGCCTGCGCCTGCAGACGACCGTCGTCGAAATCTTCGAAACTCCGCCCCGTGACGCGGGCCGGCTCGAGATCGCCTTTCTGGCTGTCGACGAGGCGATAGTACTGGTCGAATCCCCACTCCCGGACGAGCGTGTGCACCTGCCGGCACCCGTTGCAGCAGAACTGGTCCGTGTCTCCCTCACGGACGAGGCTGGCAGGAACCGGCAGGCCGCAGTGCGCGCACGCCACAGCGGCGCCCGGACGACGGGCCGCGAGCGGACCGCTCACCGGTTCGCTCCTTCGGGGATGGCCGGCTCCGACGGCACGTTCAGCCGGGCCACATGCACGAACCGCAACGCCTCCCGCGTCGTGTCGATCCGCAGTTCCCAGGTCCCGGGTACGTCGATGCGCACGAGTGTCCGGTACGTCCCGGGGGCGTGCGGCAACGCAACCAGTTCGCCGGCCTGGTTGAGGCGGGTGTCCGACGGACGGATGGCAAACAGGTGTCCCGACAGCCCTGACACCGGCCGTCCGTCGCGGTCGGCGACACGGACGTCCACCGGCCGGGGCATCCCCGCGAAGTGGGGCACGTCGGAGGGAAGTTCATAACGAACCGACCATCCAAGCTGGCGGCTCGCGTCCTCGACGGCTTCGTCAGCGTCCCATGCCCGGGCCGCTTCGTAATAACCCTTGATGGGCCGCGGCGTGTCGGGACGTGTCGCCACCCAGACGATGACACCCGACGCGATGATGGACATCGCCAGGAGGCCGCCGACGAAGATCGGCCATCGGTACTCGGAGACCAGGCGGACCATCTTCATGGTGTACCTCCGGCAGGCCCGTAGGGGCCGAGCAGAACGAAGGTGATCTCCCTGTCGAAGCCGGTGTCGGAGCGCACGCGATACCGGACTTCGGCCTGGCCGTCCTTGAAGATGCTGCGCGGCACGGTGGCCACCGCGTTGATCGTCACGAGACTGTCGGGCTCGACGGTGATCGGGGATTCGCTGAGGATGAGCGTCGCGCCCGGCGGGCCCAGGACCTCGATCGTGAAACGCTGGGTGACGGGCCGCTGATTCGTGAGCCGGACGCGCTGCTGGTTGGCGACGTCGCCCGTCGGCAGCAGGCGGTACGGTTCGCGCCCGCCGCGCCTGAACTCGACGAGCGCATCGGCACGCGTCACGAGGAGAAACGCGAGCGTGCCCCATGCCACGGCCATCAAGGCGAGGTAGGCGAAATTCCGCAGACGCCAGACGTGCCTCGTGCCACCCTGCTGCTCCCGTTCGGATGTGTACTTGATGAGGCCGATCGGCTTGCCTTGCTGGAGCATGACCTCCTCGCAGGCGTCCACGCACTGGGCCGTGCCGATGCACTCGGACTGGAGGCCGCGCCGGATGTCGGTGCCGGTCGGGCAGGCGCTCACGCACCGTTTGCAGGCGATGCAGTCGCCGGCCAGGACGCCAGGGCCGCGGTCGACCAGCCGCACTTTCGGGTCCCCGCGTTTCTCGTCGTACGCCACCAGGATCGTATCCTGGTCGACGAGGACGCTCTGCAGGCGGCCGTACGGGCACGCGATCGTGCACATCTGGTCACGGAACCAGCCGAAATCGAACACGATGGCACCCGCCACAAACCCGATCACCGCCAGGGCGCCGGTCCACGCGCGGGGATCGGTGGCGAGCCCCTGCACCAGCGGGCCCCAGCCGGTGAAGTACGCCACGAACGTCGATGACATCACCAGAGCCACGAGGCTCCAGATGGACCATTTGGCCGCCTTGATGGCAAATTTCCTGGCGCTCCAGGGCGCCAGGTTGAGCCGCCTCTGGTTGACCGGGCCACCTTCGAGCCACGCCTCGATCGGCCGGAACAGAAACTCGAGATAGACCGTCTGGGGGCACGCGAAGCCGCACCACATCCGCCCGAACGTCGAACCCACGAAGAACACGGTCACGATAATGCCGAAGCCGAAGGCGACGAGAATGAGGTTGTCCGTCGGATAGTACGTGCCGCCGAAGACGTGGGAATGGCGGGCCGCGATGTCGAACTGGAGCGCAGGGTGTCCGCCGACCGTGATGAGCGGCAGCGCGACGAACAACGCGAACAGCCCGTACGCGATGGCCCGGCGGATCTTCCAGTAGCGCCCCTTCCGCACGGTCGGGTGCATGAACTTCCGCTTCCCGTCGGCCGACAGGCTGTAGAGGAGGTCCTCCTCGGGCGCCGCCTCGAAAATCGGCTCGAATGCCGAAGGCAGCGTGGCCGCCGGCCGCTTGTCCGTCACGTCAGATCCCACGTCAGAGGCCCGGGATAGGTTCAGGTTTGAACGGATCACCCTCTGCCGGCCTGGCATTTGGCGGCTGAGACCCCTGGAGGCTTCGGACGTACGACACGAGCGCCGCCAGTTCCTCCGGCTTCACGGCGCGGCCCCACGGCGGCATGCCCTTGGCCGGCCAGCCCTTCGCGACCGACTGGAAGATCTGCTCGACGGACCCGCCGTGGATCCAGCGGTCGTCGGTGAGGTTCGGGCCGATCAGGCCCTGCGCCTTCTCGCCGTGGCAGGACGCACAGGACCGGCCGAAGCGGGCCGAGCCGATCTCGAGGACCGCCGGGTCTTTCGCGCCGGCCAGCAGGTCCGCCGGCGAGGGCGGAATCAGCGGGTTCGACTCGAAATGCGCCTCGACGGCCGTGAGCGCCTTCTGCGTCTCGCTGCGGTACTCAGACTCCATCGATCCCTCACCGAAGCTGAGGGCGTAGAAAATCAGGTACGCCGCCGCG
Source organism: uncultured Vicinamibacterales bacterium (assembly GCA_964372095.1). Taxonomy (GTDB): domain Bacteria; phylum Acidobacteriota; class Vicinamibacteria; order Vicinamibacterales; family JAKQTR01; genus CAYJPV01. The sequence continues at coordinate 93,223 of CAYJPV010000009.1, read as the reverse complement.
AAGAGGAGCGATCCCCACCAGATGGCCATGAGCCAGCCGGGCATCGCATTGTCGTACTCCTTGATCCCGTCGAGCTCATGAAGGACCTTGTCTTCGTACTGTGCCATGGTCTCCTCGTGTCAGGCCTTGGTTCGGGTTTCCGGGAGCACGTCGGCCGCACCCGTCCCGTCGCCGTCGAGCGCGAGACGGGCGCAGGCCTCCATGTCCTCGGATCGGGCCCGGACGACGCCCACCGCAATCCACACCCAGACGCCGATAAAAAAGAGCATCGACGCGACCACCCACGCGGTCGCCCCGGTGTGTGAAGCCAGTTCCTGCAGCATGACTACTTCACCTCCGGCGCCTGCCCTGCCGAAGCGCCCGCCGCCGCACCGACCGGAACCGTGAGTACGGTCGGTGCTATGGCGGGCGCGAAGGCGGGCGCCTGCGGCAGGGGCCTCTTCCACCGGATGTCGGTGCCGAGGCGCTGGAGGTAGGCCGTCAGTGCCGTGATCTCCTTGTCAACGAGGCCGCCGGGACCCTGCTGAGACTCCACCTCGGCGGCGATAGCCTTCGCCTGGTGGTCGATCGCCGCGAGAGCCGACTCGATCTCGCCGTCCGTGTAGGGCACGCCGACGGTACGCAGGGCGCGCATCTTGGCGCCCACCAGGGTCGTGTCGAAGCGGCTGGTCAGCAGGTGCGGATACCGCGGCATCACCGACCCGGGCGTGGTCGAGGCGGGGCGATCCATGTGCCGGACATGCCAGAGCGAGGGGTACTTCTCGCCGACGCGGTGGAGGTCCGGCCCTGTACGTTTCGATCCCCACTGGAACGGGTGGTCGTACACGTACTCGCCCGCCTTGGAATACTCGCCGTACCGCTCGGTTTCGTACCGGAACGGACGGACGAGCTGGGAGTGGCAGTTGTAGCACCCCTCTCTGATGTAGATATCCCGTCCGATCACCTCGAGCGGCGTATACGGGCGGACACTCGCGATCTCCTTCACGTTGCTCTTGTCGAAGAACATGGGGATCGCCTCGACGAGCGATCCCACGGCGAGCGCCAGCACCACCAGGACGGTGAAGGTGATCATGCGCCCCTCGAGGACGCGGTGCACGCCATGCCGGAGTTCGTGCTGCCACCGGTACAGGGCGTGATCGTAGGTATTCGCAGCGGTGACGGCGCCCGGGGCCGACACGTCTCTCACCAGCGGCGGCGCGTGTACTTCGGGCTCCACGGCGTAGTCGGCCGGCGCGCTCTTGATCGTCTTGACGATGTTCCAGACGAGCAGGAGCAGCCCCGAGAAGAAGAGGAGCGCCGCCACGAGCCGGATCCAGTACATCGGCACGATGCGGATGACGGTCTCGATGAAATCGGGATACACGAGGCGCCCGTCGGGCTCGAAGGCGCGCCACATCGCCCACTGCGTGATGCCCGCCACCCACATCGACACCTGGTACGTGATGAGGCCGACCGTGGACACCCAGAAGTGCGCCGTCGCCAGCGTCTTCGAGTAGAGCTCCGTCTTGAACAGCCGCGGGATGGACCAGTAGAGGATGGCAAACGACAGGAAGGCGTTCCAGCCCAGAGCGCCCGCGTGGACGTGGCCGATCGTCCAGTCGGTGAAATGCGAGACCGCATTCACCGACTTGATCGACATCATCGGGCCTTCGAAGGTCGACATGCCGTAGTAGGTCACGGCCACGACCATGAACTTGAGGATCGGGTCTTCACGCAGCTTGTGCCACGCGCCGCGCAGGGTGAAGAGCCCGTTCACCATGCCGCCCCACGACGGCATCCAGAGGATCAGGGAGAAGAGCATCCCGAGGGTGGACGCCCACTCCGGCAGGGCCGAGTAGTGGAGGTGGTGCGGGCCCGCCCAGATGTAGACGAACACCAGCGACCAGAAGTGCATGATCGACAGCCGGTAGCTGAACACCGGCCGCTCCGCCGCCTTCGGGAGGTAGTAGTACATCAGGCCCAGGAACGGCGTCGTCAGGAAGAACGCGACGGCGTTGTGGCCGTACCACCACTGCATCAGTGCGTCCTTGACGCCCGAGTACGCGGAGTAGCTCCCGAGCCACGAGTACGGCATCGCCATGCTGTTGCCGATGTGAAGAATGGCGACGGCGACGATGGTGGCGATGTAAAACCAGATCGCGACGTACAGGTGCTTCTCGCGGCGAATGGCGAGCGTGCCGAAGAAGTTGACGGCAAAGGTCACCCACAGCACCGCGATCACGATGTCGAGCACCCAGGGCAGCTCGGCGTACTCCTTGGCCTGGGTGTTGCCGGTGACCAGCGCCACCGCCGCCGCCACGATCAACACCTGCCAGCCCCAGAAGTGGAACTTCGAGAGCGCATCGCTGAAGAGCCGTGTCTTCAGCAGGCGCTGCATCGAATGGTAGGTGCCGGCGAAGATGATGTTCCCGCAGAAGGCGAAAATCACCGCGTTCGTGTGGAGCGGGCGGAGCCTGCCGAACGTCAGGTACGGCGCGAGGTTCAGCCCCGGCAGGAAGAGCATGGCCGCGATCAGGACGCCCACGAGCATGCCGACTACAGCCCACACGACGGCGGCCACGAAAAACAGCCGCGGGGTTTGATCATCGTAGCGCACGGTGTCGCTCATCGGTCTTTCATCCTCTTTGGGTACGTGCCCCGGGGTTGCCGGCCCCTGCGGGCCAGTTCCGGGCGGGCCAGTTCCGCAATCCGCGCGCCGGCCAGCACTTCGCGCATCTTGTCCTGCGCCTGCTTCCAGACGGGGTGCGCCGGGCAGGCCGGCGCGCGGTGACACCCTCCGGTGAGCACGCAGGTATTCAGCAGGGGCAGGCCGTTGACCGCCTCTACGACGTCGAGCACGCTCGCCCCCCGCGCACGGGACGTCAGTTCGTAGCCGCCAGTGCTGCCCCGATACGGGGCGAGCATCCCGCTTCGGGCCAGCAACTGGAGAACTTTGTAGAGGTAGGCCGGGGGGACGTCACATTCGCCGGCCAGATCGGCGAGACACAGGCGGGCGCCCGGCGGGAGGCCGGCGAGCGCAAGCGTGGCTCGAAGGGCGTAGTCGGCGGCGCGAGTGACCATGATCGGTGGAGTCCGTACACGTGGGGGGCACGTTTGCCGGAATACTGGATTCTGTGTCTCCAGATTCAGCGGACTCAGCAAGGGGCGTGCCGCACTCTATCACAACCGCGCGCGTCAGAATCCCCGGGAATCGGGGCGGGAACTCCGAGGAGCCGATGGCAACGGCGCGGGATTCCCGGCGCGCCGCCGGAGAACCGGGACCCGCCGTCACCGACCTTCGATGGCGGTCCGGACGGTCGCCAGCAGCGAGGCCTGCGTGTACGGTTTCTGAACGAACCCAGCCACGCCCTGGCCCGCGAGCCGGGCGGTGATCTCCTGCTCCGTGTAGCCGCTCGACATCACCACCGGTACGTCAGGGCTCACAGCCCGCAACGCGTGGAGCGTCCGCTCTCCGTCCATCTCGGGCATGGTCAGGTCAAGCAGCACGAGTGACACCCGGTGGCGGGCCGCCTGGAACAGGCGGAGGGCTTCCTGCCCGTTGGCCGCCATCACGACGTCGAATCCCATCCGCACCAGCATCAGGCGCGCGAGCCTGCGCACGGACTCCTCGTCGTCCACCACCAGCACGAGCCCGGCCCCATGCCAGCCCGCGACGGCCGTGGTCTCAGGGGTGCCGCCGGTCCCGACCGGCACCTCCGTGGACACGGGGAAGTAGACGCGGAACGTGGTGCCCGTCCCGATTTCGCTGCAAATGTCGATGGCGCCCCGGTGACCGCGGATGATGCCCTGCACAGCGGCCATACCGAGTCCCCGGCCGGTGAACTTCGTGGTGAAGAAGGGCTCGAAGATGCGGGCGATGGTCTCCGGAGCCATGCCGACGCCGGTATCGGACACGGCCAGACACACGTACAGGCCGTCGTGCGGGTCTTCGGCCGAGAGCGTCCGCCGCAGTTCGGCCGCGGAGCAACGCACCGCCGACGTCGACACGGACACGACGCCGCCCCGTTCGTCCAGCGCCTCGGAGGCGTTCGTCACGAGGTTCATGACCACCTGGCGCAACTGGGTGGCGTCGCCTTCGATGGGCGGCAGGCTCTGCGCCAGATCGATGTTGAAGGCGGCCCGCCTCGAGACCGAGGCCCTGGCCAGGTGCATCATCCCGGCCACCAGATCGCTCAGGTGGACGGGTTCGATGACGAACCGGCCGCGTCCCGAGTAGGCCAGCATCTGGCGGCAGAGATCGGCGGCACGCCGCGCGGCATTCTCGATCTCCATCAGGCTCGCGCGCACCGGGGACGCCGGCGACGTCTCAGACATCGCCAGGTCGGCATACCCGAGCACGGCCACGAGAATGTTGTTGAAGTCGTGGGCAATACCGCCGGCCAGAACACCGAGGCTCTCGAGTTTCTGGACGTGCAGCATCCGCCGTTCCATCTCCAGCCGCTCATTCTCGGCCCGCTTGCGGTCCGTGATGTCACGCGAGATCGACAGCGCGGCGGTCCGGCCGAGGTACTGGAAATGGTGGACGTTGCCCTCCACCGCGAGGTGGCGGCCGTCCCTGGTGACGTGAATCGACTCGATGATCTCGTTGCCCAGCCGGGCCAGGCTCTCGCGCTTGTCGGCCGCGCCGGCGTACGCGTCGGGCGTCGAGATGTCGCGCGGGGTCATCGTCAGGAGTTCGTCGCGCGTGTAGCCGAGGCGGCGGCAGGCCACGTCGTTGACCTGCAGGAACCTGCCCGGCTCATTCCCCTCGAGGATCTCGTTGACGAACACCGCATCGTTGATCCCGTCGAACAGCACGCGGTACCGCTCTTCGCTCTCCCGGAGCGCCGCCTCGACACTCAGACGACTCGCGATGTCCCGAATGACCGCAATCGCACCGCTCCGCGTGCCATGCCATTCGAAAGGCCCACCCTCCAGTTCCCCCCAGAACGTGCCGCCGTCCTTGCGGCGCAAGGCCAGCCGCAATCCGTCCACCGGCATGCCGCGCTCGACAATCCCTTCGAAGGCCGCGCGCGCGCCGTCACGCGACGACTCCTCGACGAACTCGACGAAGGGCCGGCCGCACACGTCGTCACGGCTCCACCCTAGGGCCGCCGTCACGGTCGGTGAGACAGACGTCAGGAAGCCGCTGATGTCGATGGTGACGATCAACTGGGGCACGTGCAGCGCCAGATTGTGGAGCAGGGCCTCGCTGTCGGGGGGGCCCGGGGCCGCCCCCCCGCCTTCGACACGTTCGTCCATTGGGTTTCCTTGTCGCGCGCACCATGCTACCACCGGCAAGGTAGACTATTCGCAGGAACGGAAGAGCGTGAAAGGCCCCAACGTCAAGTAACCACAGGAGGCACGCCTGCCATGACCTCACGCGCGGCCGTCGAACGTTTCGTTGCCGAACGCACGCTCGCCATTGTCGGCGTGTCGCGGTCGGGGAAGAAGTTCGGGAACGCCGTCCTGAAGGAACTGAGCACGAAGGGGTACACCCTCTACCCCATCCACCCTGAGGCGGCGAGTATCGACGGCCACCCGGCCTGGCGGTCGCTGGCAGACACCCCGTCGAAAGCCGGCGGCGTCATCGTCGTCGTGCCGCCGGTCAAGGCCGAAGGCGTAGTACGAGACGCTCACGCGGCCGGTATCGACAAGGTGTGGCTGCAGCAGGGCGCCGGCTCGCCCGACGCCGTGCGTTTCTGCGAGCAGCACGGGATGACCGTCATCGACGGCGAGTGCATCCTGATGTTCACCAACCCGACCGCGTGGTACCACCGGGCGCACCGCTGGTTGTGGAACGTCATGGGCAAGCTGCCGGAGTAACCGACGGACGCGCAGGACTCAGGGCCGGGGTGTCTCCAGATGGAGGCTCCGGAGCGTCTCCTGCCGGGCGGGATCCACGCCCAGGCCGTCGGCGAAGTACCCCTCGACTGAACCGTAGCGTGTCTCCATTTCTTCGAACGCGGCGTCGAGGTGCCTGGCCTTCACGCCGAAAATCGCCTCGAGTATGGCGCGCTCCCCTCCCGCACCGGCGAACGTCTCGATGACAGGGGCGTAACGCGGCAGGACGCGCCCGCCAACGTCCCGGAAGTTGGGTACTGAAGCCATCATCGCCTCCAGCCTGCCACAGCCAGCCGTCCCCAGCCTCTAGCCTCTAGCCTCTAGCTATGGATATTTATGCATTTCAATGTATAGTTATCCGATGGCGAACATCCTGCAGCGTCTTCCGGTCGGTGAACGGGTCGGTATTGCATTCTCTGGCGGGCTCGACACCTGCGCCGCGCTCCACTGGATGCGCCAGCGCGGCAGCATTCCTTTTGCCTACACCGCCCATCTCGGACAGCCGGACGAGGACGACTACGACGCCATCCCGCGCAAAGCCATGACCTACGGCGCCGAACAGGCGCGTCTCATCGAATGCCGCGCCCAGCTCGTGGCTGAGGGCATCGCCGCCCTGCAGTGCGGCGCCTTCCACATCTCCACCGCCGGCCAGCTGTACTTCAATACCACCCCCCTCGGCCGCGCGGTCACGGGCACGATGCTCGTCTCGGCCATGCAGGAGGACGACGTCCACACCTGGGGCGATGGCAGCACCTACAAGGGCAACGACATCGAGCGCTTCTATCGCTACGGCCTGCTGGTCAACCCGCAGTTGCGCATCTACAAGCCGTGGCTGGATCAGCAGTTCATCGAAGAACTCGGCGGCCGGGCCGAGATGTCCGCGTATCTCGAGGGCGCCGGGCTCGAGTACAAGATGAGCGCCGACAAGGCCTACTCCACCGATTCGAACATTCTCGGCGCCACCCATGAAGCCAAGGATCTCGAATTCCTCAACAAGGGAGTCTCCATCGTCAACCCCATCATGGGCGTGGCGTCGTGGCGCGAGGACGTCGTCGTGAAACCCGAAGTGGTCAGCATCCGGTTCGAAGAGGGTCAGCCGGTGGCCATCAACGGCGAGACGTTCGCGACGGCGCTGGCGCTCTTCATGGAGGCCAACACGATCGGCGGGCGCCACGGCCTGGGGCTGTCGGACCAGATCGAGAACCGCATCATCGAAGCCAAGAGCCGGGGCATCTACGAAGCGCCGGGGCTGGCCCTCCTCTACATCGCGTACGAGCGGCTGGTCACCGGCATTCACAACGAAGACACGATCGACCAGTACCGCGCGAACGGGCGGCGCCTCGGCCGGCTCCTCTATCAGGGGCGATGGTTCGACCCGCAGGCGCTCATGCTCCGCGAGACGGCGCAGCGGTGGGTCGCCCGCGTCGTGACCGGCGAGGTGACGATCGAACTCCGGCGCGGAAACGACTACTCGATCGTCGATACGACGAGCCCGAATCTCACCTATCACCCCGAGCGACTGACCATGGAAAAGGGCGACGAGGTGTTCTTCACGCCGCAGGATCGGATCGGGCAGCTGACGATGAGGAACCTGGATATCTTCGATACGCGGGACAAGATCCGGGTGTACCACCGGGTCGGCCTCATGGGCACGACGCCACACGAAGGCCTGCCACTGCTGCCGGCCGCGCGGCCGGACCACGACTCGGGCTGGGCCGAGTAGACGCGGCCCGTGATACCCTTCCTCCGCCCCACGGAGGAAGGTCGATGCAACTCAGACGGCTTGCTCTCGTCCTGGCCGGTGTCATCGTGGCCGGCAACGCGGTGGCGGCGCGCGCCCAGCAGCCGGCGCCGGTGGTGTCTCCGGAGGTCCTGCCCGATGGCCGGGTGATCTTCCGCATCCTGGCCCCGCAGGCCCAGCAGGTGCGGCTCAACGCCGGAGACATCCCGGCATCGAGCCTGATGCCGTCGGGCACCGCCGCGCCGGCGCCCGCAGTGCCGGGTCAGCCACCCCAGCCGGCGGTTCCTGTTCCGCCCGTGTTCGTCCGGAACGACCGGGGCGTCTGGGAAACAACTGTCGGCCCTGTTCCGCCCGGCGCGTTCCGCTACACCTTCGTCGTCGACGGGGTTCGGACCGTCGACCCGGCCAACACGCGCATCAGCGAATCGAACACCGCGACGTGGAGCCTGTTCCACGTACCGGGGCTCGACGTGCAGGACACGGGGAACGTGCCGCATGGAGCCGTCGCCACCATCTACTACGCCTCATCGGTGTTGCAGACGACGCGGCGCCTGCATGTCTACACGCCGCCAGGCTACGAGGCGAACACCCGGCGATATCCGGTCTTTTACCTGCTGCACGGGGCCAGCGATACCGATCACGCCTGGACGTCGGTCGGACGGGCCGGGTTCATTCTCGACAACCTGATCGCCACCGGCAAGGCTGTGCCGATGATCGTGGTGATGCCGGCCGGCCACCAGCCCGCGGCGCCGGCCGCGCCCGCGTCCGGTGTCGACGCCTTCACACGCGAGTTTGTGGAGGATGTGATGCCGCTGGTCGAGACGCGTTACCGGACCATCACGGACCGCCCGCACCGTGCGATTGCCGGACTGTCGATGGGCGGGCGCCAGACGCTCGACATCGCGTTCCGGTATCTCGACCGCTTTGCGTACATCGGCGTCTTCAGCTCAGGCGCCGTGCTCGGCGGCCCCCGCCCCGGCGCGGCGCCGGCGGCCGTCCCAGACGTCCCCAGGCCCGACTGGGCCACGATGCACGCGGCGGACCTCGGCAACGCCGCGCTCAAGAAGGGGACTCAACTCCTCTGGCTGGCGACCGGTGTCGACGACCGGCTCATGCCGAACACACGAACCACGGTCGACGTGCTCCGCACGCACGGCTTCGAACCGATCTTCAAGGAAACGCCGGGCGGGCACACGTGGCTCGTCTGGCGCGACTACCTGGCGGAGTTCACGCCGCAACTGTTCCGGTAGCCGTGCCTCGGACCAGACCTGGCTCCGGCCGGGCCCGACTGGACGGGGCTCGCCGGGATATGGTTCGATCGAGGTCCGAGGAGCTACCGTCAGGAGGAGTCGTGACGATGAGACATGGATCCCGTTCGTTCGTGTGGTCGTGTGCCGCCGCGGCCGGCATCACAGTGCTGGCCACGGCAGCCGTCGCGCAGCAGGCCGCGCCGCCGCGCCTGGACTACCCGCAGACACGCAAGATCGACCACGTCGACACCTACCACGGCGTGAAGGTGCCCGATCCGTACCGCTGGCTCGAAGACGACAACTCGACGGAGACCGCCGCCTGGGTCGAAGCCCAGAACAAGGTCACCTTCGGGTACCTCGAGCGGATTCCGTACCGGACAGCCCTGAAGGACCGCCTCGAGAAGCTGTACAACTACCCGAAGTTCAGCGCCCCGTCGCGCAAGGGGGAGTGGTTCTTCTTCAGCAAGAACGACGGTCTGCAGAACCAGAGCGTGCTCTACGTGCAGAAAGGCCTGAGCGGGACGCCCGAGGTCCTGATCGACCCCAACAAGTGGTCCGAGGACGGCACCACGCGCCTGGCCGCCTTCTCGCTCTCCAGGAACGGCAAGTACGCCGTCGTCGGCCTCTCGCGCAGCGGGTCCGACTGGCAGGAGTACGGGGTCATGGACGTGGCGACGAAGACGATGCTGCAGGACAAACTCGAGTGGATCAAGGTCTCGAGCCCGTCCTGGAGCGGCGACGGCTTCTTCTACAGCCGGTACCCGGCACCGGCGAAGGGCCGCGAACTGTCGTCGGCGAACGAGAACCACCAGGTGTACTTCCACAAAGTCGGCACGCCGCAGTCCGCCGACGTGCTCGTCTTCGAGGATACAGCCAACCCCCAGCGGTTCCACGGGGTCGGCACGACCGAAGACGAACGGTTCGCCATCCTGGTCGTGTCGGACCGCGGCAAGGGCAAGAAGGGCAACGCGGTGTTCGTGCGCGACCTCTCGAAGGACGAGACGACGTTCCGGCCGCTCATCGGGACCATCGGCGACGACTCGTTCGACGTGATCGACAATGTCGGCGACGCGCTGCTGGTCCAGACCGACCGCGGTGCGCCGAACGGCAAAGTCGTCCTCATCGATCCGGCACAGCCCGCCGAGGCGAACTGGAAGGTCATCCTGCCGGAGCGGGCCGAGCCCCTGCAGGGCGCCGGGACCGCTGGCGGCAAGCTGTTCGTGACGTACCTGAAGGACGTCACGACGGTGGCCGAGGTGCGCTCGCTCGACGGCGCGCTCGAGAACGTGATTCAGCTGCCCGGACTGGGTACGGCCGGTGGCTTCGGCGGCGAACGCGAAGACACGTTCGTCTTCTACACGTTCACGTCGTTCAACGTCCCGCCCACGATTTACCGGTACGACATCGCGACGAAAGCCAGCACGGTGTTCCGCGCGCCCGAGATTCCGGGATTTGACGCAGCGGCCTACGACACGACGCAGGTCTTCTACACCAGCAAGGACGGCACGCGGGTGCCGATGTTCCTGGTGCACCGCAAGGGCCTGAAGCTGGACGGTACGAATCCGACACTGCTGTACGGCTATGGCGGGTTCAACATCACGACGGCGCCGGGTTTCAGCGCGCTGCGCATCGCCCTGCTCGAACAGGGCTTCGTGTACGCGTCCGCCAACCTGCGCGGCGGCGGCGAGTACGGCGAACGGTGGCACGAAGCCGGCACCAAACTGAAGAAGCAGAATGTGTTCGATGATTTCATCGCCGCCGCCGAGTGGCTCATCGCCAACAAGTACACGTCACCCGCCAGGCTCGCGATCCAGGGCGGGTCGAACGGCGGGCTGCTCGTGGGCGCCGTGATGAACCAGCGGCCGGAGCTGTTCCGCGCGGCCATTCCGCAGGTCGGCGTGATGGACATGCTGCGGTTCCACAAGTTCACCATCGGCTGGAACTGGATTGCCGACTACGGGTCGAGCGACAACGCCGACGAGTTCAAGGCGCTCGTCGCGTATTCCCCGCTCCACAACATCAAGGCGGGCGTGACGTACCCGGCGACCTTGATCACCACGGCCGATCATGACGACCGCGTCGTGCCGGCCCACTCGTTCAAGTACGCCGCGACGCTGCAGGAGAAGGGCAGCCGCGAGACGCCGCTCCTGATCCGGATCGAAACCAAGTCGGGTCACGGTGCCAGCAGCACCACCAAGCAGATCGAGTCGCTGGCCGACATCTACGCCTTCCTGTTCCACAACATGGGCGTCACGCCCAGGTTCGCGAAGTAGGCGGCAGCGGGCGGGGGCCCACGCTGCAGTCCCCGCCCGCGCTCAACGCCCCAGGCCCATGAACATCGCGTACCTGCTCTCCCTGCTCCTCCTCTCCATCGCCTTCATCGTCGTGTCCACCACGACGCTGAAGCTGCACCCGTTCCTGGCGTTGCTGACGGCGGCGTTCGGGTTCGGACTGGCAACCGGGATGCCGCTCCTCGACGTGGTCAACGCGGTCAACGAGGGCTTTGGCGGCACGATCGGATCGATCGGCATCGTCATCATTGCGGGCACGATCATCGGGACCTTCCTCGAACGCTCGGGCGGAGCCCACCGGCTTGCCGAGGCAACCGTGAAACTGACCGGCGAGAAGCAGGTGCCACTGTCGATGGGGGCGGTGGGGTTCGTCGTCTCGATGCCAGTCTTCTGCGATTCGGGCTTCGTCATCCTGTCGCCCCTCACCAAGGCCTTGTCGCACCGGGCCGGCATCACGCTGGCATCGAGTGCCATCGCCCTGAGTCTCGGGCTGTACGCGACGCACACCATGGTGCCGCCCACGCCGGGCCCGGTGGCGGCAGCGGGCATCCTGGAGGCGAACCTGGGTCTGGTGATTCTGTGGGGCCTGCTGGTGGCGCTGGTGGCCGTGGTCGCCGGCTGGGTGTTCGCCGTGACCTGGGCGGCCAGGGAGCCGATTGCGCCCTACACGGCAGACGAGGCCCGCGCAGGGGTGGAGGCCGCCGCGTCGGCGGCTGACGCGCCCGGCCCGGCCCGTTCGCTGCTGCCGATCGTCCTGCCGATCGTCCTCATCGTGGGACGGTCGCTGGTGGAGATCTGGCTCAAGTCCGCGCACATCGACGTCAAGGCCGCCCACCTCGCGACCTGGCAGACGCTGGTCATCTTCTGCGGCCAGCCGGTCGTGGCACTCCTGATCGGCGTCCTGTTTGCGTTCCTGCTGCCGAAGCGGCTCACAGCCGAGATGGTGTCCTCGGCGGGCTGGGTGGGCCAGGCCATTCTGGCCGCCGCCACCATCATCATCATTACGGGCGCCGGCGGCGCCTTTGGCAAGGTCCTGCAGAACTCCGGCATCGCCGCCGTCATCGGCGCGTCGCTGAGCGGTTCCAGCATCGGCATCTGGCTCCCGTTCATCCTGGCGGCGGCGATCAAGACGGCCCAGGGCTCCTCGACCGTCGCGATCATCACGACGGCGAGTCTGATGGCGCCCCTGCTGCCGTCACTCGGTCTCGGGGGCGACCACGCGCGGGCGCTCGCGGTGGTGGCCATCGGCGCGGGCTCGATGGTCGTGTCACACGCCAACGACAGCTACTTCTGGGTGGTGACGCAGTTTTCGCACATGAACGTACGGCAAGGCTACAAGCTCCAGACCCTGGGCACGCTGGTCGAAGGACTGGCCGCTGCGGCGGGCGTGTACATCCTGAGCCTGATTCTGCTGTAACAGCCCGCACGGCCCGCCGCCGGATCGCCCGGTCCCCTCTCCCGGCGCCCCAAATCCCCTGTGGACCCTATGGGGCCCGCCCATCCCGGCACGTACGATAGGACATCGGACTCAAGGAGGTGTTCGCGCCACTCACGCGTGAGGGCCTCGCGGAGCATTGCTGGGGAAGGCGGAGCGTCTGGCCGAGCGCACCCGGGAGAGGCTTCGCAGATCTGGAGGAAACCGTGAGTCGCCTTCTTATCGTGTCGAACCGCCTGCCTGTCGCCCTGAAACGACGGGGGGGGCGGTTGTCGGTCGCGCCGTCCTCGGGCGGCGTCGCCACCGGCCTGGGCGCCTACCATGCCCAGCAGGAAGACAGTCTCTGGCTGGGCTGGGCCGGCGCTGGTGATGGTGTGTCACCGCACAACTGGGCAGCCATCGAGGCCGGACTGGCGGCACGACGCTGCCAGCCGGTACCGCTCACGGCGGACGACGTCGGCGGCTTCTACGACGGCTTCTCCAACGGCGTCCTGTGGCCACTGTGCCACTACCTGCTGGACGAAATACCGCTCGATACTCACCACTGGGACACGTACGAGGCGGTCAATCGCCGATTCGCCGACGAGGTGACTCGGGTGCATCGAGCCGGCGACTTGATCTGGGTCAACGACTACCACCTCATGCTCGTCCCGGGCCTGCTGCGGGCGCGGATTCCGGATGCCCGGATTGCCTACTTCCACCACATTCCGTTTCCGTCGTTCGAGATCTTCCGGACGCTGCCGTGGCAACGCCTCCTGCTGCAAGGTCTGCTCGGGGCCGACCTCATCGGCCTGCACACCGACAGCTACGTCCAGCACCTGCGGACCGCGTTTCACCGCGCGCTCGGCACCGACGGCGGCCATCACGACGTGACGTGGCAGGGCCGGCGCGTCGTGCTCGGCGCGTACCCCATGGGTATTGACGCCGCACGTTTTGCCGCGAAAGCCGACGAACACGCGGTCCGCGAAGAAGCCGAACGGATTCGGAGCGACGCACGAGGCCGGACGATTCTGCTCGGCGTCGATCGTCTGGACTACACCAAGGGCATACCCAGACGCCTGCTGGCGTTCGAGCGGCTGCTGGCCCGGGAACCGTCCCTGCGCGACCAGGTGCGGCTCGTTCAGATTGCGGTCCCGTCCCGCGGCGACGTGCCTGCCTACCGGTCCTTTCGCGGACGTGTCGAAGCGGCGGTCGGCCGCATCAACGGGCAGTACGGCACGCTGGACGCCCAGCCCATCCACTACCTGCACCGATCGGTCTCCGAAGACCGTCTGGTGGCCCTGTACAGAGCAGCCCATGCGTTGATTGTCAGCCCGCTGCGCGACGGTATGAACCTGGTGGCCAAAGAGTTCGTCGCGGCGCGGACGGATCTCGACGGCATCCTGATGCTCAGCGAGTTCGCCGGAGCCGCCGAAGAACTGCGCGAGGCGCTCATCATCAACCCGTACGACATCGACGGCATGGCCGACCGGATGCTTCAGGCCCTGCGGATGCCCGTCTCCGAACGCCAGACGCGCATGCAGGCGCTGCGGCGGCGCGTGCTGAAGTACCCGGTGGACTCCTGGGCCAGCCGGCTCCTCGGTGACCTTGCCGAACTGACCGGGACCGGCACGGCTACGGCCACCATGGCGGACGCCCGGGACGAGGCCGTGACCGAGCACGTCACCCAGTTGGCGACGCATGCCGCCGCCATCCACCTGTTCGTGGATTACGACGGCACGCTCGTACCCTTCGCCGAGGTGCCGGAACTCGCCAGCCCGGATCCCGGGCTGCTGACGCTGCTGGGCCAGCTGACGGCGACACCCGGGCTGCACGTCCACCTGGTGTCCGGGCGCATGCGGCAGACGCTGGCCGACTGGTTCGGTGGTTCGGGCCTGTCGCTGTGGGCCGAGCACGGGCTCTGGCGATCCCAGGACGGGCACACCTGGGACGCCGCCGGCGCCGCCGACAGCGACGTCCTCGCGGAGGTGCTCCCGCTGCTCGAGCATGCGGCCGCCCGCACACCCGGCGCCTCGGTCGAACTCAAGTCGGCCTCGGTGGCCTGGCATTACCGCATGGCCGATCCCGTCTCGGGCCCCGACCGCGCCCGGGATCTCGGAGCCGAACTCGCACGCCGGACCGCCGCAGGCAATCTCGAAGTCATCAACGGCAGCAAGGTGATCGAGGTCAGGTCTCGCGGGATCCACAAAGGCCTGGCCGTCCAGCACGTGCGCGGCCTCGCCGGCCCGGACACGCTCTTCCTCGCCATCGGAGACGACGTCACCGATGAAGACATGTTCGCGGCCCTGCAGACCTCGGGCATCAGCATCAGTGTCGGGGACAGGCCGTCCAACGCGCATTACCACCTGCGGAACTGGCAGGCCGTGCGACACCTGCTAAGCCGCATCATCACCGCCCGGACGCCACCCGCCGTCGCCGGGGCGTTGACCACAGACGGTTCGCAACCAGGGGCTACGACAACGACTTCGCGCGGTGGATCGCGGATGCCTTAGCGTTCGACGCGCGCCAACACGCGCGCGAGCGCGTCGTCAGACACGGCCGCCCGGCACGTCTCTGGGACACTGAGCCAGAGTTCACGCGCCAGGCTGGCGTTCTCGTCAGCGGCGTCCGACAACACGGACGGCCGCCGCTTTGACGCCAGCACGAGCCGGGCGCGCTCAGCCAGGCTCCGGCTGGCGTCCGAGGCCTCGTCCCGGAGGCATGGCTGGATGGCGGAGGTGGTCGCGTCGAGCAGTCTCAGGCTGCGCACGTGCCGATCGCGCGACCGCAGCCCCCTCAGCGCGGGGTCCAGTTCCAGCACGCGGTCGCAGAGAGCGACGCGTTCCGGCGCGTGCGGCGCACCCGGGTTCAGACGCGCCGATCGGGCGAAGGCCGTTCTGGCCGCTCGATAGTCCCCCTGGCTCAACTCCGCCTCTCCAAGACCCGCCCAGGCACGCGCATCCTCGGGCGCCGCGCGCAGGACCTGCCGGAACACGTCGACCGCTTCGCCGGGAAAGCCCAGGGACAAGAAGCCCTCGCCGACCCGATTGAGCACCGGCGGATCGCTGGACAGGTCCGCCAGTCTCAGCAGTTCCGCCGCAGCCATTCTGGGCATGCTGGTCCGTGCCAGCAATTCCGCGAGTTCGAAATCGGCCTCGATCTTCTCCGGTCCCGAGCCCTCCGGCCACGCGGCGTCCCGCGCCCGTCGGTACGCGGCCGCAGCCTCGTCTGTGCGCCCTGCCTTCGCGGCGATGCGCGCAAGGGCCACGTGCGCAGGCCCCCTATCCGGGTCGGCCCGGAGTACCTCCCGCAGGTACAACTCCGCCTCGTGCTCGCGGCCGGTCTTCGCCAGGATTCGGGCCAGGGCAAAGCGGTGCTCGTTGTCGTGCGAGAGCGAGAGTGCGGCGCGGTACTGTTCGATGGCCTCGGCGTTGCGCCCGACGCGGACCGACCCGTTTCCGGCCTCGTACAGCCCCGCAGCCGTCTGGACCCGAGCGGCGTAGTAGCGATGTGTCAGGAAGGCAGCCAGGGCCCCGAGGCCGATCACCCCGACCAGGACAACCGTCAGCAGGACCTTCGGAGACGCCGGCTCCAGATGCCGGGCCTCGGCAACACTCTCGTCATCGACCGGCCCCGATGCGCGCGGCATGTCGTGGAGGGCCACGGTGCCGAGCAGGGTGTGCGCATCCGCCCGGCTGACCACAGGCAGCACCGACAAGCCGGTCCGCCCCATGCGCTGCAACACGCCGTCAGTCGTGTGGTCGAGGTGGAGGTGGGGACTCACGTCGGCGTCATTGGAGACGTGAATGAGGTCTCCGACACGACGGCCGGCCTGCCCGGCGTCAGACGCGGCGCGCAGGCGGGCCTCGGTGACCATGCCCACGAAACGGTCACCGTCCATGACAGCCCACGCGCCCGGACCGGCGACCGTCAGCAGGCTGGCGTGGTCACCTACCTGACTGCCGGCATCCAGCGTCTTCGCGGCAGGAACCAGCAGGGACTCCACGGACATCCCGCCTGCACGAATGCGGCTTGGCGGCAGGTGGACCTGCTCCTGGTGCAGCAGCGCGTCATAGATCGGTGCGGGCTGCAGACGCTGGGAAATGAAGTAGCTCAGCAGGTTCGCAATCATCAGAGGCACGATGATGGAGTAGTCCCTGGTGATCTCGAAGATCATGATGACGGACGTCATCGGCGCCCGTATGATGCCGGCAAACGCCGTCCCCATCCCGACGAGCGCGTAGGCGCCGGGGCTCCCCGTGACATCGGGCAGCAGGCCGTGGGCGACGCTGCCCACGACGCCGCCCAGCATCGCCCCGATGAAGAGGCTCGGACCGAAGATCCCGCCGGCGTTGCCCGAGCTGTAACACGTGGCCGTGGCGACGATCTTCAGGGCGAGCAGGAGCCCCATCACGCTGAGTACCATCTTGCCGTTCAGGGCGTCCCCAACGTGGGCGTACCCGACGCCGAGCACATCCGGCACGAACCAGCCGATCAGGCCGACCACCAGCCCGCCGGCCGTCGGCTGCAGCCATCGGGTGCGAGCCGGCAGGCCGCGAAACCCCTGACGCAGGCGCAGCAGCAGCCTGACGAATACCACCGAGACGAGGCCCCCGACGACGCCCAGCAGCGCGTAGATCCCCAGCTCGAGCGGATGCACCAGCTGGTAGGCGGGCACGTGGAACAGGGGTTCGTCGCCAAGCAGCATGTGGAGCACGGCCCAGGAGGTCGCCGCGCTGATGACCACCGATCCGAGTACCGGCGCGTGCAGGTCGCCCAGGATCTCCTCGAGCGTGAACAGGACGGCGGAGATGGGCGTATTGAAGGCTGCGGCAAGGGCGGCCGCTGTCCCGACAGGCACGAGCGCCTGGACGCGGCGGGGACCCAGGCCCAGCCGCCGGCCCAGCACCGACGCGATGCCCGCGCCCAGATGCACGGCCGGTCCCTCGCGCCCCAGCGCGATCCCACTGGCCAGGGAAATGGACGAGCACACGAACTTCCCGAGCACGGTGCTCAGGCCGATGTAGCCACGGTGGAGGAACAGCGCCACTTTTGTCTGGGGAATGCCGCTCCCACGGGCTCCGGGAAAGTACCGCGCCAGCAGCAGGCCGGACAGCAGGGCTCCCGCGATGGGCATCACCATGCGGCGCCACGCCGCCCCTTCCGCCGGGTACAGGCGTGACCCCAGACGCTCCGTCACGACAATGAAGGCCACGATCACCAGACCCACCACGGCGCCGATCAACAACGTCAGCAGCAGCAAGAGATGGTCTTGATGGCGCTGAATCTGCTCGGCTTCCGTCCAGGTCGGCCGACGAAGCATCCTGGGGCGCTGGCGCGCGCCCGACTGTCTCTCCATAAGCGTCTCGCCAGACCGCTCAGGCCGGGGACCGCCACGGACATCCTGCCCGTGTTCCTCCATCGACGCGCGCGCTCGCGCGTCAGGCCCGGCGGCTGCCTTCCGTGAGCACCTCGCGCACGAGCGTCTTCAACTCCTCGCGCGTCGAGGCGTCAATCTGCAGCCGGAATGGCGCACTCGCCTCCCCGACATACAGGCTCCGGTGCGGAAACGGGATCTCGATCTTCTCGGCGTCGAACCGCTTCTTGATGCGGCGGTTCATTTCGCGCCCGACCTGCCACTGCCTCATCGGCATGGTCTTGATGCGCACCTTGATGACGACCGCCGAGTCGGCGAACTGATCCACGCCCAGCACGTCGAGGGGCTCGAGGATCATGGGACCGTACTCGTCGGTGCGCCGCAGCTCTTCGGCGACATCGCGCAGCACGGCGACCACCCGATCGGTGTCTTCCTTGTAGGCAACACCGACGTCGAACACATAGTACGAGAACTCACGCGTCATGTTCGACAAACTCGCAATCGCGCCGTTGGGAAAGACGTGCACCGTGCCATCCAGGCCGCGCAGCACGGTCGTACGCAGATTGATCTCCTGCACGAGGCCGCCGGTGCCATTGATGATGGCCACATCGTTGACGCTGATCTGGTTCTCGATCAGCATGAACAGTCCGGCGATGACGTCGCGCACGAGATTCTGTGCGCCGAATCCAACGGCCAGGCTCAGCAGCCCGGCGCCTGCCAGGATGGGTGTGATGTCGAAGGCGAGTTCCTTGAGCGCCATCATGGCGGCGACAGCCCAGACGACGAGTTTCATCGTCCGTCGAATGATGCCGCCAATGGTTGCGGCGCGTTTTTCGAGCTCGATCGCAGGGGTCCCGGCCGTGTGCCGCTGCATGACGCCGACGATGCGCACGCGCAGCAACCGTACGCCCCTGTCGATCCCGACTGCCGCGATGACCCCGGCCACGAGAATGGCGGCGGCCCGAAGCAGCGGGACGGCGATGGCCATCATGCGCTCGGCATTCAACAACTCCCGAAACGCACCCAGCGTGGTCTCCATGCCTGCGGACTCCTTGTCGACCGGCTGACTCCAGCTGACCCCGACACAGCCTGACACGGGCCGGCCGGCCTGCAAATCGGGTCTCCACAGGAGGGAAATCCCCTTTCCGCACGATTCCGCCGTCAGGGTGGCGACCGTACGATCATCTGTGGAAGCTGGGTCCCCTCTCTCCTGTTGAGTGGAAATGCCCCCGCGAGGGCCACGATGACGTGGCAGAGGAGGTACCGTGAAGACAATCATGTGCGCGCTCGTCGTGCTTTCGATGGCCACTGGCGCCCAGGCCCAGACACCCGTGATCGTGGCTGGCCCGCCGCAAACCATCCGGCTGCTGCCGAACCAGAACCTGTCGCAGGCGCTGGAACTGGTCAAGTGCGATCCCGGCTGGCTCTCCGCCCTCGTAACGGAAAACAACATCCCGGTCAGGCAGTTGGGCAACCTGCCGTACGGTGGCGTGTACTCGTTGCCAGCCGGCGTCGATTGCCGCAAACCCGCCCCCCCCGACGTCGCGGCCCTGACCAAGAGCCTCGCCGCGACACGCGCTGTCACG
Source organism: uncultured Vicinamibacterales bacterium (assembly GCA_964372095.1). Taxonomy (GTDB): domain Bacteria; phylum Acidobacteriota; class Vicinamibacteria; order Vicinamibacterales; family JAKQTR01; genus CAYJPV01. The sequence continues at coordinate 73,741 of CAYJPV010000009.1, read as the reverse complement.
GCGCGTGCGGCATCGCTCCAGCAGACCATCGCCGGGCTCGAGAGCCAGATTGCCGACCTCAAGGTACAGCTCGAGAACGCGGCGACCGGCATGCAGCGAGCTGAGAGCGACGGGCGTGCATGCGCCGCCGCCAGGACCGAGATCGAGTCCCGTCTGCTGACCGTGACGCAGGAACGCGACAACGTACGCGCCGAACTGGCTGCGCGCTGGTCCGCGTCGGCAGGCCTGCTGGCCGGAATCGCGATCTCGGCCCTGGTATGCCTGGCCTGGTGGCTGGTTCGCCGTCGCTCGGCCTGACAACGCCGGTCCAAGCGGCTCTGACGACAGACGGCGCCGTGAATCGCGGGGCGGCATCAGAGCCGCTCCGCCCCCCGCAGTGGCACGGCATGCGCCAGTTCCAGCGATGTCGACTGTTCACTGGAGGTAGTGCATGAAGGCTGAGAGGATTCTGGTCGCCACGGACTTCAGCGAAACCGCCGACATGGCTCTGGTCGAGGCCCACGAGCGCGCCGGCCAGACCGGGACGCTTCTGGTCTGTCATGCCCGATCGGAAGCCGCGCCGCGCATGCCGGCAGGTGCGGCGCCCGCCGTCGGGATGGTTGGCCCGCCAACCGTTGCCGACCTCCGCGACGCCGTCGTGGAGCGGGTCGTGGCCCGCACCGGTCGGGCCGCAGACCGGTTCTCGGTAACAATCGAGGACGGCGATCCCCACGCGGCCATCGTCAAGAGCGCCGAGTCCTGGCATGCGGACCTCGTGATTGTCGGTCACCGCGGAGCGACGGGCCTCTCCCGCATCTGGCTGGGAGGCGTCGCCGAGAAAGTAAGCCGGCTGGCCCACTGCCCCGTGCTCGTGGTGAGGCCCAAGTCCGGCACGCGGAGAGTGGTCGTCGGTACCGACTTCTCCGATCCGGCGCTGCCCGCCGTCAAGGCCGCGTTCGATGAGGCCGAGCGCGTCGGGGGCTCAGTGACGCTGACGCACTGCCTCGAATGGCCGCTCCTGCCCTCCGACGGGGCGGGTTTCACCAGCGCGACCGTGTCTGCCGCCCTCCTGGATGACATCCAGAAGGAAGCCGCAATCAAGCTCCAGGCGGCTTCAGAGGGCTGCCCCGTGCCGATCGAGCAACACCTGAACTACGGGCGGGCATCGATCGAACTCGTGCGCCTGGCGGAGGCCATTGACGCACACCTGCTCGTCGTCGGCACACGCGGCAGGACCGGCATCAGCCGGGTGCTGCTGGGCAATGTCGCCGAGACCGTCGTCCGGTCAGCGTCCTGCCCCGTACTCGTGGTGCGCCTCCACGGGCAGGCGGGACCCGCTTTGTAGCGGTGAGCGTGACCGGCCCGGTCGCGCGTCGTCAGCCGGAGGCCCGTGCCCTGGCTATTCGAGTGTGTTCGTGGCGACGGCTTTGATCGTCCCGTTGGCGTGTGAGAATCGATCCCTTCGTTGACTACGAGGGGTCAGGCCGACCGGGTCAGCTCCGCTCGCGGCGGCACCTGGACCGGCCGACCGCACGTTGCCCTTTCAGTCGAGAACGACCGGGCGGTGGTGGAATCGGGCGCGGAGAGGATATTCCGGCCTCGCGGACTCCACTTGCCGCGTCCAGGCCAATACTGGGCGTGAACGCCCGGGACACGGGGGAGGTCACGGTCACGACGGGCGACTCAACCCCCGCACCGTGCAAAAGTCCCCTCACCACCCGATACCGCTCCGCCGTCCGGCATGGGACGATCGTCAAGGCCATACTTCCATGACAGTCGGCGGCCGCCGGACCGCCCAGACATGCGCCCCTTGGGAAGTGGCATTCCTGCGGGCCCCGCGGACACAACAAGGAGGGATCAGGTGGGACCGACACGGCCGATTGACGGACGCCAGCGAGTGGTCGTCGAGGGCGTGCGCCCCGAGGTCGACGGCGGGCGATTCCCGATCAAGCGCGTAGTGGGCGAGTCGGTGGTTGTTGAAGCGGATGTCTTCTGCGACGGCCACGATGTCGTTTCCAGCCGGGTGCTGTTCCGGATGGCGGGTGATCCGACGTGGCAGGAGCGCCCCATGCAGGCGCTCGCCAACGACCGTTGGCGGGGCGAGTTCACCGTGACGTCGCTGGGAGAGTACGTCTACACGATTGAAGGGTGGGTCGATCATTTCGGAACGTGGCGGCGGGACCTGGCTGCCCGTGTGCGAGCGGGCCAGGACGTCGAGACCGACCTCGCCATCGGCGCCAGGCTCATCGAGGAGGCGGCAGCCAGGGCCGCCGAGCCTGACGCCTCCCGATTGCGGGCGGCTGCGGCACAACTGCGCGCCGGCACGCCGCGTGACAGCCGCCTGCTCGTGGCGGCGGACGACGATCTCTTCGCCGTCGTCGGGCGCTACGCGGACCGGGACCTCGCCACCCGGTACGACCGTGAACTTCGCGTGACCGTCGACCCGATCAAAGCGAGGTTCTCGGCCTGGTACGAGGTGTTTCCGCGATCCTGTGCCATGGAGCCGGGCCGGCATGGCACGCTGCGCGACTGCGAACGGCGGCTGCCGGCCATCGCGGCGATGGGCTTCGACGTGTTGTACCTCCCGCCGATCCACCCGATTGGCACCACCTTCCGGAAAGGCCGGAACAACGCGGAGTCCGCGCAGGCGGGGGACGTCGGGAGTCCGTGGGCGATCGGCGCGCAGGCCGGGGGCCACACGGCCGTTCACCCCGACCTGGGCACCATGGCCGATCTGCGGGGTCTGGTGGCCGCCGCACGTGCGCTGCAGATCGACATCGCGCTCGATCTGGCCTTCCAGTGTTCCCCCGACCACCCGTACGTGCGCGAGCATCCGGAGTGGTTCCGCAAGCGCCCTGATGGACGCATTCAGTACGCCGAGAATCCCCCGAAGAAGTACCAGGACATCTACCCCCTGGACTTCGAGTCGACGGCCTGGCGGGAGCTCTGGGACGAGTTGCGGCGCGTCATTGAATTCTGGATCGCCCACGGCATCAGGATGTTCCGCGTCGACAACCCGCACACGAAGGCGTTCCCCTTCTGGGAGTGGGTCATCGGCGCCGTTCGGCAGCAGCAGCCGGACGTGATCTTCCTCGCGGAGGCGTTTACCCGCCCCAAAGTGATGCGGCGGCTTGCCAAGCTGGGATTCTCCCAGTCGTACACCTACTTCGCGTGGCGCTATACGAAAGCGGAACTGTCGGCCTACTTCCAGGAACTCACCAGCACCGATGTCCGGGAGTACTTCCGGTCAAGCCTCTGGCCCAACACCCCCGACATCCTCCCCGAGCACCTCCAGATTGGGGGCCGTCCGGGGTTCATGATTCGGGTGGTTCTCGCCGCGACGCTCGGTGCGAGCTTCGGCATCTACGGTCCGGCCTTCGAGTTGACCGAGAGCACGCCGCGTGAGCCAGGCAGTGAAGAGTATCTCGACTCGGAGAAGTACGAGATTCGTCAGTGGGATCTCGATGCGGCATGGAGCCTCAGAGACTTCCTGGCGCGTCTCAACCGCATCCGGCGGGAGAACTCGGCGCTGCAGTCCGACTGGAGCCTCCGCTTCCATGAGACGGACAACCCGTCGGTGATCTGCTACAGCAAGACGGCCGAGGCGGGCCCCGATCCGGGCAACGTCATCGTGACCGTCGTCAATCTGGATCCGTTTCACGCCCAGTCGAGCTGGATCCAGCTCGATCTCGCCGCGCTGGGCCTCGATGCCCGCGAAGCCTTCCAGGTCCACGACCTGCTGGGGGGGTCGCGCCAGCTGTGGCAAGGCCCGAGCAACTACGTGGCCCTCTCGCCGGACACACTTCCGGCACAGATGTTCCGTGTCCGCCGCCGCCTCAGGACCGAGCGGGACTTCGACTACTACCTGTGAAGGACGAGGGCAGCACCGTGAAGATGCGGTACGGAACCCCCTATCCGCTGGGCGCCACCTGGGACGGGTCAGGCGTGAACTTCGCCGTGTTCTCCGAGAACGCGACGAAAGTGGAGGTCTGCCTGTTCGATTCGGCCGACGACACGTCGGAACAGGCCCGTCTCGAACTGCCCGAGCAGACGGACCAGATCTGGCACGGCTATCTTCGCGACATCCTCCCGGATCAGCTCTACGCCTATCGCGTGCACGGTCCCTACGATCCGGAGCGAGGGCACCGGTTCAACCCGCACAAGCTGGTGCTGGGCCCCTACGCCAAGGCTATCGGGCGCACGATTCGCTGGGCGGACGAAATGTACGGGTACCGCGTCGGCGATCCGGGCGCGGACCTGTCGTTCGACACGCGCGACAACGCATCGTTCTGCGCGCTTGCGGCGGTCACCGATACGGCTTTCACCTGGGGCAACGACCGTCCGCCGGCCACTCCGTGGCACCGCACCATCATCTACGAACTGCATCCGAAGGGCTTCACCCGTCTCAGCCCGCACGTCCCGTCCCGCATGCGCGGCACCTACGCCGGGATCGGGTCGGAAGAGAGCCTGCGCTACCTGACCGACCTCGGCGTCACGGCGGTGGAACTGCTCCCGGTCCATCATCATGCGTACGACCGGCACCTGGTCGAGCGGGGCCTGTCGAACTACTGGGGCTACAACACCAGCGCGTTCTTCGCACCGGACCGGCGGTACTCGCTGGCGGCGACGCCCAACGGCAGCGTGCGCGAATTCAAGACGATGGTGCGCAACCTGCATTCGGCCGGGCTCGAGGTGATCCTGGATGTCGTGTACAACCACACGGCCGAAGGCAACCATCTGGGGCCGACCATCTCCCTGCGCGGCGTCGACAATGCCGTCTATTACCGCCTCACGCACGACAACCCGCGTTACTACATGGACTACACCGGGTGCGGCAACACGCTGAACGTGCGGCATCCCCGCGTGCTGCAGCTCATCATGGACAGCCTCCGGTACTGGGTCCTGGAGATGCACGTCGACGGGTTCCGCTTCGATCTCGCCAGCGCGCTCGCCCGGGAGCTGCACGAAGTCGACAAGCTGGGCGCGTTCTTCGACATCATTCACCAGGACCCGGTCCTGTCTCAGGTCAAGCTGATCGCCGAGCCCTGGGATCTTGGCGAAGGCGGCTACCAGGTTGGAAACTTCCCGGTGGGGTGGGCCGAGTGGAACGGCAAGTACCGCGACGCGGTCCGGCGCTTCTGGAAAGGCGACGGCGGCCTCGTCTCCGAACTGGCGACCCGCCTGTCGGGCAGCAGCGACCTGTACGAACACAGCGGCCGCCGGCCGTACGCCAGCGTCAATTTCATCACGGCCCACGATGGCTTCACGCTGCACGATCTCGTCAGCTACAACCACAAACACAACGACGCCAACCTCGAGAACAACGCCGACGGCACCGACGACAACCTGAGCTGGAACTGCGGAGCCGAGGGCCCCACCGACGACGCCGCGATCACCGCGCTGCGGGCACAGCAGAAGCGCAACATGCTGGGCACCCTGCTGCTGTCGCAAGGGGTGCCGATGGTCTGCGCGGGCGACGAGATGGGACGGACGCAGCAGGGCAACAACAACGCCTACTGCCAGGACAACGAGATCAGCTGGCTGGACTGGGGCGACTCGCCGGAACACGACGATCTGCGGGCGTTCACGACGTACCTCATCAGGCTCCGGCAGAGCCAGGCGGCGCTGCACCGCCGCCACTTCTTCCAGGGCCAGCGTATCCGCGGTGCGAACGTCTTCGACATCCAGTGGTTCGAGCCGTCCGGCCGCGAGATGAACGATACGGACTGGGACGCGCATTTCGCCCGCAGCCTCGGCGTGCGCCTGACAGGCGGCCTCGACGATCCGCGTGATGACGATGACAATTCCGACGCCCGGGACACGCTGTTCCTGCTCTTCAGCGCCCATCACGAGACCATCGACTTCGCCATGCCCGTCGAAGTGGGCATGGCCTGGGAGCGGCTCCTGGACACGTCCCGCGCCGACTGGAAGGCGCCGCTCAGGCTTGCAGACCCCATCTATGCCCTGAACGGCCGGTCAGTCGCGGTCTTCCGCCTGGCTGCCGTCGAGACGGAGCGTCGGGAGACATGAATTGTTGACACCATTTGTGACCGACTACGACCTGCATCTGCTGGCGGAGGGCCGGCACTTCCGCACGTGGGAGAAACTGGGAGCCCACCTGGTCGACCTCGGCGGGACGCGGGGCGTGCATTTTGCGGTGTGGGCGCCCAACGCCGTGCGCGTGTCCGTGATCGGTGACTTCAACGGGTGGGACCCGGATCGGCACCCGCTGGTCCTCCGGCCAGAAGCCGGCGTGTGGGAAGGTGCCGTGCCGGGGGTTGGTCCGGACGCCCTCTACAAGTACCACGTGGTCTCCCGAGTGGGAGGCTACACGGTGGACAAGGCGGACCCGTACGGGTTCGCGGCCGAACTCCGCCCGGGTACCGCATCGAGGGTGTGCGACCTCGACACCTACGTCTGGGGTGACCGGGACTGGATGCAGTCCCGGGCGGCGCGCCAGGCGCTCAGCGCGCCGCACTCGGTGTACGAAGTGCATCTCGGCTCGTGGATGCGGGTCCCGGAGGACGGAAACCGCTGGCTCACCTATCAGGAAATCGCACCCAGGCTCGTCAACTACGTCACCGAGATGGGCTACACCCACGTCGAACTGCTGCCCATCAGCGAACACCCGTTCGACGGCTCCTGGGGCTACCAGACGGTCGGCTACTTCGCACCCACCAGCCGCTTCGGCTCGCCGCAGGACTTCATGTACCTGGTCGACTGCCTGCATCAGCACGGCGTCGGGGTGATTCTCGACTGGGTTCCCGCCCACTTCCCCAAGGACGAACACGGCGTGGGGTATTTCGACGGCACGCACCTCTACGAGCATGCCGACCAACGGCAGGGGTCCCACCCGGACTGGGACACCGCGGTGTTCAACTACGGCCGGTCAGAAGTCCGGAACTTCCTGGTGAGCAACGCCCTGTTCTGGTTCGACGTCTATCACGTGGACGGCCTGCGCGTCGATGCCGTCGCCTCGATGTTGTACCTCGACTACGGCCGGAAGTCCGGCGGATGGGTGGCGAACGAACGCGGCGGGCGCGAGAACCTGGAGGCCATCGCGTTCCTCCGCCTCCTCAACGAGCGGGTGTTCGCCGAACATCCCGACGTCCTCATGATCGCCGAAGAGTCCACGGCCTGGCCGATGGTGTCGCGTCCGGCGCATCTCGGCGGCCTGGGCTTCAGCCTGAAGTGGAACATGGGCTGGATGCACGACATGCTGGACTACATGGCCCGGGACCCGTTGTTCAGAAGCCACCACCACGACCGGATCACGTTCAGCCTGTCGTATGCCTTCACCGAGAATTTCCTCCTGCCCTTCTCGCACGACGAGGTCGTCCACGGCAAGGGGTCGATGCTGAGCCGGATGCCGGGCACTCCCTGGGAGCGGTTCGCCAATCTCCGGGTGCTCTACGGGTACATGTTCGGGCACCCGGGCAAGAAGCTGCTGTTCATGGGATGCGACTTCGGGCAGCAGCACGAATGGAACCACGACACCAGCCTGGACTGGCACCTGCTCGACGACCCGGCGCACGCAGGCCTGAAACGTCTCGTGCGCGATCTGAACACCCTGTACCGCGGCGAGCCCGCGATGCACGAGATGGACTGCGAGCCCGACGGGTTCGAGTGGATCGACGGCACCGACACGCAGCGGAGCGTGGTGAGCTTCCTCAGGCGCGGACGGGATCGGGCACGCGCGCTGTTGTTCGTCTGCAACTTCACGCCGGTGCCCCGCCTGAACTACCGCGTCGGCGTACCCGAGGCCGGTTACTGGCAGGAATGCCTCAACACGGACGCGACCCTCTATGGCGGCAGCGGCACGGGCAACATGGGCGGCGTCGAGTCCAACCCCCTGCCGGCCCACGGCCATCCGCAGTCGCTCACGCTCACGCTCCCGCCGCTGGCCGGCATGGTATTCCGGCGGGCACACGAGGAGGGCTGACGAAGATGCGCTGGGCACCGACACTGGGCGCACAGATCGAGGGCGCCGCCACGCGTTTTCGCGTCTGGGCTCCGGAGTCCAGCCGGGTCACGGTGGTCATCGAAGCACCGGGACTGGCGCCCCGCGAGGAGGCGCTCGAGGCCGTGGGAGACGGCTTCCACAGCACTCTTGTCGCGGACGTCGCGGCGGGCGATCAGTACCGGTACCGTCTGGACGGCGGCGCCCTGCTGCCCGACCCGGCGTCACGCTGGCAGCCCGCCGGCGTGCATGGGCCATCGGCCGTCGTGGACTGGCAGTCGTTCCCGTGGACCGACCATCCGTGGACCGGGATCCCGCTGGAGGACACCGTCCTGTACGAACTGCACGTCGGCACGTTCACGCCCGAGGGGACCTTCGCCGCCGCGGCGCAACGCCTGCCATACCTGAGGGACCTGGGCGTGACGGCGGTGGAACTGATGCCCGTCGCGGATTTCCCCGGGCGCTGGAACTGGGGGTACGACGGCGTGGCGCCGTTTGCGCCTGCCCGGTGTTATGGCCAGCCGGACGATCTGCGCCGGCTCGTGGACGCCGCCCATCGTCTGGGCCTGGCGGTGCATCTCGACGTCGTCTACAACCACCTGGGCCCGGACGGCGCGTACCAGCCCAGCTTCAGCCCCTTCTACTTCTCGGCGACACACACCAGCCCGTGGGGCCGGGCCATGAACTTCGACGGCCCCAACAGCCAGCCGGTCCGGGACTACCTGACCCAGAACGCGCTCCACTGGATTCACGAGTACCACATCGATGGCCTCCGCCTCGACGCCACGCACGCCATCGTCGACGAGAGCCCGCGCCATATCCTGGCGGTGCTGACAGAGTCGGTCCGCCACTCGCAGGCCGGCTCGGGACGGCGGGCGCAGGTCATCGCCGAAGATCACGGCAATCTCGCCCACATGCTCAGGCCTGAGTGCCGGGGCGGACTCGGGCTCGACGGGCTGTGGTCAGATGACTTCCATCACCAGATGCGGCGGCACCTGGCTGGCGACGCCGATGGGTACTTCGCGGACTTCGGTGGAACCACCGGGGAGATCGCCCAGACCGCCAGCCGCGGCTGGTTCTACTGCGGTCAGCACTCGGCCTATTTCGGCCAGGCGCGCGGCAGCAATCCGGATCGCGTCCGGCCATCGCAACTCGTGTTTTTCCTGCAGAACCACGACCAGATTGGCAACCGGGCGTTTGGTGATCGCCTGCATCACCAGATCGATCCGGCCGCCTGGCGGGCGGCGTCCACCTTCCTGCTGGTGCTGCCCGAGGTCCCGCTGATCTTCATGGGACAGGAGTGGGCGGCCAGCACGCCGTTTCAGTTCTTCACCGATCATCATGCGGACCTCGGCCGGCTCGTCAGAGACGGTCGCCGCCGTGAGTTCAGCCGGTTCGAGGCCTTCCGCGAGGCAGCAGCACGTGAGCGGATCCCGGACCCGCAGGCTGAACGGACGTTCCTCACGAGCCGGCTCGATTGGACCGAGCTCGATCGCGAGCCGCACGCATCGGCGCGCAGACTCTACGCGGATCTGCTCGCCCTGAGGCGCGAGGAGCCGACTCTTGGCGGGTTCGCGCAGAGCCGGGCTGAGATCGCGCCAGCCGACGCCAATTCGGTCATCGTGCGCAGACGGGCCCCCGGCGGACCGAACTGGCTGGTCGTCGTGCGTTTCGCTGGAGCCGGCACCGTGTGCCTGGACGACTACCCCCTGGCCGGCAGACCGGCCACCGACGCGTGGACGCCTGTCATGACCACTGAAGACTCGCCGTACGTCCCCGAGGCGCGGGCCGTCGCCATCGAATCCGGCGGGTCGAACGTGTCGTTCGCCAGGCCCGGCGCCGTCATCTTCCGGGCCGGCCCGCCGCGCGCAGAAAGGAGCCGTCTGTGAGCGCACCGGTACCGGCACGGCGACCGGTCAGCACGTACCGGCTGCAATTCACGACCGCTCTGCCCTTCGCAGACGGCGCGGGCGTCGTCGGCTACCTGCGGCGGCTTGGCATCAGCGAGTGTTACTCCGGCCCGATTCTGGAGGCCGCCCCCGGCAGTACCCATGGGTACGACGTGTGTAACCACGATCGGATCGATCCGCGCCGCGGCGGCGATGAAGGGTTTTCAGCCCTGTCTCGGGCGATTCGCCGGGAGGGCCTCGGCCTCATCGTCGACGTCGTGCCGAACCACATGAGCGTTCACGCGGATGCCAACGCCTGGTGGCGCTCCGTCCTGGAGAACGGCCCGTCGTCACCCTTCGCGAGGTGCTTCGACATCGACTGGCACCCGGTCAAGAGCGAGCTGGCGGGCAAACTCCTGCTGCCGGTCCTCGGCGACCAGTACGGGGTCGTCCTCGAGAACGCCCATCTCCAGATCGAATACGCCGACGGCGGGTTCAGCCTGCGGTACTTCGACGTGACGCTGCCGCTCAATCCCCGGCAGCTCGGGGTGCTCCTGCGCGACGACATTGAAACCCTCAAGACGGACCTGGGCGAAGCGAGTGACGAACTTGCGGAATTTCAGAGCGTCCTGTTCCATCTGGATCACCTGCCCTTGTACACGTCGACCGACGCGGAGGCGATCACCGCCAGGAGCCGCGAGAAAGACATCGCGCGCCAGCGCCTCGACAGTCTGGTACGGAGAAGCCCCCGCCTCCGCGCGCACCTCAACGACAATGTCGCTCGCTTCAACGGGCGCGCCGGCGACAGCGCGTCGTTCGACCGGCTGCACGCCCTGCTCGAAACACAGGCCTACCGCCTGTCGTCGTGGCGAACGGCCACTCACGAGATCAACTACCGGCGCTTCTTCGACATCAACGAACTGGCCGCCCTCCGGATGGAAGACGCATCGGTGTTCGCCGCGGCGCACCGCCGCCTGGGTGAACTCGTGGCTGACGGCACCATCTCCGGCATGCGGATCGATCACACCGACGGGTTGTTCGACCCCGCCGCGTATCTCGAGACGCTCGCCGGGCTGGCCGGCGCAGCGGGCGCGGCCTACACCGTGATCGAGAAGATCCTCACCGAAGGTGAGCCGATTCCCGGCACATGGGCCACGCACGGCACGACGGGATACGACTTCCTCAACGACCTCAACGGGCTGTTCGTCGACGCGTCCCGGGCGGAAGACATGGTCAGATTGTATCGGCGTTTCACGGGCCGCACGCGGCCGTGGGCGGACGAGGTCTATACCTGCAAGAAACTGATCATCGCCACGGCCATGGCCAGCGAGCTGAAAGTGCTGGCCCACGAACTGAATCGCATCTCGGAGGGTCACCGCCGCTACCGTGATTTCACGCTCGACAGTCTCCGGTCGGCACTCCGGGAGGTGGTCGCGTGTTTCCCGGTATACCGGACCTACGTCAGCCGGCGCGGGTGGACCGACCTCGACCGACAGACCGTGGAGGCGGCCGTATCGGAAGCCCTGGGCCGGAATCCGGCCATGGAACCGTCGATCTTCGCATTCGTCCGTTCGGCGCTGCTGCCGTCGGGAGGCCTGGGGAGCGCCGACGAGGATCGGCAGCTGCGCTTCGCCATGAAGTTCCAGCAGTATACGGGACCCGTGCAGGCCAAGGGCGTGGAGGACACGGCGTTCTACCGCTACGCCCCGCTCGTCTCGCTCAACGAGGTGGGCGGCAGTCCGGCGCGCTTCGGCGTGTCTCCGGATACGTTTCACCAGGCCAACCAGCGCCGCCTCGATGCCTGGCCGCTCACCATGCTGGCCACCTCCACCCACGACACCAAGCGCGGCGAGGATGCCCGCGCCCGGATCAACGTGCTCTCGGAGATGCCCGAGCTGTGGCGCGTGGCGGTGTCCCGCTGGGCCAGGGCCAACGCATCAGCGCGCTCCGAAGTGGGCGACGCGCCAGCACCTGACCGCGCCGACGAATACCTGTTCTATCAGGCGCTGGTCGGCGCTTGGCCCCCGGGCCTGACGGCGCAGCCTGACGCCGGCTTCGTCGATCGGATCCGCGCTTACATGCTCAAGGCAACGAAAGAAGCCAAGGTCCACACCAGCTGGATCAACCCCTCCGAGGCGTACGACCGGGCCGTCGGGCGGTTCGTCGAGCGGACACTGGGTGGGCCCAACGCGCGCGTCTTCGTCCCGCTCTTCGTGCAGTTCCACGAACGTGTCGCCCGCCTGGGCATGATCAACTCCCTCGCGCAGGTGCTGCTCAAGATCGCATCGCCGGGCGTGCCCGACTTCTACCAGGGCACCGAACTGTGGGACCTGAGCCTCGTCGACCCGGACAACCGGCGCTCTGTGGATTTCGCCGCGCGAGCAGCATGGCTGGAAGCGCTGGAACCAGTCCTCTCGGAGGGGAGCCCGTCGGCGGAGCGCACCGCGGCGGTGGCTGGCCTGGTCGAGCACTGGGAAGACGGGCGCATCAAGCTGTATTGCACCGCCGCGGGTCTCCGGCTGCGTCGCCGCCATCCGGATCCGTTCCTCGCCGGCACATACCAGCCGCTCGCCGCGCAGGGCAGCCGGGCCGGGCACGTGCTGGCGTTCGCCCGCGAGCACGGTCAGCAACGGGCGATTGTGGTGGTGCCCCGTCTCGTGGCCGGCCTCAGCGGTTCCCGCTCGTCGCTCCCGATGGGCCAGGACGCCTGGCACGAGACGACGCTGGAGACGCCGCCCGGATTCGCCCAGATGCGCTTCACGAACATCCTGACGGGCGAGCACGTCACGCCGCGCGAGGTCGGCGGTCGGCACGTGCTCGCGGTTGCCGACGCCCTGGAGTCGGTGCCCGCGACGATCCTGTTCTCGGACGGACCGGAGGGAGTCCACCAATGAAGCGACAGGGCAGCGCAACGGATCCCAGGTGGTACAAGGACGCCGTCATCTACGAACTGCACGTGAAGGCCTTCTTCGATGGCAACAACGACGGCATCGGCGACTTCGCCGGCCTGATGCAGAAACTGGACTACATCCAGGATCTCGGGGTGACGTGTATCTGGCTGCTACCCTTCTTTCCCTCGCCGCTGCGCGACGACGGGTACGACATCGCCGACTACCTGAACGTCCACCCCGCCTACGGCACCGTCGACGACTTCAAGGCCTTTCTCGACGCGGCTCACGAACGGGGCCTGCAGGTGATGATTGAGCTGGTCGTCAACCACACGTCGGACCAGCATCCCTGGTTCCAGCGCGCGCGGCTGGCGCCCCCGGGGTCACCCGAGCGCGACTACTACGTGTGGAGCGACTCTGACCAGAAGTACCCCGGCGTCCGCATCATCTTCACGGACACCGAGACGTCGAACTGGACGTGGGACCCGGTGGCCAAGGCGTACTTCTGGCACCGCTTCTTCTCGCACCAGCCCGACCTGAATTTCGACAATCCGCGGGTGCTCGATGAAGTCATCGGCGCGATGCGCTGGTGGCTGGATCTGGGCGTCGACGGTCTGCGCCTCGACGCAATCCCCTACCTCGTCGAACGGGACGGCACCAACTGCGAAAACCTCCCGGAGACGCACCTCATCATCAAGCGTATCCGCGAGGCGATGGACGAGCAGTACGCCGGCAGGGTGATTCTCGCCGAAGCCAATCAGTGGCCGACCGACGTGCGGCCGTACTTCGGCGACGGGGACGAGTGCCACATGGCGTTTCACTTCCCCCTGATGCCGCGCATCTTCATGGCGCTCCGGCTGGAAGACCGCCTGCCGATCACCGACATCATGGCCCAGACGCCAGCCATTCCCGAGTCGTGCCAGTGGGGCCTCTTCCTGCGCAACCACGACGAGTTGACGCTCGAGATGGTCAGTGACGACGAACGCGACTACATGTATCTGGCGTACAGCGCGGATCCGCGCATGCGCATCAACATCGGGATTCGGCGCCGACTGGCGCCCCTGATGGACAACAACCGCCGGCGAATCGAACTGCTGCACAGCCTGCTGTTCTCCTTTCCCGGCACGCCCATCATCTACTATGGCGACGAGATCGGCATGGGCGACAACATCTACCTCGGTGACCGGAATGGCGTCCGAACGCCGATGCAGTGGAGCGCCGACCGGAACGCGGGATTCTCCCGCGCCACACCCGGCCGGCTCTACAGCCCCGTCATCATGGATCCTCTGTACGGCTATGAGGCCGTCAACGTGGAGGCCCAGCAGGGCGATGCCTCGTCATCGCTCAACTGGATGCGGAACATGATCGCGTTGAGGAAGCTGTTCCGCGTCATGGGCCGCGGCTCGCTCCAGTTCCTGGAGCCCTCCAACCGGAAGGTCCTCGCCTACCTGCGGCGCGATGAAGACCAGTGCGTGTTGTGCGTCGCGAACCTGTCTCGATTCGCGCAACCGGTCGAGCTGGATCTCGCGTCGTTCGCCGGCATGCGCCCCGTGGAGATGCTGGGCTACGTGGAGTTCCCGCCGATCGGCCCGCGGCCGTACCCGCTGACGCTGGGGCCGTACGGGTTTCTGTGGTTCGAACTGCAGCCCGTACCGGTCACCGAGGCGGTCATCCCCTCGGCAATGGTCCTGTCGGCGGCCAACGGCTGGGAGAGCGTGCTCGATGGCCACGGGCGTGAGACCCTCGAATCCGAGGTCCTTCCCGCGTTCCTCCGGGCGCAGCGCTGGTTCGGCGGTAAGTCCCGGACGATCGCCTCCGTGTCGATCATCGACTGGGCGGCGATCGCAAACGGCCACGGGGCACTGGCGACCGTCGATGTCGCCTACGCCGATGGCGGGGAGGAATGCTACTGGCTGCCGCTGGCGATGGTGTTCGGCGAAGCCGTCACCGGCGTGACGAGCCCCGCCGTGTGCCAGGTCGCATCGGCCGGCGACACGGGCCTGCTCGTCGACGGCATGGCGGACGATCGGATCTGCGAGGCGCTGCTGGACGACATCGCGGTTGGCGTGCGTGTGCCCACCAACAACGGGGAGATTGTCGGCGTGGCCGGTACGAGTCTGCGGGAGACGCACGGCCCCAGTGGCGAGGCGCTGCCGGTCTCTCGGGGGTCGTCGGAGCAGAGCAACTCGTCGGTGCGCTTCGGTACCCAGTTCATCCTGAAGCTGTTCCGCCGCCGGGTGGCCGGGGTCAATCCTGACTGTGAGGTCGGCCGGTACCTCACCGAGCAGCGGGCCTTCACCCACGTCCCCCCGTTTCTGGGAACCATCGAGTACCGCGTGGCCGGCCAGGAGCCGGCCACACTGGCGATCCTCCAGGGGTTGGTGGAGAACCAGGGCGACGGCTGGGCCTGGATGCTCGAGGAACTGCACCGTTACTTCGAGGAGTGCGCGGCGGCTGGCCCCGCGGACGCCCTGCTGCCCGATGCGCAGCACGTCCTGGCGCTGGCCGGGGCAGCACCATCGGCCGTGGCCGTGGACCGTTTCGGGTTCTGCCTGGACGCGGCGGCGATGCTCGGACGGCGGACGGCTGACATGCACGTCGCCCTCGGTGCCGGCGAGGGCACGTTCTCGATCGACGTGCTGACGGCGCACGATCTCGAGGAGCTGTCGCGGGAATTGCTCGACCATGCCGCCGCGGTCTTCGGGACGTTACGTTCCAGCCTCGCCGGCCTGTCGGACGAGGCCGCCGAAGACGCGGCGCTGGTACTCAGCCGGCGTCGGCCCATCCTCGAACGGTTCCGCCAGTTCGGCACCCACGTGATCCCCGCGTCGCGCATCCGTATTCACGGTGACTACCACCTGGGGCAGGTGTTGCGGACGCGAAACGACTTCGTGATCCTGGACTTCGAGGGTGAGCCGGCTCGCTCCCTGGCTGAGCGCCGGGCAAAGCACTCGCCACTCAAGGATGTGGCCGGCATGCTGCGCTCGTTCAGCTATGCGGCCGGAGTCGGCCTGTTCAATCACGTCTCGCGCCGGGCCGGCGACCGTGAGCACCTGCAGCCGTGGGCCTCGCTGTGGGAGCGAGAAGTCTCAGCCGCCTTTCTGCGAGGGTACGGCACGGTCACCGCCGGAACCGGCCTGCTGCCGGACGGCCCGGAGGCGTGCCGCGCGATGCTGGATGCCTATCTGCTCGACAAGGCGCTCTATGAACTGTCATACGAATTGAACAACCGCCCGGACTGGGTACGCATCCCGCTCGCGGGCATTCTGTCGCTGGCTCGCTGAGGTCCGTCATTGTCGGAGAACCGGCTGGAGCGAACATGAACGTGGACGGCATTCCGCACGACGCCGCCAGGAGGCTGGAGCAGATCGGCCAGGCGGACGTGGTCATCGGCGTACCCGGATGCGTCGACAAAGTTGCCGTGCACGCCGCGGTGCACGCGTGGCGCGAGGCTCTCAGGGCATTTCCGCCAGCCCAGCGGACGGTGATGATCCACGCCGATCCGGGCCTGATCGGCGATCCGGATCACGAAGCACCGGCACAGCCCGATGCGGTCACACTGATGTACGCACCAATGGTCAGCGCGGATCAACTCGAGGCGTCGGTCACCGGGCACTCGGACTCGGTCCGCACCGTGATGCTGATCGCGCGGCAACTCGAGGCCAAGGCGGTGTGTGTGCTCGGCACGTTGTCAACCGCAGTCACTCCGGATGACATCGCCCGCCTCGTCGGGCCGGTCCTCGGGCAGGGTGCAGACCTGGTGATTGCGCGCCACAACGCCGGCCCGTTCGAAGGACTCCTGACGCGGGGCATCTTCGCCCCCCTCACGCGAACACTCTTCGGCCTGCGGCTGCACGACCCGGTGGTCGTCAACTTCGCCTGCTCCGCGGCCCTGTCGGCCCGCGTGGCCGGCCTGCCAACCAGCGGCCGGACACGCCCGTCAATCTGGCTGGCCCATGAGGCAGCCTGTGCGGGCATGAAGGTTGGCGAAGCGGTGACGCCCCGCCCGGACACGGCACCGGGGCCTGTTGACCTGAGCGCAGTCTTCGCGACGACGGTGGGCTCGCTCTTCGCGGACATGGAATACCGGGCCGTCTGCTGGCAGCGGGTTCGCGCCTCGCGCCCAGTCCTGTCATCGGGGAACCTGCGCCCCGCCCCGGCTCCAGGCGCGGCGCCGCCGGTCGACACCGCCCACATGGTGGAGGCCTTTCAGTCGGCCTTCCGGAACCTGGCCGACGTCTGGACCTCGATGCTGCCGCCCGCAACGATCCTCGAATTGAAGAAGCTCACTCGGCAGCCGGCGCCGCAGTTTTCCCTGCCCGACGAGCTGTGGGCGCGAATCGTCTTCGACATGTCGCTGGGCTACCGTCTCCGCGTCATCAGCCGGGACCACCTGCTGCGCGCGTTCGTGCCGCTGTATCTGGCGTGGGTGGCCTCCTGGATCATCCAGTTCGGTCAGGGCAACGGGGCGGGCGATCGGCAGGAACGACTGTGCCTCGCCTTCGAACGCCAGAAACCGTACCTGCTGTCGCGCTGGCGATGGCCCGATCGCTTCAGTCCGTGAGAGCCGGGGAGAACACTATGTGGGAACAAGCTCAACAAGCGCTCCTGGAATCCGCAACACGCCTCGTCACCGGCATCGCACGCCTGCTGCCCGGGATGGTGGCGTTGCTCGTCGCGGTGTGTCTGTCGGCCCTCGTGGCATGGGCCCTCGGCGTCGTGCTCCGCCGGTCGTTGCGCGGTCTCGAGTTCGATGCGGCGCTGGAACGATGGGGTTGGTCGGGCCTCGCGGATCTCTCCCCGGGGAAGAGCCCCACACGGCTGGTCGTGCGGGTGACCAGGCTCGGCGTGATGGTCCTCGGCGCCCTGGTCGGGCTCACGGCGCTCGATGCCAGCCTGACCACACAATTGGTCATGCCGGTGCTGGGCTACCTCCCGAACCTGCTGGCGGCGATGATCGTCGTCGCGGTGGGCGTCGCGGTGGCCCGGTTCCTGGGCCGGGGTGTCCTGATTGCCGCCGTCAACAGCAACCTCCCCTACTCGCGACTGCTCGGGGTGGGAGTACGCTGGCTCGTCTCGGTGCTCACGGCGGCCATGGCGCTCAAGCACCTCGGCGTCGGCGGAAGCCTGGTTGACCTGGCCTTCGGTATCCTGTTCGGCGGCATTGTGCTCGCGCTGGCGTTGGCCGTGGGGCTTGGATCGCGCGATCTTGTCACCCGGACACTCGAACGCCAGAAGGAGCAGGCCGCACGGGACTCAACGGATTCACTCAGCCACTTCTGAGCAGCAGGACGCCTCACGGAAGGCCTCACCCGGCTGCAACGGCCCCACCTACTCGGGGCGAAGGAGCGTCGATGTTCGCCAAGAAGATCATGATCCCCCTCGGAATGCTGCTGCTCGTCGCGGCCTATCTGGCCGGCTTCTGGCCGGGGTACAACCAGAATCAGGCACTCACAGCCAGGCTTGCGTCTGTGGAGTCCGAACTGACCGCCGTGCGGGCGGAGCGTGCGGTCGCCGGGCTGCTCGGCGAGCTGCTCAGTCTGTCACAACTGGTGTCCAGGCAGGACTTCGGCCAGGCGCAGGTGACGTCGTCTCGGTTCTTCGATGGCGTTCGAGCCGAGGCGGGCGGCAATGCTGAGCCGCGATTCCGGACCGCCCTTGCCGGCGTTCTCCAGCTGCGCGACCCGGTGACGGCAGGTCTGACCCGAGCCGATCCGTCAACCGGCGCCACTCTCACCGAGATTCAGATCCGGCTGCGCACCGCCCTTCGGTATCCCGTTCCCGCCGAGGAGACGCCTGACGCAACGACTGAGCCGTCGCCCGGCCTCGCCCGGTGACGGCAGCGCGTCCCCCTGGCTGACATCACGAGACGTCCCGGAGGCGTACCCGCGCCAGGCTCAGTACGTCGCGTTCGCGCGAAGGACTCAGCGCGCCGACGAACGACCTCGTGCACCCGCCCGCCGGCGCCGCGGCCCGGCATGAGCCGGGGCCCGGTCGAGCTGGTACCTCCCGGCAGGATAGTCCTCGGGGCGAGCCACCAGACGGTTAATCCACTCGATGACCGCCGCATAGCCCAGGCTCTCCGGGTCGTGGTGGAGGTAGTCCGGCGCCACCGCGAGTACGTGGAACCCGTGGCGAAGCTGAAACGACAGGGTCGGGTCGAAACAGGCGCCCGCCGCAACTCGCGCCACGTAGGCTTCCGCCGACTCGGCGTCTGCACAACGATGGTATCCCCGGAGCCGCGCGCCCGCGCGAATCCGGAGCAGACCCAACCGCTCGGCGAGGGCGCGCCGGGCACCATACAGTGCCGACCCGATGCCACGACCCTGGACGTCCGGGTGCACCATGACTTCCGCGCCGTACAAGGTGCGCCCCCTGGACGGATCGTGATTCGTGAACATGCCGCCGTCTGTGAAGTCCCGCCAGCTCGCCCGGGTGTCGTAGTCGTCCCACAGCACGATCAGGCACGCCGCCATCCCGACGACTCGCCGCGTAGCGAGTTCGACGGCCACGAACTGCCCGTCAGGAAACACCGCCAGATGCGATTCGAGTTGCCTCGCCGACCAGGGTGGGCTCGTGGGATAGACCGCGCGGGTGAGGTCGACAATCGGCTCG
This sequence comes from uncultured Vicinamibacterales bacterium, assembly GCA_964372095.1. Taxonomy (GTDB): domain Bacteria; phylum Acidobacteriota; class Vicinamibacteria; order Vicinamibacterales; family JAKQTR01; genus CAYJPV01. The sequence goes on along the minus strand of CAYJPV010000009.1, from coordinate 54,410 downwards.
AAGTCCTCCTCCGCGAGGTGTCGAATCACGACCGAACCGAGCGCGGTCGTCATAGGGACGTCACCTCCACCCGCGATGCGATCTCCGCCGTCCGTCCGCTGTCGAGCAGCGGCAGCACCGTCCCGCTGGACCGCGAGTCGACGATGGTCGTCAGATTCAGTTCGCCAATCACCATGGTCTCCTGGTTCGGGATCCCTTCTGCCAGAATCCCGTCCCGGGAAAAGGCGAAATCGCTCGGGGTGAGGATCGCGGCCTGCCCGTAGTTCAGTGACACCGCCGGCACCATCGGCAAGGAGCCGACGGTCGAGGACTGGATCACGTACATCTGGTTCTCGATAGCCCGCGCCTGGGCGCAGTAGCGGACGCGCCAGTACCCCTGGCGGTCGTCGGTGCAGCTGGGCACGATCAGAATCTGGGCTCCACACCGGGCAGCCGATCTGGCGATCTCCGGGAACTCCACGTCATAACAGATCGCGATCGCGAGACGCCCGAGCGCCGTATCGAAGACCCGCAGCGTCGAACCCGGGGAAATCCGCCAGTCCTCGCTCTCGAACCGGGTGGTGTGCAGCTTGGGCTGATTGCCGATGGCCCCGGTTGGCGAAAAGACGTGGCAGACGTTGAGCACCTCGTCCCCGACCCCGGCCATGACCGGGATGGTGCCGGCGACGATGTGCAGTCGGTACTGCCTTGCGAGCGAACCCATACACTCGATGAACTCGGGCACCTGCGCGGCCAGGTCCCTCACCTGGACCGCGATCGGGCGCCGGACGTTCCCGAGCGTCAGCAACTGGACCGTGAAGTACTCGGGGAACACCAGAAGCTGGCACTTGTAGTCCGCCGCGGTCTCGACCAGACCGGCGACCTGTTCACGAAACTCGGAGAACGTCTTCACGGGCCGGATGAAGTACTGCAAGGTGGCGACACGAATACGATCCATGTGCAAACTCCGAATCCGCGGTGTCACACCCGGCCAACGGGCCCCACAGGCCCGGTCGCTGCCGGATACGCCACGCGGGTGTGGTGAACGTCACTGAGCGCCGAGGCGAAGGCCTGGCGCACAAGCATCAGATCGCGCAGCGTCAGGGGCGAGTCGTCAAACTGCCCGGTCCCCTGCAGGGTATCAATCGTGCGGTCGACCACACGCCGGAACTCCCCGGTCGTCTTCGCCCCCACCGACCGGGCGGTCGCCTCGATCTTGTCGGCCATCATCAGGATAGCCGTTTCCCGCGACCGGGGACGCGGGCCGGGATACCGGAAGTCGTCGGGATTCACTGCGCCACCGGCCGCTTCGGCCTTCTGCTGGAATACGGTGAGCGCACCGGTCCCCTGATGCTCCCGTGCGAACTCCTCGATTCGCGCACCGACCCCGTGCTGGCGCAGGAGCCGCACGCCGTCGGCCACGTGGTTCAGGATGACCCGCGCGCTGTCTGCCGGCGCCATCCCGTCGTGCGGGTTTTCGTCTCGCTGATTCTCGGTGAAATACAACGGGTGTTCCATCTTGCCCACATCGTGGTACAACGCCCCGACACGAACCAGCAGGGTGTCCGCGCCGATGGCGTCAGCCGCCGCACGCCCCAACAGGGCCACGGCCACCGAGTGCTGGAACGTCCCCGGGGCCCGCTCCATGAACTGCCTCAGCAATGGATGCTCGTAACTCAGGAGTTCGACCAGGCGCAACTTCGTCGAGTAGCCGAACGCCCACTCCGCCAGGCGGCTGAACGCCAGCGCGACGAGCGCCCCGGCCGAGGCGCCGGCAAACGCGCCGGCCATCGCCGTCAGCCCGGCCACGACATCGCCATCCGGTCCGGCGAGGGCGACGACGCCGAAGCCCGTCACGACAGCCGCAGTGCCGCTCTGAGCACCGGCTCGAATGACGCAGGACCGCTGGCGGCATGGAGCCACCAGTTGCGCGCCAACCAGCCCGATCACGAAGGTGTGAGCCGCGTACAGTACCCCGAGGTCCGTCAGGAAGCCGGCCATCACCGCCACCGTTGCCGCCAGCCCCACGACAAGGCGCCGGGGCAACACCAGCCCGGCCAGCATGGGCGCGGCTGTCGACGGAAACAGCAGCAGGAGCGCCATACGCGGCATGCCCGGCGCCCGCGCCGACACGGAGTCAGCCAGCATCAGCCAGACCCAGAAGGCTGCCGTGGCGACGGTGCTGGCCACCAGCAGGAAGGCGGCATCGCGCCACGCGACCCGCGGGAGACCAAGCCGGTGCGGCAACCACAACAGGGCCACCAGCAGCGCCCATGCCAGCGCCGTGGCGCCGGCCGCACGGGCCAGGAAGGCGTGCGGGAGGCCCTGCTGGCGCAGGGCCTCCAGCACGAGCAACGCCTCACGCGTCACTTCGCGGCCTTCGTCCACGATCAACTGATTGCGGCGGAAGTGCAGCGACACCGGCAGCACGTCCGCCGCGGCCCGCGCCCGCCGCTGGGCCGTGGCCGCATCGTCATAGGCGGTGTCCGGCTTCACGAGGCGGGAGGCCAATCCCACGAGCGCAGCCTGTTCGGAGACGGCCAGACCAGGCGTCAGATACGGCGCGCGCGCGTGCAAACGCCGGATGGCGCCGGGCACATCATCGAGCATCGCGGCGTCCGGCAGCGCACGGTCGGGAACCGCTCCTCCGGCCCGCAGCACGACCTGCGCCGGCTCTCCGGGCCGCTGACTGCGGGCCGCCGCGTTCCGGAGCTGGGGCAGGTCTCCCACGATCGGCCGTGAATACGCCTCTCTGAACAACGCCAGGAGCCCATCCTCGACGCGGCGATCGAACCGGCCTGTGGCGAGCAGCGTCCGCTCATCGGGTGTCAACACCACGCCGAGTTGCAGATCAACCTGGGCCAGCATGTCCTGCACCACCGTCTGCACGGCCCGATCGGCGTCCCGGGCCCTGACCTGGCTGGCGCGGCGCCGGGCGGCCGCCCCGAGCTTCGCCATCTCACCTGCCGGCACGATACGTTGCTCGTCGGCGTGGGCAATCAGGTCGCGCGCGCGGCCGAACACCTCGACGATGCGTGCGGGGACCGTTGTCGCCGGGCTCGGGTCGAAGCGGGCCACGGGCGCCGCGAACCGGGCGGCTTCGTCGCGCATCCGCGCGGTCGCCACCTCGTCGCTCACGGACAGGTCCCACGGCGCGCGAATCGTCGCCTCCGCGAAGTCTCCCACCTCGAATTGATACGTCGGTCGGAGCGATCGCGGAGAGGCCACGAGCAGGCCCAGGCTAACCGCCGTGATCGCCGTCAGGCACAGCAGCACCGCGCCGGGGCGGTGAGACCACCGCTCCACCTGCCTGCCGAGGGCCGCCTGCAGTACGCGCAGGATCGAATGCACAAACCTCACGCTACGACTTCCCCTCCCTGGTGCTGACGCGCAGCGCCACGGCCGCCGGGTCGGATTCCGACGGCGCAACTGCCGTCTGCAGGTCATCCACGCCGATGGCATCCTGAATCTTCTGCCGCGCCGCCTCGGTGGCTCCTTCCGACAGGCCCGACGGCACCTCGAGTACCGCACGCAGCGCCGGGAAATCAATCAGTGCCGTGCGCAGTGCGGCCAGGGTTTCGGCATCGTCGCCCGACAACACCAGCCCGCGGCGGGACACCCGCACGGATGCGATCGATGGCACCCACCGCAGGCCCAACCGGTTCTCGCTGACGCCCGTTTCGGCCGCAAGCAGTCGCGCGAGCATGGTGCGCGCATCGGCACTCAGTTCGTGTTCGGCCAGGTACACGAGTCCCAGGACCGGTCCGGACTCGCCCCCGAGGCCGCCTCGGACGTCAATGACCTGCAGCCGGTCCGGCAGCGGCAGCCGTCCCAGGATGCGCGACACCCGCCGCCCCACGTCCTGCAGGGACTCCGAGACGGGGCGCTCGGCTGCCGCCGGCGCCGGTGCCCCGAGCCGGCTGGAGAGCAGGCGGCGGATGGTCCCCGCATTCCCGACATCGGCGATCGTCTGCACCAGGTCGAGGCGCGTGCGCCGTCCGGCCAGATCCGCCATCCGTGCCTCGAAGCGGGCGATGTCGTCGGAGGCGAACAGCTCGTTGGTCGCCACCTGCAACCGGACCGCCACCTCATCGTCGCTCACCGTGAACGACGAACTGACGACGGCCGATCGGTCCGGCACGTTGAACATCGCCTGCGCCCGCGTAATCGCCTGGCGGGTCCGGAACTCCGACGTCAGCTGATTGAGGGCGAACTGCAGCGGGATGACGAGCGCCAGCAGGAAGATGGCCACGACGATGAGCCGAGCGCGTACGGAACCGGTCCGCCCGATCACGTGCTGCAAACGAAGGCGGCCGAACACGGCGCGGGCCATGGGTGCGGCCAGGGCTTCTTCTTTCCATTGCCTGACGGATGCGCTCTGGGCCGCCTTGGGAATGCCGACGAGCACCAGAATCAGGCCCGCGCCCAGGACCGCGGCAAACAGGTTGGCCGTCACCTGCAGCGAGGCGCCCCGAAACACCGCGTCCCCCAGGCTGTTACCAAGGCCAAACCCCATCACACACAGAGGCGGCAACAACGTGATGGCAATCACCGCGCCGGGCAGATAATCGAACGTCCGACGCCTCAGTGAGATGATGACCGCTCCCGACATGCCTCCGCACAACGCCACAAGGAAATCGAGAATCGTGGGGCGTGTCCGCCCCACGATCTCAGCGGTCGTCACGGCAAACGGCAGCAGGTCGATTAACGCAGCCGACAGGGCAACCACCACGACGCCGAAACACAGCAGTTTCGCCCCGAGCTTGGCGAGCAGATACACGTCACCGGACGCCAGCGCGAGCCCGGTTGCGATGACCGGCCTGACCAGCGGCACGATGAGGGCTCCGCCAATGACGATGGCCGCCTGACCGAGGATGAGGCCGAGCGCGCAGATGGCGGCACCCAGGGCCGTCTGCACCCAGAAGAGCGGCTCGGACAGGTACGAGGCCCGAATCATCTCGGTGTACTCGGCTTCGCGATCTTCGAGGCGCAACCCGAAGAACCGTGCCATCCAGTCCACCAACGTCCTGGGCGCAGGTTCGTCTTCGAAGTCACGCGCGGGCGAGAACAGCGGCGCCCGGCCAGCATGGGGCACTGGCGGACTGACAGGCGGCGCCGCTTCGGCGGCCTGAAGAACCTCAAACGTGGAGGGCGTCCACGCGACCTCGGAAACGGTGGCCGCGGGTCCGGGTCCGGATGGTGCCCCTGCAGCGTCCAGGCTCAAGCGGCGCTCGGCGAACAGAATGCCGCCCGTCATGTACAGGTTCGACAGCACGATGACGACGAACGCATACAGCGGAAAGATCCCGGCCTCGGCAATGCCGGCCTGGATCGGCATGAACGCGACGACCGCCGTGGCGAGCCCCCGGGGCTGCAGCGCCATGATCGTCTGCAGTTCGGTCCGGCTGAACGACGCGCCGTGGCGCGCGAACATCGCAACCCCCAGCCGCCGGCTTCCCAGCAGCAGGAAGAAGATGCCCACAATCCAGGCGCCGAGAGACCACGACAACGCCGAGAAGTCGAGCAGGAGCCCGAGGTACACGAAGAAGAAGGTGCGCACCAGGAACGACAACTCGGCCGTGATGTTCATCACGAACTGGCCGAGCACGAACTGCTCCTCCCGGATGTCGATGCCGAACAGAGCGCTGAAGTGGGGACCGAACCGGCCTGCGATCGACTGCATGTTGGCCAGGATCATCCCGAAGAGCAGCACCGCGATCGCCGGACTTCCGCCGAGTTCCTCGACAGCGAAATACAGCAGGCACACCATGCCGAGGGTCAGCATGTACGACAGAGGTTCGCGGCCCAGCCAGCCCACCAGTCTCGACCACAGCACCCCGGCGACGGACGACACCACCAGCGCAACCAGCCCGGACCTGGCAAACCCCCAGGCCCATCCGGACGCGTCTGCGGTGCCGGTAACGTGGCTCTGGATGAGCAGCACCACCGAGACGATCAGCAGGACTTCGCCCATCGCCGATTCGAGCTTGATGACGGTCTTGACGTCGTTCCTGACCGACAACCCCGACACTGTCGGGATACAGATCGCCGGGCTGGTCGCACCGAGGATCGCACCGAGCATCAGCGCCGTGTTCAGGGTGAATCCCAGAAAGATATGGGCCACAACGGTGACGACGGCCATCGACACGCCAAACACCACGGTGGCCAGGATCGCCGTGCGCGGCGCGTGCCGGACGACATGGGCCAGGTCGAGTTCGAGGCCCCCTTCGAACAGGATGACCAGCAACGCCACGGCACCGAAGTACGGAGCAATGCTCAGCAGCGCGTCGTGCCGGATCCAGCCCGTCACGGGCCCCAGGACCACGCCAATGGCGACCAGCAGGAGGACGCTGGGTATCTTCGTCAGGCGGAAGAGCAGGTTGCCAAGGAAGCCCAGCAGGATCACGGTGCCGACGAGCGCAAACAGGACTGGTACCGACATCAGTTCTCCCGGGAGGTTCAGCCTTTCACACCGAAGCCCTTCTTCAGCAGAAGGTCACGGACCCGGTCGCGCAGGTCCCCCTGGAGTTCGACGGCCCCGTCCTGGACGGTCCCGCCGGCCCCGCACACGCGTTTCAACTCCCGGCCGAGTTCTTTCAGAAAAGCGGCGTTGCGCGGCAGATCATACACGACGGTCACGGTCTTGCCCCCGCGCCCGGCACGTTCCACCCGCAATTTGGCCACCACGCGGGCCGGGACGGGTTCGTCCGTGCCCCGCGAACGACACCGGCAACTCCCGGACGGCCAGCCACATCCGGGACACACGCGGCCCGCATCGGTCGAATAGACCACGCGTCCGTTCTCGCGGGAAGGCATGGCGCGATCATGCGCGAAGTGCGGCTGGCCGGCAAGGGGACCGGTGGCCATGACGGGGCGAGACCTGTGCGCGCCCCCGGCCAACCGTGATACTTTCGCCATGACGCACAGCGCGCCTCTGTGCCGGGGAGGTCCCGCCCATGACCGCTCGACTGACGTTCGTGCGCCTTGCCGCGCTGCTGCTGGTGTCGGGCCTGCCGGTGCTGGCCGCAGGGTGCCGCGACCCCGGCCCGGCTGCGTCACGCGCGCCGGGCGTCCGCACGCAGGACGACGTCCGCCAGGCGCGTGTACAGAAGCAGTTCAGTTCGTGGGACGGCTCTCACAAGGGCGTGACGAGTTACATCAAACGATCGCTGGCCAACCCCGCCTCGTTCGAGCACATCAACACGCGGTACGACGATCGGCTGGTTCACGTCGTCGTCACGACGACGTACCGTTTCCGGAACGGCGCCGGCGACATGGTGACCGGTTCAATCACAGCGAAGGTGGACCTCGACGGAAAGGTCCTCGAGGTGCTCTCGAGACAGCCGTGACGCTCGTCATCCTGCCGAAGTGGCTGGGCGATCTGGTGATGAGCGCCGGACTGCTGTCCGAGCTGGCCGCCCGGCATCCGCGCACGGCCATCCACGTGGCGGTGCCCGCACACCTGGCCGATCTGGCCGGACTGCTGCCTGGCGTGGATGCGGTACACGCCCACGCACCCGACGCATACCAAGGACCGATGGGCGCCTTCCGGTTGGGGCGGACGCTTGGCCGGCGGGCGTCCTACGACACCTGTTACTGCCTGCCGCGGTCCTTCAGGTCAGCCATCATCGCGTACGGTACCGGTGCCCCGGTGCGGGTTGGGTACCGCCAGGAGTGTCGTTCGTTCCTCCTGACACGGGCGGAGCGGCGGATGCCTGGCGTACATCGCGCGATCGAGCTCGCCCGCCTGGCAGATTCGTCATCACCGGGCACGCACGTCAACATTTGGCTGGCGCGCCCGCCGGCATCTGTCGTCCAGACCCTCGCGATGACGTTCGAACGCCCCGCCATCGCGATCAACCTGCATTCGGAAGCGCAGGCGAGGCGAATGTCCCTGGAGAAGTGGGCCCGAATCGCCGCGGCCATCACCACGGGACTGGCGCGGACGATCGTGCTCGTCGGATCCGTGCACGAGGTGGCGCGCACCGATGAGTTCCTGGCACTGCTCCCGCCGACGGTGGGCGTGGTCAATCTGTGCGGCCGCACGACCGCGGGGCAACTGGCGGGCGTGCTCGCCGCCTGTGACGCCGTCGTGTCGTCGGATTCGGGGCCGGCCCATCTCGCCAACGCGATCGGCGTGCCGACGGTCGTGCTGTTCGGCGCCGGCGACGAACGCATCACGGTCCCCTTCAACCCGGCCGGCCGGCACGTCCTCCGCCTGGATGGGTTGTCGTGCGCGCCGTGTGTCAAGAATCGCTGCCGCCTCGGCCGGCCCGTCTGCCTGGAAGATCTCGACGAGTCGGCCGTCGTCCGGGCGGTGGCGGCAGCGATAGAGGCACGAACCTGAGCGAAGGGGTCAGCGGGCGCCGAGGGGCTCCAAATCGATCCGGCGGACGAACATCTCCGCGCCTTCGGACTGGATCATGATGCGGCCCTCGGTCAGGCTGGAGCGGAAACCCTCGGCGACGACCGTGCCATTGACGATGTTCGTGACACGATCGCCGGCGGCCACCACTTCAAGGCGCGTCCAGACTCCCAGGGGGCTCTCGACATCGGCGCGGCCGCGGAAGCCCAGGCGATCCTGCCAGTCCACGTCACGCGCAAACCAGTTGAGGCGCCCGCTCTCGAAGACCCGTTCGTCGCCCTGCGGATCGTAGATGGCTTCGCCATCGCGGTCGCGCCCGGCGCGCGCGGTGATCGTGGGCGTGATCCGGCGGCCGTCCGGCTCGAAGCCCGCCACCAGGATGATGTCGCCCACGCCGCCCTCGATGATCTGCGCTTCGACCGACCGCAGCCACGGGCCGTTGCCGTCGGCCGCCGTGTTGCCCACGGCGCCCTGGCCGTGAACGAGCACGCCACTGTCGCGCGCGGCATTGCGGCGGTTGCCCCAGGTCGCGAGGCCCCAGCGGAATTCGACAATGAGGCGATAGTCACGGTACGCGTCGCGCGTGATGATGCCGCCCCAGCGCTCGCCGCTGATGCGGATGGCCGGCGCGCCGTCCACCTGATCGACGACCGTGAAGACGCGCAGTGGATCCTCACGGTGCGTATCCACCACCCAGGCCTCGAAGTTGGCCAGGCTCTTCCCGTCGAACAACTGGATCGTACGGTCCGGACGAATCGCGGACTGGGCCGCCAGGCGCGCCACGAACACGAACAACACGGCACCAAGGAACAGACGTCGTCGCATGAGATCCTCCGCGTGCAGCATACCCCAGGAGTCGAGAGAAGGGGTGCCGCGGACAATCCTGTGCACACACGACGGGCCGCCCGACAGCCGGGCGGCCCGTCGTGCAGCCGTCTCTGGGGGCCTGGTCTAGAACCCGCCTGCGTTGAGCCGCCCGCCCGTGACGGTGATGTTGTTCATCGATGACGTCGCCACGGTGGCAGTGAGGATGGCGGCCTTGATCTGGTCCGCGTAGGCTCCAGGGTGGGTCGACGCATACAACGCCGCCGCACCCGTGACGTGCGGCGTCGCCATGGACGTGCCGCTGTAGGACCCGTAGGTCGAGGAGTTGTTCTTGCCGGGGAGGGTGGAGTAGATGCCCGATCCCGGCGCGCCGAGGTCAACCGTGGTCTTCCCGTAGTTCGAATAGCTGGCCTTGGCGCCCGTGCTCGTCAGCGCGGCCACGGCAATCACGCAATCGCCATACGTGGACGTGCAGGTGTAGTTCGACGGATACGAGGCAACCACGTCGTTGTTGTCGCCCACGCCATCACTCCCGCCGTTCCCGGCCGCCGCAATGAAGAGGATGCCGGCATTGCCGCCGCGGTTGATCGCGTCGAGCAGCCCCTGGGAGAATCCGCCGCCGCCCCACGAGTTGTTCGTCGCGACGATGTTCATCCCGTGACGGATCTTCAGGTCCGTGAAGTAGTCGACGGCCTTGATGGCGTTGGCTGTCGTGCCGCCGCGCCGGCCGAGGAACTTGCCTGAAATCAGGGTCACGCGCCAGTTCACGCCCGCCACCCCGGCCGCGTTCCCGCCGACCGCGCCGATCGTGCCGGCTACGTGGGTGCCGTGATCGTCCTGGGTGCCGTCGTAGGTCGAGTTGTTGTTGCCGTCGAAGTCCCAGCCGCGCACGTCATCGACATAGCCGTTGCCGTCGTTGTCGACGCCGTCGACCGGGTCGTAGGGGTTGACCCAGGAGTTGACTGACAGGTCGGCGTGACTCCACATGAAGCCTTCGTCGATGATGCCGACGTAGACGTCGGCCGAGCCGGTATGGCCCGCCGCCCACGCCTCGCCGGCCTGGCTGCCGTACTGGTTGGCCGGAGTCGTCGCGTCGCCGTACATGCCCCACAGCGATCCGTTCGTGTAGTAGGGGTCGTTCGACGTCGCCTGGTGATAGTAGACCCAGTTGGGCTCCGCGAATTCGACGTCCTGGTTCGACCGCAGCCGGGCTATTGCGGCGGCGACAGACATGCCCGGCGGGAGCGCAATCAGTTCGAGATCTCCCGCGTCGTCAGCAGCCGGGTCCGCAGACCGGACCGTCTCGACGAAACGGCCGCCGAGACCAGCGCGCGCCGCCGCCCGCGCGTTGGGGGCAACACCCTCTCGGAACTGCACCAGCAGTTCGTTCGGGACGAACTGCGCGTCACTGTTCCCAATCGCCGGCGCCTGGGCGCTCTGCCCCTGCATGCTGGCTGGCGTGCCTGCGGCCACGACAGCCAGGACCATCACAATCGGCAACCAACCCAACACTCCACGTCTCGTGTACACCATGGGGTTCCTCCCAGATCACGTGTCAGGCGGACGGCACTGCCCCACGCGACGCGGGGAGACGACGCCGTTCCCGAAGAGTTGTCCTGACAGCCAGACTGGATTATGGGAACACGCAACAGGCGCGTCAATCGGAAACACGGGCAGATTGCACACAATCTTCGTGGAGCCCCCCGGGGAGCCGGGTTCAACGGTCGACGTCGACGGCCCGCCCCGGACCCGCCGCGCGATTCCGCTGACAGGGCGACCTGCCGCGGAGTAGGATTTCAACTGCACACACCGTGCATCGGAGGTACTGACTCATGAGCGCACCTCTCCCACCCGCCACCGACCGGCGGTCGTTCATCCGGACGGCCGGTCTTGGCGTGGCCGCGGTCGGCACGTTGTTCGCGGAATCCGCGTCGGCGCAGAGCGCCGTCACGCGGCCGTTGACCGACAACGAAAAGCTCTCGCGGCTCGCCATGACGTGCTGGCCCCAGCGGCACCTGTTCAAGACCTACGGCCGGGGCACGCCCAACGCCGAGACCGCCGGCCTGCGCAAGAAATACGGCGAGATCACGATGCTGGACCTGCCCCAGTGGACCAAGGACCAGTTCCCCGGCGTCTACCACCTCGACCTGTGGTCGGATGTCTTCGGCGATCCGGCCGACACGGCCCAGTACGCCGAGACAACCGTGGACCGCGACGGCAAGCCGTTCACCATGCGCCGCTGGGATCCCAGCGCGCCCGCGTCGAAGACGTGGGTGGAGAAACTGGCGGCCACCATCGCGAACCAGGGCATGGTGTGCCAGCACCTGTCCAATAACGCGCCGCAGTTCCTCGCGGACCCCGACGATACGAAGCGCAGGGAAGGTATCCGCGTCGCGAAGATCTGGATGGATGCGGCCGCCGTGCTGGGCGCCAAGACCATGCGCGCCAACACGGGCGTGACCGGCACCCGCATCATGCCGGAAGCCGCGGCCCACGACACCGGGTATCCCAAGAACGACAAGATCGTCGTCTACATGAAGCAGTGCATCGAGTCGTTCAAGGAACTGGCGGACTACGGCGCCAAGGTGGGGGTGAAGATCACCATCGAGAACCACTGGGGCCTGTGCGCCAACCCCATGAACATCCGCATCATCATGGACGAGGTCAACCACCCGTACTGCGAGTGCACGCCGGACTTCTGCAACTGGGAGCACGAGTACCACCTCTTCCACGGCCTCGAGGCGGTGATGCCCTACACCCACACGCACGTGCACGCGAAGTACTGGGATCGGTGGAAGACGCCCGAGAAAGACTGGAACGACGTGCAGCGCAGCGTACGCGTCCTGAATGCCCACCGCTTCCGCGGCACGATCGCCCTCGAGTGGGAGAACGGCCCGATGGACGGGATCGAAGGCACGCGCTGGCTGATGAAAGAAGTGCTGGCGGCTCTCTAGAGGCTAGAGGCTAGAGGCTAGAGGCTAGAGGCTAGAGGCTAGGGTTTCTTCCTTGCCCCTTGCCCCGTGCCCCATGCCCCAGCCCCCCAAATGGGGGGCGCCGAGTTCGGCGTGTTCCCGGCAAAGCACCCATAGCGGCGCGCGCCGACGTCCTTCAGGTACGCCGCGTCTCCTCCATTGATCTCCGTCGTGACCCATCCTTCGTACTTGACGTCGGCCAGCGCCTGACGGACGGCCGGCCAGTCGACATCACCTTCACCCAGATTCTTCCAGGCGTATGTGCTGTTCCGGCGATCCAGCTGGAAGTCCTTCACGTGTACGCGGGCGATCCGGTCGCCAAGGGTGCGGGTCCAATCCTGGGGGAACCCGTAGAAGAGCATGTTCCCCACGTCCAGGTACGCCTTGATCCAGGGCGAACTGAACTCGTCCACGTACCGCGCCATTTCGAGCGGGCTGATCAGGAACTTGTTCCAGACGTTCTCCATGCCCACGACGACCTTGAAGTCCTGCGCCATCGGCAGAATCCGCTGCTTGATGACGGTCTGGGACCGCATCCACGCGTCCTTGTAGGACGTCTCGGCGTTGACCACGCCGGGAACGAGCAGGATGGCGCTCGCGCCCCAGAGCCTGGCGTTGCGGAACGACGTCTCCATGCCCGCGACGCTCTTGTTCACCACCTCGGGATCCGCGCTCGACAGCGGATAGCGCCAGTGGTCTGCATTCATGACCGAGTGGATCGGGAGGCCCGTCGTCGCGGACGCCTCCTTGATCTCGGCGGCAACCGCCGCGTCGCCGATTGTGCCCACCTCGACGCCCGCGAACCCCACGTCCTTCGCCATCTGGAACTTACCCAGATAGCTGAGTTCCTTGGGCAACATCCCGACGTACACGGCCTTCTTCAGCCCCCCCGCCGTCTGCGCCCGAACGGGCGCCGGGCGCCACGCGGCCGCCACCGAGGCCGCCACGGTCATCTCCATGAATCTCCGCCGGTCGATCTTCGACATCGTGTCCTCCGTGGCTGTCGGCCGCAGACTACTCCGTTGTTCCCGCGGACTCAAGTGCACGTCTCGGGAGCTTCTGGCTTCTTGCTTCTTCGCTCCTGCCCCTTGCCCCTTGTCCCTACCCAACCGGCGCGCCTTCGTTGCCCCTCTGCATCGCCTGAATGTACCCGCCAAACGTCACGAGCCTCGACTGGCCGTCGAAGAGACGTTCGAGTTCCGATTCGAGCCACGCCCGGACGTCCCCTGACGCCCTGCCCCCGTATTCGACGACGGCCACGACACTCGATTCAGTCATGAGAAACGCGGCATACCCGGACGCCGTGAACGGGGTGTCCAGCGTGAAGTCGACGCGGAGCGGCCCGCCAAAGCCGTACGTGGAGGCTTCTGCCGGCGTGATGATGGGGTCACGGGCTGGCGGGCACGGGCACGCCTGCTGGAAGACGCCGCGGTACCAGGCCGACAATCCGGGCATGTCCGGCGAACAGCCCGCGTCCCCGAAGTCCAGCGACACGAGCCAGCCGCCCGGCTCGATCAGGTCCATCGCCTGGGGCATGAAACGCGGGCGATCAATCCAGTCCATCGACCCGCAGGCGAGCACGAGGTCGAACACGCGATCCCGAAACGGCAGCGCCTCGGCCGCGGCTGCGACGTAGGACACGCCGGGCGGCGACGCCGCGCGCACGAGCATCGCACGGGCCGCATCGAACCCCACGACCTCGGCAGCCAGCGCCCGCAGCGCCACCGACGACAGGCCCGTGCCGCAGCCCACATCGAGGGCCCGCCGGAAACGGACCTCGCGGCCGATCAGTTCGCTGACCCGCGCCACTACCTCCGGGTGCAGGTACGGGCGCGTCGAGGCATACCCCTCGGCGACCCGCTCGTGGTCAAACAGATGATGAGTCTCGGTCGGGTCGATCGTCATATCCGGAGGAAGAGCTTACGCCGGTACATCCACCACAGAATCAGCCAGTAGCTGAACAACACGCAGGACCCGAGCAGGAAGGGCTCGTACGCCTGCCCGAACGCCACAAACGTGCCCGCACCCAGGTGGGTCTTGAACATGCCGGCCAGGAATCCCTCGAACAGGTGCGCGATCATGTACGCCGCAATCGAGTTCATGCCGATGACGACGAGCCAGAACGCCGGCCGGCGCCACCCGGCCATGTCGACCACGGCGTAGAACCCGGCCAGCAGGACGAAACACCACCCCCCGCTGAAGAGCGTCCAGCTGGGGGTCCAGATCCGCTTGACCGAGGGACACACGCCGGCGATGTCGAGCAGCCACCCGGCCGCGATCCCGATCACACCGGCCGCCAGCAGCCAGGTCAGCCGTGCGCGCGGCGTCCGGTCGCTGCGCATGACGCGCCCCGCAATCAGCCCCAGGATCATCGTCCCCAGGGTGGGGATGAAGCTCAGTGTGGCGTATCCGCCCCCGTTGCGCGTGAACCACCCGTCCGGCGGGAACAGGTTCAGGAACCACCGGTCGAAGGCCCACGCAAGGTTGGTGTTCTTGTTCCAGTGCGCGGCGAACCCCTGGTAGTTGTACGCCCAGTCCGGCGGTACGCCAGCGGCCTTCCAGTCGAAGTCCGGCCCCGGCAACGGGTAGAGCGCGAACGCGGCCCAGTAGCCCACCAGGATGACGGACAGCGCGACCCAGGACGCGCGCGTGGATCGGAACCCGAGCAGGAAGAGCACGCCGTAACCCAGGCCGATCTGGGTCAGCGTGTCTTCGAACGTGAACCGGGTATGCTCGTGGCCGATCGAACGGAGGAAGATCCCCAGGGCGATCAGGACGAACGCCCGCCACCAGGCGTGACCGATCATCGTCGCCCGCGACTGGCCCTGCGCCATCCGGCTGACGATCGAGTACGGCACGGCCACGCCCACCATGAACGAAAACGACGGCTGGATCAGGTCGTGCAAAGAACACCCCGCCCAGGGGGCATGGGTCTGATGGAACGCCAGGAACGCCCACAGGGCGCTGCCGGGCACGCCGGCGGCAACCTGAGCCAGGCGCAGCACCTCGGCCATCATGAGGAACATCACGAAGCCCCGGTAGGCATCGAGCGACACGAGGCGCGGCAGCGGCGTGGGTCCGGTGGTGGTCACCGGCGGATGATACCCTGCCAGGCGGGCTGCCGGATACGGTCTTGCTTCTTGCTTCTTGCTTCTTGCTTCTACTCATTGCCCCCCGCAGGCACGCTTCTCTTCGTCGCCCCCCGGCGGTATGCTGGGCGGACAGAGGCAACCCGACGACATCCCGAGGAGCAGACCATGGATCGACGCGACTTCATCCGCAAAGGATCGGCAGCTTCGCTGCTCGCGTGTTTTCCCGCCTCGCTCACCGGCATCGAGCGGACACTCGAGCCCGGCAGACTCGAGCGGCGCTCGCTGGGCCGCACGGGCGAGCAACTCTCCGTCATCGGCTTCGGCGGCATCGTCGTGATGAACGCGACGACGGCCCAGGCGGCCTCCCGCGTGGCCGCCGCCATCGACCGCGGCGTCAACTATTTCGACGTGGCGCCCAGCTACGGCAACGCGGAAGACATGCTCGGTCCGGCCCTCGCGCCGTACCGCAAGCAGGTGTTCCTGGCCTGCAAGACCACCGAACGGTCACAGGCCCAGGCGCAGGAGGAGCTGGACAGTTCGCTGAAGAAGATGCGAACCGACCACTTCGACCTGTATCAACTGCACGCGATGACGACGCCGCAGGACGTGGAGCGGGTCTTTGCGCCGGGGGGCGCCATGGAGACGTTCGTGGCGGCGCGGAAGGCGGGAAAGGTCCGGTTCCTGGGCTTTTCAGCCCATTCGGTGGATGCCGCCCTGGCGCTGATCGAGCGGTACGACTTCGACACGATCCTCTTCCCCACCAACTTTGCCACCTGGCACGCCGGGCAGTTCGGTCCCCAGGTGCTGGCCGCGGCCCAGGCCAAGAAGATGGGCATCCTCGCGCTGAAGGCGATGGCGCGCGGGCCGTGGCCCGCAGGTGCGACCCGTACCCATGCCAAGTGCTGGTACGCGCCGCTGGCCGAACCGGCCGACGCGATGATGGGCCTGCGGTTTACGCTCTCGCACCCGGTGACCGCAGCCATCCCGCCGGGCGACGAGACGTTGTTTACCCTCGCCCTGGACCTGGCCGCGCGTTTCACGCCGCTGTCGGAAGACGAGGCGCGGACGATCAAGGCACAGGCGCTCAAGGAGACGCCGCTGTTCCGGCACCCGGCGACGACGTCCGGCTGAAGCCGGACGCCACGATCCCCAACGTCCGGCTGAAGCCGGACGCCACCACGACCGGCGCCTACCGTACCTGGGGGGCCTGCATGGCCTCCCAGAGCCAGGCTTTCATCCCGGGGGAGCCCACGAAGACACCATCGGGCATCTGCCGGTACGCCAGCAGGTTCCGGTAGATGGCATCGCCCTGCCGGAGGTTCAGGCCGAGACCCGCGAGATACTGCAGCCGCAGGTTGAGATCCCGCGTAATGACCGCGTCCTGCATCCATCCGCCCATGTCGCGAGGCTGTCCCGCGTAGGTGGACAGCAGATCGAGGCCCGACTCGTAGCCCGCCTCGTACAACGACGCCGCCACAGGGGCGAACTCGGGCAGACGCAGGCGTGTCTCGAACCGGTCGAGATCGATCCGGAACGGTTCGGCCTGCCCGACCAGGACCAGATCGTAGCCGGCGCCGTTGTTCGTGTTGCCGAACACGAGGCCGTTGGGGAACACCTTGAAGAACGTGGACACTTCGCTTTTCACGGCCTCTTCGCTGCTCGAGTAGAGCTGCACGAACAGCGTGGCGACGCCACCCGGGTTCAGGTGCTCACGCACCAGTTCGAAGAACTCCTGCGAGTAGAGCATCGCGGCCCCCTTCACCCAGGGGTCAAGCGGGTCGGACGTGATGGCATCGAACTTCTCGTCGGTGGTCACGAGGAAGTGCCGCCCGTCATCGATCGTGATCCGAACCTTCGGGTTACGTGCCACGTCGAAGTTGTGGTGGCTGAAGAACGTGGATACCGTGCGCGGCACCAGCGGCTCAATCTCGGCAATCGTCACCTTCTCCACGCGGGGATCGATCGACACGGCGCCAGCCGTTACGCCCGCGCCGAAACCGATGACGAAGACCGAACGCGGGTTCTCGGGCAGCAGGGTCGTCAGGTGCCCGAGCATCCGCTGCAGCCGCATGTCCTGGGGTTCGCTCGACGCCTGCACCTTTCCGGCGTTGTGGTAGTTGAGCACGCCGCTCGGCAGGCGCGACACGGCCACGGAGGCATTCAGTCCTTCGCCCACGTAGAGGAACTCCGCCTGGTTCACCCACGTCGCCGCAAACCGTCCGTACGCCACCAGCAGGCCTGGCACCGCGGGAACCGCCTGCCAGATGAGCGCACCGGCCCCAAGCGCCACGGCTGCGGCGAGGGACGCCGCCCTGAGCCACGCCCCGCGGAGGGCCGGACGGCCAGGGAAACGGACCAGCATCAAGAATGCCGAGGCCGCGCAGATGCCGATCATGACCTGCTGGGCGTGCTGGCTGCCCACCCACGCCACGAGCGGGCCGGCGCCGAGCGACCCGACGATCGCCCCCAGGGTATTGGCGGCGAACAGCCCGCCGACCACGCGGGCGGCGTCGCGGTCGGACGCGGCCACGCTGGCCAGCGCGAGGGGGAAACTTGCGCCCCACAGGATGGCAGCAGGCAGGACCATCCAGAGGCTGCGGACGACATCCATCTGGAAGTTGAACCACGGACTCATCGACAGCGACGGATCGACGGGCCAATACGGGAGCGAACGCCCGATCATCACGGCTGCCCACGCAATCGCCGCGCACAACGCCGCCTGACACAGGCCGAACGCCACCCTGGGGCTGGCCACGCTTCTCGCGAGCGCCGACGCCAGTCCGCTGCCGATACCGAGCCCCAGCAGGAAGACGGCGAGGATGAGCGAGAACGTGTACGTGGTGCCGCCGAGCAGGAGCGACAGCAGTCGAGTCCAGACCACTTCAGCGCCCAGAGCCGTCATCCCCGAGAGCGCGATGGCGACATAGACGATCCGCCGATCGGCTCCGCCCGGCGACGGCGGCAGGCCGCCCGGAGCGTGCTTCTCACGCGCTGGCCGGCCGGCCGCCAGCGGCGCGGCGGCCGTCTCGGTGGCCAGCACGGACCCGTGCGCCGTCCCCCGGGCGACGAACCACGCGACCGCTGCGACACCGGCGTTGATGGCCGCCGCGACAAACGTCGCGGTGGCCATGTCGTGGACACGAAGGAGGTAGAACCCCGCCAGCAGGCTGCCGAGCACCGCGCCGGCGGTGTTCCCGGCGTAGAAGAAACCCAGCCACGATACGCCGCGCGGTGACATCTCGACCCACCGCGACAAAGCCGGCAACGTCGCCCCCATCAGCAGCGTCGGGGGCAGCAGGCAGACGCCGGCAGCGAGCGTGCGCATCACGATGCCGAAGGTCCCGGATCCGGCCCACGCGGTATACGCGCTGCCGACGAGGGGCATGACGAAGAGGACCAGCACGCCGATCACGCCGATGCCGATCTCGAGGGCGGCATACACCTTCAGCGGGTGATGCCGCGCCGGGATAACACGCGCCAGGCCGAGGCTGCCGAGGCAGAGCCCGCCCATGAAGGTTCCCAGCAGCACGCCCAGCGACAGGGCGGAGGAACCAATCACCAGCTGGAGCAGCTGGAACCAGACCACCTCGTAGATGAGTGCGGCACAGCCGCTGCCGACAAACAGGGCGAGCAGCACGGGCAGGATACGTCGCGATGGCATAGGAGGCACCCTTTGTCAGGCAGCGGGAAGCGCCGGTATCATCGCCGGCCGCCGATCCAGTAACTCAGCTTCACGAGCAGCACGTCGTCGGCCGGAGCCCTGAGCACGCCCGACAGATCGGTGCCGAGATCGAAAGCACCCGACGTCGCGCGATCACGACGTTGTTGCGTCCAGACGACGAACAGCGACGAGCCTGGACGGAACTCCCAGCGGAAGATGGCGTTGAGGCGGATGGACCGGAGGTTGAAATCGGGTGTCGCCAGCGAGAACGGCGCGGCCGGACCCGTGCCGTCGGGATCGATCGTGAGCCGGCCGCCGGCGTCCACGATGCTGCCGGCATCGATGCCGTAGCGGACGAAGTCGTACGTGTTGGGCGCAGCCACTTCCTTGATAGCGCCGTAGTCGACCGCGGAGATGAGGGGCTGCAGGTAGACCTGCAGGGACGTCCGCGGCGAGGTCGCGACGTTGACGCGCGCCACCATCGACACCTCGGTCTGCTCGAGTTCCCCGAAGACGTAGCGCCCGCCGTACGTCGCGGCCGCCAGGGGGTCGGCCACCGTGGACAGATACTGCGCAGAGACGATGTTGCGGCGCACCGTGGGCCCGGCCGTGACCGTGAGAGCCGGGAGCGGTCGCCAGGCCACCTGCAGGTCGCCGCTGGCCGACGAGGCGTCAAACTCCCGCGAGGTGTAGTTGACGCCTGCCGAGACGACCACACGCCGGCGGGGATCGGTCGATGTTCCCAACTGCACGCCGGCGTTGCCCGGGCGGATGACCGTCGGCCCGCCCCGCGTCAGTTTGTCGTCCCACACGCGCTTGGCGTACGACACGAGCGCCGACGAGCGCCAGAAGTTGCGGAACTGGAAGGTCAGCGCCGTCTGCCAGCCGTCCCCCTGGGACTCGCGGCCGTAGTTCCACGTCCACCACTTCGACACCCACCACGTCCGCTCGCGTGTCCAGCGATCCGGCGTCAGTTTCCGGATCTGGACCATCGCGTGGCCGCCGGCCCGATCGGTCTGCGTGGAGTACCCCGCGTCGTTCACCTCAAAGCCCGGGCTCATCCCCCACACCCCGGCGTTGACGGTCACCCGTCCGCTGTTGCGATTCACGTTGGCCTGGCCGTACCAGCCGGACAGGCTGGTCGCGCCCGGGTCCACCCGCACATGAGGCGCGTCCGGCCGCTGAAAATACCGCTGCTCCGCTCGCTGCAGGCGGGTGATGGCCGACGCCGAGCCCTGCACCCAGCTGCCGGCGAGACCGCCGTGCGCCACCCACTGTCGCCGCGAATCCAGGAATACGTGACCGTCGAACCCGGCCATAGTGGCTTTGTCCGGGAGCAGGCTCTCCAGACTCGGGTTGCGGCTCTCACGGATCACGGACGTCGCCAGCACGCCGATGGCGCCGCGCGCGCCCAGTTCCCGTTGCGCGCGCAGCACCGCATAGTTGGTCAGCGGCTCCGCGTCCTGATGGATGGTCTGGCTCCCGTCGGAGATGCGCGCCCGTTCGCGGCCCGTGACGGCGTCCAGGGCTCCGATGGTCCAGCCGCCGCGTGTCCGACCCACGAGCTTTGCGGCGCCGAGGATCGTCGTCGACGTGGGGATATCGACGTAGGCGCCGCTGATGCGCCCCTGCGGCACGCGCCCGACACGGCGGCTGTAGAACAACGTCGGCTCCGGCCGGAAAAACCCCCGGTACTCGCTGGCGCCGCTGCGGCCGAAGTCGCCGAATACCTTGGCGCCCTCGGTGAAGAAGGGGCGCCGTTCTTCGAAGAAGGTCTCGAACTGTGTGAGGTTGACGACGGCCGGGTCGACCTCGACCTGACCGAAGTCCGGGTTGACCGTACCCGTCAGCGTGAGACTGCTCGACACGCCGTACTTCATGTCGAGGCCCGCTGTCCCGAACAGACGCGAGCCGTCGTTGAACGGCGAGCCGGCGGGCCCGGGCTCGATGAACTCAGCGCGCGACGTGACGTAGGGCAGCCACTCGAGCATCGGGGGCGGCTGGATCCCTTCGATGCCCTCCAGGAACGCCATGCGGGACGCCAATCCGGATTCGGTCTTGCCCACGAGTTCGAACCAGTCGGCCTCGTTGCGCCGCTGGATGATCCGCTGCATGTTGACGCCCCACGTGTAGCGGTCGAGCCTCGGGAACCGCAACTGGGACAGCGGGATGCGCATCTCCACCGTCCAGCCGTCGTCCCCCACCGCCACCGCCGACTCCCACACGGCGTCCCAGGTGGCATCGAGGAAGTTGTCGTTGTAGATCAGCGCATCGCGCTGCACGCCGGCGGCCGACACACCGAACTGGGCGCCGGTCAGGCGGTCGTGGTGCGGATCGAGGTAGATCACGAACGCGTCGGCTTCGACGGCGGCATCGCGCCGCGAGAGCTGCCGGACAATCGCGCCCGGCTCGCGGTCGAGCAGGTGCGCGGCCACGTAGAGCGCACGATCGTCGTAGGCGAGGCGGACCCGCGTCTCTTCCGACGCCGGCTGCCCTTCGTTGGGATCGCGCTGCAGGAATCCCGATGCCGGCACCGCACGGGCCCAGACCTCGTCGTCCAGGCGGCCGTCGATGACGGGCGGCCTGGCGGCGCGAATCGCCATGACCGCGCGCCCGGCGTCCGCAGGGAACGCATCGGCCACCGGCGGACACACCAGCATCGCCGCGATCGAAACACCTGCAAGGATCGTCAACCCGAACAATCGAAACATGAGCGTGCGTGCCTTTCCCTTGTCCCTAGCCTCTAGCCTCTAGCCTCTAGCCAAGAACGGCCACCGCGCCGTCCACCAGGCCCACACGAAGAACGCCACGATCCCGAGCAGGAGCGTGCCCAGCCCGAAGGCAATCACCTCGATGCCGGATGTCGAGAACAGGAAGATCCAGCCGAAGAGCGCCACGAGGTTCGGAATCGGGTACCACCACACGCGGAACGGTCTGGGCATGTCCGGGGCATGCCGGCGCAGGAGTGTCAGCGCGACGATCTGCCCCATGAACTGCACCAGGATCCGGGTGGTGATCAGCGCGTCGATGACCATGCCGAGCGAGAGCGTGCTGGCGGCGATCGCGATCGTCCCGATGAGCAGCAGTGACACGTGCGGAAACCGTTTCGTCGGGTGCACCCGCGCGAAGACCGAGAAAAACGTGCCGTCGATGGCCGCGGCGTACGGGATGCGCGAGTACCCGAGCAGCAGGGCAAACACCGACCCGAAGGCCGTCCAGAGCACGAGGCCGGTGAACAGCGTGGCGACACGCGGTCCGTACACGCGCTCCATGAACGTCGAGACAATGAAGTCGGCACGGGCATGGTCGGCGGCGGGCACGAACTCGCGCCACGGCACGACACCGATGATCGACAGGTTGATGCCGATGTAGATCACGGCGACGGCGAGCACGCTGATCAGGATCGAGCGGGGGATGACGCGGCCCGGGTCCTGTACTTCGTCGCCGATGTAGGCCACGTTGTAGTAGCCCAGGTAGTCGTAGATGCCGACGCGCGATGCGGCACCAAGGCCGAACAGGAAGCCGAGGGAGAACGAGAACGCACCGTCGGGGACGTCGAACGCCACGGCGGGATCGAAATGCATCGCGCCGGTCACGATCACGGCGAGGGTCGTGAGAATCGTGCCGATCCAGAGGCTGACGGTCAGTGTGCCGATCGACCCGATTTTCCGGTACAGCAGCGCGATGTTGACCAGGCCGACGCCGATGGCGACGGCCACCGTGCCGCCGGCCGTGAGATCCGGCCAGACGTACCGCAGGTACCGTGCGAAGCCGATGTACCCGGACGCGATCTCGAGGGGTCCGCTCAGGATGAACTGCCAGATAAACAGGAACCCGACCAGCCGGCCCCAGCGCTCGCGCCCGAACCCCTCACGCAGATAGAGATACGACCCGCCAGACCCGGGCATGGCGGCGCCCAGTTCGCTCCACACCAGGCCGTCGGCCAGCACGATCACCAGCGCCACGGCCCACCCGAGCAGGGCCTGCGGCCCGCCAAGTGCCGACATCAGCAGCGGGATCGTAATAAACGGCCCGACGCCGATCATGTTCGACATGTTCAGCGCCGTGGCCTGGAGCAGGCCAAAGCGGCGAATCAGGGCGGGCGCGGGGCCCGAGACCGCCTCCACGGTGGCCCTACTGCCGGAAGAACGGGAACAGGCGCTCGATCTCGCGCGCGTCCGGACGACGGCCGTATTCGCAGAGTTCGAACGCTTCAGCGTATTTCACGGCCGCACCGGCGTCGGCGCCGTACCGCGCGACGAGGGCGGCACGGACGGCCGGGCTGATCCGCCCGCCCCGCTGCGCCGCCAGCCAGGTCTTTCGTGCCGCCACGTCCTTCGGCACCTCGTCCAGGCGCCCGGCATGCCACGGCAGCCATTCGTACATCTGCGAGACGTGCGCGTCGAGCATCTCGATCTTCTTCGGGAAGGTCTCGTCAATCGAGACGGCCACGTCCGGCGCAAACGGCGCCGGCTTCTGGAAACCATCCTCGAAGTACAGGAACACCGGGTTGCGGCGCAGAGCTGGCGTGTCGGGCGTGACGTTCGGCACGGTCACCATGAAGGCGGCGTCCTGCAGCAGGATGCCGGTGTAACGATGGTCGGGGTGGTAGTCGTTGGGACGGGGCCCCAGCACGATATCGGCCTTCCAGTGACGGATGAGGCGGATGATCTGCTCGCGGACCTTCAGATCGGGCAGCAACTCGCCGTCGTGATTGTCGAGCACGATGTAGTCGATGCCCGCGCGGCGGCCCGCTTCCTGCGCCTCGGCGCGGCGCCGCGCCGCCAGCACGCCCCCGCCCTGCAGGTGGTGCCCGGCGTCGCCGCTCGTCACCGACACGAACCGGACCCGATGGCCCGCCGCCACCCACCTGGCCGCCGTCCCCCCGGCCCTGATGTCGCAGTCGTCGGGGTGGGCGCCGAACGCGATGATGTTCAACGGTTCCGTGGCCGGCGTTGCCGCACCTTGTCCGGCATCGGCGCCGGTCGAAACGACGGCTCCAGCCAGGACGAGCACGGCAAGCAGCAGGCGGCAGCGAGAAGTGGTCATGTCGGCTCTCCAGAAGCAGTCAGTTCATCCACTCAGAACCGGATGCCAGCCATGATGGCGAAGGTCCGGTTCTTGTTCTCCACGTCCGAATCCGTCGACACGTTCTTCAATCCCTCCATCCAGCGTCCTTCGACGAGGAACTTCCCGAGCTCGACGCCCAGGCCCAGAACCACCGAGATCTCGTACTTCTCGGCATCGTCCTTGACGTCCTCCGTTTCGGAGTTGAACTCGGTCTCGGCCTTCAGGTTGAAGTTGAACGACGGTCCGCCGACGAAGTACACACGCGCGCCGCCTGCGCCCACGGAGAGTCGGGCCAGCACGGGAACGTCGATGTAGTCGAGGTTGAAGCTCCCGCTGAAGTCGGTCCCCCTCACCGTGAGATCCGTGCCCTTCTGGACGTACAGCACTTCGGGCTGGATCGCAAACCCGGGCAGCAGCGACAACGTTAAAAATGCCCCGCCGGTGAACCCGACGCGCTGACTGACGTCAATGCCGACGCCCGCCTCGTCGAGAGTGTCGCCGAACTGCGGGATCGAGCTGAACAGGACCCCGCCCTTGATCCCGCCGGAAATGCCTTGCGCGTCTGCCGACATGGGTGCCAGCAACGCCGCCACCAGCAGCAACAGCAGGACCGCCACACCGTTTTTCATAGTCGCTCCTCATCTCCCTGGCGCTGCCAGGAGGGTCACGCGCCGCAATCCGGGGGAACGGCTGATTCTCTCACGAACTCGGTGCCATCAGACGGCGGTTCCGGCTGGCCCGCCGGCCCGCCGGGTGATTCCCGTCACGGGATGCGGGTCCTGCAGGGATCCTCAGGCATGATCTTCGTGTCTAAACACACAAAGACTGTTCCCGGAGGGTCCCCATGTCCATTCGTCCCGTGAAACGTTCGGGTCTGTCGAAGCCGACGATGGAAGGCGCCGGTGTTCGTCTGCGTCGCGCCTTCGGGTTCGGCGAGACCGGCGACGTCGATCCGTTCCTCCTCTTCGACGATTTCCGCGGCGATCGGCCGGCCGACTATCAGGCGGGGTTTCCGTGGCATCCCCACCGCGGAATTGAAACGATCACCTACGTGCTGGCCGGCAACGTGGATCACGCCGACAGCCTGGGGAATCAGGGCACCATCGGCGTGGGCGACGTCCAATGGATGACCGCCGGCAGCGGCATTATTCACCAGGAGATGCCCCACGGCGACCCACAGGGTCGGATGCACGGGTTCCAGCTCTGGGCCAACCTGCCCGCCTCGATGAAGATGACCGACCCGCGGTACCAGGAGATCAAGACCGCAGACATTCCGACGGTCACCGAAGACGACGGCACGACCGTGCGCATCGTCTGCGGGACCTTCTGGGGCCAGTCTGGCCCGGTCGAAGGCGTGGCAGCCGATCCGCAATATCTCGACGTGTGGGTACCGCCAGGCCGTCGCCGCAGCCTGCCGGTCGATCGTGCGCGCAACGTCTTCGCGTACGTGTTCGCCGGGTCCGGACGCTTCGCACACGCGTCGGAGCCTCGGCCGGTGCTCACCGAACGGATCGTGGAGTCCGGTGAACAGGACGGGTATCTGGCAGACAACCGATCGCTGATCGTGTTCGACGCGGGAGACGACGTGACCGTCCAGGCCGGCGACGAAGGCATCCGGTTCCTGCTGGTCTCGGGCAAGCCGCTCCAGGAACCCGTCGCCTGGCACGGCCCGATCGTCATGAATACGAAGGAACAGATCCGCCAGGCCCTCGACGAGTACCGGGCCGGCACGTTCCTGAAACACCGATGACGCCCGGCGTGTCCCGGAGGCGCTCATGCTTCGCGGCCGGGTGCCGATACTACTAGTAACGAGGTGGCGCGGCGGGTAACGAGGTGCTCCACACAACGCTGGACGCTTCTGAGCCCAGACACACCCGATACGGGGAACCGACAGCATTCCGGCCCGCCCCGCCACCCTCCACATCACGCGACCCACAGGGAACAGGGCGACCGCCAGTCGGATCGCCCTCCGTCATGTACCGCCAGAAATCCCCTCAACTCTCCATCGCAATCACAGATTTGTGATCTTCTGTGGGCGACTTCCTTTATCCGTCCCGACCCCGGTATATTGCTGACATGCCAACAACTCGACGCGACCTTCTGAAGGTGGCCGCCACCGGCGCGATCGGCCTCGGCCTGGGTGCCTCGCCCCTGGCCCAATCACAACCCCCAGCGCCCCGCGCGCCGAAACAGGCAGGACCGCTGCCCGACGGCGTGACGCCAGCTCCCAAGCCGCTCAGCATTCTGATTCTCGGGGGCACCGGGTTCATCGGTCCCCACCAGGTCAAGTACGCCCTCGCCCGCGGGCACAAGATCACGCTCTTCAACCGCGGCCGCAACCCGCACCTCTGGCCGGGCGAGGTCGAAGAGTTGACGGGCGATCGCAACAAAGCGGAACTGGGCGCGTTGTCGGGACGCACCTGGGACGTCTGCATCGACAACCCGACGACCTTGCCTATGTGGGTGAGGGACGCCGGGCAGACGCTGAAGGGCAAGGTCGGGCAGTACGTGTTCATCTCCACCTTGTCGGTGCACGCGTCCGAACGTACCGTGGGCGCTGACGAGTCGGATCCAGTGCTCGCATACACGGGACCGGACGCGATGAAAGAGACGCAGGAGACGCTCCGCGCCAATGTGGGCGCGCTCTACGGGCCCCTGAAGGCCGTGTGCGAGAAGGAGGCCGAGTCGTGGTTCCCGGGCATCACGACGGTCATCCGTCCCACGCTGATCGTCGGCCCCGGCGACGAAAGCGACCGGTTCACGTACTGGCCGGTTCGTCTCTCCCGGGGCGGCGACGTGCTCGCGCCCGGCGACGGGACGGACTACGCCCAGTACATCGACGCACGGGACCTGGCGGAATGGACGATTCGCATGGTCGAAGCCCGGGCGTTCGGCACCTACACCGCCGCGGGTCCGGCCTTTGAGTTGACGATGGAGGAGATGTTGCTGGGCGTGCGGGCCGCCACGACCGCGGGCGCGAAGCTGCACTGGGTGCCGGCCGCGTTCCTGCGGGAGCAGAAGGTCCGGGCGTGGTCCGACATGCCGGTCTGGGTGCCGACGGGTCCCGATACGGCCGGCTTCAGCCGGCGGAGCAACAAGAGGGCGGTGGGGGCCGGACTGACGTTCCGCCCGCTGGCGCAGACGGCACTGGATACACTGGCCTGGTTTTCCGCACAGACGCCCGAACGACAGGCGGCGCTGAAGGCCGGCATCAAACCCGACCGCGAGCGCGAGGTACTCGCGGCGTGGAAAACCAAGGCGTAAGGTCGCCCATCAGGCGGTGCGCGTCACCCTGAGGCGCACCGCCATCGCCAGTTCAACGAGCGCGCACACGGTCACGACGCGCGCCATCATGAACGAGCGGTAGAGCTCGCGGCCCATGACGTCCCAGATCGACAGGCCCACCACAACGAGGCAGACGATGAGTGTCCATCGCTGCGCCGGCCTGAAGCCGTTCATGCGGTCCAGCAGCAGCACGATCGCCGGGGTTCCGATCAGCAACACGTAGTCCCATCCCTGTGGTGACAGCAGCGGAATGAGGAACAGCAGAACGCCTGTCTCGAGATACTCGGGCAAGACGCCGTCGGGACGGCGGCGGAAAACCCAGACACAGGCTGCCACCAGCGCCAGCGCGCTCACCAGAGACATCCGGCTGGCCAGCGGGCCGACGCCCAGCCAGCTGGCCCACATCCCGGCGATCGACGCGTTGTCCTGGCCCGCCAGGTTGGGAGCGGTGGACGTCGTCACGACCGACCACAACCCAACGAGCTGCTCGATGTTGCCTGCCACCCCGTATCTGAGTGCCGGCAACACGACCCCGGCGCCAAGCACCCCGACGAACCACGCGGCGGCGCGGTAGCGCCCCCTCACGACGAGCCACGGCCAGAACAGGATCGCGTAGGGCTTCACGATGGTCGCCGCCCCGAGCAGGGCGCCGGACAATGCCTCGCGTCCGTTCCGGCCGGCGTCGAGCGCCAGCATGGCCAGCACCGCCAGCAGGATGTTCGTCTGCCCGAGCCCCACTTCCCGGATGTAGAACTTCCCCATCGCGAGAATAGTCATCCACAGCAGGAACGACGTCGCGCGCCGCCGATCCGGCAACAGGCGCAATGACAGGCGGACAAACAGGATCAGCAGGCCGACCGAGATGCCAAACCACACGGCACGCGCCGCCACCGGGGACAGCAGGCTCAACGGCGCGATGACGAACGCGAACGCCGGCAGGTACTTGTACTGCCAGTGACCGTCTTCGACGCGGTACAGGTTCTCGCCCGCCACGACACGGGCACCCGCCGTGAGGTAGACGCCGAAGTCGTACATCTGGCTCCTGGCGCGGAGGCCAAAGCCCAGCGTCGCCACGACCAGCAGCGCGACAATCCCGATTCGCACGGTCCACTTGTTCACGCCAGTACTCCCGCGTCATCGACGATACCACGGGGCTTGGGGCTTGAGGCTTTCGGCTATCGGCTATCGGCTATCGGCTATCGGCTATCGGCCATCGGCGATCGGCCATCGGCCATCGGCGATCGGCGATCGGCGATCGGCGATCGGCATCTACTGTCTACTGTCTACTGTCTACATTCCTGCTTCTTGCTTCCTGCTTCCTGCTTCTTCTGCCCCTTGCCCCCTGCCCCCTGTGGCACACTGAAGGGGTCCGCTGGAGGAGCGGCCCTTATGAAACCAGTTCGCACCGCAATCGTGCTCACGTTCGTCCTGCTCTCCGTTGGCCTGCAGGCCAACGAGGGTATGTGGATGCCGCAGCAAATCCCGGCCCTGGCGGCGAAGCTCCGGGCCCTCGGGTTTGTCGGCGACCCGAAGTCGTTCGCCGACCTGACCGGCCAGCCCATGGGCGCCATCGTCTCCCTGGGCGGGTGCACGGCGTCGTTCGTGTCACCCGACGGCCTCATCGTCACCAATCACCACTGCGTCACGGGCGGTCTGCAGTTCAACTCGACGCCTGAGCGCAACCTGCTGAGGGACGGCTACCTGGCGAAGACCCGGGAAGACGAACTCTCGAACGGCCCCGGCTCGAGGGTGTTCGTGACCACGTCCGTGGTGGACGTCACGACGGCCATCACGGGCGGGATGGCCCCGACCGCGACTGACCGCGAACGGTACGACACGATCGACCGCCGCGTGAAAGAGCGGATTGCGACGTGCGAGAAAGCCGGACTGCGCTGCACGGTCGCATCGTTCTTCGAAGGCTTGAAGTACTTCGAGATCACGCAGCTGGAAATCAAAGACGTCCGGCTGGTTTACGCGCCGGCTGAAGGCATTGGCGTCTTTGGCGGCGAAACCGACAACTGGCGCTGGCCACGGCACACGGGCGACTGGAGCTACCTGCGCGCGTATGTCGGCAAAGACGGCAAACCCGTGCCGTACGCCAAGGACAACGTTCCGTACAAGCCCAAACACTGGCTGCCCATCGCGCCGGCCGGAGTCAAGCCGGACGACCTGGTCTTCGTCGTGGGGTACCCGGGACGGACGCAGCGCCACCAGACCTACGCGGAGGTCAAAGAGACGGTCGAGTGGGCACTGCCGCGTTCGATTCGCCTCGCCGAAGAACAGTTGGCGGCGATCGACGCGCTGACGAAGGACAAACCCGCCCTCGCCCTCAAGCTGGCGGGGCGCGTGCAGGGCCTGAACAACGGCCTCACCAACTCGCGTGGCGTGCTGGAGGGCATGCTCAAAGGCGGCGCGCTGGCCAAGAAGCAGGCACGCGAACAGGAACTCGTGACGTGGATCGCCGCCAGCCCCGCCCGCCAGATGAAGTACGGCGACGCGCTGGCCGCGATGCAGGCGCTGCAGGCCGGCGGCGAGTCCACGCGCGAGCGAAACGCCACGCTGGGACTGCTGTCGTCAGCCTCGTCGTACCTCAGTGCCGCCCAGACGCTCTACCGGCTGTCGGTCCAGCGTGCGAAGCCCGATGTCCAGCGCGACGCGGGATTCCAGGAACGTGACTGGACACGCATCCGCGAGGGTCAGGACCGCCTGCAGCGCACGATCGATCCCACGGTCGACCGGATGCTCTTCGGCTGGGCGCTGGCCAAGGCTGCCGCCCTGCCCGCCGGACACCGCATCGATGTGCTGGACAAGGCCGCCGGGCTGACGGCCGGCATGGACAAGGCCGCCGCCGAGGCCGCCATCGGCACGTACCTCGACACGCTCTACGCCGGCACGAAACTCGCCGACCGCGAGACACGCATGGGCCTGATCGAGAAGAGCACGGCCGATCTCGTGGCCGCCAACGATCCGTTCATCGCGCTGGCTGCGGCCCTCGAACCCATGGCCGAGGCCAACCGCGAAGCGGCCAGGAACCGGGCCGGCGCGTACGCCCGCATCCGCCCGGTCTATATGGAAGCGCTGACCGAACACGCCGGCGGCCTGCTGGCTCCCGACGCCAACAGCACGTTGCGCGTCACCTACGGGCAGGTGAAGGGTGTCTCTCCCCGCGACGGGATGCTCTACACACCGCAAACCACCCTGGCCGGCATCGTCGAAAAGCACACCGGCACGGGCGATTTCGACGCGCCACGCAAGCAGCTCGATGCGATCGCCGCGCTGCGCGCCGGCAAGAAGACCCCGTTCTTTGACGCGGGCGTGCAGGACGTTCCGGTGAACTTCCTCTCGACCGTGGACACGACCGGCGGCAACTCCGGGTCGCCGACGCTGAACGCCAAGGGCGAATTCGTCGGCTTGCTCTTCGATGGCACCTACGAATCCGTGTCGTCGGACTACCTCTTTGACGAGGTGAAGACGCGGTCGATTCACGTCGACAGCCGGTACATGCTGTGGAACATGGCCGAGGTGGACGGGGCGCAGCGGCTGCTGGACGAGATGAAGGTGTCGCTGGCGGCGGCGCCGGCCACGGCCAAGGTGCCCGTGAAGTAGGGGCTCGGGGCTCGGGGCTCGGGGCTCGGGGCTAGGGCTAGGGACAGGGATTAGGGATTAGGGATTAGGAATATGATGCGGGTTCGCCCGGGAGTGTTCCGGGCGAGCCCCCGTCTTGGTCTGCTAACTACTGTCTACTGTCTACTGTCTACTCACGTCGCCCGCCACCATCAGGCGGGCCCTATCGGTACCAATACTTCGTGCGACGCGCCCACTCGCTCTTCGGATAGAAGCGATGCAGGGTCTCGAACGCCCGCCGCGAGAGTGCGGCGGCCTGCTCCCGGTCGTCGCACGACGCCCATCGTCCGCTTTCGACGACGTGGGCGAGCAGTTCGGGGAGCACGGGATCCGCGCGGCGTGTCCGCGCCCAGGCCAGCGTCTCGGTCGCCAGGAACTCACGCGGATGGCCAACCGCCCCGAGGGCGCGTAACTCGCGTGCCGCGGCGGCGGTGTCCGCCGCGGTCAGGAACGCCGGCGGCGCAACCGGACGCGATCCATAGAGCATCATGCGCAGTGGAGACTGCTGCGCCCACCGGCTGCTGATCGCGCCGTCGGCGGACACGCACCACCAGTTTTCGCGATAGATGTGATCGAACTGCCGCGACAGCACCGGTCTCGGCGCGTCTGTGCTCCTGAGCCCGCGGAGGGACTCCGGTCCGCGGACGTAGGCCGGCAGCCCCGGCGTCCGCAGCATCAGGGTCACGCCCGCGAAGTGCCGATCGGCTGACGTTGCCGCATTCATGTAGCGATCCATGTCGGCGTGCAGTGACGGCGGCGCCAGCGGCCGCAGCACGGCGGCCGCCTGCAGGCCGACGTCTTCGCGCTGCAAGACGATCGCGCGCGCCAGCGCGGCAGCGGCCACGGCGGTCCGGATGCGCTCGGGCAGCCGTGTCGATCGCGCGGCGTCGATCAGCCGCGCGAACGGCATCTGGTAGGTCAGCGTGTCCGCGGCGTCGCCGTCAAGCACCGGCAGCCGAGAGACCGATGGCCCATAGTCGACGGCCAGACTCGTGCGCGACGCATTCTCGAGAAACTCGTCGAAGGTGTCCGCCAGCATCAGCCGCTCGGCTTTCAGCAGGTTGATGGTCTCGTCGTCGATGCCGGCCCGAGGCTGGCTCGGCAGCGTCGCCAGCACGGCGCGAGCTCCGGTGCGGTCGCCGCGGTGCGCGAGCAGACGGACCCGCAGGAATGCCACCGATGCGAAGCCGGGCGATTGCGCCTCAACGCGGGATGCCGCATCGAGGGCCTCCGGAGCGATGGCGTGATCGGGCGGGATCTTCCACAACACCGCGATCAGCCACGGCAGCGACCGTGTCTGTCGCCACCGGAGGACCGCACGTTCGGTCGCCTCCTCACCGCCGCCCTGGAACGCCAGCACCCAGTCGTTGGCGTCGTCGGCCGCAATCACCGCGTCGAGGTGCTTCACCGTCCGGTAGGTGTACTCGGTTGTATCGCCGGCGAATCGATCGAGGATACGCGTGTAGTCTCCGAAATCGTGTGGGTCCGCGGCCTCAGCCGTGGTCAGCTGCGTGGTCAGCGTGTGCAGCCGGTTGACGGGCCGGACACGATCCTCGATCAGCACCTGCAGGCCGCGCGCCGACTCATGGAGCATCGACGCGGCCGGATCGGCGAGAGCGGCGGCGAGTTCGGTTTCTGCGAGCGCGAACAACTCGGCCTTCCGCGGATCGTCGTCGGCGGCGAGGGTGGCCTGCCTGATGCGCGTGCGGCCGGCGAGATAACGGCCGTACGGACGCCACGGCGACGAGGCCATCCTGCCGATCGCGACAAACCGCCGTGCGGCTTCCTCGTACGCCATGCCGTAGAAGTGCGCGGCGGCGACCTGATACTCGCGATCGGCGCGCAGCAGGGCATGGGCGTCGGCCGGCAGCGGCGGTGGAACGAACAGCGTCCCCGCGTTGCCGCAGTTGCTGAACACCACCCGCTGCCCGCGCGTCCACTCACGCAACTCTGCGCTGGCCGCGCCGAACGTGGCGCGCCGGGCCTCGAGCGTCCGCGCCGCGTGCTCGAAGCTCTCATCCAGGCAGTTGTCGAAGTGCTGGTAGTCGCTGCCCGGCACCGGCCGCGTGGTGGCGAACCCGACGTACCGATCCTTGGGCGGCGGCGGCTCGTTCAGCACCTCCGCACTGACCCTGACCCACGTCGCCGCCGCGCTGCCCGGATACACGAACGGTGCGGGCTGCACGGCGGCCGGCGTGACCTTCTTCAGCGGCGGACGGCCGCTGAGGATTCGATACGCCTCCACCAGGTAGCTGCGCCTGTAGGTTGGCCGGACCACACCGAGTTCGCCGCTGGCGAACGCGTCATAACGCGCCGGGTGGAGAGAAACCGTGGTGGCCAGCTCAATCGGGTCCGGGCCGCACGTCCAGACCAGCAGCGTTGCGCCAGACATGGCGATCGTGAGAGCGGCCGCAACTCTGAGCAGGCGTGTCATGAGGACTCCTTACCGGCGCGCGATCTCGCGGGCGCGCGCAATCGCCAGCGCTGTCCATGGCTGCGGGTTGAAGACGTAGAGGCGTCGGCCGGCGCGATGTGTCGTCAGCGGTTCGGCCAGCGACACGCCAACCGCACCACGGCAGGCGGGCGCGGCGGCCGCTCGCGATTGCGCGATGGCCCGGTAGGGTCCGTGCTCCGGACCCATCTGGAAGAGCATCGGAACGGCTTCGTCGATCGGCAGCCCCGCGAGCCAGTCGTCGCCCGCGCACCAGGAGGCGAGGGCGGTGATCGAAAGACCGATGCCGGGTGCGACGGCGGCGCGGACCTCTCGGGCCAGCGCGCGATAGAACTCGCGCTCGGAGGCGCGCGCGTCGAAATCCAGCTGCACCGCCCGCACCCGGGGCAACGACGCGGTATTCGCCACGAGTCCGGCAATGGCGCGGATCATCCCGGCGTCGGCCGCCGGCGTCCATTCCGACGCCGCTTCGATGCGCGTGACCGCGACCACGCGCGCCGCCTCCGCGACGCGCAACGGCTGGCGGCGGCCGTCCACGCGGACACCATGTGCATCAATGGTCACGGTCTGGGCCAGGAACGCCACGCCGACGTCAGAATCGAGGGATCGCAGGTCGTCCGGGCGTTCCCACACCCAAAGCATGAGGCCCGGCAGGCCATTGAGCGGAGCACGCACCGGCGCGGCGGCGGGGGCCGACAGGCTCGCGACCGCGCACACGATCACCGCCATGCGCAGGCGCATGCGGTACCTCCCGAGGCCAGGTCCAGGTCAGGGTGCCTACTGCCTACTGCCTACTGCCTACTGCCTACTGTCTACTGTCTACTGTCTACTGTCTGCGTCCCCGTCACTGCGGATTCCGCTCGAGCCACTTGTTGAACAGCCACATGGCGAACGCGGAGACGAATCCGATCGACATGAGAATGATCCACCCCAGGGCGTTCTGCGCCGGAACGAGTTCGAGCAGGCCGTCCGGTCTGGTGGTCGCGCCCCGCGCCATGATGCCGTTGAAGATGTAGGCACCCACCGGGCCGCCGGTGAACGATCCGATCGCCAGCGGCAGATTCGCGTACCCGAGGAAGAGGCCTTCCTGCCCCTTCGGCGCCACCGACCCGATGTACTCGTACATGCGGGCCGAAGTGAACAGTTCACCGAACGCGATGAGCGCCACGGTCAGGATCAGGAAGACCGACCCCAGCGGCAGCCAGTTCGCCACGAGCAGACGCATCCCACCCGCGGCGTAGATGGGATACACGTTGATCAGCATCGAGACGCCGATGATGATCGTGCCCACCACGATCGAGCGGATCGCCTTCATCTTGCCGAAGTACTGCGTGATGGCAAGTTGCAGGCAGACGATGACGAAGGGGTTGGCGGCGGTGTAGAGGTCCATCGCCGGGCTCGTCTCGATGACGCGCTTTGCATAGAGCGGCAGCACGTTGTAGACCTGGTTGTAAACGAAGAAGAACCCGCTCATCACGATCAGGAAGAGGGTAAAACGGCCGCTGCGCAATACCAGGACCATGTCGAGCAGGATGCGCCCGATGGACCGCCGGGGCTTCGCGGGGGTGTCCGCCGCGACCGCCGGCTCCCTGTAGAACACCAGCACAACGATGAACGCCGCAATCGACGCGCAGGCCGCAACCGCGAAGATGTAGGACAGACTGTCACCCGTTTCCACGCGCACGGCGCCGCCGACGATCCAGGAAATCGCGGCACCGGCTCCGACGACCAGGGCCAGGAACGGCACCGTCATCCGGGCGCCGCGTCCCTGTTCCTTGGCTTCCACCGCCCGGCTGACCAGGTAGACGAGGCCGGCGGCCGCCACCGCGCACACCAGGACCACTTCGAGGATCGTGACCGCGCCGTACCCACGGCGCACGACGTACCCGGTGCCCCGCCCGAACAGCGACCCGATGTTGATGATCATGTAGAAGATGGCGAATCCCAGCGTCGCGCGGGCCCCAGCCACTTTCTGTACCGTGCCCGACACGCACGGCTTGATCACCGACCCGCCGATGCCGATCAGCAGGATCCCGAAGACCACGGGGATGACGACCGAACGTGTGGCGGTCACCTCGCTGGCCACTGACGGAGCCAGGTCCGCGCCGCCGAACCACACCGGGAATCCCACCAGCCCGTAGCCGATCGCCAGCAGGACGAACGCGATGAGCAGCGCCCGCCGGAACCCAATCTGGTCGGCGATCGTCCCGGACAAAATCGGCAGGAAGTAGACGAGCGTCCACAGGACGCTGCCGTTCAGGACGGACGGCCAGTAGTCGCCAAACCCCAGTTGGCCGAGATAGATGACCACGAAGCTGGCCATCGAATAGTAGGCGGCGCGTTCGAACAACTCCGTGACGTTCGCGCTCCAGAAGACTCTCGGGAATTTTTCGTGACCGGCGTCCATATCGAGCACTCCTTAGTGGGGTCAGACCTTGCCTTGACGGTTTTCAGCGAGAGCCGGGGCCAGAACTGTCAAGGCAAGGTCTGACCCCACCCCACGGTGTCCGGCGCATCATATCCGATACACGGGTCAGGCACGGCGGCAGCCGGTCGTTACAGCGCGTGGTCGGGTGGCAGGTCGGCGCCCGACCAGGCCTTCTTCGACGTCCAGTCCTGCGGCGGCGCACTCCAGAATTCGTCGGTGGCCGGCAGGCCGAGCGGCAGCAGCGCCGCCGCGCACAAGTAGAGACTGCCCGTCGAAATGTACGACTCCCCCAGCGACGGCTGATGGCCGCTCAGCCCGATGGTCAGCCAGCCGCCGGCGTCAAACGTCGCCGGCGCCGACAGCGTCTTCCTGATCACCGCGGTCAACGCGCACCGCACTTGCGCCGGCGTCACGCCGTCCGGCAACTGGCGTGCGAGGGCCATCTGCGCCAGCAACTGGAACGCCCCGCACCGGTACGCCAACGAACGCCCGACAGGCGGGAAAGTCCCGTCCGGCGCAATCAGGCGTTCCTGGATCGCGGCGTAGCGCCGCGCGCGTTTCACGACAGGGTCTCGCAGCGTATCCCAACTCTTGTTGGCCGGCGCGACGGCCGCCAGCACGTCGAGCAGCATCGGCTGAATCACGTAGCTGTTGTAGTAGTCCCAGTGGAACTCCGGACCGTCCCCGTACAGGCCGTCGCCCTTGTACCACTGCTCGTGCTGACGCACCGCATAGTCCACGCGCATCGCGTCCCAGCTCTCCCCGACGCGGCAGAGACACGCTTCCACCATGCCGCTGAAGAGCAGCCAGTTGCTGAACCACGGCTTGATGCGCCGGGTGGACGTCAACGCGGCGACGAGGTTGGTCCGCGTGCGCGGCGGAAGGGCGCGCCACAGTTCGTTCGGTGCGCGCACGACCGCATGGGCCAGGAACGCGGCGTCCACGAGCGGCTGGGTCCCCTCGGTGAAGTTGAGGAAGTCCGGCGACGCCGGATCGGTGGCCGCGTCGATCGCCTGCCGCGCCAGTTCGGCATACCGCTGGCGGGCAGCGCCAGCGGCACCCGTGTCGGTGCCGGACTCGAGCCACGGCGCCAGTCCCGAGAGCAGCCGCCCCACCGCTTCGAGGTACGTGTACCGGGGCCGGTCGACGATCCCCGCCCGGGCCTCCACAGGCATCGTCGCTTTCAGGCGCCGGGCCGCGAGGGCTGTCAGAACCGGCTCCGCGAGGCGCGACGCGGTCTCGACCCACTCACGCCGATCGGCCTCCCCGGTCGCGGATGACCGGGCGGTCACGACCTCCACGGAGTGGCCCAGTCCCTCAAACGGTACGGCCGGCCAGACCACCGACAGGCCGGCGACACGGCGCAGGAAGGCGCGGCGGTTCGACATCGGCGGGACTCCTGCTGTGGGGTCAGACCTTGCCTTGACGGTTCCGGCGAATGCCGGGGCCAGAACTGTCAAGGCAAGGTCTGACCCCACTGCGCGCGACGGAGAGATGGTGCGATGACTTGCGGCCGGCGTCAAGGCGTCTGCACCGCTCCTCGCCGCGCTTCCCAGGTCCCGGCCGGGTGCCGCGTGTTACGCTGGTAGATTCCCATGATTGCTTTTTCGCGCATCACCAAGCAGTACGGCCGCCAGATCCTCTTCATCGACGCCTCGTTCCAGCTCAATCCCGGCGAGCGCGTCGGCCTGGTGGGGCCGAACGGCTCCGGCAAGACGACGCTCTTCCGCATGATCGTCGGGGAAGAGTCGCCCGATGACGGCGAGGTGTCGCTGCCCAGGCGCCTGACGATCGGGTACTTCCGCCAGGACGTGGAAGACATGGCCGGCCGATCCGTGCTCGACGAGACCATCGCGGGCTGCGGGCGGGTCGGAGAACTGCACCACGAACTCGAGGCCCTGCAGCACGCGATGTCGGACCCGGATCAGGCCGACGACCTCGACCGGATCCTCGATCGGTTCGGCCACGTCCAGGAGGAATACGACCACCTGGGCGGCTACGCCCTCGAAGCGCAGGCCCGCGAGGTGTTGCACGGTCTTGGATTCGACGACGAACGGGTCGACGGCGACGTCGGGGCGTTGTCCGGCGGGTGGAAGATGCGTGTCGCCATGGCACGCGTCCTGCTGGGCAAACCGGACGTGCTGCTGATGGACGAGCCGACGAACCACCTCGACATCGAGTCGATCATCTGGCTCGAATCGTACCTGGCCTCGTATGCCGGCGCGCTGCTGATGACCTCGCATGACCGCGAGTTCATGAACCGCGTCGTCACGCGGATCGCCGAAATCGACGACGGCGAGATCACGGTGTATGCCGGGAATTACGACTACTACGAACGCGAGCGGGCCATCCGCGAGGCCAACCGCGAAGCCGCGTACGCGCGCCAGCAGGCCATGCTGGCCAAGGAGCGGCGGTTCATCGAACGGTTTTCGGCGCACGCCGCGAAAGCCGCGCAGGTACAGAGCCGGGTCAAGGCCCTCGACAAGATCGAGAAGGTGGAACTGCCGAAGAAGCGCCGCGTGGTCCGCTTCGACTTCCGGACACCTCCGCGCTCGGGGGACCTCGTGGTCACCATCGAGCAGCTCAGTAAGGCCTACGGCACGCGGGTGATCTACGACGACCTCAACCTGACGATTCGGCGAGGCGAACGCTGGTGCATCATGGGGCGCAACGGCGCCGGCAAGACCACCCTGCTGCGGATGGTGGCCGGTGTGCTCCAGCCCGACACCGGCCGGGTCACCCTCGGCGCCAGCCTCAAGATGGGGTACTTCTCGCAGCAGGCGCTCGACATCCTCGACCCGGACCTGACGATCGAGGAGCAACTGCAGCAGGACTTCCCGCTCGAGTCCGTCGGGGTGCTCCGGAACCTGGCGGGCGCGTTCCAGTTTTCGGGCGATGACGTGGACAAGAAGATCCGGGCGTTGTCAGGCGGCGAAAAGACCCGCCTCGTGATGGCCCGGATGCTGCTCGATCCGCCCAACCTCCTGGTGCTCGACGAACCGACCAACCACCTCGACCTCGCAACCAAGGACATGCTCGTCGACGCGCTCTCGACCTTCGAGGGCACGATGATCTTCGTGTCGCACGACCGTGCCTTCCTGCGTGGTCTGAGCAATCGTGTGCTCGAACTCGGAGGCGACACCGGCATGGACGCCGCCCCGCACGTCTACCCCGGCTCGTATGTCGAGTACGTGCAGCGCACGGGCCACGAAGCGCCGGGGGTGCACAGCTAGGGGTTGGGGATTGGGGGTTGGGGATTGGGGGTTGGGGATTGGGGACGGCAGGGGATGTCCCCTACTGCCTACTGCCTACTGCCTACTGCCTACTAACTCCTGACGCCAGGCTCCAGGCCCGCCACGAACAGATCGTGGTACTCCTCGAACGCCTGGGCGTGGCGGCCGCGCACGAGGACATGGTGATTCCCCGTGGCTTCGACCAGGAGGCGTTCGACGTTCGTCTCCAGCACGACGCGCGCCTGCGTCCGGCATCGCCGTGTCACGTCTTCGTGCGCCACGACCTGCCCGTCGGCCACGAACAGGTCGCGCAGGCCGGCACCACCGATACGCAGCACCGTGGCCTCCCCCGGGTCGATGCAGCCGTGGATGCCGACACCCACCGACGACTCGAAATGCGACCGCAGGCTGTACCCCGACACCAGCCGGCGCGCCACCGTGCAGTGAGCCAGCCAGACGCTGCGGGACCGCGCGTCGAGATCCTGCGGGTTGGCCATGAAGGCGGGTTCGCCGGTCGTCAACTGCGCCCAGAGCATCGTCACGGTTGCCGGTACGTCGCCTTCGCAGCCCGCCACGGTCCCGTCGTCGAGCAGGTTCGACACCCCAAGGCACCCGGTCGTGCGGTGATCCACGACGAGATCGAAACAGCGGAGCGCACAGGCGTCGAGGCGATGGCGTTCCACGACCGCACGCAGCGCCACGGACACACGCGCGGCGGCCTCGAGATCCGACGCGGACGGCTCCACGGTCAACAACGCGCCACTCGCAGCGTCAGCCGCCAGGACAGCCGTCCGCTCGGGATCGGCATGCCTGAACGCATCCAGCAGTTCACTCATGGACACGTCCACGACGGTCGGCCCCCACACGTCCCGCACGAGTTCCGGGGCGGGCGTGCTGGCCACCAGCCAGTCCGACGGGCGGCCGATTCGGCCGAGGCGGGCAGCCTGCAGGCGCCGCCGCACCGTGAGGTGACTGCCGAGCCGCGCGAGGTCCGGCGGGATGTCCGCATGTTCGCTCAGCAGGAAGATCCGGCCGCGGCGGCCGAGTTGGCGCAGCCGGCCGAGAATCTCCAGCGCGGCGGGGAGCGAGTTCTGATCCGGATGCGCCAGCAGGAAGGCCGGCATCCCGGTCCGCTCGACGACGTCGAGGGCCAGATGCTCGGTACCGCCGGTCACAATGAGCAGCAGGTCCGCGGCCATCGTGTCATCCGGCGTCACGCAGCGGTGCTGAATACCGCCGCCGGCAAGCCGCTCGCTCACCCGCTTCACGGTGGCCGCCACCACAGCGGGAGGATTCAGGGACGACGCGAGCGGCAGGACGGTCAGCATCGTGGTCAGGCGACTTACAGGACGAAGAACGCGACGATCACTGCGGCGACCACGAGCACGGCCCCAATGACCCACGCCAGCGACCGGCGGTGGCTCGCCTCCACGACGACCTGCTCCTGCCGGCGGGCTCGCTCGGCGGCCGCCCGCTCGGACTGGTCGATCCGCCCCGCGACCGACGACACGTTCCAGCTCCCGGGATCGATGCGCCGCGCCTGCGCCACGTATTCCCGGGCTTTCGCGAAATCCCCGCGCGCCAGCGCCCCGTTCGCGTCGCGCAGCGCCGCATCAACCGCCTGGGCCCGCTCCGTCTCTTCGCGCACCTTCGTCTGATGTGCGTCGATCTGGGCGCGCAAGGCGATGACGGCTGGCGACGTCGGGTCCACGCGCGCGGCATCGTCGGCCAGGGGAATCGCCTTGGCGAAGTCGCCCTGAGACATGGCCAGTTCGGCTGCGTCGACGAAGATCTCCACGCGACGCTGGCGGAGGCGCAGCTGCTCTGCCACACGGGCACGCAACGCCGCGACCTCGGCGGCCAGCGTCTCGGTCGGTGGCCTGACCGCGTCGATCAGGTCGGCCGCGCCGGCAGGATCTCCCGCATCGAACGCCGCGCGGGCCGCCTCGATCACCCGCCTGGCCGCGACGATCGCGGCCTGGCGCTGCCGTTCCTCCATGGCCGCGCGTGCCTGGGCGATCAGCGCGTGCGCGTCGGCATGGCCCGGCTCCACGGCAAGGGCGTCTTCGGCCGCGCGAACCGCCTGCTCGCACGCCCCTTCCGCAAGCGCTGCGCGGCTGCGTTCCAGCGCGGCTCGGAGCCGCTCTGCCCGGTCGCGTTCCGCCTGCAGGACCGCCTGGCGCTGCCGTTCTTCCTCCTGGAGGCGCAGGCGGGCGCTCGCGGGTTCGGCAAAGGGCTGCGACCCGGGCCGCCCGCCAGCCTCCACCGGATACGCACTGGCCGACATCGTCAGCGTGTCGCTCGCGTCAGCAATGGCACCGGTCCTGGTGCGGACCATCGCGATGTCGCGAGCCATCGTGGTCAGGTCCTGATAACGCGCGTCCGGATCCTTGGCCAGCGCGTACGCAACGATCGCGACCACTTCAGGATCGAGGCCCGGCCGGAACTGCGCCAGCGGTTCCGGCTCGTCCTGACACAGCCGCGTAAACAAACCTTCCGCGATCGTGCCGGGAAACGCTTTCCGGCCGGCGAGCAGTTCGTAGAAGACGGCGCCCACGGCAAAGATGTCGGCCCGGTGGTCGGGCGGGCGTCCGAGAATCTGCTCCGGGGACATGTAGTTGATTGTGCCGACCAGCACGCCTTCGCGCGTCATCTGCGAATCGGCCAGGCGCGCGATCCCGAAATCCACGATCTTCAGCGCCCCGTCGGCGTCGACCATCACGTTGGCCGGCTTGATGTCGCGATGGACGATGCCCGCCTTGTGCGCGTGGGCCAGGCCCAGGCAGAGGCTCTCCATCCACACGAGGATTTGGGGAAGCGGGAGGAGATCGCGTTGCTTGAGCTTGTCGGACAGGCTCTCGCCGGACAGATACTCCATCGCGATGAACGGGCACCCGTCCTGCTCGCCGATGTCGAACACCGTCACGATATTGGGGTGGCGGAGCCTGGCCGCCGAACGCGCTTCGCGCGAAAACCGCTCGCGCAGTTCCGGGTCGTCGGTCAAGTCGTCCTTGACCAGCTTGATCGCCAGTTCCCGATCGAGTTCCGGATCCCGGGCCAGGAAGACGGTGCCCATGCCGCCGGCACCAAGTCGTCTCACGACCTGGTAGCGCCCAACAACAGTCGGAGATGTCGCCACGACGAGTGTCCTTGAGTGGGTAGCCGAAGCCGCCACTCAGTCTACAACAGAACACGCCTGTGCGACGGTGACCGACGCCGTCAGCCCACCGAGAGGACCACCTTGCCGACGCTGGTGCCA
Source organism: uncultured Vicinamibacterales bacterium (assembly GCA_964372095.1). GTDB lineage: Bacteria > Acidobacteriota > Vicinamibacteria > Vicinamibacterales > JAKQTR01 > CAYJPV01. Next base: position 12,165 of record CAYJPV010000009.1, on the reverse strand, counting down.
GATTGCAGCAGGCGAATGGCCGCGGGCGCCTGGTCGAAGGGGAACGTGTGACCGACGCGGGGCGGCCGCCGGATCAACCGGCTCAGTTCGGCGTACGCCGGCGCGAGCACCTCCGCGCGATTCCACAGCCAGATCAGATTGAACCCCATGACACTCCGGTTGGCCGAGATCATATGGAGCGGATCGACGCGCGGCCGGGTGAGGTACTGCCAGCCGAGCCGAAGCCAGTTGGGACGGGCGCCCCGGGGCATCAGGTCGGCGGATCCGAACACCACCAGACGCCCTGCCGGGTTGAGGCGGCGGTACGCCGGCGCGAAATACGGCCCCGCCACGGAGTCGAGGACCAGGTCGAACCCGCGGCAATCGATGGCCCGCAGCGCTTCATCCAGTTGCGCGAGGAAACGCCGCGCATCCCGGACGATGACCTGCCCTTCTGTGAGTCCGTACTCAGCGACCAGCAGATCGCGTTTGGCCGGATGTCCAACCGTCGCGACCACCCGCGCGCCGAGTTCACGCAGCACTTCGAGGGCGTTGAGTCCGACACCGCCGGCGGCCGAGTGCACGAGGACCGCCCCACCAGGCGCGAGCGCGCCGAGTTCCCGGATGGCATACCAGGCCGTCAGGGCCTGCACCGGGAATGCCGCACCCTGCTCCGGAGTCCACCCATCCGGGAGCGGCTGAAGATAACGGGCATCAACCGTAACGGCCGTGGAATACGCGCCGAAACGTGTCAGTCCCATCACCGGCTGCCCGACGGCCACCGCCGTCACCCCGGGCCCGACGGCCTCGACGATCCCGGCAAACTCAAGTCCGGGGATGAAGGCCCCGTCAGGAGTTGCGGAGTACAGACCCAGGACGGCGAAGATGTCAGCAAAGTTGAGCCCGACGGCACCAACCCCGATCCTCGCTTCACCTGGCCCCGGGGACGTGAGTGCCTCCTGCTCCATCACCAGGCGGTCAAGGGATCCGGCCCGTTGGATCCGCCACACGCTGCGTTCCTCGGCACGCGTCACGGTTCTCTCGCTTCCCGCTGAATCGACAGTAGTTGCGACCACACGATAATTGTCACGATTGCGGCCAGACGGTGTACAATCTCGGTGTTTCTTCCTTGGGCCTGCACTCCCAGCAGCAGGGCCTTGTTCTGAAGAGCTCCCGCTAGGAGACTGCCACGATGAACACAAGAGTGCAAGGATTGAGGTTTTGGACCGTTCTGGCGCTGACGTTGGCGCTGGCCGGGGTGTTTGGACTCGCGAACGCCACGAGTGCCTTTGCCCAGGACGACAACTACAAGTCGCTGAGCCGGCTTGGCGGCAGCACGCGCTTCGACGCCCCGTTGCGGGACGTCGCGTCGGTGCAGAAATGGGCGGCCCGCAAACGTGCGCAGACCGGCATCGCCCAGGTCCTCGAGAAGGCTGGCGTCCCGCAGCTGGCACCGACGGTGATCGACATCCTGACGAAGGCCGATCCCGCCCAGCTGAAAGAGACCGAGGTGCAGCCCGGCACGACGATGGTCTGGATGGCGTTCCGTCGCGGCGGCACGAGGCCGGAAATTGTCCGCAACGTCAAGTGGGCCGGTAAGAAGCCGTTCCAGGGCTTCACCTTCGTCATCGACGACATGGTGCAGACGTACACGTTCGTGGTGCCGAAGCCGTGCGCGAACCTCACGCTGGTGACCAGCGAACCGAGCCGTGAGAAAGCGCGCCTGGATGCCGAGCGTGCCGAAAAAGAACGGCTTGAGAGAGAACGCCTCGACAAGGAACGGGCGGCCGCCGAGGCTGCGCGTCTCGAAGCCGAGCGCCGCGAGCGCGAACGTCTCGAGAAAGAACGCCTTGAAAAGGAGCGTCTCGAGAAAGAACGCCTCGAGAAAGAACGCCTGGCTGCTGAAGAAGCCGAGCGGGCCCGCCTCGAAGCCGAACGCATCGCTGCCGAGAAGAAGGCCAAGTGGGATATCTTCGCCGCCGGGCTGTTCGGCAAAGAACGCCGCACGCGCGAGATCGACGGCGCGTCGTCCGGGACCGTGCTCGAATCCCTCTGCTCGCCGCTGGCGGGCGTGAAGTTCGGCGCCGAGTACAAGGCGTCGCCCAACTTCAAGATTGCGCCGGCCGTGGGCGCGGCGATCAACTTCGAGGAGACGTCCTACACGAGCCTCTTCGCTGAAGTCGAAGCCAACCTGATGTCGACCAGCGGCAAGAGCTTCGTGGGCGTGGGCGCCGGTATCTGGGACTTTACCCACAGCGACTACGTGAAGCCGTCGGTCCTGGTGCACGCCGGGCAGCAGATCTGGACGAACGCCAGGATGGACAAGCTGTTCATCGTCGGCGAAGGCCGGCTGTTCCCGGGCAGCGACAACGGGATCGAGAACAACTACATGTTCTGGGCGGGCTTGCGCTACGTGATCCGGTAGTCACGCCGCACCACGCGGTCTCCATCAACGGACAGCCGCCTGGCTTCGCCGGGTTGCTGTCCGTTTCTTTGTACGCCGGGCGTGGCGGCCAACGCTCCCCTCACACTCAGGTTGAACGTTCGGCGACGAGGCGCTCGGCAAGCGCCTCGATCGTCAGCGGCGACGACCCTTCGGCCTTGTTGTTCACCAGCAGGAAGACGCCCCGGCCGGCATTGACGCTCCGGCGGATGATGTCGATGACATCGCGCCGCATGGCGTCGTCCGGTTCGGCCAGGGCGTTGAAGGGCGCGAACACCTGGCGCTGGTCTTCATACCAGGTCCCTGGCCTGAGCAGGAGCCGGATGACGACGAACGGCTGGGCATCCGGGCTGACAATCCGTGCCTGCACGCCAGGCATGGGCATCGCCGACCAGTAGTTGTAGACGTGCGCCGCCCCATGGCGCGCCAGGACGGAGCGGTACGCGTCGGTCAGCACCCAGCGGTCCCGCAGTTCGACGGCGTACCGGAAGTCCCTGGGCAGGGCGTCCAGGAACCGGTCGAGCCCCTCGACAAACGCCTGAGCGTCGGCCGAGTGGCTGTTCGACGTCGGCGAGAACTGCAGGATGAACGGCCCGGCATGGTCTCCGAACTGGCGGGCAAACGGCTCCAGCACGTCGCGTTCGAACCGCCCAACCGACAGGAAGTCCGGGTTCGGCCGGTGACGACCCCGATCACGCAGCGTCGCCGAGGTCACGGCCGCCGGCGCTTTCGCGCAGCACGGGAACCCGTGCGGCAGCGACGACGCGTAATGCGCCAGGTCACCGTCTGGAATCGGCGCGTAGAAACTCCGGTCGATGCCGACCGTGCGGAGCAGCGGGTGCCGCGCATACTCGCGCAGGCCGTCCTTCGACAGGACGGACGCGCCGTGCCGCCGCGCATACACGATGCCCTGCCAGCCGGGAAAACTCCACGAACTCGTCCCCATGCGCAACGTCGGCGGCAGCGACGCGGCGAGCACGCGAAACCGCTCGTAACGCTGCTCCAGGGACGATCCGGGCGCCGGCGGGGCTCCGGCCGCTGCCGTCCCCCGCCGCGTGTGTCCGTCCGACTCGAAAAGCCCTAGTTGATCCGCCATCCCCAGCATTGTTCCCCAGTCCGCGTCTCCCCCACAACCGCCGATATTGCGCGCACAGCGGGACCGGTTCGGGGCACAATGTGAAATCCGCATGGCCGAACTCAAACGTACCCTGACACTGTTTGACATGACGATGATCGCCGTCGGCGGCACGATCGGCTCGGGGATCTTCCTGACGCCGTCGATCATCGCGCAGCACGTGCCGTCCCCCTGGATGATTCTGGCGGTCTGGGTCGCTGGCGGCGCCATCACGCTGGCGGGGGCGCTGACGTTCTCCGAGGCCGCGGCACTCCTGCCCGAAGCCGGAGGCGTGTACGTCTTCCTGTCCCGCGCGTACGGAGACCTGGTTGGGTTCCTCTTCGGCTGGGCCTACTTCGTCGTCGTCAACGCGGGCGGCCTCGGCGCGCTCAGCCTGGCGTTCGCCACCTACCTCGGCTACTTCGTCCCGATCGGCGTCGCCGGCACGAAGGCCGTCGCGATCGTCGGACTGCTTGCCCTGACCGCCGTCAACGTGCTGGGCGTGAAAGCCGGCGCCCTCTTTTCGGATGTCTTCACGGTTCTCAAACTGGTCGGCATCGCCGGGCTCGTGGTCGTTGGCCTGACACTCGGCTCCGTCACCACGACCGACTACGCCGGTCCCCTCTGGGGAACCGGCGCCTTTGCGTGGGGCCCCCTGGCGCTGGCCATGGTCGGTGTGCTCTGGTCCTACGGCGGCTGGCAGCACGCCACGTTTGCCAGCGCCGAGGTCAAGAACCCGCGGCGCACCCTCCCCCTGGCGATGACCATCGGCGCCGCGGCCGTGACGCTCATCTACCTGGCCACGAACGTCGCGTACCTGTTCCTGCTCACGCCAGACGCCATGGCGGCCTCTCCCCGTATCGCGGCAGACGCCGTCTCGACCGTCCTGGGCCGCTGGGGTGGCAGCCTGATTTCCCTCGCCATCGTCATCTCCACGTTCGGCGTCGTCGGCATCTACACGCTGACGGCGCCGCGCATCTACTACGCCATGGCCGCCGACGGCCTGTTCTTCCGGCGGGTCGCCGAGATCCATCCGCGTTTTCAGACGCCGGCCTTCGCCATCGTGACCCAGTCGGCGTGGGCCGTGGTGCTCATCCTCTTCTGGGGCACCTTCGAGAACCTGATCTCGTACGTGGTGTTCACCGACTGGATCTTCTTTGCGCTCGGCGGCTTCAGCGTGATCGTGCTGCGGCGGACGATGCCGGACGCGCCGCGCCCGTACCGTGTGCCGGGGTACCCGTGGGTGCCGCTCTTCTTCGTCGGGACCTCGGCCTGGTTCGTCGTCACGACACTGATCCAGAAGCCCGAGCAGGCCTGGGCCGGACTCCTGTTCCTCGGAATGGGTGTTCCGGTGTACTACTACTGGAAGCGCCGCGCGCGGTGATGCGCCACGGCTCCCGGATCGATCGAGACAGGAAGAAGCGGTATGCCTGAACGTCCTGATGACGCGCCGCGGCCACGGCGCCGGTGGTGGCTGCGCACGCTGTTGACCGTGATCACTCTCACGGCCGTGATCGTGGCACTGGCCTACTGGCGGCTGCGGGCTCCCCTGCCCGACGTCTCCGGGCAGGTCACGGTGGATGGGTTGCGGACTGCCGTCCAGATCATTCGTGACGTCGACCACGTCCCGCACATCCGGGCGTCCAACGAAGCCGATGCGCATTTCGCCCTGGGCTACGTGCACGCCCAGGAACGTCTGTGGCAGATGGAGTTCCAGCGCCGCGTGGCCTGGGGGCGCCTCTCCGAATTCGCCGGCCCTGACACGATCGAGACCGACCGGCTGATGCGGACGCTCGGGATGGGCCGTGCCGCAGCCGATTCGTGGCCACGCCTCGCACCGGAGGCCCGGTCGGCAATCGAGTCGTACGTGGCGGGCATCAACGCGTTCCTCGCTGACCATCGCGGGGGCGGCCTCCCGGTCGAGTTCGCGCTGCTGCGTGTCACGCCGGAACCCTTCCGGGGCGAAGACGTCATCGCCTGGTACAAGACCATCGCGTGGCTGCTGAGTACGAACTGGCGCGACGAACTCCTGCGGTTGCGCGTGGCAGCCCAGGTGGGCGACGAGGGCGCCAGTCAGCTGATGCCGTCGTACACGCCGAAGGGACCGGTCATCCTGCCCGCCGACTCGGATCCTCCGCTCCTCCCGGCGGTCCCGATCCCCGGCACGCCGGGCGTGCCGGTCCCCGTCGTGCCCGAGGGGCCGGTACCGCGGTCAACGCAGCCGGTCGTGCGCGGCGACACGACACTGGCCGCGCTGTCGGACAGGTTGAGCGAACTGCTCGTGGGCCCGCTGGCGCCGCCCCTGACCGGTGGCAGCAACAACTGGGTCGTGTCGGGACGCCGCACGGCAACGGGCAAGCCGCTGCTGGCCAACGACCCGCACCTGGCTGGCGGCACCCCCGGAATCTGGTTTCTCGCGCACGTCACGGGCGGTGATCTCGACGTCACCGGCGCCACCATCCCCGGGCTCCCTGGCGTGCTCATCGGTCACAACGCGCATATCGCCTGGGGCATCACGGCCCTCCTGGCCGACGTCCAGGATCTGTACGTCGAGCACATCAACACCGCCGACCAGGCGGAGTTCGCCGGAACCTGGGAGCCGATGCGGGTCATTCGTGACGTGATCAAGGTCCGCGGGGGCGACGACGTCCCGCTTCGCGTGCGCCTCACGCGCCACGGCCCCTTGGTGTCGGACGTGGCCACCGAACCGACGATGGCGCTGGCCCTGCGCTGGACGGGGTACGACGCCCACGATCAATCCGCTGGCGCCGTGCTGAAGATCAACACCGCCTCGTCGTGGGAGACGTTCAACGCCGCTCTCGCACAGGCGCACGCCCCGGTGCTGAACTTCGTCTTCGCGGACGTCTCCGGCAACATCGGCTACGTCGGCCCCGGTGCGTATCCTGTCCGGACCAACAGCGACGGCCGGTTGCCAGTGCCCGGCTGGACGGGCGAACACGAGTGGCGCGGCTACCTCCACGAGAGCGAGTGGCCGCGATCCTTCAATCCGTCGCGGGGATACCTCGCCACCGCCAACAACAAGGTGGTGCCCGACTCGCACCCGTTCCCGCTGGGATCCAGTTGGGAGGCCCCCTACCGGGCCACCCGCATCGCCGACCTGATCGACGCGACGACCAGGCTCACGGTGGATGACTTCAGCCGGATGCAGCGTGACGTCCGGACGGCGCAGGCGGCGGTCGTGGTGCCGTTCCTGATGAAGGCCCGTCCCCTTGACGCACAGAGCCGCGACGCGATGGAACGCCTGCGGGAGTGGGACGGCACGATGTCCGGAGACAGCGCCGCCGCCGCCCTGTACGACGCGTGGTACACATCCACCGTACGCGGGATGTTCGAGGACGACCTCGGATCCTCCTTGTTCAAGGAGTACTGGCAGGTCCGGAATACGTCGGCGAAGGCGCTCGACCATGTCATCCAGCAGGGCGAAACCACCTGGTGCGACGACGTGCGGACGACCGAACCGGAAACGTGCGCCACGCTGCTCGGCCTGACCTTGCGTCAGGCGCTGGCCGACATGGCCGACCGCCAGGGCTCGCACAACCTCGACAAGTGGCGGTGGGACCGGGTGAATGCGGCGGTGTTTCCCCACGCCGTGTTCGAGACGGTGCCCCTGCTGCGGCGGGCGTTCAGCCGGCGCGTCCCGGCGGGCGGCAACTCGTTTACGATTACGCCGGTGATGTACATCGGCAACGATGTGTACTCGTCGTCGTACCGTCAGATCATCGATCTCGCCGCGCTCGATTCGTCGCTCTTCGTCATTCCGGTCGGGCAGTCGGGCCACGTGTGGAGCCCGCAGTACGACAACCTGCTGCCGCGCTGGAGCAAAGTCGAGTACGTGCCGATGCGGTTCTCGAAGGAGGCCGTGGACAACGCGGCGTTGACGACACTCGTCCTGGCGCCGCGGTAGGAGGCTAGAGGCTAGAGGCTAGAGGCTAGGGGCTAGCTCGGCGCAGCGGCCGTGCGGGCACCCAGCGCGCGGTGAGGCGCGAGACGGCCGGCAGCGTCACCAGGCCGGCCACGGCCGCCAGGGTCTTGAACGGAAACAGCATCGCCCCGCTCTGAGGGTCGTACCAGGTCGCCGGGTCTATCGGCAGGAACGCCGCGGCGAGTTCGGGGTACGGCACCACGGGCGGGATGCCGAACAACGGCTCTCCACCACCGAGCCTGACAATCAGAGACACGGCGAACGCGGCAACCGAACCGGCCAGATTGGCGCGCCTGTCAAAGAGCGCCCACAGCAACTGCGGCGCCAGCAGCACGAACACCAGATCACTGGTGAAGAACCACAACGCCTGAACGCTCTGCACGTGCAGGGCCATCACCACCGCCGCTCCGCCCAGCACGCCGATGCTCGAGCGCAACAGCCGCCGCATGGCGCCGGCAGACAGGTTCGGCCGTACCAAACGGGTGCAGGTATTCCAGGCGAACATCGATCCCGCCGACAGAATGGACGCACTGAAACTCGACGTCACGGCCCCGATGATGGCCCCCATGCCCAGCAACCCGACGAGCGCCGGCGTCATGGTCTTGAACACGAGCGGCAGGGCATCAGCAGGCTGGGCGGCGAGACGGGCCGCCAGATCCGCGGGCCAGGCATACGCCGATGCGGCCAGGCCGAGCAGCAGCGGCGGCACCGTGAGGGCAATCGTGAAGAGTCCGGAGAGCATCGAATGCCACTGGGCGCGGCGCGGCGTCTGGCACGCCAGCACGCGCTGGAAGTAGCAGTTCCAGGGAATGCCCCCGAACACCAGCATGGCACTCACGTCCCACCAGTTGACGATCGCCGCCCTCGACCAGGACGGATCCGCCGACAACGGCGGCAGCAGACGCGCCCCGCCGGGTCTCGCGGCCGCGTAGGCCTCCCAGGCCTGCCCGAGACCGCCGACGGCCGACAGGGCGAACGGCAAGGCGATGGCGAGCCCGACGACGACCATCCCCAGTTGAATCGCATCGGTGTACGCGACAGACCACATCCCGCCGACCATCGTGTAGATGGTGACCACCGTCGCCGACACGAGGATCGCGGTCGTGAGATCGAGGCCGACGATGACCCCGAGCGTCGAGCCCAACGCCACAAGCAGCTCCGCGCTCCAGAACACTTCGGCCGCCATGGCTGGCAACGACAGGACCGCGGCCCATCGCCGCCCGAACCGGGCTTCGAACGGGTCGATGAGCGTCGTGAACTCGAGAGCCCGCATGCGGCGCGCGAAAAACAGGCCGCCGACCATCAGGCTGAGGCCGAAACACAGCCCGCCCTGGAGCCCGGACGCCACGCTCGATCGATACACGCCCTCGGCGGTGCCGAGCAGGTACCCGCCGTCTACCCAGGTGGCGGTCATGGTCAGCGTGGCCAGCCACAGCGGCATGCTGCGGCCCGCGATCATCAGATCGATGGCAGACCCGCCCCGGGCTTTCCGGGATGCGAGGTACCCCACGCCGAGAAAGACGGCGTACATCACGCCGATGGTCAGCCAGGCCATGGCCGCCTAGCATACGCCACAAACGGGCAGGCTGCAGGAGTTGACCCTCATACGTCACCTGGAGGACGATCACGGGACCATGCTTGACCCACGACGCCGTTACGGCCTGCATACGACGGCCATCCACGCCGGGGAATCCCCGGACGCCGAGACGGGTGCCCTCGTCCCTCCTCTGCATCTGGCCACGACGTACCACCTCGGCACCGCGGAGAACGGTGCCGCCATCTTTGCGGGTGAGAAAGACGCGTTCGTCTACACCCGCTGGGGCAACCCGACCGTGTCGGCCTTCGAACGCCGCGCGGCAAGCCTCGAACAGGGCGAAGCGGCGCTGGCGACGGCCAGCGGCATGGCGGCGATTTCGGTCGCCATCCTCACGGTGGTGAAGGCCGGCGATCACATCGTGTCGGCCCGCGCGATCTACCCGAGTACGGTGCATCTCATGTCCCAGCAGCTGGGTTCGCTGGGCATCTCGACCACGTTTGTCGACGCCACCGACACCGAGCAGGTCCGGGCGGCCATCCGCCCCGAAACCAGGCTGATCTACCTCGAAACGCCGGGCAATCCGCTCCTCTCGCTCTGCGACCTCGCCGCCATCGCCACCATGGCGAAACTGGCAGGGATCACGACGATCTGCGACAACACGTTCGCCACGCCGATCAACCAGCGTCCGCTCGCGCTCGGGATCGACGTCGTCGTGCACAGCGCGACGAAGTACTTCTGCGGCCACGGCGATGCCGTCGGGGGCCTCGTGGTGGGCAACACGGCGTTCATCCACACGTGCCTCACGGAGCCGCTTCGGTATTTCGGCGGCATCATGGCGCCGTTTAACGCCTACCTGATGACGAGAGGCACGCAGACGATGCCGCTCCGGGTCGAACGCCACAACGCCAATGCGATGGGACTCGCAGGCTGGCTCGAGCGCCACCCGGCGGTGTCCTGGGTCCGGTATCCCGGCCTCGCGTCGCACCCGCAACACGACCTGGCCCGGCGCCAGATGCCCGGCGGGTTCGGCGGGATGGTCTGTTTCGAGCTCCGCGGCGGACTCGACGCCGGCCGGCGGCTGCTCAACGCCGTCCAGGTCTGCGCGCTCGCCGTCAGCCTCGGCGACACCCGGACGCTCATCACGCACGCCGCCTCGACCACGCACAGCGTCGTCTCGCGCGAAGCCCGGCTGTCGCAGGGTGTCACCGACGGGCTCGTGCGCCTCTCGGTCGGGCTCGAGGATCTCGACGACCTGATTGCTGACCTCCAGGCGGGATTGGACTGACATCTCCGGGACCACATCATGCAGCACGATGCCATTGCCGTCGTCGATTTCGGCGGCCAGTACGCCCACCTGATCGCCACGAAGATCCGCCGCCTGCATGTCCTCGCCGAGATTCGGCAGCCCGAGGACCCGATCGAGGCGTTTCAGGCATACCGGGGCATCATCCTCTCGGGCAGCCCCAGCCTCGCGTCGTTCGGCGAAGACTCGGGTTACAACAAGGCCATCTACGATCTCGACATCCCGATCCTCGGCTTCTGTTTCGGACATCAGGAAATCGCCAAGCACTACGGCGGGACGGTGGTCCACGGCGGGCGCGAGTGGGGACCGGCCGATCTGCAGGTCGTCGGCGCGTGCCCGCTGTTCCAGGGGTTGTCCTCCTCCGAGCGGGTCTGGATGAGCCACTTCGACTCGGTCACGAGCGTCGGCCCCGGCTTCCACGAGGTGGGCTACACGACGCTCGGCTCGGGCGAACCGCACCGGTTTGCCGCGATCGGTTCGGATTCGCTGCGGCGCTACGGCTTCCAGTTCCACCCTGAAGTCGACGACACGGTGCACGGCAGCGAGATGATCGCCAACTTCGTGTTCGGCGTCTGCGGCTGCAGCCCCTCCTGGACGATGGAGCGGTACATCGAGGAGCGGATGGCCCAGGTGCGGGAGCACATCGGCAACCAGAGCGTCTTCCTGCTCGTGTCAGGCGGCGTGGACTCGACCGTGGCGGCACGGCTGCTGGGCGAAGCCATCGGGGCGGACCGCCTGCACCTGCTGCACATCGACAACGGCCTGATGCGTAAGGCCGAAAGCCAGGCGGTCGTCGAAACCTTCCGGCGATTCGGCCTCGACCAGAACCTGCACTTCGTGGACGCCAGCGAGGCCTTCCTCGGGGCGCTCGCCGGCGCCGTGGAGCCGGAGCGCAAGCGGACCATCATCGGCAACACGTTCGTGGACGTGTTCGAACGCGAGGCGAAACGCCTCGGCATCGAAGGGCACCTGCTGGGGCAGGGCACCATCTACCCGGACACGATCGAGACCGGTGGAACCAAACGTGCCGACACCATCAAAACGCACCATAACCGGGTGCCCGTCATCGAAGCGATGATCGCGCAGGGACGGGTGGTGGAACCGCTCGCCGACCTCTACAAGGTCGAGGTGCGGGAACTCGGCGAGCGGCTCGGGATTCCGCACGCGCTCGTGTGGCGGCATCCGTTCCCCGGTCCCGGCCTCGGCGTGCGCGTCCTGTGCTCGGCGGGCACTGAAGCGACAGACGGACTCGATGCGGCGGCGCCAGGCGTCGCCCGCGTGGCCGCGCAGTACGGCCTGGCGGCACTGGCGCTCCCGATCAAGTCGGTGGGCGTCAAGGCAGACCTCCGTTCGTACGAACATCCGGTGATGGTGTCGGGCGACGCACCGTTTGCCACGCTGCTCGAGATGGCCGCCATGCTGTTCAAGTCGGTGCCGGGCATCAACCGCTGCATCTGGAATCTGGGGCCCGGTGCGCCGTCGTCCGTCACGCCCCTCGCCGCGACCATGACGCGCGACCGGCTCGACCTCCTCAGGGAGGCCGACGCGATCGTGATGGATGGCCTTGAACGCCACGGGGTGTACGAGTCCATCTGGCAGTGCCCCACCGTTCTCGTGCCGATGGCCCTCGACGGCCGCGGCCGCGAGTTCGTCATCGTCCGGCCCATACACTCGGAACGCGCCATGACGGCAACCCCCCCCCGCCAGCCTGCGGCACTGCTGGAGGAACTCCGGGAGCAGATCCTGGCGCTGCCGGGCGTGAGCGGCCTCGCGCTCGACGTCACGACCAAGCCGCCGGGAACGATTGAGTGGGAGTAACTAGAGGCTAGAGGCTAGAGGCTAGAGG